>CAWJJU010000004.1:0-210493 GCA_963843315.1 uncultured Actinomycetes bacterium
TCCCATCGTCGTCCTGGCGGTGGTGTTTGGAGCGTGCGTGGCCGGCGTCTATCTTTTCACCCGCCACCCCGCACGGCAGACGTTAGGACTGGTGTTGCTGGCAGTGGCAGTCATCCCGATTGCCTCATGCAATTACCCTCGCCGGCGACTACCTCGCCTACGGCGGCCTCGTTTCCGGCACGGCCAATTACGTGGAGGCATCCGGCCAGACGACCGGGTGGCTTGACTTCGCCACGCTGGACGCCACCGTCACCCTAGGCGCCTGGGTCGTTGCGGTGCGCGGGTCGCAAGGCAGGCTCCCGGGAATGCAGCCGTGGGCGATCGGCATGATCGTCGTGGCCACAACGGTCACCGCCTACTTCGGCGATCTGCTTCCCTCGAGCTTTCACGGAGGGATGTTCTTCTACCTGGCGCTTTCCCTGCCGCTGATCTACCAGTTCGGGGCGGGCTCGGAGGAGCTGAACCGCTCCTCACCCAGCCACCTCGTCCTGTTCCTGGCGACGGCAGCCTTCGGGCTCGCCATCGCCGCCGTTCGGGTGTCATTTGGCGATTCAGCCCAGGACATCTCAGCGATGGAGACGTGGGCCTCGCGCTGGTGAAGCCAGGGTTGCTGCTCGCGTTTCTCGTAATCGCGGCGTCTGGCCTGGCCCGCGCAAAGCCAGCAGCCGCGGCTTCGTAGCTCAGGGGGCATTTCCGCGCGGCCGTTGTCGCTATGGCTGGAGGTACGCCTTCCCGCAACGGGAGGGGTCACCAAGCTGCCGGAGCCGAACTTGAACGCTGCCTCGCGCTGCGCCGGGGTGCCGTGATGGTCGGGGTTGGTGAGGTCGAAGTCCCCTACCCCCGCCTCCGCGGTGCTGATCGCCTCGTCCACGTCTCCGCCCTCGAGCAGGCCCTGGTAATAGGCGGAGTTCGCCCAGGTGCCGGCGAGGCAGTCGGCGTCGAGCTCGTAGTGCTCGGTGGAGAGATGCGCGTCGTAGAGGCCGACCTGATTCTGGACGGCGTGCGCGTATTCATGGGCGAGCGCGTAGGCGACGCCGAAGTCGCCGATGGCCTTACCGGCCCCGCGCGCCTCACCGGGAAGGTCATCGGTCACGCCGTTCCAGATCGCCACCGCGTAGGTCTGGGAGAAGTAGACCGTGTGGTCGGGGCGGGCAGTAGAAGGCCGCCTTCTGCCCCGCCTCCGCGGCCTGCCCGCTCGGGTCGTGGCACCCTGTCCGGACCGAGTCGCCTGGACCGACCCAGACATGGTTGACAACGAACCGGGACCCGGGAAGGGTCTTGGCCCAGAAGTTGCACTCACGTCCTGGAGCACGTTCGAGAGGAACTGCGCCATGTTCGCCGGGGTGATCTGCCCGGGCTGCGTGAGCAGGTCCGCCCGGGTTGCAGGCTCGACCTTCTGGTCGATCGCGTCGAACTTCTTGCGAGCTTTCGCGAGCGTCTGCTTGTTCAGAACGGACGCCGACTGATCGGTGTCAACGGTCGCGCCGGCGGTGGAGGACGATGAGCCCCCGCTGCCGGCTCCGCTGCCGCACCCGGCGAGCGCGAGCGCGAGCCCGACGCCGATGCACGCGAGAGCCCCCTGGCGAAATGGTGGACGAAGACGATTCAATGGACCCGTCGGCGGCACCCTACCCCCCACGGAGGTACTGAACGGCGCTGAACGCGAGGAGGCTGACCTTCGGCGAGCCGAGCCCGGTGGCGAAGTCCCATCCGGGGCCGGCGCGGTAGAAGCGATTCGTCCCCTCGAGCACGTCGTGAAATGGCGTTCGTCGTCCCGCCGTCGGCCGCCACCGAGTAGAGCAGGGGCGGCGAAGCCGATCCGGCCCGCCCCGTGGCCTTCCGCCCACTGCTGCACCAGCGCCATCGACGCGGCCCAGAACGGCGCCGAGGCGCTCGTTCCGCCGACCTGGAGCAGCTTGCCGCCGGCGACGATCTGCCAGCCGCTCCCCACGTCGGCGTCGGCGGCGACGTCCGGCAGCTGGCGGTTGCCGTTCGACTCGGCGCGGACCACGCCCGGGCCCTGCTGCCAGGACGGGCGGCGCCAGATTCCGCTGAGCCCACCGCCCCCGCCGGCGCGCGACAGCGAGGATCCCCACGCCGACTCCCCCTGATAGGAGCCGTCGCGGTTCAGCTCCAGGTGGGTGCCGCCGACGGAGATCAGGCCGGGGCTCGACCCCGGCCATTCGACGGCGAGATGCGGCGGCGACTTCGGAAACGCGTGCTGGCAGTCGTAGGCGCCGGCGTCGCCGCTGGCGGCGAAGACGCTGACGCCGGCGCTCTGGGCCGCGTCGATCGCGCGCTCGTCGGCCCTGATCGCGCCGAGCCCGTCGAGCTGCAGGTAGCCCGGCTCGCAGGCGCCCCAGCTGATCGAGGCAATGTCGGCCCGGCCGTCGCGGACGATCTTCCCGAGGGGGCCGGCGATCCTCGGCAGCCCGTGCAGAGGCGCCTCGTAGAAGAGGATGTGCGCCTCCGGCGCGATCGCGTGGGCGATCTCCACGTCCAGATCCGCCTCGCTGACCCCCTCCCTGCCCGCGTCGTCGTTGGTGTGGCCGACGACCTCGACGTCGGCCGGGGGCAATCCGAATCGGTGGTCGTAGGCGTCGACGTCAGCGCGCCGAAACGGGGCGAAGGAGATGATCGCAATCGTCTGGCCCTGCCCCGAGACGCCCAGCTGTCTCCAGCGCGGAGGTGCCATAGGCGTCCGCGGCCTGGTTGGGCGTCAGTCCGCCCGCGGGCACCAGCTGCACCGGGGTGCGCGGCGGCAACTTCGTATCCAGCCCGATGACCGACGCCACGCTCGCCCGCATCGGCGGCGGGACGGTAGGCCGAGTCGCGGGCGCGTGGTAGGCGCGCCCGAGCGCGTCCCGATAATCGATCAGGCCTCTCGCGAACACGCTATTGACCGTGCCCCCGCGGGCCCGGACCTCCAGCTCGGTGCGCTGCGGCAGGGCCCGGACCACGTCGACCCCACGCGTGCGAAGGCGCCGCCCGAGCTCGCCCAGCGCGCGGCGGTCGATTCCGTAGCGCCGCCCGAACTGCGCAGGGCCGATGAACCTGTGATCGCCCATCCGAGTGGGACCGTTCAGGCGGTCGAAGCCGGCGCCTCATCTCCTCGTGGCCCGGCAGGCGCAGGGCGAGCGTGAATCGAACCGAGGCGTCGGGGTGGGTGGGGCCAAGGCGAGCGCCGTCCGAGCTTTGGGCGGAGGGTGGCGCCCGGCGAAGGCAATCGCGGCGCTCGCAGCCAGCAGCGCGAGCACACCCACGGCGGCGCTCCGCCGGCGGCGCGGCACGCGCTCGGTCATCGGTCCCTCAATCCTCATGGGCCCGACCCGCCCCCGACGCTGATCGTCGCGAAGACGGCATCCGCGAGCTCGTACAAAGCATCCCTGCCCGCCGGGTCGGAGGTCGCCGCGACCACCGTCGTCGTCAGCGTCACGCCGGCATGCGTAGCCGCCTGGATCGCGACGCTGACGGGCTGCCCTGGTCCCTGCGGCGCCGCGAGGGTTCCGACGTAGGCTCGGCCCACCCCCGGAGACGGCCCGACGCCCGCGCCCTGCAGCACGTACTGGGTGTCGGTGTCGGGGGCGATCCCCGAGATCCTCTCCCCTACTCGTCGCGGGCGGAAGCGAGAGCCTGACCGGCGCTCAGGCCCGCCGAGTCGGCGGCGGCGATAGCGATGAAGGAGTCGTCGCCGGGCGAGAGCTCGAGGCTGGCCCGGGTTTGCCCGACCACCGAGAGCCGGTCGCCCGGGTATTGCGCGCTGACGTCAAACACTGGGCTTCTCCACAGCTGCCGGCCTCCTAGGGGCTCGATCGCCGACGGGCCGCACGGCCCTCCCGGCGGGCAGGGCGCGGGGCGATCGCCGGGCGCAGCCGTAGCGGCCACCGCGAGGCCGATGCCGACCGCCAGTGCGAGGGCAACGCCATAGGCCACGGGTCCGCGCCCCCTGAGCACCGCGCCCGCGGGCCGCGCGACGTCCGTGCCCTCCCCTCGAGGGCGCGACGTTTCGGCAGCGCCTGGAGCGAAACGCCGCAGCTTCCGCAGAACGTGTGCAGCGGTGTCGCCTCATGGCAGTTCGGGCACTCGATAGGCCTGCCGACGTCGATCTCGCGCGACTCCTGCACCAGGCCGAGGTGGATGGCGCGCCGCAGCAGGATGAGCCCGGCGACGTCGAAGACGACGAGCAGCGCCAGCCACGCCGCCGCAGCCAGGACGGTCTCGGCGAGGGCCGCGGCGACGAGGGCCAGCGCGGCGAGGACGATCGCCGGCCCAGGGCGGCCCGACGGGCCAAGCGCGCCGCTGTCGCGCACGGGAGCGCGGTAGCGCAGCCACAGCGCGGCGCACGCGAGCCCGACGACTGCCATTGCCAGCACCGGCATCGCCACTCCGAGCGCCAGCAGGCGCCACACCCATTCCGCCACGGCGCCGTCGGGGCGAACGCCTCCGCCCAGGACCGACACCCCGTAGGTGATCGCTTGCCCGCCCGCGAGGGTCGCGGCCGCGGCGGCTCCGAAGGTCACGCCGTCGAGCACGTCGTTGAATCGCGGGTAGCGCAGCAGCACGAGCGGCCCCACGAGAACCAGCGCGAGGCCGGCAAGCGGCAGCACGATCCCGCCGCTGACGGCGTAGCTCGACGGACCGTCGCGGATCGCGTCGACATGCGACGGAGCGATCGCCAGCGCCAGCAGGCCGGTGGCCACGCCCACCGCCGCGCCCCACCCGACCGACAACCCAATCGCCCACGCCGGTTCGTCCTCATAGACGTCGACGTCGACCATGTAGACGACGACGAGCAACGGGACGAGACACGCAGCGGCGATCAGCGCCAGCGGGAACAGCCGCAGCACGGTGAGCGCCACGACAGCGACGATCGCGACGAGCAGAGTGCCGCGAAACGCGGCCATGGAAGCGCGCGGCAGGCGGGGAAACAACGTGGATACGACCCGCGGCGAGAGCAGGCGCTCGCTGGGAGCGCCGGCGAACCTCGACTTCCCTGAAGCGCCCGCCTCGCGCGCAAGCTCCGCGCCGCAGCGAACGCAGGACCTGGTGTCCGGCACCGTCTGACCGCAGCTCGGGCACCTGCGCAGCTCAGCCATTGCCCGCCACCCCCGCTCGGCGCGTCGCCCTCGAGCACGCAGCAGCGGTGAGCATCACCGCGAGTGGGGGAAGGATGAGGATCCTCCCCACGCTGCCCTCGGTTGGCGCGCTGGGGCCCGCGTGGCCCGTGGCGACCAGCATGATCGCGATCGCGATGAGACCCGCCGCCGCGCCGGCCTCCACCAGGACGCGGACGGAGTGATGATCTCCGGGCTCGTTGAGGTCGCGCGCGCCAAGCGTGAACCCGTAGAGGGCCGGAAGCACAAGCGCGATGTAGAAGGCGCCACTCGACCAGATGCTGGAGAGGATGGAGCCGGAGTAGGCGACCGTGGTCGACGCGGCGAGCACGACCAGAAGGCCCGCGTCGGAGACCCGGCGGCGCGGGATCGGCGCAAAGACGAGGACGGCAACCATCACGGTCACGGCCGCGTCCAGGGTCGTCAGCTGGTAGCTGCCGGCCCCCAGTCTGTCTCCCCACGACGCGGTGAGCGCGATCGCCCGCGGGAGGGCGAGCAGCGAAAAGAGGATCAGGAATGAGGCGACGGGTATAAGCCGACGTCGCCACAGCAGATAGCCGCCCGCCAGGCCGGCCAGATACACGGCGCCCACCTGGCAGACGAGCTGACGTTCCGAGAACCAGCCGCCCGCGTCGACAAACCAGCTTCGAATCGACGAGTCGGGCGCGAACCCGAGCGCCCCGACGACGAAGAGAACCAGGGCGCCCAGGAGCAACGCGAGGAGGAAGACCGCGATGAGCCAGCCGGCGGCGCGATCGAGCTCGGCGTCGCGAAAGCTCAGATCGCAGCGCCGCGCGAGCCACCACCCGCCCACGAGCGCGAGCGCGGCGGCCATCAGCCAGGAGAGAAGGTCGTCGCCGGCGCTCGCTCGAAGCCCACCGAGCTCGCCTCCGAGAGCCGCGGGAAGCACGTCCAGATAGCCGAGCGCCAGCCACACCAGCTTCGCTACGACGAATGCCTCGAGCACGATCGGGATCCTCTGGTGCAGGCGCTCGAACTGGCTACCAACGTCGCGAGCAGCGCGCGCGCCAACGACGGACTGCCACATGAGCAGAGCCGCGACGAAGAAGCTGACCCCGGTCAGCAGGCCGATCACGTTCACGACGGCGGGAGCACTCGCATCGAAGAGGCCCGGAGGAGGCGACCCGGGAAAGACAATCGCGGCGAGATAGGAGAGAAGCGCCAAGCAGAAGGGCAGGGCGGCGAGCGCTGCGGCGACGTTCGGGCGCCGCCCGACCGGCCCGGGCGCCACCGTCGCCAGAAGCGCGGAAGCGAGGCCTACCCAGCCGGCGACCTGAATCGCAACGCCAAGCCAGCCCGGGATGAAGTGGAGGTTGGCCAGGGCCGCTCCCTGGTCGTGGTAGGTGACCACTGCCTTCCCGGCCTCGATCGTTTCGCCCGCGAAAGCCGCTCCGACGAGGCCGACGAGCAACCTCGTCGGCTTCCCGAAGCGCCAGCCCGGCGTGTGCGCCGCCGACGTCAGGGCCGCGGCCGCGGCCGTGACCCCGAGAAACGCCGCGATCAACACCAAGCGCGGAATCGCCGGCTCGATCGGGACGCCGTTGCGGTCGACCGGGAACGTCTCCGAGCCACCCGGGATCGAGATCTTCAGCCCGATCATCAGGACGAGAACGGCAGCGAACCCCCAGGCCGCAACGGCGGCGATCGCATAGGCCCGGACTCCGGGCGCGTGGGCGGAAAGTCGCAAACGCCGCTCAGAGAGCACGCTGCTGAGGCTCCGGCGGGGCCTCCCTTCCATCCTGCCGGGCCGAACCTATCCGACCGGCCGGCCGAGCGCAGGGCCCGTGCCGCGGCGGGTGCTAGCGTCGGCTTCCGATGAGCCCGATCAGCCGCGACGGCAAGATCTGTTACCTCGAGCTGCCGACCGACGACGTCGAGCGCTCCTCCGCCTTCTACGCGGCGGTCTTCGGGTGGAAGATCAGGAAGCGCGGCGACGGCGAGGTCGCGTTCGACGACACCGTCGAGGTCAGCGGCACCTGGGTCACGGGGCGGCCTCCGTTCGACGGCTCCTCGCTGACCGTCCACGTGATGGTCGACGACATCGAGGCGACGATGGCGAAGGTCGAGGCCGAGGGCGGGCGCATCCTCGAGGGCGTCGGCGCGCACGCGCCGGAGATCACGGCGAAGTTCGCCGACCCCTACGGCAACGTCCTCGGGCTCTACCAGGAGCCAGCCTAGCGCCGGCCGCGCCCCTGCTAGCTTGCCGCGCGTGAAGAGGCGGCGGGGCGCTCTCGCAGCAGGGTTCGCGTTGGCGCTCGGCGCGTGGCTCGCGCTGCCCGCCGGCGCCTACAACCTGGAGTCGCCGCGCTTTGCCTGGCCCGGCCGACCGGCGGTCATCCGCTACCACAGCGATCTGGGCAAGCCGCGGCACTTCGCCGTCAGTCACGCGACCTTCGCGTGGAGCCACAGCGGGGTGCGGCTTCGCTTTCGCAGCACCAGCGCCAAGCGCGCCGGCCTGCTGATCAAGTCCTCGCCGAAGGTGCCCTGCGGCAACGGGTTCACGTCGCTGTCGGTCGACCCCGAGACCCATCGCCCGCACGGCCGCACCAAGGTCCACATCGGCACCGCGAGCCCGTTCGGCGGCGGCAACGTCGCCAGGCGGTGCCGCTACATCGACACGATCGTCATCGCCCACGAGCTGGGCCATGCGATCGGCCTCGACCATCAGGACGGCCGCTGCGCGGTGATGAACACGACGAACACGACCTTCGGCAAGAAGCCACTCGCGGTCGCCCCGAGCCACTGCCACGGCGGCGCGGGCAAGTGGTACTGCCGCGTCCTCGCGATCGACGACCTGAGGGGCGCGAAGAAGCTCTACGGCGGCAACCCGAAGGTACGAAACCCCGAGTTCTGCCCAACCTAGAGCGCCGCAAACGCCCTCCGCGCATCAGGAAAGCGGACCTGCGGCCGATGTAGAGGGTGATGGATCACCCACATAGGGGACTGAACCGCTTCGCCGCGCTCTGGGCGCCGGTCGCGGCAGGGTGCGTGCTCTGGCTCGGATACCTCGCCTGGCTTGTCGCCGGCGAGCCGGGATCGCTGCGCTGGGTCGCCCACTTCCCGGTCTACAACGGCGCCCTGCTGATGGGCGCAATCGCCTGCCTGGCGCGGGCGGCGCTGGTGCGCAGGAACCGGGGGCCGTGGGCACTCTTCGGCGTCGGGCTCCTCGCCTGGACCGCCGGCGACGTCTACTGGTACGCGGTCTTCGACGGCGCCAAGCACATCCCCTATCCCTCGTGGGCCGACGCCGGCTATCTGGCCGCGGCTCCGTGCTTCTTCATCGGCGTCGCGCTGATCGGCTACCGGCGGATCTCGACCGCGAGCCGCACAGTCTGGTTCGACGGCGCGATCGCAGCGGTCGCGGCGGCCAGCGCCTCCGTGGCCCTCCTGGGCCCAGCGCTGGTGGGCGCAACCAACGGCCAGACCTCCGTGGTCCTCACCAACCTCGCCTATCCGCTTGGTGACGTCTTCGTGATCGCTCTCATCGCGGCGCTGCTGGGAGTCAGCGGGCTGCGCGGCGCGAAGCCGCTGTTCTACATCGGCGCGGGGATCCTGGCGTGGACCTTCGCCGACGGCATCTACCTGTGGGCCACGGCGCGCGGGGTCCTGACGTCGGACTACCTGGACCTGGCCTGGCCGGCTGGCGCCCTGGCGATCGCGTTCGGCGCGCTGGTCTCGGTGCGCTCGCCGATCACCCTCAAACGCGAGTACCGGCCGGGGCTGTTCATCCCCCTGCTCTCCACCCTGGTGGCGGTGGTCGTGCTGGTGTGGGACCACTTCTCGCCCGCCCAGGAGATCTCCGTGTGGCTGGGCGCGGGCACCCTGCTGCTCGTCGCCGTTCGCCTGGCGCTCAGCTTCCGCGAGAACGACCGTCTCGTGGGGAGGCTCAACGAGCTCGTCGACACCCTTCAGGACGAGTCGATCACCGACCACCTCACAGATCTCGGCAACCGCCGCGCGCTGATGAACGACCTCGGCGCGCTTCTCGCGGACACCGACGCCGCCGTCTCCGAGCACGTCTTCATGCTCTTCGACCTCGACGGCTTCAAGTCCTATAACGACACCTTCGGCCATCCCGCGGGCGACGCCCTGCTGAGCCGGCTCGCCGCCAATCTGAAGTTGTCCATCGATCCGATCGGAACCCCGTACCGCCTGGGCGGCGACGAGTTCTGCGTCCTCGTGGAGCTGCGGGGCCGCAAGCCGGTCGGCCTCGTCGAGCTGGCCCGCTCCGCGCTCACCGAGCACGGCAAGGGCTTTGCCATCGGCGCCTCGGCCGGCATGGTCCGCGTCCCGGCCGAAGCCTGGACGCCGAGCGAGGTGCTGAGGCTGGCCGACCAGCGCCTGTACGCCGAGAAGGCGAACCGCTCGACCCGCACCGGCGACCAGACCCGCGACCTGCTGCTGAGCCTGGTGCACCAGCGCGATCCGGCGCTCGGGCTCCACGTGGACGGCGTCGCCATCCTGGCGGTCGAGCTCGGGCGCAGGATGGACCTCGACGCCGAGGACCTCGACGTGCTGCGCCGGGCCGCGGAGCTTCACGACGTCGGCAAGATCGCGATCCCCGAGGACATCATCCAGAAGAACGGCCCGCTCACCGCCGTCGACTGGCACCTCATGCGCCAGCACACGATCATCGGCGAGCGCCTGCTGAGCGCCACGGAGGCACTGACGCCCGTCGCGGCGGTCGTCCGCTCCTCGCACGAGCGCTGGGACGGCTGCGGCTACCCCGATGCGCTGGCGGGCGAGGCCATCCCGTTGCTGTCGCGAATCGTCTTCGTCTGCGACGCCTACGAGGCGATGCGGGCCAAGCGCCCCTACAAGGTCCCGATGTCCCAGGACGAGGTCGCGGCGGAGCTGCGCCGCAACTCCGGCACCCAGTTCGACCCGCAGGTCGTGGAGCTCTTCTGCGACGAGGTCCTGCCGGCCGGCGCGCGCCTGCTCAAGCAGGGCAGCGAGCGCCGCTCTCACCGAGGCCAGCGGGCGACGCGCAGCCGGGCCTAGACGGGCCCCGCAGAGCGCGGGTCGGCCATTGCGGTTAACCCTTCCTGACGTTCCGTAGTCAACCGTGCGCAGCGACTCATGAACCCGTCTAGGGTTGCCGATGGGACTGCGAATGGACTCGAGTCTGCGGAAGCCAGCCCGGCTAACGCTCGCATGGATTGCGATTGCGATCGCCTGTCTGGGCGTGGGCGCCTACGCCGCCTGGGAGCTCGCCGGCGAGCCTGATTCGCTGTGGCCGGCAGCGCAGAACTGGTTCTACGACCTGGCGCTCGTGATGACGGCGCTCGCCTGCGCGATCCGGGCCCTGGCGGTGCCGGAGAACCGCGCGCCGTGGCTGCTGTTCGCGCTGGGCCTCTTCGCCTGGACGCTGGGCGACTACTACTTCTACGCGACCCTGGTGGGCCAGCGGCACAAGGCCTACCCCTCGCCGGCGGACCTCGGCTACCTGACCGCGATCCCGTGCTTCTTCGCCGCGATCATGCTGCTGGCGCGCGAGCGGGTCACGACGTCGAGCCGGGCGATCTGGTTCGACGGCCTGATCGGCGCATTCGCCGCCGCCAGCGCGGCGGTGGCGCTGCTCGGCCCGGCCCTCGTGGGCCTCACCAACGGGCGGGTCGAGGTGGTCCTCACCAACCTGGCCTATCCGCTCGGCGACATCCTGATCATCGCCACGCTGGCGGCTGTGCTCGCGGTCAGCGGCGTGCGCAGCGCAGGGACCCTCGTCGTCATCGGCCTGGGCCTGATCGTCTGGACTGCTGGGGACGGCATCTACCTCTGGCACACCGCGACGCACAACCCGATCACGAACCTGGTCGACCTGCTGTGGCCGATCGGCGGGCTGATCATCGCCGTCAGCGCGGCGCTGTCGGTCCGCCGGCCTCTTGCCGACACCCGCGAGTACCGGCCGGGGCTTGCCGTCCCGCTGATCTCCACCTTCGTGGCAGTCCTGGTCCTGGTGTGGGACCACTTCCGGCGCACGCAGACCGTCTCGGTGTGGCTCGGCGCCGCGACCCTCCTGCTCGTCGCGGCCCGTCTGGCCGTCTCGTTCCGCGAGAACGAACGCCTCATGGTGACCCTCCACGGCGAGTCGATCACCGACCACCTCACCGGCCTGGGCAACCGCCGGGCGGTGATGACGGACCTCGCAGAGCTCCTCAACCGTCCCGCGGAGCTGATCGAGCCCCACATCTTCGCCCTGTATGACCTCGACGGCTTCAAGTCCTACAACGACACCTTCGGCCACATCGCCGGCGACGCCCTGCTCAGCCGCCTCGCCTCCCGGCTGAGGTCCTCGATCAGCGGCATCGGCGCCCCCTACCGCCTCGGAGGCGACGAGTTCTGCGTGCTGGTGCCCCTCGGCGACAAGCGACCGGGGGCCATCGTCGAGCTGGCGCGCTCGGCTCTCGCAGAGCACGGCGAGGGCTTCACGATCGGCGCCTCGGGCGGCATGGTCCTCGCGCCGGCCGAGGCCAGCGCTCCGACCGAGGTGCTGCGGCTGGCCGACAAGCGCCTCTACGCCGAGAAGTCGCAGCGCTCCACCCGCTCCGGCGATCAGACCCGCAGCTTCCTGCTGGGCCTGGTGCACCAGCGCGAGCCCGCGCTCGGCGTTCACGTCGACGGCGTCACCCACCTGTCCATGGAGCTCGGCCGCAGCCTGGGACTGGGCGCGGAGGAGCTCGACGTGCTGCGCCGGGCCGCAGAGATGCACGACATCGGCAAGATCGCGGTCCCCGAGGACGTCCTGCACAAGCCGGGTCCCCTCACCGAGGCCGAATGGGACCTCATGCGCCGCCACACGCTCATCGGCGAGCGCATGCTGGGCGCCACACCCGCGCTCGCGCCCGTCGGCAAGATCGTGCGCGCCTCGCACGAGCGCTGGGACGGCGGCGGCTACCCCGACGGCCTCGCCGGCGAGGAGATCCCGCTGCTGGCGCGGATCGTCTTCGTCTGCGACGCGTTCGAGGCGATGCGCGCCGTGCGCTCCTACAAGGGATCGATGTCGGTCGAGGACGCCGTTCGCGAGCTGCGCGACAACGCCGGCACCCAGTTCGACCCCAGCCTGGTCGAGCGCTTCTGCGACGAGATCCTGCCGAACGCCATCAACGTCCTCGAGCAGCCCTCGGTGCCGGACGTGTTCCCGCCCCGCGACGCCTCCGCGCCGCGCCCCTCCTGAGCCCGAGCCGGCGGCCGCCCCGCGCGGATCTAACCTGCGCCGGGTGCGACCGCTCCCCCGCGTCCTCGCCGTCCTCGCCTGCGCCACGGCCCTGGCCGGCTGCGACACGGGCTCCCACCGCCATCGCCGCGGCGGCTTCGTGCCGCACCCCGCGCCGCCGGCCCATCGGGCCCACCACGCCGCGATGCACCGGCACGCTCGCCGGCATCCACCTCATCACGCGCGCCATGCCCGCCGGCCGGTCCCCCACACGCCCACCGGGCTGGTGATCAGCCATTGCCGCTGGCAGGACCCCTCGGCCTCGGCGTGCGGATCGGTGCCCCCGCCGGACTCCTGCGACGCCAAGGTCGCGGGCGCCGTGGAGGACCTCTCGTGCACCCCCGGCGCAATCGACCCGCGGGTGCGCCAGTCGAACATCGGCTCGACGATCTGCGTGCCGGGCTACACGGACACGGTGCGCCCGCCCGAGTCGTACACGGCGGGGCTCGAACCGCGGCTCATCCGCTCCTACGGACTCGCCTTCGGGCCCAGCGGCTCGGAGCTCGACCACCTGGTCTCGCTGGAGCTCGGCGGCGCGCCGGCGGACGTGCGCAACCTCTGGCCCGAGGAGTACCAGGGCCGCCGCGGGGCCACCGACAAGGACGTGCTGGAGAACCGCCTGCACGCGGAGGTGTGCGACGGGCAGATCAGCCTCGCGAAGGCCCAGCTGGAGATCATCCACTGGGTCCACTACCAACCCCCGGCGGCGCAGCCCGAGCCCGCCCCGGCGACGAGCACCGTCACCGCGCCGGCGCCGGCCACTTCGGGCAGCGGCAGCTGCACGCCCGGCTACGACCCATGCATCGCGCCGGGCCCCGACGTCGACTGCGAGGGCGGAGGCGGCGACGGGCCGCGCTTCGTCGCCGGCCCGGTGCGCGTGAGTGGCTCCGACCCCTACCGGCTGGACGGCAACGGCGACGGCGTGGGCTGCGAGTAGCCGGCGCGCGCCAATCAGCCAACTTTCATCAGAACCGCCAGGTATGTGAGACCCTTGATCACAGCACCCCCTACTTGACGAGCCCCGCGGCAGGGTATTCGAGGGGGCAGAACCAGAGACTCTTAGGAGCTCTCTCCTCAGTCCTTTAGACGGGCTTTGGGGGCGCGGCTAAGCATGGTGGGGCCTCCTACCGATGAACTCATTGATGCCATCCGCGCGAGCCCTCGAGCCTTTCCGACGCATTTTCGGCCGCCCCGGCGCCGGCGCCGTGCTGACGATGCTGGCCGCCACGGCGGGTTTGGGCGCGATCATCGCGACCAAGGGCAACGACTTCTCCGTCGCCCTCGGCGTCGGTCTCGCCCGGCATCCTCGCCGCCGCGGTGGGCATCGAGCTGCTCTGGATCCTCGCCCGCTGCGAGGCCTGGGGCGTGTGCATCGACGCCGCCGGCGGCTCGGTGGAGCGCCGCACCCTCTTTCGCTCGGCCAGCCTCGGCTACCTCGGCAACATCCTGAACCCGCAGGTCGGCCTGGCCGTTCGCATCGCCGCGCTTCGCCGCTCGGCGCCGCAGGACAGCCCGCGCGCATCCGTGCTCGCCACCGCCGAGCTGCCGATCGTCATCGCCGAGGCCGCGCTGGCGGCGCTGATGTCGTTCACGCTCGTCGGCGCGCTGGGCCTGCCCTGGTGGGTCCCAGTGGCCGCCCTGTCGCTGATGGCCGCCGTGATCGCCTTCTCGCTGCGCTTCGCCGCGCTCGCACACCGACCGCGCGTGGCGAGGCCTCGCCGTCCTCACCGGCAACCGCAGCCGCCTTCGCATCTTCGGCCTGGTGGTGATCGCGGTGAGCCTCCAGGTCCTGCGCAACTGGTTCGTGCTGCACGCGCTCGGCGCCGACGTCTCGCTCTTCG
Source organism: uncultured Actinomycetes bacterium (assembly GCA_963843315.1). GTDB lineage: Bacteria > Actinomycetota > Thermoleophilia > Solirubrobacterales > 70-9 > JAWVFM01. The sequence continues at coordinate 14,190 of CAWJJU010000004.1, forward strand.
ACTCGGTCGCCCTGCTGATCGGCATGGCCGCCATCGGCCTGCTGCCGGTGGGCCCCGGCCTGGGCGCCGCGGCATGCCTGCTGATCCTGGGCTCGCATGGCGTCGCGACGATGGCTGCCGCCGGCGCCCTGCTCACCCTCACCGCGGCGCTGGGCGCGGCGATCTTCGCCGCCCTCTCCTACGCGACCCCCTCGGCTCCGGTCCCCGCGCCGGTCGCCGACCCACTCAGCCCGCTCTAAAGCTGCGCCAGCCCGCCCGCGGCGCGGCTGCCGAACTCCTGCGGGACCTGCTCGGGCACGGGCAGCGGCTCCTCGCCCGGCACCAGCCCGGCCGGCTCGCCGATCGACACCGCGAACAGCTCGACCGAGCGGTCGATGCCCTTCAGCTCGTGGACGCCCCGCGACTCCGCGTTGATCGCCGGCGGCAGCTGCTCGGCGGTCTCCTGGGTGACGAGGACGTCGTCGTCGGTGTCGCGGGTGGCGGACTCGACGCGTGAGGCGACGTTGACGGCGTCGCCGATCACGGAGAAGTTCAGGCGCCCGCCGCCGCCGATCGACCCGGCGATGACGCGGCCGGTGTTCACGCCCACCCCGATCTGGAAGCCCACGCCCTCCGAGCGGTGCACCGCGTCGGCGATCTCGATTGCGGCCCGCACGGCCCGCTCGGCGTGGTCGGGGTAGTTCTCGGGCGCTCCGAACACGGCCATCAGCCCGTCGCCCATGAACTTGTCGACGTGGCCGCCGTGGCGGTTGATGACCGGCACGGTGGTCTCGAAGAGCGCGTTCAGGCGGGCGATGACCTCGCGCGCCTGCGGCGTCGGCCGCGAAGTGGGTGAAGTCGCGGACGTCGAAGAAGAGGATCGTCACGTCCAGCTCCACCCCGCCCTGCGGGAAGTTCCCCGACAGCAGGATGTTCGCGACCGAGCGGTCCAGGTAGGTGCCGAACGCCTCGCGGATCTCCTCGCGCTCGCGAAGTCCCGTGACCATCGTGTTGAACGATGCGGCGAGGTCGCCCAGCTCGTCCGTGGTCGTCACCGGGACGGCGACGTCGTACTCGCCGCGCGCGACGCTGGCGGTGGCGCGCTGGAGGTCGTCGATGGGCGCCAGGATCGATTTGGTCAGCAGCACCGTGACCTCCAGCGAGACCGCGCCGGCGATGCCGACGGCGATCAGCACGGAGGCACCGATGCCGCCGCCGTGGGAGGTGAGCGCGGCGACGATGAACCCGCAGACGACGTTGATCGCGGGCAGCACGGTGAGCATCCGCGTGCGCAGCGAGACCGAGTCGACGGCGGTGACCAGGCGCGGGCTCACCGACTGGTTGATGTCCACGAGCACCGGCCGCAGGCCCGCCTCCAGCGCCAGGTAGTGGAGGATCCCCGAGTAGCCGACATCGCGATCATCGAGCCGACGAAGAGCGCGAAGAAGTTGAACCAGGCGAGGCCGAGGAAGGCCGTCGCGACGATGCAGCCCGGGATCACGACGACGGCGGTCGGGATCGTGATGTCGGCGCGCACCAGGTGCAGCGGCAGGTTCACCGCGGCGACCCAGGCGCGGGCGGTGGAGTCGTCGTCGCGCGCGCCCGCGATCCAGTCGCGGATCGGCTCCAGCCGCGGGTATGTGCGCCGCAGCGTCTTGATCACGGCGATCACCGTGAGCGCCTCGACCACGGCGAGCGTGCGCCAGTAGTCGGAGGCGGGCGCGTCGTAGAAGAACGTGAACACGCCGAGCGTGCCGGCGGTCAGCAGGAACGCCGTCTGCAGCTCGAGGGTTAGGAAGAAACCCGGGTAGCGGGCACCGAAACGCCGGTACAGGAGCGTCCACACGGGGAGCGCCATGCGCGCATTCTCTCAGGTACGGCCCGTTCGAATGTGTGATCGCGCGCCCGACGGGCGCGGTCGTGGGGAGGCGCTACTCCTGGTGGATCGCCTCGAGCACGTCGACGCGCGATGCCCGCCGCGCCGGGGCGATCGCGCCGAGAACCCCGACGAGCAGCGCCAGCGCCATGAAGACGGCGAGCTGGCCGAAGGGGATGCTCATCGAGAAGCCGAACTCCGACAGCGACTGGATCAGCAGGAAGGCGAAGACCACGCCGATGGCCGTTCCCAGCAGCCCGCCGATCACGGCGGTGATCACGCTCTCGTAGCGAATCACGCGACGCACCTGGTCCACGGTCGCTCCCACCGCGCGCAGCAGCGCGATCTCGCGGGTGCGCTCGTGAATGGACAGAAAGAGGCTGTTGGCGATCCCGAACAGCGAGATCACGACGCTCATCGCCAGCAGCGCGTAGAGCAGGTAGACGACCTGGTTGAGCTGGTCGTTGAGGGTCTGCTGATACTCGGCCTTGTTCTGGACCTTGAGCGTCGGATACGCCTTCAGGGCGTCCTTGATCGCCGCCTGGACCTGGTCGAGCTGGTCCGGATCGTCGACCGCCACCAGCAGGCTGAGCGGATCGCGCGCGGGAGAGATCGAACGCAGCGTCGGCAGCGACGCCATCGACCCCTGGAGCACGGTGGGATCGCGGTACTCGCCGATCGCCGTGAGGCGCGCATGCCCGCCGTCCGGCGTCACGACCCGGTAGCTGTCGCCGACGTGGAGGTGGTGCGTCTTCGCGAACTGCTCCTCGATCAGGGTCTTGCCGGGGCCGAGGTGCGAGAGCAGCGAGTCGCTGCCGTCGATCCAGTCGAACTTGTAGACGTCGAGGATCCGGTTGGGGTCCATGCCGATCAGGACGTCGATGGCGGAATTGGAGCTCTGGCCGTTGACCTGGAGCTGGTCGAACGGCGTCCCCACCGCGGCGCGAACCCCGGGAACGCTCGCGACCACCTTCTCCGTGCGCGAGGAGAAGGGCTGAAAGCCCTGGGAGTAGACGAGCAGCTGGGCGCGCACGAGGTCGTCGATCTGACTGCCGATGCTGGCCTTCAGGCCCGCCGCGAAGACGGCGACGAAGACCACGAGCCCGAGCCCCACCATCAGCGCCGCCGAGGTGATCGCCGTTCGGCCCGGGTTGCGCTCGGCGTTCTCGCGCGCCAGCCGGCCGGGCGTCTTGAAGACCCGCTCGATCGGCCAGCCGATGACCGCCGCCAGCGGCCGGACCACGTAGCGCGCCGACAGCGCCACGCCGACGAAGATGAACACCACTCCGCCGGCCATGGCGCTGAGCTTCTCGGTCGAACCGCCGGAGCCGAAGAGGCCCTGCGCGACGAAGACGCCGCCGGCGAGCGGTGCAGAGCCCGGCGACCACGGCGGAGATGCGCCGGGCGCGCATGCTCGGCCGCCCCGGGGTTCCCGACATGGCGACGATGGGCGAGATGCGGGTCGCCCGCACCGCCGGGACCAGCGAGGCGATCATGGTGACGCCGATGCCGACGATCAGCGCGATCGCGATCGTCCGCGGTGCGAACACCAAGCCGGTGCGCGGGATGCCGAAGCCGACCGCGTCGAAGAGCGAGTTGAGGAGCTTGGAGAACCCGATTCCCGCCAGGATTCCCAGGCCGGAGGCGATCACCCCGATCGCGAGCGCCTCGGTCACCACCATCCCCAGCACCTGGCGCCGGGTCGCGCCGAGCGCCCGCACCATCGCGAACTCCCGGATCCGCTGGGCGACGGTGATCGAGAAGGTGTTGAAGATGATGAAGGCGCCCACGAGCACCGCCGCGCCGGCCAGGGCCAGCAGCGCGGGCGTGAGGAACGAGCCGATCTGGTCGTTGATGTCCTTGGCCTGCTCGGTGGCGTTCTGCTGGGCGGTCTGGACCTTGGGGTTCCCGGGAAGGGCGGCGTCGATGCGGTCGGCGAGGATCTGAGGATCGACTCCCGGGTCGGCGAGCACGCTGACCGAGCTCGACCTTGCCCCTCAGGTCGAACCAGCGCTGCACGTCGGTGCGGGGCAGCACCACCATCGTCGCACCGCCGAGCGACGAGCCGCCCTGGCCGAACGCGAAGGTTCCCGTGACGGTCACGTCGCGCACGCCATGGCGGGTGGAGACGCCGATGCGGTCGCCGATCTCGATCCCGTGGTCCGAGGCATTCTGCGCGAGCACGGCGGCCTCGCCCGAGCCGCGCGGCTCGCGCCCGGCGACGGGCTCGGTTGGGTTGAACGCGGCGGTGGGCCGGGAGATCACCAGGCCGGGGGCGCCGAACGTGTCGACGACGTCGCCGTCGACGACCAGGTTCCCCAGGGCGGTCAGCTCACCCTCCGCGGCCTTCACCCCGCTGACCCGGCGGACCTGGGCCACGGTCTTCTCCGACAGCGTCGGCGGCTCGGACCCGAGGCTGGACGTGAACTTCTCCTCCGGGCTGACGATCACGTCCAGGCCCGCCACCGACTCCTTCGTGATCGCGCCGAAGGCGTTGCGGATCTGGTCGGTCTCGATGTAGGAGCCGGTGATCATCGCGACCCCGAGCAGCACGGCGATCGCCGTCAGGGCCGAGCGCAGCTTGCGCCCGGCGAGCCCGCGAAGAGCCATCCGCGTCATCGCAGGCTCTTGGTCATCGCAGGCTCTTGAGGTGGTCGAGGATCTCCTCGACCGTGAGGTGCTCGCGCTGGTCGACGATCCGCCCGTCGGCCAGGAACAGGACGCGGTCGGCGACCGCAGCGGCGCCGGCGTCGTGGGTGACCATCACGATCGTCTGATGCAGCTCGTCCACCGCCTGGCGCAGGAGCGTCAGGATCTGCTGGCCGGCTACCGAATCGAGGTTGCCCGTGGGCTCATCGGCGAAGATCACGGTGGGCTTGGTCATCAGCGCCCGGGCCACGGCCACGCGCTGCTGCTCTCCCCCGGAGAGCTCCGCGGGGCGATGCTCGCGGCGATCCTCCAGGCCCATCGTGCGGATCAGGGTGTCGAGCCACTCGCGGTCGGGATCCTTCCCTCCGATCGTGACCGGAAGGGTGATGTTCTCCTCCGCGCTGAGGACGGGCAGCAGGTTGTAGCTCTGAAAGACGAAGCCGATGTCGTGGCGGCGAAGCAGGGTGAGCTCGCGATCGGAGAGATCGCCGAGGCGCTTGCCGGCCAGCTCCACCCAGCCCGAGGACGGCTTTTCGAGCCCGGCGAGAATGTGGAGCAGGGTGGATTTGCCCGACCCGGAGGGCCCCATGATCCCCGTGAACGTCCCGCCGGCGAAGGCGACGTCGACCCCGCGCAGCGCATCGACGAGCGTTGCGCCCTCGCCATAGCGCTTGGCGACCTCGTGGGCGGCGACCGCGGGGGCGGCTGCGGCCTCCGTGGTTTCGGGGACGGGTTCGGGCATGGCACGGATGGTTGCAGGAGCCACTCCCGCAAGGGTGCCGGAGGCGGGCCGCGAATTCATGCGTGTCTGGGCGTCGATTTGCCTCCGTAGTCACCACGGAGGCACGGTTGGGCACGAACGACGCTCAAGCCGGAGGCCAAAACGCCCGAAATACACAACGTGGAGGTGGTTAACGTCGTCAGCGAGTCGGTAAGCGCCGAACCGCAAGGTCACGAATACGCGCCGGACCAGCTGCCCGCGGACATCGCGGCGTCGATCGACGCCCGCAACGGGGGTTTCCCGGGGACCCCGGCCGGCGAGTCGGTTCGCCTCGTGCGGGCCCATCACGAGGCCTGCGGCGAGAGCACCCTCCTGCGCGTGCCCACGGAGCTCGATCCGCGGGCCGTGCGCGTGGTCACCTGCGGCTCCTGCGGCGTCCCCTTCCGGTGCCCGCCGGTCGCCGAGGTCGGCGTCCTGGCGCCCGCCGAGAACCCGACGCCCGCGCCTCAGCACAAGCGCTCGCCGGCCCGAAGCGGCTACCGCACCTCCTCGCGGCGCTTCCGCGCACCCAAGATCGCGGCTGTGCCGATGCCTCCGCGTCCCGCCGCAGCGCCCAAGGCGAAGAAGCAGCGCAAGCCACTCCTCGCCGCGCTTCACAGCGACATCAAGCTTCCGAAGCGCTCCAAGCCCAAGGTCGCCAAGCCGAAGGCCTCCACGCCGAAGGTGTCCAAGCCGAAGCTCTCCAAGCCGAAGCTCTCCAAGCCGAAGGTCTCGAAGCCCAAGCTCTCGATCCCCAAGCGGCCCGCGCTTCACATGCCCAAGCTCTCGATCCCCAAGGGGCCCCGAGATCCACATCTCCAAGCCCTCGCTCTCCTTCTCGAAGCCCTCGCTGCCCAAGCTCTCGGTCCCGAAGCTCACCGCCTCGCGCTCGCGCGACGGGTCGGGCACCACCCTCCCCTCCTACGCCGCGGTGCCGCTGGCGCTCCTGACGGTGATCGTCGGGCTGGTCGTGATCCAGAGCTGGAGCTCGCACGTCTCCCAGGGCGGCGCCCCGACGCCGGCCGTGCCGCCCACGCCCTCGTCGGGCGCCAAGGTCGGCGCCCCCGGCCCGGCTCCGGGCTCCGCCGCGGCCGCCGGCTCGGCCAAGCTCGTGCGGGGCACGAACTTCACCATCGCAGTGCCCGCCGGCTGGAAGGCCACGACTCCGGACAACGGAGCGACCTTCTCCGCGGTGGCGAACGACGGTGGCGCCGACGCCACCCTGTGGGTGCGCAACGAGCCCAAGCTCGACTTCCCCACCTTCGAGGCCTCCTCGCTCGCCCAGCTGCGAAACCTCGCCGGCTCGGCGCACGTCGCAGGCCGCGCCTCGGCGCCGACGCCCGACGAGACGGTCGTCCGCCTCGCCGCCGACGCGCCCGCGGGCAAGCCCGCCTACGAGGTGACGCTGCGGGTCAGCGGCCCCTACCGCTACTACCTGGCGACCACGCTCCAGCCCAACGCCTCGAGCGATGCGACCAAGGGCGTCCAGCTTCTGGAGAACTCGCTCACGCCGGTCTCGGCCTCCTCGGGGGGCGGGAAGTGATCCTTCGCCGGCGCCATCTCCTCTACGCGCTCGCGGCCCTGGCGGCGGTGCCTCTGCCCGCCTCCGGCGTGGTCGGCGGCGGCGCCACCCAGCAGTCGCTGGGGGTCTCGGTGTCGCTCGACAGCTGCGGCGTGGCCTCGACGACCGTCGTCTGCAAGCTCGACGCGAGCTTTTCGCCGATCGACGGCGCTCGCTACTACACCGCGGCCGTCACGGCCCCCGACGGCAGCGTTCAGGACTACGGCGACGTGCCCTCGGGCGCGGCGAGCCTGTGGGTTCCCTACACCGGCAACGGCACCTACACGGTGACGGTCTCGGCGTGGGGCGAGAAGGTCAAGGACCCCAAGCCCATCGCCACCGACACGGCGGACACCTCCGACGGAACGGGCAACGTCGCGCCCACCTCCACCCCGGGGAATTCGGCGTCGGGCTCCGGCTCCAAGAGCTCCTCGGCCACGGGCGCCGCGCCGGCCGGCCACGTCGGCACGGGGCAGCCGGGCAACTCGTCTTCGGGCTCGGTCCCCGGCGACGTCACGCCGACCAAGCCGACCACCCCGGCGCCCACCGGCGATCCGGGAACCTCGGACTCCACCACCTGCGTCCCCGTTCCGGCAACGCCTCCGCCGCCCGCTTCCACGCCGGCTCCCACCGGCGGCTCGGCGCCGCCGATCCCGGGCGTCAGCCACGACGACACCCAGTCGATGGACGCCAGCGGGGTGCTGCCGACCGGCACCGGCACGCCGTCCTGCCCCAACCCGACCACGACGCCCTACGGCGGCACCTGCTGCCCCACCCCGGCGGGGTAGCATTCGGGGCCGATGGGCCTCTTCGACCGACTGAGGGGACGCCGCCAAAGCGAGGACGCGTTCGCCGCAGCGCGCGCCCAGGCGCCGGCCGCCGGTATTCCGCCGCCGCCGATCGCCGGCGAGCATGGCGAGCAGATCGGCGCTCCACCCCCGGAGGCGTCCTTCGGCGGGTTCTCTGTCGGCGGTCTGGAGAACATGGGCGCGCTCGGACCGCTCATCCAGCAGGCGATCGACTCTGGCCACGCGCAGGTCTACGAGGCGCCCCCGCAGGCCTACAACATGACCGAGCACGGCGACCAGGCCCGCCAGGAGATCCTGGACGTGCTCTCCAAGCACGGCATCAACGCACAGCCGGGCTCGGGCCAGTCGATCCCCGTCTACGACCCCAACATGATGAGCGAGATCTTCGGCGTCCTCGGCAAGTACGGGATGAACCCGGCGGCCATGGGCGGCATGGCGGGCATGGCCGGCATTCAGGGGATCCCGGGAATGCAGGGCATCCCGGGCATGCAGCAGCCCCCACCCGCGCAGGGCGACCTGCAGCCGCCGCCCGAGCCAGGCGAACCCCCCACCCCCAGCTGAGAACGTCCCGGAAGCCCCTCTATAGAGGGGCGTGAGGGACGTTCAACCGTATGAACGTCCCTCACTACCCCGTATAGCCATCAGCCCGGGACGATCATGGGGTTCAGTGGACCCGGATCCGTAGCCCTGCGCGTGACCCGCGCCGCGCCTTATCTAGGATGAGCGCATGACGACTGCCACCGCCGAGTCCCTTTCCAACGCCGCCCGCGAGTTCGCAGCCAACGGTCCCCAGGGCCTTCTGATCGGCGCCGAGCGCCGCCCCGCGGCCGACGGGCGAACCTTCGAAACCGTCGACCCGGCCACCGGCGAGACGATCTGCGAGGTCGCCCAGGGCGGCGAAGCCGACGTCGACGCCGCGGTCACCGCCGCCCAGGCCGCGCTCGACGGCCCGCTGCGCAAGGTGCACGCCGCCAAGCGCTCGGCGCTGATGAACGCGTTCGCCGAGCTGATCAAGGCAAACGGCCAGGAGCTGGCGGAGCTCGAGTCGCTCGACAACGGCAAGCCGCTGAAGGCGGCCGGCGGCGACGTTGCCGCCGCGGTCAACCATCTGCGCTACTACGCGGGCTGGCCGACCAAGATCGAGGGCGAGACCATCCCCGTCAGCGCCCGCGACGTCCTCTGCTACACGCTGCGCGAGCCGGTCGGGGTATGCGCGCAGATCGTGCCCTGGAACTTCCCGCTGCTGATGGCCACCTGGAAGATCGCCCCGGCCCTTGCCGCCGGCTGCCCGATCGTGCTCAAGCCCGCCGAGCAGACGCCGCTCACCGCGCTTCGACTCGGCGAGCTGGCGCTGGAGGCCGGGTTCCCGGAGGGCACGCTCAACGTGCTCACCGGCGACGGCGAGACGGGCGCCGCCCTCGTCGACCATCCCGGCGTGGCCAAGGTCGCGTTCACGGGCTCGACGGTGGTGGGCCGCGAGATCGGGGCCAAGTGCGGCCGGGCCCTGAAGCGCGTGACGCTCGAGCTCGGCGGCAAGAGCCCCAACATCATCCTGCCCGACGCCGACCTCTCCAAGGCGATCCCCGGGAGCTTTCAGGGCATCTACTTCAACTCAGGCCAGGCCTGCAACGCCGGCTCGCGCCTGTTCGTCGCCCAGGAGGTCTTCGACGAGGTCATCGACGGCCTAACGAACTACGCGAGCCAGGCGAAGGTGGGCCCCGGGCTCGACCCGGACACCGAGTTCGGCCCGCTCGTCTCCGCCGAGCAGTACGAGCGCGTCACCGGCTACATCGACTCGGGCCTCAGCGAGGGCGCCGAGGCGGTCGCCGGCGGCATGCCGGAGGACGGCAACGGCGGCGGCTGGTTCGTCAACCCCACCCTGTTCACCGGCGTGAAGGACGACATGAAGATCGCCCGGGAGGAGATCTTCGGCCCGGTGCTGGTGGCGATGCCCTTCTCCGAGCTCGACGAGGTCGCCGCGCGCGCCAACGACACCGAGTACGGCCTGGCGGCCGGGCTGTGGACCCGCGACATCTCCCAGGCCCACAAGCTGGCCGCGCGCCTGCAGGCAGGCAACGTCTACATCAACACCTGGGGCGGCGGCGACCCCGCCGCCCCGTTCGGCGGCTACAAGGCCTCGGGCATCGGCCGCGAGAAGGGCCACGCCAACCTCGACGCCTACCTCGAGACCAAGACGGTCTGGACGCAGCTCTAGCCGAGCCCGGCCGCGCCGCCGGTAGAGGGTCGGGAATGTCAGGGAAGACCGCGTCTGCTGAGCGCGAGCGGAGCCTTTCCACCCCCTACATCTGGCCTTGCATGGGGTGGGTCAGGCCGTGCTCCTCGCAGAGCCGGTCGATCGAGGTCGCGTCAACCTCCAACCCGTACTTCTCGGCGATCGTCATAACTGAGCCGAAGTCGCTGCGGGCGAGCGCCGCGCCGAGCTCCTCGAAGTAGCGAGGGGCGCGCAGAGCGATCGGGGGTCCTCGGCGCGCTGGCGCACGTCCTCGCCTTCGAGACGTGGCACTCGCTCGTGCGGGAACAGGAGCTCTCCCGCCGCGACGCCGTCGCGCTCGCGACGGGCATGGTGGAGGCGGCCGAAAGGTCGCGGTAGGATCGCGCCGATGGGTTTCTTCAGCAGGCGCAAGGACAAGGAGAGCGCGCTGTCGCAGGCCGACATGTCCGTGGCCGGAGCCCCCCCACCGCCTGCCGCGCCGCCGAATCCCACCACCCAGGCCCCGGCGCCGTCGCTCGGCATCGGCTCGACCCCGGGGGGCGGAATCGCCGGAGAGGTCGAGGCCGCGACGGGCGGCAACATGCAGGCGATGATGGCCGGCCTGATGTCGCTCATGAGCCAGCACGCCGTCGACCTGCGCTCGCAGCCCATGGAGGTCCGCGAGGCGGTCGCCGCGGACTGCCGGGCCCAGGGCGTCGACATGCAGGTGGGCCAGGCGCTGAACATCACGGACCCGCAGCAGATCCACACCGTGGTCGAGGTGCTGAAGAAGCACGGGCTGCTGCCCCCAACCGTCACCGTCAACCAGTGAGGATCGGCGTCCTCGGCACCGGCATGGTCGGCGAGACCATCGCCGGCAAGCTGGTCGAGGTCGGGCACGAGGTGAAGATGGGCTCGCGCGAGGCGGGCAACGAGAAGGCGGTCGCCTGGGCTGAGGGCGCCGGCGAGGCCGCGAGCGAAGGGACGTTCGCCGACGCGGCGGAGTTCGGCGAGCTGGTCGTCAACTCGACTTCGGGAATGCATTCGCTCGAGGCCCTCGAGGCGGCCGGCGCGGCGAACCTGGCCGGCAAGACGCTGCTGGACACCGCCAACCCGCTCGACTTCTCCGGCGGCTTCCCGCCGACTCTGTCGATCGTCAACGACGACTCCCTGGGCGAGGCCATCCAGCGAGCCTTCCCCGACGCCAACGTCGTGAAGTCCCTGAACACAGTCAACGCGGGCGTCATGACCGACCCTTCGGCCCTGGGCGAGCAGACCAACATCTTCATCTGCGGCGACGACTCCGGCGCCAAGGCGCAGGTCATGGAGCTGCTCGAGACCTTCGGCTGGCTCTCCGGCGACATCATCGACCTGGGCGACATCACCGCCGCACGCGCCGTCGAGATGTACCTGCCGATCTGGCTGCGCCTCATGGGCGCGCTCGACGGCCCGCAGTTCAACATCAGGCTCGTCCGGCCGCAGGGCTGAGCGGCACGAGCCGCCTCCGCTTCCAGGTGCCCGGGGCGGGATTCGAACCCGCATGCTCCGAAGAGCGGCGAATTTTAAGTTCGCCTGACTTTGCCATTTGTCTACCCGGGCTCGGCGATCGTACTGCGGCGACGTCCGCTGCATTGGCGAACATCTGTTCGTGCATGATCGGGCCACGATTTCCGCGGCGATGGAGCTCCTGGACGCCGGGATGACCGCTCAGGAAGCGAGCGAATCCACCGGAGTTCCGAGGGGGACGATTCTTCGCTGGCGTCAGCGAGGAGCACCGCTTGGACCCGCCGTCGCGCGTTACGCGAGCGGCGATGAGCTCATCGACAGCGCCAACTGGTCCACCTACGCATATCTGCTTGGGCTGTATCTGGGGGATGGGTACCTGGCTCGGTGTCCAAAGAACGTGTTTCGGCTTGAGATCGCCCTCGACAGCCGGTATCCGGGCATCATCGGTGAGGCGCACCGTGCGATGCGCAGGATCATGTCGAAGAACCGGGTTGCGGTTCATCGCCGAGTGCCTGACAACCTCGTGTACGTCACGTGTTACTCGACGCTCTGGCCCCTGGTGTTTCCGCAGCACGGACCTGGACTGAAGCATCAGCGCCGCATCACCTTGGCCGAATGGCAGCGGTCGATCACCGCACACCACGCGCAACGCCTTCTGCGCGGCCTGATCCATTCCGACGGAAGCCGCTTTGTCGCCAACCAGCGCTCCCCTAGGGGTCGGGTCTATAGCTATCCGCGGTATGCATTCACCAACCGATCCTCGGACATACTCAGGATCTTCTGCGATCACCTCGACCTCCTCGAGATCGGCTGGACGCTCACGAGCCGATTCGACGTTCAAATCGCCAGGCGGACCGATGTGAAGCGCCTGGATGCGTTCATCGGACCCAAGCGATAACCCGGCATTAATCGACATGCAACTTTCCCGGCGCTACGGTGTCTGTATAGGAGAGAGTGGAGGCCTCAGCACTTAGCCATGCCGGTAAGCCGGGACTGCTGATTCGCAGCCCGGCGCTTCTGCGCCTGTACGGCGACGAGCGGCTGATCTCGGCGATCCGCGGCGGCAACCCCAGGGCCTTCGAGATCCTGTTCGAGCGCTATCGCGCGAAGCTCCTGGCCTTCTGCCGCGGCATCGTCGGCTCCTCCGAGGACGGCGAGGACGTTCTCCAGGAGGTTTTCGTCGCGGCGCACACGGCGATGCTCGCCGACTCGCGGCCGATCAACGTCAAGCCCTGGCTTTACCGGATCGCGCGCAACCGCTGCCTGAACCACCTTCGCCGCCCAGTCGCCGACGGCGCCGACACGATGGACACCCTCCCCCACGCCAACGGCGCGAGCTGCGCGGACGCGGCCGCTGGGCGCGAGGAGATCCGGGCGATCTTTGCCGACGTCGCCGAGCTTCCCGAGACGCAGCGCACCGCCCTGGTGCTGCGCGAGATCGACGACCTCGCCTACGAGGAGATCGCGACGGCCATGGACACCACCCTCCCCGCGGTCAAGTCCCTGCTGGTGCGCGCCCGCATGGCGCTCGCCGAGGCCAGCGAGAGTCGCGTGCTCACCTGCGGCGAGGTCCGCCTGGAGCTTGCCGAAGCCGCCGAGGGACTGCGCAAGGCATCCGGCGCCGTCCGCCACCACGTTCGCAAGTGCGATCGCTGCCGCCGCTACCGCGGCGAGCTGCGCTCCTCGAGCCACGAGCTGCGAGCCCTCGCACCGTTCGCGCCCTTCGCCTTCCTCGCAACCATCCGTCACGCCATCGGCGCCAAGCTCGGCGGTTCGGGAGGAGCCGCAGCAGGTTCGGGCGGCGCCGGCGCGACGGGTGCCGGTGCGGGCGGGTCGGGCGGACTTGCCGGCGGCCTGGGCGCGGGCGGAGCAGGGCTTGGCGCCGCCGGGACGTCGAGCAGTGCCGGAGCCCTGATCGGCGGTGGCGCGCTGGGTGCCGTCGGCGCAAAGGCCGCGGGAGGCCTCGCGACGGCGGCCATCCTCACCGCGGGCGCCGTCGGAGTCAGCCATTACTCGACGCCGACGACCTCGACCAACCGGCCCGCGAGCGTGGCGGTGGCCCACTCCGCGCCGCCGCGACCGGTGCCCCACTCCGCGAACCGGCCTGTCTACCGGCCCGTGACCGCGCCGAACGTCCCGGCCAAGGCGCCTGCTCCGGCACCGGCGCCCGTGACGTCCACACCCCCCGCCGATCCCGTTCCCGCCGATGCCACCGCCGCGACCACGAGCGATCCGGCAGCCTCCGACGCGGCCACCGATCCGGCCGCTGTGGACGCCTACGGCGAGCCCACCGACTCCGGGGCGAGCGGGACCGAGTCGTCCGGCGAGGGCACCACGCCCGACCCGACGGCCTCCGGCAGCTCCGACGGCGGCGACACCGACGCCGGCGACGGCGGCACCACCGACCCGCCGCCCTACACCGGCCCGCCCACGACCACTCCGCCTCCGCCTCCGCCGCCGCCCGGGCCTCCGCCCGTCGCCGATCCGCCCCCGCCCCCTCCCGCGCCCCCGCCCGCGGGCTAGCGACCTCTAGTCGACTGGCAGCAGGGCGCGCGCGAGCGTGCCCCCGCCCATGCGCGGCTCGAGGGTGAAGGTGCCGCCGATCACCTCCACGCGATGCGCGATCGAGGCGAGGCCGATGTGCCCCTCGGCCAGGGCCTCCTCCGGTCGCTCCGCCTCCATCCCGGTGCCGTCGTCGCGGACGACCAACTCGACGCAGGGACCGTCAGCGCGGACCGCCAAGTCCACGCGCGAGGCGCCGGCATGCTCCGCGGCGTTGTTGACCAGCTCGCGCGCCACCGCGAGCACGAGCTCGTCTCGCGAGGTCGGCACGCCGGGCTCGACCGTCACGCTCGTCTCGAAGCGCCCCTGTCGCCTCGCATGGCGCGCCACGGCGGCCAGGGCGGTCTCCAGGCCTCCCTCCTCCAGGGTGACCGGGTGGATGGCGGAGACGGCTTCTCTGAGCTCCTGGATGGTGGCGGAGACGACCTCGTGGGCCCGGCCGACCCCCGCGCGGCCGGGGGACGCCTCCTGAAGCTCCTGGTTCGCCGCGAGCAGAGATTGCAACGCCTTGTCGTGAAGGCTCTGGGCGATCTCGCGCCGCGCTCGCTCGTCGGCCAGCATCACCTGCGCGGCCAGAGCCTCGGCGCGCTCGCCGCTGCGGCGAGCGCTGCGCTCCCGGAGGGCCAGCCGCACGGCGATGGCGACGGCGACAAGGGTCACCGCTGCGAGCGCGTAGACCAAGGCCGGCGTCCCTACTCGAGCAGACCGCGGCGCATGCCCTCGGCGACCGCCGCCGCGCGGTCGGAGACGCCGAGCTTCTCGTAGAGCGTGCGGAGGTGACTCTTGACGGTCGCCGTCGAGAGGTGGACCTGGCGACCGATCTCGGGCGCCGAGAGGCCCTCGGCGATGAAGCCCAGGACCTCCTGCTCGCGGGTGCTCAGGCGGGGAGAGTCCGAGTGCTCGCGATCGCGGACCGCGTTTGCCAGCCCCTCCTGGACCTGCGGGGCGAACACGGTCTCGCCGCGGCCAATCGCCTCGATGGCCTCGCAGATCTCGCGCCGCGAGGCCTCCTTGGACAGATAGCCGCGCGCGCCGGCCGCCACGGTGCTGTAGGCGAGCTCGGGCTCGACGAACGCCGAGATGAAGAGCACGTCGGTCTCGACCTCGTCGCGGCGGATGGCTCCCAGCACCTGGGTGCCGTCGAGCTCCGGCATGCGGATGTCGAGCACGGCCACGTCGGGGACGAGGCGCTTGATCGCGTCGAGGGCCTCGCGGCCGTTGCCGGCCTCGCCCACGAGCTCCAGCTCCGGGCGCTCCTTGACCGCCCGGACGATCCCCTCCCGGTACACCGGATGGTCGTCTGCCACCAGCACCGTCACCCGGTGCGACCTCTTGCCCACGTCAGCGATCTTACGGCGGCGGGCGAAGCATCGGGAGGCAGAGCGGCCCCCGGAAAAAGAAGACCCAGGGCCTCAGCCCGGAGCCATCCAATTTGCTCCGAGCTGAGACATCCTGGGTACGGGATAGGTCGCCCTATATATGGGTCGGAACTCTCGTTCCGACGAGGGCGTCCAGGTCGCTGTCAAAGGTCGGAGACGCGCCCACCCGATCCGAGGACCGAACGCCATGGGATTCGACATCCGCTCTTACTCCCATGGAAAGCACTATCACCATCCTCCGACAGCTCGGGGGGTAGGGATAGAGAAAGGCTCGCTGACCAAGCCAATTACCTCAATAGCCGTTCGTCGCGCGAACTGGATGAACTTCGCTCAGCCGATCGGATGAGGAGGAACAGAACTCCGCCGGCTCCTCCGCTCCGCGTCCGGGGCCGGCGGGCTAGAGCGCCGTTGCTGGAACGACTTACACGGAGTGCGTATCGCCGGGATTCAGGACCACGCACTGCGCCTGGGTCTTCGACTCCACGTCGGCCTTGAAAGCCTCGGCGTCGGTCTCGATCGGCGGGAAGGTGTTGTAGTGCATGGGGATCACGACGCTGGGGCCGATGAGTTCCACGGCGCGGACAGCGTCGTGGCGGTCCATCGTGTAGTGGCCGCCGATCGGCACGAGCGCGACATCGACCGGGGTCGACTCCGCGATCAGCTTGAGGTCGCCGAACAGGCAGGTGTCGCCCAGGTGGTAGATCGTCGTGCCGCCCAGGTTGATGACCCAACCGCCGCATTGGCCGATGGCCACGCCCTGCTCGGCGGAGAAGGGATCGTCGCCCCCGCCGGGAGCAGTGTTCGTGTGAAAGGCCTGCACGAGCTTGGCCCAGCCCCCCTCGAACTCGATGGTGCCGCCGAGGTTGGGGTCGGTGGTGTCCTCGACGCCCTGCGCGTCGAACCAGTGGGCCAGCTCGACGATGGCGGCGATCTGCGCGCCGCTGCGCTTGGCGAGGCCGGCAGCGTCGGCGAGGTGATCGACGTGACCGTGGGTGACGAGGATCTGAGTCGGGTCGTCGAGGTCGTCGGCGCTGACCGGCGAGATCGGGTTGTTCGGCTTGAGGAAGGGATCGACGAGGACGCGCGCGTCGCCCTCGGTGAGCTCGAAGCAGGAATGCCCCAGGAAGCGGATATCGGTCATGGATTGGTCTCCTCGTTTCGCGGTCGGTTGAGCGTCTCGGCGAGCGCCCATCCTACGGCTACCCCAACCATCATCCCCATACGCGCCTCCTCGGCCAGGAGCGTCCGGACCGCGGTCATCCGCGCCTCGTCGCCGCCGTCCGCAAGCGTCGCCTTTCGCACCTCGTCCTCGTGCGACTCGCCGAACCAGCCGCCCTCCGAGAGGGCCGCCGCGAGCACGCTCTGAAGGCCGGGCGCGGCGCGGGCCACGACCGATTCGGCCTCGCGGAACCGCTCGGGGTCGCTGAGCGCCTCGACGGCGTCGCGAAGCTGCTCGTCGGAGAACCCGGCCGTCATCGCTCGCGGCGCTCCCACATCTGCAGGCGCCCGAAGGGGCGGTAGCCCAGCGCGGCGTAGACGGGCTCGCCCGCGCCGCTCGCCTGCAGGCTCGAGGTCCGCATGCCCCTGTCGCGCGCCTCTGCCAGGGCGGCGCCCAGCAGGCGGGTGGAGAGGCCGCGCCGGCGGTGATCGGGATGGGTGGCGACCAGCACCGCGCTGGCCTCGTCGTCGGTGTCGAGGATGACCGCGATCGAGGCCGTCTCGCCGTCCTGGCGCGCCCGGTACATGTGCGTCGTCGGGCCCGGGCGCGCCTCGCGAAGCGCGGGCGCGGCGCCGGCCGTCTCCCAGCCGTAGGCGAGGTCGTTGAGGCGGCCGAGCTCCTCGCCGGTGCCATCGGCGTCCCAGTCGAGGTCGCCGAGGTCCGGCGGGCTGAACCCGTCGAGCTCGAGCGACATGGCCGCGGGGCGGCCGTCGAGCGTGTGCCCGGCCTCGGTGAGCGCTGTCGCGGCCTCCTCGTCCTCCTCCGGGACCCAGACCGTCCAGGCCACGACCCCGGCCTCGCGGTAGGCCTCGGCGAGCGGGGCGAGGGCATCTGCCAGGTGGCCCGCGTCCGTGTAGGTGACCGAGTTGACGATCGAGCGCGTCGGTACCGACGGCACCAGCGAACCGGCGACGCCCCGGCGCTCGACGAGCCTGGAGTCGGGCGCCCCGGCCACCACGAAGCGCAGGAAGCGCGCCAGGGAGCGGCGCTGCAGCCGAGCGGCCTCGGCGGCGTCGATCACCTGGCGTCGCCCGAGGCGCAGCGCGATCGTGATCCCGTCGGCCACGCCCAGCATCACCGACTCCACGCGCGAGTCGGAACGAACCAGCTTGTTCGTGGCGAGGACCCCCTCGAGCGAATCGCTGCGGTCGTGGCGCTCGTACGGGCGCATGCCCCCGGGCTCGGTCGCCGGGCGCGCTTCGACGACCTCACCCCCGTAGAGGACGTTGTCGAGGACGATCAGCCCGCCCGGGCGCACGAGATCCACGACGGCCTCCCAGTACTGCGGATAGGTCGGCTTGTCGGCGTCGATGTAGGCGAAGTCGAACGGCTCGCCCTCGCGCAGCCCGGCGAGCGTCTCCAGCGCGGGCGCGATGCGCAGGTCGATCCGCTCGCCGAGGCCGGCCTCGGCGAAGTGCCGGCGCGCGATCGCGGTCCACTCCTCGGAGACGTCGCAGGCCACCAGCAGGCCCTCAGGGCCGAGCGCGCGGGCGATGGCGATCGCGGTGTAGCCGGTGAAGGTGCCCACCTCCAGCGCGCGCCGGGCGCCGATCGCCCTGGCCAGCAGCGCCAGGAACGCCGACTCCTCGGGGGCGCTCTGCATCACGGCGATGTCGCCCAGCGCCTCCGTCTCGTCGGCAAGGCGGCGCAGCTGCGGATCCGCGGTGCCCGGGGTGTGCTCCACCAGGTAGCGGTGCAGCTCGGGCGTGAGCGCGGTGAACTTCTCCGGCATCAGGGCGTCAGGCGGCGGCAGCGAAGCGGGCGGCGAGGGAGCCGCACAGCAGCCCGACGAGGCCGCCGACGAGCCCCGCCCACGGGTCGGCGTAGGTATCGGCCAGGGGCAGGAGCAGCAGGACCGCGGCGCCGACGCCCAGCGCGACGTGGTCGACGCGGTCGGTGGGATCGTGCGCCAGGTCGTGGTGGCGAAGCGCGAACCAGGCGCCCACGGCCCCCAGGGCGATGCCGTTGCCGCCGGCGGCGACGATGATCCCGTCGCCGAAGGCGTTGTCGAGGGCGACGGTGGCGAGCATCCCGAGCGAACCGCACGCGACGAGCATGACCGCGGTTGCGATGGCGCCGAGGCGGCGCTCGAGAGTTGGGCCCAGCATCGCGATGGCGAGGCCGGTCGCGAAGAGGTAGCCGGCGTTGTCGTAGACGAAGGGAGCGGCCAGGTAGCGCCAGGCGCCGGTGTAGGCGGGCCGCACGATCGCGCCGAGGTCGAAGGGCGACAGCCCCGCCGCGTCGCCGACCACGATGAGGATCGCCGGGAGCGAGGATCGCCATCGTCGTCACGTAGGGCGCGCGCATCGTCACCGAGACCCGCGGCCGCCGGCTCGGTCCGTCGATCTGCCGGGCGAGGCGCTTTTCCGTGATCTTGCGGCGGCGGCGGGAGCGCAGGCTCTCTCGCGGGCGCAGCTCGTCGCCCTGGCGCTCGAGCTTGGGGGCGCGGCGGCGCACGCGCGTGCCGCAGTAGGGGCACTCGGTGACGTACGGGCTGACCTCCGAACCGCAGTTGCGGCAGACGACGCTTAGCTCAGGAGAGGCGTCGGAAGGCACGGGTTCGAGAATAACCGCCGCGGCCTCCCACCGGTCATGGGCGCGTGCGCTCCACGACCTCGACGCATCAGCTCGTCGAGGTCCGGGCGCTTGTCGAACATCGCCAGCTGCCGGGTGGAACCGGTGCCGTTGACGAGGATGTCCTCGATGCCCGCGAGCTGCGGGGCGCAGCCGAGCTCCTCCGCGCTGCCGTGCACCTCGCCGAGCAGCTTTCGCGCCAGCACCGCCGGGTCGGACTGCTCCATGCGCTCGAAGTCGACCAGGGGCCCGTCCATACCGCGCAGCGCCGCGCGGATCTTCAGGTCGTCGACGAGCTCGTGGGGCTGCTCGGGTATGGCCTCCCCCCTCTCGTGGCATGCCGAGAGGTGGTGGCACAGCGCCTGCATGAGGGCCGCGAAGCCCTCGGTGTGCTCCACGCGCGTCTGCTGGTCGAAGATTCGGGTCTCGACCGTGCCGAGCCGCGGGTGGGGTCGCACGTCCCACCAGACGTAGGTGTAGTCGTCGATCGACCCCAGGGTCTGCATCAGCTCGATCCGGCGCGAGTACTCCGCCCAGCTTCCGAAGTGCGGCGGGATGCCGGAGCGGGGCAGCGCCCTGAAGACCGGGGTGCGCGAGGAGCTCATCCCGGTCGGGTAACCCCGGTGGAAGGGCGAGTTGCACGACAGGGCGAGGAGGAGGGGCAGGTGGGTGCGAACGCCGTCGGCGACGTAGACCGCACGGTCGGGATCATCGATCGCCACGTGGATGTGGGTCCCGAAGATGACGAACTGCCGCAGGATGAACCCCAGGTCCTCGGCGAGCTCCTCGTAGCGCTCGCGCTCGACGATGCGCTGCTCCTCCCACCTCGCGAACGGGTGGGTTCCGGCCGCCCCGATCAGCAGCCCGCAGCCCTCGGCGACGCCGATCACGCAATTGCGCAGCTCGCGCAGCTCCTCGCCGGCGGAGGCGACGCTCTTGTGGACCCCGGTCGCGATCTCCAGCACGCAACGAAGGAACTCCGGCTTGACCTGATTGGCGAAGTGGTTGGGGACGGCGCCGAGGATGCGCTCGATCGCCTGCGCGAGCGCGTAGGTCTCGGGCTCGAGGATCATCAGCTCCTCTTCGATCCCGACGGTAAAGGGCGGACCTGTGAATGCGTGGTTTTCCATGACGGCGGCCTGTAGGGGCGAGGCTATTATCCGTTCGATGGAGATCAAGTCCGCGTCACAACAGAAGTCACTGCTCGCAACCCTCGCACCCGGCAAGCGCACGCGCCTGCGCCGCCTGCTGTTCGAGTTCGGCCCCGGCAACGGGACCCTTCTCTTTCTGCCCATCGACCAGGGGATCGAGCACGGCCCGCGCGACTTCTTCCCCAACCCGTCCTCGAAGGACCCCGAGTACCAGTTCCGGCTCGCGGCCGAGGCCGGCTACTCGGCCATCGCCTGCCAGATCGGCCTCGCCGAGAAGTACTACCCCGACTACGCCGGCCAGGTTCCGCTGCTGCTGAAGATCAACGCCAAGACGGAGATCCCGTCATCCGCCGACGCCCTCTCGCCGCTGAACGGCAGCGTTGAGGACGCCGTGCGCCTCGGCGCCGACGCCGTTGGCTACACGCTCTATGTCGGCTCGCCCCGTCAGGTCGACGACCTCAACCAGCTGCGCCAGGTCCGCACCGATTGCGACCGCTACGGCATGCCGCTGGTCGTCTGGGCCTACCCGCGCGGCAGCGCCGTCGACGGCAAGGGAGGCAACGTCAGCTTCTACGCGATCGACTACGCCGCGCGGCTGGCCATGGAGATGGGCGCCGACGTCGTCAAGCTCAACATGCCGAAGATCAACCCGGAGAAGGACAAGGACGCCCCGGCGCCCTACAACGAGATGGAGGTCACCCAGGAGGAGGCGATCCACCAGGTCGTCGCGTCCGCCGGGCGCTCGCTCGTGGTGCTCTCGGGCGGCTCGAAGATCGACGACGACAAGCTCCTCGAGCAGACCAGCTTCATCATGGGCGCCGGCGGCTCAGGCGTGATCTACGGACGGAATGTCTGGCAGCGCGAGTGGAACGAGGCGCTGGAGATCATCGAGCAGATCAAGGAGATCATGCTCGCCAACGTCACCCGCATTCCGTAGCCGGGGCGGTCGTCCGCCGGCCGCCGCGCACTGCGTGGCGGTTTGATCAATGAGGGTGGCGGAAACGGTTCCGCGGAACCGCTGCGGCGGCTTTGCAGCTTTGACCACGCATACGGTGGAAAAGGCTGCAAAGCCTCGAAGGATTTGCTCCTGCTCGCCCCCTCATTGATTCCCGCGCCGTGACGCGCCCTCCGCGCTCGCGGGCGGAGGCCGCTGCAGCAGCGCCCGCAGCTCCCTGAGCATCGCCCTCGGGTGCACGAACACGTCGTCGTGGGTGTAGCGACGGTGCTCGTCGCCTCTCGCGTAGGCCGCGCGCTCGCGCTTGCGGTCGAGCTCCCAGGCGTGGCGGGAGGAGTGGTAGCGGTAGGAGTCGAGCTCCACGGTGAGGCGGTGCCGCGGCCAGCGGCAGTCGACACGACGGCCGCCGGCCGGCCGGTTGGTGACGGGGAGCGGCAGGTCGGCCTGGCGCAGGAGGGCGAGGAAGCGGGATTCGAGGCGCGACAGCGACACCTTGACGTCACCGTGGAGGACCGATCGCAGCTTCGCCGTGCCGGGCGCGTTCGGGCGAAGGTCGAGGAGAGTCCGGACATCGGCGGGAGTTGTCCGATGGAGGGCGCCGGCGTTGTGGCAAGCGAGGGCGAGCTCGGACTCATCCAGGGTCGCGGCCAAGTCAATGAGGGTGCGCGGAACGCTGGTGATCGGGATCTGGCGAGCGCGGGTTCTCTCGGCGGGATGAATGACTCCGACGCGGTGGGCTCGAACACCGTCGACGCGTCGGTAGGTCAGGGCCAGAACTTCCGGCTGGGGCGGCCCCCCTCTCACCAGCTTCTGGAGGTACGCGGCGGCCCGACCGCAGAGAACGGCGCCGTCGCCGAAGGCCAGGACCGCCGCGAGATACATCGCCTCGACGCTCTGAGCCGTGTGGCCGACGCGGTACACGCCGCGGTGGATTGCGATGAGGGAACCACGGAGCGAGCGAACCTCGATTGCGCGCCCGGTCACCCCAAGCTCCAGGAGTTGCTTGCGGGCCACGACACCGTGCTGTCGCGAGGCCATCCGCCTGATTAGGTCATCGGCTTTGCAGCTTTGACCACGCATACGGTGGAAAAGGCTGCAAAGCCTGCGAGCTCGCCCCCGAGATGGGGGCAGTGGGGCGCGGCATGGGGTTGAGGCTGACGGAACCATGCGCGCGCGCCACCGGACTTGTTGCCTTCATTGCCTGTTTGGGCGTTTCGGCGTGCGGGTCGGACTCGGGGACCACCGACGCCGACTCGCTGCCGCGGACCGTCACGGCGCCCGTCGTGCGGGCGGTCGACGGCGACACGATCGTGGCGCGGGTCGCGGGACGCGACGAGTACGTCCGCTACATCGGCGTCGACACGCCCGAGACGGTGAAGCCCGACACGCCCGTGCAGTGCTTCGGCCCGCAGGCAAGCGACTTCAACCACCGTGCGGTCGAGGGCCGGACGGTCCGGCTGGTCTTCGACGCCGAGCGGCGTGACGCCTACGGGCGCCTGCTCGCCTACGTGTTCACGGGCCGCGACCTGGTCAACGCGGACCTCGTGCGCAGGGGGCTGGCGCGTCCTCTCGAGATCGCTCCGAACACCGCACGGGCCGGCCAGTTCGCACGCCTGGCCAGGCAGGCGGCCGTGCGCGGAAAGGGGCTGTGGAGTCGCTGCTGAGCCTGCGGCGAATCGCGGCCGGCCGAGATAGGGTCTGCTAGGTTCTGCGCGACATGGCGACCGCTAATGCCGCGCAAATAGAACGCTCACAGACGGACGAATCCATGAAGATGAGGCAGTCCATCGACGACTTCGAGCTCGCGTTCGAGCGCGAGGCTCAGGTCGAGCGCCAGCGCCGCAAGCAGCTTCGGCAGCGTGCGGCCGCTCGTTCGCGCGCGCGCGAGATCCAGGGCGCTCAGCAGCGCGGCAACGTCGCCTTCGGCGTCCTGTTCGTCGCCCTGGCCGCAACCGTGGTCGTGGTCGCGGTCGTCATGTTCGAAACACTCGCCTGGTTGATGGGCTGAGGCGGGCTCCCGCAGCCCCCCTGCAACCTGTCTACTCGGTCTTTTCGACGACTGTGCCGGCCTCGGCGTCCGCCGGGCCCCCCTGCATCGACTCGTAGACCTCTTTGCGGTAGACGGCAACCTCACGAGGAGCCGTGATCCCGAGCCTGATCTTGTCGCGCGAGACGGCGAGCACCGACACTTCGACGTTATCGCCGATCATGATGCTCTGGTTGGTCTTTCGCGTGAGAACGAGCATCTCGCCTCCGTTCGAGCGCTATCCCTACTGACAAGCCGCCCCTCGGGCGGCCTCGAACTCAGGGTACCCGCTGCGCGCCCGGCATGCGCCCCTCAACGGGGCGGCGGCGGCGTGTTCGTTAGCATCCGCGGCGCGCGGGGCACAGGTGACTCTCCTCCGCGCCGAAAACATGGCACGCAAGCCCCTCCGCTCACAGCTCAATCAGATTCGCGCCTGGGTCCAGCAGGGCCGGACCGATGCGTGGATAGCGCACCAGCTCGAGGTATCCACCGCCGAGCTGCGTGAGTTTCGCCAGCGTCATGAGCTGAGCGCGGACGCCGGCACCGACGAGATCGACCTCCGCGACGAGATCGAGGCGGAGATCGAAGCCGCGATGGACGCCGAGGACGAGGAGGAGCCGGAAGCCGAGGAGGAGCCGGAGGGCGACGAGGCCGAGGAGGAGGGCGACGAAGGTGAGGGTGAGGGCGACGACGATTCCGCTCCCAAGCGCCGACGCCGCCGCCGTGGCGGCCGCGGCCGAGGGCGCGCCCGTCAGGCCCTACAGGCGACCTTCCAGCACGGCGAGCCCGACGGATACGGCCTGTGGATGGACCCGGCCGTGACCGACGACCCCGTGTACACCGAGCACTGGGCAGACCAGCGCGAGGTCGAGGTCTCGATCCAGCAGGATCAGATCGTCATCCGCCGCGCGGGCTAGCGCGCCGTCCCTTAACCGGCCGCCAGATTTCCTTCGGCGACTTCGCGAGGTACTCGACCAGGTCGTCGAGGGTCCTGATGTCGTTGGATTCCGCGCCGGCGGCGATGAGGCTCCTGGCGGTGGCGTTGCGCGTGGCGGTGGGCGCGTCGGCGAACAGGAACTTCGCGATCTTCGCGTCGAACTCCGTCCTCTCGCCCACCGGCACGCCGCCCTCCTCGCCGACCTTGCGCAGGATCTTGACCAGGCGCTGCGGCGGCACCGAGCGCTCCTGAGGGCCAAGGCGCCCGCCGTTGCCGGCCTCGGCCCCGTTCCCCTGGCTCGAGCCGTCGCCGTTGCCCGAGCCATCCTGGCCGCCACCGTTGGCGGCGTGCATCTCGAGCTTCTCGTCGCGGTGCAGGTGCGGCATGTGCAGGTGCGGCATGTGCACGAGCGGCAGGCGGCCCTGGGGGCTGGAGTTCAGCCGGACCTCGTCGCCCCCGAACTCGTCGGTGGGGATCCTGTTGACGACCGCATCGTGCAGCAGGTCGAGCTGCTTGGGCCGCAGGGCGCGCAGGCCGGCGTCACGGTCGAAGCCGTGCGGCCGCCTGGCCAGCGTGGAGCGAATGATGTGCCAGATCGGCGCCCGGTGGTACTCGGGAATGATCCGCAGCGCGAACAGCAGGAAGATCCAGAGCCCCATCAGCAGCGCGACCTCGGCGAGCTGAAGCCACTTGTTGGCTGGGTGGACGTAGCGGTTGAACTCGGCAATCGCCGCCGCCAGCAGGAGGGCGGCGATCATCGGCTTGTAGTGGAAGTCCAGGGGCTGGCGGCCGCGCTGGCCCTTGATCCAGAGGAAGATCACCGACGACCCGAAGGCGCCAAGCATCGAGATCGGGGTGCCGATGATGCCGAACGCGGGCACGAGAATCGACATGAGCCCCACGAACGAGACCGCCGCCCAGATCGCGCAGGCGATGAAGATCCCGCGTTTGTGGGGGAAGGCCGTCTGGCCGTTGACGGTCCGCAGGAGGGCCGGCATGGTGAGCGCCGCCGCGGTCAGCGGGATCAGCGGCCGCGCCGCCTCGAACTTGGAGTTCGCCTGGTTGATCAGGAGGTTTCCGCCCATGACCATCAGCAGGACGGCGGCCATCGACAGGATCAGGAAGTACGAGAGCAGCTGAGCCTGGGCAACGGGCGCGCCGTACTGGCGCTTCACCGCCTCGAACACGGCGCTCTTTCGCAGGGGCCGCATCGCGATCCGGAACCCCTGGGGCAGGAACGAGACGATCAGGCCCAGGTTCTGGGCGAACTTGTAATAGCCGACCTGCGTGTGGTCGACGTAGCGCGACAGGATGAACGAGTCCGCGTTCTGGATCGTCCACATCGACATCGCGATCGGAACGCGCCCCATCCCGCGCTGGATGATGAGCTTCAGCTCGCCCGGGTCCCAGGCCGCGCGGAACGAGCGCAGCAGGGCGATCACGGAGATCGCCGTGGCGATGGAGGTGCCGATCGCGGCGCCCTTGATCGCGCCCTCGACACCCTGGCCGTGACGGATGAAGTACGCCATCAGCAGCAGGTTCATCGTCGGCCGCGAGGCGTCTACGAAGATGAACATGAGCGGTCGGCGCTCGAACCAGATGACGATGTCGCAGAGCTTGAAGAGAGCGCCGACGCCGCCGAGGATTCCCGTCCAGAAGATCAGGTTCGACTGGTGCGGGTCGTGCAGGAGCATCTGCGCGATCGGCTCGCGGAAGAGGATGGTGAGCCCGCCGCCGATGAGCCCGAGAAGGCTGACCCAGATGATCCCCACGCCCAGCGTGCGCTCCGGATTGGTCGATTGGACCCCCTGGTCCTCGTCGTCGCTGTCGAAGTCGCCCTCGGAGCCGGCGTCCTCGTCGTCGGCCTGGCCGAAGACGCGGCGCAGGGTCCCCGGCTTGGAGAAGATGTGGAAGACCTGGGTGATCAGCCCCGACCAGAACAGCAGCAACGTGTAGATGCCAAGGTCGGCCGCGCCAAGCTGATGGGCGACGTAGACGATCGAGGCCGCGTGCAGCAGGTTCGAGACGAGCAGGGAGCCGCCCTGCCAGAGGGTGAAGCGGGCGATCTTCGCGCCGAGGACCGCGCCGGAGCCACCCACATGGGTGTGCTTCTGCCCGTTGGCGGTGACGACGCCGCCGTTCTTGCCGCCGCCGCCCTTGCCCTTGCCCTTCCCCTTGCCTTGGCCCTTGCCCCTTGCCCCTGCCCTGGCCCTGGCCCTGGCCCTTCCCGCCGCCCTGGCCCTCGGCCTTGCCGTCGCCGCGGCCCTGGCCGTCGCCCTTGCTCTCCTCGGGGCCCATTGCGCTGTTGGTTTCCTCGGGCATCAGTTCCAAACGCTCCATCGCTCGAAGCCCTGACCCGTGAGCTCGCGCAGGTGCCCGGCGTCCTCGCGCAGGACCTTCAGCACCTCGTCGCCGAGGGCCTCGCGCACGTCCGGGCGCGGGATGGGCCGCCGCAGCGGCAGCCGCTCGTCGAGCAGGAACCAGAAGTTGCGCGGCAGGCGCCGGCCGGCGCGCGAGCGGCTGAGCCGGTCAAGCCCGGCCGCGGCGCGCGTGGCGCGGGTCTTGCGCGAGGTCTGGTGGCGCTCGTGCACGAATTGCGGGTGACTGAACTCGGGATCGACGCCGACAAGCTCGAACACCCGGCGCAGCGTCTGCGTGCGGTTGTCGCGCAGATCGGTCTGCTCGATCACCTCGATCTGCTCGCGGTCGAAGTGGCGCAGGAACTCCTGGAGCTGCATCGCGTACTGGCTGCGGACGATGTAGGAGGTGTTGGGGTGCCTCAGCGTGCTCGCGAGATCGCCCTTCTCACGGCGCTTCGCGAAGTTGTGGACCCAGTGGGCGGCGATCCGCTCCAGGGGGTCGCGCACCATGTAGACGAGGCGGGCATCGGGGATGGCGCGCGCCATCCGCTCGGGTACCCCCATGTGCTGCGGGAACGCGGTGTAGTTGGGGGAGGACTCGCCGCGCACCTTGGCCTCGGCGTCGAAATGGCGCTTGTACCAGCCCTCGCCGCGGGGGAAGTTGCGCTCCTCGATGAAGTAGTTGAGCTCCTTGGGGCGCGACATCGAGATCTCCGGGTGCAGGCCCAGGTAGTAATGGAGGCCGCTGGTGCCGCACTTCTGCGCGCCGATGACGATCAGGTTCGGCATCGCGCCGCGGCTCTCTGCCGCGGTGGAGGAGGTTGCTTGTGTCTGCGGGGAACCCAGCGTTCTTCCAATCAAGTGAGGCCGCTCAGGAGGCCTGCAGCGAGGCCAGGACGGCCCTGCCGGCAGCGCCAACCGCGATGCTCCGGCGAGGAGCCGGACGCTCGGCGAGGATCAGCGCAAGACGGCGCCGCAGGAAGGAATCGTAGTCGTCCGTGCCGACGATGGACGCCACATCCGTTGCGGCAGGCACGTGCTCGAACGCCACGCCCGCACGGCGCAGGGGCGCGAGCTCCAGGGAGTTTGTGACAACCAGCACACGATCTGGGGGGTCCGGCGTGCTCGCCAGCACGCCCGGCAGCTCGGATTCGAGCTCGCCGGGCTCGAGGTCGAGGGCAACCACGAGGGTGCGGGGCGGGCGCCGGGTGACCGTCTGCCACGCGATCCCGCCCAGGTTGCGAGGGGCGCGGCGAAGCACCGGCGCGGCCGCCCGCGCCGAGCCGGCCGGGTCGTCCAGGTAGCGCCGCCAGCGGCTTCGGCTCGGGCGCGGCTCGCGCTCGCTCGCTGCGAGCTCCGCCAGCCAGGCCGCGGCGTCCGCCGCCCCCGTGGCGGGACCGACGCCGCGCATCGCGGCCTGCGCCGCCTCGCGCGCGGCGGGCTCCAGCAGCGCCTCCAGGGCGGGCACGAGCTGCGGCGAAGAGGGGCCGTCCACGCCCCGGCCGACGCCGGCCATGCCGGCCCAGCGGGCCCTGGCAGACTGGTCGTCGGTCTCGCGGGCCATCGGCACGAAGACGCTGGGAACGCCCAGGGCCACCAGCTCGTGGAAGGCGTTGTAGCCCGCTGCGGCAACCGCCACGTCGAACGCGCGGTAGAAGCGGCTCATCGGATAGGTCGCGCGCAGGTGCACCACCCCATCCTCCAGGTCTCCCAGCTCCGCGATCGCCGAGCTGAGCGCCGCCACCTGCACCCCCTCGCGTCCGCGCAGCGCCTCGATGGCGTGGGCCGTGCCGTCGCGCACCTCCGCCCCCTGGCCGAGCGCGACCAGGACGTTGACCTTGCCTGGCTCGAGGCCGAGCTCGCGCTCGGCCTGCTCGCGCGAGAGCATCTCCTCGGGGTCGAGAAAGACGATCGGCCCGACCCGGTGGGCGCGCTCGCGGCGCGCGACCGTGGGGCCACGATCCTCGGACTCGGCCAGCTCGCCCGGCTCGAGCACCTGGTCGAAGAAGCGCTCGCGCTCCAGAGCCCCCAGGTTCGAGCCGGGCAGCCACATCGGCCGCCGGCACCACACCCGGTGGGCCCTGGGCGCGACGCCCATCGACCCGAGCAGGGCCTCGTAGGGATGAACCCCGTCGAAGACCAGGACCGCGGGGTCGGCTTCGCGGATGGCCTCGCGCAGGCGGCCCCGAAGCCGGCGCGACCAGCGCCACGACGAGCCGGCGCCGGGCGTGGAGTGCGAGGCGACGTATTCGACCGGGAAGCCCTGGTCGCGGACGACGGGCGCGGCGGCCGAGAGCGTGAGCACACGCGGCTCCAGGCCCTCCGGCAGCCGGCGGGCAACGGCCATCGAGCGGGTCAGGTGCCCCAGCCCGGTCCCGTTCGAGGTGACGAAGAGGATCCTGGGGCTCATCCGAGCCGCTCGTAGGTCGCGATCAGCGGCCCCGCGGCGTGGTTGCCCTCGGCCGCCAGGCGCTCCAGCGTGCGCTCGTAGCGGCGCACGACGCGCCGGCGGCCCAGCGCGCCGAGCCCCTTGGCCCAGCGCCCGCGGTGCATCGACGCGGGGGTCATCTCGTTCTCGAAGAACGCCCGCATCGGCTCGGCGTCCTCGATCCCCGCGTGCCTGGTGAGGCTGCGGTAGTTCGCGTCACGGTCGCCGGTGACCAGCTCGTCGAGGACGATGAGGCACAGCCGGTCGCTGGGCATGACGAACTCGGCGCCGTCGTCGGAGGAGTCGATGCCGAACTGGATGCGGCGCATACGGTCCTCCCACCAGCCGATCGCGCCGATCAGGTCGTCGGGGCCCCAGGTCTTGGTGGTGATGGACGACGCCGTGTCGCGGCCGTCGCGAACGGTGTGAACGAACCGAGCCTCGGGAAAGATCCGGCGCAGCGTGTGCGATTCGCGGATGTTGTGCGAGCTCATCTCCACGAGTCGCGGCTTGCCGACCTCGGTGGCCCACGGGCCCAGCAGATCCCAGAAGAGCGTCTCGCACGCCCCGACGGGGTTCGATCGGAAGGCCGACTCGAAGCGCGACGCCCCCTCCTCGAAGCGCCGGTGGGTGATCAGGTTGTATAGGCCCCGCGGCTCGTCGTCCACGCGGACGCGGTGCCACCAGAAGCGGCGCAGCTTCTCCATGAACCCCGCCAGCGAGACCCGCCCGCCGAGGAGGTCGGGCATGCCCTTCACGTTGCTCGAGTGAAACCGGGCCTCGATCGGCACCGCCGCGACCTCGGGGTGGCGGTCCAGCAGGCGGGCGATCACGTGAGTGCCGCTGCGGCCGGTGCCGCCGATGAAGAGTGGCGGGTGTTCGGAGGGGCGGCTCAAGCCCCCTCTGCCCCCGAGTAGATCATGAGGTCCAGCTCCTTCGGATCCTCGGCCTTGGAGCGCTCGTACACGCGGCGCAGCAACGGCACCGCGCTCACGCCGGCCCCCTCCAGCCGGTCGAGCGCGCGCAGGTACTCCGCCTCGATCGCCTCGGCCTTGGCATCGGAGAGGTCCTGGCGCCAGCGGCCCTGGTTGGCCGCCTCGGCGTCCATGCGCCACTTGTAGAACTTCCGCACGCGGTGGCCGCTCGGGATTCCGGCGAATTGGCACAGCGGCTGGACCTTGCGGGCGCCGGCGGCGGCGACCAGCTCGTCCATGGAGAGCTGGAGGATCCGGTCCGGCGGGATCTCGCGGATGCCCTGCTCGATGGCCGTGATGCGACCCTCCCACCAGCGGATCCCGCTCATGCGCGTGCGCGGCGTGGTGAGCCCGCGCGTCTGGGCAACCCTGGAGGCGGAGGCGTCGCGACCGTCGCGGACCACGTGGACGAACCGCGCTTCGGGGAAGAGGCGCGAGAGGATGCGCCCCTCGGCGACGGTGTCGCAGCTCTGCTCCACGATCCCGGCGGCACCCTTCTCCTCGGCGCGCCACCACAACAGGTCGAAGAACAGCCGGCGTGCGGCGGCCTCGTGGTCGGACTCCCAGCCGGAGTCGAACGCCGCCACCGCGGCGTCGAAGCGGTCGCGGTCCATCATGCGGTGCATGCCGCGGAAGCGGTTGGTCTGAAACCCCTTCCACCAGAAGCCCCGAAGCCGGCGCAGGAACTTCTGCTTCGACACCTTGCCCTCGAGCAGGTCGCCCAGGCCGCCGCGGTCGACGTGGAAGCGCGTCTCGACCGGGATCAGCGCCAGGCGGGTGCTGCGGCACAGCAGCTGCGCGATCACGTGCGTGCCGCTGCGGCCCGTGCCGCCGACGAAGACGATCGGGGCGACGTCGGGGCGCTCCTCCTTGGGGTTCTTGTGCATGAGCGTGCGAGGGTAGCTAGGAGTGCTTGCCGTCCCGGCCCCTGGCGGCCGGCTTCGAAGCCAGCGTGTAGTGGTCCACGTAGCCGCCGCACGACCTGCGCAGCGGCCTCGTCGTGCTGGCCACCGTCGGCGAGGCGGCCACGTTTCCGAGCCAGACGCGCCGGGTGGCCCCGCTGAGGCGCGACAGGAGCGGCGGGTCCTCGCCGCGGATCGTGAGCGTGATGGTCTCGGGGTGGTGCAGCGTGAGCTCTCCGGCGGGCCAGAAGGCGCCCTGGCCGGCGTGCGTGAAGTACATCCCGTCGAGCGAGGGCGGCATGTGGGTGGCGAGCCCCGGCGCGCTCGCGTGGAGCTCCACCTGGCTGTTGTACTGGAGCGAGATGCGCCAGTGACCAGGCCCGAGGCGGAGGGTCTGGGAGGCGCTGCCCGGCGCGTCGAACACGGCTGCGGGCGACCAGTCCTGGGGGGTGCCCGTGACCGGATCGGGCAGGAGGGTCGCCGCGCCCTGCTCGCCCGCGATCTGGCGGCCCTCCGTCGATTTGCAATCGAGCTTCGCGCCGGGATCGAGGCCCTCGCGGAGGATCCGCTGCTTCGGCGTCTTGCCCATGATCTTCCACAGCTCGTAGCCGCCCGCCCGGTCGACGAGCCGGGCGTTCGGCGGCGGGCTGGACTGGAACGCGGCGGTGGTGGTGACGGCGTAGTCGAACTCGTCCAGGCGCTCGGGCGACATGGTGTCGAAGTCGACCGGAAGACCCTGCACCCAGGGCTTGTCGCTGCGCGCCGGGATGTCGGGCGGCACGTAGCCGCCGGGCGCCTCCATCAGCGTGCCTCGCAGCCAGTAGGCGGAGAACCGGTCGAGCCCGAGGAACACGACCCTGCTGCCCTGCACCTCCGAGCCCAGGGCCTCGAGGTCGCGGGCCCGCTGATCGAAGCCCACGGGCGCCGAGCGCAGCGCGAGCAGCGTGGAGCCGAGCGCGCCCACGGCGAAGGCGACGCCCACCCAGGTCGCCAGGCGGCTGCGCCTCCCGGCTCCCCACAGTCCCGCAAGCGTGGCGAGGACGAGCGTGGGCGCGATCACGGCGAGCGCCTTCGCCTGGACGTAGTCGCTGGCGTCGACGCGGGTCGTCAGGTAGACGACGAAGCCCGCGCCCAGGACGGCCAGCAGGCCGTTGGCGCGCCGGGCGAACAGCGCGCGCAGGGCGAGCGCAACTGCGACGAGGCCCAGGAGGATCGCCGGGATCGCGCCCGTCACGTCGCCGCGAACAATCCGGAAGTCGCCCTCCGGCCAAACCGACAGGGCCTCGCCGGGCGAGATCGGCGAGCCGAGCCGGCCCGGCGAGTTCTGGACCTCGCCGATCTTCGACGTGAAGTGGGCGACCGGGCCGATGCCCGCGGCGACCACCACGAGCAGGATGAGCGCGCCGACCGCGATCGCGCGGCGATGGCGCTGGAACAAGGCGCGCGCCCCCGCGACGTCGGAGCGGATGCGGCCGTTGCCGCGCACGAGCTCCAGGGCGATCCAGACCGCGATCGCGACCGCGAACCAGGCGAGCCCCGGCAGGCTGTAGGTGAAAACTGCGCCGCCGGCGAGGGCGACCAGAGCGCCGATGCTCGCGCTGCGCCGCACCGGCGGGCGTTCGAGCTCGCTGAGCACGATCGCCAGCGCCAGCACGAACAGCGCCATCGCCGTCTCCTTGAAGGCGCTCTGTGCGAGGTAGGAGGCGCCGAGGTACGGCAGGCCGGTGAGGACGGCCGCCGCCACGCGGCGTTTCGGCTCCACCTCCCCCAGCAGCGACAGCGCCGCGAGGGCGCCGAGGATCGGGATGACGATCAGCAGCCCGTTGAAGGCGTGCTCGAGCGAGCCGCCCGTCACGGTGGCCGCCACGGCCGTGAGCGCCTGCGGGCCCGTCGGGTAGCCGAACTTCACGGCGCTGGGCTCAGGGCCCTCGCCGTGCTGGAGCCAGTCGGTCCAGTAGAGCTGCGCTGCCTGGTCGTTCGTGTAGACGCCCTCGCCCAGGACGCCGGCCGAGTCGTTCAGCGCGAACGGCAGGCACGCAAGCACGAGGGTGATGAGCACCGTCGCGAGCGCGGCGGCGTGCGGGGACTCAGGCGAGGGCGGCGCGCCCTCGGCGCGCTCGGCGGCGAAGAACCGGCGCCGCATGACCGCGGCGGCCGCCACGAGCACGACGGCGAGGACGGCCGCCGCCGTGACGGCGCGCCCGGGCAGGTGGATGAGCAGCGGGCTCGCGATGACCAGCAGGGCGAAGCCGACGGTCGCCTGGAGCCACGTCGGGCGGGTGCGGCCGAGCGCGAACAGGAACGCGCGCCCCGCCACCGTGGAGGCAGCGAGGATCACGAGAGCGCTGGCGAGCGTGGCGAGCAAGGCTTACTGGGGGTTGGTCGGGTCGGGGACGCCGTGGAGCTGGTGATTGGTCAGCCGATGCTGACCGCGGCAGTTTGAGGGATCGAGCGAGCCGTCGAGCGCGTAGATGTGGACGGGGCCCTCGGCCGCCACCAGGCGCGCGTTCGGGTCGGCGGCGGTCCAGCGGCTCTCGGGCGTGTTGGTGAGCGTTCCGGGGTCGTAGGGATCGTGCGTGGCCACGACGTAGTCGTAGCCGCCCGCGTTGACCGCCCCGTACCAGGCCTCACAGGTCGCGATCCGCGCATAACCGTCGTGCGCCGTCTGATGCCCCAGCCACTGGACGTCGTTGGAGAGATCCGGGCCATAGAAGGCGTACTGCGTGAAGATCGCCCGGACCCCGGCCAGGGCTATCCGCGAGTCGTGGACGCCGCGGACCCACTGGAAGGCGCCCGACATGTCGGGCACCGAGCCCGCGTCCTCGTAGCGGTGGTCGAGGTAGTGCTGCTGCACCTTGTAGCCGCCGGCCACGACGACCGCGGCGACCGCGCCCACCAGGGCGACCCGGCGCGAGGGGCGCAACCACTCCCAGCGAACGCCGCGCGACCGGGCGAAGGCGACGATGCCCGCCCCGGCAAGGACCAGCGCCGCCGCGGCCAGGGCGCCCTTGACGTGGCCCTGGTGCCACTGCACGAGGGAGCCGATCGTGAAGGCGACCAGCACGAACAGCCCAGCGAGCACGGCCAGCCGGCGCTGCGGGGTCGAGCGGAGCTGCGGCAGGCAGGGCACCAGCGCGAAGGCCAGCGCGACCGAGGGCGCGATGTAACGCAGGTTCCACACGAAGCCGATCGGCTGGCCCTGCACCCCGGATGCCGTGAGCGGCGTGAACACGTAGGCGACCGCGGCGAAGCCGGCGACGGCGCCCAGCAGGCGGACCACCGGGTCACGGCCTCGCACCAGCGCGTAGGCCGAGACGATCGCGACCCCCGCGATCGTCACCGGCCACAGCAGGCCGAGCGAGGTGTGCAGGCCGGGGATGAACCAGTCGCTCCACACGCCGGTGTCGTGCCAGTAGTGGAACACGGAGAAGCCCGGTCGCAGCGAGAAGTCGCGGATCGGGGCCGGGAGGGCGATCGGGCCGAGGTGGTGGATCTCCGGAATCGGGTTGCCGACCGCGAAGAGGTTGCGCAGGTACCAGTAGCTGCCGACGACGAGCATGGGCACCGACCAGGCGACGGCCGCGCGGACGCGCTGCCCCTTCCCCGCGAGGACGACGACGCCGACGGTGAGCGCGGCGACGATCGGCAGGAACGAGAAGCTTGACCCCGGCTGAAAGACCCGCCGCCAGGCCCGCGAAACCGATGGCCGGGATCGCCGGGATGCCCGGGAGTCGCCCTTCCCGGCTCCCGACCGACTTCGAACTGGCGTAGGCGTTGACCAGGATCGCTGCGGCAGCGAGGAAGAAGGCGACGCCGGTGATGTCGTTCAGGCCCTCGCCCGCCTGGAACTCGACGAGCATCTGCGCGCCGAGCGCCACCGAGCCGCCGATCAGCGCCTGCGGGCCGACGCCGTAGGGGCGCCCGACGCAGTAGCACGACAGCAGGGCCACGCCCAGCCAGGCGTCGTTGATGAAGGGCGAGAGGATGTCGCGGCCGAAGAAGAGCATCCCGATCGAGTGGAAGACCTCGGAGGTCGCCGGGTAGAACGACGCGAAGAAGACCGGGTCGAAGAAGAAGATCGAGCCGAGGTGGCCCGTCTGGACGAACCGGGTCGCCAGGGGCATGTGGTACCAGAGGGTGTCGGCGCGGTCCATGCCCGCCGCGATCGAGCCAAGCGTGGGGATCATCCAGGCGGCGGTCAGCGCCGCGACGACCAGCACGGCGAGCACCTTCGCCACGGTCGCCGACGCGGGCGCGGGCGGCGAGGGCGACGGTCGCGGCGGCGCACCACCGGCGCCGGGATCGCGCGCGAGGTAGGCCGCCGCGGCGCCGGCGATCAGGGCGCCCAGCAGGAACCAGCCGCGCTTGAACTCGCCAAACGTCCCGATCGCCTCGGCGACCAGGAGCATCCCGGCGCTCCAGCCGACGACGTCGGCGAGGACGGCCGGGGGACCCGACCAGCCGGGGAGCAGCCGGCGGCGCACGCAGACGGCTCCGTAGGCGATCGCGCCGCACGCCACGGCGAGCTCGACGACCCCGCGCAGGTAGTCGCCCGCGCCCAGCGTCACCGCTGCTGGGCTCACGAGCCCGGGCCTCGTGAGGCGGCTAGTTGCCCAGGCCCTTGATCGCGTACGCCTGCTCGCCCTGCCGGACCATGCCCAGGCGCCGGGCGGCAAGCTCGGCGGCGTCGCGGCTGTCGAGCGTGCCCGCGCGACGCTCGAGCTGCGCGTGCTCGGCGCGCAGCGAGCTCAGCTCCGTTGCCGCGGTGCGACGGTCTTGCCAGGCGCCCACGAACCCGAGGAGCGGGTGGATGTAGGAGACGAGGACGCCGAAGATCG
Source organism: uncultured Actinomycetes bacterium (assembly GCA_963843315.1). Lineage (GTDB taxonomy): Bacteria > Actinomycetota > Thermoleophilia > Solirubrobacterales > 70-9 > JAWVFM01. The sequence goes on from CAWJJU010000004.1 coordinate 49,847, forward strand.
CGAGGACGAGGATCACCCGCCCGAACTTGTCCCAGTGGATGCGAGAGGCGGGCCGGCCGCGAGTGCGGGACCGCGGCGCGGGGCGCAGGCGGTAGTTCGGCGAGGCGGTGCGAGAGGCCACGAGGGCAGGTTCGCCGCGCGAACAGCGCGTCCTGCCTGGGCCTACCCGCGCTTGAAGGCATCGGCCCCGGGGTAGACGGCAGCCTCCCCGAGCGCCTCTTCGATCCGCAGCAGCTGGTTGTACTTGGCGACCCTGTCGCTGCGAGACGGGGCGCCCGTCTTGATCTGCCCGGTGCCCGTTGCCACGGCGAGATCGGCGATGGTCGTGTCCTCGGTCTCGCCCGAGCGGTGCGATATGACGACGCTGTAGCCGGCCTCTCGTGCCAGGGCGATCGCCTCGAGGGTCTCGGTGAGCGTCCCGATCTGATTGACCTTGACCAGGATCGAGTTCGCCACGCCGGCGTCGATCCCGCGCTGAAGGCGCTCGGGATTGGTGACGAAGATGTCGTCGCCCACCAGCTGGCAGCGGTCCCCAAGGCGGTCCGTGAGGATCTTCCAGCCGTCCCAGTCCTCCTCGGACATGCCGTCCTCGATCGAGACGACCGGGTAGCGATCGACGATGCCGGCCCAGGTGCCGGCCATCTCCTCGGCGCTCAGCGCGCGGCCCTCGTGCTCGAGGACGTAGGCGCCGTCGGACTCGCGGTGAAACTCGCTGGTGGCCGGGTCGAGGGCGATGAACACCTGCTCGCCCGCCTCGTAGCCGGCGACCTCGATGCCGGCGAGAAGCAGCTCCAGGGCCGCCTCGTTGGAGTCGAGGTTGGGCGCGAACCCGCCCTCGTCGCCGACGGCGGTGCCGAGCTTGCGGTCGTGCAGGATCCCCTTGAGCCCGTGGAAGACCTCGGTGCCCATGCGCAGAGCCTCGGAGAAGCTGGGGGCTCCGGCGGGGACGATCATGAACTCCTGGAAATCCACCGAGTTGTCGGCGTGCACGCCGCCGTTCAGCACGTTCATCATCGGCACCGGCAGGACGTTCGCGCCGGTCCCCCCGAGGAACTCCCAGAGCGGCTGATCGGCCTCCGCCGCGGCCGCGCGGGCGATGGCCAGCGAGACGCCGAGGATGGCGTTGGCGCCCAGCCGCGACTTGCCCGAGGTGCCGTCGAGGTCGCAGAGGGTCTGGTCGATCGCGCCCTGTTCGGGGGCGCGAGCACCGACGATCGCCGGCGCGATCTCGTCGTTGACCGCGGCGACGGCCTTGGTCACGCCCTTGCCGTTCCACCGCTCGCCGCCGTCGCGAAGCTCGGTTGCCTCGAACTCGCCGGTGGAGGCGCCGGAGGGCACCGCGGCCCGGCCGAGGGCGCCGGTGTCGAGGCGCACGTCGACCTCGACGGTCGGGTTGCCGCGCGAGTCGAGGATCTGCCGCGCGTGGATCGATTCGATGGTTGGCATCAGGGCTGTGGGCCGCGGAAGGGCGGGACCGGGGATTTTCGCAGGGACGGGGCGTGCCGCGCCGCGCGGGTGGTCGCCTCGCGGTCTGCCGCCGGCGGTCGGGTGCTGCGAAGCGGGGTTGAAGCTGGTGAGGGAGGCGAGTTGGCGGCTCCGGCGGGGTTTGGCTGCCGTCGGGATCGAGGGGACTTTGCAGCCTTTTCCACCCATACGGTGGTGAAGGCTGCAAAGCCTCGGAGAAACGGCCGCTTTCGCCGCCTTCATTGATTTCTGCGGTGGCGCTGCGCACGGCCCGCGGAACGCCGCTACGGCTGATGCGCGTCCCGAAACCGCTGCGCCGCCGCCCTCAGCGCCAGCTCCGGGTCGATGCGCGCGCGCCTCGCCTCGTCGACGAGCTCGAAGAGCCTCGCTCCCAGCTCCCGCTCGGTGCGCTCGCGCTCGGCCGGGTCGGGCATGCGCTCCGAGGCGGCCTCGCCGGCCAGCCCGGCCGAGGCGGCGCGTCGCTGGAGCTTGCGCGCGTAGAGCAGCGCGGGCAGGTTCTCCGGCACGTCGGCGAAGGGCTCGGACTCGGAGCTGCGTCCCTCCACGTCGCGCTTGATCCGGTCCCAGTTGGCGAGCACCTCAGAAGCAGTGCTCGGCACGTCCTCCGCTTCGCGTCCGGGCGTGCCGAGGTTGAAATCAGGGTCATCACCGAAGACGTGCGGGTGGCGGCGGACCAGCTTCGCGTTCATCGCCTCGGCCACGGCGCCCAGGTCGCCCGCGCCGCGCTCCTCCAGCAGCAGCGCTAGGAAGAAGACCTGGAACAGCACGTCGCCCAGCTCGTCGAGCAGCTTGGCGTCGTCACCGGCCCCGGCGGCGTCGGCCAGCTCGTAGGCCTCCTCCACGGTGTGCGGCACGATCGAGCGCTCGTCCTGCTCGCGGTCCCAGGGGCAGTCGACGCGCAGGCGGCGCGTGATCTCGTCGAGCCTTGCGAGCGACTCGGAGGCGCTCGGCATGGGCGGCTAGCCGCCGGAGGGAGGAGCTGCGCCCGCCGGCACCGTGCTGGACCCGGTGGGCGGCGCCGTGCCCGGCGGAATCGCCTGGGTGCCGGGGAGCGTGCCGGCCGGGCCCTGCGCCTGCGGAGCGGGCGGCTGGAGCGGGCCCTGCGGCAGGCCCTGGGCCGGGCCGAAGACCGTGGCGTGGCCGGGGGCGACCGGCGCCGTCGACACCACCGGCGTCGGGCACTGGTGCTGATCGGCCAGCGCCTGCGTGCAGGTCGTGACCGGGGTCGTGTAGTTCGCGCAGCGCGGGTTGAGGAAGGACTTGGCGCAGAACGTCCGCGCGCGCCACTTGTCGGTGAACTCGGTCTGGAAGTCCTGTGCCGTCTGCTGCTGCTTGGCCGAGCCGAGCTGCTGGCGGATCTGCTGCGTGGTCTGCGCGTTCAGCGGCGTCGTCGACGCGGGGGTGATCTTCTCGACCTCGATCACATAGAAGCCGTTCTCGCCCTTGAACGGGCCGACGAGCTGCCCGACCTGGGCGTTGAAGACCTGGTCGTCGAGGGCGGGCTCGGACTGCCCCTTCGAAACGCCCTGGCGAAGGCCGCCCTGGGACTTCGTGGTCGGATCGGTGGAGTACTTCTTGGCGACCGTGTCCCAGCTCGAGGCCGAATCGTCGTTGGAGAGGGCGTCGGCGGCGGCCTGCACCTGCGACTCGTCCTTGTTCAGGATCACGCGGAAGTCGCGGGTCTCGGGCTGCTCGAACTGGCTCTTGTTCGCTGTGTAGAAGTTCTGGATGTCCGACTCCGAGACGGGCGGCGCCGAGGTCGGGATGACCTCCTTCTGGATCTCGTCGCTGAGGAGCTGAAGGCGGACCCGGTCGAGCGCGTCCTGCTGGGAGAAGCCGGACTGCTTGAGGAATTGCTGGTAGCCCTTCTGGCCGCCGAACTGCGACTTGATGATCTGGTTCAGGCGGTCGTTGACCTGGCTGTCGGAGACGGTGATGCCGCGATCCTTCGCCTCGCCCGCGACCCAGCGCGAGAGCAGCACCTGGTCGGTGGCGGCGGACTGGACCTGGGCGTACTGCGGCGAGCTGGCCGGCGGCACCTGCTTGAGCTGGGCCTGCGCGGCGGCCTGCTGGAGGGCTGCGTTGTACTCGTCCTGGCTGATGTCGCCGTTGGGCGCGTCCTGCACCACGGCGACGTCGCCGGAGGGGATGGAGGGATCGCCCAGCCCGGTTGTCGCGGCCGCGAGGACGACCGCCCCCACCACGAAGACGGCGAGCACGAGCGCCACCAGGCGCCGGCGCGCCTGCGTCTTCCCTGTCTGCTTCGCCTGCCTCGGTGCCTGCTTGGGAGGCTTACCAGCGTCGTAAGTCTTCGCCACGGGCGGGAACCCTACAGAAGGCGGGCCCTCGGCCTACCCGGAGAGGGCGGCCTCCTCGGCGGCGGGGGCCGCCGCGAGCGCCTCGACGAGGGCAACCACCTGGGCCAGGCGCTCGTCCGGCTCGTCCGAGACCCGCAGCGCCAGCGCCCGGTTGCGGCTCTCGTAGATCGCCTCGGGGATGCCCTCGCGGATCGCCCCGACCGCCGCCGCCTCGAGGTCGACCGGGCTGGCGGTGAAGCGCCCGCCGCGCACCTCGGCCACCCCAACTCCCGCCTTCGAGAGCTCGATGCGAAGGCGCCCGAGCTCCAGCAGGTTCGCGACCGGCTCGGGAAGCGGGCCGAAGCGATCGCGCAGCTCGTCGCGCAGCGCCCGCAGCTCGCCCGTCTCGCGAGCCGCGGCGATGCGCCGGTGGACGTCGATCTTGGCCGCCTCGAAGGGCACGTACTCGGTGGGCAGGAAGGCGTCGACCGCGAGGTCGAGGCGAAGCTGGCGCTCCTCGGCGGGCTCGGTCCTGCCGGCCTGAAGGGCCTCGACGGCCTCCTCGAGCAGCGCGACGTAGAGCTCGAAGCCCACCGCGGCGACGTGGCCCGACTGCTCGGAGCCCAGCAGGTCGCCGGCCCCGCGCAGCTCCAGGTCGCGCATGGCGATGCGAAAGCCGGAGCCCAGCTCGGTGTGGTCGGCGAGGGTCGCCAGCCGAGCCGAGGCCTCCTCGGTCAGCTTCTCCTCCGAGGGGTAGAGCATGTAGGCGTAGGCACGTTCGGTGGAGCGGCCCACCCGGCCGCGGATCTGGTAGGCCTGGGCAAGCCCCAGGTGGTCGGCGCGCTCGACGATCAGGGTGTTGGCCTCGGGGATGTCGAGCCCGGACTCGATGATCGTCGTCGCCACCAGGCAGCCGGCGTCGCCCCGCAGGAAGGTCATCATCGTCGCCTCGAGCTGGCCCTCGTCCATCTGCCCGTGGGCCTCGGCGAAGGTCACCTTGGGCAGCAGCGTGCGCAGGCGCTCCGCCGTGTCGTGGAGGGTGTCGATGCGGTTGTGCAGGTAGAAGACCTGGCCGCCGCGGGCCGTCTCGCGCTTGATCGCCCCGATCACGAGCTCCTCGTCGAACGGGCCGACGTAGGTGCGCACCGGGCGCCGGCCCTCCGGCGGCGTCTCGATGACGGAGATGTCGCGCAGGCCCGCCAGGCTCATCTGCAGCGTGCGCGGGATCGGCGTCGCCGACAGGCACAGCACGTCGACCCGCAGGCGCAGCTGGCGCAGCAGCTCCTTCTGCTTCACGCCGAAGCGCTGCTCCTCGTCGACGATGACCAGGCCGAGGTCCTTCGCTCCCACGTCGCGCGAGAGCAGGCGATGGGTGCCGATGAGGATGTCGAGGCGCCCGTCGGCAAAGCGCGCGAGCTCCTGGCGGACCTCGGCGGGCTTTCGCAGGCGCGAGACCATCCCGACCTCCACCGGGGAGTCGGCGAGGCGCTCGCGGAACGTCCCGAGATGCTGCTGGGCGAGGATCGTCGTCGGCACCAGCATCAGCACCTGCTTGCCCGAGCTGGCGGCCTTGTGCGCCGCGCGCAGGGCGACCTCGGTCTTGCCGTAGCCCACGTCGCCGCAGATCAGGCGGTCCATCGGACGCTCCGACTCCATGTCGCCCTTGACGGCCTCGATCGCGTCGAGCTGGTCGGCGGTCTCGCGATAGGGGAAGGCGCGCTCCAGCTCCAGCTGCCACTCGGAGTCGGGCTCGAACGCGTGGCCCCTGCGAGCCTGGCGCTCGGCGTAGAGGTTGAGGAGCTCGCCGGCCAGCTGGCCCGCCGCGCGCTTGGCGCGGGCCTTGATGGCGTCCCAGCGCTTGGAGCCCAGCGCCGAGAGCTGCGGGGCCTCGCCCCCGGCGCCGACGTAGCGGGTGATCTTGGCGAGCTGCTCGACCGGCGTGAAGACCCTGTCGTCGCCGCGATAGCCGAGCTGGAGGTAGTCGCGGGTGACGCCGCCGACCTCGCGGGTCTCGAAGCCCGAGAACTGGGCGATGCCGTGATCGGCGTGGACGACGTAGTCGCCGACGCGCAGGTCGAACAGCGAGGCCAGCTTGCCCGTGGGCCGCGACGGCGCCGCGCGGCGATGGACGAGCCTGCGGTACGGAATGACCTCGAGCTTCAGGTCCGCGGCCACGAACCCCTCGCCGATCGCCGCTTCCACGAGGATCACCGCTCCCGGAGGGCGGTTGCCGGGGTCAGACCCCCCTGCAGCGGCGGCGGCTTTGAAGGCCGTCCAACTCTCGGGGTCTGACCCCAGGATTGCCTTGACCCGGTTCAGGTTGTACCGCGCGCGCTCGGCCTCGCCGCGATGCTCGAACGCGACCGCGACCCGGTAGCCCGAGCGCACGTCGCGCTCCAGGTGGCCCTCGGCCTCGCCGAGGCTCCGCGCGGCCGAGGCCGGCGCCTGGGCCCGGAAGAACGCACCCTTGCCGTCCTCCTCCTCGCCGGTGCCGGTGCCTGCCAGCCGCAGGATCGCGCGCTCGGCCAGCGGCTCGGCCACGTCCACGTACAGGCGGCGGGCGTGGTCGTCGTGGACGGCGGCGGTCACGTCCTCCCAGTGGTCGCGCAGGGCACCCGGGATCTCGTCGGCCGCGGCGACCAGCACGGCGATCTCGTCCGGCAGGGAGTCGAGGAGCGAGCCGAAGCGGTCGAGGGGCAGGGCCTCGCTGAGGTCGAGCTCCTCCCCCTCCTCCTGGGCGGCCTCGAGCGCGATCGCCGCCAGGTCGCGGCGCTCGGCGTCCAGCTCGGCGGCGGGAGCGATCTCCACCCGCTCCGCGTCTCCCAGCGAGCGCTGGGTGAAGGTGGAGAAGCGGCGGATCGACTCGACCTCGTCACCGAAGAGCTCCAGCCGGGTGGCGGACTCCTCGGTGGCGCCGAAGACGTCGAGGATCCCGCCGCGCAGCGCGAACTGGCCGCGCTCCTCCACCTGCTCGACCCGCTCGTAGCCGGCCTCGACCAGAAGCTCCGCGACGTCGGTCAGGTCGATCTCCTCGCCCTGGGCGATCGCGAAGCCGGCAGGCCGCAACGAGGCGTCCGGGATGGCCTCGGCCAGCGCCACGGCGCTGGCGACCACAACCGGCGGCTCGTCGCCGCCCGCCGACAGCGAGTCGAGCGCGGCGATCCGAAGGCCCGTCAGGTGGGGCGCCGGCGAGAGGTGCGACTCGTACCCGACTCCGCGCGACGGGTAGTGGCGGACCCGGCGAGGCGCGAGATACGCACCCAGGTCGCGGGCGACGTCCCGCGCGCCAACGTCGTCGGCGGCCACCACGAGGGCGGGGCGCGAGGCTAGGGCCTCGTCGAGCAGCGCGGCGAGCAGGTAGGCCCGGATCGGGCCGCTCGCGCGCGCCTCGACGCCGCCCTCACCGGCGGCGAGGGCGGAGGCGAGCGCCTGGTAGCGCTCGTCGCCGTGAGCGATCTCCAGAAGCGAGCGAAGCGACAAGGGCGCTCGATATTAGGAAGGCCGCCGCCTCCGGCTCTCCCGCCGGGCTCGGGCGCGCGGCGGCAGGTCTCCTCAGAAGCCGCGGCGCTCGGTCAGGGCGCGCGCTTTCCGAGCCAGCTCCTGGTGCGTCTTCGGATCGCGCATGGCCCGGTGCACTCGAATGGCGTGCACGGCGCACACGACGCCCAGGATGGCGGCCACGATCGAGAAGCCGGCCATCTGCCCCGGGCTGTAGGCGCCCATGAAGAGCCCGTAGAGGTAGAGCCCGAGGTAGCCGAGAGCGACGAGGTAGAGGATCGAGATCAGTGTCTGCGTGAGCTTCATTTCGACGTATCTCCTTTGCGGAATCAGCCTCCATCGCGACCGTACGCTCGCGGGCGTGCCTGGGCATCGGGGATAGGGCTGATTCGCACTCAGCCCTTTCCACGGACGCGGTCGCTCGCTGGTCACGCGCCCGCGAAGGCGAATCAGCCGTGGTACGGGAGGCCCGGGCCCGAGCGCTCCCACTCCACCTGACCCCTGCCCTCAGCCTCCGAGCGCTCCACCACGCCGTCCCAGTCGTGGAGCATCCGCTTCAGGCGCGCCACGGCCTCGGGGGGGTTCTGGGCCACCTGCGCCGCGAGCTCCATGGCAGCGGCCTCGGTGGCCGCGGCCGGGGCGACCTTGTGGACGAGCCCCCAGCGGAACGCCAGGTCGGCGCTGACCTCCTTGCCGGTCAGCAGCAGGTACTTGGCGACCGAGAGGCCGCAGAGCGTGACCAGGCGAGCGGGGCCGACCGGCACGCCCAGCGTGCCGCCGGGGAAGCGCAGGCGCAGGTTCGAGCCGGCCACGCGCAGGTCGCAGGCGACCGCGATCTCCGCGCCGCCCCCGACGCAGGCGCCGTGGCATGCGGCGATCGTGGGCTTGGGAAACCCGGTCAGGTCGTCGTAGAGGCGGGCGAACAGCTCCATGCGCCGAACGCCACCTCCCTCCCCCAGCTCCTCGCGCACGTCGGCGCCCGCCGAGAGGCTCATGTGATCGCTCGAGGAGATGACGAGGACGCGAACCTCCTCGTCGGCGCGCGCGGCGGCGACGTGCTCGAGGAGCTCGGCGAGCATGGCCGTGTTGATGGCGTTCCTCGACTGCGGACGATCCAGGCGCAGCAGCGCCACCCCGTCCTCCACCGAGTAGCTGGTGAGCTCGCTCATTCGCCCGGCTCCGCGAGGATCTCCTCGATCAGCCGCTCCACCTCGTCGGCGGCGCGGGCGATCAGGTCCCTCACCTCCGCGTCGGGCTCGCGGAAGCGGGAGAGCACGTGCCGGGAGACGATCTCGGGATCCGAGGAGTCGGGACGGCCCACCCCGGCGCGAACGCGCCAGAAGTCGGTGCTTCCGAAACCGCGCCTGAGGCTCTTCAGGCCGTTGTGGCCGGCCACGCCGCCGCCCAGCTTCGAGCGGATCTCGCCGAACGGGAGGTCGATCTCGTCGTGCACCGCGACGGTGTGGTCGAGCGGAACCTTCAGCGAGCCCCGGGCCGGTCCCGCGGATTCGCCCGACTCGTTCATGTAGGTCTGCGGAATCAGGATCGCCACCCGCGGACCGCCCGGTCGCATGCGCCCCTCCGCTATCCGGCCCGCAAAGCGGTCGCGGGCGCGCGGCAGCTCCCACCGGCGCGAGAGCTCGGCCGCCACCTCGAACCCGAGGTTGTGCCGCGTGCGCGCGTATTCGCGGCCGGGGTTGCCGAGGCCGACGATGAGGACGTCCACGGGCCCGGAGGTGGGCTCGGGGCGAGACGCTCTGCGGCGGCGCAGGAGCGCCATGGGGCGCTACTCCTCGCCGGAGTCGCCGTCGCCTGAGGGCTCTTCGCCGGAGGGCTCGCCCTCGCCCTCGCCTGAGGGCTCCTCGCCCTCCTCGCCGACCAGCTCGGCCTCCTCCTCGAGCTCCGGCTCGGGCTCCTCCTCGACGCGAGGCGGCGAGAGGGTGGCGATGGTGGGCTCGTCGGCGTCCTCGGCGACGACGAACTCGACGCCGTCGGGCGGGGTCAGGGCGCTGAGCTGAAGCGTGTCGTTGATCTCCATGCCGGACACATCCGCCGGGATCGACTCGGGGATGGCCGTGGGCAGCGCGCGGATCAGGATCTCGTGGCTGACCTGCTCGAGGACGCCGCCCTCCTTGATGCCGGGGGCGTCGTCGACGCCGACGAGCTCGATGGCCACCTCGGCCTCGATCTCCTCGTCGAGCTTGACCTCCATGAGGTCCAGGTGCACGAGGGAGCCCGCGAACCGGATGGCGCTGCTGATCCTTGACGACCACGGGGGTCGAGCCGCCGCCCTCGAAGACGACGTCGATGAGGGCGCCGCCGTGATCGACGATGTGGGTCGCCTCGCGCTCGGAGGCGTCGAACGCCCGCGCCTCGGAGCCCGAGCCGTAGACCACGCCCGGCACGCGCCCGGCGCGGCGAAGGCGCCGAGTCGTGCGCGAACCGAACTCGGTTCGCTCCGCGACGTTCAGTGATGCCCTGTCGGAGGCCATGGGCGGGTGAGAATAGAGAGCCGGCTCAGGGTGTGCAGGCGCCGCCCCTGGGAGGTCGTTCCCGAAGCGCAGACGTTGCGGTCATCGCAGGCGGTTGCGTCCAGGGCGCTCGTGCAGTGGCTCAGAAACAGCCGGACGTGTCGAAGCTCTGGCAATCGCCCGCGCACGCCAGGGTGCCGCCGGCGAATCCCAAGGACTGGCAGCTCTGCCCGGCGAGATCGTTGCCGTCGCAGGCCTCGCCCGGCTCCGTCGTTCCGTTGCCGCAGGTTCCCACGCAATTCCCCGAGCCGTCGCACTGGCTGCCGCCGTTCTCGTCGCAGGGCATTCCGGCGCTGAGCGGCGTGGTGACGACGTTGCCGTCGCTGCAGCCGGCTGTGGAGCACTGGCCGGGGCTGGCCGGCAGGTCGCTGTCGTCGGCGATCATCGTGGTCCCGCCGGCGCCGTCGCAGACCTCCTGCTGGCAGTCGCCGGCGGTCTGGTTGTCCGTCGGGATCCCCTGGTCGACCGCCTCGGTGCCGCAGAGCCCGCCCACGCAGGTGGCGCTCAGGCAAGTCGCGGGCTGCGGGCAGTCGTCAGGCGTCGAGCACTCCGCCGCCGCGACGCAATGCCCCCCCTGACATGTCTCCCCGGACTTGCAGGCGTGCCCGCACCTGCCGCAGTTTTTGACGTCGGTCCCCAGGTTCCGGCACTTCTTGCCGCACTTGCTGTAGCCGTGAGCGCACTTGCACTTGCCGTGCTTGCAATGGGCGTGCTGGGGACAGCACTTGCCGTGGCAGCGGCGGCCCTTGGGGCATCGTGCCAGCGCCGGGTCCGCGAGCAGAGCGCCGGGCACCAGGGCGGCCATCGCAACCCCGCCGAAGCGACGCAGAGCAACCCGCCGCGAGATCGCGCCGCTTGCAAGCTCGCGCGCGATGGCGTCGAGGCCTGGGCCCCCTGGCTCGGACATGAGACCTGTCGACCTTCGCACAGGTCAGAGGAGGTGTCAACCGGTCCTGCGTCGCCTACCCTGACTCGATGGCCGACGACCACAAGATCCCGAAGGGAAGGATCCGGCGCTCGGCGAAGCTCGGGACGGCGCTCGGCGCCCAGGCGACCCGCTATGCGGGCACCCGCGCGGCCGGCGTGGCGCGCTCGGACGAGGCCGCCGAGGAGCGGCTGGAGGCCCGGCATCTGGAGACGGCGCGGCGCATGGCGTCCGTGCTGGGCGAGATGAAGGGCGCCGCGATGAAGCTGGGGCAGCTGGCCTCGTTCATCGACACGGAGTTCCTGCCGCCGGAGTACGCCGAGCTCTACCAGGAGGAGCTCGGAAAGCTCCGCGACTCCGCCGAGGCGATGCCATGGGCGCAGGTCGTGAAGGTGCTGGAGGAGGAGTACGCGGGCGATCCGCTGGACGAGCTGTTCGAGCACATCGACGAGGAGGCCTTCGCGGCCGCGTCGATCGGCCAGGTTCACCGCGCCCGGCTGGTCGACGGCCGCGAGGTCGCGGTGAAGATCCAGTACCCGGGCGTGGCCGAGGCGCTGGAGGCCGACCTCGCCAACGCGGGAATGATCGTGCGCCTCGCGAAGGCGCTGGCGCCAGGTCTCGACGCCGGCGCGGTCGCGAAGGAGCTTCGCGAGCGCGTGCTGGAGGAGCTCGACTACGAGTACGAGGCGCAGAACCACCGCACTTTTGCCCGCGCCTACCGCAACCATCCCTTCATCTACGTCCCCGACGTGATCACGCGGCTCTCCCACCGCCGGGTGCTTGTGACGGAATACGTCGAGGGCTACGGATTCGACGAGATCCGCGAGATGGACCAGGAGACGCGCGATCGCTTCGGCGAGATCGTCTTCCGCTTCTGCTTCGGCTCGATCTACCACCTCCAGCACTTCAACGCCGACGCCCACCCGGGCAACTACATCCTGATGCGCGACGGCCGGGTGGCATTCCTCGACTTCGGGATGACCAAGCGCCTCGACCCGGAGCAGATCGAGCTCGAGCAGCGAGCGGTCGATGCGGCGTCGCGGAAGGACCCTGAGGCGCTGCGCCAGGCGCTGCACGACCTGGGGTTCGTCAAGAATCCCTCCAAGCTCGACGCCGAGCGCCTGATGGAGCACGTCATGGTGGTCGGCGGGTGGTACCTGGAGGACCGCGAGTACCAGCCCTCGGCGCGCCGGGTCATGAAGGTCATCGAGTCCACCACCGACCCGCGCTCGGAGTACTACTCGCTGATGCGCCGCGAGTCGGTGCCGGCTGACGAGCTGATGGGCCGCCGCATGGAGACCGGCCTGCTGGCCGTGCTCGCACAGGTAGGGGCCCGGCGAAACTGGCACCGCATCATGCGCGAGTGGGTCTACGCCGATGCCCCGGCGACTCCGCTCGGCGAGCAGGAGTGGGAGTACTTCGAATCGCGCGGCGTGGTCAGGACGCCCGGGATCGCAGGCCGGGCGTAGTCACGCCGCGCCGATCGCTCACCCCGAAGGGGTGCAGCCCCCCGAGCCGTCGCATGTTCCTCCCGCGCACGGGGTGCCGTTCGGGCGGGGGACGCAGGTGCCGCCGGTCCCGCTGCAGGTGAAGCACTCGCCGGCGCAGGCGGTGTTGCAGCAGACGCCGTTCACGCAGTGGGTGCTGACGCAGTCGCCGTCCACTCCGCACGGAGTGCCCGGACATCCGTTGTCGACCACGCCGTCGCAATCGTCGTCGATGCCGTTGCCGCAGGTCTCCTGCGCCTCCGGGGTGCCTGGCACCGCGTCGCAGAAGACCGAGCCGCTGCCGTCGCAGACCATGGTTCCGTCGCGACGGCATCCGCCGACCCCTGCGGAGCAGGCCTGGCCGATTTGCGGGTAGTCGGTGTACTGGCAGCCGCCCCCCACGCATGTCGCCGTCTTGCACTCCGCGGACCTGTCGGGGCAATCGGTGGGCTGAGTGCAGGGCGCCGCCACACAGCCCGGCAGGGGTCGCAGACCGCAGGTCGCCCGGATTGCAGACGCGCGTCGTTGGGCGTATGGGTATCGGTGCCGTCGGGGCAATCGGAGTCCTGGGATGCAATCAGCAGTCGTCGACGATGCCAGTCGCACGTTCTCGTCGAGGCCGTTGCAGGTCTCCTGCACCGGCAGGACCTCGCCGACGCACGCGCCCCAGGCTCCGCCCACGCAGACGCCGGTCACGCATGGCAGGTCCCGACGCCGTTGCTTCCTGCCGGGCCCGGGTAGCAGTCTCGGGTGTCGCCGTCCAGGCCGTGCCGAGATGCAGGCGGACGTGTCGTAGGTGCAGTCGTCGACGCGCATGCGAGCGTCCCGCCACGAAGCCCAGGTCGAGCGACGTGCAGCGGAGCCGCCATGTCCGTGCCGTCGCACTGCTCCGACCCCTCGCGCACGCCGTTGCCGCAGACCTGTTGCGGCGCCGGCGCCCTGCAGTGGCCGTGGCGGCAGGTCTCGCCGTCGGCGCAGCGGTGCCCGCAGCGCCCGCAGTTGCGCTCGTCGGTGTCGAGATCGCGGCAGTGCTTGCCGCATTTCGCATAGCCGCGCTTGCACTTGCACTTGCCGTGATGGCAGTGCGCGTGCTTGGGGCAGCACTTGCCGTGGCAACGACGGTGCTTGGGACAGCGGGCGAGGGCCGGGTCGGCGAACAGGGCTCCGGGCACCAGCGCGGCCAGCGCGACTCCGCCGAACCTCCGCAGCGCGGTACGCCGCGAAATCGCCCCGCCAGCGAGATCGCGTGCGATCGAATCAAGGCCAGCCGCTCTCCCCGCCATGACGGGCGTGATCCTTCCACAGCCGGCGGGCCGTCGAGGGCCGCGGGGCGATGGATTGTCCGCTAGCTGACAATGCGGCGCGGCGCTAGGCGGCGCCGCGAGCGAGCGCCAGGACGGCGTCCGCGCCGACCGCCACCTCCGAGGCGACCCGGCCGTCGGCGCTCACCCGAATGGCCGACGGCGTGCCGCGAACCCCGACCTTGGGCCCGAGCTCGAAGCTCGCCTCGAGCAGGATCGGGGCCCGGATCCCCTGGTCGCGGTTCGCCTGGGCGTCACCGCGGGAGATCAGGACCAGCGATCCGCCCGCCCCGGGCTCGTCGCGTTCGAGGGCGTTCAGGTCGCCCACCATCCTGCGGCAGAACCCGCAATTCGGGTCCCAGAAGACCAGCACCCGCTCGCGGCCCGCGAGGACGCTCGGGAGCTCCGTCGCGACGCCGTCGAGATCCGTGATGCCGTTCGTCCCCGGGAGGGGGTCGCCGGGCTTCGCGGCGGGCCGCAACTGCTCCACCTGAAGGGCGGGGGCGGTTGTCCGCTGGACGAGAGCCGCGATCGCAGCTTCGCCGGCGGCGACGGCGGAAGCGATCCGCCCCTGCGCGTCGACCAGGACGGCACTCGGCGTGGCCCGCGCCTCGTACGCCTCGGAGACCATCCGGTCCGCAGGCTCCGCAAGCACGGGCTCGACGCCGTGCTCTGAGGCCTCGGGGCGCATGCGCTCGGCATCTCCCCGGGTGATGGCGGCGACCGTCAACGTCCCGGAGTGCGCCCGTCTCCACTCGCCGATCCGCGGCAGCAGCGCCCGGCATGGCCCGCAGCCGGGGTCGGTGAAGAAGAGCAGCACCGGCTTTCCGGCCGCGCGCAGCGATTCGAGGCTGATCCGTTGACCGCCGATCACGTCGGTGAGCTCGAATGCCGGGGCTGGGCTTCCGGGCGCGAGCCCGGGCTCCGAGGGCGCCTGGACCTCGGGAATGGCGATGCCGCGCGCGCGCAGGGCGCCCTCCAGCGCCTCGACGCGCAGCAGGAGCCGGCCGTTCTGGCGCAGGAGCCCGAGCAGTGCCATCGCGGCGGCCCCCACGACGGCGGCGAGCAGCAGGGCGCCCACGATCGCGGCGACCGCGGCGCCGCTCAGCGAGCCGGCGTCCTCGAGCCCCGCGCCCGGGCCGCTCCCGGCGAATGCGGCGATCGCGGCGAGGCCGGCGAGCGCGCCGTTGCGGGCCAGGGTCCTGGGCCCGGCCGGCTCCGAGTGGATCTGGCCGAAGCAATGGCAGTCCGGAGCTTCCCCGCGGCGCATCGCGTTGGCGATCCCCGCGCAGAAGGCGAGGAGCAGCAGAAAGGCGCCCACCGCCCCGGCTCGCGCCGTCCCGCCGAACAGGAGGAGCCCTGCGATCGTCAGCTCGGCAATCGGGAGCAGCGTTCCCGTCACCCGCGCCAGGCGCTCGGGAACGCCGAATCCGAGTACCGCCGCGCGGGAGCCCTCGAGGTCAGCCAGCTTGGCTGCCCCCGCGAGCGCAAAGACCCCCACGAGCAGCGCCCGGATGATGGGCACAGCGATCTCCATCGCGCGGATTATCCCTGCAGAAGCCGCGGGTCGTTCGTGCAGATCCCGTCGACTCCCATGTCCACGAGCCTTGCCACCTCCTTGGGGTCGTCGACGGTCCAGACGATCAGCTCGGCGCCGATCGAGCGGCAGGCCCGGGCCAGGGCCGGCGTGACGATCGCGCGGTAGGCCCAGATCGACGAGGCGCCGAGCTCAGGCGCCCGGCGGGTCACCGTACGGGGCAGGCGCGAGCGCATCGCGGCGACCCCGGCGAGGAGCAGCGGGCGCGCCCAGCGGATGTTGGGCCAGTCGCGAGTGGTCCTCGGCACGGTCCACCCCACCCGCAGGTCGGGAGCCAGGCGGTGCGCCTCACGCACCGAGCCCTCCTCCATGGTGGAGATCCTCGCCCGGCCGACAAGGTCGTGGGCGCGGAGCGCCGCGACCACCTCGTCCTCGCGTCCGGCGACCTTGAGGTCGAGGTTGATCTCGACCTCGCGCAACGGGTCGCGCGCGAAGAGGCTCAGCGCCTCGTCGAGGGTGAGCGGGTCGCGGCGGGCGGCGTCACCCCAATCGTGGGCCACCAGGAGCGGGGCCGACCCGGGTGCGCCCGGCCCCGCCTTGGCGCGGCGCCAGTCCTCGGCGCGCTCGAAGTCCGAGCGGGGTCGCAGGACGTCGAACTCGATCAGGTCGACTCCGGCCTCGACGGCGGCGGCGAAGCTCGCGGCCGTGTTCCCCGGCGCCAGGGCGTCGGCCCCCTTGTGGCCGACGCGGATCCGCGGCCGGCCCGGAGTGCTACTCACCCGAGCGCTCGCGGCCGACCAGCAGCCGGACGATCGCGCCGAGGCCCGCGAGGACGCCCGCCGAGGTGAATCCGAACCCGAGCACCATCACCGCCAGCGTGCCCTTGTTCTGTTGCTGGAACTGGCCGATGAGCTCTATGTCCGACGAGGAGCTTCCGATGGCGACCGCCCCGATCAACGAGAGAACGAGCACGCCGACGGCCGCGACCATCAGCGCCTTGCCGAGGATGTCGAGCCACTCGAGGGTGTTGTCGTCCATCGCCCAGAACATAGCCCGGTGCCGGGACGGCGAACGGTAGGTTCGGCCGGTGGGAATCCTCAGCCCCTACGCGCGGCGGCGGATCGCCGTGATCCTGCTCGTGGTGGGCGCCGCGATCATCGCGCTCGCCGCGCTCGACGCGGGTCCCTTCTCGGATCCGCCCACCGAGGCCGACCGCGCCCAGTCCGTGCTGGAGGACTTCTTCGCCGCGGCGCGCGACAAGGACTACGCCCGCGTGTGCGCGCTGCTCGCCTCCTCGCAGCGCAAGACGCTCGAGCAGGCCGCCGCGCAGCTCTCGGGCGGCAAGATCGACGGCGGCTGCGCCGACGCGGTGGGCGCGGGAGGCGGCGGCACGCTGGCTCACTCCGAGGTGCGGATCCGCGACGTGCGCATCAGCGGCAACCTTGCGGCCATCGACGCCTCGATCCGGGTCCCCGGCGGCGGGCCGCCGCAGTTCCGGACCTTTCAGCTGGAGGAGGTGCACGGCGAATGGCGAGTGTCCGACCTGGGGATCTGACTGCACCACCTTGAATCGGCCGGGGGAGCGGGGTGCGCTCTTGGCCCATAGGGGTCAGACCGCTTTCTTGGGGCCCGGGTTGACGGCTTCCTGCGGCGGGCGTAAGGTCGGCACGACGTGCGGGGCGCGACCAACGAAGCGCGGCACCGGCTCCATCGCAGTGCGGTGTTGGGGTTCGCCGTCTTCGTGCTGGTGATTGCGCCCCTGCATGCCGTATTCGCCCGCGCGTCCACCGACAATGCCGCCGCACTGGCAAGCCAGTTCTTCCCGTCCGTGACTCCGAAAAACACCTTCGTGCGCGGCTCGCTCGACGTGCACGTTTCCAGCCTGGATGCGACGGACCCCGGGACTCCGACGGCGCCGACCGTCTTCCCCGCGCCCATCGACGAGCTGAAGGTGACCTTCGACCACCAGTTCAAGCTCCACCCCAAGGCGGCGCCGGTCTGCAAGGCCCGCCTCATCGCCACGAGCACGGACCAGGCTCGTGCGCTCTGCCCGCCCGGGTCCAACGTCGGGATCGGGCAGGCGACACTCTGCATCGACAACGGCTCGGGCGGGTGCCTGGTCTACGGCTTCGACGCCGACCTGTTCAACGGGCGGAAGACGGGCCACGTTCGGCTCCACCTCTGGAACGGGGACCTTCAGATCACGATCGTCGACAAGGGAAGAATCGGCCAGGCCCTGAAGGGCTCGGCCGACTTCGTCGGCGGCCCCCAGCTCGACTTTCCGATTGGCCGCCTCGTGAACGGCACGTTCGCCATCACCGATCTCGACCTGCTCGTGCAGCACGGCGGCTACGTGAAGGCGAAGTGCCAGGGCTCCGATTCGAGCTGGGACGCGAAGGCGAAGCTCGCCTATCTGCACAACACCCCGCTCGACCGGGCCAAGAGCTCGCAGCCCGGCTGGAGCTGATTGCAAACACTTGCGACCGGCTGCGCCGGCCTTACATGCTGCTTTCGGGGCTAAAGCCCCTCACCGGACCGAATCAGCTCTAGAAGAGCTGATTGCAAACACTTGCGACCGGCTGCGCCGGCCTTACATGCTGCTTTCGGGGCTAAAGCCCCTCACCGGACCGAATCAGCTCTAGAAGAGCTGATTGCAAACACTTGCGACCGGCTGCGCCGGCCTTACATGCTGCTTTCGGGGCTAAAGCCCCTCACCGGACCGAATCAGCTCTAGAAGAGCTGATTCTCCCCTGCGAAGATCTCGCTGACCGAGTCGTCGGCGAAGATGCGGCGGATCGAGTCGGCGAGGGTCTGCGCGGAGGAGAGCAGCGTGATGTTGTCGGGGTACCCCGGGCGCAGGGGGATGGTGTCGGTCACGACGATGCGCTCGATGCCCGACTCCTCGTAGGGAAGGCGCTCGAAGGCGGGGCCCGAGAAGACGCCGTGCGTGGCGCAGGCGATGACGCGCGCGGCGCCCTCCTCGAGCACGGTCTTCGCGGCGGCGCAGAGGGTGCCGGCGGTGTCGATCATGTCGTCGACCAGCACGGCGGTCTTGCCGCGAACGTCGCCGACCACGTAGCCGATCTCGGCGACCTGCTGGGCGGGCCGCTCCTTCTCCATGACAGCCCAGTGGGTGCCGAGCTTGCGAGCGAAGTTGCGGGCCACCTTCACGCGGCCGGCGTCGGGGGAGACGATCACCAGCTCCTCGGGGAATTGCTGGTCGAGGAAGTACTGCGTGAGCATCGGCATGGCCGTCATGTGGTCGACCGGCACCTCGAAGAAGCCCTGCACCTGACCGGAGTGGAGGTCCATGGTGAGGACGCGGTCGACGCCGATCGACTCGAGGCACTTGGCGACGACGCGGGCCGAGATCGGCTCGCGCGGCTGCGACTTCTTGTCCTGGCGGCCGTAGCCGAACCAGGGCATCACGGCGATGATCCGGTGGGCAGACGCGCCCTGGGCCGCGTCGATCATCACCAGCAGCTCCATGAGGGCGTCGTTGGGGGTCATCCCCTGCGCGCCGTTGGCGGCGGTGGACTGCACGAGGAACACGTCCGCGCCGCGGATCGACTCGTTGTAGCGGCAGTAGACCTCGCCGTCGGCGAAGGTCCGCAGGTCGACCTGGCCGAGATCGACGTCGAGGCGCTCGGCGATCTTGCCGGCGAGCTCCTGCGACGCGCGGCCTCCGAACACCATCAGGCGCTTCGTGTAATCGTGGGTGATCGAGCTCAGCGAGCTCGGGCGCTCTTCAACGGTGCTCATCGTTACGACTCGTCCGATCTCGCGGCCCTCTTCTCCGCGTATCCCTCGATGTTTCGCTGCTCGCCCTTGGTCACCGACAGGGCTCCGTCCGGAACATCCTCCCGGATCACGGCGCCGGCGCCAGTGTATGCACCGTCCCCGACCTCAACCGGGGCGACGAAGGAGGTGTTGACCGCGATTCGCGCACCTTCCCCGATCTTCGTCCGGTGCTTCGCGAATCCGTCGTAGTTGGCGGTGATCGATCCGGCGCCGATGTTCGCCCCCGCACCGATGTCGGCGTCGCCGATGTACGCGAGGTGCGGGACCTTCGCACCCGGGCCGATGCGCGACTTCTTGACCTCGACGAACGTGCCGACCTTCGCGCCGTCGGAGATCACGGCCTCGGGGCGGAGGTAGGCGAAGGGCCCCACCGACACGTCCGCGCCGACGTCGCAGCTGACGAGGTGCGAGCGCAGGACCCGGGCGCCCTCGCCGACCGTCGCGTCGACGAGCGTCGAGTGCGGCCCGATCACCGCGCCGGCGCCGACGCGCGTGGCGCCCGTCAGGGCGCACCCCGGCTCGACCCTGGCGTCGGCGGCGATCTCGACGCCGGCGTCGATCCAGGTCGAGTCCGGGTCGACGATGGTCACGCCGGCGAGCATGTGGTCGCGGGCGATGAGCCTGCGGGCCTCGGCCTCGACCACGGCCAGGTCGGCGCGGTCGTTGACGCCCAGGCTCACGTGCGGGTCGTCCTCGACGTGCGCAACGACCCGCCCGCCGCCCTCGCGAATCCGCGGCAGCACGTCGCCCAGGTAGTACTCGCCCTGGGCGTTGTCGTTGGTGAGGCGCTCGAGCGCGCCTGCCAGCGCGGCGCCGTCGAAGGCGTAGATGGAGCTGTTGACCTCCCTGATGGCTAGCTCCTCGTCGCTCGCGTCGCCGGCGCCCGCCTTCGCCTCGGCGATCCGCGCAACGTCGCCGTCGGCGTCGCGGACGATGCGGCCGTAGCTGCCGGGCTCGTCCATGATCGCGGTGAGCACCGTGGCGGCGGCACCCGCCTTCTGGTGCGCGGCGAGGAGCCGTTCCATCACCCCCGTCGAGACCAGCGGGTGATCGCCCGGCAGCACGACCACGGTGCCGGAGTCGCGCACGACGCCGATGGCGGCACGCAGAGCGCCGCCCGTGCCGTCGGACTCGGGCTGGACGATCGTCTCCGTGCCCTCGGGCATCGCCCCGGACAGGTCGCGGTTCGGCGACACGATCACGCCCACGCGCCCCGCGCCGGCCTCACGGGCGGCGGCGACAGGCCAGGCGATCATCGGCCGCCCGCAGACGGGATGAAGCATCTTCGGGGTCGAGGAGCGCATGCGCGTCCCCTCGCCCGCGGCCATGATCAACACGGTCGGGGCGTCGGTCACGCGCGCATCGTAGTGGCGGGCCGGGGCAGCGTCCGGAACGCGGCCCGCCGCGCAGGTCAGCTGACGCGCCCGCCGTCCGCGTAGATCGTGACCCGGCCTCCCCGCGCGAAGCCGCCGAGGGTCATGCCACGGTCGCGCGCGAGCTGGACCGCAAGCGAGGTCGGGGCGCCGACCCCGACGAGCACCGGGCACCCGGCGACGGCCGCCTTCTGCACGAGCTCGAAGGCGAGGCGCCCGCTGACGCAAAGGAGCTTGCCGGCGAGCGGGACGAGCTCGGCGGCGAGGGCGAAGCCGATGACCTTGTCCATGGCGTTGTGGCGCCCGACGTCCTCACGCACGGCCAGGAGCCGGCCGCTGGGCGAGAAGAGCCCCGTGGCATGCAGCCCGCCGCTTCGCCGAAAGCCCGGCTGCTCGAGCCGGCCCGGGAGCGAGGCCAGCAGCGCGCGTGGGACGGTCGGCCCGGAGGCGGGCGTCGGCGCCGCGACGTCGACCTCTTCCAGCGCGCCCTTGCCGCACACCCCGCACGAGGAGGTCGTGTAGAAGCGGCGCGTCGCCGGCTCGCGGGTGAGCGGCCCCTCGACCTCGATTACGTTGCCCGCGAGGTCCCCGGTCGGGCCGGCGCCCCGCGGCCCGTCGATCAGGCCCTCGCCGAAAAGAAACCCGAGAGCGAGCTCCTCGTCGTCCCCGGGCGTGCGCATGGTCACGGCGACGGGCTCGCCGCCGACCCTGATCTCCAGAGGCTCCTCGATGGCGACCTCGTCGCTCTGGCCCTCGCGCTCGATCGAGACCAGCATCCGCGAGGCGGGCGCGCCGGTGGGATCGGCCGGTAGCTCCATCGCACTAACTTATTGACGCAGGATGTTGCGTAAGCCGAAACGCGGCCCGACCCCGTCGATCTGGGCGAGCAGGAAGCCCTTCGGGATCGGCGAGCAGCGGCCGAACAACTACCGCGAGGTATTCCGCGCGATCGCCGAGAACCGCGACAACGCGGGCTTTGCCTGGCGCATCCTCAGCCAGGGCGTCTGCGACGGGTGCGCCCTCGGCACGAGCGGCCTGCGCGACTGGACGATCGACGGCGTCCACCTCTGCAACATCCGGCTGCGGCTGCTGCGCATGAACACGATGGCGGCGCTCGACCCCGCACTCCTTGGTGACGTCGGCCTCGCTGGAGCGGCTGAGCGGCGCCCAGCTGCGCGGGCTCGGCCGCCTCCCCCACCCCATGCTCCGCCGTCGCGGCGAGCGAGGCTTCGAGCGAGTCGGCTGGGACGTCGCGCTCGAGCTGATGAGCTCTCGCGTGGCCGCAAGCGATCCCGCCCGGATCGGCTTCTACCTGACCAGCCGCGGCACGGCGAACGAGACCTACTACGCAGCCCAGAAGGCGGCCCGCGCCCTGGGCACGAACTCGATCGACAACGCCGCGCGCGTCTGCCACTCGCCGAGCACGTTCGGCCTCAAGGAGGCGCTGGGCGTCGCCGCGACGACCTGCTCCTACAGCGACTGGATCGGAACCGACCTGATCGTCTTCGTCGGCTCCAACGTCGCCAACAACCAGCCCGTCACGACCAAGTACCTGCACCTGGCGAAGAAGGCGGGCACCAGGGTCGCCGTGGTCAACCCCTATCGCGAGCCGGGAATGGACCGCTACTGGATCCCGTCGAACCTCGAGAGCGCGCTGTTCGGCACGCGGATCTGCGACCGCCACTTCCCGCTGGCCATCGGCGGCGACGTCGCGTTCCTCTCCGGCGCGCTGAAGGCGATCGCCGAGCGCGGCGCCCTGCGCCGGGACTTCGTGGAGGCCCACACCGACGGCTGGCCCGAGCTGCGCACCGCGCTCGAGGCGACCCCGTGGGAGCGAATCGAGCAGGGCTCGGGCACGACCCGCGCCGAGATCGAGGAGTTCGCGCGGATGCTCGCCGAGGCCGACCGCGCAGTCTTCGTGTGGAGCATGGGGGTGACCCAGCACGAGCGCGGCGAGGACAACGTCCGCGCCCTCGTGAACCTCGCCCTCGCGCGCGGGTTCGTCGGGCGCGAGGGCTGCGGGTTGATGCCGATCCGCGGCCACTCCGGCGTGCAGGGCGGCGCGGAGATGGGCTGCTACTCCACTGCGTTCCCGGGCGGCGCTGTCGTCGGCGACGCGGGCGCGTCCGAGCTGTCTGGAGAGTGGGGCTTCGACGTACCCTCGGCGCGGGGCAAGACAGCCCCCGAGATGCTCGACGCGGCCGGGCGCGGAGAGCTCGACTTCCTGTTCGCCTCCGGGGGCAATTTCGTCGACGTCATGCCCGACCCGGACCGCACCCGGGCGGCGCTCGCGGCGATCCCGCTGCGCGTGCACATGGACATCGTCCCCTCGACCCAGATGCTGGTCGAGCCGGGGCAGGAGGTGCTGGTGCTGCCGGCGACGACGCGCTACGAGATGGCGGGCGGGATCACGGAGACGTCGACCGAGCGGCGGATCATCTTCAGCCCGGAGATCGAGGGCCCGCGGATCGGTGAGGCCCGCCCCGAATGGGAGGTGCTGACCGAGCTCGCCGCCCGGGTTCGGCCCGACCTCGCGGAGAAGGTGCGCTTTGCGGGAACACCCGAGATCCGCCGGGAAATCGCCGCGGTCGTGCCCCTCTACGCGGGGATCGAGACGCTCGCCGAGGCGGGCGACGAGGTGCAGTACGGCGGCGCGCGGCTCTGCGAGGGCTGGGAGTTCCCCACCGGCGACGGCCTGGCCCACTTCAGCGACGTCGAGGTTCCGGACCCCGCACCGCCCGACGGCAAGCTCGCCCTCGCCACCAGGCGCGGCAAGCAGTTCAACTCGATCGTCCACGAGCGCCGCGACTCGCTGAACGGAGCGACACGCGAGGCGGTGCTGATCGCGGCGTCCGACGCGGCCGCGCGCGGCCTGGCCGACGGCGACGCCGTGATCGTGCGCTCGGACACCGGGGCGATGGAGGGCACCGTCCTGACGGCTCCGATCGCCCCCGGGAACGTGCAGGTTCACTGGCCTGAGGGCAACGTCCTGATCGCCGACGGCGTGCGCTCGCCCGACGCCGGGATCCCCGACTACAACGCGCGCGTCACCGTCGAGAGGCGATGAGCGCCGCGGCGCGAGCGGCGTCCGCCGGAGTGTTGACGTTGGTAAGGAAGACCTCCGGCTCGCCGAACGCCGCGAGCTCGACCGGGCCCAGCACCTCGGGAGCGAGCGCCTCCACGGCGCGGGCCGCCGGCTCGCCGCGCTCGATTGCCCCCGCAAGCGGCGCCGCCGCGGCCGCCGGGTAGCGACCGAGCAGCGGCTCGAGGCCGCGCCCGGATCGGCAGACGACGAGGCCCTCGGCCCGGGCCAGCCTGCGCAGCAGCGCCGGGGGCACGAGCGGCATGTCGCAGGCGACGACCACCAGCCCCGCGCCCACCTCACCGAGCGCCGCCACGACGCCCGCCAGCGGATGCTCGGGCTCCGCCGGCTCGCGCAGGACGCGGGCGCGTGCATCCGGCAGCTCGGTGCCCGGCTTGGCGACGACCAGCGGCTCCAGGCCTGCCAGGCGGGCGAGCCCAGCCATACGCCCGAGCATCGTCTCCCCGGCCAGCTCCAGTCCGGCCTTCGCGCCGCCCATGCGACTGGCCCGGCCTCCGGCGAGTATCGCCACCACCGGCTCCATCGCCCGAGTCTCGCAGCGCTCACTACCGTTCGCCGTGATGTTGTCGATCGAGGACGCCCGCGCCGCAGTCCTGGAGAGGGCGCGACCGCTCGGCGCCGAGGAGGTCGACCTCGAGCTGGCGCTCGGGCGCACGCTCGCCGGCGACGTGGCCGCTCGCGACGACGTCCCGGCTTTCGACAACTCCGCGATGGACGGGTTCGCGGCTCGCGCCGCCGACGCGAGCTCGGGGGCGACGCTGGCGATTGCCGGCGAATCGGCCGCCGGGCGACCCTGGGGCGGGAAGCTCGGCCCGGGCGAGGCCGTCGCGATCTCAACGGGAGCTGCGGTACCCGCCGGCGCCGACGCGGTGATCCGGGTCGAGGACACGCGGACCGCCGGCCGCGGCGTGCGGATCCTGGCCGGCGCCGACGCGGGCGACAACGTCAGGCGCGCGGGCGAAGATGTGCGACGCGGCGACACTGTCCTGCGCGCCGGTGAGCAGATCGGCGCGACCGAGCTGGGCGTCCTGGCGAGCGCCGGCGCGGGGCGGGTTCCGTGCGCGCAGCGCCCGCGCCTCCACCTCCTGGCCACCGGCGACGAGCTGCACGCCGCCGGCGCGCAGCTGCGACCCGGCGGAGTTCGCAACTCGAACGGCTACTCGGTGGCGGCCCTGGCCCTCGCGGCCGGCGCCGAGGTGATCGCGAGCGAGGTCGTCGGCGACTCGCGCTCAGCCACCGAGGCGGCGCTCGGGCGCGCCCTCGAGGCCGACGTCACCGTCGTCTGCGGCGGGGTCTCGGTCGGCGAGCACGACCACGTGAAGGGGGCGCTGGGGGCGCTGGGCGTCGAGGAGGTCTTCTGGCGGGTCGCCCTGCGTCCGGGAAAGCCGACCTGGTTCGGAGAGCTCGCGGGGGGGCCGCTCGTCTTCGGCCTGCCGGGCAACCCCGTCTCGGCGATGGTCACCTTCATCGTCTTCGCGCGGCCCGCGATCCGCGCCATGCTCGGGGCCGATCCCGGCGCCACCAGGGTCCGCGCCGCTCTCGGCCGCGACCTCTCCAAGCCGCCCGGTCGCGCCGAGCTCGTCCGCTGCCGGCTGGATCGGGCGGACCGGCTGGTGGCCATGCCGACGGGCCCGCAGGGCTCGCACGTGCTGACCTCGATGCTCGGCGCCGACGGCCTCGCGATCCTGCCGCCCGGCGTCGAGGTCGTCGTCGCCGGAACGGAGGTCGACGTCGAGCTGCTGCCCGCCTCGGTCGCCGGCCCCCTGCCGCGGCCCGCCCCCGGTCCTACGATGGGCTGATGGAAGTCTCGGTCAGGCTGTTCGCCGTGCTTCGCGAGCACGCGGGGCGCGACCGGCTGACCCTGGAGCTCGGCGACGGCGCGACCGTCGCGGACGCGTTGCGTGAGCTCGCGGAGGAGCCGGGGCTCGGCGAGCTGGCGGGAGCGCCGCATATCCGCGCCGCCGTGAACCGGGAGTACGTCGGCGAGGAGGCGCCCCTGACCGACGGCGACGAGCTTGCCCTCGTCCCCCCGGTGAGTGGCGGAGCGGGCGCTCGCACGGGGGCGCGGGTGAGCGCGGAGCCGCTGTCGGTCGACCGGCTCGCCGCGTCGGTGAGCCGGCCGGGCGCGGGCGCGATCGTCGTGTTTGCCGGCGTCACGCGCGAGGTCGAGGCCCTGGAGTACGAGGCCTACACGGAAATGGCCGAGGAGCGGATCGCCGCGATCCTCGCCGACGTCGGCGCCGCGCACGGCCTCCAGGCGGCGGGCGCCGAGCACCGTCTCGGCATCGTGCCGCTGGGTGAGCCCAGCGTGGTCGTCGCGGTCTCGGCGGCTCACCGGGGCGAGGCGTTCGCAGCAGCCCGGGAGGCGATCGACCGCATCAAGGCGGAGGCGCCCATCTGGAAGCAGGAGATCGCGAACGGGAGGCACAGCCGGGTCGAGGGATCCTTGCCCACGCTCGACGCGCCGCGGCTGACGCATCTCGACGAGTCGGGCTCGGCGCGGATGGTCGACGTGGGCGCCAAGGAGGTGACCGCTCGCCGCGCGCGGGCGCAGGCGCGCGTGCGGATGAGCCCCGCCACAGCCGCCGCCGTGGCCGCCGGCGACGCCCCCAAGGGCGACGTGCTCGGCACCGCGCGGCTGGCGGGCATCGGCGCGGCGAAGCGGACCTGGGAGCTGATCCCGCTGGCGCATCCGCTCGCCCTGGACCACGTGGACATCGACGGGAGCGTCGACGCCCAGGACGGGACCGTCTCGATCTCCGCCGAGGTGGCGACGACCGCCCGGACCGGGGTCGAGATGGAGGCGATGACCGCATGCTCGGTCGCGGCCCTGACGGTCTACGACATGGTCAAGGGGATCGAGCGAGGGGTCACCATCGAACGGGTGCGGCTGGTGTCGAAGTCCGGCGGGCGAAGCGGCGACTGGAGGGCAGATTGAGCCACGGGGGCGACGCGCTCGAGCCGATCCGCGCGGTTGCGCTGACCGTCTCCACCACCCGCTCCGCCGGCAAGGCGGAGGACAGAAGCGGCCCTGCGCTCGCCGCGTTCGCCGCGGGAATCGGCGCCGAGGTGATCGGCGCGGAGGTCGTCCCGGACCGGCGCGAGGAGATCGCGGAGCGAATCCGCTGGTGGTGCGACGAGGGCAGCGCGAACCTCGTCCTGACCAGCGGCGGCACGGGCCTCTCGCCAGATGACGTCACCCCGGAGGCGACCCGCGACGTTCTCGAGCGCGAGGCGCCGGGTATCTCCGAGGCGATGCGCCTGGTTTCCCGCGAGCACACCGACAAGTGGATGCTCTCACGCGGCGCCGCCGGCTCCCGCGGTCGCGCGCTGGTGATCAACTTCCCGGGCAACCCGCCCGCGATCGAGCAGGCCGGAGCGGCCATCGCCGCCGCCCTGCCCCACGCCGTCGACCTGCTGGCCCGAAACGGATCGGAAACCTGAATGGGCGACGATCGCGGCATGGCCACACCTGTGCTTCGCGACGCTCACGGGCGGGCGATCACCGACCTGCGGGTCTCGGTCACCGATCGCTGCAACTTCCGCTGCCGCTACTGCATGCCCGCCGAGGGCATGCGCTGGCTCGAGCGCGACGAGATCCTGACCTTCGAGGAGATCGAGCGCGTGGTGCGGGTCCTGGCGGGCCTGGGCGTCAGCGACCTGCGGCTGACGGGCGGCGAGCCGCTCGCGCGCCGCGAGTTCCCGCGGCTCGTCGGGATGCTGCGGCGGGTCGCGGGCGTAACCGACCTCTCGCTGACGACGAACGGCTATCTGCTCGAGCGCGATGCCGGCCGCTTGGTCGCCGCGGGGATCGACCGCATCAACGTCTCGGTCGATTCGCTGGCGCGCGACCGCTTCCACCAGATCACCCGCCGCGACGCCCTCCCCCAGGTTCTGCGCGGGCTGGCGGCGATCGCCGGTTACGAGCGTGTCCGCCCGATCAAGGTCAACGCCGTCGCGATGCGCGACTTCACCGAGGACGAGGTCTTCCGCTTCTGCGAGCTCGCGCGGTCCGAGAGCTTTCAGGTGCGGTTCATCGAGTTCATGCCGCTCGACGGCGACCGCGCCTGGAGCACGGACGCCGTGCTGAGTGGCGCGGAGGTCCGCGAGCTGATCGCGGCCCGGCACCCGCTGGAGGAGCTTCCGCGCGAGCCGCACGCGACGGCGCGGGTCTACCGCTTCGCCGACGGGGGCGGCGGCGAGATCGGCTTCATCAACCCCGTCTCCGAGCCGTTCTGCGCCGATTGCAACCGCATCCGGCTCACCGCCGACGGACAGCTGCGCACCTGCCTGTTCTCGATCCGCGAGACCGACCTTCGCGAGCCGCTTCGCGCCGGGGCGACGGACTCCGAGATCGAGCAGATCGTGCGCGACGCCGTGTGGCGCAAGGAGCTGAAGCACCGGGTCAACGAGCCCGGCTTCGTGCCGCCGCCGCGGACGATGAGCGCGATCGGCGGCTGACGCCCCTAGATGACTAGACCGGCTCGCGCAGCTCCGCGCCGGCGAACTCCCGCATCCCCGAGGCGAGATCCACCCGGGCGCGAAATCCCAGCTCCGCGGCCGCGCGCCGGGTCGAGGCGAACACGTGTCGCACGTCGCCGAGACGAAATTCGCCGGTGACCTCAGGTGGGGGGCCGCCCATCGCGGCCGCGAGGCCCTCGGCCATCTCCCCGACCGCGGCGGGACTGCCCGAGGCGACGTTGAACGCGCCCTGCGCGTCGGTTGCGTCCAGCGCGGTCAGATTCGCGGCGGCGACGTCGTGGACGCAGACGAAGTCGCGCAACTGGCGGCCATCCTCGAAGACCCTCGGCGCAACGCCGGCCGCGAGCGCGCTGCGAAAGATGCTGGCGACGCCCGCGTAGGGGGTATCGCGCGGCATCCGCGGCCCGTAGACGTTGTGGTAGCGAAGCGCCGCCGTACTGGCCCCGGATTCGCGGGCGAAGACGGAGCACAGGTGCTCCTGATGGAGCTTGGTGGCCGCGTAGACGTTTCGCGGATCGGCCGGCGCGGTTTCCGGCACCGCCTGCGGCTCGAGCTCGGCACCGCACGCCGGGCAGCAGGGCCCGAAGCGACCCGCGGTCAGGTCACCGATCTCGCGGGGGCCGGGCGCCACCGCGCCGTGGCGAGCGCAGCGGTAGCGCCCCTCGCCGTAGATGACCATGCTGCTGGCCAGGACGAACCGCCCTCGGAAGGCTCGGTCGGCGAGCGCGCTCAGGAGCACCGCGGTCCCGACGCCGTTGGCTCCCACGTAGTCCGGCATGTCCCCCAGATCCACGCCCAGGCCGACCATCGCCGCCTGGTGGCAGACGGCGCCCACGCCGGCCACCGCGTCGCGCACCGCGTCCGGGTCGCGCGCATCGGCCCATCGGTAGTCGGCGGCTGGGTTGAGGTAGCCAGGCCGATCGGAGTGGGCGCGCGGATCGAGGCTGTCGAGCACCCGCACGTCCCACCCTGCGCCGGCGAGGGCATCGACGACCCAGGAGCCGATGAAGCCGGCGCCGCCGGTGACCAGAACCGAGCGGGGCAGGCTCACCAGTTCGTCACCAGCGCGATCTGCAAACCGAGGGCCAGCGTCGCCTGCGTCGCGAGCCAGCGGCGCTGGGCGCCGATCGCGGCCGGAAGCGCCGCGCACGCCAGCAGCATCCAGGCGGCGAACGGAAGCCAGATGCGCTCGACCTCGGCCTTCGACATCGCGGACAGATCCGCGAGGGCGACGGCCGCCGCAGCGCCACCGACGAGCAGCCACAGGCGGCGGTCGCGCAGCCGCCCGAGCCCGGCCGCGAGCGCGGGGCCGGTCGCGAGCGCGAAGGCAGCCAGGTCGGCGAACAGGAAGTAGCCCAGCGGTCGCGAGCTCGCCACACCGTCGTAGTACTGGACGCGGGTCGCCGCGAGGCCGTCGAGCCACCAGTAGCCGGCCGCGAGAAACGCACCGAACACCAGCGAGGTGGCGGCCGCGCTCCACGCGAGCGGAGCGAGGCGACGCCGCGAGATCGCAACCGACAGCGGGATCGCGCCAAGCAGCACGAGTCCGAACGACAGGAACGCGACCACCCCGAACCCGAGCCCGCCGGCGATCGCCAGGGCCACGCTTGTGGCCTTCCGCTCGCAGGTGACGGCGAGCACCATTGAGGTGACCGCCCACGCTCCCACTCCCATGTAGAGCGCATCGGCCGAGGTGGCGATCCAGACGGCCGCCGGGCTGAGGACGAGGAAGGGCGCGGCGCGGCGCGCCAGCGGCTCGCCCGCGACAGCGCGGGCGCTCAGCAGAACGGCCACGGGAGTGGACGCGGCGACGGCGAGCACGAGGATCGCCGCGGGCCATGAGCCGCCGAGGCCGG
Source organism: uncultured Actinomycetes bacterium (assembly GCA_963843315.1). GTDB lineage: Bacteria > Actinomycetota > Thermoleophilia > Solirubrobacterales > 70-9 > JAWVFM01. The sequence continues at coordinate 79,523 of CAWJJU010000004.1, forward strand.
CCTGCGAGAGGCCCCACAGGATCAGCGCCATGGCCGGAGGGTGACCCTTGACGTGCGTGGGGTAGTCCGCAATGCGGTCGACGAAGGTGGAGAGGAAGTCGCCCGGGGAATGGATCACCGGCACGACCGCGAGGTAGTCGTTGGGGTTGTCGAGGGGGCCGTTGATAGACCCCGCCCCGGCGGTCAGCGCCAGGGCGATCGGCCAGAGGAAGGCCGCAAGGGCGCAGGCGCCGAGCAGGCGCCCCCAGCTCAGCCGCCGGGCAGCGACCGGCCCGAGCCAGACGATGGCGCCGCAGACCCCGAGCGCCGCGAGGACCCCGGGCCCGAGATGAAGGCGCCAGGCGCCGAACAGCGGCGGGGCCTGGACGAAGAGCCTCGTCCCGCCGTGCAGGAGGACCTCTCCCCAGATCGCACAGGCCACGACCAGGACCGCCCAGGCGGCGATCGCCACATGCTCGCGGCGCAAGCGGGCCCCGGCCGGAGCGCGAATCGTCTGGGCCATGCCCTCCACGGCCACGAAGCCTGACCGCCACTCCTTACGAAACCAGAAACCGCGTAACCGAACCGTAAGCCGGGGCTGCCAGGGTCGAGCTCGTGGTCGAGGTCATCCTTCCCGTTCTCGACGAGGCAGAGGCGATCGGCGCCGTCCTCGACGGCCTCCCGGAGGGAGTGAGGCCGATCGTCGTCGACAACGGCTCGAGCGACGGCTCCGCCGACATCGCCGCGGCCCTTGGCGCCGCTGTGGTGAGCGAGCCCCGGCGCGGGTTCGGCTCCGCCTGCCACGCGGGGCTCGGCGCGGCGCGCGCGGACGTCGTGTGCTTCATGGACTGCGACGGCTCACTTGCGGGGGCCGAGCTCCCGAAGGTCTATGGGCCGGTCCTCGCCGGCGAGTCGGATCTGGTCCTCGGCCGCCGGGCGGCCCAGCCGGGGGCGTGGCCGTTGCATGCGCGTGCCGCCAACGCGCTGCTCGCCCTGGAGGTACGCCGCCGGACCGGACTTCGCCTTCGCGATATCGGCCCGATGCGCGCGGCCCGTCGCGAGGCTCTGATCGAGCTCGAGATCCGCGACCGTCGCTTCGGCTGGCCGCTGGAGATGGTGCTGCGCGCGGCGGGCGCGGGCTGGCGCATCGACGAGGTCGACGTGGGCTACCTGCCGCGGGTGGGCCGCTCGAAGGTGACCGGCACCGCGCGAGGGACCCTGCTGACTGTGGGCGACATGGCGCGTGCGTTGCGATGAGCCTCGACGCCACCGCCCTCGTCGTGATCGCCAAGGAGCCGGTGCCCGGGCGCTGCAAGACCCGCCTTTGCCCGCCGCTGGACCCCGCCGACGCCGCCGCGCTCGCCGAGGCGGCGCTGGCGGACACGCTGGAGACCCTCGCCGGCGTTCCGGCGAGGCGGCACGTGCTGGCGCTCGAGGGCGACCCGGGGCCGTGGGTCCCCGAGGTGTTCGAGGTCGTCGAGCAGTGCGAGGGCGATCTCGGCGACCGCCTGGCCGGCGCGTTCGAGCAGGCCGGCGCTCCCGCGTTTCTGGTCGGAATGGACACCCCCCAGCTCGCCCCGGCAGAGGTCGTCCAGGCGGTCGAGCGCCTCTGGGATCCCGGCGTCGACGCCGTCCTCGGGCCGGCCCGCGACGGCGGCTACTGGTCGATCGGGCTGCGCTCCCGCCAGCCCGGCGCCTTCGACGGCGTGACGATGAGCTCGGCGCGCACCGCGGCCGAGCAGAGGGCGGCGCTGGCGCGGCTGGGCCTGCGCCACGCCGAGCTGCCGGCGATGACGGACTTCGACGACATCGATGCCGCGATCGAGGTTGCCCGGGCCTGCCCCGGCTCGCGGTTCGCCGCGCGGCTGGCGCAAGTCCGGTGGGCCCGCGCCGCCTGATGATGTGCGCCCTGGCCGCACTTGCCGCGCCCGTCGCGGGATGCGGCGATGGCGGGTTTCCCCGGCGGCGGAACCGGCGGCCTCGCCGACGCCGGCGCGACCGCCCGCCGGCCGCACCTTCCCGGTCGGCGACACGCCCGAGGGTCTCGTGGTGCCAGGCCGGGGCTCGCCGCGGTGATCACCCGCGATCCCTACCGGCTCACCTTCGCCCGGCTCGGATCCGGGCGGATCGTGCGCCGGGCGCCGCTGCCGTCGAAGGGCCGCCACCTGGCCGCCTCCCCCTCCGGTCGCACGGTGCTCGTGCCGGCCGAGGAGGCCAACCAGCTCGTGGAGGTGCCCGTGGGCGGCGGGCCGGAGCGGCGGATCGACGTCGGCGAGCACCCGCACGACGCGGTGCAGACGCACGGGCGGATCTTCGTCGGCGATGAGTTCGCCGACACGGTCTCGGTCGTCGAGCACGGCCGGCTCGAGAGGACCCTCGACGCCCCCGCGCAGCCCGGCGGCGTCGCCGCCGCGGCGGGGCTGGTCGCGGTCGTTGCCGTGGCCGAGCGGGTGATCGCCACCTACGACGCCAACACCCTTCGCCGGCTCGGCCAGGCTCCTGCCGGCGAGGGGCCGACCCACCTCCTTGCCGCCGGCCGGCGAGCCTGGGTCGCGGACACCGAGGGCGACGCGATTCTCGTCTTCCGGCTCGCGGCGACCCCGCGACAGATCGCGAGCGTCCCGGCCCCGGGAACGCCCTACGGGATGGCGCTCGACGCTCGCCGGGACATCCTCTGGGTGACCCTGACCGCGACGAACCGCGTCGAGGGGTTCGACGTGTCCGGCGCCGAGCCGCGGCGCATCGCGAGCTTCCCCGTCCTGCGCCAGCCGAACAGCGTCGCCGTCGACGAGCCGAGCGGGCGGGTCGTCGTCGCCGGCGCCGACTCGGGCCGCCTCGAGGTGCTGCCGGGGGCGCGCGGATGAAGGCCCCCGGATTCGGCGACCCGCCGCCCGGCCCGTTTCGCCGCGAGAGCTGGCGCAGCCCCCTGCGCGGGCCCTGGCTCACGTCGATCCTCGGTTCGGCGCTGCTGCCGCTGATCGTCATCTGCGCGCTCACCGGGTTTCTCTCGCACCTCGCCTACTACCCGGACCTCGGAAGCAACCGCGTCAGCACCCCGGGCACGATCCACGTCTTCCTGCTCCCGTTCGACTGGCCGGCCCGGCCGGCGTGGCTCTACGCCGTCACGCAGGGCCTGCACGTCGCCAGCGGGCTCGCGGCCATTCCGATCCTGCTGGCGAAGCTCTGGTCGGCGATGCCAAAGCTGTTCGAGTGGCCGCCCGTCCGCAGCGCCGCCCATTCCCTCGAGCGCGCGTCGCTTGCCCTGCTGGTCGGCGGCAGCCTCTTCGTGTTCTTCACGGGCGTCATGAACATCCAGCTCTTCTACCCCTGGCCGTTCCCGTTCGTCTCGGCGCACTACTACGGCGCGTTCATCTTCCTCGCCGCACTCGGCCTGCACCTCGTCGTCAAGGTCCCGGTGGCGCTCCGCGCGTTCCGCGAGCGCGGGGTGCTGGCGCCGCTTCGCGAGGACCGCGAGCACACCGTCGCGGAACCCCCACGCGAGGACTCGACGGCCCCCCTCGATCCGGCGCCCGCCACGATCTCGCGCCGCGGGCTGCTGGCGACGATCGGAGCCGGCTCAATCGGCCTCGCGCTGATGGCTGCCGGGCAGTCGATCGGCGGGCCGCTGCGGCGGCTCGCGATCCTCGCTCCGCGCGGCGAGACCGCTCCCGGGCCCAACGGCTTCCCGATCAACAAGACGGCATCCGCGGTCGGCGTCACGCCGGGCCAGACCGGCGCAGGTTGGCGCCTGAAGCTCACCGGCGCCCGCTCTCTGGAGCTCTCGCGCGAGCAGCTTCTCGCGATCGAGTCGCACACCGTCGACCTGCCGATCGCCTGCGTCGAGGGCTGGTCGACGACGCAGACCTGGACGGGAATTCCCCTACGCGAACTGGCGACGCTGGCCGGTTCGGACCCCTCGTCGACCGCCACCGTGGAATCGCTTCAGCAGGCGGGATCCTTCCGCCAGGCGACCCTCGCGCCGGCACAGGTCTCGCACCCGGACTCGCTGCTCGCGCTCAGGGTGAACGGGGCCGATCTCTCCCTGGACCACGGCTTCCCGGCGCGGGTCGTGGTGCCCGCCGCGCCCGGGGTGCACTGCACCAAGTGGGTCGGCTCGATCGCCTTCGGGGAGGAGTCGTGACCGCGTTTCGGAAGCGATACGGAGACGGCCCCCTGCACCTGATCTCGGTGGCGGCGGCGCTCGCGATCGCCGGCTACGCGCTCACCCGCATCGCCGCGAGCCCGGAACCGATCGGCTTCGCGGTGTGGTTCGGCGGGGCGATCGTTGCCCACGATCTGATCGCCTTCCCGGTGTACACCGGGCTCAACCTCCTGGCCGGCCGTGCCTCGCCGGTCAGTCTGGGCCCCGGCGCGATCAACTACGTGCGCGTCCCGGCGATCCTCTCGGCGTTCGCGTTCGTAGCGTGGTTCCCGCTGATCCTCGGGCTCGCCGACAAGCACTACGTGCTGGACGAGGGCCACGACCCTCCCTCCTACCTCGGTCGCTGGCTGCTGCTGACCGCCGTCCTCTTCGCGGGAGCGGGAGTCGCCTACGCGATCAGGCGGCGTCGAGCGCGGCCTCGAGGTCCCGCCACAGATCGACCGGGTCCTCGCACCCGAGGCTGAGCCGCAGCAAGCCCGGCGGCACGCGCGGGTCGTCGTGCCAGCGGGCCTGGCGCTCGATCAGGGTCTCGACCCCGCCGACGCTGCCGGCGTGGGTGATGAGATCGACGCGGTCGCAGACATGGTCGGCCGCGGCGGCCGAGCCGAGGTCGAAGGAGACGACGGCGCCGAAGCCGTCGAGCAGCCGCGACGCCGGCGCGTGCGCCGGGTCCCCGGGCAGCCCCGGGTAGCGCACGCGCAGCACGTCGGGGCGCAGCGCGAGCTGGCGCGCGATGCGAGCCGCGCTGGTCGCGCCGCGCTCGACCCGCAGCGCCAGGGTGCGCAGGCCCCGCAGCGCCAGCCAGGCCTCCATCACCCCGGGCACCGCGCCGGTCCGACCGCGATCGGCGGCGAGCTCAGCCGCGCGCGCGGGATCTCGCGCCACGAGCGCGCCGAGGACCAGGTCCGAGTGCCCGCCGATGTACTTCGTCGCGCTGTGCAGGACCAGGTCCGCACCGAGCTCGATCGGCCGCATCCCCATCGGCGTGGCGAGCGTCGCGTCGACGATCGTGGCGGTCCCGCGTTGCCTGCACGCGGCCAGGATCGCGTCGAGGTCGGGGATGTCGAGCCAGGGGTTGGCGATCGCGTCGAGCCAGACGAGGCTCGCGCCCTCGGACTCGCGCAGCGCCGAGCCGGCGTCGAGCGCGTCGATCTCCATCAGGCCGATCTGACCCCGCTCGGCCCGGTCGACCAGCAGGCGGCGGACCTCCACGTGGGCGTTCGCGGCGACCGCGACGGTTCCCCCGGCGGGCACGCTCCCGAGCGCGGCCGACGCGGCCGCCATCCCGGAGGAGAAGGTGACGGCGGTGCCGCCGTCGAGGACGCCGAGCGCCTCCTCGAGCGCTTCCCAGGTGGGATTGGAGCAGCGCGCGTACCCGGAGCCTTCGCCCCCGGCGTGAAACGCGGACGCGAACACCGGTGGGCGGCTCAGGGGCTCGCCGGACCCGGCCCCGCGGCCGGCCCTGACGGCCAGCGTCGCCGGTTGCAGCCCCCCAGCCTTGGCGCGCTCACGGAACACCCACCGAACCTAGCCACGGGACCTTTCGCCCTGATTACGGCGTCAACCGGCAACCGGCAGCCGCACGGCGAAGCGCGAGCCGCGGGCGGGTCGTGACTCGACCGCTATCGAGCCCCCAAGCGACTCGACGATGCGCTTCGCGAGGGCGAGCCCGAGCCCCGAGCCGGGGGTCGATCGAGCCGCGTCGCCGCGCCAGAACGGCTCGAACGCGCGAGCTGCCGCCTCGGCGTCGAGGCCCTCGCCCGAGTCCTCCACGGCAACCTCGATGGCGCGCGAGTCCCGCCGTCCCATCACGACCACCGTGCCGTCGGCCGGGGTGTGGCGGATCGCGTTCTGAAGCAGGTTCTGAAGAACCCGAGCCAGCCGCGGCGAGCACTCCGCGGAACCCGCCTCGCCGAGCTCCGTGCGGAGCTCGAGACCCTTGAGGGTCGCCTGGCCGTCGCAGGCGGCGACGGCCCAGCCGACTACGTCGGCGACCCGCGCCCGCTCGCGCTCCGCCTCGATCGCCTCGCCGTCCAACCGGGCGAACTCGAAGAGGTCGTCGACGAGGCGCCCGAGCGACTCGACCGACGAGCCCATGTGCCGGGCGTACTCGCCCACGGTCGCCGGGTCATGGACCACCCCGTCCTCGATCGCCTCCGCCATCGCCTGGAGATCGGCGAGCGGCGTGCGCAGGTCGTGTGAGACCGCGGTGATCAGATCGCGGCGCTGCGCCTCGATCGAGCGCTCACGCTCCCGGGCCGCCTCGAGGTCCGCGGCCATCGCGTCGAGGGTCGCCGCCAGGCGGTCGAGCTCGCGGCCTCCCGAGGTCGGCCCCACCCTCGCCGCGAGATCGCCCTCGGCCATGCGCTCGGCCGCAGCGGAGATCCGGTCGATGGCCGCGACCGAGGCGCGGCCCGCAGCAAAGCCCGCTCCCGCTCCGGCGCCGGCCGCGTACAACAGAAGGATCGCCACCAGCCCCGCGTCGCCCCCCTCCACCACCATGGCGGCGGCGAGGGCGGCCAGGTTCGCAAGCCCGATCGCCACCGCGAAGACCGGGATCGAGACGAACCGGGAGCGCAGCGAGGCGCCCGCGAGCCGGCGGGCGGCGCCGGCGACGACGGCGACCGTCACGGCGGTGGCGATGCACAGGGGGACGACCAGGTGGGAGGCGTGGTCGGGGCCGAGGACGGCGAGGCCCAGGCCCAGGCTCAGGAGCGCCCCGGCGACGGCGAAGGCCGCCGCCGCGGCGGCCGGGCGGCTCATGGCTCGAACCGGTAGCCGGCGCCCCAGACGGTCACGAGGCGCTCGGGACGGGACGGGACGCGCTCGATCTTCTCGCGCAGGCGGCGCACGTGGACGGTGACCGTGGAGGGCTCCCCCGAGTAGGCGACGTCCCAGAGCTCGTCGAGGAGCTCCCCGCGGGTGAAGGCGATACGAGGGTTCGCGGCGAAGAAGTGCAGCAGGTCGAACTCCTTGGGGGTCAGCGCCACGACCTCGCCCGCCAGGCGAGCCTCGCGCGCGGCGGCGTCGACCTCGAGCTCGCCGAAGCTCATGACCGGTTCGCCCTCGTCGGTCGCGGTGGGCGAGACCCTGCGCAGGATCGCCCGGACCCGGGCGACGATCTCGCGCGGCGAGAACGGCTTGGCCACGTAGTCGTCGGCGCCGGACTCGAGGCCCACCACGCGGTCGGTCTCCTGGCCGCGCGCGGTCAGCATGATCACGGCGGCACGGGGGTCCAGGCGGCGGATCCGCTTGAACACCTCGAGGCCGTCGAGGCGCGGCAGCATGAGGTCGAGGACGACCAGGTCGGCCCGGCGGCGCTCGAACGCGGCCACGGCGCTGTGGCCGTCGGCCACCGCCTCGGCCGAGAGGCCGTCGCGTGTCAGGTAGCGGAGCATCACGTCGCGGACGATCGGATCGTCGTCGACGACGAGGATGTGGGGGGCCTGGGCCGCTGAGGCCACGCCCCAAGGTTGGCACAGGGAGGTTTCGCTTCGGTTAAGGGCGGCGGTCGACGACGCGGGTCGCGGTCGCCTTGAACGTGGCGACGACCCGCGCCCCGGGCCGCAGGCCGAGGCGGTCCGCCGAGGCCACGGTGACCTCGGCGGCGAAGGGCTGCGGCGCCGACAGCCCCACCCGGGCCCGGTTGCCGATCCGCGTCACCGAGGAAACCGTCGCCCGCAGGTGGTTGATCGCCGAGGTCGGCGCCTGCGTCCCCTCCGGCTCCAGGGCGATCTCCCACGGGTACACGGTGACGGCGACCGCACCCTCCCCCAGGTCGGCGCTGGTCACGACGCCGCCGCCTTCGAGGTCCACCGCGGTGAGTCCACCCGACCCCGGGCGCGCGACGCCCGTGAGCACGACCGCCCCGGTGAAACCGGCCACGAACCGGCTTGCGGGGGATGAGCTGAGCTCCTCGGGGGACCCGCGCTGCTCGATTCGGCCCGCGTTCAGCACGGCGACCTCATCGGCCAGCAGGGCGGCCTCGGCGAAGTCGTGGGTGACGACGATCGCCGGCGCGTCGAGCCCGTCCAGCAGCACCGCGAGCTCGCTCCGCGCCACGGCCCGGGTGGGGCCGTCGAGCGCAGCGAGCGGCTCGTCCAGAAGCAGCAGCCCTGGCTCGGGCGCGAGCGCCCGAGCCAGGGCGACCCGCTGGCACTCGCCGCCCGAGAGCTCGCGGGGCCGCGCACCGGCGAGCCGGCCGATGCCGAATCGCTCGAGGGCCGCCATCGCGCGCCTCGAGCGCTCGCCCCGATCGAGGCCGCGCAGGCCGTAGCCCACGTTGTCCGCGGCGCTCAGGTGGGGAAACAGCGCGTAGTCCTGGAAGACGAAGCCGAGGCCGCGGACTTCCGGCGGCAGGTCGATCCCGCGCTCGGTGTCGAGCCAGACGGTCCCTGCGAGGCCGACTCGCCCGCGGCTCGGCCTCACCAGACCGGCGAGCGCGCGCAGCACGGTCGACTTGCCCGAGCCCGACGGGCCGACGAGGGCGAGCCGCCGGCCCGAGGCGACCTCGATGTCCGCCACCACGCCGAAGTCGCGGCGCGACACCTCGATGGACGCGCTCAGCATCAGCGCGCTGCCTCGCGCGCCGCGGCCCCGGAGAGGAGCCGGACCGAGAGGAGCAGGGCGGCGGCCAAGGCGATCAGGACCGCCGACAGGGCGAGAGCCGCCGGGAAGTCGCGGCTGAACTCGGCGAAGATCGCCAGGGGCGCCGTCTGCGTGATGCCGCTGAACGAGCCGGCGAACATCAGCGTGGCCCCGAACTCGCCCAGCGCCCTCCCCCACGCCAGCGCCATCCCGGACGCGATCCCGGAGCGCGCGCAAGGCAAGGCGACCCGGGCGAAGGTCCCAGCCTCGCTCGCACCGAGAGTCCGGGACGCCTCGAGCAGCGCCGGGTCGACCGCCTCGAAGGCCGCCTGCGCCTGGCGAACGTAGAACGGGGCCGCGACGAAGGTGAGCGCGACGACCACTCCCGCCGTCTGCAGGACGAGCTGGATCCCGGCGTCGTCGAGCGTGGCCCCGAGGATGCCCTTCGGCCCGAACGCGGCCAGCAGGGCGATGCCGGCGACCGCGGGCGGCATCACCAGCGGCACCTCGATCGCGGTGATCACCAGCGCCCGGCCCCGGAACCTCCGGGTCGCCAGGAGGTAGGAGGCCGGCGTTCCGACCGCGACGATGATCGCGAGCGCGATCAGGGTCGTCTTCAGGCTCAGCCACAGCGCGGTGCGAACCGAGTCCTCGCCGAGGCTCGACACGAGCCGCGACGGGCTGGTATTGATGAAGAGGGCCAGCACCGGCAGGGCGAGGAAGGCGATCACCACCGCGAGCGCCGCGACGAGCGCGACCGCGAACGCGCTGCGGCGGCCGGCGCTCACCGGGGCGGCAGGCCGAAGCCGGCGGCCCGCAGGTCCGCGCGGCCCCTGCCGGAGAAGAGGCCCGAGACGAATCGGCGAGCCTCCGCAGGGTGGGGGGCACCAGCCACGATCGCCACGCCGTAGGCGACGTCGGGGGTGATCGAGGGCGGGATTCGCAGCGCCCGCAGCTCGCCGCCGGCGGCCTCGACGTCGGTGACGTAGAGGAAGCCGGCGTTCACGGCGCCGGCCGTGAGCTTGCCGACGATCCCGGCGACGTCCGGCTCCTCGCTCGCGACGTTGCCCAGGATCGCCCTGCGCTCGCCGGTCGGGAGCTTCGCCAGCGCCTCGCGGGCGTAGTCGCCCGCCGGCACGCCCTCGGCTCCGATCGCGATCGTCGTGCCCTGCTTGGCGAGATCGTCGAGGGAGCGGATTGGGGACCCGGCCGGGACCGCGACGACGAGGCGGTTGATGGCGAAGGTCCGCGGGGGTCCAACGAGGCCTTGGTGGTGAAGAGCGCCGGGAAGCGACGTGTTCGCCGATGCGAAGACGTCGGGCGTGACACCCTGGCGGATCTGAGCGGCGAGGTCTTCGGAGCCCGCGAACGATTGCTTCGCGTCGAAGCCCGCATGGCTCGCGTAGTCGGTGAACGCGCTCTGAAGCGAGGAGGCGGCGGAGACGATGACGGCGCTCGAGCCGGTCGAGGAGCCGCAGCCGGCGGAGGCGATCGCGGCCGTGAGGGTGAGCGCGAGCGAGCCCGGCGCGAGCCCGGCGCGCATCATCCCGTCGAGTCGCGCTCGACCATCACCGACGTCGCCTTGACGAACGCCGTCGCCGCGACCCCCTCGGCGAGGCCGAGCTCGTCGACGGCGTCCCGGGTGATCGCCGCGGTCAGCCGATGCGGTCCCGCCTCGATCTCGACGAGGGCCATGACCCCGTCCACCTCCACGGAGCGAACGACGCCGGGGAAGCGGTTGCGCGCGGAGAGCCCGTCGCCGGTGCGGTGGCGCCGGGGTCGCTTGGACAGCCGCTCGACCTCCGCGGCCGGCACGCGGCGGCGGTTGCGCGAGTCGCGAACGGTTCGCAGCTTGCCGCCGCGATCCCAGCGCCGCAGCGTGTCCACGCTGACGCCAAGCGCGCTCGCTGCCTCTCCAAGCGTGAGATCGGGCATCTGCCTAAGCATTGCATAGGCAGGCCTGGCGCGGGGAGGCCCGAGGCGCGTGTCCGCGCATGCTCCGGAGGGAAACCGATTGGGGAGCCCGGACTCGAACCGGGATTGCACGGACCAAAACCGTGAGTCCTGCCAATTGGACGACTCCCCATTCGCAGGTCGACCAGCGTAGCCCGCGGCTCGTGGTTATTCGTCGGCGGGCTTTCGCACCCGGCCGGCCGCGGTCCCCGGCTCGGTCGCGGGGCCGTGAGCGGAGGTGATGCCGAGGACGCGCATGGCCTTCAGCCCCAGCCCGAGCTTCTCCCGGCCCTCGGTGGACGACATGTCGTGGCCGGAGAGCTCGCGCACCCGCTCCAGCCGGTAGCGGATGGTGTGACGGTGGGTGAAGAGCTGGGCCGCCGTCGGCGTGACGTTGCCGTCGTTGTCGAGAAACGCCTCCACCGTGGCGAGCAGGTCGGTCTCGTACTGCTCGTCGTAGGTGGCGAGCGGCGCCACCGTCTCGTGGTAGAAGCGCTCCAGCTCGGAGCGATCCTCGCTCATGGCCGGCAGGAGCAGCCGGTAGGAGCCCGTGTCCTCGAAGCTCAGCGGAGTGCGGCCCTCGGCCTCCCCCACGTTCGCCGCCAGCATCGCCTCACGCCCGGCGCGGTAGAGGTCGACCGGGTCGGCGGCGAAGCGGCTTCGGGCCACGAACACCGCGAAACCCGGAAGCGACGCCTCGAGCTCGCGCTGAAGGGCGGCGGCGGCGCGCTCCAGGACGGCCGGCTCCGCGGCCGGCGCGATGGCGGTGACCTCCGCCGACTCGCCCTCGCCCAGCGCCGCGAGCGTGCCGCCGGCCGATCCGCGCAGCGCGCGCAGGGCGACCATGAGCACTCGGTTGCGCCACTCGCCCGCCTGGGCGGCGTGGGGAATCGCCCGCGCGATGAGCACGCCGGCGCCGGCCTCAACCTGCGCGCCGAGCTCCGCCGAGCGGGCCACGATGTCGCCGCGATCGGTCACGTCGCGGTCCAGCACCGCCCGCACCAGCTTGCCCGCGGCCTCGTCGCTGGCCCACTCGGGTGAGCGCGCCCGCTCGACCTCGAGCGCGAGCAGCGTGCAGACCATCCTCGTCGTCATCGGCTCGGGGACGCCTTCGCGCGGGCGATAGCGCAGCTCCCCGACCTGCTGGTCGGCGACCCGCAGCTCGGCGACGAGCACGCCCGAGCCGGCCTCGAGCAGCCGCGTCTCCTCGGCCGGCGACGGCGCCGCGACCGCGAGGACGGCGCTCGAGCGGTCGATCAGGGCGACGCTCGCCCCCAGCAGCTTGGCCGCCGCGCGGGCGACGTCCGGCAGGCCCGCGCCGGACTCGATGGCGTCGGAGAGCGCCTCGAGCACGCCGCCGTCCGGCGGCGTGGAGCCTGCCTTCGCCGCAGATTCGCGGCCGCGACCCTTTGCGCCGGTGCCCTTCGCGCTCATCGGGGAATAGTAGGCGGGGGTCGCCGGAGGCCGCGAAGGGTGCGCGGGCTAGGTGAAGACGCTCGAGATCTGGTCCCAGTGCAGGACGATGAGCGCCCCGACCGCGACGCCCACGAGCACCAGCGCCACCAGCACGAACAGGGAGAGCAGCAAAGCGGTCGCCTTCTCCCAGGTCCGGCTGAACGAGCCGATGGCGGGAGCCAGGATGAGCGCGCTGAAGGCGATGAGGCTCACGAAGAGGCCTGCGCCTCCGGAGATCAGAACCTCACTGGGAATCGCTGCTGTGCAGAGCATCCGCCCCGTCAGTCTTGCGCAAGTGGGTGACGACCAGGGCCGCCGCCGAGAGCAGGGAGAACACCGCGACGCCCACGGCCCAGCCGCCGAACACGTCGCTGGCGTAGTGCGCGTGCAGGTAGACGCGGCTGATGCCCACCAGCGCGGTGACGACGATCCCGCCGACGATCACCGCCGTCCGCTTCGCAAGGGGCACGCGGCCCCCGAACGCCGCGGCGAACGCCAGATACGTGTAGACGACGGCGTGCGCCGCGTGACCGCTCGGATACGAGGAACGGCTGGTGTCGATCAACGGGTCGGCGGGCCGGGGCCTGTCGACCGCTGCCTTGATGATGTCCACCGCGATCGTGGTCAGGATCAGCCCCGCGACCAGCACTACCACGGCGGCCCACCGTCCGCGCACCGCGAACGCGGCGCAGCCGAGCAGCGCCACCGCGAGCATTGCGGGCGCAGAGCCCAGGTCGGTGATCACCTTTGCGACGTCGGTCAACGCGCCGCCTCGCAGACTGTCGACGACGTGGAAGGCCCAGCGGTCGACGGCGAGCGTGCCCGTCTCGTGGGTGATGGTCGAGACCTGGAAGATCACTGCGAATCCGGCGACCGCGGCGGCGGCCATGAGCGCCGTCAGCTCCAGGCCGAGGTCGCCGGGCGTCACGCGCTCGAGCGCGAACCGGGCGTGCGGCTGCAGGCGCCTGCCGAGTCGCAGGAGCCACCGGCCGGACCTGCTGCCCTCCATGCGGGCCTCCAGCTCCCTGCGGTTCTCCTCCACCCGCAGGTAGCGGACGGCGAAGACGATCCCCACGATCAGGCCGACCGCGGCGCCGAAGTAGGCCGTGCCCTTGCTCGCCGCATTCGCAGCGGCGTCCAGATGCTGCGAGGCGAAGTAGCCAACCAGCGAGAACGCCGCCGCCCACAGGCCCGTGCCGAGGAGGCTGTACGGCAGGAAGTTGCGGTAGCGCATGCCCGAGCTCCCCGCGATGAACGGGGCAAGCGCCCGCACGAGCCCGATGAAGCGCCCGATCAGGATCGTGCGCCCTCCGTAGCGCGCGAAGTAGGACTCGACCTTCTCGAAGCGCTCCTCCGTGATCCGCAGGAACCCGCCGTGGCGCAGGATGAACTCCCTGCCCAGCCGGTTGCCGAGCAGGAAGCTCGCCGAGTCGCCGGCGAACGCGCAGGCCCAGACGACCGCGATCGTGACCACGATCGACGTCGCTCCCTGCCCTGCGACCGCTCCGCCCAGGATCACGACGGACTCGCCGGGCAGGATCAGGCCGACGAAGGCGCCCGTCTCCAGGAAAGCCGCTGCACCGACCAGGGCATACGTCCACGAGCCGAGGCTGTGCGAGACGTTGTCCAGGGCGTTCTGGATGTCGATCGAGCCCAGCAGCTTGCTGAGCCCGTAGAGCAGCACCAGGACCAGGATCCCCAGGCCGACCTGCGGCCATCGCTCGCGCGGGACCCTCACGACACCTCCAGGCAGGCGCTCACCGCGCGCGCGTAGCGCGGCGGCAGCGCCGCGGCCACGGAGTCGGCCTCCATCGGACCGGGGCACAAGCCGATCGCGGTGGGCCCCGAGCCGGCGACCATCACGTGGTCGGCGCCCGCGTCGGCGAGAGCCTCCAGCGCGCCCTCGATCTCCGGGTCGAGCGATCGCGCCGCCGCCTCCAGATCGTTCACCAGCAGCTCGGAATACTCCAGGGGCGAGCGACCGGCCTCCACGGAGTCGCGGATGCAACCCTCCGCCTCGGCAAGCCCCTCGAGCGAGCGCGTCGAACCAAGCCTGTCGGCCTCCGCGTAGACCTCGCCGGCGCGCAGCTGTGTTTCGCCGGGGACGGCGACCACCCCGAGCTCGCCCGGCGGCGGCAGCGGCTCGACCCGCTCCCCGGCGCCCCCCACCAGCGCGAAGCGGGGCGCCAGCTGCGAGGGCACGTCGGCTCCCAGCTCGAAGGCGAGCCCCTCGATCCCGTCGACCTCGCCCTGGGCCAGGCGCAGGACGGCGGCTGCGTCGGCGCTGCCCCCGCCGAGCCCGGCCGCCACGGGGATCAGCTTCTCGATCTCGATCCGCACCGGGCCCGAGCTCCAGCCGAGCCGGCGCAGGCCCTCGAGCGCTGCGCTCGCCAGGTTCGGCCCGGCGACCCCGGGGCAGAGCACCTCGTCGGCCTCGGCGGCGTCCACCGTGATCGCATCGGCGAGCGTGAGCGGACAGAAGAGCGAGCGCAGCTCGTGCAGGCCGTCGTGGCGCCGCGGCCCCACGTACAGGCAGAGGTTCAGCTTCGCGGGCGCCCTCAGCCTCATCCCAGAGCCTCCGCCAGCTCACGGAACTGCTGCGGCGTGAGCTGCTCCGCGCGCGCCGACGCCGGCATCCCGGCGGCCTCCAGGGCCGCCGCGGCGCTCGCCCGCATCGCCACACCCGACAGCTCCAGGGAGCGCGCCAGGGCCTTGCGGCGGTGCGCGAACGCGCCGCGGACCACGTTCTCCAAGCCTTCGCCCGCGCCCGGGCCGATGCGCTCCAGCCGGATCAGCGCCGAGTCCACCCGCGGCCGCGGCCTGAACACCGCCGGGTCGATCGCCCGCACCAGCCGGACCGTGCAGGCGAGCTGCACCATCACGCTCGGAGAGCCGTAGGTGCGTGACCCCGGCCCGGCGCGCAGGCGATCGGCGATCTCGCGCTGGACCATCACGGTCCAGGCACGGATTCGGGGCAGCTCGGCGATCGTCCGGATGAGCAGGGGGGTCGCGATGGCGTAGGGAAGGTTGGCGACCATGGCGGTCGGCTCCGGATCCAGCCCGGCGAGATCCACCTGCATCGCGTCACCCCAGTGAAGCTCGACCCGCGGGTGCCGGGCGGCGAGCTCCTCGAGGGGCTCGCGCAGGCGCTGATCGAGCTCGATCACGTGCACGTGCGCCGCGGCGCCCGCCAGCCGCTCGGTCAGCACGCCCTCCCCCCCGCCGACCTCGAGCACGACCTCCTCTCCCTCCAGCCGGGCGTCGCGCACGATGGCGTCGAGCAAATTCGGGTCGGCGAGGAAGTTCTGGCCGAGGCGGGTCACCAGCCGAAGACGCGAGCGGCGTTGGCCTCCACTGCCGCCTCGAGCCGGTCCGCCCCCATCCCGCGCTCCTGCGCCAGCCGGGCGGCGGTCTCGACCACCTGGGCGGGGCTGTTGGGCCGCCCGCGACGCGACTGCGGCGAGAGGAACGGCGAGTCGGTCTCGACCAGCAGGAGCTCCTCGGGAACCACCCGCGCCGCCTCGCGCAGGGAGTGTGACCTCGGATAGGTCAGGTTGCCCGCGAACGAGCAGTACCAGCCCTCGCCCGCGGCCTCGGCCGCCTGCGCCGCGTCTCCCGAGAAGCAGTGCAGGATCACCGTCACGCCCCGGGCCCGCCGCCGCAGGACGTCGAAGCACTCGGGAATCGAGTCGCGCATGTGGATCACCACCGGCTTGGCGGCCCCCCGTGCGATCTCGATCTGGGCCTCGAACGCACGCATCTGGTCGTCGCGCGGGGCGCCGTCGCGGAAGTAGTCGAGCCCCGTCTCGCCAACGGCCGCCACGCGCGGATCCGTCGCGAGCCGCTCGATCGACGCAGCGGCCTCGTCGTCGAAACCCGCGGCCGAGTTGGGGTGCCTGCCGACCGCCGCCGCCACGGCCTCGTGCTCCTCCGCGAGCCCGACCACGAGCGGATTGGTGTCCTCGCCCAGGCCCACGGTCAGCATCCGCACAACGCCCGCGGCGGCGGCCGCGGCGACGACGTCGCCGGGCTCTCCCTCGCACAGGGTCAGGTGGCAGTGGGAGTCGATCACGGGTGCTCCAGCGTGACGGTGTCGTCGCTCAGGTGCAGGGTGCCGCGAACGCCGCCCTTGCTCGCGAAGTGGATCAGCCCGCCGCCCTGAGCCGACGTCACCACGCTCCTGCCCCGAGGCGCGGCGGTTATCCGCAGCGGGCCCGAGTCCCTGACCACCACGTGCTTCTGGGTTTGGCGAAGCGGGAGGAAGCTGTAGCGGTTGATCACGAACAGGCCGTCGTCGGCGCGCGAGGAACCCTGCACGGGCGACGCCCCGCCGGCGTAGACGTCGACCTCGCTGCGGTGATCGGCGACGGCCCAGGCGTCGACGACCGGGTACATGACCGAGTCGGAGGGCGGATAGCCGAAGCGCAGGGGATCGACCATCCCCGCCGGGATCACGCTCGTGTGCAGGTGGCCGACGACCCGGCCCTCGTCGGTGGTCGTGCCGGCCGGCGCGCCCGTCGAGGACGATGGGGCGGAGGATCCGCCGCCGCTGCCGCAGCCCGCCAGCGCCAGCGCCGCCCAAGCGACGAGGCCCGCGGTCCGCGCGCTCAGCACAGCACGCCGTCCGGGTTGAAGAAGATGAGCTCGCGAGCAAGGCTCGCCCCGCGGTTCTGCCGCCGCAGGGTCTTCCAGCTCTGATCGGGCGACAGGTGCGTATACCCGCAGGTCTCGGGCTCCGACGTCGCCCCGCCGAACCCGTAGCCGGAGCGCGGCCCGCGGTTCCAGTTCGAGCGCACGCGCGCCCACTGCCGCGCCTGGCTCGCCACGTAGACCTCCGGGATCGCGAAGTTCGAGCCGGGGCCACGCTGCCCGTAGCCGCGCGAGATCCGGCCGAGGATCCCCGCCGACCAGCCGCCCTGGCAGCTCGCGATCGGCGGGCACAGCCCGGCGGTGCCGTAGTCGTAGTAGTCCAGCCCGCGGCCGGCCGCGCCGCGCACCAGCGCCTCGGACGCGCCGGCCGGGTACGTCCCGTGCGCTCCGGGGTCGTAGCCGGGCTCGATGTCTCCGGCGAGGGCCGCGGTGACGTGCGGCCAGTGGTCGTGCTGAAGGCGCTTCGCGGTGAGGTATTGCCGGTGGCCGATCTTCGCCGGCACGCCGGGAGGCTCCAGCGAGATCAGGACGTTGCCCACGCCGTAGGCCATGACCACGCTCTTGCCATGGCCGCCGATGTCGTCGCGGCATCCCTCGTACGCGGCGGCCGCGGCGGTGAGGGCGTCGTAGACCTGGTCGTTCGTGAAGTTCACCGCGTGCAGGCTCACCCCGTAGCCGTCGGGACCGTGGATCGCCCGCCCGAAGGGAAGGATGAGCAGCCGCCGGCTGTCGTCGGGCTGGGTGCGGGCGAACCGGCAGGCGCTGTCGGCCGCCGAGTTGATGAGCTCGCCCGGGTTCTGACCGACGAGCACGTATGCCGGCACCTCCACCGGCGGGCTCGCCCGGTCCACGCCGTGGTGCGAGGGCTTCCCGCCCTGGCCTCCGGCGCCCACCGTGAGGACGAGCGCCGCGAGCGCCCCCACTGCAATCGCCGCCCGAGCTCTCAACGCATCAGCCCGCGTCGCCTTGGTTGAAGCGCGCCCACATCCAGCGCGTGTGCTCCAGCAGTCGCTCGGGTGAATACCGCTCGGGGTCGCTGAGCACCAGGCGAGCTCCCTCGTCGGCGAGCGATGAGAGCACCCGCGCGGTCAGCTCCGGGTCGGGAGACGGCCCGAGCGGCCCCATCCCCTTGCTCACGACCGCGGCAAGGGTCGCCACGATCGCGGCGCGTCCCTCCTCGATCTTCACGCGCAGCTCCTGCGGCGCTCCCTCGGGCGCCATCAGCACGAGCCGCCACGTGAGCGGGTCGGCCTGCACCGCGCTCAGGTATCCGCGAAACGCGGCGACGATCTGCTCCTCGGGCTCGGGCGAGTCGAGGCTGGTGGGCAGCACCGCCTGGAGCTGGCCGATCGCCCGCTCCGACTCCCGGGACACGAGGGCGTCGAGCAGCCCGGCGAGATCGTCGAAGTGGCTGTAGACCACCGGCCTGCTGACGCCGGCGGCGCGCGCAACCGCCTCGATCGACACCGCGTGGAAGCCCTGCGCGAAAGCGATCTCCTTGGTGACGTCCAGCAGCTGCTCGCGCCGGTCCGCCGCGCTCATCCGCGTGCGGGGCCCCTCCGGTGTTCTTATCTCTCGCTGTGTGATCGACATCACGCGCTCATCGTCCTACACGACCGTAAGTTACGGTAACGTAACCACGACACCGAACGATGTTGAGGAGAGACGCGATGTCGGCAACGGAAACCCCAGCGCGCACAACTACCACCGGACCCGCCCGCGACGAGCAGGTCGAGGTCGCGATCATCGGCTCCGGGTTCTCGGGCTTGGCGATGGCGCGCCGTCTGCGCAAGGACGGCGTCGAGGACTTCGTGATCCTCGAGAAGGCCGGCGACGTCGGCGGCACCTGGCGCGACAACGACTACCCCGGCTGCGCCTGCGACGTTCCCAGCCACGTCTACAGCTTCTCGTTCGCGCCCAACCCCGAGTGGTCCACCACCTACTCGCCCCAGCCCGAGATCCTCGCCTACATCCGCAAGGTCGCCGAGCGCGAGGGACTCCTCCCCCACGTCCGCCTGGGCTGCGAGGTCGCCGAGGCCACCTGGGAGGCCGGCGATCAGCGCTGGCGGCTCGAGACCTCTGCCGGGACCATCCGCGCGCGCGTCCTGCTCGCTGCCCCGGGCCCGTTGTCGGAGCCGCAGATCCCGCAGCTTCCCGGCCTCGGCCGGTTCGAGGGCGAGGTCTTCCACTCCGCCCGCTGGAACCACGACTACGACCTGCGTGGCAAGCGGGTCGCCATGGTGGGCACCGGGGCGTCCGCGATCCAGATCGTGCCCGCCATCCAGTCCGAGGTCGCCGAGCTTCACCTCTTCCAGCGCACCGCTCCCTGGGTGCTGCCGCGAACCGAGCGGCCGATCACCCGCGTCGAGCGGGCGATCTTCCGCCGGTTCCCCGCCGCGCAGCGGGCGATGCGCGCCCTCGTCTACTGGGCACGGGAGTGGACTGCCCTGCCGATGCTCCACGCCAAGCTGGCTCCGCTGCTTCGCCGCGTGGGGATGGCGCACCTGCGCCGGCAGGTGCCCGACCCCGAGCTTCGGCGGCGCCTGACGCCGGCCTATGAGCCGGGCTGCAAGCGCATCCTGCTCTCCAACGAGTACTACCCGGCGCTCTGCCGCGACAACGTCGAGGTCATCGACGGCGGCCTCGCCGAGATCCGCGAACGCTCGGTCGTCGCGCCCGACGGCACCGAGCGCGAGGTCGACGCGATCATCTTCGGCACCGGCTTCCACGTGCTCGACATGCCGATCGCCGAGCGCATCACGGGTGCGGACGGGATCACGCTGACCGAGTCGTTCGGCGGCAGCCCGCAGGCGTTCAAGGGCACCGCCTTCCCCGGCTTTCCCAACCTCTTCATGCTGCTCGGCCCCAACACCGGCCTCGGCCACATGTCGGTGGTGTTCATGGCGGAGGCGCAGGCCGAATACGTCGCCGGCGCCCTGCGGGCCATGCGCGAGCGCGGGGTCGGCGCGCTGAGCGTGCGCCCCGAAGCGCACCGCGCCTACAACGACCGGGTTCAGGGCCGGATGGGCGGCACCGTCTGGACTCAGGGCGGCTGCGCGAGCTGGTACCTGGACTCGAACGGCCTCAACACGTCGCTGTGGCCCGACTTCGCGTACCGGTTCCGGCGGCAGCTGCGGCGCTTCGACCCGGCGGCGTATGAGGTGGTGGCGCCCGTGGCTCCGGTCTCCGATCCGCGCGAGCGCCCCCGCCGTCGTCGCTTAGTCAGTAAGAGAGGGGGCCGCCAGGGCGCTGTCGGCCCGCCTCCTCCGGCGATGGACGAGAAACGCGGATATGCGTTGCGTTTCGCGTCCATCGTCGTGGCGGGGGCCGATCGGCGATGATTGCGCCGTGGAGGCGGAGCGGCTCGATCGGCGGGAGCTGGTCGTCCGCGGCGCCGCGGCGGCCGCGGCGCTGGGATTGGCGGCCTGCGGGAGCTCCAGCTCGACTGTCACTCTCAACGCCATCCGCCGCCGGCGCGCGGCCGGAAAGACGTCGAGCTCGCTCGGCAACCTCGCCGACTCGGTTCGCGGGAGGGTCCTGACTCCAGGAGCCCGCGGCTACGCCGCCGCCACCCGCGTGTACAACGAGCGCTACGACGGCGCACGCCCCCTCGCCATCCTCCGGGCGCGCGATGACGCCGACGTCCAGGCCGCGGTGCGCTGGGCCGCGAGGCACGACGTCCGGGTGCTTCCCCGCTCGGGCGGCCACAGCTACGCGGGCTACTCGACGGGCAACGATGCGCTGGTCGTCGACGTTTCGCAGCTGCGGGCGGTGCGGCTCGACCGCTCCACCGGCATCGCCGACATCGGCCCGGGCGCTCAGCTGGTCGACGTGTACCTGGGCCTCGCCCGGCACGGCGCGACGATTCCCGCGGGGACCTGCC
Organism: uncultured Actinomycetes bacterium; assembly: GCA_963843315.1. Lineage (GTDB taxonomy): Bacteria > Actinomycetota > Thermoleophilia > Solirubrobacterales > 70-9 > JAWVFM01. The sequence continues at coordinate 100,192 of CAWJJU010000004.1, forward strand.
CGTCGGTCGGCGCCGGCGGCCACTTCCTGGGGGGCGGGTTCGGCCTGGCGAGCCGGCGATTCGGCCTTGCCTGCGACAACCTTCTCGAGGCCGAGGTGGTGACGGCCGACGGGCGACGGGTCGTCGCCTCCGCGCGGAGCCACGCCGACCTGCTGTGGGCGTGCAGGGGCGGGGGCGGCGGGAACTTCGGGGTCGTCACGCGGCTGCGGATGCGCACCCACCGCGTCTCTCACGCAGCGCACTTCCACCTTTCCTGGGCGTGGCCCGAGGCGTCCGAGGCGATCGACGCATGGCAGCACCATGCGCGAGGCGCCTCGCGCGACCTCACTTCGGTGCTGCACCTCAGCGCGGGCACCTCACCGCTCGTCGCCGTCAACGGCCAGTTCTTCGGCTCGGAGCGCGCCCTGCGCAGGGCACTCGGACCCCTCCTGGACGTTCCCGGCGCGAGCCTATCGAGCGGGACCCTGGGCTACTCCGACCTGATGCTCCTCTGGGCGAACTGCGAGTCGATCGGCGCCGATGCCTGCCATACCCAGGGCACCCACAAGGGAGGAACGCTTCCCCGTGCCCGCTTCGTCGCCAAGTCGCAGTACGTTTCGCACCCGCTCGGCTCCGACGGGCGCCGAGCGCTCATCGCCGCCGCCGAGCGCACGCCACCGGCGGGCGGCTCGGCCTCGATGCTGCTCGACTCCTACGGCGGCGCGGTCAACCAGCCAGGGTCACACGACACGGCGTTCGTGCATCGCGACGAGCTGTTCAGCATCCAGTACCTCGCCTACTTCCCGCCCGGCGGCACCCACGAGGCGAAGCGCTGGGCCGAACGGGCGTGGCGAGACCTGCGTCCCCACGCCACCAAGCAGGCCTACCAGAACTACATCGACCCGGACCTCGGGGGCTGGGCAGAGGCGTACTACGGATCCAACCTGGCGAGGCTGCGGGAAGTCAAGCGCGCCTACGACCCCGACTTCCGGTTCCGCTTCGCCCAGGCAATCGAGCCGGCGTGAACCTGTGCCGAGACTGCACCTAAAGGGGTCAGACCCCTTTGTGACGAGAGTGAACCTAAAGGGGTCTGACCCCTTTGTGACGAGAGTGAACCTAAAGGGGTCTGACCCCCTTTAGAGGTCGCGGTGGCGGAAGAGCGCAATCGCCAGCGCCAAGACCACGCCCACGTAGGCCAGCGCGAAGACCACCAGCCCCACCCCGCCGGGCTCGGAGCCACCGAACGGGCCGAGCTTGATGATCTGGTTGGTCAGGTCGAACGAGCTCGAGGTCAGCGAGTAGAGGCCGCCCTGGTACAGGGCCTCGAACGGCAGCGCCCAGCTGGCGTCGTGGCCGATCGACCTGAGCGTGTCCGACTGGAGGGCATGGCCGATCTGTCCGAGCAAGCCCGCGGTCAGGCCCAGGCCGAACACCATGAACAGGGCGATGCCCTGCGCGGTGCCGGCCAGGAACACCGAGCCCAGCAGCGAGAGCGCTGCGATCACCACGACCGCAAGAGCAAGCGCCAAGCCCGGGCCGAGCAGGTGGTCCGGGGTCCAGCCGCCGATGGCGTCGGTGACGCCCACGTCGGCCGCGTACAGCACCAGCTCGAAGGCGGCCGCCACCGCGGCGGCGCCCAGGAAGCGGGCGAACAGGGTCGAGCCGCGCCCCACCGGCCGCGCCACCAGTGGCTGCAGCAGGCCCGTCTCGGTGTCGCCGCGAACGACCCCAAGCGTCAGGAACACGGCAAGCACCGCGCCGAGGAAGAGCGACGCGAACATCGCCAGGCCGAACATCGACCCGCCGGTGAGGGCGGTGGGGTCGACCGCGGCCGCGGGGCCTCCGCCGGCGAAGCCCTTCACATCGCGAAAGGCGAAGTGCGCCGCCACTCCATACAGCACGAGGAAGCCTCCCGTGAGCACGAGGATGACCGCGAAGACCTTTCGTCGCAGGCTCTCCCGCCAGCCGTAGCCGACGATCGCGAAGAGGGGGTCCAGTCTCTCCCTCACCCGGTCCTCCCGCCGACCGCCTCGAGGTAGACGTCCTCCAGCGTGCTCGCGAGCACCCGGACCTCGTAGACCTTCTCGCCGTTGGAAACGAGCTCGGCGACGATGGCCGGGGCGTCCTCGCGGGTTTTCCCCTCGAAGAGCCGGGTGCCGGCGGCGGTCTCCACCTCCACGCCGCGCGGGCGGTGGAGGTCGGCCGTGGCCCCCTCGAGCTGAATGCGGCCGTCGATGAGGATGGCGACGCGGTCGCAGACCCGCTCCACCTCGCCCAGCAGATGCGAGTTCAGGAGCACCGAGACCCCCTCCGACCGGACCCGCAGCAGCAGGTCGCGCACGATCTGCCGCCCCACCGGGTCGAGCGCGCTCGTGGGCTCGTCGAGCAGCAGCAGCTTCGGCGAGCCGATCAGCGCCTGCGCGACGCCGAGGCGCTGCTGCATGCCCTTCGACATCTCCCCCACCCGCTTGTCCGTGGCGTCGGCGAGGTCCACCAGGTCGAGAAGCCGCTCTCGCTCGGCGCCACCGCCACTCGAGCGGGCCAGGCGCTGGTGAAACGCGAGGACCTCGTCGGCGCTCGCCCAGGAGGGGTAGCGAAAGAGCTCGGCCAAGTAGCCGATCGCCGCCCTTGCCTCTCGCGATCCGGCCGGGCTGCCGCTGACGAGGGCGGAGCCCGCGGTCGGGTTGACGAGCCCGCAGGCGATCTTCGTCAGCGTGGACTTGCCGGCGCCGTTGGGGCCGAGAAGGCCGACGAGCTCGCCCGGGCCCACCTCGAGGTCGACGCCGCGCAGCGCCTCCGGCCCCCGGCGCCCGTAGCGCTTGCGGACGGCACCGATAGAGAGGACGGCCGAGGGGGTCAGACCCCGGCGTGCGGCGCCGCGAAACGTGGCCGGCACCACGGGTCAGACCCCGGAGGCCGGCACTACTGGTCAGACCCCACGGCCGGGTCGAGCTTGGGGTACAGCGGCGCGATCCGCTCCACCTGCGCCCCTCCGCCGCGCGAGCCGGGCTGGGCCAGGGCGCGGCCGGGCTCGCCGAGCGCGTCGAGCAGCGCATCCGTGCTCGCGGGGATGTAGGGGTGCAGCAGCAGCGCCAGCACCCGCAGCCCCTCCGCCAGCGAATAGAGGACGCGGTCGAGGTCGGCCGCGCGCGCCGGGTCCTTGGCGAGGTCCCAGGGCCGCTCCTCCTCGACGTAGCGGTTGAGGCGGCGAACGCGCGTCCAGATGCCTTCGAGGGCCGCGCTCAGATCGACGTCGTCGAGCTGAGCCGACACGTGCTCGAGGAGCCCTTCGAGGCCGTCGTCACCGTCGCGCAGGATGGGGTCGAGCTCCGCCTCCGGCACGACCCCGTCGCGGTAGCGCTCGATCATCGCCAGCGTGCGCGAGGCGAGGTTGCCCAGGTCGTTGGCCAGCTCGGTCTCGTAGCGGGACTCGAAGCCGGCGGCGGAGACGTTGCCGTCCTGGCCGAACGAGACCTCCCGGAAGCAGTAGAAGCGCAGCGCGTCGGCCCCGTAGCGCTCGATGGCGGCGAACGGGTCGAGCACGTTGCCGAGCGACTTCGACATCTTCTTGGAGCCCATCAGCAGAAAGCCGTGGATGGCGATCCGCTTCGGCAGCTCGAGGCCGGCCGCCATCAGGAACGCCGGCCAGTAGACGGCGTGGAACTTGAGGATGTCCTTGCCGATCACGTGCAGGTTCGCCGGCCAGTAGCGGTCGGTCAGGTCCTCCGGCGCCCGCGCGTAGCCGGGGCCGGTGACGTAGTTGAGCAGCGCGTCGAACCACACGTACATGACCTGCTCGGGGTCCCAGGGCAGCGGCACCCCCCAGCTGATCCGCGGCCGCGACAGCGACACGTCCTCGAGCCCGCCCTTGATGAACGCCAGCGCCTCGTTGCGGCGCGAGGCCGGCGAGATCCAGCCGGGGTTGTCGGCGTAGTGCTTCTCCAGGGGCTCCTGGAACTTCGACAGGGCGAAGAACCAGTTGTCCTCGCGCTCGCGCTCGAGCGGGATCTCGTGGATCGGGCAGGTGTTGCCGGGTCCCATCTCCTGCTCCGTCTTGAAGTCGGCGCAGCGCGGGCAGTACCAGCCCTCGTACGCGCCCTCGTAGACGTGGCCGTTGTCGTGGACGCGCTGGACGATCTCCTGGACGCGCTCGACGTGCTCCGGGTCGGAGGTGCGGATGAAGAAGTCCTCGGCGACGCCGATCAGCGGCATCAGCTCGCGAAAGCGCTGGGCGTTGCGATCGGCGAGCTCGCGGGGGGTCACGCCCTCGCGCTCGGCGGCCAGCACCACGGGCTCACCGTGCTCGTCGGTGCCCGTCTGCATGAACACGTCCTCGCCGCGCTGGCGCATGTGCCGGGCGAGGATGTCGGCCGCGATCGTCGAGTACGCGTGCCCCAGGTGGGGCTCGGCGTTGACGTAGTAGATCGGCGTGGTGACGTAGTAGCTCACTGGGGGGTGAGGCTACAGAGAGCGACTAGCTGTCCTTCCTGGCGAGCTTGTTCAGCCCATCGCGGGCCTTGGGGACGCAGGTGGGGGCGAACGGCGTCCTGATGACGATCCCGAGCGTCCCGTCCTGCGCGGCGATCACGTGGCCCTTGTCGGTCTTGCTCGCATCCGAGACCTCGCCCGAGTCGTGCAGGAACGTGTCGATCGAGCAGAAGGGATTGCCGTCGATCGCGTAGTGCCCCGCGACCATCTTGGCGCCCAGGGCGTCCGCCATCTGCGCGTCCGAGGGCCCGCCGCCGCTGCTGCTGCTGCCGCAGCCCGCCAGGGCGACCAGCGCCAGCGCGGCCGAGAAGACGAGGGCGAGGCGGCGAGGGCTGCGCATCGCCGCACTCTATGCACTCGCACGAAAAGAGAGGGCGGCCGATTGGCCGCCCTCTCTCGGAACTGGTGGTGCTAGGCCTGGATCAGGTCTTGCACTTCTGGAACGAGGACGAACTGTCCGGGTCCTCGCCAGGCGCCTGAGTCTGGTTGTACTTGATGCTCGTCTGCAGGTTCAGCTGCTTGTTCTTGTCCTTGCAGCGAGCCGAGACGTACGCGTACTTCTTCTTCTTGCCGTGCTTCTTGACGGTGAACTGCTTCGAGATCTTCACGTCGAAGTTAGTCGTCGCCGTCGGAACGCTGTCCGGAACCGGAACGTCCAGCGTCGTGCCGAAGTCGCCGGTACCGCCACCCTTCAGGGTGCCGACCAGAACGACGGTCGTGACGATGGGAGGGGCCGTCCGGACGTGCAACAGGATCGTCGGGTTCTTGCCCTTGGGCTTGCCGTTGAATGCGGTAACCGAGCCCTGGATCGGCGGGAACGCGCCGTTGTTGCACGGAGTTCCGGGATCAGCGATCACGCACGCCGTGATGGCGCCGCTGCCGACCACTGCCTTCGGGCAGGCCGCCGACCGCCACCTGGGGGTCGTGTTCTCGATGTCCGCCTTGTTGCAGGTCGGCAGGCCCTTGGTCGTGAACTTGATGTCGTTGTCGAACTTGAGCTTCACGTCCTTGGCTGCGGCCGGGGTCAGCGTCGGGTTCGTCGGCGTGCCCGGGTCCGCGTTGTTGAGGAACGTCGTGACGGTTTCCAGCTTGACGTTCTTGAACTTCTTCTTCGACAGCTTGCTGGGGCTGACCTTGATCGTCTGGGCGCCGGTCGTCGTGTTGACGCGCGCATACGCGGCCGCGGCCACGCTGAGAGCCGTCACGACGACGGCGATCCAAATGAGATGCTTACGCATACTCCTCCTCCTATGGGCAAGCTTCCTGGCCGGCCCGCGTTGGTTTCAGGACTTGTGGGTTCTAAGACTTCGTCCCTGCCAATACATATAACCCACCTGAGCGCCAGAAGTTTCGTTCCTGCGGCAAATGGGCGACCAAGTAAAGCACTGAGGGAATGGCGCGCCCTCAGGGCTCGCGCCGGACGTGGAGGTAGCGGGACATCTCCGGGGAGACGCCGATCGAGCGCTGCTTCGGCTGCACGTGGCACGACGGCGCGGGGATGCCCGTGACGTGGACAGCCCGTTGCCGAAGGCGTACTTCTTGATCCGGTCGAACAGGTCCTGCGGCCGTCGTGCTCGTCGGCGCGCGCCTGGAAGCTGGGGTCGCTCGGCGAGTTCGGGTCGAGGGTCGCGGAGATGCCGCCCGTGCACTGGCGCGTCTCGAACGAGTCGAGGCTGCCGCCGCCCTTCAGCTTCAGGTAGCCCTTGGGCAGGAGGTAGGGGTTCGTGCGATCGGTCGTCAGCCGGTTCGGGTAGGCGGCCAGCGCGCCAGGCGACAGCGGCGGGGTCGAGCGGATGTACTTGTATTCCTTGACGCCGCCGCCCTCGGTCGGGATGTTGAACGCGTTCAGCGTCGCGGCGCCGTTGCCCAGGAAGCCCGTGATCTCGTGCTTGTAGTTGCCGAGCACCTGGATGATCGGATCCAGCTGCGCGCCAAAGGACTTGTACTTGGTGAGCAGCGGCGGGAGCGAGTTGCGCAGGACGTCCCGAAGGGCGGGGAACCCCTTCACGCCGGCCGGAGTCGCGCGCAGGATTCCCCTGAACAGGTTCTCGAGATCCGGGGCCAGCTTCTGCGCCGAGATGAGCGTCGGGCTGAGCTGCTTGGCGGCCGGGCGCAGCTGCTTCACCAGCGGGTCGGTGAAGTTCGCGAACGTCTGCAGGCGCGCGAGCGTGGCCTTCGACTCGTCGAGGAACGTCGGGAAGATCCGGAAGATGTTCTCGAGATCGGCGTTGCGCTGGGCGGTCGTGGTGAACACCCGGTCGGAGCTCTGGATCAGGCCCCGGAGCTGCCCCTGGCGGGCGGAGAGCGCGTTGAACGTCTCACCGCCGCCGCGCACGAGCTGGCGCACGGCCTGGCTCTGGGTGGAGAGGATTCGCAGCACGCGGTTCGCGGAATTCTCGAACTGGGGCAGCTCGCCGATGGCGTTCGAGAGGTCGGCGCCGCGCCCGTTGAAGGCGAGCGCCTGCTGCTGCATCCAGACCTGGAAGGCCGAGCGGGTCTTGGCGTTGAAGGTGCGGAAGATCTCGTCGAGCTGGACCGACGGCGCGACCTGCGACACCGGCAAGGTGCCGCCCTCGGCGAGGCTCGGTTTGGAGGCGTCGCCGGGCGTGAGCTCGACGTAGGTCTCGCCGAGCAGCGTCTTCTGGCGCAGCATCGCCCTGGTGTTGTCGGGGATGGGGGCGTACTTGTTGTCGAGCTCGATCGTCGTGTCGGCGCGGCCATCGTCGGCGAGCTGGATGTTCGTGACCTTGCCGACCGAGACGCCGGAGATGCGCACGTCGGACTGGGTCGCGAGCGTTGAGGCCTCCGTGAACTCGGCGTGGAAGGTGTACCCCTTGGCGCTCAGCGGGACCGGGCCGCCGAAGGCGACCCACAGGAACAGGGCGAGCCCGAAGCACGACAGCGCGAACGCGACCGCGATCGCGATGCGCCCGGGTCCGACGCCCTTCTTGTTCATCAGGAGCACCCTCCCTTGGCGGCGATGGTCGCGCTGGAGGGCGGATTGGAGATCTGGCGGATGGTGTTGAGGAAGGGGCGGGTCTGGGTGACGGATTCGGCGGAGGCTGCCGTGGTGCAGGTCAGGATGATCAACGCCCGCGCCATCGGCCCGGTCGCGTCCTGGATCGACGTCGCGGAGTTGCCGTCGTGGTTCAGCCAGGCGAGCCAGAACAGGAACGGCTCCCGCGGACCGGACGGGTCGTAGGCCGCCGCGTTCAGCAGGCGGTTGAGGTGCGTGAACGACCCGTTGAGCCCGCGTGTCGTCTTCGCCAGCGGCGCGGAGCCCTTGCCGAGATCGGAGATCGTGGGCGCCACCTTCCTGGTGAAGGGACGGATCTGGTTCTTGATCGGGCCCCTGGTCTCGCGGAAGAGCGGCTGGGACGCCTCGAGGGCGGGCTTGAGCGCCCGGGCCTGCGGGACGAGCTTGGTGAGCGCGGGCTTCAGGGACTTCGACAGGGTGTCGGAGCTCTCGAGCGCCGATCGCGTGGTCGAGAGGGTCGAGGGGAACTCCTGGAGGGCTGCGCGGATCGACGACTCCTGGTGCGCGAAGGCTCCGAGGACCGCGTCGGAGGAGTCGACGAACGTCGCCAGCTGGCGATCGTGGCCTGCGAGCTCCTTGCTGATCAGGCCGAAGTCGTGGATGGAGCGCGCGATCTCGGTGCGCCGCTTCGACAGCAGCCCGTTGATCTTCGCCAGGTCGCGGACCGTCGGGTCGAAGCGCCGCAGCGCGGCCGAGAGCTTCTTGCCGTTGCCGCCCAGGCCCTCGCCGCCCGCGATGATCAGCAGCTTCAGGTAGCCCTGGGTGTCGCCGTCGAGCGAGGCGAGCAGCTCGTCCGGCTCCACCTGGGGCAGGGTGCTGGCGAGCGGGATCGTCGAGCCCTCCTTGATCTGGGGGGCCGAGGGCTTGCCCGGGTCGAGCTCGATCGTCTCGTCCTGCAGGCCGGTGCGCGGCCGCACGAGGATCGAGGCGTCATTGCGGACGAGGGACGCGTAGCGCTGCTGGATCTGCATCGTCACCAGCGCGCTGCCGTCCTGGAGGTCGACGCCGGAGATGTCGCCGACCTTGATCCCGGCGATGTTCACGGTCTGCCCCTGGCCCGGGGTGATCGCCTGGCCGGTGCTGAGGTCGGCGGTGAGCTCGAAGCGATCGGCGCCGATCCCCGGCACCCAGGCCGGCAGCGTGAACCGCTGCTGGATCAGGATCACCGTCACGCTTCCGAGCGCGATCACCAGAAGCGCGAGGATCGCGGCGAAGTCCTTGCGATGGTCTTTGATCGCCTTTTTCATGGCACCGGGGTGAAGTCGGAGGGGGCCACCGCGCCGGCCGGGCCGTTCAGGTCCGGAACGCCCTGCTTGTGGCACGGCTGGCCGGGCTTGTACGGAGGCGGCTTATGGCCGTGCTGGGAGGGCTGCACGCCGAGGGGCGAGGAGATCGTGTTGGACCACAGCGAGCCGTTGAAGGCCCCGCCGTTCGGGTTGTTCGTCTTGACCAGCTGCGGGCCGCCGCTCGACTGGACCCGCAGGAAGCTCCCGTTGCCGTCGAACTCCTGGGCCTGGCCGGCGATCCCGGAGGCGCCGTAGAAGAACTCGCGGTAGTTCGGCTGGCCGGTCCCGAAGTTCGGGTCGTTCAGCACCACGTTGCCGGCGGGCGTGATCACCTGCGAGAAGCACTTGCTGGACTTCGTCAGCTGCGGCAGGAAGCTCTTCAGCGCGTCGACCGCGATGGCGGTGCCCGGGGCCGAGTGATGCAGGTCCTGCGCGATGCCCCCGAGCTCGCTGGGGCGCAGCAGCAGCTTCGCCTGGCGCAGCCACGGCAGGCCGGCGTCGATCGTCGCGGGCAGCTCCTTGATCGCCGGCGTCAGCGTCACCGCGTAGGCGCGAAGCGGTGGGAACGTGGCGTTCAGGTCGCGGAGGGCCGGGACGGTCTCCTCCAGGGTCGGCGCGAGCTCGCGGACCGTGGCGGCGAGGTTCGTCGACTCGTCGGCGAGGGCCCCGGCGAAGATGTTGAAGTTCGAGATCAGGCCGGTCAGCTGGGACTCGCGGGCCATCAGGACCCCGAAAACGCGCGCCTGGGCCGCGATGAGCCCCGACAGGTCGTGAGGCGAGGTGCCCTGGAGCGCCTCGGCGACGATCGCGCTGCCCCGGCCCGCGCGAGCGCCGTAGCGGAACGAGTCGTTCAGCGCGGCGGCGGCGGTGACCCCCTGTACCTGCGGGTCCTGGGTCACGTCCTCGGCCGGAGTCGGCTTGTGCGTGAGCGCGGTGCCGTAACCCTCGAGGAGCTTCTGGAGGTTCGCGCGCACCGGCGCCTGCAGCGCCGCGAGCACCTGGTCGAGCTGCACGGCGGTCGCCGTCTGGGTGACGGGCACCGTGTCGCCACTGGAAAGGTCGGGGGCGCTGGGGCTGCCGGGCGACAGGTCGAGGAAGAAGTTGCCCTCGAGGAAGAGCCGCGGGCGGATTGTCAGCTGCGCGTCGTCGTGGATCGGCAGGCCGGAGTTCTCGACGTTGAAGGTCACCTCGGCGGCGTCGCCCTTCGCCTGGACGTCCAGGACCTTGCCCACCTCGACGCCGGCGATGCGCACCGGCGAGTCCTTGCGGAGCGTCGCCGCGTTGCTGAAATCGGCCTTGAGCGTGAAGCCGTGGCTGGTGAACGGGACGTGCTTGGTGTAGGCGAGGACCAGCCCCAGCATCGCCGCGAGCACGAACAGCAGGCCGATGGCCGCGTTGTTTCGGGGCGTGCGCGCGCGGCGCGGGAGCCGCTTCTGCTCGAGGCGCTCGGCCTGGTTTTCGGCGCGCGTTGCCATCACTGCCCCGCCGTCTTCGTTCCCTGGTTGCCGGGCACGTTGCCGATCACCTGGCGGCCGGCGATGTACGTCTCGTTGCCGGCCTCGCACTCGCGCGGCTGACCCGGGGACGCCGTGTTCGGATAGGGGTTGGAGTGGAGGTAGTTCGCGTCCGGGCTGGGACCGCCGCCGTTGGCCGCGTGCTTGGACGGGCTGCCCTCGTTGTTGGGCCCGAACGGGGGCTGGAGGAGGTTGAAGCGCTGGAAGTTGCCCGACCCGTTCCCGAAAGCCTCGGTGCTCGCCGCGTTGCCGAACAGCAGGGTTCCGTAGTTGCACACGCTCTGGGCCGGCGTCACGAACGCGAGGAGCGGGTCGAGCAGCTTGTTGGTCTTCGTGAGCCGGCTGATCCCCTTGCGGGCGTCGACGTTGTTGTTCAGGTCGTACAGCGCCTGCGCCGTCGGCGGCAGCTGCGCATTCAGCTTCGGCGACTCGCGCAGCGCCGGGATGCCGACCTTCAGCGCCCGCGCGAGGACCGGCGACGAGGTCCGCAGCGCCTCGGCGCCGGGTTGGAGGTCGTGGAAGAGCAGCGCGGAGTCGGAGAGGAACGGCCGGATCTGCGGCAGCGCGGTGTTGGCCGTGTCGAGGGTGGGAGGGCTCTTGGTGATCGTCTCCTGGATGAACGGCCGCGCCACGTTCGCGAAGGCCCGGAACGTGGTGTCCAGCGAGACGAACATGTGCGCCTGCGTCTCGGCGACCGGCGCGACCTCGGCGGCGGTCGCCGCCAGGGCGTCGACGAAGCGCGCGAGCCCCGTCTTCGGCGAGCTGAGGTTGCGCGCCACGGGCTCGAGGCGCACCAGCAGGGGCCGCAGCTCGCCGATCGCCTGGTTCAGGTCGACCCCTCGGCCGCCCAGGGCGGTGCCGAACTCGGTGAGGTTGCGATGGATCGCGTTGCGCGTGGGCTTGTTGAAGGTGTTCAGCAGCTGGTCGATGTCAACCGGCTCGGGGCGCGCTGCCGACAGCGGCAGGGTGGTGCCGGCGGGAATGCCCTTCGACGAAGTGCCCTGATCGATCTCGAGGTACTTCAGCCCCAGCGCCGACTTGGCGCGGACGATCACGGTCGAGTCGGAGGGAAGCGGTTCGACCGAGCTCTCGAGCTTCAGGTCGATCTTGGCCTTCAAGGAGCCGTCCGCCTGCTGCTCCGGCTCGACGGATTCGACGGTCCCGACCTGCACGCCCCCGATGCGGACGTCGTTGCCCGGAACCAGAGAGGCGGCGTCGGGCACGAGCACCGAGACCCGGTACGTGGACACGAACGGCAGGCCGTTGTTCGCGTTGTAGGCAAGGAAGACGGCCAGGACGATGATCAGGGTCGTGATCGCGCCGACGAGCGTCGGGTTCGACGCGAACGACGTGACGGGTCCGGAGCGGCGCCTCACTTGCCGATCCCTCCCGGCGCCGCGCCCTGCAGCGAGTCGCCGCCCGAGCTCGAGCCTCCGGCGCCCGGCGCCGTGCCCGTGGTGGATCCGCCGGCCGTAGCGCCGCCGCCTGTCCCGCTGCCGCTGCCTGAGCTCGGCCTGTTGCCGGACCCGAGGATGAAGTTGAGAAGGGCCTTCGAGCCGCCGTCGTTACCGGCGCTCGTGCCCTTCGACCTGTGCTCGACCTTCTTGGCGCTCTTCGCCGCCAGGTCACGCAGCCTGGCCGCCGCCGCCAGCTTCGACTTCGAGGCCGTGAAGTTCGCACCGCAGCCGCTGGCGGGAACGGTGACGTAGTCGACGCACGGCGTGACCAGCAGCTCCGCGCGCAGGAAGTGGCCGAACTGGTCGAACCCGTTGGCGATGCCGGCGGTGTTGTAGACGAAGCTGAGGAGGTTCTTGTAGCCGCCGCTCTTGTCCAGGCTGCGGAGCAGCGTGGAGAGGTTCCGCGACGGCGACGCGGCCCGCTTGGAGAGCTTCGTGAGCTGCTTGACGACCGGGTCGGACCCCGCCAGGGGAACGGTCGACTGCTCGGTCGCGGTACCGAGGCTCTTCAGCGACGTCGTCCCGGCCTTCGAGAAGGGTGTGAGGCGGCGCGTGAAGGTCGTCAGCGAGGGCGCCGCTGCGTTGAGGCTCTGCGCGACAGGCGTCGCCTGCTGGGAGAACGAGCGCAGCTGGACCATCGTCGCGCGCAGCTGGCTGAGGAACTCGGGCAGCTTCTGCAGGCCCGCCTCCAGGTCGCCGCTGCGCTCTGCCGTGGCCTGGCCCGAGATGCCGGCGTTGTCGATGAAGCCGGCCAGGTGCTGGCGCTCGCGCGCGAGCGGGGCCAGGGCGGTCTCGGAGTCGCGCGCGAGGTTCGCTAGCACGTGGTTCTGCTTGGCGAGGATGGCGAGGACCTGGTCGGTCTCGCGCAGGGCCGGGTCTGCGCGGTGAATGATCGCGTCCAGGTCCTGGCCCCGGGCTGCCAGCCCGGCGCCGAGGTCGTTGAGGATCAACCGGAAGCGCTGGGCGTAGGGCAGGCGGTTGATGTTCTGGACGAGATCGAGGTCGACCTGCTTGCCGTCGTTCTCGAGCGGCAGGAAACGCTGGCCGGCGCCCGTCTGGCCGTCCGGGATCACCTTCAGCTCCGGCGGCGCCGCCACGCCGGGAGCGCGCGGCTGGGTCGGCGTGCAGTCGACGAACTTCTCGCCGAGGAGCGACTGCGGCCTGATCAGGCACGACGCGTCGGTCCTGAAGTCCTCGAAGCCCGGGTCGGTGATCTTCATGACGACGACCGCCTTGCCGGGGTCGTCCTTGCCATCGCGGTGAACCGCCTCGCCGGGCATCGAAACGTCGACCGAGTCCACGCTGCCGACGGTCGCCCCGGCCACGCGCACCTGCTCGCCGTTGACGATGAAGCCGCCGTTGTCGAAGTAGCCGCGAACCAGGTAGCCGTCGCTGCCGGACGAGAACGGCGCGGCGATGATGAGCGCGGCCACGATCGCGCCGATGAGGACGGCTATGAAGATCGCGCGCCTCATGGGCCGGGCGGCACGTCGGAGGGGTCGCACTCGCCGATCAGCGAGCCGTCGTCGAGGAACGGGTTGGATCCGGAGATCGGCTGCGTGGCGCCACCGGGGCAGCGCGTGTAGATGCCGTTCTGGATGCCGTTGTACTGCTGGCTCGGCGACTGCGGGGTGAGGACCCCGGTGCCGCTGTTGTAGTTGAAGACCCCGGTGATGGCGGGGTCGGCCCGGGCGTAGTGGCCGTTGGCGTCGTAGTACGAGGTCACCTGGTCGAGCCTGGAGATGAACGCCGCCAGCTCGGGCGCGTAGGGCCGCGCGAACGCGATCTGCGGCTGGCCGCCGTTCAGGGCGTCGACCGCGGCCGGGCTGGCCTTGGACGCGCGCTTGGCGACGCTCGGCAGGGTCTGCAGCGCGTCGGAGAGGTCGTTGTGCGGGCCGGGGGTGTTGAGCGCGGGCGCCAGGTCGCCGACGACCGGGACCGCCCGCTTGGTGAACACGCGCAGCTGCGAGAGGAACTGCGGCAGCCGCTTGGTGGCGGGCTTCGACGCGGCGACGAGCGGCGTCAGGTCGTCCAGGGCGGCTCGCAGGTTCACGAACGTGGTGTTCGAGGTCCGCATCGCCGGCGGCAGGGCCTGCAGCGAGCGGTCCAGCGACTCGTTCTGGCTCGCGATGGCGCTCAGGGCCGTGTTCGCGTTCGTGATCAGGTTCTCGAGGTCGTTGCTCTTCTGGCCGACGGCGGTCAGCACCCGGCCGCTCGACACGAGGAAGTCGCTGAATGTCTTCTGGTCGCGCGTCAGCTCGTCGAAGAGGCGCTGCGTGGCGCTCAGCGATGGCGCGAAGTACTTGATCGCCTTGTTGGCGGCCGCCGTGTTGCCGGCGTAATACGTGGCCTGACCCTGGATCACCTTCTGCAGCGCGCGGCGGGTGCGCGGGGTGAACGTGTCGAAGAGCTGGTCCAGGTCCACCGCCGACGTGGTCTTGTCGCCCTCGAGGGTGGAGCCGTCGGGGAGGTTCGGGCTGTTGTTCGGCCCCGGGGTGAGCGAGATGTAGCGGTTGGCCACGCCCGACAGCGAGGTGTTGCGGATGATCGCCGTCGTCCCCTCGCGCATGGGGTCGTTCAGGGTGACCGTGATGTCGGCCTGCGCGTCGTCGGTCAGTCCGACGTCATCGATGGTGCCGACGGGCTGGCCGGCGACCAGCACCTGGTTGCCCTTGACGATCTGACCGGCATTCTCGAAGAGCAGGTGGTAGGAATGCCCGCTGCTGCCGCTGAGCAGGATGACCATGACCACGACGACGCCGGCCGCGAGTGCAGCCATGGCCGCGATGCGCGCCCATCGTGAGCGTCCTTGCTTATCGGCGCCTTGTTCGGGTCTCAACCCATGCCTAGAAACACGGTAGGAAGCCAGCCCCCCAGGGGTCTCTCGTCTCCGCCGCTCATCCTAGTGACTGCCCGAGCGTCCGTCCGGGCGCCTGCGTTGCGGGCGGGTTAAGCCTCGGCGGACTCGAGCTCGGCGAGCTCCTCGGCGAACCAGCCCATGAGCTTCTCGACGTCGGGCATCTGCTCGCGATCCGCGACGATCCCGAAGTCGAGGCTGCCGCAGTAGCTCATCACCGTGATGTTCAGCCCCATGCCGTCGGTGATCACCGAGACGGGGTAGTTGGCCTCGAGCTTCGCGCCCGCCAGATACAGGGGCGTCTGCGGGCCCGGCACGTTGGAGAGCACCAGGTTCCAGGCGGGACGGCCGCGCCCGCTGGAGGAGATGGTGAAGGTCAGCCGAGCGGCCCGGCCGAAGACGGCGGGCGGGATGAACTCGTTCGCGTCCTGCAGGAGCTCGGCCGGCAGCGCCTTGTGGCGCTGCTTCATGTCCATCAGCGAGTCGTGGGTGCGCCGCAGGCGCTCCGCAGGGTCGAACTGCTCGGTGTGCATCGGCGCGCTCATGAGCATGATCCGGTTGCCGAAGGTGCCCTGCTGCGCCTCGCTGCGCACCGACACCGGGATCTGCGCCACCAGCGGCTCCTCGGGCAGCTCGCGGTGCTCCACGAGCCAGCGGCGCACCGCGCCCGCGGCGAGCGCCACCACGACGTCGTTCACCGTGCAGCCAAAGCGGTTCTTGACCTCCTTGACGCGGTCGAGCGAGAGCTGGCCGAAGACGACGCGGCGGTGCGGGGACACCCGGCCGTTGAAGGAGGTCCGCGGAGGCACCAGCTTGGGGCCTGCCACGTGCGGGCTCTCGACGCCCAGCACGCGCTCCAGGCCCCGGGCGACGCGACCCGCCGCGCGGGCGCCGGGAACGCTGGCGAGGCTCGCGACCTCGTCGATGTTGGGCAGCGCCCGGCGGCTGGCGCGAAGAGCGCGGACGGGATAGCGCGGCAGGCCCAGGAGGCCACGGCCCAGCATCTCCAGGTCGCCCGGCTCGCGGTCGCGCTTGGCGATCTCGGGGTCGGGAGGCTCGCGGCCCTCGGGCGAGAGGTCGAGGAGCGCTCCCATGATCTCCGCGCCGGACATGCCGTCGATGACCGCGTGGTGGATCTTGGTGAGCATCGCGGAGCGGCCGCCCTCGAGGCCGTGGATCAGGTAGAGCTCCCACAGCGGCCGGGTGCGGTCGAGGGGGCGTGCCACGATCCGCGCCACCTGCTCGCCCAGCTGCTCGAGGTTCCCCGGGGGCGGCAGCGCCAGCTCCCGGACGTGGAAGTCCAGGTCGAAGTCGGGATCGTCGATCCAGTAGTCGTAGTCGAGGCCGAGCGGCACGGGCGCCAGGCGCCAGCGAAACGGCGGCACCAGCGGCAGGCGCTCGGCGATGAGCCGCTCGACGTCGGCGAGCTCGAGCTTGCCGCCCGGCGCGGTCGACGGATCGAGGATGGCGACGCCGCCGACGTGGCCGTACTGGCGCGCGGTCTCGAGCGCGAGGAACTGCGAGTCGAGTGCCGTGAGCTGCCGCATGCCGTCAACCTACCGCTCGCGGCTGTTCCTGAATAACTTGCGGATGCCTTCGGCATCCTTACCTGCTGCTTTCGGGGCTAAAGCCCCTCACTTACATACGTGGGTCCCGGCCCGTCAGCTCGCGGTACAGGTCATTCGGCCTCAGGCCGGTGAGCGCGGCGACCACCTGCGCCGCTGCTCGCGGGCGGGCGCCCGACTGAACGAGCTTGCGCAGGGCGTCGACGGCGAAGGCCAGGTCGGCGCCCCCGGCGGCGGCCCGCCCCGCGGGAGCGATCACCAGCACGATCTCGCCGCGCACGTCGCCGCGGTAGCGGCGTGCGAGCTCGCCGAGCGGAGCGCGCGCGACCTCCTCGTGCAGCTTCGTCAGCTCGCGGCACACCGCCGCCTCGCGGTCGGGCGCGAGCGACGCCAGCGCCGCGAGCGAGTCGGGCAGGCGCCGTGGAGATTCGAAGGCCACGATCGTCTCCGAGGATCCGAGCAGCCGCTCGAGCTCGCCCGCGCGGCGGGGCAGGAAGCCCTCGAATCGCCAGCGGTCGGCCGGCAGCCCCGAGGCGACGAGGGCCGTCGTCACCGCTGACGGCCCCGGCAGCACCTCGACCTCGACGTTCCGTTCGAGGCACGCGCGGACGAGCCTGAAGCCCGGATCGGAGATCACCGGCGTGCCCGCGTCGGAGACCAGCGCGACCTTCGCGCCCCCCACCGCCTCCTTGGCGAGCCGCGGCGCGCGCTCGGCTTCGTTTCGGTCGTGGTAGGAGACCAGTCGCGGCGGGGAGATCCCCAGGCGCTCGAAGAGGCGCCCGGCGCGGCGGGTGTCCTCGCAGGCGATCAGGTCGGCTTCGGCGAGCGCGCGCTGGATCCGAGGCGTGACGTCCTCCATGTTCCCGATGGGCGTCGGGCAGACGGTGAGCTTGCCCGTCAACCCACCGCCTCCCTGTCCTCCAGCTCCATTGCGGCCATCGCGGCCGCGCCGATCATCCCGGCCTCGGGCCCGAGCTCGGCCGCGACCACCGGGGTCTCATCCATGGGCGGCAGCGCGCGGGCTCGCAGCTCCTCGCGCGCCGGCGCCAGCAGGAGGTCGCCGGCGGCCATCACCCCTCCGCCCAGGACGATCACGTCCGGGTTGAACACGTTGGCGAGGC
The DNA here is from genome assembly GCA_963843315.1 of uncultured Actinomycetes bacterium. Taxonomy (GTDB): domain Bacteria; phylum Actinomycetota; class Thermoleophilia; order Solirubrobacterales; family 70-9; genus JAWVFM01. The sequence continues at coordinate 117,496 of CAWJJU010000004.1, forward strand.
TGGCGAGCGCCACCCCCAGCCTGTGCCCGATGAGCGTCATCGCCCCGACCGCCGCCTCGTCGCCGGCCAGCGCCGCCTCGGTCACCGCCCTGCCGTCGACCGTCTCGCCGGCGGCCAGCATGCTCCCGAGGGCGGAGTCGGGGTTGCGCTCGGCCGCGGCGCGGCCCTCGCGGCCGAGCGCGGTGCCCGACGCCATTGCCTCGGCGCAGCCGTGGTTGGGGCACGTGCCCTGGCACTTCGGCCCGTCGGCGTCGATCACGACGTGTCCCAGCTCCGCCGCGGCGCCCGTCGAGCCGCGATACGGACGACCGTCGAGGATGAGCCCGCCGCCGATCCCCGTGCCGATGGTGAGCATGACCGCGTTGCGCGCCCCGCGGGCGGCGCCGAAGCGGTGCTCGGCGATCGCCGCGACGTTGGCGTCGTTGTCGACGAAGACCGGAAGCCCGATGCGCTCGCGCAGCAGGTCGCGGATGGGGACGTTCACGAGGTCCAGGTTCACGGCGTTGATCGCGACGCCACGCTCGCGGTCCATCGTGCAGGGGATCCCGATGCCGGCCGCCGCCACGCCGGGGCACGCCTTGCGCGCCGCGATCACCTCGCGCTCGAGGCTGTCCAGGATCTCTTCCTGGCGAAGGCCAACGCTCGGCGCCGTCGAATGGGTGCGCACGTTGTTCGCTTCATCGACGACCCCCACCAACATCTTGGTTCCGCCCAGGTCAACGCCGATGGTCTCCATCATCGGCAAGTATTCATAGCCGCCGATGGCCGCCGACGATGACCGGGGAGAATCCAAGCCCCCCGATTACAAGGTCTACCGCGCGCGCCGTGGCCTCTTTTCGGGCAGAAGCGGCCCGGGACTGGAGGGGCTGCGGGGCAAGCGCGAGCAGACGGGCTCCAAGCCGCCCAAACCCCCGCGAAAGCCGCGGACCGCGCGCGAGCGCGGCCAGCGCCCGCCGGGCACCTTCGACTGGCGCAAGTGGGGAAAGTGGGCTCTGATCGCAGCGGCGGGCTGGCTCGTGGTCAGCATCGTGGCGTTCGCGATCTCCGCGCAGATCCAGAAGGGCAAGCTCGCGAACATGGGCGACACGCTGCACGGCAACCCGTTCATGCTCGTCAGCCCCCAGACGATCCTGGTGCTCGGCACCGACGTGCGCCCCTCCGGCCTCGCCTCGAAGGACGAGGCGACGCCCCAGCACTGCATCGACGCCGCCGGCGAGGGCCAGCCGCCGCCGTCCTCGTGCACCCCGTACCGCTCCGACACGATCATGCTGATTCGCGCCGGCGGGGGATCCTTCCGCAAGCTCTCGATCCCGCGCGACACGCTGGCCGACATCCCCGGACAGGGCACGCAGAAGATCAACGCCGGCTATGCGTTCGGCGGCGCGAAGCTCGAAACCCAGACCATCTCGAACTTCCTCGGGATCAATATCGACCAGGTGGCGGTCGTCGACTTCCAGGGCTTCCGGGACCTCATCAACAACCTCGGGGGGATCGAGGTCACGGTGAACAAGAAGATCTGCTCGGAGGTCTCAGGCGGGGCCCAGAACGGCGGCTTCAGCCTGTTCCTCGATCCCGGCACGCACACCCTCACCGCCGACCAGGCGCTGACCCTCGCCCGCACGCGCGAGAACGTGGCTCAGGATCCCAAGGGCAACTCCTGCCCGCCCATCTCGGACCTCGACCGGGCGACCTTCCAACAGGATGTGATCAACGGGATCAAGGGACGACTCACGAGCGTCACCCGCCTGCCGTACAACTTCCTCCACGGACCGTTCATCGGCTGGAGCGCCCCGAAGGCGTTCGTCTCGAGCATGGGCGTGCTGACGCTGCCTCAGTTCGTGCTGTCCTCCGCCATCGGGGGCGGCGGCGCCCAGGTCCTCGAGAACCCGGACAACCCGTTCGACCCGACGATCCCCCACGACACCTGCGTGAAGGCCGTGACGAAGTTCCTCGGTGGGCCGCCCCCGCACGATCCGGAGTGCAGCCCGGGAGGCTGACGCCGTCGCCGGCAACCCCCTGGGGCGGGTTATGCTGCGATGCAACTTCCGGCGGAGGGCCGGATCTACAGGGAGGGCGCGCAGGTGGCTCGCATTCGACGCAGGAACAGGTTCTTCATGCCCATCGGGGCACTCATCCTCGGAGCACTCGCGGCGCCCGGCATCGCCTCCGCGGCTTTCGAGACCAATTCGTTCGACGTGGACGGCAGCCACGGTTACACGGTCAGGGTTACCGGCAACAACCAGAACTTCGTCGGCCTCACGACCTGGAAAGGGAAGGGGTTCGCCACCACCAGCTACGACACGTCGGGCACGAGCACCAAGACGAAGCTCCAGGCCGACCTCGGGACCTTCGGCACGATCGACCTGACCTTCCACCCCAAGAAGACCATCCACCCGCCCAACCCGCCGCGCTGCAACGGAAGCCTGACGCGGACCGAGGGCGTCTACAAGGGAACCCTCAAGTTCACCGGCGAGAACGGCTACACGAAGGTCAATGTCCATTCGGCCGACGGCAAGCACGTCGTCGACAAGCTGAACTGCCATGGGCACAGCCACCACAGGACGCACGTTCACCTTCTGGCGCAGACCGGTGGCTCGATGTTCCAGGCGGACCTGATCAAGCAGAAGAAGTCCAAGCCTTACTTCTCGGCCTTCAGGCAAGAGTCGGCGTTCCCGGTGACGATCTACCGGACCGCCGGGGTGACGGGCCCCCGCTCGGACTTCACCTACAACGACCCGAGCTACACGAAGGCGAAGGTCAGGCCCCCGGCCCCGTTCAGCGGTAAGGGCGTCTACGACAACGGGACGTGGACCGGCTCGCTTCAGATCGACTTCCCCGGCGCCCCGAACACTCCGTATGCCGGGCCCGGCTGGGGCGCCAGCCTCGGCGAGGTCGTCCAGAAGCGCGGACCGCTCGGGGTCGCGCCGCTCTTTCGCCGCTAGCTAGGCCTGGTCGGAGGAGCCGGAGCTCTTCTTCTCCGAGCCCGTCTTGGCCTCGGGCTTCGAGTCCGGGGGCTTCGCCTCCGAGGGCTTCGAGTCGCCGTTCTTCGACGGGTCGGAGCCCGCGGGCTTGGCGCCCTTGCGAGCGTAGTCGGTGGTATAGAAGCCCGAGCCCTTGAAGTGAACCGCGGGCGCGAACAGGACGCGCTCCACCGGCTTGCCGCAGACCTCGCATTGGGCCACGGGATCGTCGGTGATGCTCTGGAAGACCTCGAAGGTGTGGCCGTCCTCACAGCGGTATGCGTACGTGGGCATGGCGAGCAATTATGATGATCGCCAGGGTGGCGATGGGTAAGGACACCTACAGGCCCGGACGCGGGGCGATTCGGACGGCGCTGGGCGTGCTGTGTGCCCTCGCGATCCTCGGTACGGCCCCCGCCGCCGCGTCGGCCGCGTTCTCGGTGTCCGGCTCTGTCGCACCGGTGTCGACCCAGGCCGGCGCGCACAGCAACATCGTCCTGCAGATCTCGTTCCCGGACAAGACGAACGACGTCAAGAACCTCACGATCCACCTGCCGCCCGGGGTGGTCGGCGATCCGACGGCTACGCCCCTGTGCACAGTGAGCCAGCTCAACTCAGATTCGTGCCCGGCCAAGACCCAGGTCGGCTCGGTCAGCACCGGGGTGACGGCCGCGGGAGTGCTTCCGCTCACGGTCACCGGCACGCTCTACAACCTCACGCCGCAAAGCGGCGAGCCGGCGCGGTTCGGCATCGTCCTGCGGCCGGTGGGCGGGCTGCTCGGGAAGATCGTCCTGCAATCCGCCGTGAAGCTGCGCGCGACCGACTACGGGCTGGACACGATCATCAACAACATCCCGAAAACCTCGAACGGCATCGCCACCCACATCGACTCCATGACCGTGACCCTTCGGGGAGCGGCGGGGAACCCGGCGAAGCCGTTCATGCGCAACCCGACCTCGTGCTCGCAGGCGACCTCCGGGTTCGACGCCACCGACTACAACTCCGACAACGCCAGCGGGACGTCGTCGTTCACGCCCACGGGTTGCGGCAACCTCGACTTCTCCCCCACCTTCCTCTCCAGCATCGGCTCGAGCGGGCACACGACTCCGGCGACGCACCCACCCCTTCAGACCGTTGTCGAGCAGGACGTCGGCGAGGCCGGCGTTCGCAACGTCGACGTCGCTCTGCCCCAGGATGTCGGCGCCGATCTGAACGCCCTCGCCAACCATTGCCCCGAGGCCAGCTTCGTCGCCGGCACCTGCCCCGCCAACACCGTGATCGGCTCGGCCAAGGCAACATCGCCGCTGCTGACGCAGGCGCTGACCGGCCCGGTCTCAATCGTGGAACCGGTTGGCGTCGGGCTGCCGCGCCTCGGCCTCGACCTTCAGGGCCCGCTCCACATCCAGCTGTTCGGGGCGTTCACGTTGACGGCCGACGGTCAGGGCAATTCGTTCACGGACATCCCCGACATCCCCCTCTCGCACTTCGAGCTGAACTTCGATGCCGACAAGCTGATCGTGCTGTCCCGAGACCTGTGCAGCGGTGCGACGCCTGAGTTCCCGACCTCCTTCACCGGCTGGAACGGCGCCACTCAGTCCGGCGACGTGCCCGTCAAGGTCAACGGCTGCGGCAAGGGCGGTGGTGGCGCCGGCAAGCCCAAGGCGAAGATTGCCGTGAAGAAAGCTTCAGGCGACAAGCCCGCGCTGAAGCTCAAGGTCAAGGAGCCGAAGACGGCGAAGGCCGGGACGAAGATCAAGAAGACCAAGCTGAAGCTGCCGAAGTCGCTGAGGTTCGCCGGCAAACGTGCCTTCTTCAACGGCTTCCGCGTGCATGCGTCCGGCAAGGTGCGGGCTCTGCCTACGCACAAGCGGGTCACCGTGACCACTCCGACCGGCTCGCGCAAGGTCGTCGAGAAGATCGCATCGGGGGCTCTCCTGCGCCGAGCCAAGGTCGCCGGCCGCAAGCTCCACTTCAAGCTCGCGGTGACGGACACCACGGGCAAGACCACCAAGCTCAAGCTCACCACCAAGGCCAAGCCCTAGCTCGCGTATCCTCCGGGCAACTCGCGCCGCGGGGGCGCGATCGACGAGGAGGATGGCATGGGAACAGCCCGGGGAACGATCGCCGCGGTAGCACTGGCCACAGCGTTGACGATGGGGCTTGCCGGGACCGCGCTCGGCCACGTCGCGAAGCCAACCGTCACCTCGATCAAGTTGGACGGGACGCATGGCTACCGGGTGGAGGTGCAGGCGAACACGGGACTCCAGAAGACCGGCACCGACGGCGTCACGATCGCTGCGACCAAGTCCGGCCGGGAGGTCTCCTACTCGACCGACAAGGGAACCTCCACGGGCAGGGTCATCAAGGGCGACCTGGGGCGCTACGGCAAGGTCAACCTGCGATTCCATCCCAGGAAGACCACGCACCCGAAGCCGCCGCGGGGCTGCCACGGGAGGGTGACCAGGAAGACCGGCATCTGGAAGGGCATCGTCAAGCTCCATGCAGAGGGCCTGACGAGCGCCTCCGCCCGCAAGCTGAAGGGCAGCCACACCGTCGGGCTCTTCGACTGCAGCGGTCAGGGTGGCGGGACGATCGTGGCCCTCGGCGCGTTCCGCGCGGACGGGCATTTCGTCAACTTCAACGCTTTCGAGAGGAAGAAGAGCGGGGCGAAGCCGTTCTTCAGCGCCTCTGAGTTCATGGACAAGGGGGCCATTTCGATTGGCCGGTTCGCCACCAAGAGGGGCAAGCCGTCGGACTTCACCTACAGCGCCGACTACAGCCAGGGCCACGTGACTCCCGGCAACCCGTTCAAGGGCTCGGGCACGTTCGACAACGGGAACTGGTCCGGGACCCTGAAGGTCGACTTCCTCGGCGACAGGAATGTTCCCCTGACCGGCCCGGCCTTCGACGCCTCACTCGGCCCCGAGACGCCGCTGAAGGCGCCCGCGTCGAGCGCCTTGGCGCCCTAGATGATTGATTCCGAATTCGCGTGCGTGCGGGGGCGCACGGGACCGAGCCGGGCGTGGGAAGAGGGCGAAGCCTGTACCGGTGGGTACAGGCGAGTCCCGATGACCGCGATCCGGCGACGGTATCCGTGCGTCATCCGTGCGTGCGGGTATTTGGAATCAGTCATCTAGCCGCTGCGAGGACGGTCGCCGGCGCGGGCGTGGCGGTCGCGCCCCGCTAGCCTGCGCGCACCGTGAGCGACCGAGCCCCCGACCCGACCGTCGACGTCTCGCTGGACGAGATCGTCGCGCTTTGCAAGCGGCGCGGGTTCATCTTCCAGTCCTCGGAGATCTACGGCGGCATCGCGTCGACCTACGACTTCGGCCACTACGGCGTCCTGCTCAAGCAGAACGTCAAGGACGAATGGTGGCGGGCGATGCTGGGCGCTCCGGAGCGGATCGTCGCGCTGGACTCGGCGATCATCCAGCACCCGAAGGTGTGGGAGGCGTCGGGGCACCTGGGCGGGTTCAGCGACCCCCTCGTCGACTGCCGCACCTGCAAGATGCGGTTTCGCGCCGACAAGCTCGAGGACGGGCAGTGCGGGCGAAAGCCCTCGAAGAAGCCCGGTGAGACGCCTGACTGCGACCTCACCGAGCCGCGCCAGTTCCACCTCATGTTCAAGACCCAGATGGGCCCGGTCGAGGACGAGGCGGCCACCGTCTACCTGCGCCCCGAGACCGCGCAGGGCATCTTCGTCAACTTCAAGAACGTCCTGCAGTTCGCGCGCGTCAAGCCGCCGTTCGGGATCGCCCAGATCGGCAAGTCGTTTCGCAACGAGATCACGCCGGCCAACTTCATCTTCCGCACGCGCGAGTTCGAGCAGATGGAGATGGAGTTCTTCGTGCCGCCCGCGGACGCTCAGCGCTGGTACGAGACGTGGATCGAGCGGCGCCGCTCCTGGTACGAGGGACTCGGCATCCGCCCGGACTACCTGCGCATCCGCCCGCACGATGCCGACGAGCTTTCGCACTACTCCTCGGGCACGAGCGACGTCGAGTACCTCTTCCCGATCGGCTGGTCCGAGCTGGAGGGCATCGCCAACCGCGGCGACTTCGACCTGCGCCAGCACGCGCAGCACTCCGGCGAGAAGCTCGAGTACTTCGACCAGCAGGCCGGTTCGGCCTACGTCCCGCACGTGATCGAGCCCGCGGCCGGCGCCGACCGCGCAACCCTCGCGTTCATGGTCGACGCCTACGACGTCGAGGAGGTCGAGGGCAGGCAGCGCACGGTGCTGCGCCTGCACCCGCGGCTCGCCCCCGTCAAGGTCGCGGTGATGCCCCTGGTCTCCAAGGAGGGCATGCCCGACAAGGCGCGCGAGGTCTACGACGAGCTGCGCCGGCGCGTCCCCGCCGAGTACGACGAGGGCGGATCGATCGGCAAGCGCTACCGCCGCCAGGACGAGATCGGGACTCCATGGGGCGTGACCGTCGACGGCCAGACCCTCGCCGACGACACCGTCACCCTGCGCGACCGCGACACGCTCGAGCAGGCTCGGGTGCCGATCGAGGGCCTCGCCGACGAGCTCGCCGCGCGCCTCGACCAGCCCTGGCAGAGCCCGAAGGGCTAGCGGCTCGTCGGGCTCTGCTGGCGGAGGCGCTACCGCGAGCGGTCGTCCGCCTGCCGCGCAGCGACGCCACCGTTTCCAATCACCGAAGGCAGCAACCCTTGACGATTCGCGCGCCTCTCGGGCGAGTCTGGGCTTGATCCTTGGCGGGTGTCCCGCGAGTCTGGAGTTAGCCACCGTATGGGTGGCAAACGTCGGTTTCGGTGCCAGCGGTGACCGCGGTGGACCAGACCATCTCCCTCATTGCCTCTCGCCAGCATGGTGTCGTGTCGCGAGCGCAGCTGCTCGCCGAGGCGGTGGGCCGGCGCGCCGTCGACCTGCGGCTCTCGGACGGCCGCCTCCACCCAATCCACCGCGGGGTCTACGCCGTCGGCCACGGGCTTGTCGGCCGGAACGGCCGCTGGATGGCCGCGGTTCTGGCGGGCGGTCCGGCGGCGGTCTTGAGCCACATGGCCGCCGCCGAGCTCTGGGGAATCGTCGAGCAGCGGGGGCGTCGGCCGGAGGTCACCCTCAAGTCATCGAGGAGGTCGAGTCCAGCGATCACCTTTCACTCGTCGGCGCTGCCCCGCGACGAGATCACCGTTCGCAGTGGAATCCTGACCACGACGGTCCCCCGGACGCTGCTCGACATCGCTCCACGACTGAGCCATGCGCGCCTCTCGAAAGCCGTTGATGATGCGGAAGCAACCGGGCCGTATCCCCCGCCCTCCCTACTTGATCTTTGTAACCGCTACGTCGGCAGACGCGGGACGCGGTCTGCGCGCCGCGTCATCGATGAGAGCAGGATCGGCGTTGACGTTCCGAGGCGTGAGCTCGAGATCCGGTTCGCTGAACTCATCGAGCGCCACGAGCTGGTTCGCCCCGAACGCAACGCACTCGTCGACGTCGGAGAGGCCGTGTTCGAGGTCGACTGCTTGTGGCGCAACGCCGGTCTGATTGTGGAGCTCGACAGTCGGCGCTTTCATCAGACCCGGGCTGCCTTCGAGGGCGACCGCGCTCGGGACAGGGCGCTGACTGCCCTCGGCTGGCGCGTTATCCGAGTGACTTGGCGCCAGCTCCATAGCGACGAGCCAAGACTCGTGGCCGATCTCCGGTTTGCGCTTGCGAGCGGAGGGAGGAGCCCGGCGCTCGCTGGGTAACCCGAGCTCTAGAGTTCGTCCCTCGGGGTAGCCAACGAGAGGACGAAGATGAGCGTTGCGCAGAAGGATGGGATCGACCAGCGTTCCTACGCGAGCCGGATCACCTACGAGGATCTCTACGAGCGCTGGGAGCAGGGCAACTGGCTCGCCAGCGAAATCGACTTCTCGGCGGACCGCGAGGGCTGGCGCTCGCTCAGCCATGTCCAGCGGGACTCGGCGATGTGGATCTTCTCCATGTTCTTCTACGGCGAGGACCGCGTTGCCGACGACCTTGCCCCCTACATCGCCGCCGCGCCCACGGAGGAGCAGAAGTACTTCCTCGCCACGCAGCAGGTGGACGAGGCACGCCACTCGGTCTTCTTCCACCGGTTCTTCCGGGAGGTGGTGGGGGTCGAGGGCGCAACGATCGGCGAGACCCTGGCGTCGACCGCGCCGCAGCTGAACTGGGGCTATCGCGGTGTCTTCGACCGGCTCGACCGGATGGCCTCCGAGCTGGCGCGAGACCGGTCCAAGCCCAAGTTCGCCCAGGCGATCACCCTCTACCACCTGGTCGTCGAGGCCACGCTCGCCCAGCCCGGCCAGCACTTCATCGAGGACTACGTCGCGAAGAACGACATCCTCCCCGGGTTCGCCGCGGGCATGCACAACGTCTCGCGCGACGAGCAGCGGCACATCGGCTTTGGCGTCAAGACGCTCTCCGAGCTCTTCGATGAGTCCGAGGAGTGCCGGGCCGCGGCGGTCGAACTCCTTCAGGAGGTCCTCCCCTACTCCCTGGCCGTGTTCACGCCGCCGAACTGGGACCTGCGCTACACGCGCGAATGGGGATTCGAGCTGGAGGACATCTTCGCCTTCGGGCTGCGCTCCGTGCGCGCAAAGTGGAAGGCCATCGGCTACCCGCTCGAGGAGATGCCGCCGGGCATCTTCCCCGTCGATCCGGAGCTCGCGCCCGAGGAGGTCGCGGCGCGCCAGATCAAGCTGCTTCGTGCCGGCGTGATGGGTGCCCCCAACGGAAGGCCCGAGAGCTCGCCCGAGATCCAGGGCATCTACTTCGACCTGGTGGCGCGCTCGGCCGACTCGTCCGCGGCGGCCGGAAAGCCGCTGACCGTGCAGTGGCGATTCGCCGACGCCGATCCCTGGCACGTGGTGGTCGACAACGGCTCGACCCGTGCCGCGGCGGGCGAGGCTCCAAGCCCCGACGTCACGCTCGAGACGACGTGGGGCGACTGGATCGAGTTCTCGGTCCACGGCATGGAGCCCTGGCGAAAGCTCCTGACCCGGCGGATCCGCCCCCGCGGGGCGCCTCGCGACCTGGTCCGGCTCAGCCGCGTCTTCCCGCGCCGGCGCTCGGCCGTCGGCTAGCCGGGGTAGCTCGAGTCGAGCAGGAAGCGGGCCACCTCGAAGGCGGCCCGGTCGGGCTCCGTTAGGTCAAGGCCGGGCTGGCTGATTCGCTGAATGATCGACCCGTCACCCGCGGCGACCATGTACGCCACCGTGGCCTCGGCGTCGAAGCGAAGGCTCAGCACCCCCTCCGCCTCCTTGCTGCGCAGAGCCGCTGCCAGCTCGCGCCTGGAGCGCTCGTAGAGCTCGCCGAGCTCGCGGTTGATCTCCGGCTGATGGCGGCCCGCCACGAACAGCTCGGACATCATGTAGACGTATCCGCGCTCCTCGTTGAGGTTGCGCGCGAACGCGGTGAACAGCGCGCCGATGACGTCGTCGGCGGAGCGGGCGGCGTCGACGGCCGCGCTCAGCGTGTCGACCCGGTACTGCGTGTCGCGCCGGATCACCTCGATCAGCAGCCGCTCCTTGGTGCCGAAGTAATAGTGCAGCAACCCGCGGCTCACCTCCGCCTTGGCGGCGACCCGCTCGAACGTTGAGCCCGCGATCCCGACCTCGGCCACCGACTCGCGCATGGCCTCGACGATCTGCGTCGCGCGCGGTCCGGCGAGCGATCGCGGATTGCGTGCTTCTGCCCCTGCTTCGGTCGCCACTCGACTCATCCCCCCGAACGGTCTTCTAGTACCCGAGTGCCAGCGCCTGGCGCAACATACACCTCCTCGGCGCGGTGTGCGGAAGGTACCGGTGCGACCCGTGAGAGACCAGATCGATACTGACGGGCGGCGGGGCCCGGGTGTAGGTTCACCGCGTTTCCGGCGCAACGGGCGAACATGACCAACGTTCGCTGCCACAACCTGAAGAACCACCACGGCTTCGCGATCTCGAGGCAGTACGCGAAGCGGTTCTAGAGCCACAAATGCGAAGCGCCCCCGCGGGGGCGCTTCGCACGCTTTTCTCGAGGCTCGCTAAGAGGCGGAGGCGGCGGTCTCCGCGCTCGACGGCGAGCCGGAGCCGTTCACGGTCGTCGAGGTGTACTCGAACTCCTCCTCGGCCCCGAACAGCTTGTCGAGCACCGTCTTGCGGGCGCTCTCGCTCAGGACGAGGGCGGCGCCGGCGCCGACCATCCCGATCACGATCAGCTTCGGCCAGCGCCGCTTCTTCGGCTGCTCGCGCAGCGAGTCGGACGCGGCGCGCAGCGACTCCGCGGCGTTGCGCAGATCCTTGTGGACCTTCTTGTCGTCCATGAGCGCCTTCGACGGCGCCTTGCCGTTGCTCAAACGCCCGTAGGCGCTCCGCGCCGAGTCGTAGGCCCCGCGAATGTTGTCGCGAAGGTCCGCGTCCTCGATGAGCCTGCGGATGTACGGGTTGGAGGCTGCGCTCTCCGCCGCGCCGCGCGCGCGGTCGGCACCCTCCTTCGCCTTTCCAGCTCGTGTCTTCGCCATGCCCATCTCCTCTTTCGAAAGCGTTCTTCTTTTCAGCTTATACCCGGAAAGGCTCTAGCTCAGCGCCGCGTCCAGGACCTCCTGGACGCGCTCCGCGAACACGAATTCCAGGCCCTTGCGCTCGTGCTCCGGTATCTCCGCCAGGTCCCCCCGGTTTCGTTCGGGGACGATCACGCGCCTGATCCCGGCGCGCTGCGCCGCAAGCGACTTCTCCTTCAGCCCGCCGATCGGCAGCACCTGGCCGGTGAGGGTGACCTCGCCCGTCATCGCAACGTCCGGCGCGACGTGGCGACCCGAGACAAGCGAGGCCAGCGCGGTGGTCATCGCCACCCCCGCCGAGGGACCGTCCTTGGGTACTGCCCCGGCCGGGACGTGGACGTGCAGGTCGTGCTCGGCGAACCAATCCTCGCCAAGGCTCGGCGCCACCTCGCTGACGTGCCCGCGCACCCATGACAGCGCCGCCTGCGCGGATTCGCGCATCACCTCGCCCAGCTGTCCCGTGATGGTGAGCTTTCCCGAGCCCGGCATGGCCGTCGCCTCGATGAACAGGACCTCGCCGCCCACCGGCGTCCACGCCAGCCCGGTCGCGACGCCCGGCACCTTGGTGCGGCGGCGCTGCTCGGCGAAGACCCGGCGCGGGCCCAGGAGCTCGCGCGCCCGCCTGGCGGAAACGGTGACCTTGCCCTTCGCGCGCCCCTCGGCGACCTCGCGGGCGACCTTGCGGCACACGGTCCCGATCTCGCGCTCGAGGTTGCGGACGCCGGCCTCGCGCGTGTACTCGTCGATGATCGCCCGCACCGCGGGGTCGCCGATCGCGATCTGCCCGCGGCGAAGCCCGTTGGCCTCGATCTGGCGGGGCACGAGGTAGCGCCGCGCGATGTGGAGCTTCTCGTCCTGGGTGTAGCCCGCGAGCTGGATGATCTCCATCCGGTCCTGCAGCGGGCCGGGGATGGTGTCGAGGGTGTTGGCCGTGGTGATGAACATCACCTCGGAGAGGTCGAACGGCAGGTCGACGTAGTGGTCGCGGAAGGCGTCGTTCTGCGCGGGGTCGAGGACCTCGAGCATGGCGCTGGACGGGTCGCCGCGGAAGTCCGCGCCCATCTTGTCGATCTCGTCGATCATGAACACGGGGTTCCTGGTGCCGGCGTCGCGCAACGCGCGGACGATCGTGCCCGGCATCGCGCCGATGTAGGTGCGGCGGTGGCCGCGGATCTCGGCCTCGTCGCGCACGCCGCCCACGGAGATTCGCTCGAAGCGCCGCCCCACCGAGCGCGCGATCGACTTGCCGAGGCTGGTCTTGCCCACGCCGGGGGGCCCGACGAAGCAGAGGATCGGACCCTGATCAAACCGGGCCGCCCCCGGACGCGAAGCGGAGGAGGCGGGCCGCTCCACCTTCAGGGACCGCACGGCCAGGTACTCGAGGATGCGGTCCTTGACCTTCTCGAGGTCGTAGTGGTCGGCGTCGAGGACCTCGCGGGCGTGCGCGATGTCGAGGTCGTCCTCGCTGCGCTCGTTCCAGGGCAGGTCGACGAGCCACTCGAGGTAGGTGCGGATCACGCCGTACTCGGCGGCGGCGGAGGGAAGTCGCTCCAGCCGGCCCAGCTCGCGGTCGGCCTGCTTGCGGGCGCCCTCGGGCAGCCCAGCCGCCTCGACCCTCTGGCGAAGCTCGTCGAGCTCGGCCTGCTCGGGGTCGGTCTCCCCCAGCTCGGCCTGGATCGCCTTGAGCTGCTCGCGCAGATAGAACTCGCGCTGGCCCTTGCCGATCTCCGACTCCACCTGCGACTGGATCTCGGAGCCCACCTGGATCACCTCCAGCTCGCGAGCGAGGATCTCCGACAGGCGGCGTAGGCGGCGCCCCACGTCGGGCTCCTCGAGAAGCTCCTGCTTCTCGGCGGTGGGGATGCGCAGGGCCCCGGCGATGAGATGAGCTAGCGCGGAGGGCTCGTCGATGTTGGTGACCGCGAGCTGGAGCTCCTCCGGCAGGTATGGGATCTGCTCGATGATCCCCGAGAAGGTGCGCTGGACGTTCTGGGTCAGCGCCTGGAGCTCGGTGCCCTCCACCATCAGGTCCGGCAGCGCCTCGATCTCGCCGACCAGGTAGGGGTCCTCCGTCACATAGTCGGTGATGCGAACCCGCTCCGTGCCCTGGACGAGCACGCGCATGGTCCCATCGGGCACCCGGAGCATCCGGGCGATGACCCCCGCGACGCCGACCTCGTAGAGCTGCTCGGGCGTTGGCTCATCGAGATCGGGGTCGCGCGATGCGACCATGACCAGACGCCGCTCGCCCGAGAGCACGTCGTTCACCAGGCGAAGCGAGCGGTCCTGCCCGACGGCCAGCGGGGTCAGCGTGTCCGGATAGGTGACGGTGTCTCGCAGCGGCAGGATCGGCAGCGCCTTCGGCAGCGGGGCCGCGGAGCGCTCCTCGATGTCGGCCAGCTCCGAGCCGTCGATGACCTCGAGCTGCGACTCGGCCATCAGCCCTCCGGCGAGTCGATCGGGACGCGCTGCGGCTCCGCCGGCTCCTGCCGCAGCGGCAGCTCGACCCTCAGGATCCCGTCCTCGTAGGTCGCCCGGGCGGACTCGGCGACGACGTCGGCTCCCAGCCTGACCGTGCGGCGAAACGGGCCCCGCTCGATCTCGACCTGCTGGTAGACGCGGCCCTCGGCCTCCGAAACCGGGCGCTCGCCGGAGATGACGAGCTCCCGGCCGGCCACCTCGAGCGAGATCCCCTCGAGCTTCACGCCGGCGAGCTCGGCGCGGACCACCGCGCGCGGCGGGTCGTCGTCGAGGTAGTACACGTCGACGCGGGGCGAGAATCCGTCCTGAGAGCGAAAGCGCCCTCGCACGCCCTCCCCCCACACGTCGCCGAAGAGCTCGTCCATCTCGCGGCGGACGCGCTCGAAGTTCAGCAGCAGGTCGCGCTGGCGTGCCATGCCGACAAATCTAGAGGCTGGCGGGCCCGCACTCGCGCCGGTCGCCCGAAGGGCGTGCCACCGCATATTTCGGTGAGGGCGGCCGGCCGCGGGGCTCAGGCCGTTCTTTCGCAATCTACGCTCGGATTCCGAGCGCTACTTGAAAAAGAACGCCGGTAGGCCCGCCCTCAATGCCTTCTCTAGCCGCTGGGCCTAAGACCACCGCTCGGCTCGACCCCATGGGCCAGCCGTCAGACCTCGAACACCGCGCCGTCGCTCGCCAGCTCGACCGGGCCGTCGAATGCCTGCTCGCCCTGCTTACGCGCCCAGGTGGCGTCCAGCTCGTCCGAGATGTGAGTCAGCACGCAGCGGCGGGCCTTGGCCTCGCGGGCATGCTCGCCGGCCTCGCGGGGAGTGAGGTGGCCGCGGATGCCCGTCCTCTCGGGTCGCGGCAGGGTCGCCTCGATCAGCAGCAGGTCGGTGCCGCGGGCGATCTCCAGCAGCGCCTCGTTCGGCGAGCAGTCGGCGCTGAAGGTGAAGCGGCTGCGGTCGGCCCGCGAGCGGATGTCCACCGCCCAGGTCGCGATGAAGTGCGGGACCTCCTGAAAGCGGATCTCCAGCGAACCGAGCCGCGCCTTGCGCTGCGGGTCGTACTCCTCCAGGTCGAAGGCGTTCTCGATCAGGTCGTCGTTGCCCCAGGCGCCGACGACGCGGCGAAACATCTCCCGGGCGCCGGGAGGCGCCAGGAGCTTGGGCCGCGCCGGGGTGTCCGTTCCCGGCCAGGGCGGCACCGGGACCGGTTGCTGACGAGGCGCGTAGGTGAGCGCGTAGGCGTAGGGGACGAGGTCGAGGGTGTGGTCGGCGTGCAGGTGGGTGATGAGGACGCCGTCGAGCTCGGTGTAGTCGAGGTGCTGGCGCAGCTTTCCGAAGACGCCGTTGCCGCAGTCGAGCAGCAGCTTGGTCTCTCCGTCCTCGACGAGGTAGCCGCTGCAGGCTCCACCGGCGTCCTGCCACGACGGCGACTTGCCGAGAACGGTGATCCTCATCACCCGAATCTAGTGATCCGGGGTCGCCGGCACGCACGTTCGCGTTCATCAGAAGACGCCCCGTGGCGCCGCTATCTTGGACCGCGTGAGCCAGACCTGTGCACGCTGCGGAGTGCAGGCGAGCGAGGGCGACCGGTTCTGCTCGGCCTGCGGAGCCCCGCTTGCGCTTCCCGAGGGAGCCGAGCGCAAGCTCGCGACGATGCTGTTCGCCGACATCGTCGGCTCCACCGGGATCGCGGCCGGCGCCGATCCCGAGCAGCTCCGCAGCCGCCTGGCGCCCTTCTTCGAGAGCACGCGGCGGATCATCGGCGAGCACGGAGGCACCGTCGAGAAGTTCATCGGCGACGCCGTGATGGCGGTGTTCGGCGTCCCTCGCGCGCACGGCGACGACGCCGATCGCGCGATCGCCGCGGGGCTGGCGCTGGCGGCCCGTCTGGGCGAGGACGGCCTCGAGATCCGCGTGGGAGTCGAGACGGGCGAGGTGCTCGCGATCGACTCGGGAGGCGACCTGGCCGTCACCGGCGACGCCGTGAACGCCGCCGCGCGACTACAGACCGCCGCCGACGCGGGCGAGGTGCTGGTGGGCGCGAGAGCAGCACGGGCCTCGCGCCGGGCCGAGCTCGAGGGGCCGCGCCAGGTCGAGGCGAAGGGCTTCCCCGAGCCGCTGCCCGCGTGGCGCGCGACCAGGATGCTCGACGAGGCAGCGCGCACGGAGACGCCCTTCCTCGGCCGCGACGACGACCTCGAGCTGCTGCGGCTGGTCTACCGCCGGGCGCTTCGGGAACGGGTTCCGGAGCTGATCACGATCGCCGGCGAGGCGGGCATCGGCAAGTCGCGCCTCGCGAGCGAGCTCTTCGAGACCCTGCGGGAGACCGAGCCGAAGCCCACCATCCTCGTCGGCCGCAACCCGCCCTACGGCCGCGGCATCGCGCTCTGGGCCCTCGGCGAGATCCTTCGTTCGGCTGCGGGCGCCGGCCCCGACGACTCCGTCGACGCCGTTCGCGACGCGCTGGCTCGCCGCCTGGCGGAGCTCGGCGCCGAGGACGCCGAATCGGTGGCGAACAGCCTCGCCGCGGCCATGGGCGGCTCGGCGGACGACGACGCGGCCGGCCGGCTGAAGTCCGGCTGGCGGCGCCTCGTCGCCCTCCTCGCGCTGGAGGGCCCGGTGGTGATCGGCATCGACGACGCCCACTGGGCCGACGACGACCTGCTCGACCTCATCGAGGAGGCGGCCTTCAGGCTCGAGGACGCCCCGGTGCTGCTGTTGTGCACCAGCCGGCCGGAGCTGCTCGATCGCAGGCCGACCTTCGGCCGCTCGGCCCGCAACGTCACCCAGATCGAGCTGCGCCCGCTCGGCAACGAGGCGATCACGGAGCTCGCGGAAACGCTGCTCGACGACGCACAATCACGAGAGCTCGTGGAGGGCGTCGCGCGCGCGTCGGGCGGTAACCCCTTCTTCGCGGAGGAGGTCGCCTGTCGCATCGCCGACGGCGGCGGCGGCGGCAACGGGTCGCGACCCGGCGGGACGATGCCGGAGACTGTCCAGGCGGCGATCTCCGCTCGCCTCGACCTCCTGCCGGCCGACGAGAAGCGCGCCGTGCAGTACGCGGCCGTGCTCGGCCACGCGTTCCTCGCCGAGTCGCTGAGCGAGCTGCTGCAGGAGCCCGCCTCCGATCTGCTCTCCCAGCTGGTGCGCCGGACGCTTCTGACGGAGCGAGTCGCGGAGGGCGGAGGGCGCTTCGCGTTCCGTCATCAGCTGATCCGCGACGTCGCCTACTCGTCGCTGCCGCGCAGCCAGCGTGCCGCGCTGCACGAGCGCGCGGCCGACGGCATTGCGGGACGAGCCGGAGCCCGCTATCCCGAGCTCGCCGAGCTGGTCGCCTACCACCGGGTCGAGGCGTCCACGCTCGCCCCCAGCCCCGAGCGCGCGAAGGCCGCCTGGCAGGCGAGCGTCGATGCCGCCGAGGTCGCCTCGCGGCGTGGTGCCTCCAAGCGCGCCCAGGAGCTCTTCGAGCAGGCGGTCGAGCTGGCCCCCGGGGCGCCCGAGCGCATTGCCGGCCTGCGGTCCGCCGGGCTCCTCGCGATACGGCGGTTTCGCGGCGACGAGGCGCTGCGTCTCGCGCTCGAGGAGGCGCGCCTGGCGGAGGAGTCGGGCGAGCCGGCCGCGGCGGCCGCGGCCTTCGGGCAGGCGGTCGAGATCGCCGCTCGCATGGGCGGGATCACCGGCGACGTGCCCATCGAGGAGCTCCGGCGGATGCACTCGCGCGCCTCGGAGCTCGTCGATCCGGGCGACCAGCTCACCCGCGCCCAGCTGCGGCTCGACGAGGCCTGGATCGCCTGGCGGGCGGGCGAACCGACCGGGATGACGGAGCCGGCCCGCGAGGCGCTCGAGATGGCACGGGAGCACGGCAGCACCACGATGCTCTCGAGCGCCATGGACGCCGTCACGGCGGGCTACTGGGCGACGTGGAGGTATCGCGACGCGGTCGACATGGCGCTGGAGCGCTGGGACCTGCTGGTGGCGGCCGGGGAGAGCTCCGCGGCCATGGACGTCGAGCTCAGCGACGCGCGTCACATGGTCGTCGAGTCGATGCTTCAGACCGGGCAGTTCCGCGAGGCCGCCAAGCACGCGGCCAGCGCTCGCGACGCGGACCTCTCGCGCGGCGTCGTCTACTCGGGCTGGGCGCGCGGCCTGACTCCCGCCTGGTATCTGGGCGACTGGGACGCTGCGCTGGAGATGGGAAACAAGGTGCGGGAGGCGTGGACGGCGGAGAACCGTCCCCCGGTCACGGTCCTTGCCTCTTCGCTGGCCTGCGCGGCGGCGATCTACGAGATCCGCGGCGTCACGAGCAAGGCCCGGGACTGGTGGGACTTCACCGAGGGCCTCCTGCCCAGGAACGAGGGGCAGAACTGGGTCCACGGGGTGCGAATGCTTCACGCCCAGGCGCTGCTGCACCACGGCCGCAGCGACGAGGCGTACGAGCTGGTGGAGCCCGTGCCGGAGCTGTGGACCTGGTGGGCCGGCCATTACCTGGCCGTGCGCGCCGAGGTTTGCTGCGTCGTGCGGGCGCCCGGATTCGAGGAGGCGCTCGCCGGCGCGGCCGATGTGACGATCCAGTCCCCCTACCTGCAGGGGGTGGTCGAGCGCGCCCGGGGCATCGCCAACGACGACGAGGACTCGCTCCGGCGAGCGCTGGCCTTCTTCGAGGGCTGCGGGGCGCGGCTCGACATCGCGAGGACGCTGTGGCTGCTGGGCGGCGACGATCGCAATCGCGCCCGCGAGATCTACGCGGAGCTCAAGTCGCCACTGCCGCCCGAGGCCTGAGAGCGCTCAGGCGTCGCCGCGCGACTCGGCTTCGCGCAGGCGCTGCGCGAGGGTCTGCATGACCGCCCACGCGGCGTCGGGGTGCTCGTCCACGAAGGCCTTGAACTCCCAGGCGGCGATGCCCAGGCAGGTCATGTCGGTCGCCGCGATGACGGTCGCGGAGCGGGGTCCGTCGTCGATGAGGGCGATCTCGCCGAAGTAGTCGCCGGGGCCGAGCGAGCGGACGTGCTTGCCGCCGATGCTCACGTCGGCGTTGCCCGACTCGATGAGCCAGAACCCGGCGCCGCCGCGGCCCTCCTCGATCGCCGTCTCGCCCTCGGCGAAGGTCCGGCTGCTCATCCGGCCGGCGAGCTTGTCGAGCTCCTTCCGCCCCATTCCCGAGAGGATCGGGACCTGGCCGAGCCTTTCAGCGCTGCCACTCATCGGCCCGATCCTAATCGGTTCCGGCCGTGCTCAGGCCGCGACGTCCTGCCGGGGCAGGAGGGCCGGCTGCATCGGCGGCACGAGCCCGTTGGGCCCGTCGGGGCGAAACGTCGAGCAGGGCTGGTCGAGGTCGAGCGCGCAGAGCATCCGCCTGTGGAAGAAGCACTCCTTGCAGCTTGGCTCTCCGCGGCGTGTCGCGGCCGACTCGCGGCGAGTCATGCCGATGGCGTCGGCGATCTCCGCCGGCGGGCGGGGGACTTCCCTGAGGTGTGTGGTCGAGGTCGTCATCGAGCGCTCGCCGAGCATGCCACCAAGGCGTCCCGCCCGTTGGGCCGATTCGCGCAAATCCCCGTGATTGTGTGAACGACCGGTTACCGGGAATCGCGGCTCTTGCGGGAATCCGGCGTCGGTAGAATTGGCGCATGGCACCTGAACGGACCCAGCGGCTCAGCGCTTCACCCCCGCTCTTCGAGAACCGCTTCCTCGACTTCTTCTCGCGGATCCATCCCGCGGCGCCCGCAATCGTCTTCGGGCCCGTGGTGGTCGCGGGCGTGTGGCTCGGCGCCGACGACGGCTACAGCGCCGCCAAGCTCGTCCTGCTGGTCGCATTGGGCCTCTTCATCTGGACCCTCACGGAGTACTGGCTTCACCGCTTGGTCTTCCACTGGGAGCCCGATCACCCGATCGGGGCGAGGCTCCACTTCATCATCCACGGGGTCCATCACGACCATCCCAACGACCGCCTGCGCCTGGTGATGCCTCCGGGAGCCAGCATCCCACTCGCGGCGATCTTCCTGGGGCTCTTCGTGCTGATCTTCGGGACCGCCGGCGCGTTCCCCCTCTTCTCGGGCTTCATCCTTGGTTACCTGGTGTACGACTACACCCATTACCACGTGCACCATCACACGCCCAAGACGCAGTTCGGCAAGCGGCTGCGCGAGCAGCACATGCGCCACCATTTCCAGGATCACCGCTTCGGATACGGAGTCTCCAGCCCGCTCTGGGACTGGGTTTTCGGCACGATTCCCCGGCGCCGTCGCCCCGAATAACCGTCCACACACCAGTAAGGTGGCTCTCGTAGGGTGACTCTTACTGTTACCTTTGTTCACACATATTCGAACGGAGGTAATTCTGGTGGCAAACCTCGGAAGCGCCGTCGACCAGGCGGCCGGCATTCTCAAGGAACGGATCGAGGAGCTCGAGTCCGAGCTCTCGAAGCTTCAACGCGCGCTGGCGAACCTGACCGACGGGCGCCATGGCAGGCGGGGGCCCGGGCGCCCGCGCGGCAGCAGCCCGAGCGCCGGCTCCGGCGCGCCGAAGCGGCGTCGCCGCCGGCGGCGTGGCGGCACGCGCGCCGAGCAGGCGGTGAAGCTCATTCGTGAGAACCCCGGCATCTCCGCCTCGGAGATCGCCAAGCAGATGAACATCAAGCCGAACTACATGTACCGGGTTCTCGGCGACCTGCAGAAGGAAGGGCTGGTCAAGAAGTCCGGGCGCAGCTACTCGGCTACGTAGGGCGTACAGCTCCGGCGGCGCGGTTCACGAAAGCGCCGCGGGGATCAATGAGGGAAGCGAAACGGTTCCGCGGAACCGTTTCGCTCAGGCTTTGCTGCCTTTACCACGCATACGGTGGAAAAGGCTGCAAAGCCTCCGGGGAAGCGCCAACCATTCGCCTCCCTCATTGATTTCTGCGCCCTGGACCGGGCTAAGGCTCAGACCAGCCCCAGGTCCGCAACCGCCTGGCGCTCCTCGTTCAGCTCGGCGATCGTCGCGTCGATGCGCTCGCGCGAGAAGTCGGTGATCTCCAGGCCCTCGACGACCTTGTACTCGCCGCCCGAGCAGGTGCACGGATGGCCCGCGATCACGCCCGCGGCGATGTCGTAGGCGCCGTGCGCCGGGATCCCCATGGAGACCCAGTCCCCGTCGGGAGTGCCGAGCACCCAGTCGTGGACGTGGTCGATCGCCGCGTTCGCGGCCGAGGCGGCGCTGGAGGCGCCGCGGGCGTCGATGATCGCCGCGCCGCGCTTGGCGACCGTGGGGATGAACTCGTCGGCGATCCAGCCCTCGTCGCCCACCGCGTCCCAGGCCGACTCGCCCCTGACCTTGGCGTTGACGAGGTCTGGGTACTGCGTGGTGGAGTGGTTGCCCCAGATCGTCATGTTGGTGACGTCGGAGACCGTCGCGCCCGTCCGCTTGGCGAGCTGGGCGATGGCGCGATTGTGGTCGAGGCGGACCATCGCGGTGAAGCGCTCGTTGGGGACGTCGGGGGCGTTGGACATCGCGATCAGCGCGTTGGTGTTGGCGGGGTTGCCGACCACGAGCACGCGGATGTCATCGGCGGCGCCGGCGTTGATCGCCTCTCCCTGCGGCTTGAAGATGCCGCCGTTCGCCTCGAGGAGGTCCGAGCGCTCCATGCCGGGCCCGCGGGGGCGGGCGCCGACCAGCAGGCCGATGTTGGCGCCGTCGAAGGCCGACTTGGGGTCGTCGTGGATGTCGATGCCCGCGAGCAGCGGGAAGGCGCAGTCGTCGAGCTCCATCGCGGTTCCCTCGGCGGCCTTGACGGCGTCGGGGATCTCGAGCAGGTTGAGGTGCACCGGGGTGTCGTGGCCGAGCATCGCGCCGCTCGCGATCCGGAAGAGGATCGCGTAGCCGATCTGACCGGCGGCGCCGGTGACCGTGACCTTTACTGGGTTGTTCATAGGCTCAGTTCATCTCCTTCTGAAGGTTCTCGTCGACGGATGCTAGGAACTCCTCCGTCGTCTGAAAGTCCTGGTCTTCGCCGACCAGCAGGGCGAGGTCCTTGGTCATCTTCCCGCTCTCGACCGTCGTCACGCATACGCGCTCGAGCGTCTCGGCGAACTCGCTGACCTCCGGCGTGTCGTCCATCCGCCCGCGCGCGGCCAGGCCGCGCGTCCAGGCGAAGATCGACGCGATCGGGTTGGTCGAGGTGGGCTTGCCCTGCTGGTGCTGGCGGAAGTGGCGGGTGACGGTGCCGTGCGCGGCCTCGGCCTCGACGGTCTTGCCGTCGGGCGTCATCAGCACGCTGGTCATCAGGCCCAGCGAGCCGAAGCCCTGCGCAACCGTGTCCGACTGCACGTCGCCGTCGTAGTTCTTGCAGGCCCACACGTAGCCGCCCTCCCACTTCAGCGCCGCGGCCACCATGTCGTCGATCAGCCGGTGCTCGTAGGTGAGCCCCTTGGCCTCGAAGTCGTCCTTGAACTCCGCCTCGTAGATCTCGGCGAACAGGTCCTTGAAGCGCCCGTCGTAGCGCTTCAGGATCGTGTTCTTGGTGGAGAGGTAGACCGGGAAGCCGCGATCGAGGCCGTAGCGCATGGAGGCGCGCGCGAAGTCGCGGATGGAGTCGTCGAGGTTGTACATCGCCATCGCGACGCCGCCGCCGGGGAAGTCGTAGACGTCGAGCTCGATCGGCTCGGAGCCGTCCTTCGGCGTGTAGGTGAGGGTCAGTGAGCCCTCACCCGGCACGACCATGTCGGTGGCGCGGTACTGGTCGCCGAAGGCGTGGCGGCCGATGACGATGGGCTTGGTCCAGCCGGGAACGAGCCGCGGGACGTTGGAGATGACGATCGGCTCGCGGAAGATGACCCCGCCGAGGATGTTGCGGATGGTCCCGTTGGGCGAGCGGTACATCTCCTTCAGGCCGAACTCCTCGACCCGCGCCTCGTCGGGCGTGATCGTCGCGCACTTCACCCCCACGCCGTGCTTCTTGATGGCGTTGGCGGCGTCGACGGTGATCTGATCCTCAGTCTCGTCGCGCTTTTCGATCCCGAGGTCGTAGTAGAGGAGCTCGACGTCGACGTAGGGGAGGATCAGCTTCTCCTTGATGAACGCCCAGATGATCCGGGTCATCTCGTCGCCGTCGAGCTCGACGATGGGGTTCTTGACTTCGATCTTCGCCATGTCTGGGCTGCCTTTCTCCGCTGAGCGCGGAAGCTAATCATCTGGGGCTGGCCGAGCCGTGCTCCACTGCCAACCGCGTCGCGACGAAACGGCTGGATGGGGTGCTAGTGGTGCTTCTCGAGGGTGAACCGCTTGGCGACCGTCTTGGCGGTCCCGCCCTGCGGCCGGTAGGAAACGCTGAGCTTGACCGACAGCCGGCCGGAGCGCCTCAGCTTCTGCAGGCCCTTGCCCACGGCCTTGATGGAGATCTTGACCCTGCCGGGCCCGGTCACTGACTTCGCGACGACGGCCCCGGAGATACGCGCCCTGATGTGCTTTCCCTTGGCGGTCAGCTTTCCGGGACCCGGAACCGTCGCCTTCAACATCGCGGTTCCCCTGCGGGTATTCCGCCGGACGCTGCCGAGCCGGATGGCGTGGCTCGGCGCGAGCAGCGCGGCGATGTTCAGGCGTTCGTCGGGCTGGGTGTGGATGAAATCGGCGCTTTCCCCGTCGGCGAGATCGCCGTAGTAATAGGGGTACGCGTCGCCGAGCACCGGGAAGTCGCAGTAGGTCTGCCCCGCCCCGTTTGGCTGGTTCAGCCCGAGGACGTCGCCCGCCTTGACGCCAATTGCCACCGGGAAGCTGTCGAGTTGGCCCGCGTCCAGGTTCTCAGCGTCGTGGGCCACCGCCTTGTAGAAGCCGGGTCCGATAGGCCGGAAAACCTTGAGGGTCATCTGCTGATTGGCGTTGGGACCCGCGTTGGTGCTCCAGGACGTAATCGTGCCGTCGCCGGGGACGACGTAACTCTTCCCCGACGTCACCGCCGGCTCAACGCGATCGATGTCGGGCGCGCAGAACCCCGTACTCGGCGCCGAGGCCAGCTGGCCGAGCTGCACCGACGCCTGGCCGGTTGCCGGCAGAGCAACCAGGGTCATCGTGATGGCGCCAACGGCACCGACCGTCACTGTTCGAAGGTGAAGCCGGATCCCGTTCGTTTGCGCATGCCACATCACGCGAATCCCTAACCAACTCGAGTCTACCCTCTGGAACTTCACCGGCGGCGAAGTTGCGGGCCGGCCATACAAGAACTGAATTGTGATTCACTTCTTGTGTGGCCTACCGGTCGACCGAGCGAACCGAGGCGCGCCGAGCGGCCGCGCGCGAGCGCATCGTCACCGCAGCGCGCGAGCTGGTGGCGCGCGGTGGATACGCCGAGGCGTCGGTGGCAGCCGTCGCCGAGCGGGCGGGGGTTGCAACCGGAACCGTCTATCGCCACTTCCCCTCCAAGGCCGAGCTCTTCGCCGAGGTCTTCCGCAGCGCCTCCCAGCACGAGGTCGACGCCGTCGTCGCGGCCACGGCGGGCGCTCGCGGCAGCGCGGCCGATCGCATCGCCGCTGCCGTCGAGGCCTTCGCGCGGCGCGCCCTTCGCGGCCGCCGGCTCGCCTGGGCGCTGATCGCCGAGCCGGTCGACCCCGCGGTCGAGGCCGAGCGCCTGGTCTTCCGCCGCGCCTACCGCGACGCGTTCGCCACGGTGATCGCCGAGGGCGTGGACAACGGCGAGCTTCCCGAGCAGGACCCCCTGCTCGCCGCGGCCGCGATGGTCGGCGCGATCGGCGAGGCTCTGGTGGGCCCGGTCTCCCCCACGTCCTCGACCCACGACCCCGAGGCGACAACCGCCTCGCTGAAAGACTTCTGTATTCGATCGGTAACCGGAAAGGAACTCGCACATGTCGGTAGCTGAGCGAACGAGCGCTCAAACCCACGAGGTCTTCAACCAGTCGATCCCGCTCGAGGGCTACAACGCCTTCGAGGCCGACACCGTGCTGAAGGAGGCGCTGTCGCGCGAGGGCGGCGAATGGGCAATCGACCGTGTCCGGCGAGCCGGCGAGTTCGCCGGTTCCTCGCGCGCACAGCGGCTGGGCCGCGAGGCCAACGAAAACCCGCCGAAGCTGAAGACCCACGACCGCTTCGGCAACCGCATCGACGAGGTGGAGTTCCATCCCGCCTGGCACGAGCTGATGGCCGAGGGCGTGGGACTCGGGTTGCACTCGCTCCCCTGGACCGACCCGCAGCCGGGCGCGCACGTGGCCCGCGCGGCGATGTTCATGGTCTTCTCACAGGCCGAGGCCGGCGTCGGCTGCCCGATCTCGATGACCTACTCGGGAATCCCGGCGCTTCGCAAGACGCCCGAGGTGGCGGCCGAGTGGGAGCCGCGCTTCATGTCGAACTCCTACGACGGCGAGCTGCGCCCCGCGCCCGACAAGCCGGGCGCGCTGCTGGGCATGGCGATGACCGAGAAGCAGGGCGGCTCCGACGTCCGCGCCAACACGACTACGGCGACGCCCCTGAACGGCGGCGGCTCCGGCGCGGAGTACGAGATCACCGGCCACAAGTGGTTCTGCTCGGCGCCGATGTGCGACGCCTTCCTGGTGCTCGCGCAGACCGAGTCGGGGGTCTCCTGCTTCCTCATGCCGCGGTTTACGCCCGACGGCCAGCGCAACCGCTTCCACCTCCAGCGGCTCAAGGACAAGCTCGGCAACCGCTCGAACGCTTCCTCGGAGGTCGAGTTCCGCGGGGCCTGGGCCCGGATGGTCGGCGAGGAGGGCCGCGGCGTGCCGACGATCATCGAGATGGTCAACCACACCCGCCTCGATTGCGTCAACGGCTGCGCCACCGGCATGCGCTACGGCACCGCGGCGGCGATCAACCACGCCGAGCACCGCTCGGCATTCGGCAAGCTGCTGATCGATCAGCCGCTGATGCGCAACGTGCTCGCCGACCTGGCCGTGGAGTCGGAGGCCGCGACGATCGCGGGGATGCGGCTGGCCCGCGCCTACGACGAAGCGCAAATGCCTGACGCCTCCTCCGCTTCGCGTCCGGGGGCGCCAGGGTCGGATGAGGCTCGGGCATTTCGCCGTCTTGCGACGGCCGTCCTGAAGTACTGGGTCTGCAAGCGCGCCCCCTCCCACGCCGTCGAGGCGCTCGAGTGCTTCGGCGGCAACGGCTACGTCGAGGAGTCGGGCATGCCCCGCCTGTACCGCGAGAGCCCGCTGGCGTCGATCTGGGAGGGCTCGGGGAACGTGCAGTGCCTGGACGTCCTGCGCGCGATGGTCAAGAGCCCCGAGTCGGTGGAGGCCTTCACGACCGAGGTCGGTGAGGGGGCGGGCGCCGAGCCGCGCCTGGATCGCTTCGCGGCGAAGATCCGCGAGGAGCTCGCCGATCTCGACGGCATCGAGTCGCGCGCGCGGCGGATCGTCGAGCGGATGGCGCTGGCCCTTCAGGGGTCGCTGCTGGTGCGCTACGCCGACCCCGCGGTCGCCGACGCGTTCTGCGCCACCCGCCTGGAGGGCGACTGGGGCCACGCCTTCGGGACGCTGCCGAACGGCACCGACGTCGGCCGCATCATCGAGCGCCACTCGCCGGCCCTATGAGCGACGAGCGGATCGGCGTCGAGTACTCGGGCGACGGCCACGTCGCCGACGTCCGGCTGCTTCGCGCCGACAAGCACAACGCGCTCGACATGGCCATGTTCGAGGCCCTCGACGAGACCAGCGCCGAGCTGGCCGAGAGCCGCTCGGTCCGGGCCGTCGTGATCTCCGCCGAGGGGCCGAGCTTCTGCTCGGGCCTCGACTTCCCGAGCTTCATGGCCACGGGCACCGACCTGTCCGAGGTGATGTTCGGACACGCCGACGGCGACCCGGCCAACCTCGCCCAGCGGGTCACCTACAACTGGCTGCGCATGCCGGCGCCGGTGATCGCCGCGCTGCACGGCAACTGCCTGGGCGGCGGCTGCCAGCTGGCGCTCGGCGCCGACATCCGCATCGCCGCCCCGGACACCCGCATGTCGGTGCTGGAGATCAAGTACGGGCTCGTTCCCGACATGGGCATCACGCAGTCGCTTCCGGCCCTGGTCCCGATGGACGTGGCCAAGGAGATCGTGTGGAGCGGGCGGTTCATCGAAGCCGACGAGGCGCTGAAGCTCGGCCTGGTGACGCGAGTTGCCGACGACCCCCGTGCCGCCGCAATGGAGCTGGCGCAGGAGATCGCCTCCAAGTCGCCGGACGCCATCCGCTCCGGCAAGCGACTGCTGAACGCCGCGTACGGCTCAACCGACGAGGGCAGCCTCGCCCTGGAGGAGGAGCTCCAGCGTCGGGTCATGGGCTCCCCGAACCAGGCGGCGGCGGTGCAGGCCGCGTTCAGCAAGCAGCCGGCGGAGTTCCAAGACCCCCAGTAGGTCGGCAACTCAGCCGAAGCGATGGACCACCGACCAGGTGGCGCCGCCGTCCCCGGTGGACAGGAGATGTGAGCCCTCGAGGACGACCCAGTCGTCTGCGGAGAACATCTGGCCCGATTCAACGTAGTCACGCGTTGGGATGTCGACGTAGTCCCAATGCCTGCCGCCATTTGTCGTCGACATCGCGTAGTCGTCGTCCAGCATCAGTCCCAGCCCCTCCGGGCTAGTTATGAGACCGGAGATGTAGCTCACCGGATCGAGGCCTCCGCGCGGTGCCTGCCCGTCCCAGGGATCGTCGGTGACCCAGCCGACCTGAGCCAGGATCTGCCAGTGCGCACCGCCGTCGGCGGTGCTGAAGATCGCCTTCGGCTGACCGCCAACCCCCTCGTATCCGCCACAGGCTTCGAGAATGTCCTGCGAGGTCGTTGCGCTCACCGCGAGCGCCTCGCCGTCATGGCACGGATTCGCCACCCGCTGCCAGGACTCACCTCCGTCGTATGTGGCGTAGACGAGCCCCGGCCGCGCCCGGCCACTCTCCACCCCGAACGTCGGCGTCGCGAAGGAAGGATGAGCCCCCGGCGACTTCGGGAGCGAATCCCACGTCCTGCCCCCGTCCGAGGAATGGAGGAGCGTGCCGCCACGGCCAACCTGAGCCCATGCGTCGCTTGACCCCGCGGTGTCGACCCAGCCGACTCCCGCATCCGTGCTCAGCTTGGTATGGAAGGTGGAACCGCCGTCATTGGACACCTTGATCGTTCCGCCATGGGACCGGTACAGGCGACCGGTGCCCAGCACCGCGTGCGACGGATCCCAGAACGAGATCGAGCTCGGGCTGTTCGCATCCCGCTCCGGACGCGTCGACCCGCTGGTGTGGCGCCTGAAGGTGGCGATGCCTGGATATCCCCCGGCGTAGAGCGACTTTCCATCGTGGCTCAGAGCGACCAATCCCATTTCCTTCCAGTCCGAATGCCTCGTGTGCGAACACGGCGAGGTCGGGGATCCGGTGGCAATGCAGCCGGCGAGCGCCAGGTGCCCGCGCCTGGAGCGCTTGAACTCGACGATCACCGAGCTCTTCCTTCCCCCGGCCGGCACGTCGACCGTCCTGCCGTCGTCGGAGACGGCAACGCCGCCCGTGAACCCGAAGCTGATGTGACCCACCTGCTCGCAGCCGGGCTCCCGATCGCGATCGCCGCCGCCGGCAAAGCACTGGCTCAGCTTGAGCGAGCCGTCCCGGCTGCGGCGAAAAGACGCAAACGTCTTGTCCGCACTCACCAAAACCGACTTGCCGTCGGGAGTGACCTCCACGTGCTCGTTGAACACCAGGGTGTCGGGGTTGATGTAGTGGCCGCACTTCGGGGGCGCGTGTTCATCGGTGATGCATCCGGCGGACGTGAGCGATCCATCGGAGTGCCGATCGAAGATGGTGATCTGGTCGTCGTAGCTCCCGACGTACAGGCTCTTGCCGTCAGGGCTCATGGCGATGCTCGTCGCAAAGACGAGCGAGTTCTGCATTGGCGCCTTGCACCCGTGCCTTCCTCGGTCCGCAAAGCATCCGCGATAGCTCAGGGCCCCGTCGGGGGCCCGGTCGAACTCCGCGAGCGCATGGTCCTCGGTGGCGACGTAGACGGAGCGGCCGTCCGGGCTCACCACCACGGCCGCTGGGTCGCGCAGGACATTCACGTCCGGCGCCGCGCACCCCGCGGCACCCCGGTTGGCCAGACAGCCCTCGAAGCTGAGCGTGCCGTTCGCAGCGCGGTGAAAGAACGTGACCGCTCCAGTGTCCTCGGATGTGACGTAGATGGTGTGTCCATCCGGACTCATGGCCATCGCGTTCAAACCGCCAAGCGAGTTGAGCGTCGGGGCTTCACAGCCATGGTCCCCGAGGTTTGCGAAGCAGTCGCTGAACCTCAGCGATCCCGTTCGAGAGCGGTGGAAAGCCGCCAGGGCGCCCGTGTCGTTGTCGGCGACGTAGAGCTGGCGGTCGTTGGGGCTGATGGCCATCGCCCACGCATCCGACACGGGCTTGCCGGGAATGCGTGCGCACTCCGGCTCGAATCGGCTGTTGCCAAGACACCCCGCCCACTTGAACCGCGTGGGGCTGGTCGAGTCGGCGGTCGCGGAGACGGCCCCGGAGACGAGCAGGAGAACGACAAGGGCGACCACGCCTCTAACTTCCCTGCGCACCCCGGAGAATCTACCGGCAGCACCCCGTGAACAGCCATGCACGGCAGAATCCCGAAGGCGGCGAAGGCCGCGGTGGCTTGCGGCGTCAATCCAGAAGGCGCAGCGCTACTGCACGGTGCTTCAGACCCTGCGCAACCGGCCGCCGATCGCGTCCGCCTGAGCGGGACCAACTCGGGCTTCGCCGCGGTTTGCGCGGCAAAACCCGAATCCGTCGTGCGCGCGAGAGCTGCGGCCGCCTAGCCGCCAGTCGTGGTCGTCGACGTCGACGTGCTGGTCGGCGTCGTCGTCGAGGTGGTCGACGTCGACGTCGAGGTGCTGGTCGGCGTAGTCGTCGAGGTCGCGGGAGCGGGCGCGCCGGTGGTGGTCGTCGAGCTGCTGCTCCCACAACCGGCGAGCGGGAGAGCGGCGATTGCGAGCGCGGCGGCTCCGAGCAGTGAAACGAGCTTTCGAGCAGTCATGAAACCCAAGTCTTATCAAGTCGGCGCACGATCGCCTCGACCAGCCGGCAGGCGTCGGCGAGGGTGTCGTAGTTGACGTTCTCGGGGGTGTCGGTGGGCCAGTGGTAGTTCGCGGGTTGCTTCAGGTCGGTGACCGAGCACATCGCCGCGCACTGGTAGCCGGCGTCGAGGGCGATCACGCCGTCGGTGGCGTTGCGCAGGCGCAGGTTGGGCATGAGCGGGATGCCGAGCTCGTCGGCGAGGCCGTCGCAGAGCGCCAGCGACTCGGCCGGGTACTCGGTGATCCCGAACATTCCCTCACCGCGCAGGAACAGCAGGTGCGGCGAGCCGACGGTGTCGACGGAGAGGATGAACGTGCTCTCCGGCGGCAGGTCGGGAAAGTGGCGGGCGCCGAAGGCGCTCATGCCCTCGCAGAGACCCTCCTCGGAGGTCGACACCAACATCACCCGCACCGAGCTCGTGGGCGACTCCGCGAGCGCGCGGGCGAGCTCGATGAGCGTGACCACGCCGGTCCCGTTGTCGTTGGCGCCCGGGACGACGTCGCGGTTGCCGATGTCGGCCATCGCGGCGACGGTGACTGCCGACAGCGCGATTCCCGCTTTGGCCAGGCCGTCGCGACCGAGCAGGGCGCCGATGGCCGCGACCAGCGGGCCGCCGACCACGGGCCACATCAGCGGCGGGCTCGTGTTGTTGCGCTCGAAGAACGCCGGGTTCACGTCGGCGATCTTGTTCGGGATGAACGGGCTGAAGACGAGGCCTGAGTGCGCGGCGTCGTGGTGGGCGACGACGACGACCGTCCGCTCGGCGTCGGAGGGGCCCAGGGTCGCGACGACGTTGCTGGCCCGGCGCTTGGGCAGCAGCGAGCGCAGCCGCCGCCCGCGCGGCGGCAGGTCGTCGACGCCCGCCCAGAAGGCGGCGGCGCCCAGTGCCGCCGCGCTGCGCCGACGCCCCCGGAGGGCGAGCAGCCCGGCCGCGACCCCCGCGGCCGCGGTCAGCCCCAGCGGCCACCAGAAGGTGTCGTGGATCGCCTCCTCCTCCACGACGGCCTCGGCCCCGTGCTCGCCGAGCTTGGCCACCAGCCAGTCCGCCGCGGCGCGCTCGCCCTGCGAGCCCGACTCGCGGTCGAACTCGCAGAGCTCGTCGAGGAGTTGCCTGTGGGCGGTCATGGCAACGGCGCAGACTACCCACCGGGCGACGACCGCTCCCTGACCGGGCGAGAAGCCCGTCTACGATCCGCCCATGCCCTCGCGCGGCGCCATAACACTGCTCAGGGTCAAGGGCATCCGGATCGGAGTCGACTACTCCTGGTTCTTCGTCCTGTTCCTCTCGATCTTCTGGCTGTCGTCCTTCTACAAGGACGTTCTGCCAGCGGGCAGCGACAACGAGGCCTACGTCCTCTCGGTCGTGAGCGCGTTCGCGTTCTTCGGCTCGATCGTGCTGCACGAGCTGGGGCACGCCTTCGTCGCGATGAAGCGGGGCATTGGCATCACCGACATCACGCTGTGGCTGTTCGGCGGCGTCGCGCGGATGGACCGCGACACCGACTCTCCGCGCACCGAGTTCGAGGTCGCCGCGGCGGGCCCGGCCGTGACCCTCGCCATCGTGGCGGCCTGCGTCGGCCTGGGCGTCCTCTTCGGCGGCTCCCATGACTTCTGGGAGGCGGTGAAGCTCGACGCGGGGACCCGCGTCTCCGGACCGCTCGCCGGCGTGGCCTGGCTCGCCAAGTTCAACCTCTTCATCCTCGCCTTCAACCTGATCCCCGCCTTCCCCCTCGACGGCGGGCGGATCGCCAGGGCGATCGCCTGGCGGATCTCCGGCGACCGCAGCCGCGCGACCCGCACGGCCGCAACCATGGGCCAGTGGTTCTCCTACGGGTTCATCGGCCTGGGCATCTTCCTGTTCGCCAAGGGCGACGGCTTCGACGGCATCTGGCTCGCGCTGATCGGCTGGATCCTGGGGCAGTCCGCCCGCGGCGCGATCGCCCAGACCGAGATCTCCCGCCGGATCGAGGGGATCACGGTCGCCGACGTGATGGACACCGAGCCGGTCGCGATCCCCGTCGACGCCACCGTCGAGCGGGCCCTGGACGAGTACTTCCTGCGCTACCGGTGGCCGTGGTTCTTCGTGGTCGACGCCGCGCAGGGCTTTCGCGGCCTTCTCGACCGCGACGCCGCCGACGCCGTCCCGGAGGTGTCGCGAACGTCGGCCAGCGTCGCCGAGGTGGTGGAGCACGGCTCCGACGAGGATCTGCGGGTGGCCGCCGACGCCCCGCTCGAGTCCCTGCTGGGCAACGACGCCCTGCGGCGGGTCGGGGCGCTGGCCGCGGTCGACGCCGACGGGCGCCTGCGGGGCGTGGTCACCGCCGAGCAGGTGGGCCGCGCCCTGCGATCGGCGATCACCGGCGCGGCCTAGACATAGAATCGGCTCGTGGCGTCCACTGAGACGAAGGGTGGGAGCGCGGACGCTCCGTCCACGCGCGGCGAGTGGCTGCGCGAGCTCTGGGGCTCGACCGTCGGCAAGAAGATCATCGTCGCGACGACGGGGTTCATCCTCTTCGGCTACATCGTCCTCCATGTCCTCGGCAACCTGAAGGCGCTGCAGGGCGACGGCTCCGGCGGCGCGCCGCTCGACGACTACTCGCACTGGCTGCGCACGTTCGGCTCACCGGTCGTCCCGCGCGACGGGGTCCTCTGGCTCGTCCGCCTGATCCTCCTGTCGGCCCTCGTCCTGCACATCGCGGCGACCGTCTCCCTGTCGCGCCGCAACCAGGCCGCCCGCTCGGCGCCCGCCCCCCGGGTGGCCTCCACCCTCTCCTCGCGGACGATGATGGCAACGGGCCTGCTGCTCCTCGCCTTCATCGTCTTCCACATCCTGCAGTTCACGACCCGGACGATTCAGATCACGCCCGTCTACGACGGCACCGTGTACGCCAACGTCGACGCTGCGTTTCAGAAGTGGTATTTCGTGCTGCTCTATGTCGCCGCGGTGGTGTTCCTCGGCTTCCACCTGCGCCACGCGATCTGGAGCGTGACCCAGACGATGGGCTGGGACAAGCCGAACCGCAACCCCACGATCCGCCGCTTCGCCACCGTCCTCACCGCCGCGATCACGATCGGCTTCGCCGCGATCCCCGTCTGCTTCTACCTCGACGTCCTGCCCGACCCGCCGTCGTCGCCGACGGTCGCCCAGCTGCGATGACGCTCGACCTCGATCCCCGCATACCCGAGGGGCCCATGGATGAGAAGTGGCACTCCTGGCTCGACACGCACAGGCTCGTCGGCCCGCGCAGGCGCCACGACTACAAGGTGATCGTGGTCGGGACCGGCCTCGCCGGCGCCAGCGCCGCCGCGACGCTCGCCCATCAGGGCTACACGGTCGACGCCTTCTGCTTTCAGGACAGCCCCCGCCGCGCGCACTCGATCGCCGCGCAGGGCGGCATCAACGCCACCAAGGACTACGCCAACGAGGGCGACTCGGTCCGCCGGCTCTTCGTGGACACAGTGAAGGGCGGCGACTTCCGGGCGCGCGAGGCGAACGTGTGGCGGCTCGCCGAGCTCTCCGCGAACATCATCGACCAGGCGGTGGCGCAGGGGGTGCCCTTCAACCGCGAGTACGGCGGCGTGCTGGCAACCCGCTCGTTCGGCGGCGTGCTCGTCGAGCGCACCTTCTACTGCCGCGGCCAGACCGGCCAGCAGCTGCTGCTGGGCGCCTACTCGGCGCTCCAGAACCAGATCAACGAGGGCCGCGCGCGCATGCACTCCCGCCACGAGCTCCTCGACATCGTCCTGGTCGACGGGGTGGCCAAGGGGATCATCGCCCGCGATCTCGTGACCGGCGAGCTCGAGAAGCACGCGGCGGACGCCGTGGTGTTCGCGACGGGCGGCTACTGCAACGTCTACTACCTGTCCACCAACGCGATGGGCTGCAACGTCACCGCGATCTGGCGGGCGCACAAGCGCGGCGCGGCCATGGCGAATCCCTGCTTCACGCAGATCCACCCCACCTGCATCCCGCAGTCGGGCGAGTACCAGTCGAAGCTCACGCTGATGAGCGAGTCGCTGCGAAACGACGGCCGCATCTGGGTGCCGCGCAAGGAGGGCGACGACCGCGCCCCCGGCGACATCCCCGAGGACGAGCGCTACTACTACCTCGAGGAGCGCTACCCCCGCTTCGGCAACCTCGTGCCCCGCGACGTGGCCTCACGCGCCGCCAAGCACGTCTGCGACGACGGCCTTGGCATCGGCCAGACGGGGCGGGGCGTCTACCTCGACTTCCGCGACGCGATCGAAGAGCGCGGGCACGAGCAGATCGAGCAGCGCTACGGCAACCTCTTCGAGCTCTACGAGAGGATCACCGGCGAGAGCCCGTGGGACGTGCCGATGCGCATCTACCCCGCGCCCCACTACTCCATGGGCGGTCTGTGGGTCGACTACCACCTCGAGACCACCATCCCGGGGCTCTTCGCGATCGGCGAGTCCAACTTCTCCGACCACGGCGCCAACCGGCTGGGCGCCAGCGCGATGATGCAGTGCCTGGCCGACGGCTATTTCGTGGTGCCGCACACCGTCACCCACTACCTCTCCGGCCTCGAGGAGGGTCACGTCGACACCGACCATCCCGCGTTCGCCGAGACGGCGCACCGCGTCGCCGAGCGGCTCGAGCGGCTCACCTCGGTCGGCGGCAGCACCTCGCCGGCTGTGTTCCACCGCGAGCTGGGCCACGTGATGCTCGACCGCTGCGGGATCTCGCGCACGAGGGAGGGCCTGGAGGAGGCGGTCGAGAGAATCAGCGAGATCCGCAAGGAGTTCTGGCGCGACCTGCGCGTGGACGGCACCGGGCGCGAGTTCAACCAGACCCTCGAGTACGCGGGCCGGGTCGCGGATTTCCTCGAGTTCAGCGAGCTGATGTGCCGCGACGCGATCGAGCGCGACGAGTCCTGCGGCTGCCACTTGCGCGAGGAGCACCAGACGGAGGACGGCGAGGCGCTGCGCGACGACGACAACTTCGCGCACACGCCAGATCTGGGAGTGGACAGGCGAGGACAGCGAGCCGAACCTGCACAGAGAGGAGCTCGAGCTTCGACGAGGTCGCGCTGGCGCAGAGGAACTACAAGTGAAGTTCACGCTCGAGATCTGGCGGCAGGACGGGCCCCGGCGAGGAGGGGCGCTTCGAGACCTGCCACGTGGAGGGCATCGATCCCGACGCCTCGTTCCTCGAGATGCTGGACATCCTCAACGAGAACCTGATCCACGACGGCAAGCGCTCCGTCGCGTTCGACTCCGACTGCCGCGAGGGGATCTGCGGCTCGTGCGCGCTACGTGATCGACGGCATCGCCCACGGGCCGCGGCGGGTGACGAGCTGCCAGGTCTACATGCGCGACTTCGAAGACGGGCAGACGATCAGGGTCGAGCCGTTCCGCTCGACGCGTCTTCGGGGTGGTCAAGCGACCTGGTGGTCGACCGCTCCGCTCTCGACCGGATTCAGCAGGCCGGCGGATACATCTCCGTCGGCACCGGGCCCGAAGCCCGAGCCGAACTCACAGCCGGTCCACCCCGAGGTGCAGCAGGCCTCGATGGACGCGGCCATCTGCATCGGCTGCGGGGCGTGCGTCGCCGCCTGCCCCAACGGCTCGGCCATGCTCTTCACCGGCGCCAAGGTCACGCACCTCAACCTGCTGCCGCAGGGCCAGCCGGAGCGCTTCCACCGAGCGCGGGCGATGGTGCGCCAACACGACGAGGAGGGCTTCGGCGGGTGCACCAACACACGGCGAATGCCAGGCGGTGTGCCCGCAGGAGATCTCGATCAAGGTCATCGGCGAGCTCTACCACGAGTACCGCCTGGCGATGATCGAGAAGCTTCGCCGCCGGCGCGGAACGCAGCAGGCCCAGTAACACCGCAACCGGGAGGAGCGATGAGGGAGCCCGAAGCCTGCGACGACCCGAGGACACGCACTGGGCTCTGCGCTGGGGCGCCGAACAGACCACCTCGCCGAGCTGCGCTGGGGGGTTCGGAGACAGAGCCGTGTTCGCCGCGCTCTCCGGGGTAGCTGAACGCGGCGATCGAGCGCGCGGTGAGCGTCCCGACAGGGCGCTGGGCACGCATCGGGCTCGGCCCATAAACTCCCGCGCCGCCGATGCCTAAGCACGATGTTCTGGTCATAGGCGCCGGCCTTGCGGGCCAGCGCGCAGCTCTGGCGGCCGCCGAGGCAGGCGTCTCCGTGGGGATCGTCTCCAAGGTCCACCCCGTCCGCTCGCACTCCAACGCGGCGCAGGGCGGCATCAACGCCGCGCTCGCGCCCGACGACTCCTGGGAGTCGCACGCCTTCGACACCATCAAGGGCTCGGACTACCTGAGCGACCAGGACGCGGTGGAGATCATGTGCCGCGAGGCGCCCGACGAGGTGCTCCACCTCGAGCACCTCGGCGTGACCTTCCATCGCGACGAGACCGGCCACCTGGGAACCCGCGCCTTCGGCGGCGCGTCAAAGGCCCGCACCTTCTACGTCGCCGACATCACCGGCCAGGCGATCATGCACGTCCTCTACGAGCAGCTGATGAAGCACGCCGCGCTCATCTCCCGCTACGAGGAGTGGTTCACGACCGGCCTGGCCATCGACCGCGACGGCGAGTGCGCGGGCGTCGTGGTCCGCAACATCCGCGACGGCTCGATGGACCTCTTCGAGGCGAAGGCGGTGATCCTCGCCACCGGTGGCAACGGCCAGATCTGGCGCCCCACCACGAACGCGCTCATCTGCACGGGCGACGGCATCGCGATGGCCTATCGCGCCGGCGCCGAGCTGATGGACATGGAGATGGTCCAGTACCACCCCACCACGCTCGCGCGCAAGGGCTTCCTCATCACCGAGGGCGCCCGCGGCGAGGGCGCGCACCTGCTGAACGCCAAGGGCGAGCGCTTCATGGAGCGCTACGCACCGAACAAGATGGAGCTGGCCTCCCGCGACGTCGTCTCCCGCGCCGAGCAGACCGAGATCAACGAGGGCCGCGGCTTCCCCGACGGCACCGTGGCCCTGGACGTGACGGTCGTCCCGCGCAAGCGCATCCACGAGGCGCTGCGCGAGATCGTGCTGGTCGGCCGCGACTTCGCCGGCGTCGACATCACCCGCGAGCCCATCCACATCAAGCCCGGCAACCACTACATGATGGGCGGGGTCAAGACCGACGTCCACGGCCGCACCACCATCGGCGGCCTCTACGCCGCCGGCGAGGTCGCCTGCGTCTCCGTCCACGGCGGCAACCGCCTTGGCGCGAACTCCCTTCTGGACACCCTCATCTTCGGACGGCGCTCGGGCGAGGACGCCGCCCACCGCGCCAAGCAGATGGGCCACGCGCGGCCCGAGCCCGGGACCCTCGCCGACGCCACCGCCAGGATCGACGAGATCAACGGGCGCGAGCGCACCGGCCGCCGCGTCGCCGAGATCCGCCACGAGATGAGCGTCGAGATGGACCGCAACATCGGCGTCTTCCGCGAGGCAGAGGGAATCCAGAGCGCGCTCGACACGATCCGCCGCCTCAAGGAGGAGGCCAGGACCGCCTACATCGACGACCACGGCGAGATCTTCAACCAGGACCTGCTGAGCGCGATCGAGCTCGACTTCATGCTCGACAACGCGGAGTGCACCTGCATGGCGGCCATGCACCGCACGGAGAGCCGCGGCGCCCAGTACCGGACCGACTTCCCCGAGCGAAACGACGACGAGTGGCTCAAGCACATCACGCTGTCGGCCAACGGGGAAGGACCCGAGATCGGCTACTCAGAGGTGACGATCACCAACTGGGAGCCCATGGAGAGGACGTACTAGATGGCTGACTACACCGTCAAGGTTCGCCGCTTCCAGCCCGAGTCGGGCGACGGCCCCTACTGGGAGTCGTTCGAGGTCGAGCTCGAGGAATCGCTGTCGGTGCTCGACGCACTGCTCGACGCCCGCTCGAACCAGGACGGCAGCCTGGCCGTTCGCTGCTCGTGCCGGGCCGCCATCTGCGGCTCCTGCGGCGTGAAGGTGAACGGCCAGTCGACGCTCGCCTGCAAGACCAAGATCCAGGACGCTCAGGATGAGGCCAACCGCAAGGCCGGCGTCGTCGCCGGCGACCCGGTGGCGCCCGGTGGCGCCGACGCGCCTCCCGCTCCAGAGGACCAGGCCGAGATCGTCATCGAGCCGATGGGCAACATGCCGGTGATCAAGGACCTGGTGACCGACATGGAGTCGACGCACTGGGAGAAGATCCGCCGCGTCACGCCATGGCTCCTGCCCGAGGGCGACCCGCCGGAGCGCGAGTACCTCGTCCCCGCGGAGGCGATGATCGACGTCACGCAGTCCATGGCCTGCATCCAGTGCGGCGCCTGCGTGTCCTCGTGCCTGTCGATGGAGGCCGACCCGGGCTTCATCGGCCCCGCCGCGCTGGCCAAGGCCTACCGCTTCGTCGGCGACCCGCGCGACGCCCAGCGGCGCGAGCGCCTGTACGACCTGGCGCAGGACCCGCAGGGCATCTACGACTGCACCCACTGCTTCTCGTGCGTCGACGCCTGCCCCAAGGGCGTCGCGCCAATGGATCAGATCATGCGCCTGCGCCGCCTCGCCGGCCACGAAGAGGAAATCGACGACGTCAACAACGGCCACCGCCACGAGGCCGCCTTCGTGAAGATCATCGAGAAGAAGGGCACTCTGGACGAGTCGATGCTGCTCCAGGAGTCCTTCGCGCCGGGGATCAAGGGCAAGCTCAAGCCCACCCGCGCTGCGATCAGCGGCCTGCTGGGCTCCATCCCGACCGCGATTCGCGGAATCCGCACGGGCAAGATGCGCTCGCTGCCCAAGCTCATCCCCGGCGTGCACGAGAAGCTCCCGGGCGACGCGCAGGACCACGTCAAGCGCGTGTACTCACACGCTGAGGACCACCGCGAGGAGATCAACCTGTACATCGTTGGCGAAGACGAAGGCGATGCCGTGCCCGCGGCTCCGGAAGAGGGCGAGGGCAGCGTCACCCAAGGAGCTGCTTCATGAAGCTTGCGTATTGGCCCGGCTGCGTCTCGCGCGGCTTCACGCCCGAGCTCCACGGCTCGATGGCGCTCGTCGCCGAGCGCCTCGGCATCGAGCTGGTCACCCTCGACCGCGCCAACTGCTGCGGCGCGGGCGTCATCGCCGAGCACAACCAGGAGCTCGCCGACACCCTGAATGCCCGCACCTTCGCCCTCGCTCAGGAGACCGGGCTGGCGATGATGAACATCTGCTCGACCTGCCAGGGCGCCCAGTCCGAGTGCCGGCAGCGCCTCGACGCCGACGACGCCTACCTGGCCCACATCAACGAGATCCTCGCCCCGGAGGGAATCAGCTACGCCAAGGACAAGACCGGCTTCGACAACAAGAACTTCCTCTGGGTGCTGGTCGAGGACATCGGCCTCGACCAGCTGAAGGAGCAGGTCAAGCGGCCGCTCGGCGGGCTGCGCGTCGGGCCGTTCTACGGCTGCTACATCCTGCGCCCCAAGAGCCGCCTGGGCTACGAGGAGCACCCCGACCGCGACCTCTACCTGGACTGGGTGATCGAGGCGCTGGGGGGCGAGGTCGTCGAGTACGACGGCGCGCGCCGGTGCTGCGGTTTCCCGGTGATCACCATGAACCGCGAGACCTCGCTGCGCCAGGCCGGGACCCACGTGGGCGACGCCATCGACGCCGGCGCCGACTGCCTGGTGACCCCGTGCCCGCTGTGCCACCTGAACCTGGACATGCAGCAGCCCGAGGCCGCCAAGGTCGTCGGCCGCGACCTGGGTCTCGCGGTGCTCCACCTGCCACAGCTGGTGGGCCTGGCGCTCGGCTTCGAGCCCAAGCAGCTGGGCATGCCCAAGCACATCGCCTCGACCGGCTGGGTCGAGGAGCGGCTCACCGCCGCGACGGCCTGACGCAGCCGCCGATCAGCATCTAGCCTGCCGCGAATGAGCGCGGAGCCCGTCGAGCCGACCGAGCA
Organism: uncultured Actinomycetes bacterium; assembly: GCA_963843315.1. Lineage (GTDB taxonomy): Bacteria > Actinomycetota > Thermoleophilia > Solirubrobacterales > 70-9 > JAWVFM01. The sequence continues at coordinate 157,399 of CAWJJU010000004.1, forward strand.
CACGCGCGTGCGGCGAAAGCCGGCGCGCGGCAGCTACGACCGCGAGGTGATCGACTCGATCCTCGACGAGGCGCTCACGTGCCATGTGGGGTTCGTCGACGACGGCGTGCCGTTCGTCATCCCCACCATCCACGCGCGGGTCGACGACGTCCTCTATCTGCACGGCTCCAAGGCGAGTCGCCTGCTGAAGGTCCTGGGGTCGGGCGCTCCGTTCTGCGTCACCGTGACGCTGATCGACGGCCTCGTCCTCGCCCGCGCGGCCATCCACCACTCGCTCAACTACCGATCGGTGGTTGTGCTCGGCGCCGGCGAGCTCGTCACCTCCGAGGAGGAGAAGCGGAGGGCCTTCGACGCCGTCGTCGAGCACATCGTTCCCGGGCGGACGAGCGAGGCAAGGGGGGCCGACGCCGCCGACCTGAGGGGCACGCAGATCGTTCGCCTGCCCATCAACGAGGCATCGGCCAAGGTGCGGACCGGTCCGCCGATCGACGAGCGCAAGGACATGGAGCTCGCGGTGTGGGCGGGCGAGCTGCCGCTGACGACCGTGCCCGGCGAGCCCGTGCCCGATCCGGAGGGCACCATCGAGCTCGACGTTCCGGGCTACGTCATGGATTGGCCCCGCCGCCAGATCTAGGCTGGGCGTCGCGCTTCAGCCGCTCCAGCCACCGCGTGCCGACGGTGTCCGTGAGCCCGTGGACCACGATCGACGTGATCACGGTGAACGCGGCGATCGAGAAGATCAGCGAGCGCTGCGATTCGTGCGAGTCGAGCACGAACAGCGCGAACAGCATCGAGGCCACCCCCTTCGGCCCGAACCAGGCGATGAAGACCTGCTCCGGGCGCGGCAGCTTCGAGCGCACGAACGAGATGCCGATGGAGAGGGGGCGCGCCACGAGGATCGCCGCGGCGATAAACACGACCAGCCGCCAGACGTCGCTGCCGAATCCCGTCGCCCAGATCAGCGCTCCGAAGATGAAGAAGGTGATGACCTGGGCGATCGCGCTCAGGTTCTCGGCGAAGACGATGTACTCCTCGGGAATGTCGTGCTCGGTCACGCCCAGCGTTATCCCGCACACGAAGGCGGCGATCAGGCCGTTGCCGATCGTCACGTCGGCGAGGCCGAACGCCATCAGGCCGATGCCCAGCGCGTAGATCCCGTCGTTGTGAGGCGCCATGCCGCCACCGGGAAGGCGGCCGTGCAGGCGCCCGCCGGCGAACCCGAGGACCACGCCAACGAAGGCGCCGAAGGCGGCCTCCCCCACCAGCCGGGTGGCCTCGCCTCCGGCGTCGCCGCCCGGCTGGGCGAGGATGAGGAAGAAGAGCACGAAGGGAAGCGCCAGCCCGTCGTTCAGGCCCGATTCGAGATTGAGCGTGTGGCGAACGATCGCCGGCACGCGCAGCGAGGTCACCACGCTCGAGGTCACCACCGGGTCCGTCGGGGTCAGCACCGCGGCCAGCAGGAACGCCTCCGCCCAGTTCAGGGATGGGAAGAGAGCGTGTGCGGCGATCCCCAGCAGCACGAGCGTCACCGGCATCGCGAGCACGATCGCGCGGGTGACAGAACCCCAGTGGACACGAAGCAGCTCGCGCTCCGCGAGGAGGCCGTCGGCGAACAGGGTGAGGATCAGCGCGATCTCGACGACGTGGACGACGGCCGCGTCGCCAGAATCGACGCTCACCGCCCCGGCCGCGGCGAGGCCAATGCCGAAGGCGACGGCGAGGATGGAGATCGACAGGACCGTGCCCCGGAGCAGGCCCGAGAGCCCGGCGGCCACCGCGAGGAGCCCACCGAAGACGAGTATGGCTCCGCCGAAGCCCATGTCCATGGACTAACTCATACAAGACAGCGGCATCGCTATCCTGCCGCGCCGTGAGCGAAGACACGAATAGCCCGAAGCCGCCCTCGCCCGAGGTCACGCAACTCGTGCTGCTTGGCCAGCTCGAAGACGCTGTCGCGCTGCACGCCAAGCAGGCCGAGATCGACCACGCCTCGGCCCGCGCGGCGATCGACGCCATCGCCGATTAGGCGCCCGTGAGCGATCCCTCGATGCTCGCGGACGGCGTCGTCCGCCTCGGAACCCACTACGTCAACTGGTACCTCGTCGCCGACGCGGACGGCGTCACGATCGTCGACGCCGGCGTTCCCGGCTACCGACCGCAGCTCGAGCCTGGCCTGGCGCTGCTGGGGCGCGAGCTGGCCGACGTCAGGGCCATCCTCCTCACCCACGCCGACGGCGACCACACAGGCGTCTCGCCGCAGGTACGCGACGAGACCGACGTGCCGATCCACCTGCACCCCGACGACGCCGAGAGCGCCCGCAGCCGCGGCGCCAAGAAGACCGACGAGGGGATGGCCGGCGAGCTCCGCCACTTCACCGCCTGGCGGCTGTTCACCCACTTCACCCTTCACGGCGGGGCGCGCCCGCCGGTCGTCGACGACACGGTGGCGGTCGAGCCAGGCCCGATGAGCGTCCCCGGCGCGCCCGTGGCCATCCACACCCCGGGCCACACGCCCGGGCACGTCGCCTACCACTTCCCGAATCACGCAGCGCTCTTCGTGGGCGATCTCATGTGTACCTGGCATCCCACTCGCGGGCGCAGAGGCCCGCAGGTGATGGCCTTCAACGTCTCGACGCCCCAGTCGATCTCCTCGCTGGACGCGGTCGAGGGCATCGACGCCGCGCTCATGCTCCCCGGGCATGGGGAGCCGTGGGAGGGCGGCGTTGCCGCGGCGGTGGCCCAGGCCCGCGCGACGGCCAAGGCCGACGGGCGACCCGGGGCGTAGGGCGCTTCGGGGCCTGGTCGTCCGGCCAACTCGCCTTATTGGTCGCTATCCGACCAAAACTGCGAGTCCGTCGTCAGTGAGGGTGGCGGGAGTACCAGTCGACGTACCTGCCGCACGCGGCCTTCATCGAGGTCGTGCGCTCCGCGGCATCACGCGTGAACGCGATCGTGCCGAGGTGGGCCTGCGCGGTGGCGCCGAACAGGCGTCCGGCAAGTGGCGGCTGCTCGACGGACGCGGTGATCGTCAGCGGCTTTCCCTCACTGCTGATCGCTCCCGCCGCGTAGTACGGGGTCGTCCCGCGGTAGTCCAGGTTCGCTGGAATCGTCGCCTCCAGTCCTGACCCGGAGAGGGTGACCGGCCGCGTCGCGTCGTACTGGAGCGACACGTCCCAGCGCCCGGGCGGAAGGCTCACGCTCGTCGTCGCCGGTGACCCATCCTCGACCGTGGGTCCGCCACTCCAATCGGAGCTGGTCACCGGGCGCGCCGGGAAGACGGTCGCCTGCCCGCGGAGAGCGTTGCCGCGCTTCGCGCAGCGCAGGATCGCTCCCGGCGCGTCTCCCTCATCGAGGACGTGCCGATCCAGGGACACCGATCCCGTGTCGCGCCTCCACAGCACGAAGTCCGAGGTCTTGCGAACGGCTCGCAGCCACGGCGGCGGCCCGCTCGCGTACGCGCCCCTCGTGGTGATCACGTAGGGAAAGCGCGCCAGCGTCTCCGGCGTGACCGCGTCGAAGTCGAACTTCTGGAAGACGTCCTTCAGCTTCAGGTTCGGCCTCGCGTAGAAGTTGTCGTAGTAGTTGTGGACGGTGACGTAGGGGTCGGCGCCGAGCAGGTCGTAGAGGACGAAGTCGTCGCGGCCGAGGAAGAGCACCTTCTGTCCCTGGATCTCGGGCCGGAAGGTCGCGAGCTCGTCGTGGTGCGTGGTCGGCCCCACCGGGGCCTGGCGGAGCACCAGGAAGCTGCACGCGAGCGCGGCCACGCCGAATCCCGTCGCGACGGCGGCCGGCGGCAGCCTCCGCTCCTCCCCCTCCTTGCGGACGAGCCCGCCCAGCCCCACCAGGACGATCAGGGGCGAGGCGATGGCGAGGGCCTTGGCCGAGGTGTAGACGGTGCCCGAGATCCGGGCCACGACGTAGATCAGCGCCGCGGAGCCGATCGCCGCCGGCACCGCGGGGCCGTAGCGCGCCACCCAGCGGCGCGCCCCCAGCGCGAACGCCGCAACGGCCAGCGCGCCGCCCGCGTAATAGGCGAGCGGATGCGCGGAGTCGCCCGCCGCAAGCCGGAACTCGCTTGTCGGCCACACCCCGAAGGCCTCCAGCGGCGAGAGGTGGTGGCGCAGGTTTCCCAGCCCGCCCGAGTTCGCGGTGGAGGGGCTGAACGCCTTGAAGTGCGAGAAGTCGACGAGCCGCCCGATCTCGGGCAGCGCCGCGACGACGACGATCCCGGCCGCCACGAGGAGCGACGATATGAGCGGCCCCCACTCATGGGGTCTGACCCCATGAGTGGCGATGAGGTAGATCGCGGCAGCGCCGATCAGCCAGAAGAGCCCCGGGAACGAGTAGGCGTAGACCGTCCCGGCGCCGATGATGCCCAGGGGGACCGCGTCGCGGGCGCTGCGCGCGTACGGCAGGCACAGCGCGAAGGCCAGCAGGAAGAGCGCCTCGGTCGGCTCCTTGAACGCTTCCTGCGCGAGATAGGCAGCGCCGAGATACGACAGCGCGGCCAGCGCGCCGACCGCGATGCGAGCCGGAGTCCGGGCTCCTCCGAGCGCTCCCGCCGCCGTGGCCGCGGTGATCACCGGCAGCGCCAGGGTCAGCCCGGCGAAGCCGTTCACCAGGCTCGTCCCGAGCAGCCCGCTGACCGCGTCGACCAGCGCGTGGGGCCCGACCGGGTAGCCCTGGCCGATCAGGGTCGGCATGTGCCCCGCGTGCGAGCCGATCCAGTCGGCCATCAGCAGGTGGTAGGCCATGTCGTCGTTGACGAGCCCGACACCCAGAATCCCCACCCGGCCCGCGGCGATGAACGGGATCGATGCGAGGAGAAGAGCCAGTGCGCCGGCCGCAGCGAGCAGCGGAGCCGCGCCGAACCCGCGCCCGCTCCCCCGTCTGGCGCGGAAGAGCACCAGGAGGCTCGCGACGAAGGCCAGGAGAAGCGCGACCTCCGCCGCCGTCTGGTGACCCGGGAGCTTGATCGCGATCCCGCTCAGCGCGATCAGCGCGGCGAGGCCGACCGGCGCCGACAGCCACGCCGGCAGGCGATCGCCGGCGAGCGCGATGATTGCGCGGCCCACGATGAGCGCCGCGGCGCAGATGAGCGCCGCTGATGCGTAGGCGCCGATCATTGAGTTGTTCGCTCTAGAGCCCCGCCTCGACGAGGATCTCGGCGACCTGCACGGCGTTGGTCGCCGCGCCCTTGCGGAGGTTGTCGCCGGCGATCCAGAGGTTGAGGCAGCGCTCGGCCGAGGGGTCGCGGCGAACCCGGCCAACCAGCACGTCGTCCTGCCCGGCGGCGTCGAGGGGGAGCGGGTAGAGGCCCTCGCCCGGCGCGTCGACCACCCTCACGCCCGGCGCCGCGGAGAGGATCTCGCGGCAATCGTCAGGCGAGAGGTCCTCGCGCAGCGCGATGTTCACCGACTCGGCGTGGCCGGCGATCACGGGGACCCTCACGCACGTCGCCGAGATCCCCAGCTCGTCGGGCCCGACGCCGAGGATCTTGTGCGTCTCGGCCATCATCTTGCGCTCCTCGGTGGTGTAGTCGTCGCCGTCCTTGAAGGTCTCGACCTGGGGCAGGACGTTGAACGCGATCTGGTGCGGGTAGACCTCGGCCGGCGCGGACGAGCCATGCAGGAACGCATGCGCCTGGGTCGTGAGCTCCTCGATCGCCCGCCTGCCCGTGCCCGAGACCGACTGGTAGGTGGAGACGATGATGCGCTCGATCCCGACCGCACGGTGGACAGGCGCAAGCGCGACGACCATCTGCATGGTCGAGCAGTTGGGGTTGGCGACGATGCCGCGGGGATGGTCGGCGGCGGCGTCGGGATTGACCTCGGCCACGACGAGCGGGACGTCGTCGTACATGCGCCAGTAGCTCGTGTTGTCGACGACCACAGCGCCGGCGTCGGCCATCCGCGGGGCCCACTCGGCGCTGACGGCGCCGCCTGCGGAGGAGAGGACGATGTCCAGGCCGGTGATCGCCTCGGGCGAGATCGCGAGGCACTCGAGCTGCCCCCCGTTGTAGTCGACCGCCGTCCCGGCCGAGCGCTCGGAGGTGAGAGCCACGACCTCGCGCGCCGGGAAGCCGCGCTCGGCAAGCACCTTCAGCAGCGTGCTCCCGACAGCGCCCGTCGCCCCGAGCACGCCGACCCGGTAACCGTCTGGCGAGCCGCTCATCTAAGCGACCGTCGGACGGTGAACGCCGGTGGGATCCTCGCGCTGGATCCCGTCGTCGCCCAGCTGGAACGCGTCGTGGAGGGCACGAACGGCTCCGGCCACCTGGTCGGCTCCGATGACGCAGGAGATCTTGATCGGCGACGTGGTGATCATCTCGATGTTCACGCCCTGCTCGCCGAGCACCGTGAAGACCTTGGCGGCGACGCCGGGGTGGCTGCGCATGCCGGCGCCGACGATGGAGACCTTGCCGACACGCTCGTCGGTCGACACCTCCTGGGCGACGCCCAGGTTGCGCAGCGACTCGACCGCGCCTCGCAGGTCGTCGTGAGAGACGGTGAACGAGAGGTCGGCCCGGTCGCCCGCGGCGATGGGCTCGTTCTGGATGATCATGTCCACGTTCACGTTCGCGTCGGCGAGCGCGGAGAAGATCCGCCCCGCCACGCCTGGCTCGTCGCTGACGCCCATTAGCGTCACGCGGGCCTCCTCGGCGTGGGTCACGGCTGTCACCAGTGGTCGTTCCATCGTGTCCTGTTCTCCGAGCACGAGGGTACCGGCGCCGTCCTCGAAAGAGCTTCGGCAATGGATGCGGATCCCGTGGTTTCGCGCGTACTCCACCGACCGCAGCTGCAACACGCCGGCTCCAGAGGCGGACATCTCGAGCATCTCCTCGAAGGAGACGAGCGGCAGCTTGCGCGCCCCGGGGACGATGCGGGGGTCGGCGCTGAAGACGCCGGCGACGTCGGTGTAGATCTCGCACGTGGGCGCGCCGAGCGCGGCGGCCAAGGCGACCGCCGTGGTGTCGGAGCCGCCGCGGCCGAGCGTCGTGACGTCGTGGCTCTCGGTCGACACGCCCTGGAAGCCGGCCACCAGCACCACCTGGTCGAGCTCGAGCGCCTCGCGGATGCGGTCGGCGCGCACGTCGATGATCCTCGCCTTGGTGTGCGAGGAGTCGGTGACGATCCCCGCCTGGGACCCCGTGAGCGAGATCGCGCGGTGCCCGAGGTCGTTGATCGCCATCGCGCACAGGGCGCAGGAGATGCGCTCGCCCACCGAGAGGAGCATGTCCATCTCGCGCGGGTCGGGGCGCTCGGAGACCTCGGTCGCCATCGCCAGGAGCTCGTCGGTGGTCTTCCCGCGCGCCGACAGAACGGCGACCACGCGCAGGCCGCTTTCGCGCGCGGCGACGATGCGCCTGGCGGCGCGGCGGATGTCCTCCGCCCCGGCGACGGAAGTGCCGCCGAACTTCATGACCACGATCTCGCGGTCCGATGCAGCGTTCATGGGGCGCCTGAGGATAGCCTCGGGGCGTGCGCCCCTCCCCGGAAACCGCTCGCCGGAGGCAGCTCGTGGCCCTGGGCGTGGCCGTGGCGGCCACCGTGCTCATCTGGCTGCTGCTGTTTCGCGGCGGCGAAAGCACCGACACAGCGGGCGGCAGGGGCGGCGCCGCCGACGCCAGGCCGCAGGTCGCGCGGGTCGAGAGCAGGCTGTCCGTGCCCGAGATGGTCGACCAGGTGATGCTCATCGGCTTTCACGGCACGTCGGCGTCCGGCGACATCGAGAAGGAGCTGCGCGGCCACCAGGACGGAGCCGTCCTCGTCGGCGCCGGAAACTGGCCCGGCAAGAAGCCGGGGGCGCAGCTGGTCGCCAACCTCCGTGCCTCCGGGCTGGCCGGCGGCCGGGTGGCCCCATTGGTCGTCGCGCAGCAGGAGGGCGGCGACTTTCGCACGCTCCGGGACCTGCCGCCGACGACCAACGAGTTCCACATCGGCGCGTCCGGCAAACCGGCCGCCGTCGAGTCCTGGGCCCGCACCGGGGCCGGAGCGCTCCGCGCGGAGGGCTTCGACCTCGACCTCTTCCCCGTCGCCGACATCACGGGCACCGCAAGCCCCGTCGCCGAGCGTGGCTTCTCGTCGGATCCACGCGCCGTGGCCGCGTTCACCGCGGCGGCTGTGAAGGGCTGCATCGAGGCGCGCATGGCGTGCGCGCCTAGTCACTTCCCCGGCCTGGGCTCGGCCTCGCAGGACACCGACCAGGGTCCCGCGACCGTGCAATCCGACGAGCGCACCCTCGCCTCCCAGGACATCCCTCCGTTCAAGGCCGCGTTCAAGGCGAACGCTCCCGCGGTGGTCCTCTCGCTCGCCTACTACGCGGCCTATGACCCCGTGACCCCCGGGGCGCTCACCGAGGCCATCGACACCGGGCTGCTGCGCGACCAGCTCGGCTTCAAGGGGGCGGCGATCACCGACGACCTGGAGGCGGGCGCCGTGCGCGCCAACATCGGCATCGCCGAGGCCGCCGTGGAGGCGATCGTGGCCGGCGCCGACATGGTCCAGGTCAGCGACCCGGCCGACGTGCCCAGGGTCCGCGCCGCTCTCCTCGACGCCGCGGAGAGCGGCCGCATATCGAGCGGCCGCCTGGCCGACGCCGCGGCTCGCGTCCTCGAGCTCAAGCGGCAGGTCGGGCTGCTTCGCGGCCGCTAGCTCTCGGCGAGCACGATCGCCCGGTCGCCCGGGCTCACCACGAACCGCTCGGACTTGGGCGGGTTGACCCTGATGCCGTAGGCGCGGGACGGATCGGAGACCTCGGCCGCCACACGGATGCCCAGCGCGACCTCGCCGCGGCGTAGCGCCGACTCGCACACCGTGGCGAAGCTCACCTCCGCCCCGGCCCGAACGTAGTCGCCCAGCGGCTTGAGGTAGACCTCGGACCCCTCGGCGGCGAACAGGTCGGCGAACAGCGGCTTCAGGTGCTTGTTCTCCGAGATCTGGGAGAGCAACAGGCTGATCAGGCGGTCGGAGACGATCATGTCGTCGACCCGGGCCACCTCGGCGAGCTCGCGATTGCGGTCGTCGAGGAGCTCCGAGACGATCGAGAACTCCGCGCCGGTGTTGTCGGCGATGTCGCGGAGGTGCAGCAGGGTTACCAGCGTGCGCGCGTCGGCGCGTTGCCTGTCGAGCTCGTCCGAGCAGAGCACGATCACCTGGTCGAAGGAGCCCGGGTCGAGGCGCTCGAGGTAGCGGCGCTCGGTGGGGCTTCCCGCGTCGTGGCGCACCCGGGAGTGGGCGAGGTCCTCGCAGTCGCGTTCCAGGTCCGCTGCGACCCGGCCCGAGTCGGTCGCGACCACGATCTCGGCGCCATCGCGCATGTACTGGTCGAGCTCGGCGACGACGGCCGATCCGCGCGCGTTCCAGCCCAGCACGAGCGTCCGCTCGGCGACTTGGGCTCGCGAGGGTGCATCGACGAGCGCGTCGCTGTCCGGGGCCTCCTCGCTGGGAGGCGACGACGCAAGGCGGTCCTCGTCGGCGGCGATGGCGATCAGCTGGTCGTCGCGCGCGATCCGCGTCTCCCGGGCGGGGTTCAGGGCGATGCGGGCGCCGGCGCGGAACAGGCCGATCACGCTGCAGTCCTCGAATGCGAGCACCGCGTCGCCGAAGCTTCGCCCGGCCAGGCCGTCGGGTTCGCGGAAGTAGATCTCGTCGCCGGCGAAGTCGAGCAGCTCCGTGTACACCACCGACGCCCCCGACTCGCGCGCCGACTGCACGATCAGCCGCGAGATCGTCTCCCGCTTGTCGACCAGGATCGCCTCGTCGCCGGCCACGAGCCTCGCTGCCTCGAGGTTCGCGGGGTCCTGGATCTCGGCGACGATGTGGTAGGTGTGCTCGCGATGGCCGGCCGCCTTGGTGAGGGCGAGCACGCACTTGATCACCTCCGAATCGGGCTCCTCGGCGTCGGGGGCAAGAACGATGATCGAGCGCGCCGTCTGCGGGCTCACCAGATCGAGGTCGGCCAGGTCGATCGGGCTCCCCGACCTGCACACGACCCGCGCGTTCTTCGTGTGACCGACCTTCGCACGGATCGTGTCCTCCATGTCCGCGCGGTCCTGATCGGCGAGGATCACGATCGAGGGCTCCTTCTCCTCCGCCTTCGCCTGGTCGAGCTCGGTGAGAATGGTGTAGACGGTGTCCGACCAGCCGAGGATGAGCGTGTGGCCCGTCTCGAGCACCAGCGACCGGCCCTTGCGCAGGTCGGTCAGCTTCGAGTCCAGGCCGGTGGCGATCACGCCGATCAGCGCGCTGACGACGAACAGGCCGGCAAGCGTGACGAGGAGCATGGCCAGCAGAAACGGCCAGCGGCCCGAGTCGTTGGCGATCGTGCCGGGGTCGATTGCGTGCTCGAACGTGGTGAAGACCCCGCCGACCACGCTGTGGCGACCTCCGGTCGGGACGATCCTGAAGATGATCACGACGGCCGTGAACAGGCCGATCAGGACGAACGTTGCGAGCGCGAGGTACGCGACCAGCGCGGACGTGCCGCGCGACATCGTGTTGTCGAACGCGTAGCGAAAGCGCTGGCCAAGCGTCGGTCGTCGGTCCCCCATGAGCAGAGGCAGCATATTTCCGCCGGCCACCGGCGGTTTGAGGCGCCGGTTCGCGGGATACTCGGTGGCCATGGGCCTGGGCCTCGGACGCACCATACGCTCAGAGGCGAGTCCCGGGCCGCTCTCGGCGCTCGCAGACCGCTTTGACCCCACCTGCATCGACGTTCCGCAGGAGGGGGCCGTCGTCCGGCTGGAGGTCAGCGACGGCCGCAGCTGGGACGCGCTGCTCACGCCCGGCGGGCTCGAGCTGGCTCAGGCCGGCGACGACGTACCCGATGCCCGCCTGCGCGCCGACGAGCGGACCTGGCAGCGGATCGCCGACGACACGCGTGGCGCAATGTCCGCCTTCCGCGAGGGAAGGCTGCGGGCGCGGGGCAACCTTCACGTGGGCGTGGGCCTCCTGGCGGCCACGAGCGGCTCCGCGGAGCCCGGCCGGCTGCGCTTTGCGCGGGCTCGCACCGACCACCACGACCTCGCGTACGCGACCGCCGGCACCGGCGCTCCGGTCGTCTGCATCCACGGGCTCGGGGGCACGAAGGCCTCGTTCCTGTCGACGATCAGCGCGCTGGCGCCGCAGGGCTGCCGGGTGATCGCCGTCGACCTGCCGGGCTTCGGCGACTCGCACAAGCCGCTTACGGGTGCCTACAACGCCCCGTACTTCGCCGGCGCGGTCCTCGAGCTGCTCGACACCCTCGGGATCGATCGCGCCCACGTGGCGGGCAACAGCATGGGCGGGCGGGTCGCCATCGAGCTCGGCCTGGTTGCGCCAGAGCGGACCAGCCGGCTGGCGCTGCTGGCTCCCGCCCTGGCCTGGCTTCGCCCCCGGCAGTGGAACTGGCTGCTGCGCCTCGACCTGCCGAAGCTGGGACTGATCCAGCCGGCTCCGCGCTGGGTCGTCGAGCCGCTCGTGCGAGGGCTCGTTCCCGGCGCACAGTCGGGCTGGGCGGCCGCGGGCGTCGACGAGTTCCTGCGCTCGTTCCTCGATCGCCGGGGCCGCGTCGCCTTCTACGAGGCGGCGCGCAATATCTACATGGACGAGCCGCACGGCGAGGAGGGCTTTTGGACCCGCCTGCGCGAGCTTTCGCCGGACACGCTCTTCGTCTGGGGCCGCCAGGACGCGCTCGTCCCGATCTCGTTCATGAGGCACGTCGAGAAGTGCCTGCCGGCCGCAAGGCATCTCGAGCTCGACTGCGGCCACGTCCCGCAGATGGAGGCGCCGCACGACACGCACGGCGCCATGCGCGCCTTCTTCGCCTAGGGATGGCCGTCGAGATGCCGGGCGGATGACACCCTGCGCGTTCGCCGATCTCGCGCTCGATCTCCGGGCAGAGGCCGCCAGCGTCACCGCGGCGCGGCACGCCGTCGTGGAGTGGGCAGGTGGCTTCGGCACCCCCACCACGGACATCGCTCTCGCTACGAGCGAGGCCGTGAGCAACGCCGTCGTCCACGCGTTCACGGGGCGCGAGCCGGGCAGGATCGGAATCCGTGGCAACCGTCGCGGCGATAGGCTGATCGTCACCGTCACCGACGACGGAATCGGGATGACACCCAACCTCAACAGCCAGGGTCTTGGTATGGGGATCTCTCTGATCAGCAAGCTCGCCGGCGATGTCCGATTCGACTCCACCACCTGCGGCACCACCGTCTCGATGAGCTTCGGAGTCGCGAGCGGGAGTGGCGAGGCATGAGCGGCGAATCGGCTCTGGAGCTCGAGGTCCTCGCGCAGGCCGACGGCGCCAAGGGGATCGCGAGCGTTCGGGCCGCCGGCGAGATCGACCTCGCGAGCGCCGACAGCTTCGCCGCCTCGTTCGCGTCGGAGCGCGTCGGCCAGGCGGAGGGTGTCGTGGTCGACCTGCGCGCCGTCAGCTTCATGGACTCCAGCGGGCTGCGCGTACTGCTGAGCGCGGCGCGCGACGTGCACGGCGGGTTCGCGGTCATCGTCGACAGAGGGTCCCCCGTCGAGCGCCTGCTGGAGATCGCCCAGGTCATGGAACATCTCAGTGTCTTCCACGACGAGGGCGAGGCCATCGCGGCCGCGGCGGGAGCGTCGGGATGAGCGAGCCGGGTGGCGGCCCCGGCGCCACCCTGGACCTCGGGTCCGCCGGCGACGGACCGTTGGCCCCGCTGGTCCACGACTCCAACGACGCCATCATCACCAAGGACCGCGACGCCATCATCCGGAGCTGGAACCCCGCCGCCGAGCGGATGTACGGCTACTCCGCCGAGGAGGCCATCGGGCAGCCGATCTCGATCATCGTCCCGCCCGACCGGGCCGGGGAGGATCGGACGATCCTGGCCCGGATCCTCGACGCCGAGCGCGTCGACCACTACGAGACGGAGCGGCTCACCAAGGACGGGCGGCTGATCATGATCTCGCTCACCGTCTCACCGGTTCGCGACGAAACCGGCGAGATCGTGGGGGCCTCCGTGATCGCGCGCGACATCACCGACCGCCATCGCGCCGCCGACCTGGCCGTTCGCCTTCAGGAGATCACCGCGGAGCTGGCCCGGGAGCTGGATCCCGAGGTCGTTCTCGACCTCATCCTCAACCAGATCGTGGCCGCCATGGGCGCCGCAGCGGGAGCACTCGGGCTGGTGGAGGGCGACGACATAGTCCTGGCGGGCCACGCCGGCTACTCGGCCTCGGCGATCGCGGAATGGGAGCGCTTTCCGCTTTCCGCGGACACGCCGATGGCGCGCGCGATCGGCAGCGGCAAGCCGATCTGGGAGGCCGAGGTGGCCGGGCTGAACACGGACTACCCGGGCCTGGGCGACGCCCGAGTCCGCTATCGCTCCCTCGCGGTGCTGCCGCTGGGCTCGGGACCCGACCCCTACGGGGCGATCGCCCTCAGCTTCGACGAACGCCGGGACTTCGACGTCGAGGAGCGCGCGTTCCTGGCCGCGGCGACCCAGCAGGCCGCAAACGCACTCGAGCGCGCCAGCGCCTACGAGCTCCAGCGGATCGCCGAGCAGCGCCAGCGCCTTCTGGGCGAGGTCGGCGAGCTGCTTGCGTCCTCGCTCGACCCCGACGAGGCGCTCGGCCGCCTCGCCGAGGCGGCGGTGGAGCACATTGCGGACTGGTGCGGAATCGACCTGATCGACGAGGAGCAGAAGCTTCATAACGTCGCCGTGGCCCATGCGGAGCCGGCGTTCGTGGAGCTCGCGCGGGACTTCCAGCGACGCTATCCGGCTGACCCCGAGGCCCAGACCGGCGCGCCGAACGTGATCAGAACGGGCAGGCCCGAGCTCTACCCCGAGGTCACCGACGAGATGCTCGCCGACGCGGCGGGCGACCCCGAGCATCTGCGCCTGATGCGCGAGCTCGGAATCGCCTCGGCGATGATCGTCCCGCTCAAGGCGCGGGGCAGGGTGATGGGCGCGATGACGCTGGTGGCCTCCGACCCCGAGCGCGGATACGACGAAACCGACGTCGAGTTCGCGCAGGATCTGGCGCGGCGTGCCGCTCTGGCGATCGACAACGCAACGCTGTTTCGGCGCGAGCACGAGGCGGCCCTCACGCTGCAACGCTCGCTGCTGCCCCGGTCGCTGCCGGAGATCGAGGGCATCGAGCTGGCTGCCCTCTACGAGCCGGCCGCTCCAGGGCTGGAGGTCGGCGGCGACTGGTACGAGGTGAGCGCGAGCGAGGGCAGGGTGTCCGTGACGATCGGCGACGTGGCCGGCCGGGGAATACGGGCGGCGGCGATCATGGGGCGGATCCGCTCGGCGCTTCGCGCCTACGTCCTCGACGGGCACGGCCCGGCGGAGGCTCTCCGGCGGCTCGACCATCTCATGCAGGAGGCGCCGGAGATGGAGATGGCGACCATCCTGCACCTGGATCTCGATCTGGGCTCACGCACCGGCACCTATGTGAGGGCCGGACATCCGCCGGGGCTGCTTCGCAAGGCCGACGGGGAGATCGTCGAGCTGGGCGGCGGCGGGACGCCGCCGCTCGGCATCCTTCCGGACATCGAATACCGCGAGCACCGGATCGAGATCCCGCCCGGAAGCCTGCTCCTGCTCTTCACGGACGGGCTGATCGAGCGTCGCAACGAGGACCTGATCGTTGGCATGGGCCGGATCCGGGAAGCGCTCTCGACGACCCCGAGCGGCGCGCGGGCGTCCCTGGATGCGCTCGCACGCGCCTTCCGCGGCGACATGCCGGGCGACGACGTCGCCATGCTGGCGCTCGCGATGACTGCCTGATATGGCGAGTTGTTTGGCCCCCGGTCAGGCGCGAAGTTCTATCTCGCTGACGCCTCCTCCAACCGCCAGATCACCTCGTGGCGCAGGACCTCGGGGCGCAGGAAGAGCCCGAATTCCAGCTCGAGGGCTTCGACCTGGGTGCGGTAGCAGCGAATGGCCTCGCGCTTTCGCGCGTCGGCGTCGTCGGCCAGCGTGTGGACATCCGGCGAGTGCTCACGCAACGAGATGCCAGAGCCCTCGGTCGCGAGCTCCCAGTATTCCTCCGGGTCGAGGTATTCCCGCGGTCCTGACCCGTTGACCCAGGCCGGCCACCCGTGCAGGGTTGCGTGCGGTACGTCGGCGTACAGCGAAACCGGGTGCCCGCGCTTCGCGAGCAGCAGGGCTGCGTCGCGGGTCGCCACGTGGTCGCGATGTTTGTCAAGAGCGGCCGGCGCCAACAACAGCGCGCCCGCGGGCACCGACCGCGCGATCGCTTCCGCCACCGCGTCGACGTCCTGGGGGCCATCGCGGTACTGGCCGTCGACAAAGCCCAGGTTCACGGGCTCGCGGCCAGCGAGCGCCAGCGCCTCGCGGTCTTCACCAGCGCGCTCATCGGCGCGGGTGTGAGCGTCGCCGGCGCGGGTGATGCGGTCCCACCAGCCCAGCTCGACGGGGCTGTCCGGCGGCCCGTTGAAGAGCGTGATCACCTGCACGTCGCCATCGCCGGCGAGCACGTGCCAAAGCGAGAGGACGGCGTCGTCGGGGTGCGGCGAGAGGATGGCGACCGTGCTCACGCCGCGGACGTTAGCCGCTGTGGGCACCGCTTCCAGGTCGTTTTACACATTCGGCGACGCCGGCCCTGACTAGACTCGGCGCGTGGTCGGTGTGTGCGCGAGCTGTGGGGCTCCGCTCACCGGGGAGGGGCGATTCTGCTCCTCCTGCGGCGCGGCGGTGGGCGCGGCGCCGCGCGAGGCGCGGCGCGTCGTAACCGCGCTCTTCGCCGACGTCGTGGGCTCGACCTCGCTCGGCGAGCGCCTGGACCCCGAGGACTTCAAGGAAATCGTCGGCCAGATCGTGACGAGGATGGCCGAGGCGGTCGCCGAGTTCGGCGGATCCGTGTCGGAGTACGCGGGCGACGGGCTGCTGGCGCTCTTCGGCGCCCCGGTCGCGCACGAGGACGATCCGGAGCGGGCGGTGCTCACCGGGCTTCGGATCGTCGAGCTGACCCGCGCGGTGGCCGCCGAGGTCGAGGCCGAACGGGGGATCGCGGGGCTCGCCGTGCGCGTGGGCATCGAGACCGGGCTGGCCGTGCTCGGACCCGTCGGCGGCGGCGGGAAGGTCGAGTACGGCGCGGTGGGCGACGCCCTCAACACGGCCGCTCGCCTGCAGGCCGCCGCCGAGCCGATGGGCGTCTTCGTAGGGGCGCAGACTCGTCGCTCGATCGAGGCGCTGTTCGACTGGGGCGAGACCGAGGAGCTCTCGCTGAAGGGCAAGGCCGAGCCGGTGCTCGCGGCCCCCGCCCTGGGCCGCCGCCAGGGCATCGCCGGCGCAAGCGTCGGCCGGGCCCCGATGATCGGCCGCGAGGCGGAGCTCGCCAGCGCCGGCGAGGCCGTGGCCGAGGCCCTCCGCGGCACGGGCTCGATCCTGATCGTCTCCGGCGACGCGGGCATCGGCAAGTCGCGCTTGGTGGCCGAGGCACGTACGCACTTCACGGCCGGGAACAGTCAGCTCGGCGAGCCGCGCTGGCTCGCGGGCCGCTGCGTCTCCTATGGCGACGGCCTGCCCTACTGGCCGTTTCGGACGATGCTGCGCCGCTGGCTGGCGGGCGCCTCCGAGATTGCCGAAACCGACATGTCCGCTGCTCTGCGCGACGAGACCCGGCGCCTGCTCGGCGAGGCTGCGGTCAAGCAGGCGCCGCTTCTCGAGCCGCTTCTCGGCATCGGCGCCGAGGGAGGGGTGGATCCGGAGGAGACCCGCCGTGGCATCCAGGAGGCAACGCGGGCGTTTGTGAGCGCGCTCGCCCGAGAGGGGCCGCTCGCGATCTCCCTCGACGACATGCACTGGGCAGACGCCTCCAGCCTCGCCCTGGCCGGGGCGATCCTCGAGCTCGTCGAGACCGAGCCGCTGCTCCTGGTGCTCTCCGCCAGGCCGGAGCGCGACCAGCCCTTCTGGGAGCTCCGTGAACGGGCGCTTCGCGAGCTGGCCCATCGCACCCGCGAGATCTCCCTGGAGCCGCTGCCGGGCGACACGGGCAACGGTTTGCTGCGCGCGCTGGTGGGCTCGGCCGAGCTGCCGGCGGAGCTCGAGCGGCGCGTTCTCGCACGGGCGGAGGGCAATCCCTTCTATCTGGAGGAGCTCGTGGGCTCGCTGGTCGACTCTGGCGCGCTGGTGCGCGACGGCGACGGCGAGGGCTGGCGGTTTGACCGCGAGGTGCCGGTCGAGCTTCCCGAGACCGTCGAGAAGGTCATCCTCGCCCGCATCGACCGGCTCTCGGAGCCCGCGCACGAGCTGCTGTCGGTGGCGGCGGTCCTGGGCCGGCAGTTCCCGGTTGCGCTCCTCCAGGAGGTGGCGGGCGTGCCGGAGGGGAGCGCGGCGGCGCTGACGGAGCTCGAACGTGCAGGCCTCATTCGCGACGGCGGGCGGACGCCGGCCCCGATGCTGAACTTCAAGCACGCACTGATCCAGGAGAGCGTGTACCGCAGCCTCCTGAAGCGCCGCCGCCAGGAGCTCCACGGCGCAGCGCTCGCGGCGCTGCGGGCCCTCTATCCCGAGCGCCGCGGGGAGTTCCTGGGCATGCTGGCCCACCACGCCGAGTCCGCGGGCGAGGACCGCGAGGCCTTCGGCCTGCACGTGGAGGCGGGCGAGGCCGCGCACAGCATCTACTCCCTGGAGGAGGCGATCGGCCATTACGACGCGGCGATGGCCGCCGCCAAGCGGCTGGGCCTCGGCGCGGAGGAGGAGGCGCTTCGTCGTGCGGCCCAGGCGCGGGGAGCATTGCGCTACGACGTCGGCGACGTGGAGGGGGCCCGCCTCGACCTGGAGGCGGCGATCCGCTACGCACAGGAGGCGGGCGACGACGAAGGCGAGGTGCAGACGCTGATCGCCCTCGCCGGGCTCTGGCGAATACTCGACTACGAGCGCGCGCAGGAGATGATGGAGGAGGCAGCCCGCGTCTCGGAGCGGATCGCCGACCCGGCGATCCAGGTGAATGCGCTCGGGCGCCTCTCGATCCTCTACGCCAACGAGTTGCGATTCGACCGGGCGCTGGAGGCCGGTGAGCGCGCCCTGGAGGTCGCCGAGCGCGGCGGGGATGAGCGCGACCGGGCGGTGGGGAAGGACGCGCTGAAGCTCACCGCTCAGCAGCTCGGCGACATCGACCGCCTCGACCGGCTGACCCAGGAGCTCCTGCCGGTGGTCCGTGCAGGCGACGGCGCCGACATCTACCTGGAGTGGACGCTTCTCGAATCAGGCTTCGTCCCGCTGGCTCGCGGCGACTTCGACGAGGCCCTGCGGCGAATCGAGGAGGCTCTGGCGATGGTCCGGCGCCGCGGCCGGGTCATGCACGAAGCGGTGTTCATCGAGGCACTGTGCTGGGCGAACCGAAGCCGCGGGCAGCTCGGCATCGCCATCGAGAGCGGAAACGAGGGGTCGAAACTCGCGCATTCGGTGGACTCGCACGAGTGGGCCGCGTGGGTCGATGCGACGCTCGGCTGGGCGCTCCTGGACGCTCGGGCCGCCGGCGCCGCGATCACGACGCTCGAACGGGGGCTGCGCTCGGCCGAGATGGCGCGCGTGCCGGCGCAACTCGCTCGCTGCGCCTGCCTGCTCGCCTGGGCGAGGGCGCTGAGCGGTGAGGTCGACGAGGCGCTGATCGCGGCCGCCGACGAGCACCTCGCCCGGGTCGCAACCCCCGGTGGCAGCGCGTGGCTCTACGGAGCCCATGCCTACTCGGCGCTTGCTCGAGCCCATCTCGCCGCGGGTTCGATCGACCGGGCGCTGGAGCTGACGATCCCAATCGCCGAGGCGAGCAGGGAAGCCGGCTGGCTCGAGGCCGAGGCGGGCGCGCGTCTCGTCGCCGGCCAGACTCATGTCGCCGGCGGCCGCGCCGATGCGGCGCGAGAGCAGCTCGACCGCGCCGCGCAGATAGCCGAGGCCACGCCGCTGCCGGCCATCGCCTGGGAGACGCGGGCTTCGCTGGCGGGCCTGGAGCGCTCGCTCGGCAGGGACACCCAGGCCGCCACGCACGTCGCGCGCGCCCGTCCGATCCTGGGCGAGCTCGCCGCCTCGCTCGGCGATCCCGCCCTTCAGGCGGGGCTGCTCGCCGCAATGCCGTAGCCCGCGGCGGAGCGGACCTCCTCCAGGAACTCTCGCAGCGCGACGTTGAAGACGACCGGCCAGCGGGCGAAGACGATCGGCCCCAGGCCTGCGAAGACATGCAGCCGAGCGCCGGTGACGGCGGCGAGCCGATCCGTCGTGTCCTTGGGGCCCAGCGCCTGGCCGCCGTTCTTCATCACGAGGACCGGGCAGCGGATCTCAGCTGCCATCGCATCGGTGGTCTGGCGGTCGGGAATATCGCGACCCCGCAGCGAGGCGATGTAGGTGTCGGGATCCGTTTCCAGGAGGTGGCTCTCGGCGTCCTCGCGCTGGCGTGTCGAGTGCGGGTGCGGGAAGGCAACCCGGGCCCACTTCGCCGCGAAGCCGCGCCAGTCGCGGCGCATGTAGGGAAAGTTGAAGAACGCCTCGTCGCCGAGGTCGCGCTCGAGCTCGCGGACGTACTCGGAGGGTTTGAGATCCGGCGTGACGAACACGGATGCGAGGGTGCGCTGGGGATGCCCCACGCAGAGCTTCAGCCCGACGAGAGCGCAGAAGGAGAACGACACGACCACCGCGCGCTCCGTGTTCGTGGCGTCGAGGGCGCCGAGCGAGTCCTCCACCAGCCGGTCCGGCGCGTACGCAGCGGGGTCGGCGGTGCGGCTGGAGCGGCCGTTCCCCGGGCCGTCGACGACCACCGTGCGGAAGTGGCGCGAGGTGTAGGGAAGGACGGCCTTGAGGCTGCGTTCGTTGGTGATTGTCGGACGCGGGACGAACAGGACCGTCGGCTCTGGCCCGTCGTAGACGTCGACGGCTATCTCCAGCCCGTCGCGAGCGAGCGCGATCTCCTGATCGGGATAGCAGGCGCGGCTCGGCCCGCTCAATGCGGGTCGCTTGCGTAGACGCGGTCGAAGAACTCGCGCAGGGCGACGTTCACGCGCGTCGGGCGACGGCTCATGAGCGTGTGCGAGCCGCCCGGGATCGTCACCAGCTCGCCCTGGGTCAGGCGGGCGAGCAGCTTGCCCTGGTGGTAGGGGGTGATGCGATCGGCGGTCCCGTGCACGACCAGCGTCGGGCAGCGGATCGCCCGGGCGCGGGCAAGCAGCTCGCGACGGGTGCGGATCTGCGGGGCGAGCAGGCCTTCGCGGGCGATCTGCGGCGTCGACTCGAGCGCGTAGGCAAGAAGGTCCTCGTGGATCCGCGAGCTGTGCGGCTCGTTCGCGGCCGCGGCGATGAACCAGCGCAGGAACTCGGCGAAGTTCGCGTCGATGTAATCGGGATTCAGCCGCAGCCAACCCGGATACGCCGGCAGGCGCCGGCGCTGCATCCGCGACGTGAACCGCGGCGCGGTAATCAGGCGGATGTGCGAGGAGCGCCAGGTCGCCGGAAAGAACGGGCAGACGAGCGCGAGGCCGCGGAAGCGATCCGGGAACTCGCTGGCGAGCCACAGCGCCCACTGCCCGATCCGTGATGCGCCCATGAGCACCGGCCGCTCGGTGCCGGTCGCGTCCATCACCGCGAGGATGTCGCGAGCGACCTCCTCGGTCGCGTAGGCCTCGGGGCCCTCCGGCCGGCCGCTGCGCCCGCCGCCGCGCCCGTCGAGCGTGACCACACGGTAGTGCCGAGAGAGGTAGGCGATCTGCGATTTCCAGATCCGCGAGTGAAAGATCGTCCAGACGGGCGCGATGAGGATCGTCTCCTCGCCCGTCCCATAAACCTCGTAGTAGGTCTCGACGCCGTCGCGCTCGACGAACCCGGTCTGCGCCGGCAGCGCGGCGCGGCTCGCCTCCTCAGGGGGAGCCGCCCGCGGGGTTTCGGTGGCGACGGCGCTCACGCCGCCCCCGCAACCTCCCGGCGCGCGGCCCCGGCCTCGCCCCGGCGCACCGCGTCCGCGAAGTCCCTGATGAGGAGGTTGACCCTCACCGGGATACGCGCCGCCGGGTTGTGGCCTGATCCCTCGAGGCTGATGAACGGGCAGCCCAGGAGCTCGGCCAGGCCGGCGCCGGCGCTGTGGGGGCGAACGGCGTCCTCGGTCCCATGGACCACCAGGACCGGGCAGCGAACCCGCTCGGTCAGCGCCCGGAGCTCGGCCCGGTCCAGCAACCGGGGGGCGAGCTGGGTCGCGATCAGCGTCTCCGGACCGGCGTCGAGGCCCCAGCCGACCGAGTCCTCGATCGGCTTCGTCGAATGCGGCTCGGTGAAGACGTGGGCGAAGAAGAACTCGAGGAACTCCCTGTAATGGTCGCGCCAGTAGTTGGCGTTGAACCTGGCCCAGCCGTCGTAGGAGTCGTGTTCCGCGAGGAACACCCGGTGGGGCTCCGCTGGGGGCTCGGTGACTCCCACCGGTACAGAGGAGCCGATCGTGAGGATCCCGGCGACTCGCTCGGGATGCTCCGTGGCGAGGTGAAGCGAGCGCTCGATCCCGCGCGAGAGCGCGATCAGGATGGCGTCCTCGGTGCCGGTCGCGTCCATGACGGCAAGCATGTCCGCCGCAAACTCGGTCTCGCGGTAGGCATCGGGATCGGCGGGCCTGTCCGAGCGTCCGTTGCCGCGGCCGTCCATGACCAGCACGCGGAAGTGGCGCGCGAGGTAGGGGATCTGGAGCTTCCAGCACCGCGACTGGACGATGGACCAGGTCGGGATCATGAAGAGGGTCGTTTCCCCCTCGCCGTAGAGCTCCCAGAAGGTGCGCACCCCGTCGCGCTCGACGTAGCCGGTTTCGTCGGGATAGCGGGCGCGGGTCTGCTCGGGCTTCTCGGCGGTCAATTCAGCATCTCCGCCAGGCGCTCGGCGGCGTTGCGGGCGCCGTCGGTCTCGACCGGGCGGTAGTCGACTTCGCGGCCGATCTCCTGGGCGATGGCCTCGGCGATCGCGTCCGGCGGCGAGTCGTCGAAGTCCATCCGCCGGCCGGCGCCGTAGCGCTGCAGGCGATGGTGAACGTGGAAGTTCTGCTCGAAGTGGTGCTTGAGCGGGAAGTAGATGAACGGCCGGCGGTTGGCGGTGAGCTCCATCGACGTGGTCAGGCCGCCCTGGGCGACGGCGAGGTCGCAGGCCGCCAGGTGGCGGTAGAGGTTGTGGACGTAGGGGCGCACCTCGAGGCCATCGAGGAAGGGCAGCGAGTCGGGGTCGATCCGGGGGCCGGCGACCACGATCATTCGCAACTCGGGAACGGCCCGCTTGGCGGCCGGATGCGCGGCGATCACCTTGCGCAGCAGGCTCTCGCCCACCCCCGAGCCGCCGACGGTGACGATGCACACCTTCTCCTCCGGCGCGTAGCCCAGCTCGTCGCGAAGCGCCCCGCGGTCGCCGAACTCGTTCGGGTCGAACCCGGTGACGTAGCCCGAGAAGTGGTAGTGCTCCTCGGTCCACTCGCGAATCATCGGCAGATCCGGGCCCAGGCGCTCGTCGACGATGTCGTCGGGGTTGCCGACGAAGATCGCCCGGTCGCGGACCTGGGGATGGTCGGCGATGTGCTCGACCATCTCGGCGTTGTAGTCCGCCGTGAGGAACGCCTCGCGCTCGCCCAGGTCGGGCATCGGCAGGAAGCCGACGAAGTCGGTCAGCCAGGCGTAGCCGGCCGTCTTCAGCTCGGGATGCTCGTGAAGGAAGTGGTCGATCTCCCAGCCCTCGTCGGCGATCCAAAGGTCGTAATCCGACTCCGCGACCACGTCGTGGAAGAGCATGAAGTTGGCGACCATGATCTCGTCCATGCGCCGGTAGGCCTCGAAGCATGCGAGGTCGTGCTCGGCCGACTCCGACTCGAAGTGGCCCGACTCGGACGCGAGGTGCACGGAGGCGGGGTGGATGGACTCGCCTTCGTCCTCGAGCACGCGTGTGACCGGGTCCTGGGCCAGCCAGTCGATCTGAAGGTCGGGCACCTGCTTTCGCAGCTCCTCGGCGATCGCCACGTCGCGCTGGGCGTGGCCGAGGCCGATCGGCGAGGAGATGAACAGTGCTCGTTTCATGTGCCCGTCTCTTCAGATGACCCTAACGCGCCTACGGCCGCGCTTCCAGGATGAGGTTGAACGGGGTCTCGGTGGCGCGGCGCACCTTCGAGAAGCCGCCCTGGGTGATCACCTCGGTCAGGCGCGCCTCGCCGGCCTGCGCTCCCAGCGCCAGCCCGACCTCCTGGTCCAGCGACGCGGGCGTGCAGATCACCGTCGAGGCGCCGTAGAACACGCGGCCGACCGGGTTGAGGTTCTCCTCGACGCGGTCGTTCGCATTGGGCTCGACGATCATCCACGTCCCATCGGCATCGAGCGTCTCCCGCACGTGGGCCGAGGCGCCGACCGGGTCGCCCATGTCGTGCAGGCAGTCGAACACGCAGACCAGGTCGTAGCCGGTGCCCGGGTAGTCCTTGCCCGAGGCGACCTCGAACGTGATCCTGTCGGCCACGCCGGCCTTTTCGGCCGCCTCGCGGGCGCGCTCGATCGAGGCCTCGTGGTAATCGAACCCGTGGAACTCCGAATTCGGGAACGCCTGGGCCAGGATGATCGTCGACGCGCCGTGGCCGCAGCCGACGTCAGCCACCTTCGCGCCCTTCTCGAGCTTGTCGACCACGCCGTCCAGGGCCGGCAGCCATTCGGCGACGAGGTGGGCTCGGTAGCCGGGACGGAAGAACCGCTCCGTTCCGTG
Organism: uncultured Actinomycetes bacterium; assembly: GCA_963843315.1. Classification (GTDB taxonomy): domain Bacteria; phylum Actinomycetota; class Thermoleophilia; order Solirubrobacterales; family 70-9; genus JAWVFM01. Next base: position 181,079 of record CAWJJU010000004.1, read on the forward strand.
GAACAGGCGGTGGTCGTGCTCGTGCCAGCCCATGCCGCTGCCGGACTTGAACGCCTCGACGATGCGCTCTTCGTCGGCGAAGAGCGAGGCGATCAGGTCGTAGGCCCCCAGGATGTAGAAGGGGCTGTCCTCATCGGCAAGCGCCAGTGCGTGCTCGTCCGGGAGGGTGTAGGTATCCGACTCGGGATCGTAGGCGACATAGCCCCCGGCGGCCTGGTTTCGCAGCCACTCGCGCACGCTGCGCTCGGCGGCGCCGCTGCGGTCGGCGACCTCCCCCGAGCTGAGCGGGCCGGCACCCGCCATGGCCTTGTACAGGCCGAGCTTGTCCCCGATGATGAACAGGGGCGCGCTGATCACGGCGCCCATGTCGGTGACGGCCTGGCCCATGAAGGCCTCGACCTTCGCCTCGTCAATGGTGTTGGCAGCCATGTGAATGTCCTCCTTGATTGGATGGGTAGTGCCGCCGCCAACCCTCCCGCGGCCACGCCTTCGCTTCCACGCCCTCCGGCACGCCGCCAATGCGTAGAACTGCACGCTGGTGGCTGAGATACGCTCGCCGCTGCGATGAGCGCCCCTGGATCGGCAGCTTCGTGGCCCGCCGATGATCCCGCGATCGGCTTTCTTGGCGTCCTGGACTCGGCGCAGGCGCAGGATCTCCGCGGGCGCGGCATTGCGCGCCGGTTTCGCAAGGGCCAGGCGATCTTCCATCAGGGCGGGGCGTCCGACCGCGTCATCGTGTTGATTCGCGGCCGCGTGAAGGTCTCCACCCTGTCCGACGAGGGCAAGGAGATCGTGCTCGCTTTCCGCGGGCCGGGCGACCTGCTGGGCGAGCTCTCGGCGATCGACGGCGAGCCACGCTCGGCGACGGTCGAGGCGATCGAGGAGGCGGAGGCGCTGGCGATACCTGCCGCGGAATTCCGTTCGTTCCTCATCGCCCATCCGGACGTGGGTTTGCTGCTCCTACAGATGCTGAGCCGCCGGCTTCGCGACGCGGACCGAAAGCGCGTGGAGTACGGCACCCACGACACCGTGGGACGCGTGGCGGCCAGGCTCGTGGAGCTCGCGGAGCGTTATGGCCGGCCGGTAGCAAAGGGCATCGAGATCGGGTTGCCGCTTTCGCAGGAGGAGCTCGCCGGCTGGACGGGGGCCTCTCGCGAGGCGGTGAGCAAGGCGCTTCAGACCCTGCGCAAGGTGGGCTGGGTGATCACCGAACGCCGGCGGATCACCGTCCTCGACCTCGAAGCCCTGCGCCGCCGCTCGGCCTAGCCACGCGTGCGGCTAAAGGGCCACCCCCGCCCGGCCGAAGAGAACCTGTGTGAGACGACTGAGCGCAAAGGGCGCGCTCGCGGGGCTCATCCTCGGCCTGGCAGGGCTCCTGGCGGTATCGCTCGCGGGCGCTTCGATCAAGCCCAGCGACAACCCCGCGAACAACAAGCACCTGCTGAACAAGCCGATCGAGGACTTCCGCTACGACTACGCCAAGCACTGCCGCGACCACATACCCCCGGGCATGAAGTCGCTGCAGAACTGGCTGGAGCACAACGTCCGCGGGCAGTCATGGGGCATCTACCGCTGCGAGAAGCTCGGACCCCACAACTTCAGCCTCCACTCCGAGGATCGCGCGATCGATTGGCACCTCGAGGCAAGCAACTCCGCGGATCGGCGCGCCGCCCACAACCTGATCCACACCCTCCTCGCCAAGGACGAGCACGGCAACTACGCCGCGCTCGCCCGCCGGATGGGCATCCAGGGGATCATCTTCAACTGCCACGACTGGTGGTCGGGGATGGTCGGGCTCGGGCCGTACTCCTACTGCTACACCTCGCACGGCCACCGGCGCCACAACCTCGACCCGACGCAGGCGCACATGAACCACGTCCACATCGAGCTCAACTGGCCGGGCGCCAAGCGCAAGACCAGCTTCTGGCGCAGCAAGGTCGGCCGCCGCTACTAACCCATGAACGTCCCTCACTGATGGCTATACAGGGCAGTGAGGGACGTTCATCTTGTGGGGGCGGTGGGAGACTGCGCTGATCGGCGCGCTCGCGACCATCGGCGTCTACGGGTTCGACCTCGAGTCGTTCCTCGAAACACTGAGCGACAACGACATCACGCTCGTGATCGACGTCCGGCAGCGCCGCGGGGTACGCGGGGCGCGCTACGCCTGGGCAAACTCCCGGCGCCTGCAGAGCGCGCTCGCCGAGGCGGGTATCGCCTATCGCCACGAGCCGCAGCTCGCCCCGACGGCCGAGATCCGCACGGCGCTCCAGGCCGAGTACGCCCGCCGCGGCATCGGCCAGCGATCGCGCAACGAGCTCAGCCCCGGGTACGTCGAGCGCTTCCGCGCCGCGGTGCTGGACAACGCGGACCTCGGGGCGGTAGTGGAAGCGCTGCCGTCAACCGGCCGCGCCGCGCTGATGTGCCTCGAGACGCAACCACAGGCCTGCCACCGCTCGCTCGTTGCCGAGCGCCTGGTCGAGCGACACGGCCTGGCTGTCGAGCACCTGCTGCCGCCGGCGGCAAACCGGCAGGGCAAGGAGCCTTCCTAGCTGGGGTTCTCGATCGGACGGCAGCTGCCGTCCTCGCCGACGCCGGGCTCGTCGCAGCGGGGCGCAAGCAACGGATCGTCGCCGCCGACCTTCGAGGCCGGGTTCTCGAGGGGCGTGCTGATCGACCCCCCTGGCCTGCCCGGCAGTGGCGTGGCGATCAGCGCCATCTGCTCCTTGGTCTCCGGCCCCATGCCGGTCCGGGTACCCGTGGGCAGGCCGGAATATCTCCAGCGTTCGGATGATCGACCGGACGAGTTGCGCCCATCCGACCGATCCGTGGGCTCCGCCGATCGGGCTTAGGCGCCGACGGCGCGGCGGCCCGAGAAGGCGCGGCCCAGGGTCACCTCGTCGGCGTGCTCCAGGTCGGCGCCGACGGGAAGGCCGCTGGCAAGCCGGGTGATCTGGGTGCGTCCTCTGAGGAGATCGGCGATGTGAAGCGCAGTGGCCTCTCCGGTGGTGGTGGGGTTGGTGGCCAGCACGAGCTCCTCCACCCCGCCCTCTTCCACCCGCGTCACCAACTCGGCGATCTTGAGGTCCTCCGGGTCGACTCCGTCGATCGGCGAGAGCGCGCCGCCGAGCACGTGGTAGAGACCGCGGTACTCGCCCGTGCGCTCGATCGGGATGACGTCGGCCGGCTCCTCCACGACGCAGATCAGGGAGCGGTCGCGGCGCTCGTCCTCGCAGATCTTGCAGCGCGGCCCCTCGGCGAGGTTGAAGCACTCCTCGCAGAGGCCGACCTTTTCCTTGACCTCGCGGATGGCGTCGGCGAGGGCGAACGCGGCCTCGTCGTCGGCGCGGAGGATGTGGAACGCGAGTCGCTGGGCGGTGCGCTGGCCGATGCCCGGAAGGCGCGAGAGCTCGGTGACCAGCCGCTGGATCGGGCCGGGATGCATGCGCTCTAGAGCCCCGGCAGCCCCATGCCGCCGGTGATCCCGCCGAGCTTCGAGGCAGCGAGCTCCTGCGCCGCGCGCAGCGCCTCGTTGATGGCGGCAAGGACCATGTCCTGGAGGAGCTCGACGTCCTCCGGGTCGGCGGCCTGCGGGTCGATCTGAAGCTCGAGCAGACGCAGGTCGCCGCTCATCTTCGCCTTCACCATCCCGCCGCCGGCGCTGGCCTCGACGACCTCGTCCTTCAGCTTCTCCTGGGCGGAGGCCATGTCGGCCTGCATCTTCTGGACCTGCTTCATCATCGCCCCGAGGTCCATGCCGCCCGGCCCGCCCGGCCCGCGCGGCGTCACGACGCCGCCTCCGCATCGGGAACGTCGGCCTCGGCGACCTCCTCCATCCCGAACTCGGTCTTGAGCCGCTCGATCGCCTCGTCCTCGCTGAGCTCGTCGCCGGACATCCTCACCCTCGCCGTCGAGCAGAACGAACACCGGTCGCAGGGGCTTGCCGGCGATCGCCTTGATTGCGTCGGAGAAGCGCTCGCGGGCATCCGGGCGCTCGGCCTTGCGCTTGTTGAACGCGGCGCTTCGCGGAAAGCCCAGTTCGACCACGGCCTGCTCGGTGTCCACGGCCAGCGGCCTTGCCGCCTCCAGGACGTGCGAGAGGACCTCGGCGCCGGACTGGCGCACCTGGTCGATGACCGCGGGCCACAGGCCGAGGATCCTGTCGAGGTCGATGCTCTCAGCGACCGCGACGGCCTGGGCGACAGGACCGGAGCGGAGCAGCTCCGCCGACATCCTCCGAGGGAGCGTCAGCGACCGGTGATTCCGGCTCTGCCGGGATTCGTCCGGTGTCGTCGGGTTCGGGCGCCCGCGGGGCGGCAGGCTCGGCCGCCTGGGGCGGCGGAAGCGGTGCGGATGCCGGGGCCGGCGCGTCGAGCGTCGCGCCGCCGGCGACGGCGGCCTCGAGCCGCTCCAGTCGCTGGGCGAGCGCCTCGCGAGAGGGGTCGAGCTGCGGCGATGCCGCGCGCAGCAGCGCAAGGTCGAGCGTCATGCGCGGCTCGTCGCCCTCGCGGACCGCGGCGAGCGCGGCGGCGATCGCGTCGATGGCGCGCGCGAGGCCAAGGTCGGTGAACGCCGCCGCGCTCTGGGCGAGGCTGCCGGGATCGGCGACGGCGAGCGCCAGCGCGCTGGGCACCTCGCCGAGCGTGCGGACCACCATCAGGGCGCGCAGGTGCGCGAGCAGGTCGCGGCCGAACTGCGAGACGTCGCGCCCGGAGGCGCCCAGCCTCTCGCTCGTCTCGAGGACGGCGCGCGGATCGCTTGCGGCGATGGCCGCCGCCGCCGCCGAGATCAGCTCGGCGTCGGCGATGCCCAGGACGGCGAGCACGTCGGCCGTGTCGATCTGCTTGCCGCCGTAGGAGACGAGTTGGTCGAGCGTGCCGAGGGCGTCGCGGAAGCTTCCGGTCGCGCCGCGCGCCAGGGCGGCCACGGCGCCGTCGTCGATCTGAATCTCCTCGGCGGCGGCAACCCTGCGGATCACAATGGCGATCTGCTCCAGTGACGGGCGCTGGAAGTCGAAGCGCTGGCAGCGGTCGGCGATGGTGGCCATGACCTTGTGCGCCTCGGTGGTGCAGAGCACGAAGACGGTGTTGGGCGGCGGCTCCTCGAGGGTCTTCAGGAACGCGTTCCAAGCCTCGCGCGTGAGCATGTGCGCCTCGTCGAGGATGTAGACCTTCCAGCGGCCCTCCGCCGGCGCGTAGCCGACTCGCTCGCGCAGGTCGCGCACGTCGTCGACCGAGCGGTTGGAGGCGGCGTCCATCTCGATCACGTCGATGGAGGTTCCGGCGCTGATCGTTCGGCACGGCTCGCACACGCCACAGGGCGTGAGGGTCGGACCGTTGACGCAGTTCAGCGAGCGGGCAAGGATCTTCGCCAGCGAGGTCTTGCCGGTGCCGCGCGAGCCCACGAACAGGTACGCGTGGTGCACCCGGTCCTGCTCGACCGCGTTTCGCAGAGTGCGCACCACATGCTCCTGCCCGACCACCTGGTCGAAGGTCTGGGGCCGGTGACGGCGGTAGAGAGAGGCCGACGCGCTCACCCGACCGAGTCTACCCAGGCGCCAAGCGGCGCCCGGCGGGGTGCCCGAACCCGGCTTGCCCAGGCGCCGTGATACCCGAACGAGACCAGATCGATACTGACAGGGGTCCGGGGCGCGACTACCTTCGCGATCCAGGATGGAAGCCGGCGAGAACGGAAATCACGCGCAGCGGGCCAATCGGCTCGCCAGGTCCGGCGTCGACGTGCCGGCCCGGATCGACTCCATGGTCGAGACGGGCAACTTCGACGCCGACGGAAGCCGCGAGTACGCGGTGGACGTGACCGTCAGGCCGGCGAAGGATGACGCCTACGCGGCGACCACCAACCAGTTCATCCACCCCGCGGCGAGCTTCGCCGAGGGGATGGACGTCACGGTCAAGGTGGACCCCGTCGACGAGGGCGACCTCATCCTTTGGGACGCCGGCTGACGGCGGGCCCCAGCAAGAGAAACCCACGAGGAAGGAGACAAGAGAGATGGTCGTTTTCGGAGGTGGAAGCCCAAAGTCGATGCTGGTCTACGGACTCGTGAGCATCGCGATCCTGGCCTTCAGCTACTTCGTGATCATCAAGCCGATCACCGACAGCACCAACGACACGGTGAATCACGCGCTGAACAACGTCAACCACCAGCTGAACCACTCGTTCGGCAACAACGGCGGCGGCGGCTCCGCGAGCGCCGGCGGCTCCTCGTCGGGCGACGCGTCGGCGCAGGACATCTACAACGCCTGCGTCAAGGCGGTGGGCACCGCCGGTCAGGCCGGTTGCGCCTCGGCCCGTAACGCCTTCACGCAGTGCGCCGATCAGGCCAAGTCGATCGGCGGCTCCGGCGAGACGACCGCGCTGAACGCGTGCCAGGACGCCGCGAACCAGACCCTGAGCGCGCTGAAGTCCGCCACCCCGTAGGGAACCGGACACTCCGCATGACACCGAAGGCCGCGCCCGCAGGGGCGCGGCCTTCGCGCGTTCGGGGCTACTCGAGATCCGCGGGGCGCACGAACGCGTCCAGGCTCGCGCCCTGCGGGCCGAGGTCGGCCCAGGCGCCGTCGAAACCGAGCGTCGCCATCGCGGCCGTCGGGAACTTCAGCCGCAGCTCCTCGAGCTCCGGGCCCTCGCGGGCGAGGAGCAGCGCCAGCCCCTCCATGCCGGGGTTGTGGCCGATGAGCATCACCGAGGCCGTCGCCTCGGGCACCTGCTGCAGGCGGGCGAGGAGATCGCCCACGCTCGCCTCGTAGATGGAGTCCTCCACCAGAGCGCGCGGGCGCGGCACGCCGAAGCCGGGCTCGACGGCCTCGAGCGTCTGGCGCGTCCTGGTCGCCGACGAGCAGAGAACGAGGTCGGGACGGATCTCCAGCGCCTCGAGATGTGCGGCGATGAGGGCTCCCGCGCGGCGCCCGCGGTCAGTCAGGGTCCGCTCGTGGTCGGCGAGCCCTGGGTCTGCCGAGCCCGCCTTCGCGTGGCGGAGGATGTGGAGGGTCTTCGCGGCTATTTCTTTCGCAGCGTGATCTTGGCGGGCGTCTTCGAGGTCTTCCCGCCGGTCGGGGTGTAGGCGACCGTGAGCTTCAGGGTCAGCTTGCCCTTGCGCTTCAGCGTCGTCTGCGAGCTCTTGGCGAGCTTCACCGGCATCTTCACCGTTCCCGCCTTCTTCGCGGTGAACTTGCCCTTCTTCGTGCCCTTGCCCGACAGGACGAGCTTGCCGGGCCCGGGCACCTTCGCCCGAACGGCTCCCGTCCCCTTCTTGGGGTTGGTCTTGGGGCTCAGCACCTTGACCGCGTTCGAGACGAACCAGATCGGGCTCGAGTAGTCCTCGACGAACGTCAGCGCAGAAGGCCCAGAGCCGGTTGTGCGGGTGACCTGGAGCGCGTAGCGACCGTCGTCCTTCACCGTGACGTTCTTGGTCGTGCCGTCGCCCGTGAACGGGAACTTCTGCATGACCTGGCCGTCCTTCAGGAGGTCCAGCTCGAACGCGCCGGAGCGGCCGGTACTCGAGGCGCCGCTCACCGTGGCCGTCAGCGCGGCGGAGGGGCCCGAAGCGGTGTCGCCGATACCCGCGTCGGGCGAGCCCTTCGTCTTCGCCATGAGGTCGATGGTGGGGCTCGACACGCCGAAGAACTTCACATAGGTGTGGTCCTGCCGGATCGCGTCGACGACGTCGCCCTCCGACAGCGAGGAGGCATGGACCATCGTCGCCGGCGAGCCCACCGACGAGTCGGCGAAGCCGGTCGCTTCGCCCCCCTTGTGGTCGTCGCTGCCGCCCACGGCGGCGATGTGCGCTCCCGAGTCGAGGGCGTGCTCGTAATAGGCAATGGCGTCGGGCGTGAACGGGTTGGGCGCGGTATCTCCGACCCAACCTTCAGCCGCGTTCTGCACCTCGACCGCGTCGACCTTGGAGAAGTCGGTGTCGGCGTCGGAATAGGTCCAGGCACAGCCACGACACGCCGCGGGGGCGTCCTTGGCAGTCGATGGATGGTTGATCTCGGTGTAGCCGCCGGCCTGTTGGATCTGGGAGAAGAACTGACTCGGCGCAACCGCGCCGCGCTTCAGGTCGTTCGCGGGGTCCACATCGGGGTTCGCGGTCGGATTGCCAAGCAGATAGATGCTCGACGTGTGGAAGTCGGAGAGGATCCCCGATCCCGAGTTCATGTAGTGCCCGTGATAGGTCGTCTCCTCGACGCCGGGAATGATCAGCTTGTCCGGGTGGGCGGCTTGGTAGGAGCCGAGGTCCTGCGCAGTGATGTCGTTGTTGTGGTCGACCTGGGTGATGAAGTCGAGCCCGCCCCCGGTGGGCGGCGCGCCGAACCCGAGGTTGAAGGTCTGGGTCCGGGTCGCGTTGCCCGGCTCCATCTCGCCGTGGACGTGAAGGTCGCCCGAGTACCAGCCCGATGACGGGTTGGCGACGATCGAGCCGTCATACGGGTCGTCGTCGGGCGCGTGCTGGGTCCAGGTCGAGTCGGTGCTGTATGCGACCTGCACGTGGTACTGGATGCCCGCCGTGTTGACCGACGGGTCGATCCAGCCGGCGCCGAGCTCGACGGCCCAGGTTCCGGCGGTCATCGGGCCGGGCTGGTAGGCGCGCGTCGTGTAACCCGAGAAGAAGCCCTTGCGGTTGCCGTTGTAGGCGGAGTCGCTGTTGAAGCCGTCCGCGGAGATCGCGATGTTCTTGACCGCGCTGCCGCTCCAGCCGCGGCTCTCGCCCTGATGCCAGTAGGTCTCGCCGGCCTGCTTGGGGCCGTAGACGCCCATGTCGAGGGTGTTCGGGCCGCTGCCGCAGATGCCCGGATCCGCCGTCGTGGCGCCCGGCTGGTCGTAGGAGTAGCGGATCTGGATGGCAGTGACGCCCGAGGGGACGGTGAACGGGACCTGCACGTAGTCGCCGTTGAGGCTCTGGGGGATGAAGCCCGTCACGTCGAGGAGCGGCGACGGGTTCATGGTCGAGTCGAGCGACGCGGGCAGGCCGCAGTCGGTGGCCGACGCGCCCGGCGCCAGCGCCATCGCCGCGGCCGCCATCGCCGCAACACACATGCCAAGCTTCCCTGCTCGCACTGACCGCACCTCCAAGCTCTCCTTCGACCCTGCTCCATCGCAGGCTACTAGGCTCCACCGCGGTGGAGGGTCGACCCGTCCAGGGCAGGCTGAGAGGACCGGGACGGGCGTACGCCGGTCCGGCGGCCGCCGTGATCGCCGGGCTCCTTGCGCTCGAGATCGGCTGGGGCGCCAACGCCGGCTCCGCCCTGCTGTTCGCGCTCTACGAGCTGGCGTTCGTCGTCCTTCCCGGGTGGCTGGTCTACCGCCTTCTCTCCTCGCGCCCAGGGGCCGCGATCCGCCAGCTCGCCCTCGGCTGGGCCCTCGGGACGGCGCTGGAGGTCTTTGCCTTCATGGCGACCGCCGCCCTCGACGCTCGGATCCTCTTCTCGTTCTACCCGCTCGTCGTCGTCGCGGTCGCGGCGCCGATGCTTGCCCGGCGCCGGCGGCGCCCGACGGCGCCCGGCGGCGAGCCACTGGGCCGGCGGGCCGCTTGGACGCTCGCGGCCGTGTGCCTGGCGGCGATGGCGTTGGTCGCGCTCAGCTTCTTCACCGTCCTGCCCCTGCCCGGGGGAGGCACCCGCGCCTACTTCCGCGATTACACCTTCCACCTCGGGCTCGCGGCGGAGGCGCTGCATCACTGGCCGATCCAGGACCCGAACGTCATCGGCGAGCCGTTTCCCTACCACTACTTCGCCCACATCCACATGGCGGCGGCGACCCAGATCACCGGAATCGACCTGCCCCTCGTCTACTTCCGGCTGTTCCCGCTTCCCGTGGTGGTGCTCTCGGTGCTGCTGTTCGTGACCGCGGGCAGGGCCTTTTCCCGAAGCGCCTGGGTGGGGCTCGCCGCCGCCGGCCTGACCTTCTTCGTCGCGGACCTCCAGCTGCAGACGACCGCCTCCTTCCCGCCCTTCTTCGGCGTCTTCATCCGGCTGTCGAGCCTCAGCCCCAGCGCGCTCTTCGGGCTCCCCGTCTTCCTTGCGCTGGTGATCGTGGTCGGCGAGGCGGTCGCGTCCCGCGAGCGGCTCTCGCCCGGGGATTGGGCGGTCGTCGCGATCCTGGCTGCCGCCGCCACCAACTCCAAGGTGGTCATCCTGCCTCTGCTCCTTGGCGCGCTGGGCCTGTTCGCCGCGGGCAGGGCCCTCGCCGCGCGCTCGTGGCCGCGGCGGGAAATCGGGGCGGGGGCGATCCTGCTGGTCGCCCTGCTCATCACCTACATGTCCCAGTACCGAGGGCATTCGAGCGGCCTCGGCGCCAGCGCCTTCGGGACCACCGGAGAGATGCCCGCGGTGGTCTCCCTCAAGCAGTACTTCGGGTCCCTGCTGTCGCTCTCCACCGGCTCGGCACTCCTGGTCGGCGCCGGCGCCGTCGTCGGGCTCGCCGGGCTGATGGGACCGCAGCTGGCCGGGCTCGCCTGGACGGCGCGGTTACGACGCCGTTACGCGATCGCGCCCGCGGCCTGGTGGCTCGCCGCGGTACTGGCAGCGGCCATCCTGATCGTCCTGTTCGCGGATTCGAGCAACGGCGCCCAGCTCTACTTCCTCATCTATGGCCTGGCAGCGGGCTGGCTGCTGGCGGCCGACGGCCTTCGCCGCGCATGGCGGGCTCGGCCGAGTGAGTTTTCCGGCGGGTGGGGTCGCCCCGCCGCGCTGGGCATCGGATGGGCAGTGGCGCTCGTCGCGGTGATGCGCGCGCCGCTCGACCTGGACCTGTTCGCGGGGTCCCAATCGCAGGCCCAGACCTACCTGTTCTGGTATGTGGGACTCGCGCTCACGCTGGCAGCGCTCGCGCTAGCCGCCCGGCGCGTATGCCCCGCACGGGCCGGATGGTCGATGGGCGCCTTCCTCACCGTGGCGCTGCTCGTCGTGGGCGTGATCGGGACCGTCAGCAATATCGTCGTCCCTGCCCTGCAGGGAAGGCCGGCGCCGCAGGAGGCGATGGCCTCGCAATCGACGCTGACGCCCGGAAGGCTTGCCGCGCTCGACTGGATCCGCGACCACACTCCCACCGGCGCGGTGCTGGCGGTGAACAACTCGGATCCGTTCAACTTCCAATATGCGGCGTTCGCGGAACGCCGGGTGTTCCTCGAGGGCTGGGGCTACTCGCGGCAGGCGCTCGACGACAACGCGCCAACCTTCCTGCCGAATGGGCCCAGCACGGTGTTCCCCGACCGCTACGCCCTCAACGCCCGGGCGTTCGCCGGTGACACGGGGGCGCTCTCGAAGCTTGCGAACGACTACGGCGTGCGGTACCTGGTTGTCGATTCGAGCGGCGGGGTCGCCGTCGACGCGGCCGCGCTCGCCCGCGCCGCGCGGCCGGTATACCACTCGCCCGAGGTCACGATCTACAAGATCCGGCACACGGAGACCGGCTAGATGTCAGGGCAGGACCGTGCGGCCCTCCTTCGAGAGCGGTCCTTGGGCGCTGACGTCGTGGCTTGCTCGAGCCAGGCTTACCGCGGCGCTTGCCGACTACCGCTTAAGGCTGCTTCCTTCCGGACCTGACCTGGTTCACGGGCCGTCATCGCGCGGGACCTGGCCGTCAACGCCGCCCTCGACGAGCTGGCCCCAAAGGCCGCGACCCTCGGGCGGGCGATCAGCCCCGCTAGAGCGGTTTGCAGGTACAGGGCACCGCTAACGCCCCGCTCAGCACGGTCCGCGACCATCCTACCCGGAAGCCCGCGCCACGAGCCGCGCCACCCTTTCGGCGGCGGCGCGCACGGCCGGTGTCATCTCGGTCCCGGCCTCGAACCCCTCGCCCTCGATGGCGAACACGCTGACCCGCTCCGGCAGCCGGCCGAGGGCCCTGGCCAGCTCGATCGCGTCGGCCAGGCCGAGCGCGTGCGTCGAGCCGCGACCGAACTCGGCCGGCAGCGGCGCCGACCCGGCCTCGAAGCGATGGACCTCGCCGGCGGCGCCGTGGCCCCGGCAGGCGTCGATCACGATCGCGTGGCCTGCGCCCTCCCAGCCGTCGAGCAGGCGGCTCGGCTCACCGCTCAGCACCAGCACACGCGCCTGCGGCGCCTCCTCGGCCACCAAGCGCGCGGCTTCCAGGCCGGCGGCATCGTCGCCGCGAAGCTCGTTGCCGATCCCGACGACCACCACCGTCCCCCCGGCGCTCACGTGCGCTCCACGGTGAGGTCGAGGAAGTGCGTCGCGCAGGAGATGCACGGGTCGTAGTTGCGGATGGCCTGCTCGCAGCGCAGGCGAAGCGCCTCGTCGTCGAGGTCGAGGCTGCGGGCGACGACCTCGCGCAAGCTCCTCCTCGATCGCCATCTGGTTCTGCGACGTCGGCGGGACGATCCGGGCCGCGGCGATCGTGCCGTCGTCGTTCAGCTCGTAGCGGTGGTAGAGCATCCCGCGGGGAGCCTCCGTGGCCCCGTGGCCCACGCCCGCGCCCCCCTCGGGCTCGGCGGCGGGCGGGTCGGGCGGCTCGTAGTGCCTCGATCAGCCGCAGCGCCTCGTCGAACGCGTAGAGGATCTCCACCGAGCGCACCACGATGCTCATGAAGGGGTTGCGACAGCCATCGCCGAGGCCGGCCTCCCGCGCGGCGCCGAGGGCGATCTCCGACAGCGAGTCCCGGCTGAGGTTGAAGCGCGCCATGGGGCCGGTGACGTAGGAGCCTCGCTCGCGAACGTGCGCGTGCAGGGCGTTGGAGTGCGCGACGTGCGACTCCTCGAACGTCTCGTCGAACTCGCCGGGCTCGATGTCGATGCCCGCGGAGGAGACGATGCGCCCGCGGTCGATCGGATACTCGCCGTCGTCGGAGCGCAGCGCCACCCACTCCGGGTCGCGCTCGATGTCGGGAAACGGAAGCGTCGCGGTCAGGCGAACGGTCTCCAGGGCCTCGTCGCGAGCCTGCTCGATCCGGGCGCGCAGCGCCAGCAGGTCGGCGGCGGCCGGCGCCTTGTAGAAGCCGCCGACGCGCACGTTGATGGGATGGATCTCGCGCCCGCCGACGACGCGGATGAGCTCGTTGCCGAGCTTCTTGGCGCGCAGCCCGCGCTCGACGACCTCGGGATGGTCGCGCGCCATCGCCCAGGCGCTCTCGTAACCCAGGAAGTCGGGGGCGTGAAGGAGGTAGACGTGGAGGATGTGGCTCTCCAGCCACTCGCCGCAGTACAGCAGCCGGCGCAGGTCCCGCACCCGCGAGTCGACCTCGACGCCGAGGGCGTCCTCCATCGCCGCGCACGCGCTCATCTGGTAGGCGACCGGGCAGATGCCGCAGATCCGGGCGGTGATATCGGGCGCCTCGGAGAACGGCGCGGCCCCGCAGGAAGCTCTCGAACAGGCGCGGCGGCTCGAAGATCCGCAGCTCGACCTCGCGCACCTCCGATCCCTCGACGCGCACGAACATCTCCCCCTCGCCCTCCACGCGCGCGAGCGCCTCGGTGCGGATGGTGCGCGTCGCGGACTCAGCCATCGCGATCCTCGCGGGCGCGGGCGCGGCTGCGCCAATCCCCGGCGGCGCCCGAGGCCGCCTGCGCCGCGCGCGCCCCACTCTCGGCGCGGAACGGCGCCGCTCCCGCGTTGAAGGTGCGCAGCAGGCGCACGAGCTGGGCGTCGCTTCGGCCCTGGCGGTCGGTGGCCCACTCGGCCAGCGACGGCGCGTTGGGGCTCTCCATCGGCCCGTAGCAGCCGTAGCAGCCGCGGTCGTAGGAGGGGCAGATGGCGCCGCAGCCCGCGTGGGTGACCGGGCCGAGGCACGGCGTGCCGTGAGCGACCATCACGCAGACGTTGCCGCGGCGCTTGCACTCGACGCACACGCTGTAGCCCGGGATGCTCGGCTTGCGCTCGTTCAGGTGCGCGCTGATCACCTCGAGCAGCTGGTGCTTGTTGACCGGGCAGCCCTGAAGCTCGAAGTCGACCGGCACGTGCTCGGCGATGGGGGTGGAGGTGCGAAGGGTGGAGATGTAGTGCGGCGAGGCGTAGACGCCGGCGACCATCTCGTCGGCGTCGGCGAAATTGCGCAGCGCCTGGATGCCGCCGGCGGTGGCGCAGGCGCCGATGGTGATGAGCGCCCGCGAGACCCGGCGGACGTGCTCGATGCGCTCGGCGTCGGCGGGTGTGGTGATCGAGCCCTCCACGATCGAGACGTCATAGGGCCCGGCCGGCCCCTCCTCCCGGCCGGCCTCCAGGAAGTAGGCGATCTCGAGCTCGCTGTCGAGCGCCAGCACCTCGTCCTCGAGATCGAGCAGGCTCAGCTGGCAGCCGTCGCAGGAGGCGAACTTCCAGACGGCGACCCGAGGCCTCTGCCGCTCGGCCACTAGAGCTCTCTCACCGCGGTCCAGGGCTCGGCCTCCGCCAGCGAGAGGACCGGCCCCTCGCGGCAGATGAACCGGGGGCCGAGCTGGCAGCGCCCGCACAGAGTCACCGCGCACTTCATGTTGCGCTCGTAGGAGAGATGGATGCGCTCGGCGGGAACCCCCTTTGCGCGCAGCGCCCGGGCCGAGAAGCGCATCATCGCCTCGGGCCCGCACACGAGCGCGACCGCCTCCGCGGGATCGAAGGCGGCGCGGTCGATCAGCCGCGTCACCACTCCGACGTCGCCCTGCCAGTCGCCGTTCGCGGCGTCGACGATGAGGCTCACCTCCACCCCGCCGGCGAGCCATTCCTCGAGCTGCGCGCGGTAGAGCAGCTGGTCGGGCTCGCGGCCCCCGTAGAGCAGCTGCACGCTGCGAAAGCGCCCGGGCGCGCCCATCGCGGCGAGCACGCTCGAGCGGAGGGGCGCCAGCCCCAGGCCGCCGGCGACGATCACCAGGTCGCGGCCGGCGGCGGCGTCAAGCGGCCACGAGCTGCCGAACGGGCCGCGCACGCCGAGGGTCTCTCCCGGCTCGCTGCGACAGATCGCGCGCGTCGCCAGGCCCACGTCGCGGACCGTGTGCGTCAGCACGCTGCCCTCGGCGCCGCTCAGCGAGATCGGGACCTCGCCGGCGCCGAACGCGTAGATCATGTTGAACTGCCCGGGCTCTCCCGCGGCGATGCCCGCCTCCTCTCGCGGGCTCGAGAACGAGCGTCCAGGTGTCGGGCGTCTCGCGCTCGCGGCTGACGACCCGGTAGGGCGCAGGCGTCATCGGCCCGCGCTCAGCCATCGTGCTCGCCGTAGACGTCCAGCATCTGCACCCGGGTCTGCTGGAGGCGGTCGAGGATCATGGCCGCGAAGCGCCGCATGAGGTCGTAGCCCAGGCGCGGGTCGGCCTCGAGCTTGTCGCGCAGGCAGGCGCCGTCGAACTCCACGGCGGAGCCGTCCTCCAGCACGCGGCCGTCGAAGTGCCACACATACGGCGAGACCAGCCACGACCACCCGGCGATCTCCCCGGGGCCGAGGGTCTCGACGGTGACATCGCCGCGCCCCTGCACGTGGGTGCGCAGCGCGAGGCGGCCGTGGCGGATGACGTAGAAGGCGTCGGCCGGCTCGCCCTCGCGGAACAGCAGCTCGCCCGCCGAGAAGGCCCGGATCCGCCCGCAGCCGGCGACGAGCTCGCGGTCGGCCTCGGCCAGCCCCGAGAGCGCTCCGGTCTCCTCCAGCAGGTCGGCGATTCCTCGCGGCGTCATCTGCCGCCCTCGCCGTCGGTCGCGCGGATCACGGCCGCCTCCTCGGTGATGTCGATCGCCACCGGGCACCAGGTGATGCAGCGCCCGCAGCCGACGCAGCCCGAGGTCCCGAACTGGTCCCACCAGGTCGCGAGCTTGTGGGTCATCCACTGGCGGTATCGCGATCGCGCCGACGAGCGGACGCTGCCGCCGTGGACGTGCGAGAAGTCCCAGGTGAAGCACGAGTCCCATTCGCGCACGCGCTCGGCCTCCTCGCCGGCGAGGTCCGTGGTGTCCTCGACGGTGGTGCAGAAGCACGTCGGGCACACCATGGTGCAGTTGCCGCAGCTCAGGCAGCGCTCGGAGACCTCGTCCCAGCGGGGGTGCTCGAGGTTGCGATACAGAAGCTCCTTGAGGCCCTCCGTCTCGAGCTCGCGTCCCATCGAGGCGGCGGTGCGCTCGCTCACCTCGATCGCGTCGCGCTCGTCCCGCTCGATCGCGTCGCGGCCGGGGACCGCGGCCAGGACCTCCTCGCCCACCTGGCTGTCGGCTTCGGCCACGAAGCGGTGGCCGTCGGCATCGATCACCTCGGTGAGCGCGACGTCGAAGCCTCCCTCGGCCCGCGGCCCGGAGTTCATCGACGCGCAAAAGCAGGTTCCGCCGGCGACGGCGCACTGGACGGCGACCGTGAAGATGCCCTCGCGCCGGGCGACGTAGTGCGGGTCCGGGTACGCGCCGCCCGCCAGCACGCCGTCCTGGATGGCGATCGCGTGGAGCTCGCACGAGCGCACGCCGATGAAGGCGAGCGGCTCGCTTGCCGGCTCTTCCTCGGAGACGTCGAGGTCGCCGTCCGCCTCGCGGCGCACCTTGACGAGCCGCAGCTCGGGCGGGTGCAGGTAGCGCTTCCACGAGTGCGGGCCGACCGCGTAGCCGAAGAGGGCGTCGTCGTCGCGCTGCTCGAGCCGGTACGTGCCGCCGTCCTGGGCATCGGTCACGCCTCGCGGAAGGTCGGCGGTGGAGCGGATCCGGTCGTAGACGATCGCCCCGTCGCGCACCGTGGGGCCGACGAGTCCGTAGCCACGGCGCACGAGCTCAGCGAGCAGCACGTCGAGTCCCTCGACGTCCAGCACTTTGATCGTCCTCGATTCCACGCCCTTCGCCAGCATATGCCCGCCGAGGGGAGTTGGGGCTCCGTAGTCTTCCGCCCCACCTCTGCGGGCATGTTCCGATGGAGCGAAAGCGCTGTCGTGGCAGGTTTCTAGGCATGACAGGAGGAAGCGCGACAGCCGACCGCACGCAGGCAGCGTTGGGCGCCACTTCTGAGGCCCTGGATCTGATCGAGCGCCTCAAGGCCGACTTCGGGCCTCTTGCCCTGGTGCAGCTTGGAGGCTTCGACGACGAGGGCAGGACGCTTTGCCTGACGCGCGGCGAGGTCCTCGAGAGCGAGACGGACCTCAAGCTGGGCGCCATCGCGGGCACGCCGTTCCTGCTCGACAGCGGGCAGTACCGGACGTGCGGCTCGCCAGCTCTCACCCTCGACGTCGAACCCGGATCGGGCGGCTTCTCGCTCGAAGGCAGGGAGGGGGTGCGTTTCGTGGTCCGAGTTGGAACCGACTGAAGGGTCAGCGATGCGCACCGTCACCCTCACCCAGGCATCCTCAAACGCTTCTCCCCCTGACCCGCCTCGCCGCTCCCGGCAGAGCAAGCGCCTCGACCCTGACGCCGGCTCTCAGGCTCGAAAGGCAAACTCGCTCCGTGAAGACTTCAAGCGCCTGCGGGCGATGATGCACGGGCGCCGCGGCTTCCCCCGCCAGGCCCGGTAGCCCTCGGCCCTGCGCCGCCCCCGCTCAGCGCGGTCCAATTCGCATCCCGGCGAGTAGGCTCGTGCGGATCCATGGATGGGGAGCGCACACCCTGGGCAATCAGCGGAACCTACCTGGAGGTCTGCAACTGCGAGGTGATCTGCCCCTGCCGGCGAATCGACGGCGTCGCGGGCGGCCGCTCGACCTACGGGGAGTGCCTCGGCGCGCTGTCCTGGCGGATCGAAGCGGGCAGCGCCGGCGACGTCGACCTCTCGGGTCTCCAGGTGGTCCTCGCCACGCGCTATCACGACGACGAGCCGGGCTCACCCTGGTCCTTCCACATGTACCTGGACGAGCGCGGCAGCGACGAGCAGCGCACGGCCCTGGAGGACATCTACACGGGCAGGCTCGGGGGCACCCCGCACCAGCAGTTCCCCTGGGCGTGGAAGGAGAGCAGCCTCCTGGGCGTGCACAGCGTCGGAATCGAGATCGACCACACCCCGGGCAGGGGCTGGTTTCGCGCCGGCGGAGAGGTCACCGTGAAGGTCAGGGCTCCCGTCGATGACCCGGCGACCGTCACCTGCGTCATTCCCGGGCACCATCGCAGCGGCCGCGAGGTGCACTCGGAGCTGATCGAGGTCGCCGCCGGCGAGCTCGCGTTCGAGTTCACCGACCGCTGCGGCTACGAGACGACGTTCGACTACTCGTCCGGCTAGATGATTGATTCCGAATTCGCGTGCGTGCGGGGGCGCACGGGACCGAGCCGGGCGTGGGAAGAGGGCGAAGCCTGTACCGGTGGGTACAGGCGAGTCCCGATGACCGCGATCCGGCGACGGTATCCGTGCGTCATCCGTGCGTGCGGGTATTTGGGATCAGTCATCTAGGCCCGGCGGCCGCCCTCAGTGCATCGAGCCGCGGTGCATCGCCCCACCGTTCATCGCGCCGCTGCCCGCGGAGCCCCCGGTCATGGAGCCGCCGTCCATCGCCTGCATCGCCCGCATCGCCTCCGGCGAGCCGGGAACGGTGAGGCCGGGAACATTTGCGGGCGTGATCAAAACCAAAAGGCCGAGCACCAGAAGCACGGTTGCGACGCCGTACGTGGCGATCCTCTCCCACGGCAGCAGCTTCTCGACGGCGATCAGCGCTGCGAGCAACGCCATCCAGCCGATGCTCATGACGCCAAGCGCAAAGAGGGCCGACATCAATGCCCAGCAGCAGCCGACGCACCAGCCGCCGTGGACCACGCCGGCGCGCAGGCTTCCCCACAGTCCCGCCCGCGAGTACTTCATCAGGAACATCAGCGGGCTTCGGCAGTAGTGGACACAGGTGTCCTTCAGGGGCGTCAGCTGGTAGATCGCCGCGCCGAGAACGATGCCGCCGGCAAGGTAAGGGCCCCCGTTGTCCCACGCGAAGACGTCGCCCGTCACCGCCCGGCCGAGCTTGAAGATCCCGTAGCCCACCAGGCCCGCCGCCGCCCACGAAACGAGATAACCGGCGACGAAGAGCGGAGTCACGGCCAGCTCAGCCACCCGCCCTCTGCCCTCGATGCCACGCTGCATCCGCGCGTGCATCACCACCATCGGCGCGATGGAGGGGAACATCATCGCGGCCATCATCACCACCCAGACGCCGATGAAGAACCCGAGGCTCCCCGGGTCGGTTCCAGGGCCGGCATCCATGCCGGACATCTGATCTCCGGTGAAGGCCCACGCGAGGACGGTGAGCACCACGAGCAGGGCGATCAGCCCGAGCTGGATCAGGCCTGGAAGCGGGGGCGCCCGGCGGATCGCGGCGGATTCCATCTACGCCTTTCTAGCGATGTTCCTGAGCGGGCGACGCCTCAGGCTGCCCAGGCGAACTCGGAGCGCGAGAAGGCCGACTTCGCCTCGTACTGGATGCCGAAGGCGTTGACGCTCGACCGCGTGGCGCGCGACACGGTCAGGTCCGGGCCCGACGAGCCACGTCCTCGATCTCGAAGTCGATCTCCTCGCCGACGCGAATCGAGTGCTTGAGGCTGTCCTCGGCGACCTCGATCGGCAGTCGCTCGACGCCGCGAACGATGCCGTGCACGGGCAGACGACATCGCACGAGCACGTCTCGAAATACGACCCGCTCAACTTCCAGGACATCGTGACCTCCTCCAACTCGAAGACCCTTGGAGCGACTGTAGCCCTGCCCATCGAGCCTGTCAAGGCCGGCGTCCAGGATCGCCGAACCCGCTCTAACATCGCGCCTTCAGGGCGCGTAGCTCAGTGGGAGAGCGCTCGCTTCACACGCGAGAGGTCGCTGGTTCGAAACCAGCCGCGCCCATGGCTTGAACAAGCCAACCGGACGCCGACGGGAGCGGTCAGAGGCGCGCTAGCGACCAGACCTCCGAACACTTCCGAACATCTGATGATCGCTCGTTTGCGACGTGTGCGCGCACCTCGAGCGTCAGCCGCGACAAGCGCGTCGGCAAGCGGCCGGGGCGCGGTGGTCACGCACCGCCTTGGCAAGGCTCTAGGAAGCCTCAATCGGCGCTGGACGTCCAAGGTGGAAGCCTTGCGCAAAGTCAACGCCAGTACTCCTTGAGAAGGGCCAGCGTTTCGGCGTCCTCGACGCCCTCGGCGATCGTCTGGTAGCCGAAGTCTTGGGCTAGTCCGACGATCGCCTTGACCAGGTGCTGGTTGGCGTTATTGGTCGTCAGGTCCCGCACGAACTCGATGTCGATCTTCAGACAGGTGATGGGCAGGTTCTTCAGGTACGTGAAGGTTCCGAACCCCGTGCCGAAGTCGTCGAGCGCCACGCCGCAGCCGATCTCGCTCAAGCCACGCGCGAACGCTTGCCCCGCCTCAGCGTTCTCCATCAGGGCCGTCTCGGTGATCTCGAAGACGATGTTCGATGGGTCGGCGTGCGCATTGCGCAGCTCCCGCTCGATCAGAGGAAGCAGATCCAGGTTGCCGATGGACTCCGCCGAGAGGTTTGCTTCAAGGCGCTGACCGGTGGCAGCCAAGCCGACCGCCTGGCGGATGACCCAGCGATCGATCTCACCGATCAGTCCATACTTCTCTGCCACCGGAAGGAAGCTCCCGGGCGGGACGATCTCGCCGCCTTGGCTGACCATTCGCAGCAGCAGCTCCTGGCTCGGCCGGCCACCCGCCAGGGGAACGATCGGCTGCGAGTACAGCACCATCCTGTCTTCATCGAGCGCATCCCTGACCCGACCTACCCAGGCGAGGGTGTCCAACTCATGCTTGACCCGGTCCTCCTCGGCCCGCTCCGCGCTGATGTCGCGAAACACGACGACGACGCCACTGACCCTCGTCCGGTCCAGCAGAGGTGCGGCTGAATAGGCGACCGGACAGATCGTGCCGTCCTTGCGCGTAAAGTCGTCACGGGCCATGCGAACGGGCCGGCCGTCTGTCCTGACCTTCAGTAGCTCGCAGTCCTCGTGTGGCCGCAGCGACCCGTCCGCATGCTGGAAATGGATGGCGGAGTGCATGTCCTTCCCCTGTAGTTCCTCTTCGCCCCAGCCGAGCATCTTTGAGGCCGCGGAGTTCATGAACACCAGGTGGCCTTCGCCATCGAGGGTGTAGAGCCCCTCCACCATGGTGTCCATCACGGCTGAGCGAAAGTGCTCGGCCTCCTTGCGCTCGGTGATGTCGACCACGATCACCCCGATCCCGATCACTTCCTCCTGCAGGCGGACCGGGTAGAGGCTCGTCAGCCAGGTGTGAACGCGATCCGGATCGCCGCGTAGTGCGCCGGATGTCTCGCGGTTGACCACCGCCTCGCCGGTTTCCAGCACCCGCCGGTAGACGGGTTCGAGCTCCGGCCACAGACTCGGGAATCATCTCGGGGACGAGTCGACCGACCTGCTCCTCTGCGGGGATGCCGCTGGTCGCAGCCAGCGCCTCGTTGATGCGGACTTGGCGGAACTCGCGATCGACGAAGCCGCATCCCACAGGCGCGGTTGCCAGCAGCGTTTCCAGCAAGGCCAGCGACTCAGCAGTCTGACGCTGGGAGGCTCGGAGGCTCTCCTCCAGCCGGCGCTGCTCCTCGACGTCTGTGACCGTCCCTATCCACCTGACGACCCGACGGTCCGCGTTCCGCACGGGCGTCGCCCGCACCTCGTTTCGCCGATATTCCCCGTCGTGGCGGCGGACCCTGCACTCGGTGGTGTACGAAGCCTCGCGTCCGACCAACTCGCGCCACGAGCGCTCAGCTCGGTTACGGTCATCAGGATGGATCAGCTGGAGCCAGTCCCAGCCGGTGTTCGCCTCGCGTGGCATCCCGGTGTACTGCGATCCTCGTTCGTTGAAGTATTCCGTCGCGCCGTCGGGGTCGGCCATCCATACGATCTGCGGAATCGACTCCGCGATCAGCCTGAAGTCGACGTCATCCGGCGCCGGTTCCGTTTCGTCACCCATGCAGCTGCAAGCGTGCGGCAGGGGCTCCGTGATCGCATCTGTGTCCCCCTAGTCAAATCCCTAGCCGGCCGCTGACCATGGCCAGGGAACGGCGAAGCTCAGTCGGGTGCTCCCGCGTCAGGTACTCTCGGCTTTCGTCGCGGTGGAACGCCCCCTCGAGCTGGTGGCGCGAGCTGATGCCCAGCTTCGTGAAGACTTTGTGGAGGTGGTACTCGACTGTGCGCGCGCTGATGAACAGCCGGGCTCCAATCTCCGCGTTGGACAGGCCATCGCGAGCCAGCCGCGCCACCCGGGCCTCCTGCGGAGTCAGATCGTCCCGCGTCTCCGACCGTGCGTTTGCGTGCGTGCTCCCCCGTAGCCAGCAGCTCGTTCGCCGCGCGCTCCGCGAACGCCTCGATCCCCATCGCCGAGAGCATCTCTTGGGCGATGCGCAGCTGGTCTCGCGCCTCCAGCCGTCGACGCTCGCGGCGCAGCCACTCGCCGTAGAGCAGGTGGGTCCGGGCCAGCTCGGCACGCACCCGGGTTCGGCCGAGCCGATCGATCGCCTGGCGGTACAGACCCTCGGCGATCTCACCTTCGCTCAGCAGCGCTCTTGAGCGCGCCTCGATCCCCAGCGCCCAATCGGTGCCGCTGGCTTGCGTGATCTCCGAGAGCCGCTCGAGTGCCTTTGCCGCCAGCTCCGGCTTACCGCTGCGGACCCCTGCCACGATCAGCTCGACCAGACCCCAGTTGTAGAACCACAAGTCCTCCGTATGCTCGGTGGCCCGCTCGGCCGCGGTGAGCGCGTCCTCGTAGCGACCGAGGCCGTTGTAGAGCATCGCGCGCGCCCACTCGGTGGCGGACAGTGCGTAGGCCTCCCCCCGAGACCGCACCTCCTTGGATATCGTCTCGATCAGCTCGGTGGCCTCGGTTTCTCGGCCTCGCCAGGCGGCGAGTATCAACGCACCGTAAGGCGGGACCTGACTCCCGGTCGCCTCGCTGACCGCATCGACCTCCTCGGTCAAAGCTGCGGCGGTTGCCAGCTCGCCGGCGAACGTGTGGGCGGCGATGCGACCGTTGAGCGCCATCGGAAGCAGTGGGAGCACGCCGGTGTCGCGGGTGAGCTGGAGCCAACGAGTCGCCACCACCTCCCACATATGGTCGTCCCACAGATTCACGGCAGCCTGTATCGCGACCCAAAGCCAGTGGAGCGCTTCCTCGCCTGAGCTGTCCTCGCTCGCAAAGGCCGCCAGCGCCCGCTTCAGCATCGGCGCGCTTCCGGCGTACCCCTTGATGAACCGCGTCGCCAAACCGCCGAGGAGGAGGTCGGGGACACGCGGTGGATGGGGCTGCGGCGCGGCCAACGCGGCCTTCGCAACCTCCACCAACCCCACCGGCTGCTGGCCAAACGCCCAGATAGAACGCCGCTGACAGCGCCTCCAGATAGGTCGCCTGCGCCGAGCTCAGGTCAAGAGGCTCGAGGCGCCTAGCGGCCCGGAGCAGCAGCGCCGGACCCTCGCTTCCGCGGTTCTGCGTATACGCGACCTCCGCCCGCAACATGTCCATCCGGGCGTGGCCGAGGTCATCGAGCGGCCCCGCCTCGGCTGTGAGCAGCAATTCCAGCGCCGCATCGGGCGCACCGGCGAGATGTTTGGCTCGCGCCGCCGCCAGCGCGCGCCGCGCACGCCGTGGCGGGTCGATCGTCAACTCGGAAGCCCGCTCGAGGAATGCGGCCTCCGCGGCCACCCCACCTCGGCGCTGGGCCCGGGCCGCCGACAGCTCGAGCTCGGCGGCGACCCCCTCGTCCGGGCCCACCGTCGCCTGGGCGCGGTGCCAGGCGCGCCGATCAGGATCGGCGTTTGGATCCGTCACGTCCGCCAGCACCCGGTGGACCTTCCGTCGGTCGTCGGCCGGCGCCACCCGATAGACCGCCGAGCGCACCAGAGGATGTCGGAACCGCACCCGGCCGTCGACGTCCAGGAGCCCGGACGCTCACGGCCGGCTCCAAAGCCTCGGCTCCGATCCCGAGCTCCTCCGCTGCGCGCCATAAGAGAGCTGGATCGCCGACCGGCTCCGCTGCTGCCGCCAGCACCAGCAGCTGGGTGTCCTTCGGCAGGGTCTCAAGGCGGCGCCCAAAGCTGTCTTCGATCCGGCCTGACAGCGGGAAGGTCCCCGGCGGCCCGTATCCACCCGCCAGCTGTGCGGAGGAGAGCTCCCGCGGCAGCTCGAGCAGCGCCAGCGGATTACCGCGTGCCTCGGCGATGAACCGCGCGCGCACGGCCTCGTCCATCGGACCGTGGACCGCCGAGGCATGGAGCTTGCGCGCATCAGCATCGCCCAGCCCGTGCACGACCAGCTGGGGCAGGCCTCTGAGCTCCTGGGTGGGCTCGCGTGCAGCCAACAAGAGCGCGACCGACTCCGCCAACAGCCGGCGGGCCACGAACGCCAGCGTCTGCCCAGACACCCGGTCCAACCATTGGGCGTCGTCGACCACACACAGCAGTGGCCGTTCGGTGGCGGCCTCTGCGAACAGGTTGAGGACCGCCAGGCCGACCAGGAAGCGATCTGGAGCGGTGCCTGTCTGCAGGCCAAACGCCGTATTGAGCGCATCTCGCTGAGGATTGGGAATGCGCTCGAGCAGATCCAGCAGCGGGGCACACAGCTGCTGAAGCGCACCGAACGCAAGCTCCATCTCCGACTCGACGCCGACAGCGCGCACCACCCAGAAATCTGTGGCCAACTCGATCGCATAATCCAGGAGAGCCGTCTTACCGATGCCCGGCTCGCCGCATACCACGAGCGCGCCGCTCCGTCCGGTGCGGGCCTCATCGAGTAGCCGGTCCAACACCTCGCATTCGCGCTTGCGGCCTTGCAACATCATCAGCTCGCGATCTCCGCTGCTCGCAAGCTTGTCATCCCTGCGAGTCGCTGCACAGTCGCCGACTTGACAACCGTCCGCACGGATCGCAAGGCGTTGGGCACGCTTCGTGCTTCATGGCCGGATGGGCTCGGCGTGTTGCGAGGGGTAGCCTGGGTGACATGCCGGGGGCTTCGTGAAGGCGGCCGGAATCGAGCGGTTCGGCGGCGATGTGCGGGAGCTGTCGCTTCCCGATCCGCGTCCAGCCGGCGCAGGCGAGACGCTCATTGCGGTGCGGGCCGCCGGGGTGGCGCCCTGGGACGACATCGTCAGGCTCGGATCGTGGGACGTCGGGCCGCGGCCGCCGATGGCGCTGGGCGTCGCGGCGGCAGGGACGGTCGCTGCCGTTGGGGCCGGCGTCGACGGGTGGTCGGTCGGAGATGAGGTGATGACTCACCCGGTACCCCTGCTGGAGCATGGGTGCTGGAGCGAGCTGTTGCTGGCCCGCGCCGATGTGCTGGCCGCGAAGCCATCCGCTGTGCCATGGGAGGACGCGGCCGCCTTTCCGGTGCCGGCGCTGACGGCGGACCAGGCGATTAGTGCCGCGCTCGGGAACTCGGGCGCCAGGCGGTTGCTCGTCCACGGCGCCGGAGGCGTGACCGGGCAGCTGATCGCAGCCTTAGGGGTGGTGGTCGGAGCCGAGGTGGCGGTGACAGCCGGGCCGCGGAGCGCTGAGCGGCTTCAACAGCTCGGGGTGGCAGCGGTGTTCGACTACCACGACGGCGGCTGGCCCGCCAGGGTCCGCGACTGGGCGGGTGGCGGCGGCGTGGCCGCAGCGATCAACGCGGCCCCTGGCGGTGAGGCCGCCGCCCTCTCCACCGTCACCAACGGCGGGCGGCTGGCCACGATCACCGGCGCGCCGCCGGCGGCGGAGCGCGGGGTGACGATTGTCGATATCTACGTGCAGGCGGACGGTGGCCGGCTCGCGAGCATGGCCGAGCGACTCGGCAATGGCGAGATCGGGATTTCCGTGGGCGGGATCTACGACCTCGCCGCGGCGGCGGACGCGCTCGATCTGGCCGTCGGCGGGGGCGGCGGTGATGCGGTCGTACTGCGCGTGTGAGGTCGACGCCAGTTCAGTCGGAATCCCGCCCTCGCCTGTTCGTTGCCGTTCGCACTTGTTTGCGCCGACGATACGATCCTCACAGGCTCAGTGACAGTGCTCTCGCATGTGTTCCATAAATGTGCCATTCATCAGCGTCGTCAGACACGGCATGCGAGAAAGCCCTGCATTTGAGCATAGGCCCCGATAGCTCAGCTGGATAGAGCGACTCCCTCCTAAGGAGTAGGCCGCAGGTTCGAATCCTGCTCGGGGCGCTAGTGCTCCGGAAACTGGTCGTGGGAGGGTCGGCGGTCGCCGCTTGCGCTGGCGCGGTCGCGGCCTGCGGCGACGGCGGGTCCGGCACGACCGCCGCCACGACCACGCCGCCCGAGCGCAACGACCCCGCGGCCCGCGTGCCCCACGGCTGGAGCCGCCTGGTCAACCGCCGGGCCGGCTTCTCGGTGGCGATCCCGCCTGGCTGGAGGGCGAGCGGCGCGCGCGGCGCGACGCTCGTGCGCTCCGGCGACCGCCTGCTGGCGGTCACCATCACGGCCGACCGCAGCCCCGACGGCCGGCGCCTGAGGCCCTCCGTGTACGCCGAGCGCCTCGTGCGCGCGCTGCCGGGGTACCGGCGCCTGACGGTGGCGCGGCCGGTCCCCGTCCACCGCGCCCACTACCCGGCGGCCTCGGTCTCGGCCCGCGGGGTCTTCCGCCGAACGCACGTGCGCCAGGCCATCCGCGCCGTCGTCCTCCAGCGCCGAGACCAGGCGACCTACGCGCTCGTGTTCTTCCGCAAGGCCACCGCTCCCGGAGCGCTGTACGCGCCGGCGGAGGCGGGAATGGTGCAGACGTTCCGGGCGCGAAAGCCGGGCTGAGGCGCGAAACAGCAGCAATGAGGGGACCGGATGGGAACCCGCCCCCTCAATGCCCGCCGTTAACCCGGCCGGCGGAGAAAGCCCCGGCCGGCGCCCTAGGCGTCCGCGCGATCCGGCCGCTCCGGATACACATCGTCGATCGTGCTCAGCGCCTCGTACGGCGCCCCGCCCGCCGCCGCGCTGATCCGCTCCGCGCCGCCGGCCAGCCGGTCGAGCACCGAGACGACGCCGGAGATCTCCATCCCGGCCTCGCGCAGCGCCTCGATGGCGGTCACCGTCGACCCGCCGGAGGTCACCACGTCCTCCACGACCAGGCAGCGCTCGCCCGGCTCGAGCAGCGGCCCCTCGATGCGGCGCTGGAGCCCGTGGGCCTTGGTCTCCTTGCGCACGAAGAACGCCTTGACGTCGGCGCCGCCGGCCAGGGCCGAGCACGCGATGGGGTCCGCGCCCATGGTCAATCCCCCGACCGCGGTGGCCTCACAGAGGCGCACCTGCTCGGCCACCAGCTCGGCCAGGGCGGCGAATCCGTCCCGGCGCAGGATGGCCCGCTTGGCGTCCACGTAGTACTGCGCGACCGCTCCGCTGGTGAGCGTCACCTCGCCGATCACGAGGGCGTGCTCGCGCAGCGCGGCCACCAAGCGGTCTTTTGCGGTCAAGCTCGGCACGTCAGCGGACGATCTTAAGGGGAGTGATCGACGCTGCCCTCCGCACCTTCGCCCTCGTCGCCTGTTCCATCATCGCCCTGAGCTTCGTTCTGTTCGCGGCGGAGAAGGCCAGCGACGCCTCGCACACGACCGCGAGCTCCATCGTGGACCCCAGCGGCGCCACCGAGCGCCAGCGCGAGGCCAACCACACGAAGGCGCGCGAGTACATCGACGACGCCGACGACGTCCTGCTGCGCCCCTTCGCCGCGATCGTCAACTCCGACAACGAGTGGGTCCAGCGCGGCGTGCCGGCCCTCTTCGGGGTACTGGCCTACGGTGTGCTGGTGCTCTACCTGGCGCGGCTGATGAAGGTGCGCAGCACCCCGCTTCGCCCGCGCCGCACCGGGCCGGCGGCGATGCCAAAGGGTCCGCCGGGCAGCTCGCCTCCCCCGGGCGCCTAACGCCAGCCCGGCCTACGGCCGGTAGACGTCCACGCGGTCGCCGTAGTCCAGCCAGTGGAACACGAACCGCGCGTTGGGGATCGGGATCCGCAGGCAGCCGTGGCTGGCGGCGTAGGTGGGCACGTCATGGTAGCCGTGGATGGCGTATCCGCCGATGAAGTAGTTCGAGTTGACCATGCCCAGCGAGTTCACGCCCGGGGTCTTCGAGTAGACGCGGAAGGAGCCGCGGACGGTCGGCGTGCTGGGCTTGCCCGACGACATCACGAGGACGCGGAAGAGCTTGCCGTTGCGGTCGAAGAGGGCGAGCACCTGGCGCGAGAGGTCGGCCTCGACGTGCTTGCCATGGCCGGGGTAGTGAGCCCGGAAGCGTCCGCGCTTGACGGCCAGGCGCTCGAAGATCTTCGCGTTGGCGCTGTACGTCCGGTTCATGCCGTTGACCTTGCGGTAGGCGAGCACGGCTCGGGCGGTGGCGTCGTCGTAGTAGCCCGAGGTGCGACGAGGTAGCGCAGGTCGCGCAGGCGGTGCTGGAGGAAGCTGACCTTCAGGCCCCGGTCGCCCCCGCCGGCGCTGCGGGCGATCACGTCCACCGAGCGCGACCGGGCGGACAGCCCAGCGCCCGTGGCGAAGGCGCGCAGGGAGCCCAGCCGGTGGGCCTTGAACTCGACCGAGAAGACGCCGCCGGCGCCGTGCTGGCGGACCGTCCGGCGCACCGTGACGTAGCGGCTGCGGCCCACCAGCACGCGGACGCTGAGCACCTGGTTGGGCGCGAACTGGCGGACGAGGCCGCGGATCCGGATGCGCTGGCGCCGCAGGGCGATCCGCTTGGCGTTGAGCGTGTAGGCCCGCTCGACCACGAGGCGCAGGGCCGGGACATAGGCCGGGCGCCGCGGCTCTTGACGGCCGCCGGCGCCGCGCCGGCGGGCACGAGCAGCGCGACGAGCGCGAGGGCGGGCAGCAGTCGGCGGGCATCCGTGCGCTTCATGGTGCGGAATCGTATACGTCCGTCATGCCGTGATCAGCTGCCGGCGGTCGCCCACCGCCAGCATGACCAGGAAGATCACCGTGAGCGAGCCGACCATCACCAGGGGCATCGGCGAGTCCCACTTCTGGCTCACAAAAGCCAGCGAGTCGTCGAGGGCGTGGAGCGCCTTCCAGGGGAAGAGTGAGCCGGTCCTCCAGTACAGAAGGCACAGCCCGAACCGAAGACCGCCAGGGGGACGAGGTAGCCGACCGGGGCGGAGCCCGCGTGGGTCGAGCCAAGACCAGGCCGGCGACGACGCGGCCGGCGACACCCCTTCCAGTTGCGCAGCGCCGTGAAGAAGTAGCCGCGGAAGAAGGTCTCCTCGGCGATCGGCGCGACGACGCACACGAGGATCGCGACCGCGACCAGGGCCACGGTGCTGGAGTCGGCGCCCAGCTGGTCGGGCAGGTCGTCGCGCTCCAAACGCCCAGAGCGGCGATCCAGATCGCGCTGAAGATGAAGAACCCGACCCAGGTGAGGGCCAGCCAGCCCAGCCAGGACGACAGGCGGGCCGGGCGAAGCCGAACTCCGGGCCGTCGGGCGCGCCGACAGCCGTGCGAAGAAGAGCGCGCTGCCGATCAGGGCGGCGTCCTGGAACACCGTGGCGCCGATGTCCACGCCGGCGGGGGGATTGTCGACGTCGCCGCCGGCCGCGCTCACCACGGCGCCGATCACGA
>CAWJJU010000005.1:0-335000 GCA_963843315.1 uncultured Actinomycetes bacterium
TGACAACTCCCGTGAACGGCGCTGTGACGCGCGTATAGTCGCGCAAAGTTTCGATCTTTTGCAGCTCCGCCATGTTCACTTGAACCTGCTGTTCCGCCGCGGACAGGCTGGATTTCGCAGCGCTCACCTGTGCCTCTGCCACCAGGTCTTTGCTCTGGGCATCGTCGATCTCCTGCTGCGCGATCAGGCCGGCCTTTTGCTTGGCAACGTCCGCCAGGCGGGTGTAGGACAGATGCGCGATGCTGTGCGCTTGCTGGGCCCGCTGCAATTCATCCTTCGCTCGTTCCACCTCCGCCTGGCTGCGGCTCAATACCGATTGCGCACGAGCCTGGTCGTCGGCCATCTCTGGTACTTCGAGCACGGCTAGGAGATCACCCTCCTTCACCCGGGAGCCCACATCCACATTGATGTTCTTTACATACCCCGCCACTTTGGCCATCACATCGATCTCTTGGAATGGCTTGAATTCAGCCGTGATGACCACACCGCGGGACATGTCTTCGGTCTTGGCCTTGGCCACCGCGACGGTGGGAGACGCAGGATCTTTTGACTCGGCCTCTACATGGGTGGCTTTGGAACAGGACTCGTTAAGGAGAGCGGCCAGTCCCGCGACGAGAACAGTGGACGTAAGAAGAACTATTTTGCGCGCAGTCATCTCAGCTTTCGGTGGTGGATCGTATTGGCTGGGGATGGAAGTCCCCTAAGATGCCCAAAGCCACTCGGCAAATTTTGGGAGCTGCTAGATAGAATACCTGACGAAACATCGGCGAGGAATACAAGAGACGGCAAGAGTGAATCCGGATCCGGGGATGGTTGGATCAACGCAGACCTTCTCCTAAATAACCTATAAATTCTATACCTTAAGGCTATGCTGGAGCCACTCCTCAACCCATACCAAGTGGCTGGTATTTTGGGGATAAAATACACGTAGTGAACGCGGACAGGGCGAAACGCAGTTAGGTTTGATATCGATTCGGCTGGTGAGGAAGATCAGTATGCCGCGTGCTGGCGGAAACGACACTACCGCCGGCGCCCGCCGCCGCCGGCATGCCCACCGCCAGAGCTCGCATGTCCACCTGAGAAGCCCGAGCCTCCGCCGGAGGAACGAGGAGCCGAGGAAGAGCGCGTACCGGAGGAAAAGCTCCGGCTCGGTGCTGAATAGGATCGCGGGGCGGAAAAGCTTTGAGCGCGCGGCGCCGAATAGGATCGAGGGGTGGAAAAGCTTCGGTTGGGCGCTGAATAGGATCGCTGGGTGGAAAAGCTCCGGCTGGGCGCAGCGTTCAATCGCGGGGCGGAAGAGCTCCGGCTCGGCGCTGAAGCTGAATAGGATCGCGGGGTGGAAGAGCTTTGAGTGCGCGGCGCCGAATACGCGGACGCGGACGACCGGTTGTACGACGGCTGACTGCGGTAACTCTGCGCGGAGTTCGAGGCGCGATTATTCAGTGCAGGAGCCCGGTTGCCTTGCGAGCTTGCCCGGTTATAGTTCGGAGAGGCCTGCCGGGTAGAACCGGCATTGCCGTTCGTTGCCGTCCGGTTGTCGCCGAATCTGCGCCATCCGCCCGCATTCGTACCGGTACTGACGGCGCTCCTGTTCGACAAGCCGCGGTTGCCCTGCCCTGGACTATTAGAGCGGCCTCCAATGACCTGACCGTTGTTCCCCCGGCTCACGTTACTGAATCGCCGGCCGTTGGTGCCGCCGCCCACTCGGCGGCCGTTGGCTCCACTTCCTATATAACGCGAGGAGTTGAACCGGCTAGCCACGTTGCGATTAGGATAGGGAACGCCCATCCGATGGCCCGGATCGTGGGCCCACGCGCCGCGGCCTCCAAAACCACGGCCTGCAAAACCGCCGCCATACCCCCCGCGGTATCCGTATCGATTAAAAAAGACGGTGTTGACGAAGAGGCTATTGCCGAACCATCCATAGCCCCAGCCGTAGCCGCCCCAACCTCCCCAACCGGGGAAATAGCTGCTCATGTAGATGCCCGGTCCAAACCCGAAACCGACCCCAAATCCAAAGTAGTCGGGGTACCACAGATCGGGGTACGCGCCCCACACCGGGGGACCCCACACATAGGCCGGATCGTAGACCGGAACGTAGATCACTTGCGGATCGGCCGGCTGTATCTCGATGGCGCTCTGGCTGTTTTGGGTGTCGGTCGTGACCACCTGCTGAGGTGTGGTCGCCAGCTTGCCGTTCGCCTGGGCTCGAGCTCGCATGGCCTGGACCGCGCTCATCACATCGGATTGCTGGGCCAGGAATGCGTCCCCCAAGTCGGTGGTCCAGCGGACATCGTTGCCCAACAGCTTGAGCGCATCCGGAAACGCGACCAACGCCTGGACGCTGGGATCCCAGTTCTGCTGCTTGGCGGCGTCCATCAGCTGCGCGCCTTCAAGATTGCTGTTCTGCTGAAGCCATTGCTCCGCTTCGACGACCTCCAGCGGATAGGTGCTGGCGGCCAGCACCTGGCTGAGGAGTGGGTCGGGGTAGAGCGCCACCGGCGCGACCAGATTATCCAGCTGATCGGGCGAGAGTAACGGAGCGGCCTGTTGAGGGACGGTCGATACTGGCGGAGGCGCCGCCGACACCTGGGCAAACCCTACAGATAGGGGAAGAACCAGGGCGCAGAACAGAGCCCCAGCCCGTCGAATGGGCGATCCGGCGCGGTTTGCCATATAGCGCCTCCGCTATTTGGACGTGGCAGGTTGCTGCCAGGGTTCCAATATCTTGTCCCAATATAAACCTATAGAATCACTCGCGTAGAATCACTCGCGGGGTTCCGCACGAAACGATGTAGGGGCTGGGTTGGCTGGAAAGTCCGCGACCCTATTCGCTGCGCAGCACGTCATCCACCCAGGGAAGCGCTTCGCAATAAGCCTTGCTGATTTGAGCCTCGGTAATCCCGACATGGCTTGCGAGGCGGTTCACGCCGTCCCAATCGCCAGCCTCATACCGGCCTACCAACTTATACAGCGTGCCCAGAGGGTTCTTGTCGGATCCTGCCTCGTCGAGTAACACGGAAGTCACGGCGGGCGCCAGACTCAGCTCGGCCAAGACTTCTTTGAGCGGCAGATCCAGCAGCGCATCGAGCAGCGAGAATAGCCCGATGAGGAAAGCTCCTTCCGCGACGCGCGTGCCGATGAATTGGCCCAGGACTTCCATGAACCGGGCCCGCACCAGGGAGTGCGTAATCAGCTCGCTCGGCTTATCCTGGGCCACGATCGGCATTGCGGCGATCGACGCCCACTTACGGATTCCATCCTCTCCCAGCACGACCAGGGCGCGGCGAACCGACTGGATTTTGCTGGAACGCCCAAAGCGGGCAGAGTTCGCGTAACGCAGTAGTTTGTATGAGAACGCTACATCTTGGCTGATCAGGTTCGCCAGACGGTCGAAGTCGATATCCGGTTGATGCGCTTCCCGGAGCAGGCGCAGGCAATTCAGCTTCACCGCCGGTATCTGTTTTCCTTGTATGACAGTCGGGCGTGCAAAGAAATATCCCTGAAAGTAGTCATATCCCACTTGATGCGCCCAATGGAATTCTTCGGGGGTTTCCACTTTCTCGGCCAGCATTAGCAGGCCTCGCGCATGGTAGTCGCGGACCATGGCTTCCTGTTGCGCTCTGGGTGTGGCCATCTCCACCTTGACCAGGTTTGCGGCATCGAGCAGTGGCTCCATGTGCGAGCCGTAGACAAAATCGTCTAGAGCAATCCGATAGCCTAGTGCCCGCAGACCTCGGATCGCGTCCAACACTTCGGAATCCGCTTGAACATTTTCCAGGATCTCAATGACCGTCTTCTCCTTGGGTAAGAAGGCCGCCGACTCCTGCAAGAGCATTTCCCGGCCAAAGTTAATGAACGCCTTCTTACCGCCGAGAAGATTATCCAAGCCGATGGCCAGCAGGCTGTTGGAGATCACCTGCCTGGTCGCGAGGCTTTCCTCGGTGCCGTCGAAGTGCGCCTGGCCGGAACCGGACCGAAACAGAAGTTCGTAGCCCCAGACCTTGCGATTACGGTCGAAGATCGCTTGGCGGGCGACAAACACATCCACAGTTACATTATCGTCAGAGTTCCACTAAAAGGTAATGTAAATTTTTATTAATTCTTCTAAAGAAAGGACCTCGATCGACCCAATTACTCCAAACGGGGCCCCTGCGGCACTTGGTCGATTTTCACTCGACTTTGCCCAAACGCGTTCGGTCGAGACCCATCCGCGCCGGGTGCTATGCTCAATCGATGAAACCAGCGAAACTGCTCCAGCCCAGCTGCTTCGACGCGTTTCACTGCATCGGTTCCGCTTGCGAAGACACGTGTTGCGTCGGCTGGATCGTGCACGTTGATAGACCTACGTACGACAAATACCAAGGCAGTTCCGACAAGGATCTGGGACCAGCACTGCATACTCTCATTGCCATCAACAAGAAACACTCCAACGAGGAGGACTACGCCAGGATCGTCTTCAATGGAGCGGGATGCCCGTTCTTGTCCGAGGGTCTCTGCTCGATCCAGCAGCGGCTGGGCGAGGCCTACTTGTCGAACATGTGCGCGACTTATCCGCGCGTCATGAACACGAGTCGACGATGCATTGCAGCGATCCTTGGATCTGTCTTGCCCGGAAGCGGCCAGGGTCACTCTTCTCAATCCTCAGCCGATGGAGTTTGGCGAACAGGAATACAAGGACGATAGCTCCATCCGTCTCGGCGGCATTCCTTCGCTGGACACCTCCAGCTTGAAGGATTCCTCCGAACCCTATCCCGTTTTTCGGGACGTTCGGCGCCGGGTCATTTCGGTCCTGCAAGACCGCTCTTATCCCGTCTGGAAGCGCCTGTTGATGCTCGGACACCTCATCGAGACGCTAGAAGCGGGCGACAACGACGGGCTATTGACGAACTTTCTCGCAGCCTTCGCCGGCGGTTCAGCTTGAACTGGTTTTGGACCTGATTGTCGCCCGCATCAGCTCAGACTCCAACCCCCTGCGTTTCCTCGAATGTTATCGGGAATTCATGAGCGGCATCCAATGGACGTCGAAATCGACCATGGAAGAGATCGGGGGCCACTACGCCGAAGCGTACTCTCAGCACTATGTTCCGCTGATCAGCCGGCACCAGCACATATTCGAGCATTACCTGGTCAACTACGCCCATCGGACTCTCTTCCCGTTTGGGCTCCCGGAGAGCAACGAGAGGCTTCTCGATCCTCGCGTTCCATCGCCTTTCGCCGCCCAATATATGTTGCTGGCCGCCTACTACGCCATCACGAAAGCGTTGCTGATCGGCATGGCGGGCTTCCACCAGTCGGCCTTTGGCGTCGACCATGTCATCAAGCTGATCCAGTCGTGCACCAAGACCTTTGAGCACAGCGCCACTTATCCCGGACAAGTGATCAAAATGCTCGCGGACCAGGCTATGACCACCCGGCGAGCCTGTGCGTCCTGATCCAGGATTAGAACGCGGACGGGATTGCGTCGAAGGGTCATGCCGTCGGCGGTTCCATCGGGAGCGTTCCGTCGCGATACAACCCCAGCTCCAGAACTGCCGGAGTCTCCAATTCCTCAAACCGCAGTTCCGCTCCCTCAGATTGCGAGAACGCCCAGGTGCGCCATCTCACCAAGACGGCCGAGATACTCAGGACAAACAACACCATGATGAACTGGGCCGGGCTCTGCAGCGCGTTCCGCTCCAGTACCGCTGCCCTGTCCAGGAGAGTGACCGATAGCATCGCGTATGCGAAGAAGAGGTAGTATACGTTGGCCTTCCCCGGCAGGTAGGAGCAGGTGAACGGAATCTTGTGAAACCCATACAGGCAGGCCTCGACCAGAATCGTCCCGAGAAGTCCCAGCACGATCAAATGGCCCGCGGCCTGCCGCCAGGGCCACAGCCACAGAAGTACCGCGGCCCAAATCGTCCAAACCGGCACCACAGCGAGGGTGAACAGCGAACGCCGGGTCGCTTTCAAGCAGCCCGCCACTCCGAGAACATTGGTGATGCGGAAAATCCAGTTGGCCCGCAGCTCGGTAGGCATCGCAAACACGACGCGCGTTCCGATCACCGCGAACCACATCATCACGATGCTCGAAACCAGCAGCGGCACGTTCGCCTGGTGCCACGGGCCGGTGCCCGGCGTATTCAGGAGGTTCCTCTGGGCCAAGGGCGTTTTCACGTAGAGGATGACGATGGTGAACGCTAGTCCCAAAAAGAAAGAAAGGATCAAACGGTGCTGACGGCTCCGGAGCAGCGTCCGAATATTGAATTGCACCAGGGCCGTCAGCGGAGGGCTTCCGAAGGGCGGCAGCCATCGCCCACCACGAGCGCCAGGGGTGATGTCCGGCTCCTCAATGATCTTGCGAAGCGTGCGGAGATACGAAAGCAGGAACGCCACTCCAGCTCCGAACACCGCGATCGCCAGGCCGATTGCCGCACGCCACGCCAGCGGCGTAAGGGCCGGATGCGCGGTTCCGTTGAGTGCCTGGAACAGGCCCAGAAACCAATACGCCGGCAGCCACGCAAGCAGTTGCTGGTTTCGCGATGCGGTCAGAGCTTCCGGCGTGACTAGTGTCGGCTGAAGAAAGTACACGCACAGGAGCAGGCAGAACGCGGCGATCTGTAGGATCGCGGATATCCGCAGGAATTGCTGCCGCGGAAGCAGCGCGGCCAATCCTTGTATGCACAGCAGCGAGCAGAGCACGAATGCGCCGGCTGAGAGCATCGTGATCCAGTAGGCAGCGAACGACCGAATCACGCCCAGGAAACCAGCGTGGGCGGGAGCCAGCACCAGGGGCCAGACGAGCCCCGCCAAACTGTGCAGCGCCGCTACGGTGAGACTCAAAGCCGTCGCCACGGCTGCCACTTTAGCCAAGAAAAGCGTGCGGGCGCGCACGGGCAGCGGAGCGAGCACCAGAACGTCGCGCCGGTCGGGGAACATGGAATCCCAGCTCAAAACAGCGAACAGGCCCACAACCAGCATCGTGGTTGCGATCAGGAAGAACTCGATTCCCCAAGTTGCGGCCAACCTCTGCGGAGCTGGCATATTATTGCCTCCGAAGCCCATCACCGAGAGCGCAACCAACAAACTAACGTATATGAGCAGCGACGCAAATTGCCCGAGCAGTTTGCTGATATCGCCCTGAGCCGAAGCCGACAGCAGCTCCAGATCGACTGCGCGAAAGAGGAACTGTTGGTAGAGTACGCGGAATTGAAGTTTGGTCATGGACACGCTCAGGCCCGAATCAGGTCGGCGATCTCCCTCGAAATCGCCACGGTATCCTGCTCGACGGCAAGCTGCGAGAAGATCTTTTCGAGCGTCGGTAGCTCCATCAGCGTACGCAGGCGCTCGATGGAATCGTCGGCCACGATCTTGCCGCGATGCAAAATCACGATGCGTGAACAGACCCGTTCCACGGTTTCGAGCTCATGCGAGCTGAACAGGACCACCTTGCCCCGTGCCGCCAGCTCCTGAATCAAGCTGCGCAACACCAGTCCCGAGCTGACGTCGAGCCCGGAAAAGGGCTCGTCCAGCAGGATGAGGTCGGGATTGTGCAGGAGCGCGGCAATCAGGAGAACTTTTTGGCGCATGCCCTTCGAGTACGCGGATATCGGCGCATGGCGGTCGCCGCGAAGCGAAAGCAGGCGGAGCATCCCATCGATGCGCTCCGCGGTGGGCCGGGGCGGCAGATTTCGGAGCTGCCCGACCATCACCAGGTACTCCAGGCCGCTGAGGTGCGAATACAGGTGCGGCTCCTCGGGGACGTAGCCCAAACGCTGCTTATAGGCGATCAAGTCGCGCTGAATGGGCTCGCCCTGGAACAGGATCGCGCCCGAGGTCATCTCGATCAGGCCGGTGATCATCTTCATGGTGGTGGACTTGCCCGAGCCGTTCGGCCCCAGGTAACCGGTCACTTCTCCGGCGCGCGCGGAGAAGCTGACATCCTCGACGGCGACGATGCCGCGGAATCGCTTGGAGACGTGGCGAAGCTCTAGCATGCACCCCCTATGTAGCACACTACTGTCTGGGGTTGTCAAGTAGCACACTACATAGCTATACTTCCCGTATGGCGGCCGAGCCGAAACTCACCCATACCGCGACCATGATCCTCCAGGCGATCGACACCGGCTACATATACGGATTCAGCGTGATGGAAGTGACCGGCCTGCCCAGTGGAACGGTGTATCCCGCGATGCGGCGCCTGGAGCGCGACGATCTGATCCACTCCAGCTGGGAGAAGCAGAAGATTGCGGAGGACGAGCAGCGTCCCGCGCGAAAATACTACAAGCTGACGCGCGCCGGGAAGATGAAGCTCCAGGCGTCGCAGAAGCGGTATCCGCTGTTGGCAGGATTGATTCCCGTCCCGGCAGGAGGGCACTCGTGACGTTTCAGCACGCCATTCTCCAGACTCGCGGCATTGCTGGTGCCTCGCCCGGAACGCGCGGCGTGGTTGGCTGAATGGCGATCGGAGCTCTGGTATGTGCGGGTGGCGCGCCCTTGTGAGGCCACAAACTTTTGCCTGGGTGCGTTTCCCGACGCGCTCGGACTTAGACGTAGCCGTTTGCCGATGGACGCGCGGAGGATATTTCACCTCGAATCCCCGCAGCGATGCATTGCGTTGCTGGCGTTGCTGGCGGGAGCGAGTTTCTTATTCACGAGGCACATGATGAAAGAGATTCGCATTTTCCCGCATCTCTTGGTCATCCTGATGGCTCTCCTGGTCCTGCCAGCGGTGACTTCCCTGGATTTCGGGGAGTACCCTGCAAACAACCATCCGTTGTCGTGGCCGGGCCGGCGATGGATATTTTTCGCGACCAAAGTCGCGTTGCTTTTAACGACTGTTTTTTGCGGAGCTATCACTTTGGTCAGCATCAATGCGGCACCCATCATCGGACCCGCGCAGTTTGTCCCTGAGTAACGAGTACTACTTCCTATTCGTCATTTATTTATGGCGAAGATGGAAGTCTTGCACCTGACCCCTACCGAGCGAGGCGAGTTGCAAAGCTACCTGCGCAAGCGGAACCTTCCGGCCAGCGTAGCCCAGCGGATGCGCATTGTTCTGCTGCTCGATCAAGGGGTCTCCTATAGCGAGATCCGGGAGCAGCTCGGCGCGTTCCCGTCCACGATCTCGCGCTGGAAGCAGCGCTATGAGAAAGACGGAGTTTTGGGACTGGCCACGATCCATCCTGGCCAGCCGCCGCAGAAGCTGACTCCGCAGTTGCGTGCCAAAGTGCTGGAGAAAACGCGGCAAGCTCCACCGGACGGCTCCACGCATTGGTCGTTGCGCAAGATGGCGGCGGTGATGAAGGTGAGCAAGAACCTGATCGCGCGCATCTGGAAAGAAGCGGATCTGAAACCCCACCGGCTGGAACGTTACATGGCCTCCAATGATCCCCAGTTCGAGGAAAAGGCTGCCGCCATTATCGGGTTGTATCTGAACCCGCCGCAGAACGCGGCTGTATTCTGCGTCGATGAAAAGAGCGCGATTCAGGCGCTGGACCGTTTGGATCGACGCCTTCCGCTATCGCCGGGCCGCGCGGAGAAGCATGGCTTCGAGTATCACCGACACGGCACGCTGTCACTTTATGCTGCGCTGAATCCGCAAACTGGAGAAGTCATCGGGCAGACGGCGGCGCGGCACACCAGCCAGGAGTTTGTTTCCTTCTTGGACGAGGTCATCTCCATGCAACCCGCCGAGCGCGAGATCCACGTCATCCTGGACAACTTTGCCACCCACAAGACGGAGTTGGTCAAGCAGTTCCTCATGCTGCATCCCAACGTGACGCTACACTTCACGCCCACCTACTCCTCTTGGCTCAATCAGGTCGAAAGCTGGTTCTCCAAGCTCCAACGCGACGTCATTGATCGCGGCATCTTTACGTCTGTGGCCGATCTGAAGCGCAAGATCCTTCGTTACATCAAGCTCTATCAGAAGGCAGCCAAACCTTTTCAGTGGAAATACTCGGATGTTCGCAAACGGATTCCCGCGTGGTAGCGATGTCTCAGGGAACTAGGTTATGGCTTCACATTTCGCTGGGCGCTCACGGACCAGCGCAGGCGATGCCCCGTTTGCTTGCAGGTGCTCACCAATCCAGTTCGAATCGGGGACTCGTCGCACACTTTCCTGGCGTGGCATGGCACAGAACTGATATGCGCGAAGGGACACGGAGTGCTGCACGTTCCGGAAATCCCGACGAGCTGCTACCGCACGCAAACCTGGCTCGACTTGGAACCGCATGCGAGCGTGTAGGTTCTGGGCGCCTCATCGATTTCTGGGATCCCGCGGCCATCCGTTTGCTCCCGGCGGCGGGAATCCGGTCATTGTGCCGGCAACATCCATCGTACGCAGGCCCTTGGCAGCAGGATCTAGAATGCTGCTTCTTCGCTAAGCTGGGCCCGTCCAGTTTCGACGCGCACAACGGACTCGGCGAAGACGCCTCGCCTGCGTGGCGTTGTGAAAGGGAAGCCGACTCATTGGGAGTAGTGTCCCATAGCGCCGTCTATGGCCAATGTTCGAGTTGCCGACGATCCGACCAGAGGGGTCGGCGCGAATGTGCCCAATGACAAGATCAACGCTCTGCAGCCCAGGATTCTGCCTCTCTGGATACTGTTGCCGAGGCTGACCTTGGCGAACACAGTCGCTGCCCCGCACGCGGCGACTACCTCGAGAGCGATTGGCGGCTTTACTTGTTAATCCCTTTAGACTTCACATCCCAGTTCGAATTCGTGCAGAGACTGCAGTCCTTGCCGCCAAACATCTTTCCGGCTTCCTTGTCGCCTTTGAGCGTCCACAGGAGCCAGTTCGAGGCGACGTTGGCAAACTCGCCGCCGCCGGGATGAAAGTACGTCGCGCTGTGTCCGGCGTTGTGCCGCGAGCCGTAGAAAGCCGGCACGTGGTTGATCGCTTCAAACGTCGCCGCCGACGCCCCCATCAGGAAGTCGACGTCGCCGCCGTTGAGTAACAGCACCGGGCCGTGTATTTTCGGGAGCGCGTCCGCCGTCGGCTGCGTCGATATGCCACCGCGCCCGGTTTTCCCCTGCGCCTGCCCTGCGGGCGGAGTCTGCACGCCGGAATTGAACACGCCAATGGTTTTCACGCGGGGATCTGCTCCGAGCGTGATCGAGAGAAATCCTCCGCACGACGTACCCATGACCGCAACTTTGTCCATGGCGATCTTGCCGTTCAACGGCGAGCCGGCTCGTACGTTTTCTTTCCCGGCCCAGTCGATCGCGGCGCGCATGTCATCGGCGGTCTCCTGCCGTTGGGCAGCACCTTCCTGAGGGACCGTGCCTACCACCAGGACACCGTGCGAGGCGATCGTGGTGAGAAAGCCCGAGAAATTCGCACTGTTGATCGCGCACCCGCCATTGCCCCACACCATCACGGGCAAGGTGTCCTTCTTGGGAAACGCGTCCAGCGCTGCCGGGCGATAAATGTGAAAGCCCGGCGAGCCGAACGCGGGTTCGGACGCGACTTGGTACGGTCCAGGCTCCGCCTTCGGCGCACCTTCGAGAGGCAATGCCCGCGAGATCATGTCACGGGTGATGCCGGCCGGTTGCGCGAGGCACGCCCCGGTGCCTGCGAGAAACGCTGCGGCAGCAACAACGATGGTCTTTCGCATAATCCGTCTCCTCCGGAACGGAATTCTATCAAATTGAGACCCTCGACGTACCAGCAAAACTTTTCGGTATATGTACCCGATCGACCTCTGAGGGGTCAGCCACACTTGGACGTAAGAACACGCGGCCATTTTCTTCTGGCATCCCGGTGGGATCAATCAACGAGTCGCCGACGATCCGCCCTAAGGGGCGACGCCAGATCGGTATGTCGCGCGTTATTGGAGCTGCGGCGATGCGCCTTCCGGGACGCTGAATGCCGATACGATCCGAGAGAACGCGCGGGACGTTCCCGCGCGCCCCTTTACCATTCGACCAGTTCTACTCGCCTGTTCTTCGCCCGCCCGTCCTCGGTCTGGTTGGATGTCACCGGCGCATACAGACCCGCGCCAAAGGAGTCCAGCCGCGACGCCGCGATCCCGTACTTGGAAACCAACTGCTGCGCCACGCTGGCCGCGCGCCGCTTGCTCAAGTCCAGGTTGTACGCCGCCGCGCCCTGGTCATCGGTGTGGCCCACCACGCGGAGCTTCATCTGCGGATTCGCCCTCATCAGCTTGGCGATCTCCTCCATGGTCGGCGCCGAATCCGCGCGCATTGTGTCCTTGTCAGTATCGAAATATAACCCGTACAGCGCCACTTTGCCGGTATCCGCAATCGACCGCTTCATCTCGTCCGCATTGACGAATACCATCTTCTGTTCCAGCTTCTGCGGCGCGATGACGATAATCTCCGCCATCGTGCGATCCTTCGCTACCGCCTTGGCCAGCCGCGGCGGAATGATGCCGTCCTTGTATGAGGTCACAAAGATCTCGTAATAGGTCGGCTGCGCGTCCTTGGACCGGCCCACCAGGAGCCGCTCCTGGCTCTCGTTGTAGCAGAGGATCTGACCCAGGTCATCCTCGTTCGATATCGCCAAAGGTCGGCCCGAACCAGCCTTGGTCGGTCGCGCCCTTTTCATACATCGTTACCAAGCCCAGCCGCGTGAACTCCAGCTTGTAGTTCTGCATCACCTCGGCCGGCGTGCGGCCCAGCGGCGCCAGATACGTGTAGCGGCTCACCAGCCCCTCCACCTTCTGGCTCTTCTGAAACACGAGCGGCGTATAGGTTACCTGGCGGCCCAGGGGCAGCAGGTACTCGTCGAACCTGGCATGGCGATAGCCGATGATTTCACTGCCTTCATAGCGCTTCATTCCGGCCGGGTCCTTGGATCCGGGCAGGTCCGCTCCAAAAACGGAGATTCCGATGAAAATTGCAAGGATGACTGATTTCATGCGTAAAGGTCCTCCAACCAGGATATGCACAATGGTCGGAAAACGGCTTGACCGCGCATGACACTGAAAGCTTGAACGGCATTCCAGGAACTGTAACCGTTTCTGGCCGAGTGACGCGCTATTCGGAGATGGATCCCGCTGGCAAAATACAACTTGTGGATTTTAGACGAAGGAAA
The DNA here is from genome assembly GCA_963843315.1 of uncultured Actinomycetes bacterium. Taxonomy (GTDB): domain Bacteria; phylum Actinomycetota; class Thermoleophilia; order Solirubrobacterales; family 70-9; genus JAWVFM01. The sequence continues at coordinate 13,046 of CAWJJU010000005.1, forward strand.
CAGGTAAAATCACCGGCCAGATCCACATGCGAGCGCGTAAGTTTTGGATATCTGGGCAGGTGCAAGGCGTGGGCTATCGCTATTTCGCGGTGCGTGTCGCGCGGGAGCTCGGGTTGAAGGGCTGGGTGCGCAATGTGTCGGACGGGCGAGTGGAAGCCTACGCCGCGGGTCCGGCGCACCTGTTGGAAGATTTCGAAGGCCGGCTTCGCCAGGGTCCGCCGGCCGGGGAAGTGCGCGGCGTCGAGGTGGAAGAGGTCACGTTCGATAAGAACGTCGATGCTAGAATTGAAGGGTTTGACATCCGCTAGCACATCCGCCAAACCAGCCCCCGGAATGAATCAACTGAAGACTCTGATCCGCGAGATTCCCGATTATCCCAAGCCGGGCATCCGCTTCTACGACATCACTACGCTGCTTAAACACCCCAGCGGTCTGCGCGCAGTCATCGACGCCCTGCGTGCCCACTACGCAGGCCATGGGATCGACCGCGTAGTGGGTATCGAAGCGCGAGGATTCATCTTCGCGCCCGCGGTGGCCTACGCCCTGAGCGCCGGTTTTGTGCCGATGCGCAAACCCAAGAAGTTGCCCGCTCCCGTCGAGCGCGTCGAGTATGCGCTCGAATACGGCACCGACTCCGTCGAAGTTCATAAGGACGGCATCGAGCCCGGCCACAACGTTCTGATCGTGGACGACGTGCTGGCTACCGGCGGAACGGCCGCGGCCGCCGCCAAGCTGGTGGAGAAACTCGGCGGCAAAGTCGCCGGATTGAGTTTCGTCATTGAGCTGGACGGGCTGAAGGGCCGCGATAAGCTGCCCGGCTACGACGTGCAAACGCTCCTCCATTACTGATGCGGCCGCTCGCTGTCGCTTGCGGTTCGGTGCAACCTCTCAGAACCGCGACCACTAGGGAGCGGCCATGATCCGACGAGCAACGATCAAGTCACTCGCGAAGATCAACCTCGATCTGCGAGTGCTCAACCAGCGCCCCGACGGTTTCCACGAATTAAGGACCGTCTTCCAGACCATTTCGCTGGCCGACACCATCGACATCGAATACGAACCGGCACGGCGCACGGAGATTTCGCTCGACGACCCACTGGCCATCCCCGGCAACTTAGTGGTGAAGGCGGCGCAAGCCGTGCTGGACGCCCTCAAGATCCACGCGCGGGTGCACTTCCGCCTGCGGAAGCAGATCCCGATGGGCGGCGGGCTGGGGGGAGGATCGTCCAACGCCGGCTCTATCCTGCTCGCGCTGCCAGTGCTGGCGGGGCGATCCCTGCCATTCGGACAGCTGGCCGAAATGGGGGCCGGGCTCGGCAGCGACGTTCCCTTCTTCCTGACCGGCGGCACGGCGGTAGGCATCGGCCGGGGCACCGAAGTCTATGAAATTCCAGACCTAAAGCCGGAGCCGATTCTGGTCGTTTCTCCCGGACTGCATGTGGCCACGGGGCCGGCTTACCAGGCCCTCGATTCCTATGTGGGGCGGGGTTTGACTGCCAGACGATTCGTCTAGTAGAATTAATGAGTTCCAGGCCTTTGTTCGAGTGTTGGCGAGTGGGCACTCGGCGGGGGCGGCGAGTCCGTTCAGCGCGAACGATTTCGAGGTAATCGTCTTTCGCCAGTTTCCCCAGCTCCAGACTATCGAGCGAAAGCTGTCGAAATTGTGCGCGGCTGGTGTGAGGATGACCGGGAGCGGTTCGGCGATTTTCGCGGTCTTTCATTCCCGCGCGGAACGGGATCGCGCAGAGGCAGTGTTGAAGGGGAATCGGATGTTCGGGAGGTACCTGGTTATGCCGGCGGCGTTGGTCAACCGTAAGAGCTATCAACAGCTCTGGCGGCGGCAGTTACGCCAGCATATTCGGACAGACCAAAGCTTATGGCCGCTGCAAAGCCGATACGCAAAATGAGGTTCAACCACTTCAAGGTCTTCACGGGCAACGCCAATCCCGTACTGGCAAAAGAGATCTGCTATGAACTCGGATGCCAATTGGCCGCGGCCAACGTGAAGCAGTTTTCCGACGGGGAAGTGCATCTGCAGATTCAGGAAAACGTGCGCGGTGCGGACGTTTTCGTGGTCCAGCCCACCTGCAGGCCGGTGGACACGAACCTGATGGAACTGCTGCTGATGATGGACGCCTTGAAGCGCGCTTCGGCGGAACGCATCACCGCAGTGTTACCCTACTATGGGTATGCCCGGCAGGACCGCAAGGACCGGCCGCGCATGCCGATCTCGGCGCGCTTGGTGGCGAGCCTGATTGAGAGGGCCGGCGCCGATCGTGTTCTCGCGCTGGACCTGCACGCGGCTCAGATTCAAGGGTTCTTCGACGTCCCGGTGGACCATCTGTTCGCGGCTCCGGTGATGGTGGATTACTTCAGCGAACTGGGCGGCGAGGGATTGACCGTGGTTTCGCCGGATGCGGGCGGCGTGGAACGCGCCCGGGCGTTCGCCAAGCGCATGGGTTCGCCGCTGGCGATTATCGATAAGCGGCGGACGGATGTGAATGTGGCCGAGGTGATGCACATCATTGGCGATGTCGGCGGCCAGCATTGCCTGATCGTGGACGATTTGATCGACACGGCCGGGACGCTGGTGAAAGCGACGGAAGCGTTGCTCGAGCAGGGCGCGAGAAGCGTCCGGGCTTGCGCGACGCATGCGGTGCTTTCCGGACCGGCGGTAGAGAGAATTGAGAATTCGGAGATTACGGAAGTAGTGGTGACCAATTCCATTCCGTTGTGCGGACAGGCGGACAATTGCGACCGCATCAAGCAGCTTTCGGTCGCGCCGCTGCTCGCCAAAGCGATCCAGTCGATCCACGAGGACGGCTCGGTCAGCACGTTATTCGTCTAGAAAGAGATTAAGGACATGGCAATCGATATCACGATCGCGGCCGAGCCGCGGAGTCTACGCGGGAAAAACGAGGCGCGCCGGCTGCGCGCGGCTGGCTCGGCGCCGGCGTGTGGTTTACGGAACCGGCAAAGAGAGCCTGACGGTCTCGGTCAATCCCAAGGAAGTCGTACGCATCCTGCGCAGCAAGACCGGGCACAACACCATCTTCCACCTGGCGGTGAAGGACGGCGAAAATACGCCGGTGATGATTGTCGACTGGCAGAAAGATCCGGTGAAGGACACGCTGCTGCACGTCGACATGAAGCGCATCGACCTGACCCTGCGGCTGCTCGTGAAGGTTCCCGTTCATACGCTGGGTGACCCGGAAGGCGTCAAGATCCAGGGCGGATTGCACGAAGTGATCACGCGCGAGATCGAAGTGGAGTGTTTGCCGGACGAGATTCCCGAGATTTCTGAGCATGGACGTGTCTAAGCTGGTGATCGGCCAAGCCGTGCGCGCGAGCGACGTTCCGCTGCCCGGATCGGTCCGGCTGGTAAGCCCGCCCGAGGCTGTGATCTCGCACATCGTCACGATGAGGGCGGAAGAAGTGGCGGCTCCGGTTGCGGGAGCGGAGGTGGCGCCGGCGGCTGTGGCCGAACCGGAAGTCATCAAGAAGGGCAAGAAGGAAGAAGAAGAAGAGGCCGAAGAAAAGAAGAAGAAGAAATAAACAGGGGCCAGGGGCCAGGCGCCAGCGGCCAGAGACCAGGGGCCAGTCCGAAGATGCCGGTCGATTTTCTTATCGTGGGACTTGGGAATCCGGGCGAGGAATACGAGAACACGCCGCATAACCTGGGGTTCCTGGTGATCGACCGGCTCGCTGAATCGAATGCGATTCGAGTGAGCCGGAAAGAAAATACCTCGCTCGTGGGGTTGGGCGAAGTGGTGGGTAAGAGCGTGGCGCTGGCCAAGCCGCAAACGTATATGAATTTGAGCGGTCCGGCGGTACGAGGGCTGCTCGAGCGGTACGAATTGAAACCCGACCGCTTGATCGTGGTGTATGACGAGCTCGATCTTCCCTGGGGCTCGCTGCGGATCAAGAAAGGGTCCGCGGCGGGGCACAAGGGAGTGAAGAGCGTGATCGGCAGTTTGGGAACCAACGAGTTTGTCCGGGTTCGCCTGGGGGTCGACCGACGGGCAAGTCCGGTGCAGGGAGGAGCAAAGTTCGTGCTCGCGCCGTTTAAGCGGGCACAAAAACAAGAAGTGGAGGAGACGGTGGGCCGCGCAGCGGAGGCCGTTGAATTCATAATCGCCGAGGGCGCCGCACAGGCCATGACGAAATATAATCGTCGCGCTCAAGGCTTAAAAACAGAGGAAGAATGAGAGTCTACGAGGAGTTGTTCATCGTCAAGCCGGACGCGCCGGAAGAAGAAGTGGACGCGTATATCGGCCAGCTCAAGGAGCTGATCACCAACGGAAAAGGCACCGTCGAGAAAGCCGACAAGTGGGGCACCCGCAAGCTGGCGTATCGCGTGCAGAAGTACAACGAAGGCGTGTATGTGCTGTTCCAATTCAGCTCGTCACCCGAGCTGGTGAAGGAAATCGAGCGCCGCATGCGCGTGACGGACATGGTGATCAAGTTCATCACGGTCCGCATCGACGAGAAGACCAAGAAGATCGAGAAGCGGAAGAAGCAGCGCGATAAGCGCGCCGCCCGCCGGCCTGCGCCACCGCCGATGGCGGCACCGATGCAACCAGCCGCGCCAGCGATGCCCGCTGCGCCGGCGCTACCCGTACCCGCGGCACCGGCTGCCGCGGCACCCGGCGTGCCCGACGCGGTCGCGTGGCCGCCGCGGAAACCAAGGAAGGGTAAAAGGAGATTATCGTGGCGGAACAACGAGGCGGAAGACCCATCAGCGGTTCATCGAGACCCACCGGCGGCGACAAGGCCCTGGGCGGGAAGAAGCAGTATTTCCGGCGCAAGAAGCTGTGCCGGTTCTGCGTGGATAAGATCGACGACATCAACTACAAGGACGTCCGGCTGATCGGCTCCTTCATCAGCGAGCGCGGCAAGATCACGCCGCGGCGGATTTCGGGCGTGTGCGCCCCCCATCAGCGGCGGCTGGCGGAAGCCATCAAGCAGGCTCGCAACATCGCGCTGGTGCCGTTCGCGACGACGATTTAGCGGATACAGGTAACCCCATGGACATCATCCTGAGAGAAGACATCGATAAACTGGGCCAGCGCGGCGACATGGTGAAGGTCGCCGCCGGTTACGCGCGCAATTTCCTGCTGCCCCGGAACCTGGCCGTGGCGGCCACCGAATCCAACAAGAAGATCGTGGAGCAGCAGCGCCAGGCGCACCTCCGCCGCGATGCCAAGCTGGTGACGCGAAGCGCAGGAGCTGGGCAAGATCATGGGCTCCGTCGACGGTGACGATCCACCAGAAGGCCGGCGAAAACGATCAACTGTTCGGATCGGTCACCGCCAACGACGTGGCGGTGGCGCTCGAGAAGCTGGGCTATACCATCGACCGCAAGAAGGTCCATCTGGAAGAACCCATCAAGACGCTGGGCGATTTCCAGGTGAGCGTTCGCCTGCACAAGGATGTGTCCATCGACATCCCGGTGCACGTGGTGAAAGAAGAGTAGCCGCGGCCAGTGGCCAGTGCTGGGGAGTTGCTGCGCGAGGCCGCGCAAGGCCGGCTAGGTGTCGACAAGCGCCTGATTCAGTCCATTCTCGATAGCGGTGCCGGAAGCCGCCCAGGAAGTCGCTCGCGTTCGCACGGGCTTCGCACGACCAGGACCGCATCGATCTGGATCCCCTGCTGGTGGACTTGTTCCACCACTGGGGCGTCTCTCAACGGCCTCGAGGCTCTCGATTTCCTGATCGAGGTCGTAAAACGCACCCACGACGATGTGAACGACGAGCTGGTGCAAACGCTCCTGCCGTTCGGCGAGCGCGCCGTCGAGCCGCTCCTCAAACTCTACGAAGAGCTGGGCGAAGAGGAGGGCTCCGATGTCGCATTTCTGCTGGCTGGATTAGGAGTCCGCGATCCGCGCGTGTTGGCGGTGCTGCTCGATCGCTTGCAGTTCGACGCCGGGGATGGCGCGCTGTGTCTGGAGCTGTATCACGATCCCGCAGCCAAGCCCGCGCTCGAAACCATGCTGGCCGAGATTCCCGCCGAGGAAATCGAGCTGCGGCGCGACCTCCAGCACGCCCTGGACGAGTTGGGCGAGCCCGCAGCTTCGTACGAGCCGATACCATTTGACATCTTTGCCGAATATCCGAGACGCGCCAACTGCCGGCGTTCGAAGTTCTGAGCGAACCGGAACGGATGCAGTTGATCGCATCGCCGGATGCGGAGACCCGCGCGGCCGCTGCCCACAGCTTTTTCAACCAGGAGCTCGATCCCAAGACGCGCGCGGCTCTATACCAGTTGGCGCAGTCCGATCCCGACGCCAAGGTTCGCGGGCGCGCCTGGGAATCGCTGGCCGACGCTACGGAAGACGCGGCGATTCGCGATGCGATGCTCGCGGTCCTGACGGACACTTCGCGCGATATCGCCGAACGCGGGGGCGCGGCGGTAGGGTTGTATGCGGTCGCCGACCGGGACGATGTGAGTCAGGCCCTGCAAGCTCTGTATGAAGGGACGGCGTGGTGGCTCGCGCGAAAGCGCTGGAATCCATGTGGCGCTCGCTGTGGAAGCCTTACGCCCGCTTCTTTCCGCAGCATCTCGAAGACCCCAACAAGGAGATCGTGCGCCAGGCGATTCGCGGCGCGGGATATTTTCAGCTCACGCGCCACATCGACAAAATCGCCAGCTATTTCGACCGCGAAGACGACCTGGAGGATCTCCGCGAGGATGCTCTGTTCGCCTACGCGCTGGCGATGCCGGGCGAGACCACGCGCGGCCGGATCCGTGGCATGCTGCGCAAGATCGACACGATTGCCCATCTGTCATCGAGCGAAGCGGAGCTGGTGATGTTCGCTCTCGACGAGCGCTTGCGGCTGGCAGGGCTCGATCCCGTGTTCGCGGCGGATGATCCCGAGCAAGAGATCGAAGAGCCGGAGCCTCCTCCAGCGCCGGCCGGCAAAGTCGGCCGGAACGATCCCTGCCCCTGCGGCAGCGGCAAGAAGTATAAAAAGTGCCACGGCGCGTAACCCTGAAGCCGCGCTCAACTCGTAGAATGAAGTAGTGACTGCCGGAAAAGCCGGACTTCTGCGCCAGCTGGGCTTGTTCAGCGCGACGGCGCTGGTGGTCTCCAACATGATCGGGACGGGGATCTTCACCGCCACCGGTTTCCTGGCCGGCGAACTCGGCTCCCCCAATCTGGTTCTGTGGATCTGGGTGGTGGGCGGCGTCGTCGCGTTTCTGGGCGCGATCTGCTATTCCGAACTGGGCATCAACTTCCCCAGCTCCGGCGGCGAATACGTGTATCTCACACGCGCCTTCGGTCCCACCTGGGGATTCATGACGGGCTGGGCTTCGTTTTTCGCCGGATTCTCCGCGCCCATCGCCGCGGCGGCGCTGGCTTTTTCCGAATACCTGGGGCACTTCTTCCCCGCCCTGAGCCAGGAGAATGCTCCGGTGATCGCCGGCTCGGGCGAGTGGGCCATCCGGCTCGGCGGCGCGCAAGCCGTCGCCTGCGGGCTGGTGGCGGTGTTCACGGTGCTGAACATCTTCGGCGTGCAACGCGTGGCCCGCGTGCAAAACGTTTTGACCGGCGCGAAGGTCACTGGTGCTGCTGGCTTTCATCGTGCTGGGATTCACGATCGGCGACGGCGAATGTCGCGAACTTCGCGCTGACCGCCACGCGCAGCGTGACGACGCCGCTGATCGCGCAATTCGCGCATCAGCCTGGTGTGGGTCTACGTGGCCTATAGCGGCTGGAACGCGGCGACCTACGTCGCGGAGGAATTGCGCCAGCCCGCGCGCACGCTGCCTATGGCGCTGGGGATCGGCACGGCGCTGGTCACGGCGCTGTATCTGCTGTTAAATGTCGTGTTTCTGTACGCGGCTCCGCTCGAGGACATGAAGGGGCAAGAAGCGGTGGGCGCTTTCGCGGCGTCGCGCCTGTTCGGGCCGGAGATCGCCGGAATTTTCGCCGGCCTGATGGCGCTTTCGCTGATGTCGACGGTGAACGCGATGGTGACGGTGGGCCCGCGCGTGTATTACGCCATGGCCGGGAACGGAGCGTTTCCGGCCGGCGGCGGCCAAAGTGCATCCGCGATTTCATACGCCGGTGGCGGCGATTGTGGCGCAGGGCGTCTGCACCATGCTGATGACGCTGACGCCGTTTCCTCAGCTGATGACGTATATCGGTCTCACGCTGAACGTTTTCGCCGTGATGAGCGTGGCGTCGCTGTTCCTGTTCCGGCGGCGCGTCCCGGCTGGCAGAAACTGCGGGTGGTGAGCTTCGCCTATCCTCTGTTCCCGCTGCTGTTCATCATGGTGGGCATCTGGATGACGTACCAGGGCATCGTGCTGAAACCCTACGTCGCGCTGGCGACCGGGGTCACACTGGGCACGGGAGCGCTGGTGTACCATCTGCGGCTGCGGTCGCGAACGCCGCGAGACACCCGACGGTGGAGACATATTAGTGTTCGCGATGCATCGTATAATCAAGGGAATGGCGCTATCGTCTAACGGTTAGGACGGAGCCCTCTCAAGGCTCAAATACGGGTTCGATTCCCGTTAGCGCTACCACCTACACTTTTGATTCCATTGGATTTGCCAAAGACACGACGCCCCTCGGATCTGCGGTACGTTGATCATCAGCAGGAAGAGCGTGACGGTACACCTTGGCGGTAACGTGGGTGGTGGCGTGTGTCAAAAGAAATGTTTTTGGGATGCTCCAAAGTAGTCACAACGTGACCAACCAGGGGCGGAATCGAGCCCCAGCGCTGCTGCGGCTCATGTACTTTCTTAACGCTGCTATCCTGAAAACTGACAACGTTCCGTTCGCCTCAGGAAGAACCGAACACAATTGATAAAGCATTTTTCCGAACTCAATCTTTGCTCCGCGTTGCGGAACAACCTGGATAAGAACGAATTCGTCACTCCAACGCCAGTCCAGGCGCAGGCCATTCCGCCACTCATGGAAGGCCGCGACGTCGTGGCGACCGCGCAGACCGGCACAGGCAAGACTCTGGCGTTCTCGATTCCGGTGATTGAAGCTCTCGCCGCCGTTCCCCGCACCAAAACAATAAAAGTCCTGATCCTTAGCCCCACCCGCGAACTTGCCATTCAGATCGATGCGGCATTCCGGCAACTCGCCCACGGCATGCGCATCCGCACCGCCGTGGTGGTGGGCGGCATGAGCGAGACCAACCAGTTGCGCGATATCCAGGCCGGGGCCGAAGTGGTGATCGCGACGCCGGGCCGTCTCTGCGACTATCTGGATCGCAGGCTGGTCGATCTTTCCGGCACCGCCACTGTGGTTCTCGACGAGGCCGATCGGATGCTCGATATGGGCTTCCTGCCCTCTCTGCGCATCATCCTCGATCATCTTCCGGCGAAACGCCACACCATGCTTTTCTCCGCGACCATGGATCCATCGGTGGCGGGTCTGGTCGCAGGTTACGTGCACAATCCGGTTCGAATCGCGGTGGAGGCGTGCGCACAAACGGCCGCCCAGATCGATCTCTTCTGTTACGAAGTCGCTCAGGGCTCCAAGTTTGATCTCCTGGAGCATCTGCTCAAGAACGAGACGGGCTCTTTCCTCGTCTTCGTGGCCACCAAAGAGGGCGCCGAGAGGCTCGCGAAATTTCTGGAGCGCGGGGAACACAAGGTGGCCTCGATCCACGGCGATCGCTCGCAAAGCCAGCGGAACAAAGCGCTGCAGGGCTTCAAAGACGGTGTTCACCGTGTACTGGTGGCCACCGACGTAGCGGCGCGCGGGATTCATGTGGATGATATCGCGCATGTCGTGAACTACGATTTGCCGCAGGAGGCGGGAAACTTCATTCATCGCGTCGGACGCACGGGCCGCGCTGGCGCACGTGGCGCCTCCTGGACCTTTGTGACTCCGCTCGAACGCTCCGATGTGCGCAACTATGAGCGCGCACTGGGGATTCAGGTGGAATATCGCGAACTGCCTCCGCTGCCGCGGCCCATCGGGCTGGTGACGGATGTCCAGGCGTTTCTGGCCTCGATGCGTACCAGCCAACCGTCGGACAACGAGCCGAAGCCGACGCCGCCGCTGACTAAGACGAGAAGCTTCTCGGGCAGCCGCCGTCGTCGCTGAACTTGTTCTCCAGTCGGCTTGTGGGAAGTTTCATAACTCTGTGATCTGAATCACATCCGTTGAAGAGAGTCCGCGGTTGAGAGTGATGTCATCTCGCTGTCATCAGGTGCACGCACGTGCTGGTACAGGTTAGCAGCGAAGGAACACAACGGAAGCAGAATCAACCATTTGAGCCGGGGCTTCATTCCCGTTAGTTAGCGCGAGTATGGTCAGGACTACGAGCACGCCACTCACACTTTCATCGTGTCGCCGAGCGACACGATGAATCCAGACGCGATTCCAGACGAAATCGCTTCGAACCATGCGGCCGGACGCGGCAAGTGTCGGCGCCAGGCCTCAGGCTCGGATCACGGCAACATGGCTTCCGGACACGCCATGACGCTTCACGACAAGAATCATGCAGGGCACAGCCCCGCCCTTGTCAATGATTTTTTCGACTGAGTACATGGAGTCGAGCAGCTTTGGATTGGCGCCGCCAGCACCGGTCGCTTCCACTACCCGCATGTTCCCGCCGGTCATGCTGCCGGGGAAGTAGGTGTCAACCACGGCCACGTGCCCGGGGCCCCGCAGCACGGAATTACCGTTCATGAAGACCAGGAGATCGCCCATCATCACGCGAGTCGGATCATTGACGGCGCTTACCGGTTGAAAATAGGATTCCGCAGGGGTGCCCCGCAGAGTGCTTGCCGAGTACGTCTTTTTCCCGCAAGCAACCAGGTAATTCGTCACGAAACCTGAGCAGTCGATTCCCAGGTTCTGGTCGAAATAGGCTTGAATCGTCGCTTGCGACGGATTCCTGATCTTCTGCGAATAGATCGCCCACTGCAGCGCGAGCCCATAGTCCTCCGGTGCACCCTTGCCCATGGCCGCTGTCCGGATGCGCTCCTTGTTCTGCTGAAACCATGTATTCCTGGCGGTGCCGGCGGTAACGGCGTCGTAGTGGGTCATCTCGGTCGTGCCGGGCGTCCAGTTCATCATGAAGTACTTGTTGAGCCGGACGGTGACCGGAGTAACGCGGCACACGTTCGTCACGGGGTCGTCGACCTCGATATTGACTACGATATTGCGGTACCGGTTCATGAATTCCACGGGTCTTGGCATGGTCGTGCTTCCAGTTCGACTGGGTTGTCTCTAGAGTTGATGGATAGTGGCCGCCGCGCGCGGCAACTCCGAAGCGCACGGTCTGTTCGCGGCCGAATCCGCGAATGTATCCACTTCGGCTTCCGATTTTGTTCCTTGCAGGATCCTGTCGGTTACGCACACGCCGGCGTCCGTAATCTTCGCAATCGCCAAATACGTACTGGTGATCTTAGCCGGATCGTCCTGATCCTCCCGAGCGTGCACGCCGACGATCAGCGCGCGCGGCATCGGCTCGCCATTCTGCCTGGTGACGCGCCACTCCGCCTTATCATCCAGACTGGACATCGAGCGAGTCACCACGTCCTGGAAATTCAGAGAGAACTGATGTTGCGCGGCATCCACCACATCGATCGACAAGCGGCCGGAATCGACGGGCCGGACGTTCAAAACGTAACCGGCGACTCCCGGGCACGACAGATACGCTGTTTCATCAGGCGAGCTTTTGTCGATGACTTTATTGCAGGACGCGGCACTCAAGCTGGTATAAACGGATTCCACAACTGCTTCCCGGCGGGCTGAGCAGCCAGACACGACCAGAGCGGTGAACGCAACAAAACCGATGTTCCAAGGACTCACAACGATGGTTCTCCACTGCATCGGGCCATCCTACGGAGTCTGTCGCCCGTCGCCGCCGCCCGCCGCCCATGATACTAGCCCGGGGCCCACGACGCCACGGGGAATGGACCTGCCGTTTCGTTCTGAGCGGCGGATAGCTCGGGGACACGGAAGCGCACTACGACATGCCCGCAAAAGACCTTCGGCGAGGTTTGAAGGTGTTAGTGTAGTGAGGGAATGTCCAGGCGTTCCTCTCTCCAAGCTAAGCCAGTCCCAGTGGAGACGGGCCCGCCAGCGACCGAAGTCGCTTATCTGATCCCCTGGCTGCTGCTATTTGCCGGCAGCGGCTGCGCGGCCCTTATCTACGAGATCGTCTGGTTCCAGTTGCTGCAACTGGTGATCGGATCTTCCGCGATATCGCTGGCGCTCCTTTTGGCGGCGTACATGGGAGGATTGTGCCTGGGAAGCGCCGCGCTTCCACGGCTGGTTTCCGCGCGCCACCACCCGATGCGTGTGTACGCGTTATTGGAGTTGGGGATCTGCGCGTTCGGAATTGTGGCCCTGTTCGGGGTTCCGCTGATCGGGCGCCTTTATCTTGCGAGCGCGACCAGCGGGTTACTGGGAGTGATACTGCGGGGAGTGGTCGCGTCCGCGTGTCTGCTCCCGCCGACACTATTGATGGGCGGCTCCCTTCCCGCCATGGCCCGCTGGGTGGAGACGACACCCAAAGGCGTGTCCTGGCTGGGTCTCTGTACGGCGCGAATATCGCCGGAGCGGTCATTGGCTGTCTGGCGGCGGGCTTCTATCTGCTTCGCGTCTACAACCTGGGGGTCGCGACCTACACGTCGCGGCGGCGATCAACGTGGCAGTGGCTCTGCTCGCGTGGGCGCTTGCGGCACGCGACAAAAGCTGGTCGCCTGCCCCGCCGGTCGCAGAGAGTTCCAGACCGCAAAACCGGATGGTTCTTTCCAGTGTCTATGTAGCCATCGCGCTCTCGGGACTGAGTGCGCTGGGAGCCGAAGTGGTGTGGACGCGGCTGTTGTCCCTGATGCTGGGCGCGACGGTCTACACGTTCTCGATCGTTCTGGCGGTGTTTCTGTTTGGACTGTGGGCCGGCACCAGCGCCGGTTCGTTTTTGGCCCGCCGGCCGCTTCGCGAACCGCGCTTGGCACTCGCGGTTTGCCAGGTACTTGCTCGCCGTTGCCATTGCCTGGACGGCTTTCACGCTGGCTTATTCTCTGCCCTACTGGCCCGTCGATCCGTGGCTTTCGACCAGCCCCTGGCTCACTTTCGACCTGGACGTCACCCGGTGCTTGCGGGCGATTCTCCCCGGCGACCTTGCTCTGGGGCGCCAGCTTTCCTCTCGCGCTAGCCGGCGCGGCGGTGGAGGGGGAGGACCCCGCCCGTCTAGTCGGCCGAGATGTACGCGGCCAATACCGCCGGAGCCATTGTGGGCGCGCTGGTGTTCAGCCTGGTGCTGATTCCCGCCATAGGAACACAGCGGCTCCCAACAGCTTCCTGATCGCTGGATCGCGGCCGCGGGCGCCGTGGTAGCGCTTGCCTCAGTGGCGCGGAGCGCCGGTCAGGCGGATCGCGCCTGGCCCGCGCGAGTCGCTGTGCTGGCTGGGGCTTGTCCGCTTGACGGTCGCCCCGGTGCCCTGGCAGGTGGTCGCTTACGGGCGGCGCGTCGCGCCCGTCTTGCGCGGCCTGAATGCCGACCTGGGCCCCACTAGCTTATTCGTAGGCGAGGGAATCAGTTCTTCGATTGCCATCACGCAGCGTGGGGACGCAGCGATCTTCTATGTCAGCGGAAAATCCGAGGCCTCACTCAGCGCCGCTCGACATGCGCCTGCAGCGCATGATGGGACACCTCCCCGCCCTGATTCACCTGCGCCGCGCTCGGTGCTGGTCGTCGGATTTGGCGCGGGGGTCACGGGCGGATCCTTCGTTCCCTATCCGGAGGTGCAGCAGATCGTCATTTGTGAATTGGAGCCGCTGATCCCGCCCGCATCGAGGAGTATTTCGGGAAGCAGAACTACGACGTCCTACACGATCCACGCACGCGCAGTCGTTTCCGACGACGCGCGGCACTACGTCTTTACCACTCGGGAGAAGTTCGACGTGATCACCACGGATCCCATCCATCCCTGGGTCAAGGGGACGTCCACTCTGTACTCGAAGGAGTTTTTCGAGTTAGAGAAGCGCCATCTGAATCCGGGCGGCGTAGTGGCACAATGGCTGCCGCTCTATGAGAGCGATGAGAAAACGGTCCAGACCGAGCTGGCAACGTTCTTCAGTGTCTTTCCCAACGCAACGGTGTGGAGCAACTTTCTGAACGGCGACGGATACGACCTGGTGCTGCTGGGGCGCGCGGATGATTCTCCCATCGATATGGATGCCCTGGCGGAGCGGCTGGGAAAGCCCGGCTACGCCAGAGTATCTGCATCGCTGGCCGAGGTCGAATTCCATTCCCCGGTGGATTTACTGGCGACCTACGCCGGCTGGGCGCCGGATTTGGAGCCAATGCTGGCGGGCGCCCAGATCAATGATGATTTCAATCTGCGTTTGCAGTATCTTGCGGGGCTGGGATTGAACTCGGTGTCGGGGCCGCAGATTTATCGCGATATTCTTGCGTACCGCAAGTTTCCCGAAGGTCTGCTAACTGGCAGCGGTGAGCGGATGAATGCGCTGCGCGAGTTGCTCGGGCGGCCCTATCGCACCTTCTAGGAGGAGCCAGAAGTCAGAATGAGAACCAGGTCGCTGTTACTTGTGACATTGCTGCTTCCGTGGTGTGCGAGCGCCGAAGTCCTGTGCGCATTGGGCCCAGGAGCCTCCTCCTACCAGCCGGCCCAAGATCGACGGCCTACGAGCGACGCCCTGCAGCTGGCCAACCGTCTGAATGCTGCCCTAAGAACGATTTGTGCCGACCATTGTCCAACCATGGCGCTCTTCCGCAACACGACGGCGCCCAATGCCATGTTGATCGCCGATTCCGGCGAGGCCAAACTGGTGTACTCACCGCAGTTCTTTGCGGGGGCGTATGAACGCTTTGGCGACACCGGGATCGTCGCCATCATGGCGCACGAGGTCGGTCATGCCCTGGATGCGACGATGGGCGCCGCCTGGATCAAGAACGGCTGGTCAGCGGAATTGCGCGCCGACGCCTGGGCGGGATGCGTTCTGGCCAAAATGGGTCCTGGTGCCGGCGGCCTGGAGTCAAGTCTCACGGCCCTTTCGAAATATCCTTCTCCTGCTCATCCGGGCTGGAACCTGCGCCTGCCGGTCCTCCGGACCGGATACACCCAATGCGGCGGGGACGTTTCGAAATTCGACAAGCGGAAGTAAACGCCGCACCAGTAGCACATTAGAATTCTTCAGACGGCGGAGTTAGTTCCGTATCCCTTAAAGGCATGACGGATGCCCTGTATTCAAGCGCAGGAGTTGGTTCCGCATCCCTAATGGGCTTGATTGAAGCCAGTATCCACGTGAGGTAAAGTCCTAACCAGTTTGGGAAGGGAAGAAGCGCGCCTCAGGCTTCTGTCTACAGCGGCTTCTTAATCTTTTGGTTGGGGAGGTGGTCGCTGTGCGTAATCTCACAATCCTGAATTTATTGGCCCTGTCTGTGGTGTCTCTATTCGGCCAAAGCGATCGCGGTGCGATCACAGGCGCAGTTTTGGATCCGGCCGGGGCGGTTGTCCCCAGTGTTCCGGTTGAAGCCAAGAATACCGCTACGGGCGCTGTTTTTGCTGTGGCCACTTCCAACACCGGGAATTACACTCTCAATCAATTGCCGGTCGGCACTTATGAAATCTCCGTCGCTGCGCCGGGATTCAAGAAAGCAGTCCGGACCGGCATCGGGGTGTCCTCCAACACCACGTACCGTGTGGACTTCACGCTGGAGGTAGGAGCCGCCACGGAATCGGTAACAATCACGGCGGAGGCCCCGCTTCTGAAGACGGAGAGCGGCGAGGTGAGCCACAACGTCACGATGGACCGCGTCGACCAACTTCCGCTCCAGACCATCGGCGGCAACAATGGCGGAGCGGGGAACGTGCGCAACCCGCTGGCTGTGATCAGTCTCTTGCCCGGCGCGCAATTCCGGAACGACAATACGCTCCGGATCAACGGAATGCCTTCCAGCTCCCAGACGGTCCGTATCGAAGGTCAGGACGCCACGAACGGATTTTGGCGGGAGCTCAACCAAGGAGTTCAGACCGGCACGGACGCGATTCAGGAAGTCTCCATTCAGACCTCGAACTTCGCCGCGGAGTACGGCCAGGCGGGTGGCGGATATATCAACTACACGATGCGGAGCGGCACGAACAGCTATCACGGGCTGGCCTTCCTTTACAACCAGAACGATTTCATGAACGCCGGTCTGCCCAACACCGACGCGGGTTTGACGAACTCGCTTAAGAACGGGCAGCACATCCGCAACTCCATCCGGCGCAATGAGTTCGGCGGAAACTTCGGCGGCCCCGTGCGGATTCCCAAGATCTACAACGGCGAGGATAAGACATTTTTCTTCTTCAACTACGATCAGTTCATCTCACACAGGCTGACCACGGGTGGCCGCAGCACCGTGCCCACCGGCGCCTATCGGGACGGCAACTTCGCAACTGCGCTGAATCCGCAGTTGCAATCCGGCGGTGTGCCGCAAGTCGATCTGAACGGCAACGCGCTATTCGGAAATCAGATCTTCGACCCGAATACCCAGACAACCTTGAACGGTCAGGTGGTTCGTCAGCCGTTCCCCAACAACGCGATCCCGCTGACCAGGCTGGACCCGACGGCGCTCAAGATCCAGGCTCTTCTGCCTCAGCCCACCAGCGGGAGCCTCACCAACAACTACATCATTCCCAGCTACTCTAACTTCAGCCACATCGAGATTCCGTCTCTGAAGATCGATCACAATATCAGTTCCACGATCAAAGTGTCGGTCTTCTATTCGGCCAACCGGCAGACCTCGCCGAACAATAATGGTTATACCCAGGTTTTCACCGGCGCCGAGCCGACAGACCAGCTATCGCAGACTACGCGCATCAATTACGATCAGTCGCTTGCTCCGACGCTGCTGCTGCACCTGGGAGCGGGCCTGCTTGAGACCTCCCTGCACAACTTGCCGCCCACCTTTGATTCCAGCACCTTATTCGGTAAGACCGGCGCATTCTATGCCCCTCAATTTCCCGGTATCACTCCAGGGTTCGACGGCGCCAAGGGCGGCAGCAGTGTGGGTATGGGCGCGGGCTTCGGCGCGATTGTCCAGAAAGACACGAAACCGACATTCAACGCGAATGTGACCTGGGTGAAGGGCAACCATACCTTCAAGTTTGGCGGGGAAGCGATCCTGGAAGGTCTGCCGATTCAGAACACCACTCGCGCGAACGGCTCCCTTGGCTTCGGAGCGACCGAAACCGCGAATCCCTACACCACGGGTTTGGCCTACTCCAACGGTGGGACGGGCTTCGCCTATGCCAGCTTCCTGCTGGGCCTTGAAAACAGCCTGACCGTTTCCCCGCTGGCCGCCGCCCGCCTTGGCAACCACTCTTTCGGTTTTTTCGCGCAAGACAACTGGAAGGTGAACCGCAAGCTGACGCTCGACTACGGCATCCGCTGGGACTATGCGACACTTCTGAGCGAACAATACGGCCGCATGCAGACAGCCGCATTCAATCTGCCAAACCCCGCTGCGGGAAACCGGAATGGCGCCGTCATCTACGGTGGCAACTGTAACTGCAACTTCAATAACAATTATCCCTTCGCATTCGGGCCCCGCATCGGCATTGCTTACAAGCTCGACGATAAAACGGTTCTGCGGGCAGGCAGCGGTATCTCCTACGGCACGTCGCCGAACAACGCGTTTCTGACCTACAGCGTGCCCGACTTCTTCAACTTTGTGAACCAGCCCGTGGCTGGAGTTCCGGCCGGCCTGCTCAAGAACGGCAATCCGTACGCGCCGGGCAACCCGTTCGGCAACGCGGCGCTGGTTTATCCGGATTTCTCCCCGCACTTCCCGTTCACGACCGCTCCGGGCTATACTCCTCCGCTTTCGCCGTTCATTTTCATTGACCGCAACGCCGGACGGCTTCCGCGGATTATACAGTGGAGCGTCGGGATTCAACGCGAGGTAGCGCGCGGAATGGTGTTGGATGTAAGCTACGTAGGCAACCGTGGGGCTTGGTGGACCGCGCCGACGCTCTCCACGTATGCGTACAACTCCCTGACCCCCGCCGACATCACACGCGCGGGCCTGGACCTGAACAAGCCAAGCGATTTGGCCTTACTGACGACACCCATCCGGTCGCCTCTGGTGCAAGCGCGCTTTCCGAACCTTCAGATTGTGAACTCGCCCGGCGGACTGCCGACGGTACCGTCGGTCTATCCCGGTTTCCCGGCGACGCAAGTCCTGGTGCAGGCGCTGAAGCCCTATCCGCAGTTCTACGGCGTTCCGCCGTTTCTAGGTCCGCCGCTGGGTTCCACCTGGTATGACTCGCTCCAGCTGAAGTTCACCAAGCGCTACTCCCACGGGCTCGACTTCCAGTATGCATTCACGTATTCCAGGGAATTCGCTCTGGGCGTGAATTCGGACACTGGATACCTGACGCCGAACGCGCCGCCGGTCAACGACGTCTACAATTACGCGCAGAACAAGCAGATCTCGGCCTTTGAACGGCCGCTGGTCAGCATCATCTCCCTCAACTACCAGACCCCCAGAATGGCGGGCGACAGCATGGGAATGAAGGCCCTTTCCTGGTTAACGCGGGACTGGACTGCGGGCGCGATTCTAAGGTACCAGAGCGGCCAGTTGCTCACGGTGGCGAAATCCAACAACAACTTCCTCTGCCAGATGGGCCGGGGCGGGTTCGGATGCGGCGCGGGTGCCAACAATCCAGCCCTTTGGGGCGGCGGCCAGACCTATCAGAACCTGGTTCCGGGGCAGCAGCTGTTTTTGCAGGATCCTAATTGCCGCTGCTTCGATCCCACTAAGGATTTGGTCCTGAATCCGCAGGCTTGGACCGAAGTTGGCCCCGGCCAGTTTGGGAGCGCTCCGGCATACCAGGAAGGCTACCGCTGGCAGCGACAGCCGGAGGAATCGATGAGCTTCGGCCGCATCTTCCCGCTCGCGCCGGAAAACAGGGTGACGCTGCAAGTGCGCTTTGAATTCCAGAATGTCTTCAACCGGACTTTCTACAATAATCCTGCGACCGGCAATCCGCAGTCCAACACGTTCCGGACGAATCCGTTCCCGAATGGAGTGACGGGCGCGCTGTCTAGCGGATTCGGCTTCGTCAACACGATCAACGGCGCGGGCAGCCAGCCGCGTACAGGCCAGTTCGTCGCTAGAATCCAGTTCTAAGCGTCAACGCAGTTTCAAACTGAGCCTCGCCGTCCACAACGGGCGGCGAGGCTCAATCGTTTTACGGCGCGATCGCGGAGCGATACGTCCCATCAAAAAAATCTGCTGTGCTCTAAACGCTCTGCCTGACGGCCTCGCAGGTCTCCGCTCCAGCCGGATGGCTGAGAAACCAGAAGGGACGTTTCTAAAGATCGCTGACATTCACCCCTTTGGAGCATTTAGCACTTTGGGCTTGACGCCCGTATGCGGATGATGTAAGCTTCCACAAGCTTTTAGGAAGGGAAGAAGCACGCTCCTGGTTTTCCAGGGCGACTTTTTAATCTTTAGTTGGGGAGGGTCTATGCGTCGTTCAGTCGTAGTGTGCCTGTTCCTGTCTGTAGTGTCCCTATTCGGTCAAAGCGACCGCGGTGCGATCACAGGTACAGTTCTGGATCCCGCCGGGGCCGTTGTTCCGAGCGCGCCGATCGAAGCGAAGAACACCGCCACCGGCGCTGTTTTCGCGGCGGCCACGTCAAACACCGGGAATTATACTCTTAATCAGCTGCCGGCTGGCATGTATGAAATTTCTGTCTCAGCTCCAGGATTCAAAAAAGCGGTTCGGGGAGGTGTAACGGTATCCTCCTTCACGACGTACCGCGTGGACTTCACGCTGGAAGTAGGCGCCGCGACGGAATCGGTAACGATCACAGCGGATGCTCCCCTCCTGAAGACCGAGAGCGGCGAGCTGAGTCACAACGTTACGATGGACCGCGTCGACCAGCTCCCGCTGCAGACCATCGGCGGCAACAATAACCAGGCGGGGAACGTGCGCAACCCGCTGGCCGTGATCGGTCTCTTACCGGGCGCTCAATTCCAAAACGAGAACACGCTCCGGATCAACGGATTGCCTTCCAGCTCCCAGACGATTCACGTCGACGGTCAGGATGCAACCAACGGTTTTTGGCGGGAACTCAACCAATCCGTTCAGACCGGCACGGAAGCGATTCAGGAAGTCGCCATTCAGACGTCGAACTATGCCGCCGAATACGGACAAGCGGGCGGCGGCTACATCAACTACACCATGCGGAGCGGCACGAACACTTATCATGGGATGGCCTTCGAGTACAACCAGAACGATTTCATGAATGCCGGTCTGCCCTTCACCGACGCGGGCTTGCGGGACTCGCTTAAGAACGGGCAGCACATACGAAACTCCATCCGTCGCAATGAGTTCGGCGGAAACTTCGGCGGACCCGTGCGAATTCCCAAAGTCTACGACGGCCAGGATAAGACGTTCTTCTTCTTCAACTACGATCAGTTCATCTCGCACACGCTGACGGGGAATGGCAGATCGACCGTACCCACCGCCGCCTACCAGCAGGGCGACTTTTCGGCCGCGTTGAATCCGCAGCAGTTGCTACTTGGGGCGTGCCTCAAGTCGATGAAAACGGTACCGCGCTGTTCGGCAATCAGATCTTCGATCCGACTTCGCAGGCAGTTGTGAACGGCCAGGTGGTTCGAACGCCGTTCGTCGGCAACAAAATACCGCTAACCAGGCTGGACGCAACGGCGCTCAAGATCCAAGCTCTTCTGCCGCAACCGAGCAACACTAGTCTTACGAACAACTACATCATTCCCAGTTACGCCAACTTCTCCCACATCGAAATCCCGTCACTGAAGCTCGATCACAACGTCAGTTCCACGATCAAGTTGTCTTTCTTCTATTCGGCCAACCGGCAGACCTCGCCCAACAACAATGGGTATACGCAGGTTTTCACCGGAGCCGAGCCAACCGATGGGTTATCGCAGACCACGCGCATCAATTACGACCAGTCGCTGACTCCCACGCTGCTGCTGCACCTGGGAGCGGGCCTGCTCAACACCTCGCTGCACAACCTTCCGCCCAACTTTGATTCGAGCACACTGTTCGGCACAAACGGCGCGTTCTATGCCCCGCAATTTCCCAGTATCACCCCGGGTAACGACAACGCCAAGGGCGGCAGCAGTGTGGGCATGGGCGCGGGCTTCGGCGCGATTGTGCAGAAAGACACGAAACCCACATTCAACGCGAATGTGACTTGGGTGAAGGGCAACCATACCTTCAAGTTTGGCGGCGAAGCGATCATGGAAGGTCTGCCGATTCAGAACACCACTCGCGCAAACGGCGCGCTGGCCTTTGGTGCGGCCGAAACCGCGGATCCCTTCGCAACGGGCAATACCTACTCCAACGGAGCGACGGGCTTCGCCTATGCCAGCTTCGTTCTGGGCCTCGAAAACAGCCTGACCGTTTCTCCGCTGGCCGCCGCGCGGCTCGGCAACCACTCCCTCGGTTTTTTCGCGCAAGACAACTGGAAGGTGAACCGCAAGCTGACTCTCGACTTAGGCATCCGCTGGGACTACGCGACGCTGTTGAGCGAACAGTACGGGCGAATGCAGTCGGCTGCGTTCAATGTGCCCAACCCGGCCGCGGGAGGCCGTAATGGCGCCGTCATCTACGGCGGAAACTGTAACTGCAACTTCAACAAGAATTATCCCTTTGCGTTCGGTCCACGCATCGGGATCGCCTACAAGGTGAACGACAAGACGGTGCTGCGCGTAGGCGGAGGTATCTCCTATGGCACCTCGCCGAACAACGCGTTTCTGACCTACAGCGTGCCGGACTTCTTCAATTTCGTCGACCAGCCCGTGGCTGGACTTCCGGCCGGCCTGCTCAAGGATGGCAATCCTTACGCGCCGGGCAACCGGTTTGGCAACGCACCGTTGGTTTACCCGGATTTCTCGCCGCACTTCCCGTTCACAACGGCGCCAGGTTACACTCCTCCGCTTTCACCTTTCATTTCCATCGACCGCAACGCCGGACGGCTGCCGCGCATCACCCAATGGAGCATCGGCGTCCAACGCGAAGTGGCACGGGGAATGGTGTTGGATGTTGCTTACGTAGGCAACCGCGGCGTGTGGTGGACGGCGCCGACGCTGTCCACGTATGCGTACAACAGCCTGCAGCTTTCCGACGTCAAGGCCGCGGGCCTGGACCCGACCAATCCGGCCGATTTGGGTTTACTCGTCACGCCAATCAATTCGCCCCTGGTGCAGGCGCGCTTTCCCAACTTGCAAGTTGTCACTGGTTCGACCGGATTCAAGACCGTTCCCTCGGTCTACCCCGGTTTCCCGGCGACGCAACTCCTGCAGCAGGCGCTGCGGCCGTATCCGCAGTTCTACGGCGTGCCGCCGTTCCTTGGTCCGCCGCTGGGGGCCACCTGGTATGACGCACTCCAGTTGAAGTTCACCAAGCGCTACTCCCACGGCCTCGACTTCGAATACGCGTTCACGTATTCGAGAGAATTCGGTCTAGGCGTGAATTCCGATACTGGATACCTGACGCCGAACGCCCCGCCGGTCAACGACGTCTACAATTACGCGCAGAACAAGGAGATTTCCGGCTTTGAACGGCCGCTGGTCAGCATTATCTCGCTCAACTACCAGACTCCCAGAGTGCCGGGTGACAGCATGGGAATGAAGGCAGTTTCCTGGTTAGCCCGGGACTGGACGCTGGGCGCGATCCTGCGATACCAGAGCGGCCAATTGCTCGCGGTTGCCAAATCCAACAACAACCTCTTAGGCCAGTTGGCGCGCGGCGTATTCCCTGTCTTCAACAATCCGGCCGTTTGGGGCGGCGGGTCAACCTATCAGAACCTGGTTCCCGGTCAGCAGCTGTTCTCGGTGGATCCTAACTGCCATTGCTTCGATCCCACCAAGCAGCTTGTCCTCAATCCGCAGGCTTGGACCGACGTCGGCCCCGGCCAGTTCGGGAACGCTCCGGCATTCCAGGAAGGCTACCGCTGGCAGCGCCAGCCCTCTGAATCCATGAGCTTCGGCCGCGTGTTCCCGCTCTCCAGGGAAAACAGAGTCACGCTGCAAGTCCGGTTCGAGTTCCAGAATATCTTCAACCGGACGTTCTACAACAATCCTACGAACAACAACCCGCAGGCTCTGACGTTCAGTACGAATCCATTCCCGAACGGCACGTCGGGCGCGCTGTCGAGCGGATACGGATACATCAACACGATCGGCGGCGCGGGCAGCCAGCCGCGTACCGGCCAGTTCGTCGCTAGAGTACAGTTCTAAGTATCAGCGCAGTTTCAGACGAGCCTCGCCGTCCACATCGGGCGGCGAGGCTGAGTCGTTTTCAGGCTCGATTTCAACGCCCCGCCTGGCGATGCCCTCCCCGCTTAGGCGGTCTTAGTTCCTGCCACTGTCGCCCTCAGAATGTTGTAAAACAGTAGAGCGCTATGTTCATCCGCATCCGCAAGGATGCCGCGCTGGCGCCAAGTACACCACGAAAGAGGTCTCATAAGAGATGAAACGCTCCCCTGCCATCGGCGTCGCGATCGTCGCCGCGCTCGCCGCGAGCCTGTCTAGCTGTGGCCGAAACACCGCGTCCAACGGGAAGGCCCCCACCGGTTACATCACCGGCACGGTCCAGAGCGAAAAAGGTCCCGAGGCCGGCGTCTGGGTCATCGCCCAAACCGATCAGCTCCCCACCGGCTTCATCAAGACCGTCGTCACCGACGATCAGGGCCGCTTCGCCCTTCCTGAACTCCCCGACACCACCTATCAAGTGTGGGTCCGCGGCTACGGCCTCCTCGATTCCGACAAGACTCAGATGAAGCCCAACGCGGACAACGTCATGCTCCACGTCAATACCGCCAAGTCCCCCAAGGAAGCCGCCCAGGTCTACCCCGGCAACTACTGGCTGTCTCTGCTCCAGCCTCCGGCCCCGTCCATGTTCCCGGGTACCGGATCCAGTGGAAACGGTTTCACGCCCCTCATGCAGACGCAGAACCACTGGATCAACGCCATCAAGTCCGATTGCAACTTCTGCCATCAGCTCGGCAACCAGCTCACGCGCACGCTGGATGACGTCTATGCAGGTAAGCCCGGTCTGAAAACATCCCGCGATGCCTGGGAGTGGCGCCTCGGTACCGGCACCCGCGGTTCCACCATGTACGCGCTCTTCAACAGACAGGGCAAAGGTTCGCTCAAGGTTTTCGCCGATTGGACGGATCGCATCGCTGCCGGCGAGGTGCCGCCCGCGCCTCCGCGCCCGCAGGGAATCGAGCGCAACGTCGTCCTCACGCTGTGGGACGTCGGCGACGACCACTCCTTCATGCACGACCAGATCTCCACCGATAAGCAGCACCCCACGGTGAACGCCTACGGTCCCAATTATGCCGTCAGCGCCGGCCACGGCCAGCTCGTCATTCTCGACCAGCAGAAGAACAGCACCACGGCTCTCGACATCCCCTTGCGCGAGCCGCGCGAATCCGTTCCCTCGCGCTTCCCCAAGCCCATTCGCCCCTCGCTCCACTGGGGCGACGAATGGCTGTGGTCGAATCCGCCCTACAATCCGGCCGACCCCCACAACCCCATGATCGACAGCAAGGGCCGCGTGTGGATGACCTCGCAGATCCGCAGCAACAAGACCCCCGGCTGGTGTAAGGACCCCTCGAACAAGTTCGCCGATTGGTACCCGCTCGAAACGAGCGCCCGCCAGGCGTCTTTCTACGAACCGAAGACCGGCAAATTCACCCTCATCGAGACCTGCTTCGGGACCCACCACTTGCAGTTCGACAACGATCCCGATGAGACGGTCTATTTCAACGAACTCACCGGCCCCGTCATCGGCTGGGTCGATTCCAAGGTCTACGACGACACCAAGGACGAACAGAAGGCGGTCGGCTGGTGCCCGCAGGTGATCGACACGAACGGCGACGGCAAGATCACCAAGCCGTGGAACGTTTCGCGAGTCCCCTCGCTGGATGCCACGGCCTATCAGAATCAAACCTCCGTGGTTCCCGAAAACACGAAGTTCGATCCCAGCCGCGACACGCTGGTCGACTACAATCTTTACGGGCTCATCCCCAGCCCCGTCGACGACAGCGTCTGGGGTGTCTCGGAGAGTTTTCCCGGCTTCCTGATCCGCTTGCAGCGCGGCGACAATCCGCCGTCCAGTTGCCGCACGCAGATCTTCAAGGTGCCCGCTCCGGGCTTCGATCCCCGCGGCGTCGATATCACTACCGATGGCGTCGTGTGGACGGCTCTCGCCGCCAGCAGCGACCTCGCCAGCTTCGACGTCCGGAAGTGCAAGGACCTGACCGGCAAGCAGAAGATCGACGGCTCCGAATGCCCCGAAGGTTGGACTCTCTACCCGACCACCGGCCCGAAATTCAAAGGCACCGACGTTCCCGCCGACTTCCACTACTACGACTGGGTCGATCAGCAGAACATATCCGGCTTCGGAGTCAATACGCCGATCGCCACCGGATCGAATTCCGATTCGCTGCTGGTGCTGGATCCCCAGACCAGCAAATGGACCACCCTGCGCGTCCCCTATCCCATGGGCTTCTACTCACGCGGTCTCGACGGCCGCATCGATGACCCGAACGCCGGGTGGAAGGGCCGGGCACTCTACTCCAACTACGGTACCCACTTCGTCTGGCACATCGAAGGCGGGAAAGGCACCAAGGGCAAGATCGTGAAGTTCCAGTTCCGCCCGGACCCGCTCGCTCGCTAGTGCCGCGCAGGGCAAGGCTTTCCGGCCCAAGAACCATTCGCATTTGTGACCATCGCCATCCGGTGTAAGCTCGAATGATGCCAGCCCACTGGATCACGGTTCAAGTGATCCTGATCCTGTTCGCCGCCACCATCGTTCGCTCGGCCTTCGGGTTCGGAGAAGCGCTCATCGCAGTGCCGCTGCTGGCGTTCGTTATGCCGGTGGAGGTAGCCGCGCCTACCGCGGTGCTGGTCTCGATCACGGTCGCGCTTGTCATCGTGATCCAGGACTGGCGATGGATCCACTTGAGCAGCGCGTGATGGCTGGTGGGCTCGACGCTCCTGGGGATCCCGTTGGGACTCCTGGCGCTCAAGAAACTACCTGAACCGGTGGTCGAGGCGATTCTTGGCGTAGTGGTGGTGGCGTTTCCCTGCACGCCCTGCTCAGCCGGCGCAATCATGAATTGAAGGACGACCGGCTGGCGGGATTTTTCGGATTCACCGCGGGGGTGCTGGGAGGCGCGTACGGTATGAATGGCCCTCCGCTGGCGATCTACGGTTCGCTGCGCCGGTGGTCGCCGGAGCATTTTCGCGCCACGCTGCAAGCCTATTTTCTTCCCGCGAGCCTGGCTGGCATGGGCGGCTATTGGTTCGGCGGTCTGTGGACCCCGGCCGTGAATCGCTTCTATCTCGTCTCACTGCCGGGCGTCTTAGTGGCGATCTTCCTGGGCCGGGCGATCAACCGGCGCATGCAGAACCGCCGGTTCATCTGTGTTCGTCCACGTGGGCCTTGACTGTGATCGGGATCGTATTACTGTTCAAGGCCTCTGGACCGGGTGGTCCGCCTTGAATCGTGCCTTCGCGTACGGAGCGCTGCTCGACAGAGCTTCCGTCCCCCAGCACCTCCTGCGCGACAAGTGGCATATTGTTAGTGTGAAGAAGATCGATCCCGACGACTTCCGTGTCCGGCCGGGCAAGAAGGTCGATTTAGACAAGTGGCCGACCAGCGTGAAGCCGTGTACCACTCACGCAAGAAGTATCAAGAGCTCCTGGCGGAAGACGTCCGTCAAGCTGAGCGCCCAGCAAAACGTGCTGTACGCGTCCGACCGTTATGCGCTGCTGCTGATCTTCCAGGCGATGGACGCGGCCGGCAAGGACAGCGCCATCAAGCACGTGATGTCGGGCGTCAATCCCCAAGGCTGCCAGGTGTTCAGTTTCAAGCACCCCAGCGCCGAGGAACTGGACCACGACTTCCTGTGGAATGCGACGCGGAAGTTGCCCGAGCGGGGCCGGATCGGCATCTTCAATCGCTCCTACTACGAGGAAGTTCTGATCCTTCGCGTCCATCCCGAGCTTCTCCAGGCCGAGGGCCTTCCGGCGGAGCTTCGTCGATTCACAAAACGATCTGGCGCGACCGGTATCGTTCCATCGTGAACCTGGAGGACCACCTTCACCGCAACGGCACCCGCATCGTCAAGTTCTTCCTGCATCTTTCCAAGGAAGAACAGCGCAAACGCTTCCTCAAGCGCATCGATACGCCGGAGAAGAACTGGAAATTCAGCCTGGCCGACGTCGAGGAGAGGAAATACTGGAAGCAGTACATGCAGGCGTTCGAAGAGTGCCTCAGCGCCACCAGCACTCATACCGCTCCCTGGTACGTGGTGCCGGCCGATGACAAAGAGAACGCCCAGTTGATCGTGTCCCGGATCGTTCTCGACACCCTCAAAGAGCTGAAACTGGAGTACCCGAAACTCAGCCCGCAGCGGCAGAAGGAGTTGCAGGCGAGCCGCAAACTGCTCGCCAAGTAGCGCTAGAAGCTAGGGCGCGACTCCAGCGGATTCCGGGTTCAGCCAGCCGCCCGGATCGTCGATCATCGACCCGGCTTCCGCCGGTCCCCAAGTGTTCTGATCGTATTCATGGACCGGGGTCGCGTCATCCAGCACCTGATCCACGATTCTCCATTGGGCTTCGATCGCATCCTCGCGCGCGAACAGCGACTGGTCGCCGCGCATGGCGTCCCCCAAGAGGCGTTCGTAGGGCGTCATTTCGTCCGCCGCGCTGATGCATCGCGATCAGCTCGGCATCTTCGCCCTCCATGCGTTCGCCGGGAACTTTCACGCGCATGCCGAGCGCGATCACAACCTCCGGGCTCAGGCGCAAGCGCAGGCGATTCGGCAAGCCCTGCACCTTCTCTTCGAAGGTCTCTCGCGGCGGGCGTTTGAAGCTGACGATCACCTCGGTGGCGGTGACGGGCAGGCACTTGCCGGCCCGGATGTAGAACGGCACGCCCGCCCACCGCCAGGTATCGATGAAGAGCCTGACGGCGGCATAGGTCTCCACGCTGCGAGTCCGGCGCGACGCCTTCCTCCTTCCGGTAACCTTTAAACTGTCCGCGCACCACGTCGCCAGGCGTAAGCGGCTTGACCGCTTTGAGGATGCGCGATTTTTCATCGCGAAACGCATCGTGATCTTCCCCGGTGGGAGGATCCATCGCGAGAAACGCCAGCACCTGAAGCAAGATGGTTCTGAATCACATCGCGGATGGCCCCCGCTTCTTCGTAGAATCGCCCGCGTCCTTGCACCCCGAAGTTCTCCGCCATGGTGATTTGTACCGAGCGGATGTGGGTGCGATTCCACACGGGTTCGAGTAAGGAATTGGCGAACCGCGTGTAGAGAATGTTCTGGACGGGCTCTTTGCCCAGGAAGTGGTCGATCCTGAAGATCGCCGGATTCGGGAAAGAATTGATGAAGAATCTTGTGCAGTTCCCGCGCCGAAGCCAGATCGCGCCCGAACGGCTTTTCCACCACGACGCGCGCATCTTTCGCGGCGCCCGAATGCGCCAGTCCTTCCGCGACCGCGGCGAACATGCTGGGCGGGATCGCGAGGTAGTGCAGAGGCCGTTGCGCATTTCCCAGAAGCTGGCGCAACTGGGTGAAGGTAGCGGCTTCGCGATAATCGCCGTCCACGTACTGGAGCAAGGCCGACAACTTTGCGAAGGCAGCCTCGTCCAGGCCGCCGTGCGCGGTGACGCTCTCGCGCGCGCGCGCCTTGAGCTGATCCAGGTTCCATCCGGCCTTGGCGACCCCGACGATGGGAATCGTCAGGTTGTGCCGCTTCACCAGCGCTTGCAGCGCAGGGAAGATTTGCTTGTAGGCCAGATCTCCGGTCGCGCCAAAAAAAACGAGAGCATCGGACTGCGAAGCGGGAGACTGCGAGGCATCCACGCTTTATTTATCGCACGGATGGGAAGGCGCTACTGAATGACCTGGAACAGGTCCTGCGGCGGTGCGGCCTTCGCACGCGGCATCTGCAGTTCCGGCATGGGAGGAGCCTGGAACAGCTTGCGGCAGGGGATCGCGAGCCAGCGGGCCCAGGAGTTGGCTTTCTTCTGGCGGGCGCTATCGGTGGCGATGCCGGTGCTCGCGTACATCTGACGGTACAGCTTCGAGATAAAGACGAACGCCAGGCGCGCGCGAAGATTCGGCGTACAGCGCGACCGCTTCCAAACGGAAGCGAAGCTATAGAAACGATCCCACACGCCCTGGGTGCGCGCGCGCATCTCCTCGGAGCTCATGGTGGGATGCGGCATGAACATCTTCGGCCGCTTGTGCGCGGGAATCAGCCAGTAGCGCGTCAACGGGATTCCATCCACCTTGGCCGGATCGTCGCCCTGCGCTTTTTCCCACTTTTCGAAGTCGACGGTACCGGGGAAAGGCGTCAGCATGACGAACTGCGCGAACGTGAGGCCGGCCTTCTGGGCCAGATCCTGGGTGGCGTCAAACGTGTCCGGGCGATCGCTGGGCAGGCCGAAGATGAACGAACCCAGAACGTGCACGCCGTGATCGGAAAACGTCTTGAGCTGCTTCACCAGCTTGTCGCCGGACAGGTTGAAATCCTTGTAGACCGTCTTCAGACCTTCGGCGGTAACGGCTTCCACGCCCACCAGCGCGCCCCGGATGCGGGCTTTCTTCATGGCATCCAGAAACCCGGTGTCTTCCGCGGCTTCCATGGTGATCTGCGTGAAGAAGGTCATGTCCTTGGGCAGCTCCGACAGCCGCTCCATCAGCTCGAAGCGCTCCGCGCGCATGGCCTCAAGCTGATCGACCCGGGCCTGGTTGTTCTGCCGTTTCGCCAGCGCGATGTCGGTCAGCGTGACCGGATAGAAATTGTCGTCCGCCAGGGCGATGAAGCGGAAGCCGCGGCGGCGCAGGTCTACGATCTCTTCAATGACGCTGTCGGTCGCGCGCTGCCGGGGGCGTTGTCCATCCGTGCGCCACACGGAACAGAACGAGCAGTGCTTGGCGCATCCGCGCACCGTCTGCACCGATGCCCACATGTAGCTGTCCGGCGGCAGCAGATCCCAGCGCGCCTGCTTGAATTCGCCCGCCTCGACTCTTCCGCCGTTGTAAATCCGTTCCGGCGTGCCCGCGGCGCAGTCGCGGATCACCTGGTTCCAGACGATGTCGCCATCGCCCTTGACCACCGCATGCGCCCCGCCCCGCTCAAACGGCTCCTCCGAATAGAGCGTGGAATGGATTCCGCCGAACACCACCCAGGCGCCCCGCTCGCGCGCCGCGCGTCCGACTGCGTATCCTCGCAAGGCGTTGCCGGTGTGGATGCCGATGCCGACGACGTCGCCGGGCTTAACGCGCTCCAGATTGAGATGTTCTAGATGTTTCGTCGCAGATTTCGGGATCGCCGAACGACTCATCGGTCGCAGCGGCCAGAACGTACAGCCATCGCGGCGTGATGACTGCAGTCCCGAAAGCGGTATCGCTTGGATTGACAAGATGGATGCTCATTTTGGGGGCCAACCTAGTGTAGCAGCAGATCTAGGGCGATCCCTAGGGGGACCGCCGACCCCCGTCACGGCCGGGCGTGCCGGCGATAGAACCTGGACTTCACCAACTGTAGCAGCAAGAGCAATTGGCTGCAAGAAACGCTACGATCAAGCGGTGCGCAGGGCTGCCCAATGGCAGTACCGCCGCGAAGAATGACGGCATTCTGCCTCTCGGACTGCATTCGGGCCGCATTCGGCCATGCATCCACTTTGGCAACTAAAGTGCCGATAGTCTTAGCCATGAGCGGACAGAGGATGCGTCGTATTACTCGGAGATTTTTCGAACGAGCGCCTGGATCTGGCCGCCGTCGGACACGACTTCGGCTGGTCCGTCGCCCCGGCTCGGATATATCCGGGCTCAGAGAGATCGGCCGGTCGCGTACCGTGATCGCCGTGCTCATTCAGGCCGGAGTGCTCGATCTACCCTGGCCGGACGCGCATGCGGGCCATCAGAGCCGTGGCTCCGCGGGCGCGCATCATCGTGTGTCACAAGGTTGACCAGGCCCATTTCCGTGCAGAAATGGTCGATTCCGGCGCTTTCGGAGTTCTCCTGTCGCCGCTGGCCCATTCCGAAGTCCGCCAATCCCTTGGGTTCGTTTGGGCATCCAAGATTACACCGTTGCCGCACGTTCCGTCCGCCGCCAAGAAAATTCACCTGATAGACACTCCTGCCCGGCGCGCGGGCGCCGCATAGTCACACAGGTGGGTGAAAACACCCAACTACCACATGACCGGCGTCTGAACGCCGCGTGCAGGAACGATCCCACGCTCACCAGTTCCCCCAACAGGAATAGCCACCAGGCGAACGGATGCGGCAGATTCCCCGCCAGTACGTGCCGGAAATCCCAGGTGAACGACAGGATCACCAGCGCGCCTCCCAGGACTAGTCCGATCCAGTGACGCGATGGGATGACCACGGGACGCCACAGAGCCGCCAGTCCGCAGCCCACAATCGTGAACGATACGATGACCGGCGCCAGAACCGGAGCCACCCACGGCACCGGCAGCAGAAACAGGATATCCCAGGTCAGAAGCGATGCCGGCCAATCGATCCACAGCTTGAGAAACAGGTAAAAAGAGATGTCCCAGACGCCGAAGGCGACGGAGAAGGCCGGCAGCCAGAGCGACCGTTCTCCGGTGACCAGCATCGCGGCTGCCGCCAGCATCGAGGATGGTCGCGCCTTCGCGGATCACTTCCACGTTCAGAAGCCGGGCCGTTTCCGGAGCTTCGGCCACCATCCGGTCGCGATCCACCAGACGGAAACAGGTCGCCAGGAGCGCGGCCGGGTGTCAAGGCGCTGGCGCAAGGGCTCATACAGCGCCCGCAGGTAGATGACGACCGCAGCTTCGACATAGCCGAAGGAGATGCCGAACAGAAAGAGTCCGACCACCGTCCGTCGCAGTTGACCCTTCATATTGACACTCGACGCAACGTGCCGAGTATGATTTCTTAGCTGTCCCGGAACCGGCGACGATGACGCTGGCCGGACTGCGGGCTGCTGGCACGTGATCCTGTTACGCCGCCGCTCGGCTAGTGTCGCCGGACGCACTTGGAGTACAGGTCGGGAAAAACACCCTGCGGATCATAGGTCTGTTTGAGCTGCGTATAGCGCGGCTGATCGTAGATGCTCCAGAACTCGGCCTCATCGTACCAGGCGGAGGAGTACAGTCCCTTGGCGCCCCCGAGCTCCATCGTCTTCCGCTCGATCTTCCGATTGAAGTGCCCCTTCTCGTGCGTGGACGGGATCACGTCCCAGAATCCGAAGTTGACGTGCAGTCCCTCCCGGAGCGGACTGAGGTCCCAGGCCGGTTTGAAGACGGGTTTTGAACGGGCACATCCACACCGGCGTGATGCCGATCTCCGAGAGCAGAAAATCGAAAAACTCCGGCGCGTGCTCGATGGGAATGTCCACATCCTGGATCACCGACTCCGTGCCGCCGGGATCCGGCAGGAGCTTGTATGACAGCCGCATGATCCGCTGGTAGGTCGCCGAGTTCAGGCCCCATTTGAACAGCCTTCGAACCCCGGGCTTTTGCACATAGAAGTGCTTGGAACACCAGAACCAGTCCGTATCCCAGCGCCAGATGTAGTCTTTCGCCGTGAGCCAGTCCTCCGATTTGCGCTGGATGGACTTGTAGTAGATGTCCATGTAGGTGTAGTCGCTAACCGAGGAAGCTTGATCCACGAATTCACCTTCGGTGAGGTACATTTCATCCGCGCGAGAAGATCGTCCCGTCGAGATAATCCACGGCGCTATCCGCACGCTCGGCGACCCGGGCAAAATAGCTTTCTGGATCGCTGAAACGGGTGTGCGTCAGGCGCACATACGGCTTGGCCGGGATCAGCCGGACCTTCAACCGCAGCGCGTAACCCAGCGTGCCATAGGAGTTCGGAAATCCGAAGAACAGATCCGGATTCTCCCGGCAGGAGCAGGTCACCAGGCGCCCGTCGCCGAGCAGAATCTCCATTTCTTCAATGGTTTCGTGCACCAAACCGAACTTAAAAGATGAAGATTCGATGCCCAACCCGCTGACCGCGCCGCCCACGGTAATCGTCTTGAGCTGCGGCACCACGGCGGGCAGGAGACCGTACTTGAGCGTTTCGTCGACCAGCGCTTCGTACGTGATCATGCCCTCGACATCGGCCGTCATCCGCTGCGGATCGACGTTTAGACACTGCTTGAAGCCGCGTACATCGATGAAATGCTTCCCCGCCTGGGAGCGGTGCCGGAACAGATTGGAGGTCGACTTGCGGAGGCCGATCCGCTGGCCCCGCGCCCTGGCCCGCCCGATCTCCGCCGCGAGGGTTGCGGTCCTCCTCTGATGGTCCGTTTCCAGATCCATAAGACCGCAACCCTACCGGACCGGCGTGTAAGAAGAAATGTCGCCCTTCGAAAGGACGATCTGCCAAAGCTGAAGCCTGCGGGAGCGGAAGGATCCCGCCGAGGCCATCAAATAATACTTCCACATGCGATAAAAGCGATCGCCATACGCCGGGCGCAGGCCCGGCCACGCCCGCTCGAAATTCTGCCACCATGCGATGACCGTCCGATCGTAATCCGGTCCGAAGTTGTGCCAGTCCTCGGCGACCCACAGGCCCTCCCAGGCCGTGGTCAATTGCGCCATGGAGGGAATCAGGCCGTTCGGGAAGATGTACTTGTGAATCCAAGGATCGGTGTACGAATACGATTCATTGGAGCCGATGGTATGCAGTAAAAAGAGTCCCTCGTCCTTGAGGCGGCCGTGCGCCAGTTGCATGAACTGGCGGTAGTTCTTGTGCCCGATGTGCTCGCATAGCCCGATGGACACGACACGATCGAAGCGGCTCGGTTTCCAGCGCAGCCTCGCGGTAGTCCTTTTGTTCGAAGCGCACCGGCAAGCCTTTGCAGAGATCCCGTCCGAACGCCACCTGTTCGCGGGAGATGTTGTAGCTGACCACGTGGCAGCCATACTCCTTGGCCGCAAAATGGGCGAATCCGCCGAACCCGCCGCCGAGTTCGAGCAGCGTCATGCCCGGCTTAAGCTGCAATTTGCGGCAAATCAGGTGCAGCTTGTTCTCCTGAGCCTGATCGAGAGTGGCCGCGTCTTTCCAGTAGGCGCAGGTGTACTGCATCCGGCGATCCAGCATGGCCTGATACAGCTCGATTGCCGAGGTCATAATGCGCTTGCGCCACTTGTTTCGCGCGCTGCATGGTTTGCAGATTCAGCACTCGCGTCTTCAATACCAGCAGGGCCGTCTTCAGATCGTGAACGTGGCTCGCCAGGTCGGCCCGCCGGAATCTGGTGAAGAATTCGTCCAGAGCGGGAACGTCCCACCAGCCATCCATATAGGATTCGCCCACACCGATGCTGCCTTCGCCCAGTGCCCGATCGAAGAACCGTGCGTCGTGAATCTGAATGTCCCAAGGCTGCGGGCCCATTCACGCCGATACCGGCATACGCCAAAAGTCTCAGTGACCTTTCGCGCGGCCGCCGAATCACTCCACACTCTCTGTTTTTCAGAATTTCGAGACTGGGACTCTTGCCAACCCTCAAAAGTACTAGTCTTGTTCATCATCTGCTTGCCGAACGCCTCCCTTTATTAGATGCCCTCCGGGACAATTAGTATATTCCAATTGGAATATTATTTTGGGGTTAGGGAAGACCCTTGACTCTGGGCTCAGCAGGCTAAATCTTGAACGATTCGAGGGTCTCGGGAGCGAATAGCTCCTTGGGTGTCAGCAGCCGTTTCGCCAGCCCCTGCTCATAGGAATATCGCAGGAACGTGCTCAGCGTATTCTCGTTGGGCTGGAACCCATAGGGCCAGAAATCCTTGCCCATGACGGCTTCGGTTTCGGCCACGTGATCGCAGAACCCACGGCAGCATTACCTTAGCCCGGCCGTCTCGTGCAGGTTCGCATAGGCCTCCCGCTGCGACAACACAAAGGCTTTGTGCAGCGACTGCGCGATCCAGGGATTTGCCTGTACACATCGCGCCGGATGACGACCGTATGCATGATGGGAAAGATCTTGGTTTTGCGGTAATACTCGCGCTCCACCGCGCCGTAATTTTCGAACAGCCGGCGCACTTTGCCGGTTCCATCTCCAAAAGTGGAAGGCGCGCGCGCCGTGTACATCGCGTCGAGCTCCCCGCTTGCGATCATTTGCGAAAGCGTCTTGGTGTCCGGAATCGGTTCGACACGTATGGCAGGCGGAAGCGACAATGCGATTTTTTCGGTTCGGCCCGGTTCTTCCTCGCCGCCGGTGAAGTACGGCGTGCTGGCCACCGGGATGTTGTACTCGTCGCTCAGCATCTCCAAGACTTACCGATGAAGTCGGGAGTGCTCCAAGAGCCCGTGATATCGGCGCCGGCGGCATCGGTGATCGTGTCCGGCGGAGACGCCAAGACCAAGCGCAAGGGCTGCTCGGACGCGTAGTGCAACGCCAACGCAAGAAGGTGACGATATGGGTTGACGACGCGACGGAACGACGCCTGTCGGCCTTCGTCACGTTTGTCCGTCGCCTCGGCTTTCGCGGTCCCTTCGGCCTTCGCAAGCCACGGGATGGCGGCGCCGACAGTGACGCCAGTGCCGATGGTCGTCGACGCCGAGATCGAGTCAGAGAGTGTTACAGATGTGCCTTCGAAATCTGGGCGAGCACCGCGTCGTAGAACGCCTCGACCTGCTTTTCATCGATGAACAGCGGGGCGTCAAGGAGCCAGCCGATCGAACTCGGGAGATCGTCCAAGCCGCGCTCATCCGTCGCGGCCTCCACCGACCGCACCAACTCGGCCGCTCTCGCGACCGCGGCGCTTGTAACACGCTCCTTGAGCTTGGCCCAGATGCCCACGCGCTCGACCATACCGATGGCCGCCGACTCTTAGCCGGTGCCGGTCGTGGTCCGACAGTCGGTGGCGGGTACGTACACGGATCTTCTCTTCAGGGAGGGCCGCGTCCCATGGGTGGTCGAACTGAAGGTCGCCACGCAGGGGCAAGGGAAGTACTACCGCCACGCCATCGGACAGGCTGCGCTCTACCAGGCATTCATCCGCGGAGCCCGGGAACTATGGCCGTGGTTCAAGGAGCACTCGCTCGACGCTCAGCAGTGTCGCGCCGGTATCGCCTTTCCCGCGGTGCAGGGAGTTCGCGCGAAGACGTTCTCGGACGGATCTCAGAAGCCTCGCGAGCGCGCTCACTGTCGCGGTGTTCGAACTCCCGCAGGAGCCGGCAGCTACCCGGGCAAGTGCACCACGACAACCAGGCGTATGAGGACCAGCAAGGGGCCAAGAACGAGGCGTGCCTCGCCGCTAGGCGGTGCGACTGCAATTGACCAAGGCCGGGCACCGCTCGCGGCGACGAGCGACTGGCCCCGCGCCGGGAGTTCAGCCGGCCCGGTGGACGCGCGCTCCCCGGCTGCAGCCGGGTGCGCCGCGGGCCGCTACTTCATTTTGGCTCGGTTGCGACGACGCGCATCAGTAAGCGGTCTCACCGGCGCGCGTATCCGCGCCGGAACCCGCCAGCCAGCCCGTCCTGAGTCCTCAGACTCCGCGGGAGTCCTGAGTTTCCGCCGCGAGGCCTCGGACGGCGGATCCGTGCTCGTCGGACCGGCGTTGGAGCAGGCTCACTCCTCCCCCTGGTCGTCTTGCCACTCCGTCCACTCGCGCTCGTCCGGGTCCACTCTGGCTCCGTCCGCGTGCTTGCGGTGTCTCGTGAAGACTCCCCGCGGCTCGTCGGCCCGGTACATGGCGGGTCTGCGCGCCAGCTGTACCGCGTGTGCGGCGCTCGCCGCTGAAGCAGTCGACGCCGTGCGCACGCGACACGATATGTAGGCATGCATCCAGGTTCGCGGCTGGAACCGTCCGCAGTGGCGCACTGCCGGTTCACGAGACGGGCTGGTGGGTATCGGCGGCGCCACTGGAGGCCAGGATTGCCGAAGCCACGTGGACACGGGAGCGTTGTGTCGGTGCGCGCCACACGGGCACGGTGCGGGTCGCTCTGGTGTCGGCAGAGCCTCTCCGCTCAGCCCGTCCGAGACGATCCGGCGGCCGAGCAAGCGATGGCCTACGAGCCCAGCGTCGTCCCGCCATACACGTGACGGGCGGGCGGCTCGACACGGTGAGTGCCGAGCCTCCCGGCGGGTCGTGTGTCAGCGATCTGACAACGGTTGAAGCGATGGGGGCCAAAAACGTCGCCTCGCCCTCTAGTGGTGACATGGCGACCGACGTTGGCGCTCCGCCGGGCACCGAGCGAACCCGAGCACTGCTCGCGGAGATCGCGGGCGGCCGGCGTGGCGCCCAGCTGCGAGGGCAGGTCGCCGCGGCGAAGCGCGGCGCGACACGCGAGCAGATCGAGGAGGCCTTTCAGGAGGCGTGCCTGAAAGCCGGCCGGTCGTGCCGCGGGCAGACGATGGGCGAGGTCTACAAGTGGCTTTTGAAGACGACCGACTCGACGGTCGACGACATGCGCGATCGCCTCAAGCGAGAGGTCCTCGTCGACCCCTCCGCCAAGGAGTTTCAGACCGTCGACCCATCGCTGGCGCCGCCGGATGAGGTGCTGATCAAGCGCGAGGAACGAGCCGAGCTGGACGAGCTCACGTCCGCGATCCTCGAGCGCCTCGACGAGCGCGAGCGCAAGGTCGCGGTGCTCCACAGCCACGGGCTCGCCCGCAATGAGATCGCCCGGCACCTGGGGATCACTGCTCGCATCGTCAAGCGCGACGTCGAGGGAATCCTGGCCACCGGCCGCGAGCAACTGACCAGGGTCGTCGGCAGCGGATGTCCGGACGGGCACAAGCTCGTGTCGCGCTACGCGTTCGGCCTCGCGGCCGGGCGCGAGGCGCGGCGAGCACAGCTTCACCTCGCCACCTGCGCGCGCTGCGGCGCCATGTACGAGCGCCTGGATCTGTGGCGCACACGCGTCGCCGCGCTCGTGCCGATGCCACCTGCGGTAGAGGGGCAGACGCACATCGCTGAGCGCGTCCTGCATGTAGGAGGCGACATCGTGGCGTCGCGTCCTGCGCAAGCCCGGCCCGCGGGACTGCGCCAACAGGTTGCCGGAGCGGTGGCGCATGTGCGCGAGCAGGCCAGTGCGGCCTACTACCGCGCGGTCGACCCGTCACCGCTGGTCGGCGTGCGGCCCGGCGCGGTCGCGGCGGCGGTCGCCGGTTGTCTTGCCGTGGGCGGCGGTGCGACGTACTGCGTGCAGCAGAGCGCCGACCCGGTCACCGTCTTCACCGGGCTCGCCGGGACGGTGCACCACGAGCACAAGCCCAAGCCACATATCAGGCGCGCGCGTGCCGCCCAGGCGCCGCCGACGCCGGCCGTGACACCAACCGTCACCGCCGCACCCCCGACGCCCGTCACGTCGACGCCGACGGTCGCAGACGACGACCGCGCAGGCGACGGCTGCGACCGCGACGACATCCGCGCCGCCGCCGGCGCCGGAGGACCAGTTCGAGCCCACGTCACCGGGCACCACCAGCCAGCCGCCTGCGCAGACAAGCACGTCGAAGCCCAAGCAGCCGGCGCCGGCGCCTGCCGGTGGCCCGGGGGAGTTCGACGGACCATGAGTCGCGACCAGAGAGGAGACAGAGCATGCATAGGCCCGCTGCCGTCCGTGTCATCGCCGCCGCGGGGGTGCTGAGCGTGCTCCTCGCCGCGCTGGCCGCGAGCTCCGCGTGGGCGGGTCAGTTCACGGTCGCGAGCTGTCAGGCCGACCAGCTGAACTTCAGCACCACGGCCTTCGCTGACTTTGCGACACGGGGAATGAAGATCGTTCGCGCGTGCAACCCTGAGGGGCCCGGGCTGCGCGGCCTGATCACGGCGAACGTCGTGCAGGCGGGAAGTGTGCCGCGCGGTGCGGCGTCGATCGCGACGATCAACGCGCCGGTTGGCACGACGTTGACGACGCTGCGTTGGGCGGGGACGGCGCGGCGACGCGACTGCCGCTACGCGTTGCAGATCTATGCCGACGTTCCGGGCGGCGCGCCGATCCCGATCAAGAACATCCGCGCCAACCAGCGCTGCTCGCCGGGTACCCGCGCGCAGGCGGCGGGCTACCGGGCGCGAACGTTCGACGTGCGCGGCGCGACGCGCATCGTGCAGCGCGTGATCTGTCAGGGCGCCCCTGGACACGACGCGTGCTCGGCGCGCGCCGCCAACTACATCCGCACCTACCAGGCCCAGGTCGGCATCGCGGACGGGCAGCCGCCCGCGACCGCTATCACCGCGGATACGCCACTGGCCTCGGGCGCATGGGTCAGCGGCACCCAACCGCTTGACTACGACGCCCAGGACAACGTCGGGGTGCGTGGCGCGGAGGCCCTAGTCGGCAACGTGGACGGCGGATCTGACCAGCGTTCTTGCTCGATGGCGAGCCCGAACGGGGCGTTCGCCAACCCCGTCCCGTGCCCGAACGGCGCAGGGCAGATCACCGTCGACACCCGCAATCTGCCCGAGGGCACGCAGCAGCTTGTCGTCCAGGCGCAGGACCCGGCGGGGAATCTCGGGACGTCGGCTCCCGTCGCTGCTCACATCGATAACACGCCCCCGACCCGGGTGGACGTGGCGGCCGACGGCGGCGGAGAGTGGCGCAACCAGAACAACTTCACGCTGTCGTGGTCGAACCCCAGCGAAACGGATCGCGCGCCGATCATCGC
Organism: uncultured Actinomycetes bacterium; assembly: GCA_963843315.1. Classification (GTDB taxonomy): domain Bacteria; phylum Actinomycetota; class Thermoleophilia; order Solirubrobacterales; family 70-9; genus JAWVFM01. The sequence continues at coordinate 52,680 of CAWJJU010000005.1, forward strand.
CGCGATCGACAAGCTGTGCCCGGCCGCCGGAGGCGGCGGCTGCAGTCAGGGCGAGCAGGGCGGCGAGGGCATCGCAAGCCTGCCCGTCCAGGTCCCGGCGCCCGGCGAATGGACGGTCTCGCTTTACCTCAGGGATGGGGCCGGCAATCAGGACCCCAACGCGGGGTCGGTCCCGGTGACGCTGCGCTATGACCCCGACCCGCCGCAGCTTGGCTTTGAGCAGTCGCCAGCGTCCGATCCGACCCTCATCTCCGTGCAGGTCAGCGATAAGACCTCGGGGCTGGCTGACGGGCGGATCGAGATCAGCCCCGCAGGGTCAGACACCTGGCGCACGCTTGACACGCAGAAGGACGGCAGTCGGCTGGTGGCGCGGATCGACGAGCCGCGACCGCCCAGGCAGGCCGAGACCGATTACCCGGTCGACGCTGTCCCGATCGGGCACGGCGGCTTCCTGATCGCCGACTTCTTCAATCGACCGCATCCGCGTGGTCCGCTGAGCAGCGACCGCGCCCGCCGGGCTTAGCGCCGCTCGTTTCCCCGCTCGTAGTTGCCCGTCGCCCGAGCCATCAGCTCCTGGCGACCGGCTTCGCCGGTGGTAGCGGTTGTCGGGGGTGTCTCTCCGCAGGCTGGATGCCGGAGGAGGGACTCGAACCCCCGACACGCGGACCATGATCGCGCCTCCCGGCGGCCGTGATTTCTTAGCCGGGCTGAGTCGACTGCACCGTGAACCACAGATATGGCCCGCGGGATCGCCGAGGGCGGCAGAGAGATCGAGTACGGCGAGCCGGCCAGAGTAGGAGCTGACCTCGATCGCCGCCGGGAAGATTCCGGAGTCGGCAAAAATCGAGAGCTGTGGTGGCGGCGTGGCCGTGCCGTGAGGGCCGGCGGTCGCGGACGTGCTGTTGTTGAACCCTTCGTACGTCAGGCGCTCTGGCGAGTTGGTGGTGTTCTTCCAGTTGAGCGCTGTGCTCACCAAACCCGGTGAGATCTGGCACTCGCCGACCTCTACGGAGAGGGTGCCGACGCCCGGGACTCGCATGAGCGTGAAGGCGTTCCCGTTGTTGCTGGGGATGTCAACCTGGCGCTGGACGAGCCGTCCCGGCCCCCGCACGAAGGGGTTCGCGAGATCCGCGTCCCTTACCTGTCCGTTCACGATGTTCTTCGACTTCACGCTGTTCTTCGGCAGATGAAATGCGGCGTATGCGCCTCCGCCAAGCGCGACGAACAGGGCCACGGTCGCGATGACGTTCGCGTAGGTCATCTTGGTTTGTGCTCGCCTCAAGATTGGCTCGCTCCCTCGGGTGATCATGGCCGTGGCGGTCAACACTAGCGCGGTTGTCCTCGCCACTCCCAGGGCCAACGAGAGGTCCCGGCTTGGCTCCGCCCCGCCAGGCGGTCGGCGGCATATCGTGTCTGCGGGCATCCCGGCCAAGTCAGCAGGATCTGCAGACGTCCTATCAGTTACTGCGGTGACCCACCCGAGTGACGGCCTCGAGGGCCGAGGGCAGAGCCACCCTCCAGGCCGGGCGTTGCCCCATCGTTACTCCGGCGACCCTCACAGCCGCGCGACCTGGAAAGCGAAAACCGGCCGTTGCGGGGCTTTCCTGAGTGCCGGAGGAGGGACTGAACCCCCGACACGCGGATTCCGATCGAGGACAGGCGGGGCTCTGGGAGGGTCTGCGGGCGGCTCTCAGGCACGGCAAGGTGACCTGAGTTCTGCTGAAAGTCCCAAGTTGGGTGCACGGTTGGGTGCACGGAGGCGGGGTGGCCAGGAACTCGCGATCGGGATCGCGTTTTCCGCCCTCGCGGTCGTCAGCGAGCGCCGCGCGCGCGGTGCGCTCGAGCGCACCTTCGTGCTTCGGGCGTCCGCCGCACGACTCGGCGTGGACGAGATCGCGTCGATGAGCCGCGACGAACACCGCCAGGCCTTCCTGGCCTTCGTCGCCGGACTAATCGGCGACTTCGACCGCTACCTGGCGAGAGAGACGATCGATCCGCTTCGCGATGGGGCGAGCTACAACCTGGCAGCGATGTGGCTCGACGAAGCGGAGTTCGCGGAACTCGCCCGCGAGTTGAACATCGTCCGGCAACCGCGCATCGCCAATCTGCCCAAGGCAGGACGCACCCGACGGATCCTCGGAACCGTGCTCCTACCCGGGTCGTTTGAGCCGGGTGCGGGCAACTGAACAGCTCGCCCCTGGTCTTTCGCGTGGTTGGCCGTCGGCCGCGCTGCTGCCCCCTTGGGGGCGCAAACAAATCAGGTGCCATCCCCAAAGATGTCTCGCGAGCGTCGACTTGCCCAGCGGCGCCGCGACCCAGCGCTTCACCGCGCCATCACCGCTCCAACCTCACGAAACCTGAGACGTGAGAGCTTCTGGCTTCGCGTGCAAGCAGAGATCGCGTGGCCGGGTTCTGCGGGGGTAGGATGGACCGATGTCTCGGAAGTCGGGAGGACTGCGCCGCATTCGAGGTCGTCTGACCTACGCGAACGTGGTATCGACAATCGCGCTGTTCATCGTCCTCGGGGGTATCTCCTACGCTGCGTTCCACCTGCCCAAGAACAGCGTCAGATCGAGGAACATCGTCAATCACCAGGTCAAGGGAAAGGACCTGGTTACGCCCTCGCCGATCCAGGCCGCGGGCTTGGTGACGGCCCTCGATTGCTCATCCGCCGGGCCGGACCGGTGGATCTCCCAGAACCCCGATGTCTCGGGAAATGTCGGCTATTACCGTGACCTCGACGGTCAAGTCCACCTGGCAGGGACCACGCAGAAATGCGGAGCCCCGCCAGCCGGCGCGGTGGTGTTCCAGCTCCCGCCCGGCTATCGGCCGCAGAACACCCAAGAGCAGACGGCTCTGGTGGTGACGGGTGGGCCGGGTGCCACCACCAACGTGACCGCCTTTGATGACGGAGAGGTCGCCGTCACTGCGAACCCGAACGCCGCGGTTTCCCTCGCCGGCATCAGCTTTCGTTGCGCCCCACCCGGGACGAATGGATGTCCCAAGGTGGGGCAGTAGCAGGCACTTCATGCCGGAGGAGGGACTCGAACCCCCGACACGCGGATTATGATTCCGCTGCTCTAACCAGCTGAGCTACTCCGGCGGGGAGGGGATCCTAGCGGTGGACGAATGGGCCGCTTGACGCCGGGGGCGCGGATGTCATAGGGTGCCCAATTGGCTCTTCAGCCAGGGGGAACGCGTGCTGGAAACTCAACGGAGGACTATCGGATCGGGACTTGCGCTGCTGGGCGCGGCATTCGCCATGGCCGCTCTCGCGCCGGCCGTCGCCGCGGCCGCCGACCCGAGCTGCGGCGCCTCGATCACCCACAACGTCAAGCTCCACCACGACCTCGACTGCACGGGTGGTGGGTCTGATGGCCTTGACATCGTCAAGAACGGCCTCACGGTGGATCTCAACGGCCACTCGATCACGGGTGCAGGCGGGTCCGACGGCTATTACGGGATCTACGACGACGGCTACGACAAGCTCACGGTCAAGGACGGGAAGATGAAGGACTGGGAGACGGCCATCTACCTCTCCTCGCCGGTCGCCAAGGCCAACGTCGACCACGTCACGATCAAGCTGGACGACACGCAGACCTGGTACGGGATCTACGCCGACTACCCAACGGGCGGCCACTTCACCCACGACAAGGTCGACAACGCCGCCGACGCCTTCTACCTCGATGAGGGCAGCGCCAATACCGTCAATCACTCGACCGCGACGAAATCCGACACCGGATTCGAACTCGAGAACGCCGTGGGCGACGTGGTCAAGAACTCCAAGGCGCTGAACGGAGGCGGTTCGGCGGAGGGCTTCTACGACTACTCCACGAACACGAAGTACATCAACGACATTGCCAACGGCAACTACAACGGCTTCCTCGTCGACTATCCGTATGGCGTCTCGATCAAGAGCAGCACCGCCAACCACAACGATTACGTCGGCATCTGGTTCGAGGACAACGACATCTCAAGCGGCTACCACGGCCGCGTCTCGAAGAGCACCGCCAACCACAACCAGTACGGCTTCTACGCCGACGACGCCGGGATCACCGGATCCGGAAACCACGCCGTGGACAACGCCTACCCGTGCTACTGGATCGCGTGCGATGGGAAGGCGGCCGGGAGATGAGACCCCGAGCCCTGGCCCCGGTCCTGGCCGCTGCCGCAGGCCTTGTCGGACTGCCGGCGGTCGCGCAGGCCGCCGGCCCTTCTTGCGGAGACACGGTCACCCACGACGTCAAGCTGCACGCGAATCTGGACTGCTCGGGCGGTGGGACCGCCGGCCTGATTGTCGGCAAGAACGGCGTCACGATCGACCTGGGCGGCCACTCGATCACGGGAGCCGGCGGCGTGGACGGCTACTACGGAATCGACGACGAGAGCCACGACAAGGTCACGGTCGAGAACGGCACGATCAAGAACTTCTACGACGATCTCTACGTCTACTACGGCTCGCAGAGCCGCTTCAGCAAGCTCAAGCTGGTTTCCGACGACCCCGGCAGCTACACCGGCGCGTACGTCTCCGGTACGGGTAACGACACCCTTGACCACATCACCTCCACCGATGCCTACGACTCGTTCTACCTCGAGGACAACGGGAGCCTGCACGTGAGCGCGTCGAAGGCGATGGGCTACTTCGACGACGGCTTCTACGTTTCTAACGACGCCGGGGACAGGATCGCCAACAGCTACGCCAAGGGCGACCCGAGCGTGTCCACGACCTCCCTCGGCTTCTACGACTACGAGGGCAGCGGCAACAGCTACGCCCACGACACCGGCCTGCACGGCTACGACGGCTTCCAGCTCGAGCGGCCGACCCGGATTCACCTGAGCCACGTCGTCGGCAAGCACAACTCCGACAGCGGCGTCTGGTTCAGGGACGATGCGCCGAGCTCCGGCTACGTCGGCAACAGCATCAAGAACAGCCTCGCCACCGACAACAACTACGGCCTCTACAGCGACAGTCCGGGAGTTGCGAGCGCCCGCAACAAGGCCTTCGACAACGTCTACGGCTGCTACTACGTCGCCTGCAACTGATGGCTGCCGTCGTGAAAACCAGGCTCGGACTTGCCGTCGGGGCGACGGTCCTCGCCGGGTTGCTGTTGCTCACGCCGGCCGCGCGGGCGGCGGATCCGCATTGTGGCGACACGATCCACCACGACGTGACCCTGCACCACAACCTGAACTGCTCGGGCGACAACGCCGACGCGCTGACCATCGACAGGGACGGAGTGACGCTCAACCTGAACGGCCACACGATCACCGGCCCCGGTGGTGCCGCGGGCACCTACTCCGGGGTCTACTCGACGCAGGACGACGTCACGATCAAGAACGGCACGATCAAGAGCTTCTATTACGACGTCTACGTCTACGGCGGGGCCAGGAACGTAGTGACCAGGTTGACCCTGCTGCTGGACGGGAGTCTCGCCTACGACGGCCTCTACACCGAATATGCAACCGGCAGCGTCTTCTCCCACAACGTGGCGAAGAACGCTGACGAGGCGTTCTCCGTCGAGTACGGGTCGAGGAACACGGTCGATCGCAACAAGGCCGTCAAGTCCGAGTACGGCATCGACGTCGAGAATGAGACGAGCACCAAAGTGACCAACAACACCTCGAGGGGAATCTCGGGCACAACGAGCGGGCTCTACGACTACGAGAACTTCAAGGTGACCTGGATGAACAACGTCGCCAATGGCGGCGACTATGGGGTCTACAGCGAGTACCCGACCAAGGTCAGGTTCGTCAAGGGCACGACCAACGGCAACAGCTCCGACGGCGTGTACATCCACTACAACGACCCCTCGAGCGCCTACAGCGCGACCGTTTCCAAGAGCAGGGCGAACAACAACGAAGTCGGCATGGATGCCGAGTACCACGTAGGCGGCAGGGGCAACACGGCCCTGGGCAACGACTCATACGACTGCTCCATGGTGCGCTGCAATGGCTGAGCGGCGACTGCGGTTGAGGTTGCTTGTGGCGTCGACGGCGGTGGCGGCGGTTGCTTTTGCCCCCGCGGCGCGCGCAGCCGACCCTGGCTGCGGCGACGAGCTCCACCACGACGTCAAGCTCCACCACAACGTCGACTGCTCCGCCAGCAACTCCGACGCACTCATCATCGGCAAGAACGGCCTGACCGTGGACCTGAACGGGCACACCATCACCGGTCCCGGCGGCGGTGCCGGCAGTTACTACGGGATCGACGACGGCGGCGGATACGACAGGCTCACGGTCGAGAACGGGACGATCAAGAACTATGCCATCGACGTCTATCTCTACGGGGCTTCGCACTCAAAGGTCCGCAAGGTGCACCTGGCGCTCGACGGCAGCCATGCCTACGAGGGCCTCGACTCCGAGTACGGCACCGGCGATCGCTTCCTGCACAACACGAGCGCGCACGGAAGCGAGGGCCTGTACGTCCTCTACGGCTCCGCGAACAAGCTGGTGGGCAACAAGGTCGAGGATGCCCGGTACGGCATCGACATCGAGTACGAGAACGGCACGGTGGCGATCAAGAACTCCGCGACTCACGGGTACTCGAGCACGTACGGCATGGAGGACTACAGGAACTACGACGTCGCCTGGCATGACAACGTCTCCAACCGCGGCGAGTACGGTTTTTGGAGCGACTATCCGACGAAGACGCTGTTCGAGGGCGGGACGGCGAACAACAACTCGTATGCCGGCATCTATGTCGATGACAACTACTCAACCAGCGGCTACAGCGTCAAGATCAGGGACAACAAGGCCAACGGCAACGCCACGTATGGGATGTACGCGGCCTACCCCGCCAAGGGCGGCAACAACACGGCGATCGGCAACGGCTCTTACGATTGCTACTACGTGATCTGCAACGCCAAGGTCGCCGGCAAACAGGCGGTCCTGTTCGACTCGGGCTTCACCGGCTGAGCCCCGCGAGGCCGCCGGCCGCGCGGCGGCTGTCTAAGGCGGCTTCCGAGGGGCTCGCGTTTTCGCGGCCCGCCTTGCCGGGTACGGCGCGGGCATGAAGGTCTTCTTCATCCCCCTCAGCGTTGCGGGCGGATTCCTCGCCGGGTTCATCGGCAAGAAGGCGTTCGAGGGCCTATGGGCGGTCATCGACGACTCCGAGCCGCCCGATTCCGAGCACCGCGACGCGCGGCCCGGCAAGCTGGTGGCGGCGCTCGCCCTGGAGGGCGCGATCTTCGGCGTCACGCGCGGGCTCGCGGATCACGCGGCGCGCCGGGGCTTCGAGCGGCTCACCGGCACCTGGCCGGGCGAGGAAGAGCCCGACCCGGCCTGATCGGGCGGCTCGCGTCTGTCCTAGGCTCCCGCTCGTGAGCTCCGACCTCGAACGCGCCGTGGCCGCGGTCGTCCGCGACTGCCTCGGGGTGAAGCCGAAAGAGATCGTGGTGGTCGTCTGCGACACGACCACGCAGGATCTCGGCGAGCGACTGCGGGCCGAGGCTTCCGGCGCCGGCGCCGAGGCGGTGCTGGCCCTCATGGACCCGCGCGAGATGGATGGGCACGAACCCCCGGCCCCGATCGCCGCCGCGATGGCGGGGGCGGACGTGGTGATCGGCGCTACCCACAAGTCGATCTCACACACGGTCGCGCGGCGGACCGCCAGCGACAACGGCGCGCGGACGGCCACGCTTCCCGGCATCGAAGAGGAGGTGCTCGCGCGCATGATGAGCGCCGACATGCCCGAGATCAGGCGCCGCGGCGCCGAGATCGCGGCGGCTCTCACCAAAGCGTCGGAGGCCCACCTCACCTCGCCGAGCGGCACCGACCTCCGTCTCGGCCTGGGCGAGCGGGCGGGGATCTCCGACGACGGGAACCTGACCTCTCCTCAGGCCTTCGGCAACCTCCCGTGTGGCGAGGGCTTCATCGCGCCGATCGAGGGAAGCGCCTCCGGGACGCTGGTCTTCGACGGCACGATCGCCTCCTACGGGCTTCCCAAGGAGCCCGCCCGCCTTCGCGTCGAGGGCGGTCACCTGGTCGAGGCCGAGGGCGACGCGGGCGAATGGCTGCTGTCGACGCTGCGTGCCGCCGGCGAGGAGGGGACGAACGTCGCCGAGCTGGGCATCGGCACGAACGAGAAGGCCACGCTCTCGGAGAACCTGCTGGAGGCCGAGAAGATCCTCGGCACCGTGCACGTCGCCTTCGGGGCGTCGGCCGGCATCGGCGGGACGGTGCAGGTGCCCGTCCACATCGACGGCGTCGTCACGCGCCCCACGCTCACGCTGGACGGCGACGAGCTGATGCGCGACGGCGAGCTGCTCGTCTGAGCCTGCGACCCTCGCGACGATCCTCGCGCCCGCTTGCGGAGGCGCGATCATGTGACCTGACGTGCTGGCCGTCCCCAACTTCTCCGCAAGCGACGCCGGGACGGTGGCCGCCCTGCAGCGGGCGCTTGCCGGGCACGCTCGGATCCTCGACGTCCACAGCGACGCCGTGCACGGCCGCAGCGTCTTCACCCTTGCGGGCGAACCCGACGAGCTGAGGGTCGCGCTCGTCGCGGGCGCGAACGCGGCGATCGAGGCGATCGACATGAGCTCCTACGCGGGCGCCCACCCTGCGATCGGTGCTTTGGACGTCGCACCGATCGTGTGGCTGGACGAGCGCGAACGCGACGCCGCCGCCCTTGCGGCTCGCGGGCTGGCCGACGAAATCGCCGCACGGGGCATCCCGGTCTTCCTGTACGGCGAGCGCGCAAGGTCATCCGAGCGCCGTGAGCGCGCCTACTTCCGCCGCGGCGGGCTAGCCGAGCTGACCAGGCGGATGCAGTCCGGCGAGCTGCAGCCGGACCTTGGCCCGCCGGCACCTCACCCCACGGCGGGCGCCACGCTCGTCACGTCGCGGCCCCCGCTGGCCGCGTTCAACCTCGTGGTGGAGGGCCTGGGTGAGAAGGCCTCGAGAGACGTCGCCGGACGCGTGCGCGAGGCCGGAGGGGGCCCCGCCGGCGTGCGCGCGATGGCGATCGACCTGGGCGGCGGGCGCCGCCAGATCTCCACGAACGTCCACGACCCCCTCAATCTGCGCCTGGGCGCGGTCGCCGAGCTGGTGCAATCGCTGGCGACCGAGGCGGGCGGGACGGTGAGCGGCGCCGAGATCGTCGGCCTGGTCCCCGAGGCGGCGATGGACTCGTTCCCGGCGGACCTGCCGATCCCGGGCTTCGATCCCGCCAGGCAGGTGATCGAGCGCCGGCTCAGCGGCAGCTAGCGCGGGTCCGCGACAGTTAGCATCACGGCTCATGGCGCAGACGAAGAAGCGACGGCGCCGCAAGCGCCGCGGCACCCAGGGCGGATCCGTCGACACCTCGCGCCGCTCGCGGCCGCGAAGCCGGGCCGAGGCCAAGGCTCAGGCGCGAGCCCAGATGTCGCGAGGCAAGAAGGGCGCCCGCCCGCCCGCCCAGCGGCGGCAGGCTCCGCCCAGCTGGAGCGGCGCCGTCAGCCGCGCGGCGATCGGCGCGGTGATCTTCCTGGCGATCCTCCTGCTGGCCTTCCGTCAGCCGGCCGGGGCGGCCGTTGCGCTCTCGGCCCTGATGTTCGCCGTCTACATCCCGATGGGCCACGCGATCGACACGTTCTTCTACAACCGCCGCCGCGCGCAGGCCGCGCGCGCCCGCGACGATGGACGTTCGTAGCTTCACCGTCGGCCAGATCGCCGAGAACTGCTACATCGCCCGTCCCGACGGCGGCGACCGCTGCGTCGTGATCGATCCCGGCGACGAGGCCGAGCGGCTGCTGCACGCCGTCGACGAGCTCGGCCTCACGGTCGACGCCATCCTCCTCACGCACACGCACTTCGACCACGTCGGCGCGGTCGCGCCCCTCGCGAGAGCGACGGGGGCCGAGGTCTGGTGTCCCAAGATCGAGCTGCGCGTGCTCGCGGACATCATGTCCTACGTCCCCTGGCCGGGCTTCGGGCCGTTCGAGAGCTGGGACGCCGAGCATTCGGTGGAGGAGGAGAGCACCTGAGCCTGGCCGGCCTCGAAATCGACGTGGTTTTCACGCCCGGGCACAGCCCCGGTCACGTGACCTACGCGATTCCGGGCGAGTCGGCGCTCTTCTCCGGCGACGTCCTGTTCCAGGGCTCGGTCGGCAGGGTGGACCTGCCGGGCGGCGACTGGCCGACGCTGCTGGAGAGCATCCGCGGGCTGGTGGAGGGGTATCCGGAGGACACCGTGGTCTACCCGGGTCACATGGGGATCACGACCCTCGGCGCGGAGCTGGCGTCGAACCCCTTCCTTTCCGAGCTCCAGGCAAGGCGCTAGCGCGTGGCCGAGAAGATCAAGGCCCCGCGCGGGACCTTCGACGTGCTGCCCGCGGATTCGAATGCCCGCGCGGCCCTGATCCATGCAGCCGATGGGCTGTGTCGCCGCGCCGGCTACGGCCGCATCGAGACGCCGATCTTCGAGGACACCGCGCTCTTCTCACGCACCGTGGGCGAGGCGACCGACATCGTCAGCAAGGAGATGTTCACGTTCGACGACCGCGGCGGACGCAGCGTCACCCTGCGTCCGGAGGGCACCGCGCCGATCTGCCGCGCCTACGTCGAGCACGGCATGCACAAGCTGGCGCAGCCCGTGAAGCTCTGGTACCTGGGCCCGTACTTCCGCTACGAGGCCCCGCAGGCAGGCCGCTACCGGCAGTTCCACCAGGTCGGGGCCGAGGCCATCGGCACCGACTCGCCGCTCGTCGACGCCGAGCTCATCGGCCTGCTGCACGACCTGCTCGCCGCGATGGAGATCCCGTCGCTGGAGGTGCGCCTCGGCAGCCTTGGCTCGCCCGAGTCGCGCGTGGAGTACCGCGAGGATCTACGCGCCTACCTGCGCGAGCACGAGAGCGACCTCTCGAAGGAGGTCGCCGAACGGATCGATCTGAATCCCCTCCGTGCCTTCGACGCCTCCGATCCCGCCACCCAGGACGTGATGAAGGGGGCCCCGACCATGCTCGATCGCCTCGACGGCGACGACGCCGCCCACTTCGCGGAGGTCCGCGCCCTGCTCGACCAGGCCGCGATCCCCTATCGCCTCGACGGCACGCTGGTGCGCGGCCTCGACTACTACACGCGCACGATCTTCGAATTCCACTCCGACCGGCTCGGCGCCCAGTCGCAGCTCGGCGGAGGCGGGCGCTACGACCGGCTCGTCTCCGAGCTCGGCGGCCCCGAGACGCCGGCCGTGGGCTTCGCGGCGGGCGTCGAGAGGATCCTCATGGCGGCCGGGCTCGAGGCCCCGGCGCCGGCCATCGACGTCTTCGTGGCATTCGGCGAGGGCGAGCTGGCTCACCGCGCCGCCGCGCTGGTCGGCGAGCTGCGGCGCGCCGGCCTGGCGGTCGAGACCGACCTCGCGGGTCGCAGCCTGAAGGGACAGCTCAAGCAGGCCGACCGCCTGGGCGCCCGCGCAACCATCATCCTCGAGCTCGATGGGACGGCCCAGCTTCGGAACATGAGCACCGGCGAGCAGACCACGATCGACCCGTCCGACGCGGTGGGCGCAATCGGGGGCGAGCAGTGAGCGCCGCATCGCCCTACCTGCCGCCCAACCGGTATCGCGACACCTGGTGCGGGGAGGTCCTGCGCGAGCGAGTGGGCGGCGACGTCCGGGTTGCCGGCTGGGTGCACCGTCGCCGTGATCACGGCGGGCTGGTGTTCATCGACCTGCGCGATCGCACGGGCCTGGTGCAGCTCGTCTTCAACCCCGACGAGGTGAGCGCCGACGTGATGGAGCTGGCACACCGCCTGCGCTCGGAGGACGTGCTGAGCATCGCCGGCCCGGCGGTCGAGCGAGCGCCCGAGACGGTCAACCCCGAGCTCGCCACCGGCGAGTTCGAGGTGCGAGTGCGCGAGGCCGAGATGCTGGCCGACGCCGACACGCCGCCGTTCGAGATCGAGGGCTACTCGGGCGAGGTGGGGGAGGAGCTGCGCCTGAAGCACCGCTACCTCGACCTGCGGCGTGAGCGCATGCGGGACGGTCTGCTGCTTCGCCACCGCATCGTCACGGCGATGCGCGAGTTCCTCGACGCCGAGGGCTTCGTCGACGTCGAGACGCCGGTGCTCACGCGCTCGACGCCCGAGGGCGCCCGCGACTTCCTCGTGCCGAGCCGCCTGCAGAAGGGGGCCTTCTACGCGCTGCCGCAGTCGCCGCAGCTCTTCAAGCAGATGCTGATGGTGGCCGGCTTCGAGCGTTACTACCAGGTGGTGCGCTGCTTTCGCGACGAGGATCTGCGCGCCGACCGCGGCTTCGACTTCACCCAGCTCGACATCGAGATGTCCTTCGTCGAGCGCGAGGACGTGCTCGATCTGAACGAGCGCCTGATCGCCCATGTCCTGGCGGCGGCCGGGATCGAGGTGCCGGTTCCGATCCCCCGCATCGGCTACGACGAGGCGATGTCGCGGTTCGGCACGGACAGGCCGGACATGCGCTTCGGGCTGGAGATAGCCGAGCTCACCGAGGTGTTCGAGGGAACCGAGTTCAACGCGTTCGGCGGTGTCGTGAAGTCGGGCGGGGCCATCCGCGGGCTCAACGCCGGCGCGCGCGAGATGTCGCGGGCCGACCTCGACGGCCTGGTGGAGAGCGCTCAGGCGCTCGGGGCGAAGGGGCTCGTCTGGGCTTTCCGCGAGGGCGATGGCTGGCGCTCGCCCGTCGCCAAGTTCCTGAGCGACGCCGAGGTTCGCGCGGCGAGCGAGCGGCTGGGAGCGGGCGAGGGGGACCTGCTGCTGCTGGTCGCCGACACCGAGGCGATGGCGGCCAAGGTCCTGGGGGCGCTGCGCCTTGCGCTCGGCGAGCGCTTCGGCATGATCGCCGAGGGCGAGAACTCCTTCTGCTGGGTCGTGGACTGGCCGCTGTTCGAGTGGAACGCCGACGAGGGCCGCTGGGACTCGCTGCACCACCCCTTCACCTCGCCCGACGGCGAGCTCGACCCCGACGATCCGGGCGCGGCTCGCGCGCTGGCCTACGACCTGACCTGGAACGGCACCGAGCTGGGCGGAGGGTCGATCCGAATCTCCGACGGCGAGACCCAGCGACGGGTCTTCGGGCTCCTGGGGATCGACGAGAGCGAGGCGCAGGAGCGGTTTGGGTTCCTGCTCGAGGCACTGCGCTACGGCGCCCCCCCGCACGGCGGGATCGCCTACGGCGTCGACCGCATCGTCGCCCTCGCCCACGGGTCCGATTCGATCCGCGACGTGATCGCGTTTCCCAAGGCTGCATCCGGGTTCGATCCCCTCACGGGCGCGCCCGCTCCGGTGTCGGAAGGGCAGCTTCGCGAGCTGGGAATCGACGTTCGGTCCGCACCTCCTCGCGCCCGCGATTCAAGCTAGGCGCGCCTGTGGCCGATGCCAGGGTTGACTGCTATGGTCAAGCAAGGCTCGAGCTCGTACGACAGCCGCTCCTATTGTGAGCCAACACATCCGGCTTGGGAGTCGATTTCCGGACGGCGCGATTCGCTCCGCTCGGTAGACACCCACCTGTTCATTCAGGTTCTCAGGCCGAGCGGCACCGGCGAGCTGGAGCCATTTTCTTGGCGACGGGCGGTCTCGATATGAGAAAGTCGCTCAACGACAATCCCCTGATCGCCATCGGCGTCATCGCCGTCCTCGGGATCTTCGTCGCCTTCATGGCGCTGCGCAGCTCGGGCTCCAGCCCCGAGGCGACCGCGACCACCCCGGTGACCGATCCCAGCGCGGCAGCGTCCACCACGCCCGCCGCCACCACTCCGGCGACCGACCCCGGCGCCACCGTCGCGAGCGCGCCCGCAGCCCCGGTCGAGCACCTCCACCTCCGCCGCCGAGGGCACGTTCAAGGCCGGCCCCGGCCTTCCGGCGGCCGTCGTCGACGCCTACCACTCCGGCAAGGTCGTCGACCCTTCTCGTCGTCAAGCGCAAGGGCATCGACGACGCCGCGGTGCTGACGGCCACGAGGCCGCTGCGCTCGGCCTCGGGAGTCGCGTTCTTCAAGACCCCGGCGAGCGACATCAAGACCTACGCACGCGTCGCCGAGGGCGTCGACCTCGATCGCGCGCCGGCCCTGGTGGTGCTGCGCACGAAGCCGCTGACGAAGGGCTCCATTCCGGAGGCGACGGTGAGCTACGGCTTCAAGAGCGTCGAGAGCATGGTCCAGGAGCTTCGGGACACCAACTACAAGGGCCCGACGGACCTCCCCACGTATCCCACGGGCTAGCCGCCCCCGGCGTCTACGCTCCAGGGCGTGGATGCCGCGCTCGTCGAGGACTACCTGCGCGACGGTGCCCGCCTGGGCCCGCCACCCGACGCCGCACACTCGGGGTCGGCCGGCGGGTCGGTCTGCGGCGACGTCGTTCGCATCTCCCTGCTGATCGACGGCGGCGTGGTGCGCGCGACGAGCTTCGGCGCCGAGGGCTGCGCGACCGCCCGGGCCGCCGCGGCCGCGGCGGCCGAGCTCGCCGAAGGCTCGACGGTGCTCGAGGCGGCGTCGCTCGGCCCCGACGACGTCGCGGGCGCGCTTGGCGGGCTCGGCGCGCCTGGGCGCCACGCGGCGGACCTCGCCGCCGACGCCCTTCACCGGGCGCTCTCCGGGGCGGCGTCATCGGGCGTCGCGCTCGCCGGCGCGCCGACCGGCGAGCGGACCCTGGTGGCGATGAGCGGCGGGGTGGACTCGGCGGTTGCGGCGCTGCTGGAGAGCGAGCGCGGGGTGGACGTTGTCGCCGTGACGCTGAAGCTCTGGGAGGACGCCGCGAACGACGGCGAGCGCAGCTGCTGCTCGCCCGAGGCGGTGCTCGGCGCCCGCGCCGTGTCGCACTCGCTTGGGATCCCGCACCTGACGCTCGACCTGCGCGCCGCCTTCCGCGCGGGCGTCGTCGACCCGTTCGTCGAGGGCTACGCCCGCGGGGCGACGCCCAACCCCTGCATCGCGTGCAACGGCGAGCTTCGCATCGACGCGATGGTGGCCCTGGCCGGCCGGTTGTGCGCCTCGCGCCTCGCGACCGGGCACTACGCGCGGCTGCGCGACGACGGCGCGGGCCCGCTGCTCACCGCGCCGGCCGACCACGCCAAGGACCAGACCTACATGCTCGCCGCCGTCGCGCCGCGAACCCTCGCCTCGCTCTGCTTCCCGCTGGCAGGCCTGCGAAAGCCCGAGGTCCGCGAGCTCGCGGCGCGAGCCGGGCTCCCCGTCGCCTCGAAGGCGGAGAGCCAGGACCTCTGCTTCCTGGCCGGCGAGGGCAAGCGCGGCTTCCTCCAGCGCCACGGCGGCCTGGCCGATCGCCCCGGCGACCTGGTCGACGCCGCGGGGGCGCGCCTCGGGCGCCACGGCGGCCACCACAACTTCACGGTCGGCCAGCGGCGGGGCCTTCGCCTGGGCGGCCCGCGGCCCCACTACGTCCTGGCCACCGACGCGGACTCGAACACGGTCACCGTGGGCTCGCGCGAGGAGCTGGCGCGAACCGCCGTGGAGCTCAGGGCCGCGAGCCTGCACCGTCCGTCGTCGCGGGTGGACCGCGTCAAGCTTCGCTATCGCTCGGCGCCGATCCCCTGCCGCGCCGAGCCGGTCGGACCGGGCCGCCACGAGGCGCTGCGCCTCGAGCTGGCGGAGCCCGCATTCGGCGTTGCGCCCGGGCAGTCGGCGTGCCTGATGGACGGCGATCTGGTCGTCGGTCAGGCCACCATCGCCGCCTGAGGATCGCGGTCGGTCGGTTACCTAGACTGCGACGGCCATGGACTCAGGCGAGATCCGCGAGACATATCTGTCGTTCTTCGAGGCGCGCGAGCACCTGCGTCGCCCCTCGGCCTCGCTCGTGCCCTCCTCCGAGGACCGCTCGACGCTGCTCACCATCGCGGGAATGCAGCCGTTCAAGCCCTACTTCGAGGGCCGCGAGGAGCCCCCGAGCCGGCGCCTGACCTCCAGCCAGCGCGTCTTCCGCACTCCGGACATCGAGGAGGTGGGCAACACGCGCCGCCACCTCACGTTCTTCGAAATGCTCGGCAACTTCAGCGTGGGCGACTACTTCAAGCAGAAGGCGATCGAGTTCGCGTGGGAGCTCTCCCGCGAGGGATTCGGGTTCTCCGACGAGCGCATCTGGGTGACCGTCTTCGGCGGCGACGACGAGCTCGGCATCGGCGCCGACGAGGAGGCGATCGAGCTGTGGCGCGCGATCGGCGTCCCCGACGAGCGCATCGTGGAGCTGGGCCGGAAGGACAACTTCTGGCAGTCGGGCCCCTACGGGCCCTGCGGGCCGTGCTCGGAGCTCTACCTGGACCGCGGCGAGGCCTTCGGCGCCGCCTCCGACCGCCCGGGCGACGACACGGACCGCTTCCTGGAGTACTGGAACCTCGTCTTCATGCAGCTGGAGCTCGCCGAGGATGGCTCGACGACCCCGCTGCCCATGCAGAGCATCGACACCGGGCTCGGCCTGGAGCGCATGGCCGTGATCCAGCAGGGCGTCGACTCCGTGTTCGACACCGACCTGTTGCGCCCGCTCGTCGACCTCGCCGTCGAGCTCTCCGGCCGGCCCTATGGCGAGGACCCCACCAACACGCGCGCGATGCGGATCATCGCCGACCACTCCCGGGGCGCCGTGAACCTGCTCGCCGATGGCGTCGTCCCCTCCAACGAGGAGCGGGGCTACGTGCTTCGGCGCATCATGCGCCGGGCAATCCAGCAGGGCCGGGTGCTCGGTCTCGAGCCGCCCTACCTGGGGCGGTTCGCCGAGCTCGCGATCGAGCTGCTCGCAGGCCCCTATCCGCACCTGCGGGCCGAGCGCGCGACGGTCATGCGCTGGGTCGAGGACGAGGAGCGGAGCTTCGGCCACACCCTCGACCGCGGCTCGGAGCTGCTGGCCTCGCTGGTCGCGAGGGCGAGGAGCGAGGGCGCGGCTGCCGTCGCTGCGGACGAGGTCTTCAAGCTTCACGACACCTACGGCTTCCCGTACGACCTCACGCGCGAGCTGCTCGCCGACCAGGGTCTCGAGGTCGACGACCAGGGCTTCCAGGAGCTGATGACGCAGCAGCGCGAGCGCGCACGGCGCAGCGCGGCGGCCACCGGCGGCGGCAGCCGCGAGGAGGTGGCCGAGTTCGTCGCCTCCGCGCCGCCGACCACCTTCGTCGGCTACGAGACCCTGTCGGCGGAGACCACCGTGCTGGCGGCCCAGCCCACGGGCGAGGGAGAGCTGCTCGTGAAGCTCGAGGAGAGCCCGTTCTACCCCGAGGGCGGCGGCCAGGTCTCCGACAGCGGCGAGCTGGATTCGGGCGGGGAGCACGAGGTCGTCGACGTCTACCGGGTGGGCGCCGACCAGGCCCTGCGCGTCCGCGGCCCCGGGCCCGACGCGAGCGCGATGGTCCGCGCGAGCGTCGACCGCGCCACCCGCCACGCCACCATGCGAAACCACACGGCGACCCACCTCCTGCACGCGGCGCTGCGCGAGCGCCTGGGGACCCACGTCCGCCAGGCGGGATCCGCGGTGCGGCCCGACAAGCTGCGCTTCGACTTCACCCACGGCGCGCCGCTCGCCCCGGAGGAGCTGCGCGACGTCGAGGACGAGGTGAACGAGTGGGTCAAGGGTTCGCGCCCGGTCCGCGCCATGGAGATGGCGCGCGACGAGGCGGAGGCGCTGGGTGCGATGGCACTGTTCGGCGAGAAGTACGGCGACTGGGTGCGCGTGGTCGAGATCGACGGGGTCTCGCGCGAGCTGTGCGGCGGCACCCACGTGGCCTCGAGCGCCGAGGTCGGGATCTTCACCGTCGTCCACGAGGGCTCGAGCGCCGCCAACGTCCGCCGCATCGAGGCCCTCACGGGGCCTGCGGCGATCGACTGGTTTCGCTCGCGAAGCAGCCAGCTCGACGAGACGGCCGAGGTCCTCGGCGGTGGTGACCCGCTCGAGGCGGCCCGCCGTGCCGCCGAGCGCCTGTCGGCACTCGAGGGCGACGCGAGCGCGGCGCGGCAGCGCGAGGCCTCCGAGCAGGCCGACGCGCTCGCGCGCGGGGCCGCCGACGTCGGCGGCGTGCCGGTGGTGGTGGCCGAGTCCCCGGCGGGAGGGCAGGGCGAGTTGATGGGCCTGGCCGCGCAGATCGGCTCGAAGATCGGCGACGGCGCCGTGGTGCTGGGCGGCCGCGCTGACGGCAAGGTCGCGCTGGTCGCCCGCTTCGGCGAGGCCGCGGTTGGCCGCGGCCTGTCGGCGTCGGAGGTCCTGCGCGAGGCGGCGGCGCTCGTCGGCGGCGGGGGAGGGGGACGCGAGAACGTGGCCCAGGCCGGGGGACGCGACCCCGAGAAGCTCGGCGACGCGCTGGCGGCGGCGCGGTCGGCGATCGAGGGCGTGCTCGCGCGCTGACGTGAGGGTGCTTGCCGTCGACCATGGCGCCGCGCGCGCCGGCATCGCGATCAGCGACCCCACCGGGACGCTCGCGCGCCCGCTCGACGTCGTCGAGCCGCCCGAGCCTCGGGCGGTCGCGGCCCTCGTCGCCGAGCACGGCGCCGAGCGGGTGGTGGTGGGCCTGCCCGTCTCGCTCGACGGCGCCGAGCGCGCGCAGGCCGAGGCGGCGCGCGAGTTCGCCGCGCAGCTCGCGGCGCTGACCGACGCCCCCGTGGAGACCTACGACGAGCGCCTGACGACGCGGATGGCCGACGCATCGGGTCAGGCCGGTGCCCGTGCCCCGCGCGATGCCATCGCGGCCGCCCACCTTCTGGAGTCCTATCTGCGCTCGATCGAGGCGGGCTGATGCCGGGCGACTGGTCGGACCCCTTCGCCGAGGACGAGAAGGCGATCGAGCGCGAGGAGCGCCGGCGCGAGCGCGAGGAGCGCCGGCGAAAGCGGCTCGGCGACCGCGTCCAGGAGGCCGAGGCCAAGCCGAGCGCGAGGTGCCCGAAGAGGAGGCGCCGGCTCCGGCCGCGCCCAAGCAGGCGCCGGCTCCGGCGGCGCCCGACCGCCCGCCCGCCCAGGACGGGCGGGTGAGCGAGGAGCATGTCGCCATCCCGGCAGCGGCCTACAGGGGCGAGGATGCGCCCGAGATCGCGCCGCGCACCCCCTGGCACGCGCGCCGCCCGCCCAACCGCCCGCAGAGCGCAAAGGCCCGGCGCAGCTATCGCCGCCGCCGCCTCGCCCTCGTCTTGCTCCTGATCGTTCTGGTCGCGGTCGGCGGCTTCCTGACGCTGCTCTACCAGCCGTTCCACGGTGGCGGCTCCGGGCGGGTCGTCGTGAAGATCCCGCAGGGCGCGTCGGCTTCGCAGATCGCCGACGTCCTGTCGGAGAAGGGCGTCGTCTCCAGCTCCACGTTCTTCCGGCTGCGCCTCTCGATGTCGGGCGCCTCCAGCGACATCCAGGCGGGCACCTACACGCTCAAGCACGACATGAGCTACGGCGACGCGATCGACGCTCTGGGGACGAAGCCCACGCCGATCAAGCCGAAGACCATCACCGTGACGATCCCCGAGGGTTACGACCGAACGCAGACGGCCGAGCTTCTGAAGCAGGACGGCGTGCAGGGCGACTACATGAAGGAGACCCAGAGCTACAAGGGCTTCGACCCGGCCAAGTACGGCGCGAAGGACCCCAACGACCTGGAGGGCTTCCTGTTTCCCGCGACGTACAAGCTCAAGCCCGGCGAGGACGCGCACGACCTGGTGGGCAAGCAGCTCCTCGCCTACCGGCAGAACATCCGGGGCATCGACATGAAGTACGCGAAGTCGAAGAACCTCACGCCGTACGACGTGACGATCGTCGCCTCGATGATCGAGCGCGAGGCGGCCGACGACGCCGACCGTCCGAAGGTCGGGGAGGTCATCTACAACCGCCTCCACCAGGGGACGCCGCTCGGAATCGATGCGACGATCCGCTTCGTCCTCCACGACTACACGCACGCGCTCACCGAGTCGGACCTCGCCCTGGACTCGCCCTACAACACGCGCACGAACGCCGGCCTGCCTCCCGGCCCGATCTCAAACCCCGGGCTCGCCTCGCTCAAGGCGGCGGCCAATCCGGCCAAGGGCGCCTACCTCTACTACGTGACGAAGCCGGGCGCCTGCAACAGGCTCTCCTTCGCCAAGACGGAAGCCCAGTTCCAGGCGCTCGTCAACAAGTACAACGACGCCCGCGATGCAGCGGGCGGCAAGTCTCCAACCTCCTGCTGATCCTCAGCACATAATGGGCCGTATGCGGCGCCTCGCTGTCATCGGCCACCCGGTGGCGCACTCGCGCTCGCCGGCCATGCAGAACGCGGCCCTGGCCGACCTCGGCCTCGCCGGTGAATGGGCCTACGAGGCCCTCGACCTGGAGCCCGCGGAATTCGAGGGGCGCGTCCGCGCGCTGCCCGGCGAGGGCTTCGCCGGCGCGAACGTGACGGTCCCGCACAAGGTGGCGGCGCTCGCGCTCTGCGGCGAGGCGAGCGAGGCCGCGCAGGCCATCGGCGCGGCCAACACGCTCACCTTCGCCGGCGACGTGATTCGCGCCGACAACACCGACGCGGCGGGGCTGCTGGGCGCAATCGGCGACTCGCCCGCCGGCATGCGCGCGCTCGTGCTGGGCGCTGGAGGCTCGGCCCGGGCCGTGGTTTGGGCGTTGGTCAGCGAGGGTGCCGACGTCTCCGTCTGGAACCGGACCCCGGAGAGGGCGGAGCGGCTGACGAGCGAGCTGGGGGGGACCGCGCTGGGGAGCCGGGCGCCGGAGGCCGGCTACGAGCTGATCGTCAACTGCACCACGGTTGGAATGCCGGGCGGCGCAGATGGATCGATGCCGAGCCTCAAGCAACTTCCATTGCACGCCGATGCGCTTAAGGCAACACACCTGGTTGTGGACCTGGCGTATTCGAGCCTGGAGACCGACCTCGTGCGAGCTGCACGACAGCAGGGAGCGCGAGCGGTCGACGGACTCGAGGTGCTGGTCCACCAGGGCGCTGCATCGCTTCGGATCTGGACCGGCGAGGAGCCTTCGCTGGAGGTCATGAGGCGGGCGGCCAGAGAAGCCCCACGATGAGCGACAGACGACCCGAATACCTGAAGCCCGTTCCCACCTCGGTGCCGACGGGTGCCGCCGCGGAGGCGGCGAAGCTCGAGGAGCCCCAGGGCACCCTCGGTCTGACCCCGCCCCGGAGCCGTACCCACACCTCCAGCTTCGTGACCGACGTGATCGTCGAGCTGGGGTTCGCGAGCCGCGAGCGCGTGGACATGGTCGTCAACGAGGCCCGGGGCGCGGGCCGCTCCCCCGAGGCGCTGCTGATCGAGGAGGGCGTCATCGAGCCCGACCAGCTCGCGCAGGCGGTGGCCGAGCGCTACGGACTCGACCACATCGACCTGGCGGCCTTCAAGGTCGACATGGGCGCGGCGAACCTTCTTTCCAACGCGGCCGCGCGGCGCTATTCGGCGGTGCCGGTGGGCTACGCCGGCAAGGGCACGCTGCTCGTCGCCATGACCGACCCCGCCAACGTCCTCGCGATCGACGACATCAAGATGATCACGGGCCTCGACTGCAAGGTGGCGGTCGCCTCCGAGGAGGACATCGAGGAGCTCCTCAAGCAGCTCACCACGCTCGAGCATTCGGTCACCGACCTCATGGCCGAGGAGGACGCAGACGACTACGAGTCCGAGGGGGAGGTCACGGACCTGCGCGAGTCCGCGGACGACGCGCCGGTCATCAAGCTCGTGCACTCCATTCTCGCCCAGGCCGTCACCGAGGGCGCGTCGGACATCCACTTCGAGCCCGAGGAGGACGAGATGCGGGTGCGCTTCCGCGTCGACGGAGTTCTCTTCGAGGCCGCCCGGGTTCCCAGGCGCATGGTCGCCGGAGTCGTCTCGCGCATCAAGATCATGAGCGAGCTGGACATCGCCGAGAAGCGGGTTCCCCAGGACGGCCGCGTCGGGATCGCCATCGACGGCAATCCCGTCGACATGCGCGTCGTGACGCTGCCGACCCAGCGCGGTGAGGGGGCGACGATCCGCATCCTGGACAAGAACCAGGCGCTCCGCACCCTCGACGAGCTCGGCATGGACGGCTCGGGGCGTGAGGCCTTCAGCCGCTCCTTCAACCAGCCCCACGGGTGCGTGCTCGTCACCGGGCCGACCGGCTCGGGCAAGTCGACCACCCTCTACGCGGCGCTCGGTGAGCTCGACTCGGTCCAGCAGAACGTGATCACCATCGAGGATCCGGTCGAGTACCGGATCGACGGGATCAACCAGATCAACGTCAACCCCAAGGCGGGCCTGAGCTTCGCGACGGGCCTGAGGTCGATCCTGCGCTCGGACCCCGACATCATCATGGTCGGCGAGATCCGCGACGCCGAGACGGCGCGAATCGCCATCGAGGCCGCCCTCACCGGCCACATGGTCCTCTCGACCCTCCACACGAACAACGCCCCGGGGTCGATCGTCCGCCTCTCGAAGATGGGGATCGAGACCTTCCTGACGGCGTCGGCGCTCGAGGCCGTGGTGGCCCAGCGCCTGGCCCGAAAGCTATGCCAGCACTGCAAGAAGCGCACGGTCGTGTCGAAGAATGCCCTCACCGAGGCCGGATTCCGCGTTGGGGCCGACCTCGAGGCCTACGAGCCGGTCGGCTGCAGCCGCTGCAACCGCACGGGCTACCGTGGTCGCGTCGGGCTCTTCTCCGTGATGACGATGAGCGAGGCCGTGAAGGAGCTCACCGTCGAGGGCGCCGCCGAGGCGGAGATCACCGCCGTGGCGCGCTCGGAGGGCATGCTCTCGCTGCGCGAGGACGGCCTCATCAAGGTGCGCGACGGCATCACCTCGATCTCCGAGGTCGCGCGGGTGAGCGCGTAGGCATTCGCGCCCAGTTCAGACGCGCTCTGGGCACAAACGGGCGTTGATCAGGCACTGAAGGGCCGCCATCGTGGCGGTCATGCCCGTTCTTTCGCAAACTGCGCTCGGAAAGCGAACGCTACTTGCAGGAGAACGCCGGGAAGTCGGGTTGGCCCAGCTCGCCACTCGACAGTGGGGAGTCGTCGCAAGGTGGCAGTTGCTGGCGATGGGCTGGAAGGGGGCGGCCGTAACCCGCTGGATTCAGGCGGGCAAGTTCATTCGAATCTACTCAGGCGTATACGCGGTCGGGCATGCGGGCCTTTCGACCCAGGCACGGCTGCTCGCCGCGGTCCTCTACGCCGGCCCAGGCGCGGCGCTCAGCCATGCAACCGCCGCATGGTGGAGAGGATTTCTCCAACGCGAGCCGCCAACGATCCACATCACCACCCCGCGACGGGTTTGCTCACTGAAGTCACTCCGCGCGCACCACCATCCCAACCCGCGGAGAACGCTCCACAGAGGCCTGCCGGTCACCACACCCGGCCAAACCCTCCTCGACCTGGCAGCCACCGAGTCAACCCGCACCCTCCGAGCCGCAATTGGCGAGGCGGACCACCTCCACCTCCTGTCCCTCACTGAAATCAACAATCTCCGAGGCCACGGCAAGCGAGGTTCAGCCGCTCTGGCAAGAGCCCTCGCGACGCACCTGCCCCAGTACGCCCAAACCCGCAGCGAGCTCGAGCGCCGCTTCTTGGATCTCTGCAGTCGCCACGGGCTTCCCATCCCGGAGGTCAACGTCCGGATAGCCGGCTACGAGGTGGACGCCCTGTGGCGCGCCCAACGCCTGATCGTGGAGCTGGACGGTGCCCAAGATCACGCGGGCCCAGCGGCCATGGAGCGCGACAGACGCAAGGACCTGGCGCTCCGAGCCCGAGGGCTACCTCCTTCACCGATATTCATGGATTCAGGTGGTCGACGCCCACGCAGCCGTGGCGAGCGACGTCAGAACGGCGCTTCACGCGCGCACCGCGCCCATCCGCCGCTAAAGCGACAGCGCCCATCCGACGATGAATGCAGCGATGAGTTTCGATTTCGGTTCGGTGCTCTCGAAGGTCATCGAGGGCAAGGCATCAGACCTGCATCTCTCGCCGGGGTTCCCCCCGGCGCTTCGCCTGCAGGGCAAGATCGTCCCGCTCGAGGGCTATCCGAAGCTGATGCCGCAGGAGACGCGGGACATCGTCTACTCCATCCTGAACGACGCCCAGCGCAAGAAGTTCGAGAACAACCAGCAGCTCGACTTCGCCTACGCCGTCCCGGGCGTGGCACGGTTCCGCGTCAACGTCTTCTTCCAGCGCGGCTCGATCTCCGCGGCCTTCCGCCAGATCCCCCACGAGATCGCGTCGCTCGAGTCGCTCGGCCTGCCGCCCGTCCTGTCGGAATTCGCACGCAAGCCGCGTGGGTTCGTGCTGTTCACCGGCCCCACCGGCTCGGGCAAGTCGACCTCGCTCGCGTCGCTGGTCGATCTGATCAACGAGGAGCGCGAGGAGCACATCCTCACGATCGAGGACCCGATCGAGTTCCTGCACTCCCACAAGAAGTGCATCGTCAACCAGCGCGAGGTCGGAGCCGATGCCCCGGACTTCGCCCTGGCGCTTCGCGCCGCCCTGCGCGAGGACCCCGACGTGATCCTCGTCGGCGAGATGCGCGACCTCGAGACGATCTCCACGGCGTTGACCGCCGCCGAGACCGGGCACCTCGTCTTCGCCACCCTTCATACGCAGTCGACGGCCCAGACGGTCGACCGCATCATCGACGTCTTCCCGCCGCACCAGCAGCAGCAGGTGCGGATGCAGCTTTCGATCGCGCTCCAGGGCATCGTCACCCAGCAGCTGATCCGGACTGCCGACGGCACGGGCCGCGTGTGCGCATGCGAGGTGCTCGTGCCCACGCCGGCGATCCGCAACCTGATCCGCGAGGGCAAGACCCACCAGATCTACTCGGCGCTTCAGACGTCCGGGGCGCTCGGCATGCAGACGATGGACTCGCACCTCGCCCAGCTCGTGCGCCAGGGCCGAATCACCTCCCAGATCGCCCAGTCGCGCGCCTCCGTGCCCGAGGAGCTCGCCCGCCTGCTTGCGGGCGGCATGGGCGGCAACGGCGCTTACAACACGCCCGCCCCGGCCGGCATGAGGTAGGCCGGGCGCCGTGAGCACGTTCGCCTTCAGAGCCGTCGACGTCGCCGGGATTCCCTCCCGCGGCCAGGTGGAGGCACCGACCAAGGCGGAGGTCGCCGAGCAGCTGCGCTCCCGCGGGCTGATCGTCCTCGACGTCTCAGAGCGCCACGAGGCGTTCAAGATCGAGAGCATCTTCCAGCGCTTCAAGAGCGTCGATCACCGCAACCTCGCCGTCTTCTCACGCCAGTTCGCGACGCTCGTCGCCTCGGGCATGCCGCTGCTGCGGTCGCTCTACACGCTGGAGGACCAGACCGAGGACGAGATGCTCATCCCGGCCATCGCCGCGGTCCGCTCCGACGTGGAGGCCGGCTCGTCGCTGCATCAGGCCATGGAGCGCCAGCCGGGGGCCTTCGATCCGCTCTACCGCTCGATGGTGCGAGCCGGTGAGGAGTCCGGAAAGCTCGAGGAGGCCCTGGACAGGGTCGCCTACCAGCTGGAGAAGCTCGACGCGCTGCGCCGCCAGGTCAAGTCGGCGATGGTCTATCCGGCCGTGGTCTTCGCCGTGGCGCTGCTCGTGATGCTCGCGATCTGCGCGTTCGTGGTCCCGGTCTTCGTGAACATCTTCAACGAGCTGGCCGCGGAGAACCCGACCGTGAGCTCGAGCCTGCCGGCGATGACGCAGGTGACGGTGACCGGTCTCGGACGTCGTCACGAAGAAGTTCTATTTCCTGATCCCGGGCGTCGCCGTGCTCTCGTACCTCTTCCTTCGCTGGAAGAAGACCGACAAGGGCCGCAACCTCTGGGATCGCTTCAAGCTGCGCTTCCCGAAGATCGGGGACGTCGTGCGCAAGGTCGCGCTCGCCCGCTGGTCGCGCACCTTCTCCGGCTCGATCTCCTCGGGCGTGCCGATCCTCCAGGCCATCGAGATCTCCGGCATCACCGCAGGCAACTCGATCGTGGCCGAGGCCATGGACGACGTCTACGACTCCGTCAAGAAGGGCGGCTCGATCGCAAAGCCGCTCAGCGAGCATCCGGTCTTCCCGCCCATGGTCTCCCACATGGTCAGCGTGGGCGAGGAATCGGGCCAGCTCGAGCTCATGCTGTCGAAGATCGCCGACTTCTACGAGGCCGAGGTCGACGCGAAGGTCAAGGCGCTCACGTCGCTGATCGAGCCCATCATGATCGTCGTCATCGGCGCCATGGTCGGCTTCATCGTCATCTCGATGTACCTGCCGATCTTCAGCATCTACAACAACATTCGCTGAGCCGCGCCTGCGGCGCCCGCCTACTCGAACCAGGCCACCGTGGCCACGATCACGAAGAGCGTCACGAGCGCCGAGCCCTCGTAGGCGCGCGCCTCGCCGTCGCCTGTGATCTGCCAGATGGCGATGGCGGCCAGGGCGATGCTCGCGATATAGACCGGCGGAAGGACGAACGTGAGCGGCGTCGCGAAGAAGAACGAGACCAGGATGAGCGCGGGGAAGAGGAACACCGCGATCTGCGAGACCGAGTTCTTGACCACCGAGACGGCCAGATCCATCTCGCCCTTGGACGCGAGTATGAGGGCGGTGGTGTTCTCAACGGCGTTGCCCGCGATGGCGACGATCACGAGGCCCGCGAACGCGCGAGAGATGCCGAGCGAGTCGATCGCCGGACCGAGCGCCGCGATGAACCAATCGGAGACGAACGCGGCGCCCGCGCCGGCCGCCGCGAGCAGCCCGACGGCAGTCCTCAGCGACAGGCCCGCGCCGGCGCCCGGCTTGGGGTCCGCGGCGTTGTCGGCCTTCAGATACGACAGCAGCCAGGTCACATAGACGAACAACAGGCAGATGGCCGCGACCGCCGAGATCGCCTTGGCGTGACTGGCCGAGGCGTCGCTCGAGGAGTTCGCCACGCCCAGGATCACGATCACGAACACGGCGAGCATCAGCAGGGTCATGGTGTCGTTCGGCAGCCGCTGGGCGAAGCGCATCACGCCGTCGCGGCTCGACCGGGCTCCGACGACGATGGTGAGGCCCAGAACGAGCAGCCCGTTGGCCAGAAGCGAGCCGATCAGCGACGTCTGGGCGATCAGGACCTCGCCCGCGTTCAGCGCGAAGAGCACGACGAAGAACTCGGGCAGGTTGCCGAGCGTGGACTGGAGCACGCCGGTCACACCCGGCCCGAAGCGCTCGCCCACGGCCTCGGTGGCGAACGCGACCACGTAGGCGAGACCCGCGAGCGCGATGCCCGCGACCACGAACGCGGCCACCGCCGGCGCGTCGGCGTAGTGCATCGCGCCCGCCACGGCGCTGAGAACCGCGATGCCGGCGGTCAGGTGGGTCCGTCGAGCCGTCACGCGGTGGAGCCTATGGGGAGCGGTGGCGGTGGGAGGCGGATCCCCGCTTGGACGAATCGCAAGGAATCGTCCGCGGTCGCTCGCAAGGCCTCCTCGAACGAGGTTTTCACAGGTTCTGCCCGTCCGAACAGCTTTCGCGTGCGTCTCTGGCCCTCGAACTGGGGGGAGGACCCTAGACGGATGGCTGCAGCCCCCACCCGCGGCTAAAGGTCCCCCGGGGAACGCCGATAGATCGAGCGTAAGAAGTGCCAGTGCCCTGGCGTTAACGGCAAACCCGTCGAGAGGCGGGGACGCAAAGCCACGGGGCTCGGAAGAGTCAGCCGAGTTGCCGCCGGGTCACCAAAGTGGAAACCCGACCGGGATAAGTCGTGGGGCTCTGGCGAAGTCAAGGCATAAGTCCAAAGGAGGACTCATGATTCTCAAGCTCCGTCAGAGGATGGCCCAGGAAGAGTCGGGTTTCACCCTCATCGAGCTTCTGGTCGTGATGCTGATCATCGGCCTGCTGGCCGCGATCGCCATCCCGGCGTTCTTCAACCAGAAGAACAAGGCAAACGACGCCACCGCCAAGGAGAACTCGCACACTGCGCAGACGGCGATGGAGACGTACTCGACCGACAACAACGGTTCCTACTCGGGCGCCGCTGTTGCCAACCTGGTGTCGCTCGAGAGCACGCTGGGCAACCTCGGAACCCGTCTGGCCGTTTCCGGCCCGACCTGCGGCACCGGCACCCCGACTGCTTCGGGTTACTGCGTGTCCGTCACCGCCCAGACCACGGGTGACACGTTCAGCATCTCCCGCTCCGGCGGCACGCTGAGCTACCCCTGCACCGTCCCGGCGACGGCCACCGACCGCGGCGGCTGCCCCGGCACGGGCACCGCAGCCGGCAACTGGGGCTAGTAACCAGTTCCTGACGACGCCGATCGCATGTCGATCCGGCCAGAGAGCGGGCCCTTAGGGGCCCGCTCTTCGTCGTCCGGGGGCCAGCGCCTGGGTGCCTCGGCCCAGGGGCGGGCCCTCAGCGGCCGGCCCCGCGTCGTTTAGTCGCGCGTCCCAGGTTCAAGTGATGCCCTCCGAATGCCGATTTTCCGTGTGGTGGCACATACGTCGCTCACTTCCCGCGTGCGCGCGCTCGCAGAGCGCGTCCGCCCGGCCGACGCCGGCGGCTTCGTGCTGATCGAGGTCATCGTCAGCGCGCTCATGGTCGCGCTCACCTCGATGCTCCTGATCGGGATCATCACCGCGGGGAACACGAGCGCCGACCAGAAGAAGCGCTCCCAGGCCGACTCGCTGGCTCAGCAGGACCAGGAGCGCCTGCGCGGCATGTCGCTCGAGCAACTCGCCAACCTCGATCAGACGTCCCCGCGCTCGGTCGCGCTGGACGGCACAACCTTCAGCATCTCCTCCACCGGGCGCTACCTGGCACGCGGCTCGGGGAACAGCGCCTGCACGTCGACGGGCTCTGAGACGGCGGACTACGTCGCGATCAAGTCCGACGTGACGTGGTCCGGAAACAGCCGCACGCATGTGATCGAGCAGAGCGTGGTCTCGCCGCCGTCGGGCAGCAGCCTGCTGACCCGGGTCACCGACCAGAACGGCGCCGCCCTCAGCGGGACCCGCGTGACGGCGGTGCCAAGCTCGTCCAGCACCAACGCGTCTGCTGCCGCCACGACCGACGCGAGCGGCTGCACGATCTTCTCGGCCATGCCGCCCGGCGACTACACGGTCACCGCCACGAAGTCCGGGTTCGTGAACAAGGACGGCGATACCGCCCCGACCTTTGCCGCCACGGCCACGTCGGGCGGCACCACCACCGCGCCCTTCACGATCGGCCAGGCCGGGGCCCTGACGGCGACCTTCAAGACGACCATCAGCGGCACGACGTACACCAACCAGCTCGCTCCCTCGATCTCCTGGGTGAACCCGCAGATGGCCACGTTCGGGACATACAGCCCTCACGGCTCCCCCAACTCGATTACCACCCCTGCCACGCTCTTCCCGTTCTTCACGACGTCGCCAGGCATCTACACCAAGAACTACACGGTGTTCGCGGGGAGCTGCGCCGTGAACCAGCCCACCGCGAACGTCGCGACCGCCACCGTGCCCCCGGGTGGAACCGGGACCACGCAGCAGCTGCTGCCGCCGGTGATCCTCAAGGTCAGCTTCCGGAGCTTCTCGTCGACGACGCTCGTGCAGCCGGATCACATCGTGGTCTACAACGGCTGCAGCTCCTCCTTCTCCCAGTTCGACCAGTGGGACGAGCCCGTCCGCGGCACCGGCTCGGCCGGCAGCACGGACGCGACCGGCGCCCTCGGCGCACTCAGCTTCCCCGGTCTGCCGTATGGCCCCTACTACCAGGTCTGCGTCGACAACAATGGCTATCGCTTCACCTCAGGAACGCTCACCAACACCAACTTCTCGGGCACGACCTGGAACGTCACCATCGACTCGCGATCCTTCTACAACAGGGGGACGTGTTGAGGCGGCGCCTGAGAACCGCACGCCTCGCCGACGAGCGCGGCTTCACGCTCGTGGAGATGCTCGTGGGAATGCTCATCGGGATTGTCGTCGTGGGGGCCACGTACGCGATCCTGCAGACGACGCTGCTCGAGTCGAGCCGCGTGTTCAGCCGCGTGGATGCCACTCAGCGGTCGCGCCTGGCGATGGAGAACATCGAGAGCCTCCTGCACTCGAGCTGCGTGACGGAAGGCGTGACGCCGATCTACAGCAACACGACGGCCAGCGTGGGCCCGATCCTTCAGAGCAACGGCTCCCAGCTGAACTTCGTCAGTCGCTACGGCGGCGCGGCGAATCCGACGCCCGTCCTGCACTCGATCGCCCTGAGCTCCGGGAATCTCACCGACACGACCTACAACGTGTCGGGCGGATCCGCGCCTGCCTGGACGTACAGCACCACTCCGGCGTCGACCAACAGCCTCCTCACCAACGTTGCCCAGAGCGGCACGAAGCCGGTATTCCAGTACTTCGGTTACACACAGGCGCTCGACTCCTCCGGCAACGCCTATCAGGACGACTCGGGCAACCCCTTCCAGATGCTGCTGGACGGGACCACGTCGCTTCCGAGCGGCTCCTATACGAGCTCTGGCACGCCGGTGGCGATGGGCACGGTGCCCGCGAACTCTCCCGCTCCCCTTGCGGTGCCTCTCAGCAGCGCCGACGCCAACACGGCGACCGAGGTCCTGATCACGATGAAAGTCGGCCCGGGTCGCGGACAGGGGCTCAACACGAACCTGAGCGACGTCGGCATCACCGTCAGCAACGCCGTCGTCCTGCGGCTCACCGCAGTGGTCAGCGACGGCAGCGACAACCAGGAGGTCTCGCCGTGCTCGTGAAGCTCCCCCGACTCCGCACTCGCCTCGCAAGCGAGGACGGGTTCACGATGATCATCGCTCTGGGCGTCCTCGCCATCGTGCTGCTGCTCACCGGCGCCGCCTTCGTCGCCGCCAACGGCGACGTTCACAACAGCCAGCACGACCTCGACGGCAAGAAGGCCTACTACGCGGCGCGCGCAGGCATCAACACCTTCCTGCAGAAGCTCAACGAGAACTCCGAGCTGTGGCAGACCTGCCCGAGCCAGGCCGCCGCCAACGTTCCGGGCTCCAGCGGGGCAGCCACCTACTCCTACCAGCCCCAGCCTGCCAATGGAAAGTCGGCGTGCAGCACGTCCGACCCGATTCACACGATGATCGACAGCACGACGGGCTCGTTCTCGATGCGCTTCACCGGCACCTCGGGCAACCCTCCCGTCACCCGGACACTGGTCGCCAGCTTCCGGCGCAAGTCCTTCCTCGACTTCCTCTGGTACACGGTCTACGAGACGCTCGACCCCAACGTCTATTCGAATCCGGCGAGCTACCAGGACTGCGCGACGTTCCTGCGAGACGGCCGGCCCAGCCACTGCACGCGGATCGACTGGATCACGGGCGACCAGATGAATGGGCCGATGTACACGTCGGACCAGTACTCCATCTGCGGCTCGCCCGTGTTCGGCCGCACCGGGGGCAACGATCTCATCGAGACCGCGGCGCCGGCGGATTCCCCGCCGGCGGGACTGCCGACCGGCGGCCTCTACTCGGCCAGCGGCTGCTCCAACCACGTCCAGATCAAGGGAACCCTGCAACAGGGCGTGTCGCCCATCTCACCGCCACCCGACAACACCTCACTGCTCACGTACGCGCAGACCGACGGCACGGTCTGCACGGGCACCATCACGGTCGTCCTCTCGGGCAGCACCGCCAGCCTCACGGGCAACTGCCCCGTCAGCTCGGTCAACATCGCCCAGAAGCCGATCATCTACACGACCAACGGCACCTGCAGCGCGACCTACTCGCCCTACAACGTCAACTACTCGGCGAACACCGGTTGCGGGAACATCTTCATCAAGGGCAACTACACCGTGCCGGTGACGATCGGCGCCGCCAACGACATCATCATCAACGGCAACCTCACCACCGACCTCTCGGCCGGCGCGGTGGCGGGTCTCGTGGCGAACAACTTCGTTCGGGTGATGCACGGCGTGACCAACCGGAGCGGATCCAGCTTCGGATCGTGCGGGTACGCGAGCAACATCTCCAGCCAGACTCTCTACAACCCCGTCATCGACGCCGCGATCCTGGCCATCGACCACTCGTTCATCATCGACAACTACGACTGTGGGGCGGATATGGGCAGCCTCAGCGTGAACGGCGCAATCGCCCAGCTCTTTCGCGGAACGGTCGGAACCTCCCGCGGCGGCGACATCGCGAGCGGATACCTGAAGGACTACACGTACGACGACCGGCTCGCGGTGCAGGAGCCGCCGTTCCTCTTCGACCTGAACCTCGCGAACTGGCGCATCGTCCGCGAGACCGCCTGCACGCCGAACAGCGGCAACTCGGCCACGACCTGCTGAGCGCCCGCCGCCCGCCTCGGTAGGGTCTCGCCGCCATGCTCGCCGCTCTGGCCGCACTGATGTTCGTGGTGGGCGCCGCCCTCGGCAGCTTCGTCACGGTGGTCGCTCATCGCCTCCCGCGTGGGGAGGACATCGTCCGCGGGCGCTCGCGTTGCCCGAGCTGCGGCGCGCAGATCGCGGCCTACGACAACGTCCCGATCGTCTCCTGGCTGATCCTGCGCGGACGCTGCCGATCGTGCGGCGTGAGGATCTCGCCGCGCTATCCGCTGACCGAGCTGGGACTGGGCGCGCTGATGGCAGCGACCGTTCTCATCCTGGGCAACGACGACGCCGGCGAGCTCGTCCTGGGCCTGTATCTGTGCGTCGTCCTCGTTGCGATCACCCTCACGGACCTCGAGCGGCGGATCATCCCCAACGCGATCGTCGCGGCGGGCGCAATCGGCGCGGTGGCCATCGTGGCCATCTCGGATCCCTCCCAGCTCGGCGAGAACGCCATCGCCGCGGCCGGGGGAGGGGTGGGGCTGCTGCTGGTCGCCCTGGCATACCCGCGCGGCATGGGAATGGGCGACGTCAAGCTCGTCGCGATGATGGGCCTCTTCCTCGGTCGCACGCTGGTTCCGGCGCTTTTCGTGGGTTTTGCCACCGGTGCGCTCGTGGGAGTCGGCCTGATCGCAGCCAGGGGCGCCGCGGCGCGCAAGCAGGCCGTGCCCTTCGGGCCCTTCCTTGCCCTGGGCGGAATTGTCGCGCTGTGGGCCGGCAACTCCATCATCGACTGGTACTCAGGCCTCTTTTCGGGCTGACAACGCCGTCCCGGGCTTAAGTTCGGGCCGCATCAGGCCGATCACAAGACTGGGTATCGCGGTGCGTTCAATCACGATGACACGAGCTAAGCAGTCGACTGTGGTCGGCCTCGAGATCGAGGCCGGCAGCGTCGCCGCGACCGAGGTTCACGTGAACGGGCGCGCCGAGGTGACCAACAGCGGGGTCCTGGAGCTGGAGCCCGGGGTGTTCAGCGAGGGCCAGGTCGGCGACGTCGACCGGCTCGCCGATGCCCTGCGCGAGCTCGTGGCCAAGAACAAGCTCGGCAAGGACGTCCGCCTCGGCGTCGCCAACCAGCGCGTCGTGGTGCGGGTGCTGCACCTTCCGGTGATCGAGGACCCCAAGGAGCTCGACACGGCGGTCCGCTTCCAGGCGCAGGAGCAGCTGCCGATGCCCTCCGACCAGGCGACCATCGACTGGCAGCAGATCCCGTCGATCAGCGCCCAGGCAGGTGACGGCGTCGACGTCGTCGCCGTCGCCGCGCGCACCGACATGGTGGTGCGGGCGACCGACGCCATGCACAAGGCCGGCCTGCGGCCCATCGGGATCGACCACTCCGCCTTCGGGATGATCCGCGCGCTCGGTCACGCCCATCCGCCCGTCGAGGGCGAGGGCGTCGCGGTCATGCACTGCAGCCTCGGCGACCAGACCAACCTCGCCGTCGCGCTGAACGGGAACTGCCGCTTCACGCGCGTCACCAACTTCGGCGTCGAGGCCATGGCCCAGCAGCTCGCCGAGCGCACGCCACTGTCCCTGGCACATGCCCGTCAGTGGATCGACCACGTCGGCCTCGAGGAGGAGCTGGATCACATCCAGGGCGATCCGCAGATCGTCGACGCCACCCGTCAGGTGCTCACGGGCGGCTCTGCGACCCTCGCCGACGAGCTTCGAATGTCGCTCGAGTACTACGCGTCGCAGGAGAACGCCCTCCCGGTCGGAGACGTTCTCGTGAGCGGCGTCGGCAGCGCGATTCCCGGCCTCGTCGGCTCGCTGGAGGCGGCGCTCGGCCGATCGCTCACCGTGGTCCGCCCGTCGGAGCTGTCCGGCGTCGACGACCGCCTCGCGGCCCGTCTCACCGTCCCCTTCGGCCTCGCACTGAGCTCCTGACGTGCGTCCCGTCAACCTCATCCCCAATGCGAAGCGCCGCGGCGAGTCGGCGCCGCTTCGCACGGGCTACCTGTCCTACGCGATCGTCGCGGTGCTCCTCCTGGCGCTCGGCGGAGTCGTCGCCATGGTCCTGACCGGCAACAAGATCTCCGACAGCCAGGCGCAGGTCGCCTCGCTCGAGGCCCGCCAGGCAGCCGCGCAGCAGCGAGCTTCCGACCTTGCCCCCTACACCGACTTCGCGAACCTCGAGCAGGCCCGCAAGTCGACCGTCACGCAGCTCGCCCAGAGCCGCTTCGACTGGGAGCGGGTGCTGCGCGAGATGGCAATCGTGATCCCCCACAACGTCTGGCTCACCTCGCTGAGCGGCTCCGTGGACAGCCAGGATGCTTCGGGCAACACCTCGTCGAGCACCGCGTCGTCGAGCTCGCTCACCGGCGGCGTGACCGGCCCATCGCTCAACATCTCCGGCTGCGCGACCAGCAAGACGGCC
This sequence comes from uncultured Actinomycetes bacterium, assembly GCA_963843315.1. GTDB lineage: Bacteria > Actinomycetota > Thermoleophilia > Solirubrobacterales > 70-9 > JAWVFM01. The sequence goes on from CAWJJU010000005.1 coordinate 87,220, forward strand.
GTGGCCGCGTTCCTCTCCTCGCTTCGCGACATCGACGGGGTCACCCGCGTCGGCCTGCAGAGCACCACCCGCTCGGCGCCTGCCGATGCAACCTCGTCCGCCGCCCCCAGCGGCGGAGGCGGAACCTGCAGCGGCTCACGCTCGCTCGAGTCGTTTTCGGCGCTTGCGACGTTCGATTCGGTCCCGACGCCCAGCACGACCGACCCGAGCACGGCCGCGCCGACCATCACCGCGACGTCGGCGTCCGTCACCGCGACCTCGACGACCGGCGACTCGACAACCTCCACCACGGCCTCGACCGCGGGCAACACCAGCACGACGCCCGCGTCGACGGCGACGACACCCTCGACCTCCGACGCCACCGCCACGACTCCGGCGGGAGGTGCAAATTGAGCACCGAGCGCGCCATCGCATCGGTCCTGGGAGCGGTCGCCATCGTGGTCGCCTTCTGGATGCTTGCCCTGCACCCGAAGCTCCAGCGGGAAAGCGACCTGAAGGATCAGGTCAGCGCGCTGAACGCCGAGGTCTCGCAGGCCGAGCAGGACGCCGCGAAGGGCGCCGAGCTGCGGCGCACCTACGGCACGAACTACGCGAGCCTCGTTCGGCTGGGCAAGGCCGTCCCGGCCGACTCCGACACTCCGAGCTTCCTCGTTCAGGTCTCGGGAGTCGCGAATGACGCCAACGCTCAGATCGACGGGCTGACCCTGTCGGCCGACAGCAGCTCGTCGGCGCTGGCGACGACACCCACGACGACCCCTCCCGCCACGACGACCCCCTCCACGTCGGGCTCGACCTCGACCACGACGACGTCCACCGCGACGGCGGCCACCGAGAGCAGTGCCGCCCTCGCGCCGCTGGGCGCCAGCATCGGCCCCGCGGGGCTTTCGGTCATGCCCTATGACGTCGACTTCCAGGCGAACTACTTCCAGACCGCCAAGCTCTTCGGTGGCCTCGACTCCCTCGTTCGGCTGAAGAAGCCCAAGGGCAGCTCCAGCTACAGCGAGCCGCTCTCCTCGGGCCGCCTGGTGACCATCAACAGCTTCAGCCTCACGACGCAGAGCGTCGGCTCGACGAGCACCACCGACGCGCTCAAGGGCGAGCTCTCGATGACGACCTACCTGGCGCCGCCCGACCAGGGCCTCACGGGCGGGGCGAGCGCCACGTCGCCCGTGCCCGCCGGCGCGACCCCGAGCACCGGTTCCCCGGGCGCGACCCCGAGCGTGACGGCGACGGTGACCCCGTGAAGAAGAAGATCGAGACCCCCGAGGTCCTGACAAACCTTTACCGCGATCTGCGCGACCGGCGCCTACTGATCGTGGTCGTCGCCCTGCTGATCGCGATCGTGGCGATTCCCTTCGCCCTCGGCAAGAAGGCCGATACGCCCCCCGCGCCGCTGGCCGCGACGCCCCGGACAACTTCGGCGGAGCTGACGATCCCGGCCGTGACGCTGGCCGACCAGCCGGGGATCACCAATTACCGCAAGCGCCTGGAGAAGTTCAAGAACGAGAATCCGTTCAAGGCACAGTTCGTTCCGAAGTCGCCCACCACAGCCGGCACGGGCAGCTCGAGCTCGCCCGCCGGCAGCTCGTCCGGCACGAGTGCCTCGACGTCTTCCGGATCGCCCCTGCCAGTAGCGCCGGTCAACACGCCGTCCGGCGCCACGACCACGGCTTCCGTCACGCCCCCGCCCCCCAGCGACGGTGGCAGCGGGAACGGTGGCAACGGGAACGGCGGGAACAACCACGGTGGCGGCGGTCACACGATCCGCACCGTGACCCAGCTCTTCACGCGCCGGGTGGACGTCACCATCGGCAAGACCGGCGGCAACGTCAAGACCATGAACTCGGTTGAGCCGATGACGATCCTGCCGAACCCGGACACGCCGGTGATCGCCTTCCTCGGCACCGACGAGAAGGGCAAGAACGCCGCATTCGTCCTCTCCTCGCGGTCGGTCGCGACCGGCGGCACGGCCTCCTGCGTGCCGAGCCCCCAGAACTGCATCTACGTCTCGATGCGAGCGGGCCAGAGCATCACCCTCGACTACACGCCGGAGGGGGCAACGGACCCCGTGTCCTACACCCTGAACCTCACTCGGATCCGGGACGTCAACGTGAAGAACCCCAAGTCGGGCAAGTCGAGCGCCGGCTACACGGCGGGCGGGAGCAGTGGCTGAGCGGCGCCTCCGCGCCGGCCGCGCGTTTGCCGCGGCAATCCTGATCGCGGCCCTCGCGGCCGCTCTGCTTGCCGGCGGCGCCCTCGCGGCCCACCACCACCATCACGCGAAGAGGGCCAAGCTCTCGATCTCGGACACCTCGGTGAAGGAGCCCGACGGCTCGGCCACGGCGAAGGCCAGGTTCAAGGTCTCGCTCTCCAAGAAGGCCAAGCGCACGGTCAAGGCCTCGTGGGGGACGGTGAACGGCTCCGCGGGGACGACCGACTTCCAGGCGGCCAACGGCAGGCTCGTCATCAAGAAGCACCACAGGAGGACCCACCTCTCCGTGACCGTCCTCGGCGACAACCAGCACGAGGGCAACGAGACTTTCCACGTCAAACTCAGCCACGTGAAGGGCGCGAAGGCCAAGCGCTCCTCCGCGACGGCCACGATCATCGACAACGACTCCGGTGGGGGAGGCGGCCACGCGCCCGACGCCGACGGCGACGGGATCCCGGACTCGCTTGACGCGTGCCCCAACGTCCCCGACCCCGACGGCTACTGCCCCAAGTCGGTCTACGCCGTCAACGACGGCACCGTCGGCCCGGGGTCGAAGGTGCGTGTCAACGACCTCATGATCACCGCCGTGGATCGCACCGACAACGTGGCCTGGGCGGGCGAGCAGCCGTCGGACTCGGGCTGGCAGGGCGCCAAGTACTCGGCGCTCGAGCTCGACGACAGCGCCGGCCTGCCCGTTGCGCTGGCGATCGGCGACCGGATCTCGGTGGCGGGGACATCCGGCAGCGGCGGCTTCGACGTCGTCTCGATCACCACCTCCTCGACCGGCGGCACGCCCGTCCCCGCCGGCCTGTCGGTCGCCAACGTCGGCGACCCAAAGTACGACGCGGTCCTCGGGACGCTGAGTGGCGAGACGCTCACGAGCCCGGGCGCGCAATGGACCCTCTTCTCAGGGGTTGGCGTCGGCAGCAAGATCATCACGAGCCTCCCCTCGAAGCCCGCCGGCACCTACTTCTCGAGCATCACCGGGATCTCCAGCGGCTCCGTGGCCTCACCGTCGCTGCTGCCGCGGATCAACGCGGACATCGTCGAGGGGACGATGCCCGCGCGCTCGGTGACGACGCTCCACATGACCGACGACTGCGTCAACGTCAACGAGGTCGGGGTGAAGGTCGGCGTCGTCACGCTCGACGGCCCTGCCCCGGTGGGTGGCGCCACCGTGACCGCCGCGACGAGCCAGCCATCGGCCATCACCCTCCTACCGCTGAGCGTGCCCGCCGGCACCAACCATGGCAACCTGATGGCTTCGGGAGGCTCCTCCGCGAGCGCGATTTCCTTCACCGCGTCGCTCCCGGCAAACGGCTCGCCCATTTCCGGCGACGGCGTCCTCGACGTCCGCGACGTCAACGTCGGCGACACCGCCTGCTCGATCGACACGAATTAGCCCGCGCCGGGTCTCGCACAGGCGGCCCGTCAGCCCGCCCTCTAGCCTCTCGGCCCTGATGGCGACGCTTCGCTTCACCACCGCCGGCGAGTCGCACGGGCCGGGGCTCGTGACGATCGTCGAAGGGCTGCCCGCGGGCCTCGAGCTCGACCGCGAGCGGATCGACGCCGACCTGGCGCGCCGCCAGCTCGGTCACGGCCGGGGCGGGCGCATGAAGATCGAGTCCGACGCCGCGGAGGTGCGATCGGGGGTGCGCCACGGCAGGACCCTCGGAAGCCCGGTTGCCGTGCTGGTCGCCAACCGCGACTACGAGAACTGGGAAGAGCGCATGAACCCGTGGCCGGTGAGCGGCGCCGAGATCGAGGAGGTCCACACTCCGCGCCCGGGCCACGCCGACCTGGCGGGCCTTCAGAAGTACGGGTTCCGCGACGCGCGCAACGTGCTGGAGCGCGCCTCCGCGCGCGAGACCGCGGCGCGAGTCGCCGCCGGCGCTCTGGCCAAGGAGCTTCTGCGGGCGTTCGGCGTGGAGATCCGAAGCCACGTGATCCAGATCGCCTCGGTCACCGCGCCCGAGCGCGAGCCGCTTGCCCTGGAGGACTTCGAGGGGGTCGACGAGTCGCCCGTGCGCTGCCTCGACGAGCAGGCGGCCGAGCTGATGGTGGAGGAGATCAACCGCCTGCGCAAGGCCAACGAGAGCCTGGGCGGGGTCTTCGAGGTTCGCGCCTTCGGCCTGGTACCCGGCCTGGGCTCGCACGTATCCTGGGAGGAGCGCCTCGACGGGCGCCTCGCGGGCGCCGTGGTGTCGATCCAGGCCGTCAAGGGCGTCTCCGTGGGCGAGGCCTGGGAGGTCGCCGGTTGGGCCGGCTCCGAGTCCCACGACGAGATCTTCCATTCGCCCGAGCGCGGCATCTACCGCGAGACCAATCGCGCCGGCGGCGTCGAGGGCGGCATGACCAACGGCGAGCCGCTGGTCGTGCGGGGCGCCCTGAAGCCGATCTCCACCCTCACGAAGCCGCTTCGAACCGTGGACACCCAGACGCTCGAGCCCACGCAGGCGCTTCGCGAGCGCACCGACTCCACCGTCGTGCCCGCCGCGGGCGTGGTCGCCGAGGCGATGGTCGCCCTGGTGCTGGCGGCCGCCTACCGGGAGAAGTTCGGCGGCGACCACATCGACGATGCCCGCGCTGCCCTGGAGGCCTACCGGGAGCGGATCGGGTGGAGGCGCTGAGCTCCGACAACCGCTCGCTGGTCTTCATCGGCTTCATGGGCGCGGGGAAGACCAAGGCGGCGGCCGCCGTGGCCGGCGCCCTGGGCCTCCGAGCCCGCGACGCCGACGCCGAGCTCCAGGCGGAGCTCGGCATGCCGATCGCCGATTTCTTCGAGCAGAATGGCGAGGAGGAGTTCCGCCATCGCGAGGCGGCCCTCGTCGGCGCGCTTCTGCGCGACTCGCGCGGCGAGGCGATCGCGCTCGGGGGCGGCGCCGTGCTGTCGCAGAGCGTGCGCGAGGCCCTCGCCGCCCACGTCGTCGTATGGCTGAACGTCGACGCGGGCGAGGCCTGGGGGAGGGTGGAGGGCTCCGAGCGCCCCCTGGCGCGCGACCGCGACGCGTTCGAGTCGCTGCACGCCGACCGCGCGCCGCTGTACGCGGAGGTCGCGGACGCGATCGTGCCGGGCCGCCGGGATGCGCTCGCCGACGCGACGCCCGCGCTCGCCGCGCTGCGCGGCGCGCCGCCCACGACCAAGCTCCTGTGGGCCGAGAGCGCCTCGGGCGGCTACCCGGCCTTCATCGGCCCGGGGGCCCTTGGCGGCGTTCGGATCGAGCTTCCCGGCCGGGCCTTCTGCGTGACCGACGAGCACGTCGGCAGGCTTCACGCCGGGAGCCTGGGTGGCGCCGAGGCCACGATCACCGTGCCCGCCGGCGAGGGCTCGAAGAGCCTGGCCGAGGCGGAGCGCGTGCTGGCCGAGCTCGCCGAGAACGGGATGCGCCGCGACGACCACCTCGTGGCACTGGGCGGCGGCGTGGTGGGCGATCTCGGCGGCTTCTGCGCCGCCGTGTACCAGCGTGGGGTCCCCGTGGTGCAGGCGCCGACGACTCTCCTCGCCCAGGTGGACTCGGCATATGGGGGCAAGACGGGAGTCGACATCGAGACCGCCAAGAACTACGTCGGCGCCTATCACCTGCCCGCCGCCGTGCTGGCCGACACCTCCACGCTCGAGACGCTCCCGGCGGAGGAGCTTCGCTCCGGGTTCGTCGAGGCGCTGAAGACCGGCCTGCTGGCGGGCGGCGAGCTGTGGGAGCGCACCCGTGCGCTGGTGGCGCTCGACGCCGGCGCCGTGGCTCCGCTCGTCGCGCCGTGCGCGGCCTACAAGCTCGAGGTGGTCGCGGCCGATGAGCGCGACGCCGGCCGTCGCATGGAGCTGAACCTGGGACACACGGTCGGGCACGCGATCGAGGCCGCGACGAGCTACTCGCGCTTTCGCCACGGTGAGGCGGTCGGCCTGGGCCTGCTCGCGGCGCTGCGGATCTCGGGAGCGAGCGCCCTGAGAGACGAGGTGGAGGCAACCCTCGCGCGCCTGGGCCTGCCCACCGGCCTCGGCGGCGGGGCCGAGGCGGACGCGGTGATGCAGGCGCTCGAACTGGACAAGAAGCGCGACGCCGAGGGGGTGAGGTTCGTCCTGCTCGAACGACCCGGCGAGCCTCGCGTGGGACAGCTGGTCGATCGCGCTAGCGTGGAGGCTGCAGTGAGGGAGCTCCTTTGAGCGGCAGCCACCACCGGGTCGAGGTCATGAACGGCGTGAACCTCGACGCCCTCGGCCGCCGCGACCCCGAGCACTACGGCGGGGAGACGCTCGCCGTGCTCGAGAACTCCGTGCGTCGGTGGGCATCCGATCTCGGCCTCGACGTTTTCTTCTTTCAGACCAACCACGAGGGCGAGTTCGTGGAGGAGCTCCACCGTCTCCCCGAGCGCGTCGACGCGGTGCTCCTGAACCCGGGTGCCTGGACCCACTATTCCTACGCCATCCGCGACGCGGTGGAGCTGGCCGAGGTGCCCGCCGTCGAGGTCCACATCTCCGACGTCGACTCGCGCGAGGAGTGGCGGCGAATCTCCGTGCTCGAGGGGCTCGTCGTCGGCCGCGTGGCCGGCGAGGGCATCGAGGGCTATCGCAGCGCGCTCGAGATCCTGGCCAAGGAGCTGGGCGCGAGTTGAGTGACACGCGCGCCGAGCGCCTCGGCGCCGCCGTCGCCGCGAAGGGGCTCGATCAGCTCATCGTGGGCGACCTCGTCCACCCGGGCGACTCGTTCGGCGACGCGATGAGCGACATCCGCTGGCTGACCGGCTTCGGCGGCTCCAGCGGCCTGGGTCTCGTGGGCCCGGGCCTCAGCGTGTTCATCACCGACTTCCGCTACGCCGAGCGCGTGGCCGCGGACGTCAGCGACGACTTCGAGAAGGTCGTGGCCAGGACCCGCCTGATGCAGACCCTGACCGAGCGCCTCTCCGGCCGGGTGGGCTTCGACGAGGGCCAGACGAGCGTTCGCAACCTGAAGGCGCTCGAGAAGGAGCTGCCGGAGGGCGTCGAGCTCGCGCCGGCCTCCGGGCTGGTCTCCGGGCTGCGGCGCACCAAGGACGACGCCGAGATCGAGGCGATCGCCGAGGCTGCCACGGTCGCGGACGAGGTGTACGAGTGGCTCTGTGGCCAGGGCTTTGCCGGCAAGACCGAACGTGCCATCGCGCTCGCCGCCGAGATCCGCATGCGCGAGCTGGGCGCCGAGGGGCCGTCGTTCCCGCCCATCGTGGCGGCGGGGCCGCACGCGGCGATCCCGCACCACGAGCCCGGCGAGACGGTCGTCTCCGAGGGCGAGCTGGTGCTCATCGATATGGGCGCGAGGGTCCGCGGCTACTGCTCGGATGCGACGCGCACGTTCGCGGTCGGCGAGGTCGGCGACGACGCCAGGGAGGTCTACGAGCTGGTCCGGCGAGCTCAGCAGACCGGCCTGGAGGCCGTCAGGGCGGGCGTGGAGGGCAAGGCGGCCGACGCCGCGTCGCGCGAGCCAATCGAGACGGCCGGCCACGGCGACGACTACGGCCACGGCCTGGGCCACGGAGTCGGGCTCGACGTTCACGAGGCCCCGCGGCTGGGCAAGACCTCCGAGGACACCCTCCAGGCCGGCGACGTGGTCAGCGTCGAGCCCGGCGTGTACCTGCCGGGCCGGTTCGGCGTGCGAATCGAGGACCTCGTCCTCGTGAAGGACGGCGGCGTTCGCAACTTCAACTCCTTCACCAAGGAGCTTCGGACCGTCTCCTGATCGTCAGTGCGCGGGAGCGTGGCGCACTCGGTAGCGGCCGTCCCCGTACAGGCGCGTCTCATAGGCGATCATCGCCCACAGCGCCACGTCGACGACGGCGACCGTCGCCAGGGCGGCGACGTGCGTGGCGACGGGAAGCAGGGCGATCAGGGCGGCGCCGAGGATCAGCCGCTGGCGATTCACCGTGTGCACATGGCGCAGGCGAAACGCGACGTGCCCCCAGAGGTAGAGCGCGGTCCCTCCCAGCAAGGCGAAGGCGGGCACCGTGCGCAGGTGCTCGTCGACTCCGGCAAGCGTCTCCTTCAGGCCGAAGGCGGTCAGGACGATGCCCGCCACCATGAAGAAGTGGATGTAGGAATAGGAGTCGCGGGCCATCTCGTTGAGCTCGCGGCCGGGGGCCGCTGCCGCGAGCCGGCGTGCCGCCACCAGCGCCACGACGTCGAAGTAGATCCACCACAGCGCCGCGGAGAACCCGATGCCGAGCACCGCGGCGGCCGCGATGCCGGCGGTGAGGTGCGTCCCGGCGCCGACGCCGATCGCGACGATCGACTCGCCCAGGGCGATGAGGACGATCAGCCCGTGACGCTCGGCGAAATGCTGGGGCACGAGCTTCCAGCCCTCGGCGCCGAAGAAGTAGGGCCCGCCGGTGTCGAGGGCCACCGCCAGCAGCCACGCGCCCGCCTGCGCGGCCCCGTCGAGGAACGAGGCGCCGACGAGGATCAGCACGCCGATGGCCGTGCTCGCGGCCAGGGTGCTCACCGAGTGCCGCAGGTCAGGATCGTCGCGGCTCGCGATCACGAACAGGGCGATGTGGGCCGCGCGCACGAACCCGTAGGCGATCGCGAACTCCAGGGCGAGGCTGCCGAAGGCGGCCGGAACGCAGATCGCGCAGATCAGGAATGCCGCCATCGCGGCGAAGATCGACAGGCGGACAGCGTCGTCCTCGGGATCGACGACGCTCGTCAGCCACGCATAGCCGCCCCACGACCACCACAGCACGCTCAGCACGAGGATGCCCTGCGCGAGCCCGCTCCAGGTGGGGTGGTGGGACATCAGCTCCGTGCACTGCGTGACCGCCAGCACGAACACCAGGTCGAAGAACAGCTCGAGCGGCATCACCTGCTCGCCCTCGCGCCGGGAGGGGTTCAGCCGGGACCGTCGCTCGGTGCTCGCCACGTCGCCAGGCTAGCCCGGGAGCGCTCGCTACGCTCACGCCCAGTGATCTCGACCAACCAGTTCAAGAACGGCGCCCACATCGAAAACGAGGGCGTCATCTACCGCATCGTCGACTTCCAGCACGTGAAGCCCGGCAAGGGCGGCGCCTTCGTGCGCACGAAGCTGCGCAAGCTCGAGGACGGCTCGGTCATCGACAAGACCTTCAGGGCCGGCGAGAAGTTCCGGCCGGTTCGCACCGAGACCAAGCGCATGCAGTACCTCTACGACTCGGGCGACGCCGCGGTGTTCATGGACACGGACACCTACGAGCAGCTCGAGATCCCGCGCCAGACGGCGGGGGAGGACATGCGCTGGGTGCTGCCCAACGACACGGTCGAGGTCCTGTACGTCGACGAGCGCCCCACGGGCGTTCAGGTGCCGAGCGCGGTGGACCTGACGGTGTCCAAGACCGACCCCGGTCTCAAGGGCGACACCGCCTCGGGCGGAGGCTCCAAGCCGGCGACGCTCGAGACCGGCGTCGAGATCCAGGTGCCGCTGTTCATCGACGAGGGCGAGCGAGTTCGCGTCGACACCCGCAGCGGCGAATACGTCTCGCGCGCCTAGGACGCGAAGCCATGCGCCGCTCCGACCAGCGTCACGATGCGGCGGTGGCCCTGTACCAGCGGGACGTGACGGGCCGCTCGCTCGAGGAGCTCCTGGAGGGGGCCAAGCCCTTCACGCGAGAGTTGGCGGAGGGCACCGACGAGCACATCGCCGACATCGACGCCGAGATCGGCCGCCTCGCCAAGGGGTGGACGATCGAGCGCATCGCGCCATTGGAGCGCTCGATCATGCGCGTCGCGCTGTATGAGCTGCGCCACCGCGACGACGTGCCGGTGGAGGTGGCGATCGACGAGGCCGTCAGCCAGGCCAAGACCTACTGCGGCGCCGAGGCGCCGGGATTCGTGAACGGCGTCCTCGGCGCCGCCGCGAGAGAGCTGGAGGCCACGCCATGAGCGCGGAGCAGATTTCGAAGTTTCTGAGTGCGAAGCGCGAGAAGTGGCTGTGAGCGCGGAGCAGATTTCGAAGTTTCTGAGTGCGAAGCGCGAGGAGTGGCTGTGAGCGCGGAGCAGATTTCGAAGTTTCTGAGTGCGAAGCGCGAGGGATGCCTGTGAGTGAACTCGACTCGATCGCGCAGCGACTGCGCGAGATCGCCGACAGGCTGCGCGAGCCCGAGACGTCGGAGGCGCAGGCCGCCGAGCTGGCCACCGAGGCTGCGACGCTCGTTGCCCAGGCAGGCAACCAGCTGGACCGCCCGAGCGACCTCGGGCGGTGAGCTCCTACCCGGACGACCTGCGAGAGCTCGTCGAGGAGCGACTCGCCGAGCTTCACTTCGGCGACGGCCGGCACGCGAACGGGCTCGATGAGGCGATGCGCTACTCGCTGCTGGCGGGCGGCAAGCGCGTTCGCCCGGTGCTGGCGCTCGCGGGAGGCAGGGCGATCGGGACCGATCCGGCCGAGCTGCTGGCGGCGGCGGCTGCGATCGAGCTGATCCACACCTACTCGCTCATCCACGACGACCTGCCCGCGATGGACGACGACGAGCTGCGCCGGGGGCGTCCCACCTCTCACGTGGTCCACGGCGAGGACGTCGCGATCCTGGCCGGCGACGCACTCTTCGCCGAGGCTGTGAGCCTGTTCGTGCGCGAGCAGAGTGGCCCGGCCGACCGGGTGCTGGCGGCGCTGCGCGAGCTGGTCGAGGCCACGGGCGCTGCCGGAATGGTGGGCGGCCAGTACGTCGACGTGACCATGGAGCCCGGCGCCGTGGACGCCGACGCCCTGCGCAGCCTCCACGCACTGAAGACGGGCCGCCTCATCGCCGCGAGCGTGATGGTCCCGCTGCGCCTCGGCGGATTGCCGGAGGATGCGACAATTCCGTACCGGCGGTTCGCCGACGAGCTCGGCGTCCTCTTTCAGATCGTCGACGACATCCTCGACGTCACCGGCACGGACGAGGAGCTCGGAAAGCCCCATGGAAGCGACGAGCGACACGGAAAGGCCACATATCCGAGCCTCTTCGGGCTCGACGAGGCGCGCGAGCTTGCAAGCGAGTCGCACCGCAACGCGATCGCGGCGCTCGAAGAGGCCGCTCCCATGACGGACGACCTGCGGCGCGTGACCGACTTCATCCACACCAGGCAGACATGAGCGACGACAAGACACCGATCCTCGACCGCATCGACGGCCCCGCTGATCTGCACGGCCTCTCCGACGAAGAGCTCCAGCAGGTCGCGCAGGAGACCCGTGAGCTGATCATCGACGTCATCGGCGAGATCGGCGGCCACTTCGGCGCCAACCTCGGCACCTGCGAGCTCGCCGTGGCTCTGCACAGCCTGCTCGACTCGCCGCGCGACAAGATCCTCTGGGACGTCGGTCACCAGGCCTACCCCCACAAGATCCTCACCGGCCGTCGCGAGCGCCTCGAGACCATCCGCAAGTACGGCGGTCTCGCCCCCTTCTGCTCCATCGCCGAGTCGGAGCACGACATCATGGGCGCCGGCCACGCCTCGACCTCCGTCGGCTATGCCGTGGGCCTCAAGGAGGCGATGCGCAAGGGCATCGGTGAGGACGGCAAGGTGGTGGCGGTGATCGGCGACGGCGCGCTCACCGGCGGCGTCGCCTACGAGGCGCTGCACAACGCGGGCGGCCTCGAGACGCCGATCGTGATCGTCCTCAACGACAACGGCATGTCGATCTCGCCGAACGTCGGCGCCATCTCCAGGAACTTCCAGAGGGTCCGCCTGCACCCCGGCCTCTACCACGCGCGCGAGGGCGTCGAGGAGCGCCTGACCAGGCTTCCCCTCGGCCTCGGCCGCCAGTTCGAGCGCCTGGGCCCGGAGATCAAGGCGGCGATCAAGTCCTACCTGGCACCGGGCCTGCTCTTCGAGGAGCTCGACCTCGCCTACGTCGGCATCATCGACGGCCACGACGTTCACGCGCTGCGCCAGGCCATTGGCGAGGCCCTGCAGGCCGACCGCCCGGTGGTGGTCCACGTCCACACCGTCAAGGGCAAGGGGTTTGCGCCCGCCGAGGAGGGCGGCCTGGAGGGGATGGAGCGCTGGCACGCGGCAAAGCCCGGGTCGATCGTCGACCGCAAGCCGGCGCCGAAGAAGGAGACCGACTCGCCGGAGCCCATCGAGATGCTCGAGGCGCAGCCGCCGCCTGACCCGCCCCAGTACACGCAGGTCTTCGCCGACGCCCTCGTGTCCGAGGCCGGGCGCGACCGCCGGGTGATCGGGATCACCGCGGCGATGGCCGGGGGCACCGGGCTCGACAAGCTCGCCGAGGCGCTGCCCGATCAGTACTACGACGTGGGCATCGCCGAGCAGGACGCGGTGCTGTTCGCCTCGGGCCTCGCCCTTCAGGGAGCCAAGCCCGTTGCCGCGATCTACTCCACCTTCCTGCAGCGCGGCTTCGACCAGATCGTCCACGACGTCTGCCTGCAGAGCCTCAACGTGGTGTTTGCGATGGACCGCGCCGGCCTCGTCGGCGACGACGGCCCCACGCACCATGGTGCCTTCGACATCTCCTATCTGCGCCCCCTGCCGAACATCGTGCTGATGGCGCCGCGCGACGAGGCGATGCTCGTGCACATGCTCCGCACGGCGCTCGCCCACGACGACGGCCCGCTCGCGATCCGCTACCCCCGCGGCGCCGCGATCGGCGTGCCCATGCCCAGCGCCCCCGAGCTGATCCCGGTCGGGACGGGGGAGACCCTCCGCGAGGGCGAGCGGGTCGCCCTGCTCGGCTACGGGCTGGGCGTCAAGGTCGCGCTGGACGCCGCCGAGGAGCTCGCTGAGGCCGGCCTCACGCCGACGGTCGCCGACGCGCGCTTCGCGAAGCCGCTCGACACCGAGCTCGTCAACCACCTGGCCGCCGACCACGAGCTGCTCGTGACGATCGAGGACAACGTGCTGCCGGGCGGATTCGGCGCCGCCGTACTGGAGCACCTCGAGGACACCGTCGGCCCCAGCGGCGGCCGCGCGAGGGTCATCCGGGTTGGCCTGCCCGACCGCTACGTGACCCACGGCAAGCCGGCCCTCCTGCACGAGGAGGTCGGGCTCACCGGCCAGGCCGTGGCCGAGCGGGTGCGAAACGCGCTCAGCTCTGTAGCGCGCGAGCGTTCCTGACCGCGTACGCCTTCCAGTCGTTGTTGAAGTAGGCGTAGACGTCGGCCCGGCGACGCCAGTTGGCGATGCGGCGCTTCCAGGTGGCGATCTCGGAGGGCGAGTAGTTGCCGCCTCGTCCGCGATGGCCGTGGTGCAGGCGGATGTAGGTCCAGTCCGTTGTGACCTCCCGGGCCTGGAAGGGCCACTTCGGATGGTCGGAGACCACCAGCGCCGCCCCGTGCTCGCGCAGCAGCGCGTAGACGTCGCGCGTGAACCAGCTCTCGTGACGGAACTCGAACGCGTGGCGGATGCCCTGCGGCGCGCGCTCCAGGGCGCCGGCCAGCCGCTCGTCGTCGCGCTTGAAGTTCTCGGGCAACTGCCAGAGCACCGGGCCGAGCTTGCCGGCCTCGCGCAGGGGCTCGAGCTTGTCGAAGAACAGGCCCGTGCCGCCCTTCTTGGGCTCCTTGAGGCGGTAGACGTGCGTCATGTAGCGACTCGTCTTCACCGCGAAGCAGAAGCCGTCGGGCGACTCCTCGGCCCAGGCCTCCACCGTCTTCTCGGTGGGGAGGCGGTAGAAGGTCGCGTTGATCTCGACGGTGCCGAAGACCTCGGCGTAGCGCACGAGCCAGCGTCGCTGGGGAAGGCCCTCGGGGTAGAGAACGCCGCGCCAGTCGCGGTAGTTCCAGCCCGAGCAGCCTATGTGGACCGAGTGATCAGCCGTAGCGGCTCAGTATCGCCGGTCGTCGCGGATCTGGACGTCCCGGCGACGCGCCGCGGAGTTCCAGGAGATCTGCTGGATCGTCGCGACGATGAGCCCGATCACGCCGGCGATGATGAGGATCAGGCCGATGACGTGCTCGTTGACCCCTGCGATCTTGAGGTTCAGCGCGTAGCGAATGATCGCTCCGGCCGTGATGAGGAATATGGCAGCTCCGTATGTCATGGCCGACATGGTTCCCGCCCGATCGGGTCGGCAAACCTCGGATGGACGGATGTCGGCGGGGACTGGGGAGGGCACCCCGAGCCCTTCTTCTGCAAATCGCGCTCGAAGGTCGAGCACGGATTGCGAAAGAACGGTCCTGATGTCCGCCGCCAAGGTGAACGCCTCGCCGGCGACGGCGAGCTCAGGTGGCTCAGGGCACTCCCTGACTTCGACGACCTATCCCTCTATCGGTGGACAACTCGTCAGTTCGAGCCCAGCGGGGAGGAGATCCGGCCGGCTTCTCTTTGACTAGAGCGAGAGCTCCGCTTCTGCTCCGAAGCAGCTGGCAGCGTTCGCTGGTGATGGACGCGAAACGCCGATATAGGCAGCGTTTCTCGTCCATGAGTAGGTGAGCTGCTTGCGATGCAAAAGTGAAACGCCCCGCTGGGGGGCGGGGCGTTTCAGGTACAGGGAGGAGAGATATGTGTTTTTTTCGGGTATCCGGCCTCGGCTATCAGGCTCCCGCGGGGACGCTCCACCGCGTCGATGCGGTAAGAGCGGCCTGAGCGAGGCCAACCGTGACCAGAAAGATCGTTGTGCGCCAGTCGCCCGTGATCGCGCCGATCGCGACGCCGGAGACGGCGGCGAACGCAGCGAGGGCGTAGTCGAAGCTGGCGTGCGCGCCGAGGGGGATGGCGCGGCTGGACTCCGAGACCTGGACGGCGAGCGACATCAGCAGCGCGCCGACCAGAAAGCTGATGGCGATCCCCACGCCGCTCAGCCCGAGCAGGAAGGGCGCGACGATGACCCATGCGCCGCCGGCGACTTCGACCGCGGCGTGGGTGGTGTGGGGAATCACTCTGCTCCTCATCGTTTGCCGAGAGTACGAACACACGTGCGCTTCGTGTGTGACACCGATCACGGTCTTCGCAAGAGGCAGACGTCGCAAGAGCCCCCGGGGCGCGGCTCGCTCTGGGCCGGAGAATGCGCCCTGGCCGGCAGGTCTCAGTACCTTCTGGCAATGGACCGGCGACGCATCGACACGCTGCTTGCCGAGCGGGGCCTGGCACGCTCGCGCACCGAGGCGGCGGCCTCGGTTCGTGCTGGGCGCGTGCGGCTGGGCGCCGACGGCCCGTTCGCAAGGCGCCCGAGCGAGCTGGTCGCCGACGACGTCGAGCTGACCCTCGCCGAGCCGCCTCCCTTCGTCTCCCGCGGGGGCGTGAAGCTCGCCAATGCTCTGGACTCGCTGGGGGTCGGTGTGGAGGGCCGCGACTGCCTGGACGTGGGCGCGTCGACCGGAGGCTTCACGGACTGCCTGCTGCAGCGGGGCGCAGCCCGTGTCATCGCCCTCGACGTCGGCTATGGCCAGCTCGACTGGCGCCTTCGCCGCGACCGGCGCGTGACCGTGGCCGAGCGGGTCAACGCGAGGGCCATGGCCCCGGCGGACCTGCCGTTCACGCCGGATCTCATCACCGCCGACCTCTCGTTCATCTCGCTCGCCAAGGTGCTCCCCGCGCTCGCGGGCGTCCTGGAGATCGGCGGGGAGATGCTCGCGATGGTGAAGCCCCAGTTCGAGCTCGACCGCGCCCGGGTGGGGCGCGGCGGCGTGGTGAGGGAGGCGAGCGATCGCCGGGCGGCGCTGATCGCCGTTGCCGAGGCCGCTGCAGCGGTTGGACTCGCGCTTCGCGGATTTGCCTCCTCGGGGCTTCCTGGGCCCAAGGGCAACCGCGAGACCTTCGCCTGGCTGGCCGCCGGGGGTGAGCAGGGCCTGGACCCCGGGGCCGCCGCGCTGGAGGCGGAGCCGGAGTGAGGGTTCTCGACGCCCCCTCGTCGATCCGCACCGCGGTGCTCCTCACGCACCAGGACCCGGCGGGCATCGGCGCCGCCACGGTGGCGTCCGCCGCCGCCGCCCGGGCCGTCGGCTGCGAGCTGATCGCGACGTCGGGCGAGATCCGCGGCGACGCCGGCGACATCTCCATCGTCGACGAGCTTCCGGAGGGCCCCGACCTCTGCGTCGTGCTGGGCGGCGACGGCACGATCCTGCGCGCGCTTCGCCTCTTCGCCGGGACCGAGACGCCGGTGTTCGGGATCAACTTCGGCACCGTCGGCTTCCTGGCCGCGGCCGAGCGCGAGGACCTTGACGATGGCCTCGAGAGGGCCTTCACGGGAGGCTTCGACGTGATCGAGCTCCCGGGCCTGCAGCTCGGCGAAGGGGGCCCCGGCGCTCTCGGGCTCAACGACGTCGCCTTCCTGCGGAAGCCGCACGGCCGCGTGGCCGAGCTGTCCTACATGGTGAGCGGCCAGGACGTGGGCGCGGCTCGCTGCGACGGCCTGGTGGCGGCCACGCCGGCGGGCTCGACGGGCTACAACCTCGCCAACCAGGGGCCGATCCTGGCCTGGGGAGTCGAGGGCTACGTGCTGTCGTTCGTGGCCCCGCACACCTTCACCGCCCGTCCGCTCGTTGTCGCGCCAAACGACGTGCTGCGGGTGAGGAACGCGGGCCGGGAGGCGGTGGATATCGCGATCGACGGGCAGGAGTCGGGCGAGCTCTCGCCGGGCGGCGAGGCCGAGGTGCGGTTCGGCGCCGCGGCCGCCCGGCTGGCGCAGCTACCGGGCTCGAGCTTCTATCGCCGGGTTCGCGAGAAGTTCGGCCTGCTGGCGCGTTAGATGGAGCGCAAGTGGTGGACATTGCTGGCGGTCTGCGTCGCGACGTTCATGCTGCTGCTGGACGTGACGATCGTCAACGTCGCGCTGCCCTCGATCCAGTCGAGCCTGGACGCCGGGCTATCCAGCCTGCAATGGGTGGTAGACGCCTACGCGCTGACGCTCGCGTCGTTCCTGCTCGTCTTCGGGTCGCTCGGCGACCGCCTCGGGCGCCGGCGCATCTTCGCGGGCGGATTCGCCGTCTTCACGGTGGCCTCGCTGTGCTGCGGCCTCGCCGGCGACCCGACGGTCCTGAACCTCTTCCGTGGCCTCCAGGGCACGGGCGCCGCCGCAATGTTCGCGACCGCGCTGGCCCTGATCGCCCAGGAGTTCGAGGGACGCGAGCGGGGCAAGGCCATCGGCATCTGGGGGGCGACCGTGGGCGGCGCGGTCGCCATCGGCCCGCTCGTCGGCGGCGCGATCACCGACGCGCTCGGCTGGGAGTGGGTGTTCTTCATCAATGTCCCGATCGGGATCGCGGCGATCGTCCTCACGCAGACCAAGCTCGCCAACGTGGCCGCCACCGACCCGCAGCCCGTCGACTACGCGGGCGTGAGCCTCTTCTCGCTGGCCCTGTTCGGGCTGATCTACGGCCTCATCCGCGGCAACGACGCGGGGTGGGGGAGCCCCGAGATCCTGACGGCGCTGATCGGCTCGGTTGCCCTCCTCATCGCATTCGTCGTCGTCGAGACGCGCAGCGACCACGCCAGCCTGGATCTCTCTCTGTTCCGCGTCTCCTCGTTCCGCGGGGTGTCCATAGTCGCCTGGGCCCTCTCGGCGGGGATGTTCGCGATGTTCCTCTACCAGACGCTCTACATCCAGGACGTCCTCGGCTACGGCCCCCTCGCCGCCGGCGTGCGCTTCCTGCCGATCACCCTGCTCGGCTTCTTCGTCGCTCCGATCTCGGCGAACCTCAGCCATCGCATCCCGGTCCGGGTGCTGATGGGAGCGGGCCTGACGCTGACGGGGGTGGGCCTCATGCTCAACCACGGGATCCAGCTCGGCGACAGCTGGACCGGCCTGCTCCCGGGATTCATCGTCTCCGGCATCGGGATCGGGATGACCAACCCGATGATCGCCGAGACGGCACTCGGGGTCGTCCCCGCGGCGCGGGCGGGCATGGCCTCCGGGATCAATTCGACCTTCCGTCAGGTCGGCATCGCCACGGGCGTCGCGGGGCTTGGGGCTGTGTTCCAGTCGCGGATCGCCTCCGAGCTCACCTCGGAGCTCTCGTCGGCTCCGCGGGCGAAGCCCCACATCGCGCAGCTCTCCGACGCGGTGTCCTCCGGCGCCATCGGCCAGGCACTCCAGCAGTTGCCGGCGGGGCTTCGGCCGAGAATCGAGACGGCCGCGGACACGGCCTTCATCACCGCCTTCAACGAGATCCTCCTGATCGGCGCGGCGGTGGCGATCGTCGGCGGCATCCTGGGGTTCCTGCTGGTCAGGCGGGAGGACTTCGTGGCAGGGGCGGCGCCGGATCAGGCTGCGGTGGCGGACGCAGCCACGGAGCCCGCGACCTCCAGCTAGCCCCGGCGGGGTGAGTCCGTCGGCCCGCCCCGCTATATCAGGGTGCGTGCTGCACGAGCTGCGCATCGAGAACCTGCTGCTGATCGAGCGGGCCGAGCTTCGCCTCGAGCCCGGCCTGAACGCGATCACAGGCGAGACCGGAGCCGGTAAGACCGTGCTCGCCCACTCGCTCGACCTGCTGCTCGGCGGCCGCGCTCGTCCGCAGATCGTGCGGCCGGGCGCTTCCGAGGCCTACGTGGAGGGGGTGTTCGCCGTGCCGGATGGCCTCTGGGACGACCCGGAGCTGTCCGAGCTTCGCGATCGGCTGCCTGAGGATCAGAGCGGCGAGATCGTGCTGGGGCGCCGGATCGGCTCGTCCGGGCGCACGAGCGCCTTCGTTGGCGGGCGTTCGGCGACCGCGGCCGATCTGCAGGCGCTCGGCTCGCGGCTGCTCGCCTTCTACGGCCAGCACGAGCACCGCCGCCTGACGCTGGGCTCCGCGCAGATGGAGGTCCTGGACGCCTTCGCCGGGGAGGAGCACCTCTCCACCCGCGCGCGCTACGAACGGGCCCACCGGGAGGTCCTCTCGCTCGAGCGCGAGCTCGCCGAGCTGCGCGAGCGCGAGGGAGCCCGCGAGCGCGACCTCGACCTCCTGCGCTTCGAGCTTGCCGAGATCGACGCCGCGGAGCTCGACGCCGGGGACCTGACGGACCTGGGCTCCGAGCGCGAGCGCCTGCGCCACTCCGGGCGCCTGCGCGACGC
This sequence comes from uncultured Actinomycetes bacterium, assembly GCA_963843315.1. Lineage (GTDB taxonomy): Bacteria > Actinomycetota > Thermoleophilia > Solirubrobacterales > 70-9 > JAWVFM01. The sequence continues at coordinate 106,357 of CAWJJU010000005.1, forward strand.
CGCGGGGAGAGCGCTCGCCGCGATCGCCGACCCCGACGGCGAGGGCGATGCCCTCGCCGCGCTCGCGGCTGCCGGCGGGTCCGCCTCGGGAGCGTCCGGCGTGGACGCCGAGCTCGACGCGATCGGCTCCCGTCTGGCGGCCCTCTCGCTCGAGCTGGAGGACGTGGCCGGCGAGCTGCGCCGCTACCTGGAGGGGCTCGACGCCGACCCCGCCCGCCTCGAGGCCGTGGAGGGGCGCCTTGCCGAGGCAGACCGGCTGTCGCGAAAGCACGGAGGCAGCGTGGAGGCGGTGCTCGCGCACGCGGAGCGCTGCCGCACGGAGGTCGCCCGCCTGGAGAACGCGGGGGAGCTGGCGGCCGAGCTGGAGGGCCGCCTGGAGCCGGCGCGCGCCGAGCGCGCGAAGCTGGCGGTGGGGCTGACCAAGGCGCGCAGGAAGGCCGCCGCCAAGCTCGCCGGCGCGGTCGAGGGGTCGCTTTCGGAGCTGGCCATGGAGGGAGCGACCCTGGAGGTGCGCCTCGAGCCGCATCCCGGCGGCCTCGGCGCGTCGGGCGCGGAGCGCGTCGAACTGCTGCTGGCGACCAATCCCGGGATGCCTCTGTCGCCGCTTCGCGACGCCGCGTCGGGCGGCGAGCTGTCACGAGTGATGCTGGCGCTGGGCGGCCTGGGCTCGGCGGGCGAGCGCACCACGGTCTTCGACGAGATCGATGCGGGCGTGGGGGGCACCACCGCCCGCGCAGTGGGAGAGCGGCTGCGCGCCCTCGGCGCCCGCGGTCAGGTGATCTGCATCACCCACCTTCCCCAGGTGGCATCTCTTGCCCAGGCCCACTTCCGCATCGACAAGCAGGTGGCCGGCGGTGCCACCCGCGCGTCGGTCGAGAGGGTGGAGGGCGACGGCCTGGTGGCCGAGATCTGCCGCATGCTCGGCGCCGACTCAGGCGACGAGGCGGCGGCTCGACACGCCCGCGAATTGCTTGCCGCCTAACGAACTTTCCCGCAAGCCGGGATAATCGGCGAATGCCGCAGACGGTACGCCAGCGCACTCGCCTGGTGCGGCGGACGCCGGCAGGGAATGGCTCGCAGGCCGCGATCGGCGGGACCGCCCGGCTGGGCAAGCGCACCAAGGACCTCGTCAAGCGCCTGCACCCGGGCGACGTCGCCGTGATCGACCATCGCGACCTCGACCGCATGGCCGCCGAGGACCTGGCGGCCACCGGCGTTCGCGCAGTGGTCAACGTCGCGAGGTCGTCGACAGGCCGCTACCCGAACCTGGGGCCTCTCGTGCTGGCGCGCGCGGGAGTTCGGCTCATGGACGTCGACGCGCCGCTCTTCGACGAGCTTCGCGACGGGGAGGAGGTGACGATCACCGACGCGGCGGTGTGCCGCGGGGATGAGCGGGTCGCCGAGGGCCGGGCGCTGACCGTCGCCGAGCTCGAGGCGCAGCTCGCCGAGCAGCGGGAGCGCATCGATCACGCCCTCGCCGAGTTCGCCGACAACACCATGGCGCGGATCCGCGAGGAGGGGCAGATGCTCGCGGGCGAGATCGCCCTGCCGAAGACCGGCACCAGCTTTCGCGATCGCCACGTGCTGATCGTGGTCCGCGGGACCACGTACAGGCGCGACCTCGCTGCCCTGCGCGCCTACATCCAGGATGTGCGGCCGGTCCTCGTGGGCGTGGACGGCGGCGCCGACGCGATCCTCGAAAGCGGCCTGAAGCCCGACCTGGTGCTGGGCGACATGGACTCCGCGAGCGACGAGGCCCTGCGCTGCGGCGCCGAGCTGATCGTCCACGCCTACCGCGACGGGCGCGCTCCCGGCCGCGAGCGCCTGGAGGCGCTGGGCCTGGAGCATCTGGTCGCGCCGGCCATCGGCACCAGCGAGGACGTGGCGATGCTCCTCGCCTACGAGGGGGAGCGGAGCTGATCGTCAGCGTGGGCGCGCACTTCAACCTCGTCGAGTTCCTCGACAAGAACCGGGCGGGGATGTCCTCCACGTTCCTCACCCGCCTGCGGATCGGCGAGACGCTGGTCGACGCCAAGGGCGTGAGCCGCCTCTACAACCCGGGAGTCTCCGGGCGCCTGCTGGCGCTGATGCTGGTCGCCTCGCTGGCCCTGATCGTGGTGGTGGTGCTCTCCGCCCCGGCCCTGGAGAACCTCGTGCAGCTGGTCTGGCTGAAGATTCGCCTGCTCCTGGGCTTGTAGCTTGCCTTCGTAATGGGGTACTCGGCGCGCTACCACGTCGCCTCGCTGGCGGCCGTCTTCCTGGCCCTGGGCGTCGGCATCCTGATCGGGACCGGGCTCAACACCGTCGTCACCGATGCCACCCACAACCTCGAGGACAGCCTCAAGAGCGATCTCGCGGCAGCGCGCTCGCACGCCGATGACCTGCAGCACGAGCTCGACCGTCAGAACGCGTTCGGCCAGGCCGCCTACCCCGGGCTGGTGGCCGGCGTCCTGCGCCACGAGCGCGTATCCGTGGTCGGCCTGGGGGCGCGCCCCGACGATCTCACCGAGGGCGACTTCGAGCAGGTCGTGGGCCCAACGGCGATCACGGGCGGGCGCATCCAGAACTTCGCCGTCGTGGGCAACCCCACCGACGTCGCCTCCCTGCGCAAGGCGCTCTCGGCGAGCGACGTCCCGCGGCACCAGCGGCGCGCGATCCAGCGAAGCGGGGACTTCCTCGACGCCTTCTACCGCGCGGCCGGGCGCTCATTGGTGCTCGGCGGCCCGTTCTTCGACGTGACGCGCTCGACGCTCCTGAAAGCGTCGAGCCGCTCTCCGCAGGGCACCGACGCGGTCCTGGTCACGCGCGAGGCGCCCAAGGACAATTCGACCAACGAGGCAACGGCGATCGACCGCCTGCACACGGACATCCTCGACGGCATGCGTCACGCCGGGGCGCCGGTGGTGGGCGTCGAGTCGACCACGACCGACCCCTCGTCGATCTCGCTGTTCGCCGGGCATGGAATCTCGAGCGTCGACGACATCGACGCCGAGGCCGGGCAGGTGGCGCTCGCCTACGCATTGCGGGGCGTGAAGGGCAGCTTCGGCGTGAAGAGCACCGCCGACCGCCTGCTGCCCGAGCTCGCCAAGCCGCCCAGGCGCCTGCCCGGCGCCGGCCCCGCGCGCCCGTGAGGATCTCGGGCCTCGTCGTCTCGGCGGCGGTGGCGCTGGCCGTGACCGGGCCGTGGCTTCGCGACATGCGCCGTCACGGCCTGGAGCGCAAGAACTTCCGCGGTGTGTCGGTCGCGTTTCCGGCGGGCGCCGTCCTCGTCGCCGTCTCGCTGATCGCCCTGGCGCCGCTGGCCGTCCTCGACGACCGGGCCGACCTCGACCTGCTCGATCCTGAGCTGCACCGCTGGGCGGTGTACGTGCTGGGCGTCGCCCTGCTGGGCCTGCTCGACGACGCCCTCGGGCGCGGTCACGCCATCGACACGCCGCGCGGCTGGCGTGGGCACGCGCGCGCGGTTGCCCAGGGTCGTTTCTCCACCGGCTTCATCAAGGCCGCCGGAGCGCTCGCGCTCGCGGCCTTCGCCACCTCGGGCCGCGGCCTTCACGACCTGCGCTACCTGGTCGACCTCGCGCTGCTGCTCCTCACCACGAACCTGTTCAACCTGCTCGATCTGCGCCCGGGGCGGGCCGAGAAGGCCCTCGCGATCCTGCTCGCGGGGCTGTGCCTGGGCGCCTGGACGGCGGCGCCCCTCGACCTGCTGGGCGTTTTCATCGCGCCGGTCGTCGTGTGCACGCCGTTCACCCTCCGCGAGCGGGCGATGCTCGGCGACACCGGCTCCAACCTGGTCGGCGCCGTGGCCGGGATCTCCCTGCTCACGGTGCTGGGCCCCGACGGCCGCGTGGTCGCGCTCGCTGTCGTGGCCGCCCTGACCCTGTACGGCGAGTTTCGCTCGATCTCGGCCGCGATCGAGCGCATCGGGCCGCTGCGCGCCATCGACTCGATCGGGCGCGCGCCGTGAGCGCCGAGCCCACGCGGCTCGCGCAGGCGCTCGCCGCCCTCGTGCCGGTCGGGCAGGAGCGGGTGCCCTTCGGCGAGGTGACCGCCCAGCAGGCGCGCGAGCAGTCGGCTTCGCTGCGCGAGGTCGGGAGCTTCGGGCCGCTGGCGCGTGTGGCCAAGGTTGCCCTCGCGTGGGCGCAGCTCGCGGGCGAGCTGGAGCGCGCCGGGGTGCACTCCGTCGCTGGGCTGGAGGAGAAGACGGTCCTGGGCTTTGCGGAGAGCCTCTGGGTCCTGCCGCCCGAGGGCGGGCTGATCTGAGCCTCTCTAGCGCTCCGCGCGGGCGCAGTCGGGGCACAGCCCCGAGATCGGGAAGTGGCTGAAGCGCGCCTCGTAGCCGAAGCGCTTCCTGACCTCGTCGCGGACGCCGTCGAGCTCGGCGGGCTCGACGCTCATCACTCGGTCGCAGCGCTCGCAGGTGAGGTACTCGCGCTCGCCCTCGCCGACGAGCGCGTAGAGGCCGGGCCCGTGGCCCAGGTGCACGTGACGCACCGCGCCCAGTGACTCCAGGGACTCCAGGTTGCGGTACACGGAGGTCTGGCCGAGCGCCGGGCCCTGCTCCGCGACCCGCTCCGTGATGAGCTCGGCGGAGATGGGCCCCTCGGCGTCGAAGAGCGTCTGCAGGATCAGTCGCCGAGCCGCCGACAGCCGTCCGCCCCGCGCGCGAATGGCCGCAGCGACGTCGTCCACGGTCGAGAACTCGAGGGGCTCGGTTCGCGGAGAGCGGGCCATCTCAGCGATCTCCCGCGGCCAGCCCCGCCGACCAGCGCTCCTCGATCCTCCCGAGTCTCCAGACGGCCAGGGCGACCACCCAGGTCAGCACGAACAGGGCGACGATGGCGTAGCCGACGTAGTTGAGGTCGATCCCGTTGACGAAGTCCCAGGGCTGGCCGCTGAGGCTGAGCTTCTCGGAGAGGACGGACATCAGCTCGATACCGCCGATCAGGAGCGCGACAACCACGGAGAGCCAGGTGATCGTGATGTTGTAGAAGATCTTGCGCACCGGCTTGGCGAACGCCCAGCCGTAGGCGAAGTTCATGAATGCGCCGTCGATCGTGTCGAGCAGGGACATCCCCGCCGCGAACAGCACCGGCAGGCAGAGGATGGCGTAGAACGGCAGGCCGGCGCCGGCGCCGGCGCCGGCGGTCGCCAGCAGCGCGATCTCCGTGGCCGTGTCGAACCCGAGGCCGAACAGCAGTCCCACCGGATACATCTGCCACGGCTTCGTCACCGCGTCGGTCGCCCGGTGGTAGAAGCGGTTCATGAAGCCGCGGCTGTTGAGCTGCTCCTCGAGCTCGGCCTCGTCGTAGGCGCCGCCGCGCATGCGGCGGAAGATTTGGACGATGGAGACGAGCACCGCGAGGTTCAGGAGCCCGATCGTGAAGAGGAAGACACCCGAAACGGTCGGTCCGACGAGGCCGGTTGCCTGGTGCAGGGTCGAGGCGTCGTTGCTGACTGCCCCGGAGAGTCCCCTGACGCCGATCGTGAAGAGGACGGCGAGTGCGAACACGATCGTCGAGTGCCCGAGAGAGAAGAAGAAGCCCACGCTCACCGGCCGCTGTCCATCGGTCATGAGCTTGCGGGTCGTGTTGTCGATTGCCCCGATGTGGTCCGCGTCGAAGGCGTGGCGCATGCCGAGGGTGTAGGCGCTGATACCGACCCCCACGGTGAAGGCGCTGCCGGCTCCGAGCGAGAAGCGGTGGGGGGCCACGACCGCGAAGAGCAGGAAGAACCCGACTGCGTGAAGCGCGAGCACCACCACGGCCATCCAGGCGACCGTTCGCCACTGGTCCGGCGTCAGGCCGTCGCGAAGACGGCGAAGACGCGAGCGGGAGCGAATGGAAACCGTCGCGGCCTCGATCCGTCAACGCTAATGCATGCTGTGGTCTATTGCAAGATCATCTCGTTAAGGTGGCGGCGGCCACCGCGACCTGGCCGTAGGAGATCCCGCCGTCGTTGGGCGGGAGCTCGCGCGGGAGCAGCACGCGAAGGCCCTTCCGAGTCAGTCGAGCGGCGGTGCGCTCGACCAGCAGGCGGTTCTGGAACACGCCCCCCGAGAGAACCACGATGTCGGTCGAGCGCTCCTCGGCCACCCGTGCCACGGCGACCGACGTGACCGAGGCGAGCGTGTTGTGGAAGCGGGCCGAGACCGTCGGCACCCCGGCACCGGCCTCCAGGTCCAGGCGCAGCGCCTGGACGGCGGGCCGGACGTCGAGGATGAGCGGCCCGGATCCCGCCGTCTCGAACGGGTACTCGCCGCTCTCGGCGAGGTCGGCCAGGCCCTCGAGCTCGGCCGCGGCCTGGCCCTCGCTCGTCACGGTCGCCCGGACGCCGGCGATCGCCGCGACCGCGTCGAACAGCCGGCCCGCGCTGGTCGTGAGCGGCGAGGAGATGCCGGTGCGCACGAGCTCCGCGACGGCGCTCCAGCGCTCGTCGGAGACCTCGCCCTTGAGGGCCTGCGGGATCGGGGGGCCGGTGTCGTCAAACGCCGCCGAAAGCCAGGCGCACGCCATCCGCCAGGGCTCGCGCACCGCGGCGTCGCCGCCGGGCAGCCGGACCGGGAACAGCAGGCCCGCGCGCTCGAAGCTCGCGAGGTCGCCGAAGAGGATCTCGCCGCCCCAAACCGTGCCGTCGCCGCCGAATCCCGAGCCGTCGAAGATCGCGCCGACGGCCGGGCCGAGCTCGCCGTGCTCGGCCAGGCAGGAGGCGAGGTGCGCGTGGTGGTGCTGGACCGCCACCAGCTCCGCGTCCTCACGCTCGAGGGCGTGCCGGGTCGAGAGGTAGTCGGGGTGAGCGTCGTGGGCGACGACGCGCGGCTCCACGGCGAACAGCCGCTCGAAATGGGCCTCGCCCTCGATGAAGGAGCGCACGGTCTCGTAGTTCTTCAGGTCGCCGATGTGATGGCCGACCCAGGCCCGGTTTCCGCGGGCGAGGCAGAACGTGGACTTCAGCTCGGCGCCGCAGCCCAGGATCGGGACCGTTGCGGGCGGGTTGAGCCCGAGGCTCGCGGGCACGTAGCCGCGAGAGCGCCGGATCACCAACGGGCCGCCGCCGACCGCGGGGTCGACCGCGCGCACCACCGAGTCGTCGGTGCGGACGCGGATGGGCCGATCGTGCATGAGAAACGCGTCGGCGATCCCCGGCAGCCGGGCGAGCGCGTCGGCGTTGTCGTAGGCGATCGGCTCGTCGGAGACGTTCCCGGAGGTGAGGACGAGCGGCACGGCCGCGTCGGCGGCGAGCAGGTGGTGAAGGGGGGAGTACGGAAGCAGCACACCGAGATCGGCCGAGCGCGGCGCCACGGCCGCGGCAACGTGGGCCCCGGGCCGGCGCCGGGCGACCACGATGGGCCGCTCCGGTCCCTCGAGCAGGGCCTCCTCGGCCGGGCCCAGGTCGACCAGCTCGCGCGCCGTCGCGAGGTCGCGAGCCAGCAGGGCGAACGGCCTGTCCTCGCGGTGCTTACGCCCGCGCAGGCGCGACACGGCCTCCTCGTCCGAGGCCGTGCACGCCAGGTGGAACCCGCCGATGCCCTTGACCGCCAGCACCGATCCTGTCGCGATCATGCGCGCCGCCGCCGAGACCGCGTCGTCGTCTCCCGTGTCGAGCTCCTCGCCGCCCGGTCCCGCCAGCCAGGCGCGGGGCCCGCAGGCCGGGCACGCGTTGGGCTGCGCGTGGAACCGGCGGTCGCGCGGGTCGTCGTACTCCGAGCGGCAGGCTGGGCACATCTCGAACCCGGCCATCGTCGTGGCGGGCCGGTCGTAGGGGACGTCGACGACGATCGTGAAGCGCGGGCCGCAGTTGGTGCAGTTGACGAACGGATAGCGATGGCGGCGGTTGGCGGGGTCGAAGAGCTCAGCCAGGCACTCCGGGCAGGTCGCCGCGTCGGGAGAGACCAGCGCGTCGGGAGAGCCGGAGGTGACCGTCGCCGCGATGGAGAAGCCGGCGTCGCCGCGAACGGGAGCCTCGGCCGTCCCGACGCCTTCCACCCGCGCCAGCGGGGGCGCCTCGCGGGGCAGCCGGCCGAGGAAGGAGTCGATCCGCTCGCCGGGCCCTTCGGCCTCGATCAGGACGCCCTCGACGTCGTTCAGCACGAAGCCCGACAGCTCGAGGGCGTGCGCCAGCCGGTGCACATATGGCCGGAAGCCCACCCCCTGCACCGTGCCGGTCACACGCACGCGGACCCGGCGAGCGGACATCAGCCCGCCGCCATCTCGATCAGCTCTCGCAGGACGTGGTAACCGCTCGCCTGGGCCTCCTGGATCCTCGGGATGTGCTGGGAGCGGGTGACGACGACGTGGTCGGCGAGGGCCTCGGAGGCGATCCGCCCGCCGTCGTAGCCCACGAACGCCACGGTCACCAGCCCACGGCGCCGGGCCTCGGACAGCGCCTCGACGAGGTTGAGCGAGTTGCCGCTGGTCGACAGCGCCACGGCGATGTCGCCCTCCCGGCCGTAGGCGATCACCTGGCGCTGGAAGATCTCCTCGATGCCGATGTCGTTCGCGACCGCGGTGATGATCCCGGAGTCCTCGGTGAGGTCGATGGCCGGCCTGGGCGGCCACTCGGCAGGGGTGAAGTTCGGAGGGGTGCGCAGATCGGCGACCAGATCGGCGGCATCCGTGGCGGACCCGCCGTTTCCAAACGCCAGAAGCCTTCCGCCCGCATCGAAGCGGCCGCGAAGCGCCGCCGCCGCCGCGACCAGGACGTCGCGGTTCTCGCCCAGGGTCTGCTCGCGAAGGGCGGCGATCTCCTCGGACTTCGCGACGACGGATCCAGCCACGTCCTCGACCACCCCGTCCAGGTCGGTCTCGCCCTCGGAGAGGAACGGATAGAGGAAGCTCGACGCGCCCGTGTCGTGCACGGAGCCCTCCGAGCGGCCCTCCAGTAGCCCGCGGTGGTCGAAGAACACGTGCACGAGCTCCCAGAGCACGTGGTAGAGGGTCTCGGTGAGCTCCTGGACGACGAGGGTGTCCTGGGTGACCGAGCGCGCGGCGAACGACCAGTCGGCTTCCCGACCGGGCAGGCCGATGGTGAGGCAGCCGAGGGCCCGCGCCGCGAACATCGCCTTGGCGACCTCGCGGTCGCCGTCGTCGTCGGCGAATCCCATGACGATGTCGTCGGGGGCGGCCAGCGAATCGAGCTGCGAGTCCAGCGAGCCGCCCTCACCGGTGAGCGCGATGGCGGGCAGCGCCCGCTTGCCGACGATCACGGGATGGACGAACTCCACCGCGACGTGGCGGGCATCGGAGCGGTCCTGGGGAGTCGCGCCGAGGGCGATCAGCCGCCCGCCGCGGGCGAACCGCTCCGCCATGCGATGGCAGCAGCGCGCCAGCTCGCCGGCGTTGGCCTCGAAGAACGCGCGGCCCGCGGCCGAGCGCGCGGCGCTCAGCTCGTCGATGCGCGCGGCGAGGGTCTCGCGGCCGGCCGGGCTCAAGCGCTCGGCGCGGGCGCGGCCGTCCGGCCGGGGACCGCCGCGAGCCACTCGACCCACTCGTCGATGCCCTCTCCGGTGCGCGCGCTGACGAGCATGTGCTTCGCGTCGGGGTTGACGGCGTCGATGTTCGCCACGAGCCGGTCGACGTCGAACTCGAGGTGGGGAAGGAGATCGGTCTTGTTGATCACCACGAGCTCGCAGGCCCGGAACATGAGCGGGTACTTGAGCGGCTTGTCCTCGCCCTCGGTCACCGACGTGACCATGGCGCGGGCGTCCTCGCCGACGCGGAACTCCGCGGGGCAGACGAGATTGCCGACGTTCTCGATGACCAGCAGGTCGATGTCGTCAAGGGCGAGCGCGGGGATGGCCGAACGGACCATGTTCGCGTCGAGATGGCACTCGCCGCCGAACCCGTTCTCCGTGTTCAGCTGCGTGACCGGGACGTGCTTCGCCGCCAGCCGGTCGGAGTCCATCGAGCCCTGCACGTCGCCCTCGAGCACGCCCATCCGCACGCCCTCGAGGCGCTCGGCCGTGCGCTCCAGCAGCGTGGTCTTGCCCGCTCCAGGTGCGCTCATCAGGTTGAGGACCGCCACGCCGTTGCGGTCGAAGTCGTCGCGGTTGGCGCGGGCGATGGTCTCGTTGGCGTCCAGCGCGTCCTCGGCGACGCGGATCTTGGTCCTATGCATGGGTCGTCTCTGCCTCCTCCACCTCGATCGACTCTACCTCCAGCTCGTCGCCGGCAAGCGTCTGCGCGCCGGCCGCCCCGCACCCGGGACAGCGAAAGGCGGGGGTGAGCATCCCGTCGAGCGCCGGCTGCGGCGCCGGGTCCCACTCGGACGAGCACTCCGGGCAGCGAAGCAGCGCGTCCACGAGCTCCAGGTGCAGCTCGGCCCCCTCGCAGACGGTGTCGCGGCCGACGATCTCGAAGTAGAAGGCGAGCGAGTCCGGGACCACCTGGCGCAGGGCGCCCAGGCGCAGGTCCACGCGCGCGACCTTCCGGCCCCCTGCATGGCGCATCACGGTGTCGGCGATCGCCTGCGAGATCGACAGCTCGTGCACGCTCAGGCCTCCTCATAGGCGGCGTCGGTGCCGAGCTCGGCAACTTGCTCCAGCACCAGCCTGACCGCGCCGTCCACGGCCTCCGACACCTCGGGCGAGAGCTCCAGGCCCATCTCCTCCACGGCCGTGGGCTCGCAGGCCACGACGACGACCTTTCCCGGCCAGCCGCCGACTGTCTTCACGAAGCGCAGCACCGTCTGCGGGTCCATGCCATGGGGGTTGATCGCCTGCCCGTCGCCGATCGCCTCGATCTCCGCCGGGTCGGGCTCCATCACGTAGAGGGTCCCCGGGTCGCCGCCCTGGCGGCTCACGTCGACCAGCACGAGCGCGTCGTAGCCGCGCATCACCTCGTAGGCGAGGTCCAGGCCGCCGGTTCCGAAGTCCATCGCCGTGACGCCGGCGGGGAGCCCGCTCTCCAGCAGGCGTTCGGCGACCTTCCCGCCGAATGCGTCGTCCTTCATCCAGGCGTTGCCGATGCCCGCAACGAGGATCTGCTTGCCAGGCGTCGCGGAATCCATCACAGCGCCTCGACCTCGCCCGGCTTGAAGAAGAGGTAGCGCCCGGTCTCGCGGAAGAGCTCCTGTTCGGCGCTGCCGTCGACGGTCACGCCGACGTGGATCGCGTCGTCGTAGTCCACGTAGATGCGCTCGATCGTGGCCGTCCGCCCGTCGAGCATCCGGTCGTAGACGTCGCGGGTGGTGCCGGGGCGCAGAAGGACCTTGCCGCCCTTTCGCAGCGTCTGGCCCGCGGCCTCGACGGCCTCCTCGCCGGGGTTCGGGTGCCCGGGCTCGGGAGGCGGGCCCGGATCGGGGGCCTCGAGGCGGCCGTGCAGACCCATGATCTCCTGCGGCGTGGTCGCGGCGGCCCGCTCGACCATCTCGCGAACGGCCGGGTCCCCCTGGCCGATCTCCTCGCGCTCGGAATCCGAGAGCGTGTGCACGTGCAGGAGCAGCGCCTCCTCGATCTCGGTGTTGTCGAAGAGGTTGCCCAGGCTCTCCGGCGCCATCTTCGGATGGTCCGGCAGGACGATCGCCGCGCCCAGGACCGAGCGGTCGTCGTCGCCGGCGAGCACCGGGAATGTGTTGACGCTCTCGCAGGCGGCCACGGCCTCTCCCGCCGGCCCGCCGGCCTCCAGCGGCGAGACGAACCTGCCGGCGCTGCTCTCGACGACCACATGGGTGGACAGCAGGCTCCAGCGAAGCGCCGCGCCGCGGTCCATCGCGGCCGCCGCGTCCGGCAGGGCCGTTGTGTTGTGGACGCACACCCTGATGCGGGCGAGCCCGGGGTCCGGCGCGGGGTCGGCCCGCAGCTTGGCGCGGCCCTGTACGCCCTCGGCGCCCTCGAACGAGAACTCCGCCGGCACGCCGTCGCCGGCGAGCAGGTCCGACAGCCGCGCCGGCCCCAGCTCCAGCGTGCGCTCCGAGCCCTCGTGGCGCTCGCCGGCGACCTGCAGGAAGCGCACGGTCGCCCGCAGCTCGGCCTCCGGGGGCGCGGCCAGCACGCAGTCGAGGCGCAGGTGGTCGAAGGTGACCGTGCTCGCCTCGGCGTAGGCCGGCGGGTAGACGATGCCGAACGGGGTGGGCGTCGCGTTCTTCGGCGACCCCGGGGTGTACGGGTACAGCGCGTAGCCCTCGTACAGCAGCGAGTCCACCAGCTTCGCGAGCCCCTCGTTCATCAGTTCTCGTCCGGCAGAAGGTCGTCGAGCACGGCGTCGAAGCTCGGCAGTCCCAGCTCGGAGCGCCGGCGGGCGAGCCGCTCGACCGTGGCCGGGTCGAGCGCGATCCAGCGGCGGAAGGGGTAATGCTCGTCGATCATCTCGCGCCAGACCGAGACGGGCATCGAGTAGCGCACCGAGCAGTCCCAGGGAATCGCCACCACCTGCATCCGCCCGCCGCCTGCGTCGTAGATGACGGTGCCGTTGAAGTGCAGGCGAAGCGGCGCCTCGCCGCCCTCCAGGCCCGTCGAGGTACTTGCTGGCGGCGACGTCGTGGTCGTAGGTGCACGGCAGGCGCACGGACAGCTCGCCGTGGCCCGTGAAGGCGGGGGCCAGGGCGTCGACCTGCCCCCAGCGAAAGCTCTCGGTGGTGGAGGCCCAGCGCTCGGGCTCGCCGAACAGCTCGACCAGGCGCTCGCGCTCGGCGCCCTCGTAGCGCCGCTTGGCCGGCTCGACCGCGAACATCACCGAAAGCGCCATCGCGAAGATCGGCAGGTTCGAGGGATCGGTGACGCCGACCCTGAACGACAGCGTCGGCGCCGCGGCGCGCTCGACGTGGCTCACGCCGAGCACCTCGAATTCAGGGGTGGGCCGGTCGACGCCAACCGGCGCCTCGCTCGGCCCGGCGGCGGCCAGCTCGCTCACGCGACTCCTGCCCTCTCGCGTAGGTCGCGGAAGAACGCGGCGATCGCCTCCTCGGGACCGCGGCCTCCCGAGATCCCCTCCCAGCTGGCCTTGATCATGCCGACGAGCCCGTAGCACTCGTCGATGGGGGCGATGCCGTACTGGTGCGGGTCGGAGAGCCGGTCGACGATGAGCGCCTCGGCGTCGGGTTCGAGCACCAGGCCCGGGTTCAGCGAGCACAGCGAGTCCCACGCCCCCAGGTCGAGCTCCGACTCGGTCGCGCCGGCCGGGCTGGGGTAGAGCGCGACCGTGGAGCCGACCCCGCTGGAGATCAGGAAGAACGCGAGGCCGATCGGCACCCCGAAGGCGGCCCAGAGGTCGTCGGGCATCTCGAAGTCCTCCAGCACCGCGTGGCGGGTGCCGGTGGGGCGGTACTCGCGGTCGCCGCCGCGCAGGGCGATGCAGCTCTCGCAGGCGCAGAGGATGTAGCGCTCGTCGATGTGCAGGAGGTGGCGGTGGTCGGCAGCCAGCCCCTTGCCGCAGATGTCGCAGTGCTCGGCCGCGGGGTCGCTGGGTCGGACCCTCGCTTGCCGCACTGCCGGCGTTCGCGGAGGTGAGGGGGTCTGACCCCGCGCGGCGCAGTGCGCGCAGGCTGGAGACCAGCTCCGCCTGGCGGCGGGCGGCCATCTTCGAGTCCAGGGCGTCGCTCATGCAGCCAGGGCGACGCTGCAGCCCGCGACCGCGCGCCAGCAGCGGCACCGGCTCGAGCTGCAGCCCCTCGTCGCCCACCGAGCGGCCGGCGCGGTGAAGCACGTAGCTCCGCGAGCACTCCGGGCACGCGAGCAGGCCGTCGCTCAGCTCGCCGGACGCCAGCGACGAGGCGCACCCGGGGCAGCGGTCGCGGTATGCCAGCAGGGCGCCGTCGACGCGCGCGGCGACGAGATCGACGCCGGCGACCTCGAGCGGCCGCAGCTCGCCCTCGGCGAGGTCCTCGATGCCGCCGACCTCGTGCCAGGCGGGCTCGACCTCGGCGCTTCCCGGCGCGACGCTGACGACCGGGAGCTCGAGGGCGTTGCCGGAGAGGCTCGCGCGGGGGTCGTCGATCACGCCCTCGACGACCAGCCCCTCCAGGTCCGGGGCCGCCTCGTCGAGCGCCTGCTTGATGGCGAGCTCCAGGGTGGAGGCCGAGGCGGGGCAGCCCTCGCAGCTGCCCTCCAGGCGGATGGTCGCGACGCCGTCGGCGATTCCCAGCAGCTCCACGTTGCCGCCGTGGGACTCCATGTAGGGCCGCACGCCGTCGAGCGCCTCCATCACCCGCTCGTCCAGCGGGACCGGGTAGAGGCCGTGGATGAGCATGAGGCTCGCCACCTCGCCGTCGGCGACGAGGCGCTCGCGCAGCGCCTCGGCGCCGTCGCCGGCCTCGTCGACGATCGCGAAGATCCGCTCGAGCCCCGAGCCGTACAGCTCGATGACCGCCGCGACGAGCTCCTCCGCCTTCTCCCGGCTGCGCGCGTCGAGGTGCTCGAGCTGGCCGCTCAGCTCCTGGACGCGCGCGACGAGGTCCCCGGGGCCGGCTCCGTTCGTCTCGTTCTGGCCCAAGTCCCTCAACACATACCCGTGGGCGTGTGCATCACCTTCTTGACGCGACCACCGCCCGTGTACATGTGGACGCCGCACGGCAGGCACGGGTCGAAGCTCCGCACCGCTCGCATGATGTCCACGCCCTTGAAGTCCTCCGGGCCGTTCTCCTCGAAGATCGGCGTGTTCTGCACCGCGTCCTCGTAGGGGCCCGGGGTGCCGAACGTGTCGCGCACGCTGGCGTTCCAAGGGGTCGGCGGATAGGGCTGGTAGTTGGCGATCTTGCCGCCCTCGATGACCATGTGGTGCGACAGCACGCCGCGGGCCGCGTCGTGGAAGCCGACGCTCACAGCGTCCTGCGGGACCTTGAAGTTGTTCCACGACTTCGTGCGTCCCGCGCGGACCTCCTTGAAGGCGCGCTCCAGGCAGTGCAGCGCGATCAGCGCCGAATAGGCCTGGTGGTAGCTGCGAGCGCGATCGCGCTCGATCGCGTTGGACTTCTCCGGCACCTTCCACTCGAGCTCCATCTCGGCCGAGTTGGCCGTGCGCGGCAGCACCATCTGGATCGACTCGCCGGTCGCCTTGGCGTAGCCGAAGTCGACGAGCCCCGCCTTCGCGGTGCACCACTGGCGGGCGAACGGGCCGCCGCCGGTGTCGCAGGCCACGTAGGAGTCGTTGCGCGCGTCGTACATGCGCGGCGAGACCACCCAGGAGTACTTGTCGGCGAAGTCGCGCTTCTGCGGCTTCGGGATGGTCACCTTGTTCCACGGGTGGCGCGCATCGACGGGGTTGCCCAGCGGGTCCTTGTCGACGAACTTCGGCTGCGTGTCGACCCAGTCCTCGAAGTAGGAGGAGCCGAGCAGGATCCTGATCATCAGGTTGATCTCGACGAGATCGGTGGAGATCAGCTCACCGTCGAACACGACGCCGGGGGTGACGTACCGGTGCTTGCCCCACTCGCTCATGTTCTCGTAGGTGAAATCGCAGTAGTCGGGGTCGTCGAAGATGCCCCAGTTCACGATGTTCGTGTCGCGGTAGCCGACCATGTCGTACCCCGGCAGCTCCCGCAGGAAGAAGTCGTAGAGGTCGTCGTGCATGGGCACCGTGCGCTTGACGTAGTCGAAGTAGCGCATGAGCCGCACGTAGTAGTCGGTGAGCGTCTGGTGCGTGATGTGCGCGCTGCACCCGCCCGGCATGATCGTCGACGGGTGGGTGTGCCGGCCGCCGAACAGGCAGTACATCTCCCGCGTGTAGCGCGCCACCTGCAGGGTCTCCAGGTAGAAGTCCCCGGTGAACGGGTTGAGCGATCGCATGATGTCGGCGATCGTTCTGTAGCCGTGGATGTCCTGCCCGGGCGCGGAGGTCTGCTCCGCCCTCTGCAGCAGCGACGGGTTGGTCTCCTTGACCATCTGCTCGCAGAAGTCGACGTTGCACATGCAGTCGTTGAAGATGGCGTGGTCGAACATGTAGTCCGCCGACTCCGCCAGGTTGAACGCGAGGTCGCCCAGCGGCGGGGGCTTCACGCCGTACGCCATGTTCTGGTTCAGGCAGGAGCAGGTGCAGTGGTTGTCGCCGCAGATGCCGCAGATCCGGCTGGTGATGAAGTGCGCGTCACGGGGATCGATGCCCTTCATGAAGATGTCGAAGCCCCTGAAGATCATCGACGTCGAGTAGCACTTGTTCACCGTGTTGTTGGCGAAGTCGATCTCGGTGTGGATACCGAGGCTGCCGACGATCCGGGTGATCGGATCCCACGACATCTCCTTGACCATGACCTTCTGCTCGCTCTTTGGCGTCTCGACCGTTGCCATCTCTTCCTCTTTCCCTCTCGAACCCTTTGTCGTGCCTTCTCGCCGCGCCTACGAGCCCGGGGGCGCGTAGGCGGAGCTGCGACTGCGGTAACCGGTGCTGATCTGCCTGCCGGGCTTGCGCCACTCCGGCTCGACGTCGTACTTGTTCTTGATGTTGCGGTGGCGGAAGTAGCGGATCAGGCCGCCCCAGACGTATTGCTCGACGACCGACGCGGCCTTGCCCGCAGTATCGGCCTCCATGAACGGCATGAACTTGTCGGGGAAGCCGGGCATCGTGCAGGCCATGCAGATGCCGCCCACGTTGGGGCAGCCTCCGTAGCCGTCGACCCAGCCGCGCACGGGCACGTTGCACTTGACGACCGGCCCCTTGCAGCCCAGCTTCACCAGGCAGCGGGGGTCGTCGCCGTACTCGGTGGCGAACTCGCCCTGCTCGGTGAACCCGGCGCGGTTACAGCCCTCGCGCACCGTGCGCCCGAACAGCCACCTGGGCCGCAGCGCCTCGTCGAGGTCGGGCACCGGCGCCAGGCCCGCGAGGTGCAGCGCGAGGTAGAGCAGCGTCTCGGTCATGTTGTCGGGCTGCGCGGGGCAGCCCGGGATGTTGACCACGGGCAGCCCGGCCGTGGACTTCCAGTCCCAGCCGAGGTGGTCGGCCACGCCCATCGCCCCCGTGGGGTTGCCCTTCATGGCGGGGATGCCGCCGTAGGTCGCGCAGGTGCCGACGGCTACGACGGCGGCCGCCTTGGGGGCCAGCCGGTCGAGCCACTCGCTGGTAGTGATGGGCTGGCCCGTGCTCGGGTCGTCGCCGATCGCAGCGAAGTGGCCCTCGCCGGAGAGCTCCTCGTTGGGAATCGAGCCCTCGACCACGAGGACGAAGGGGTCCAGCTCGCCGCGCTCGGCCTGCCACCAGGCCTCGATGAACTCGGCGCCGTTCTCGTAGGCCAGCACCGGGTTGTGCACGACCACCTTGGGCATTCCCGGGATGGCCTGGGTGACGATGTCCTCGAGGCTCGGGTTCACCGCCGAGGTCATCGCGACGGAGTCCCCGTCGCACGACAACCCCGTAGTCATCCAGAGGACATGGGCGGTGACCGCCTCCGTCTCCTTCTGTCCCGGTACGAACTCATGGCTCAGGGTTGCCATCGGCACACCTTTCGTTTGCTGTTTTCCCTACGTCCTGCCATCCCGCTCAGCAGATCCTCGGCAGCGGGTCTCCGGCAAGCATGTCCATCACCCGCCGGCCGCCGAAGGCGGTCTCGACGAGCACCATCCCGGGGGGCTCCGTCTTCACCTCGCCGATCTCGGCGGCGCGCTCGCAGCCCGGCACCTCGTGCAGGGCCTCGAGGGCGGCGTCGGCCGAGCCCGGCTCGACGAAGGCCACGAAGACCCCCTCGTTGGCGACGTACATCGGATCGATCCCCAGCAGCTCGGCGGCGCCGGTCACCTCGGGCAGCACCGGGATCGCGGCCTCGCGCACGCCGATGGCCACGCCCGAGGCTCGTGCCAGCTCGTTGAGCACGGACGCGACGCCGCCCCGCGTGGCGTCGCGCATGGCGCGCAGGCCCGGGCCGACGGCCTCGAGCAGGCTGTCAACCCCGGGCCACAGGCAGCGGGTATCGGAGCGGATCTCCGCGTCCAGCCCCAGCTCGCCGCGGGCGAGCATGATCGCGGTGCCGTGCTCGCCGATGGTGTTGGAGACGATCACGCGGTCGCCGGGGCTGATGGAGGTGGGGGAGACCCGAGCCCGCTCGTCGCGGCGCCCGATGCCCGTGGTGTTCACGTACATGCCGTCGCAGCTGCCGCGCTCGACGACCTTGGTGTCGCCCGCGACGACCTCGACCCCGGCGGCCCTGGCGGCGGCCGCGATCGCCTCGACCTCGGCGCGAAGCTCGTCCGCCGGGAGGCCCTCCTCCAGGATCAGGGAGAGGGTGAGAGCCACGGGCCGGGCGCCCGAGACCGCGAGGTCGTTGACGGTGCCGTTGACGGCGAGCTCGCCGATCGACCCCCCGGGGAAGCGCCGCGGGCTCACCACGAAGGAGTCCGTGGTGACGGCCAGATCCACGCCGTCGACCTCGACCGGGGCGGCGTCCGGAAGACCCTCGGAGGCGCGTGAGTCGAACGCCGGGGCAAGCAGGCCCTCAACGAGCGTCTGCGAGGACTTGCCGCCGGCCCCGTGGGCCATCGTGATCCGCTCGTCCTTGAAGCGGGGGCGCTTGGCGCGAGCGGTCTCGATGATCCCGAGCACCCGCTCCTCGCGGCCGGAGTCGGTGCGCGGCGGCGGGCTGGCGGTCTGCTCGTGCGTCACCGCTAGACCAGCTCCTTCTCTCGTGCGAACCGGCCGTAGTTGTAATAGGCGGCGCAGGCGCCCTCCGGGGAGACCATGCAGGTGCCGATCGCGTGCTCGGGCGTGCAGGCCGTGCCGAACACCTTGCACTCCCACGGCTTGATGACGCCCTTCAGCACCTCGCCGCACTGGCAGGCCTTGGGATCGGCGACGCGCACGCCGGGCACCTCGTAGCGCTGCTCGGCGTCGAACTCGGCGTAGGCGCCGGACAGGCGCAGGGCGCTCTGGGAGATGAAGCCGAGGCCGCGCCACTCGAAGTGGGGGCGCAGCTCGAAGACCTCGGACATGACCTTCAGCGCCGCCACGTTGCCCTCGTACGGGACCACGCGCGTGTACTGGTTCTCGACCTCGCAGCGCCCGTCGCCGATCTGGCGGAGGATCATCTCGATCGAGTGCAGGATGTCCAGCGGCTCGAAGCCCGAGGTCACCAGGGGTTTGCCGTAGTCGGCCGGGATGAACTCGAACGGCCGCACGCCGACGATGGTCGAGACGTGGCCGGGGCCGATGAAGCCGTCGAGGCGCATGTCGGGCGAGTCGAGCAGGGCGCGAAGGGGCGGCACGATCGTCACGTGGTTGCACATGCACAGGAAGTTCTCGACGCCCTCCAAGCGGGCGCGCTTGAGCGTGAGCGCCGTGGACGGGGCCGTCGTCTCGAAGCCGATCGCAAAGAAGACGACGGTGCGGTCGGGGTTGGCCTTCGCCAGCCGCAGGGCGTCGAGCGGCGAGTAGACCATGCGGATGTCGGCGCCGTCGGCCTTCGCCTCAAGGAAGGTCTGCTCGGAGCCGGGCACGCGCATCATGTCGCCGAAGCAGGTGAAGATCACGCCGTCGTTTCGCGCGATGGCCATGCCGTCGTCGACGCGGCCCATCGGGATCACGCACACCGGGCAGCCGGGGCCGTGCACCAGCTCGACGTTGTCCGGGAGCAGGTCGTCGATGCCGTACTTGTAGATGGAGTGGGTGTGGCCTCCGCAGACCTCCATGAGCTTGTAGTGGCGCCCCGGCTCGACGAGCGAGTGGATGCGCGCGGACACGGCGCGGCCGAGCTCGGCGTCGCGGTATTCGTCCACGAACCTCACGGAACGACTCCCAGTTGCCGCGCGCCGCGCCGCACGTCGGTGAGGCCGGGGGCGGAACCAAGGTGGGCGATGGCCGTTGCGGCGTGCACGAGCAGCAGGTCGCCCTCGGCGACGTCGCCGACCAGGGCAACCTCGACCGACTCCCGGCCCTCGTCGCATTCGCAGAGGGCCAGCCCCCGCGCGGCGTCGACGCGCAGGACGGTCATCTCGACGGCGACGTCTCCGCAGGTGATGCAGCGCTCGTTGGCTTCGCAGCTGACATCACCGGGAGAGCTCACTCGATGACGCTCGCCTTCAGCTCTTCGAGCTCCTGCTCGTAGTCGGCGCCCATTCCCTCGAGCAGACGACGCGTGGCGAGGGCCTCCTCCTCGTCCACCTTGGAGATCGCGAAGCCCACGTGGATCAGGACCCAGTCGCCCGGCACGGCGCCGTCGCCCTCTTCGTCGAGGAGGCCGATGTTGACGTTGCGGCGTACCCCGGCCACGTCGACCTTCGCGAGTCGATTGGCCTCATCCACTACCTCAACGACCTGTCCTGGAATTGCCAGGCACACAGCGTCTCTCCTCTAAGAGCGTCCTCAGCAACCTATCACCACGACCGAGCCTTCGTGGTGTGGGAGAAAGCGGACGAGCCGAACCGGGATTTTGCGGGATTCGCGCCGGCCGCCGGGCCGTGGCGAGGCGCGATGGCGCTCGTTCCGTCCGGGCTATCTCTAGACTCGGGCCCGAGCTGAATGAGGCATCGCGAGGGGCGAAAAAGATGAAGCCGGGCGAGACGCGCTTCATCTTCGTCACCGGCGGCGTCGTCTCTGCGCTGGGCAAGGGCATCGCCTCCGCCTCCATCGGCCGCCTTCTCGTCTCCCGGGGCTTCCGGGTCCAGCTGCAGAAGTTCGACCCGTACATCAACGTCGACCCCGGGACGATGAGCCCGTTCCAGCACGGCGAGGTGTTCGTCACCGAGGACGGCGCCGAGACCGACCTCGATCTGGGCCACTACGAGCGCTACACCGACGAGAACGCCTCGCGAGCCTCGAACGTCACCGCCGGCGCGGTCTACAACTCGGTCATCCGCCGCGAGCGCCGCGGCGACTACCTCGGCGCCACCGTCCAGGTGATCCCGCACATCACCGACGAGATCAAGCAGCGCATCCTGATCGTCGCCGAGTCGCAGGCCGTGGACTTCGTGATCACCGAGATCGGCGGCACCGTCGGCGACATCGAGTCGCTGCCGTTCCTCGAGGCCATCCGCCAGCTCTACACGGAGCTCGGGCCGCGCCGCTGCATGTTCGTCCACCTCACCCTCGTCCCGTACGTCGGGCACGCGGGGGAGATGAAGACCAAGCCCACTCAGCACTCGGTCAACGAGCTGCGACGCATCGGTATCCAGCCCCACGCGCTGCTCCTGCGCTCCGAGCGCGGACTGGAGCGGGAGATCCGCCGCAAGATCGCCCTGTTCGGCAGCGTCCCGGAGGAGGCCGTCATCTCGGCCCGCGACGTGGACAACGTCTACAAGGTGCCGCTCGTGCTGCGGGCGGAGGGCATGGACGACCTGATCCTCGATCACTTCGGGATCGACGCCGAGACGGCCGACCTCTCCGAGTGGGAGGCCCTGATCCGCCGCGCGGACTCCTGCCGCGGCACCACGCGGATTGCGCTGGTCGGCAAGTACGTCCAGCTCGAGGACGCTTACAAGTCGGTGATCGAGGCGCTCATCCACGGCGGCTATCACCACGGCACCAACGTCGAGATCGAGCTCGTCAACTCCGAGGACCTCGACCTGGCCGCCCTCGAGCGCGCCGACGGGATCCTCATCCCGGGCGGCTTCGGCGAGCGCGGGATCGAGGGCAAGATCGAGGCCGCGCGGATCGCGCGCGAGAACGGCATCCCCTACCTGGGCATCTGCCTGGGGATGCAGATCGCCGTCGCCGAGTTCGCCCGCCACGTCGCCGGGATGGACGGCGCGAACTCCACCGAGTTCGATCCCGAGACCCCCTTCCCGGTTGTCGACCTCCTGCCGGAGCAGAAGGAGGTCTCCGACATGGGCGGGACGATGCGCCTGGGGGCCGACCCGGTGAAGATCCACGACGGCACGAAGGCCTGGGACATCTATGGCGAGGGCGTCATCTACAAGCGCCACCGCCACCGCTATGAGGTCAACAACATGCTTCGCCGACGCCTCGAGGACGAGGGCCTCGTGGCGGGCGGGACCTCACCCGACGAGCGGCTCGTGGAGATCATCGAGCTGCCCGACCACCCGTTCTTCGTCGCCTCGCAGTTCCACCCGGAGTTCAACTCGCGCCCGACCAGGCCCGAACCGCTCTTCCGCGAGTTCGTCGGCGCCGCCGCCGCGCTCGCCCGCTCGCGTCCCGACGCGGGCGAGGAGGAGACCGCCGCCGAGGAATCGGCGAGCCCCGAGGACGTGGCGGTCCGCCGCGACGCCTAACCCCGAGAACGTCCCGGAGTGACCCCTATAGGGGTCAGTGAGGGACGTTCATTGGAATTCGATCACGCTGCGGATGCCGTCCTGGGCCTCCATCAACTCGAAGCCCCGGTTGACCTCGTCCAGCGTGATCCGGTGTGAGATGAACGCGTCGACGTCGATCTCGCCGGCCATGTAGCGGTCGACGAGCGCCGGGACGCCCTCGCGACCCTTTACGCCGCCGAACGACGAGCCCGCGACGCGGCGGCCGGTGATCAACAGGCGCGGGACGATGTCCAATGTCTCGCCCTTGCCGGCGACGCCGCACATGGTCGCGAGGCCCCAGCCCATCCTGGCCGCCTCCACCGCCTGGCGCATGACGGCGACGTTTCCGGTGGCCTCGAAGGTGTAGTCGGCGCCGAAGCCTGCGGTCGACTCGACGATCCGGTCGACCACGCCGGGGCCGCCCGCGAGGGTCTCCGTGGCGCCCTGGCCCTTCGCCGAGCTCGAGCCGATCCTCCGAGAGATCGACGCAGATGATGCGCTCCGCGCCGGCCAGGCGGCAGCCGGCAACGGCGCCGAGGCCGACCATCCCCGCCCCGAACACGGCGCAGGTGGTTCCGGGCTGGACCTTGGCGGTGTTGAGGGCGGCGCCGAGCCCGGTGGACAGCCCGCAGGCGAACAGGCAGGCGCGGTCGAGCGGGGCGTCGGGGCTCACCTTCGCCAGCGCGATCTCGGGCATCACGGTGGCCTCCGCGAACGTCGAGGTACCCATGAAGTGGCGAAGCGGATCGCCGTCGAGCTCCAGGCGCGTGGTGCCGTCGGGCAGGTAGCCCAGGTTCTGCTGCTCGCGTATCGCCAGGCAGAGGTTGGTGCGAGGGTCGCGGCAGTGGACGCACTCACCGCATTGAGGGGAGAACAGCGTGACCACGTGGTCGCCGACCGCGAGCGAGCTCACCTCGGGGCCGACGGCCTCGACGACGCCGGCGCCCTCGTGGCCCAGCACGGTCGGCGCGTAGCCCGACGGGTCGACGCCCGACGCGGTGTAGAGGTCGGTGTGGCAGACGCCGCAGGCGACCAGCCGCACCAGGACCTCGCCCTCCTTCGGCTCGGCGAGCTCGACCTCGCGGACGTGCAGCGGCGAGCCGAATTCCTCGAGCACCGCGGCGCGGATCTTCACCGGCCCTCCTCCATCGCCATCATCCTAAGCACCCATGAACGTCCCGCGCTGATGGCTATACGGGGTACTCAGGGACGTTCATCGGTTTTGGGGCGGGCTCGAATAGCCTGCGGGCGGTGAGCGACCAGCGGCTCTTCGACCGGTTCACCCGCCTGTGCGAGATCGCGAGCCCCACGGGGGAGGAGCGGGCCGTCGCCGACGAGGTTGCGCGTGAGCTGCGCGAACTGGGACTCGAGGTTGCCGAGGACGACGCCGCCGGCCCGGCTCGTGCGGGGTCGGGGAACCTCGTGGCGCGGGTGCCCGGCCGCGGCGAGGGCTGGGTTGCCTTCTTCGCGCACCTCGACACGGTCCCGCACGACGGGAGGGTGGAGGTGAAGCTCGCCGATGGAGTCTTCACGAGCGCCGGGCCGACGATCCTGGGCGCCGACAACAAGGCCGCCGTCGCCGTGATCATGGAGCTTGCCGCGAGAGCGCGCTCCGTTCCGCCGGCGACCGGCATCGAGCTGGTCTTCACCGTCGCCGAGGAGGACGGCCTGCGCGGCGCCAAGGAGGTCGACATCGCGAGCCTGCGCGCGCCGTTCGGATACGCCCTGGACCATGCGACCGCGATCGGAGAGGTCATCACCGCGGCGCCAACCTACAACCGTGTCAGCGCCGAGTTCGAGGGGGTGGAGGCCCACTCGGGCATCCGGCCCGAGGATGGGCGCAACGCGATCGCGGCCGCGGCGACCGCGGTGGCGAACATGACGCTTGGCCGCCTCGACGAGGAGACCACCGCCAACGTGGGCGTGATCCACGGCGGCACGGCCTCCAACGTGGTCGCGGGCTCATGCCGGGTCGAGGCCGAGGCCCGCAGCCTGGACACCGAGAAGGTGAGCGCGGCGACGTCGGCGATCGTCGACGCCTGCACGTGGGCGGCGAGCGAGGCGGGCTGCGACGTCGACGTGGACGTCGTGGAGATGTTCCGCGGCTACCGCCTGAGCCCGTCGTCGCGCTCGGTGGAGCTGGCCCGCGAGGCCCTGGCGCGCTGCGGCTTCGATCCGCAGGAGGTCGCGACGGGCGGCGGCAGCGACGCCAACGCGCTCGTCGCGCGCGGCTACGACTGCGTCCTGCTGGCCAACGGCACCCGGGAGAACCACACGCACGACGAGTCCGTCGGCACCGACGCCCTCACCGGGATGCTCGCCGTCTGCGAGGCAATCGTCGCCGGGGCGGCGGCCTGATGCTCGCGCTGCGCCGTGGGATCGTGGTCTCCACCGACCCGCTGGAGGTCGAGGTCGAGGGCTCCAGGCGCGCCGCCTGGGCCGACGTCGCTCTCGTCGGCGAGGTGCGCGAGGGCGACGACGTCGTGGTGAACGTGACGGCGGTCGAGCTCGGACTCGGCTCGGGCGGCTTCGACGTGGTCCACGTGAACCTCACCCGGGGGCTGGCGGCGAGCGAGGAAGGGCCCGAGCACGTGATGAAGCTGAACTACACGTCGCTGCAGCACCCCGTGAAGGTGCTGGAGGAGACCGAGCGCGACGAGCATGCCGAGCCGCCCGTGCTCGTCCTGCCCGCTGCACGGCCACCTCGCGCCGGTCGCCTGGGCGGCGGCGCAGGCGCGGCCGGGGCTGCGGATCGGCTACGTCCAGACCGCCGGCGGCGCGCTGGCGGGCGCCCTCTCGCGCGACGTCATGACCCTCCGCGGCCGCGAGCTCCTGGGCGGGCACGTCACGCGCCGCCCCCGCGTTCGGCGGGGAGCGCGAGGCGATCTCGGTGCCCGGGGCGATCGACGCCGCGGCGCGCGCGCTGGGCTGGGACGCGATCGTCTGCGGCCCGGGTCCCGGGATCCTCGGCTCGGCCACCCGGCTGGGCCACGGAGGCATGGCCGCGCTGGACTCGCTGCACGCCGCGCTCGCCCTGGGGCTGCCGACCCTGGTCTCGCCGCGTCTCTCCAGCACCGACCCGCGCGAGCGCCATCGCGGGCTGAGCCATCACACAGCGACCGTGCTCGAGCTCGCTCTCGGTTCGGTGCGGGTGGCCGTGCCCGAGGTCGACCTGGCCGGCTGGCCCACGGGCGACGACGAGGCCGCCGACATGCCGAGCGTGCTGGATGCACTGCACGGCGTCTGCGGCGAGCGCCATGACGTCGAGGTCCAGCCGGTCGACCTCGAGGGCTACCGGGCCAGCGGCCTGCCGGCGCGGACCATGGGCCGCGACATCGACTCCGATCCGCTGTTCTTCGCCGCGCCGCTGGCCGCCGGGGTGGCGCTCGCGGGCGCCGTGTCGTAGGTTCCCGGTCATGGAGCGAGTCGAGTCGAAGACCATCTACGAGGGCGCCCTTGCGGACCTTCGCGTCGAGCGGTTCAGGTTCCACAACGGCGACGAGGTCGAGCGGGAGGTGGTCGAGCACCCCGGCTCGGTCGCGATCGTGGCCTACGACGACGACCACGTCCACATGATCCGCCAGCCGCGCGAGCCCGTCGGCGACCCCGCGCTGCTGGAGATCCCCGCCGGCAAGATGGACGTGGAGGGCGAGTCGCGCCTGGAGTGCGCGAAGCGCGAGCTCGGCGAGGAGGTCGGCATTGAAGGCGTCCGACTGGGAGGAGGTGCGGCGCTTCTACACGAGCCCGGGCCTGCTGACCGAGGTGGTCAGCGTCTTCTTCGCGACGGGAATCGACCCGACGGGCGACGTTGCCGAGTCGGCCGACCCCGACGAGCAGCTGGAGCTTGTGCTGTGGCCGCTGGGCAAGCTCGACGAGGCGATCGAGGCCTGCAAGGACGCCAAGACGCTCGTCGGTCTGCTCGAGCTTCAGAAGCGCCTGGGCTGAGCCGGCGCTCGCGGCAGCGGGCTTGCAGGGGCAGGTGACCGTGAGGGCGGGCGGAAACGGCCCTCCATGGCGATCGCCGTACGACCGACTCAGCCCCCCGAGGTCGAGCCGCGCTTCGAGGCGCTGGTGCTCGACTTCCTGGCGTATCTCGAGTTCGAGCGCGGCCTCGCCCGCAACACTCTCGACGCCTATCGCACCGACCTCCTGCAGTTCGGCGTCTTCCTCGCGGGCCGCAGCCGCGGGCCGCTGGAGGCCGACCGCGGCGACGTCGCCGACTTCCTCGCCGACCTGGCGACCCCCGGCACCAAGCCCGGCGGCGAGCCGAAGGCTGCCTGCTCGCCCGCGACCATCAGCCGCAAGACCGCGGCCCTGCGCTCCTTCTATCGCCACCTCCGCCGCGAGGAGCTGATCGACGCCGACCCCACGGCGACGCTCGTTGCCCCCGTGAAGGGCCGGCGGCTTCCGCACGTCCTCAGCTATTCACAGGTCAAGCGGCTGCTGGAGAGCGTTTCCGGATCGGACCCCATCGCGCTCCGCGACCGGGCGCTGCTGGAGCTGATGTACGGATGCGGCCTGCGGGCCTCGGAGGCGATCGGCCTGGAGGTCGGAGACGTCGATACCCAGCGAGGATTCGCCCGGCCGCACGGCAAGGGGTCGAAGGAGAGGACGGTCCCGCTGGGCCGTGAGGCGGGCGCGGCGGTGAGCCGCTACCTGCGAGATGGCCGGCCCGATCTCGTCGGGTGCCGGAATCGAGCCGAAGCTGTTCGTCAACTTCCGGGGAGGGAAGCTGACGCGCCAGGGGCTCTACAAGATCATCCAGAGACACGCCCGCGACGTCGGGCTCGACGACAAGATGAGCCCGCACACGCTGCGCCACAGCTTCGCGACGCACCTGCTCGCGGGCGGCTGCGACCTGCGGTCGGTACAGGAGATGCTGGGCCACGCCGACGTGGCGACGACCCAGCTCTACACGCACCTCTCGAGCGACCGCATCAAGGACGCATACTTCTCGGCTCATCCGCGGGCCAAGTCTCACTAGGCCCGTACGAGACAATTTCGGGGATGCCGGAGCTTCCCGAGGTCGAGACCATCCGCCGCCAGCTCGAGCCCGAGGTGGTGGGTCGCACGATCGAGTCCGCCACGGTGCTCGACGAGCGCTGGTCGCGCCCGGAGGCTCCCGCGGCCGTCGAGGCGGTGCTCGCCGGACGCAGGATCGAGGGCGCCGGGCGCCGTGGCAAGTACCTCGTGCTCGATCTCGACCAGGACCTCCATCTCGTCATGCACCTGCGGATGACCGGCAACCTGCTGCTGCGCCCGCCCGGCGCCGGCGAGGCGACGCTCGACCTGATGGAGGCGCGGCTGGGAGGCCCACGGCTGTATGAGGCGCACCCCGACGCCCGCTTCCTGCGCGCCGTCCTGCTTCTCGACAACGGCGCGGAGCTGTGGTTCACCGACGCCCGCCGCTTCGGCCACGGCGAGGTGATCTCGGGCCTCGACCTGCCCGCGTACTTCGCGTCTCGCCTGGGCGTCGAGCCGCTCTCGGACGAGCTCGATCCCGAGGTCCTGGGCGCCCGCGCGGAGGGCCGGTCGGCGCCGCTGAAGTCGTTTCTGCTGAACCAGGAGCACGTGGCCGGCATCGGCAACATCTACGCCGACGAGGCGCTCTTCCGCGCCCGTCTGCACCCGCTCTCGCCCGCCGGCTCCATGAGGCCGGAGCACCTGGAGGACCTCTGCGAGGGGATCGTCGGGGCATTGGAGGCGGGCCTGGAGCACGGGGGCTCCTCCATCGACGACTACCGCGACGCACGCGGCGAGCGGGGCTCGATGCAGGACGAGTTCCTGGTGCACACGCGCGAGGGCGAGCCGTGCGTGCGCTGCGGCGAGACGATCCGCCGCATCGTCGTCGGCGGGCGCTCCACCTACTTCTGCCCTGGATGCCAGCGGCGGCTGCGCCGAAGGCCGCGCCGGCGTAGGGTCGCGGGCCCGTGAGCGCGAGCGTCCCGCCTCCGGCGGACTTCAGGATCGGTCACTGGACCGATGAGGTCAGGCTCACGGGCTGCACGGCGATTGTCGCCCCGCCGCAGACGCGGGGTGGGGTCGACGTCCGCGGCGGCGGTCCCGGGACGCGGGAGACCGACGTGATCGGCCCCCTTGCCGGCACCGACCAGATCAACGCCGTGCTGCTGACCGGCGGCAGCGCCTTCGGCCTGGCGGCCGCCGACGGCGTCGTGCGCTGGTGCGAGGAGCACGGCCACGGCTATCCGACGCCGGCCGGCATCGTCCCGATCGTCCCGGCGGCGGTCGTCTACGACCTCGCCGCGGGCGACGCCCGGGCGCGCCCCGGAGCCGAGCAGGGCTACGCGGCCTGCGAAGCCGCGCGGAGGGGGTGCCGGTCACGGGCCGGGTGGGCGCCGGGGCGGGAACCGCCGTCGGCAAGGTCCTCGGGCGGGAGCGGTCGATCCCCGCCGGGGTCGGATACGCAGCCGGGAGAACCGGCGACGGCGCGACGGTCGCCGTGCTGGCCGTCGTGAACGCTTTCGGCGACGTGATCGGCGCGGATGGAGACGTGCTGGCCGGGCCTCGCGGCGATGACGGGGGGCACAGGCGAACGGCGGAGCTGATCGCCGCGATGGAGGCCCCGCCGGACTGGACGGGCATGGCCGGGCAGAACACGACGCTTGCCTGCGTGATGACCGACGCCACCCTCGGAAAGCCCGTCTGCACGCGGATCGCGCGCATGGCGAGCGCGGGCGTGGCGCGCGCGGTGGATCCGGCCTTCTCCGACGTCGACGGCGACGTGGTCTTCGCCCTTGCCTCGGGGTCGGGCGCGGAAGCCGGTCGTTCACGTCGATCGCGGTCGGGACCCTCGCCGCGACCCTGACCGCCGAGGCCATCCGCACCGCCATTGGGGTCAGACCCCTTTAGTTTCACTTTCGTCGCAAAGGTGCCTGACCCCAATGTGTCCCAATTGCATCTAAAGGGGTCTGACCCCTTTGTGTCGAGATTGCATCTAAAGGGGTCTGACCCCTTTGGTTTCGTCCGGGGGGGAGTTCATATTTCGAGCCATGCCGGGCTCGTTCAAGACGGAGGCGATCGTCCTGCGGACCATCCGCTACGGCGAGGCGGATCGCGTCCTTCACCTCTACAGCGCCGACCACGGGCGCCTGGGCGCGATTGCCAAGGGCGTGCGCCGGCCGCGCTCGCGCTTCGGCGGGCGCCTGGAGCCGTTCTTCCGGCTCGACCTGGTGCTCCACCGCGGCCGCGGCGACCTCGCCACGGTCACCGCCGCGCACACGGTGTCGGCTCATCCGAACCTGCGGGCATCGGGCCCTGCGCTCACGGCTGCCGCGCGTGCCTGCGATGTGGTGCTGCGCCTGCTCGACGGCGAGGAGGCCAATCCGGCCGCCTACAACGTTCTGTGCCGCTACCTGTCGCTGCTCGACGGCCAGGAGCCGCCCAGCGGCGTCTCGCCATTCTCCACGGTCGACGGAGCCGCCGGGCTCGGCACCGCGCTTGCCTTCCGGCTGAAGCTCGCGCTGGCGGCGGGATTCGCTCCCGAGCTGAGCTCGTGCGCGCGCTGCGGGGAGAGCGAGGGGCTCACGGCCTTCTCCGGCGCCGCGGGCGGCGTGGTCTGCGCCTCGTGCGAGGGGGGAGGCTTTCCGCTCTCGCCGGCGGCCCACAGCTTCATGGTCGACGCGATCGGCCGCCCGCTCGCCGCCGCCCCGGGCGCGGCGGAGCCGGCCCTGCGGCAGGTCGAGCGCGCAATCACGGCCACGCTGGACCACCACGCGCACGTTCACCTCGCCGCCGCCGCCTGAGCGGCGGCGTCAGCAGGAGAACTTCTTCGAGGCGCTCGACTTCGCGAAGTCCGAATCGCCGGAGAAGCTCGCTGTCAGCTTGCACTTGCCGGAGTTCGCGCGGGCGAACTGGGTCGAGTAATGGCCGGTCGTGTTGAGGGCCGGATGCGCGGTGTCGACCTTGCGGAACTTGCCGTTCTTCTTGCGAAACAGGGTGAGCTTCAGCTCGAGCCCCGGGGCGAACGGGTCGACGGAGCCCTTGGCCTTGACCGTGTTGCCCTTCGTCGCGACGCTGAGCGTCGTCGTGGTCGCGCCACCGAAGCTGAGGGTGGCGTTCAGCGCCACGAGACCGACGTTGGCGCTGGTGGTCGGGATGCTCGTAGCGCCGTCGGCAAGTCCAGGGCTGTCCCAGATGGAAACGGTTCCACCGCTCGTCTGCTGCGAGACGCCAATGCCCGCGGCGCCGGTGGCGTTCAGGTTGAAACCGATCAGGTCGCCGGCCTTGACCGGCAGGCTGGTGGCATTCTCGGTGATCCCGTCGAAGACCGTTGCGGCGCTGCTCGTTCCCGCACCCTTGAACTGCCCGGCGCCCGCGGGGCGGAAAATCCGCAGCTGGACGGTGGCGCCGGCGCCGAAAGTCGCCATTACGCGCCAGCCGGTGATCGTGCCGTCGGCCGGCACCGTGGTCAGGGTCCCGGGATCCGTGGCGCCGGTCAGCGCAACCGACTTCGTCACGCAGGGCGGTCCGCACGAGACCGAACCCGGCCCGGAGGTCAGCGTCGGCGGGCCAATGATCGTCGTTGCCGCGCCGGCCGCCGCCGGGAGCGCAGCCGCTGCAACTCCGAGCAGCGCAATTACGAAGCTCCCAGTGGTTGGCAGACGAGTGCGACCGCCTCGACCCATCGCCGATGACCCTACATCCCGACGGGCTCCCGGGCAAGGTGACGCGATCGAGGCTCGAGGGGGCGATTGGCGACACCCGGGCGCCTATTCTCCGCTGAGGTGTCCGCCTCGCCGCTCGAAAGCACTCCCGTCGTGACCGCTTCGCTGGAGGAGCGCGTGCGCTCCTGGGAGGCCGAGTACATGTGGGAGCCCGGGACCCGTTCCTACCCCGCTCACCGCGCCCGCGAAGAGCCTGACAGCCCGCACCGCACCCCGTTTCAGCGCGACCGTGACCGCATCGTCCACTCCAAGGCCTTTCGCCGGCTCAAGCACAAGACGCAGGTGTTCATCGCCCCGGAGGGCGACCACTACCGCACGCGGCTCACGCACACCCTCGAGACCACAGGGATCGCCCGCGGCGTCGCTCGCGCGCTGGGCCTGAACGAGGACCTCACGGAGGCGATCTGCCTGGGCCACGACCTCGGCCACCCGCCGTTCGGCCACATCGGCGAGGAGACCCTGGACTCCGAGCTTCGAGAGCGCGTGGGTGGCGGCTTCAAGCACAACGAGCATTCGCTGCGGGTGGTCGAGAAGCTGGAGAACGACGGCCAGGGCCTGAACCTCACCGACCAGGTGCGCGACGGCATCCTCAACCACACCGGCTCGTCGAAGCCCGCGACGCTGGAGGGCCGGATCGTCCGCGTCGTCGACCGGGTCGCCTACATCAACCACGACATCGACGACGCCCTGCGGGCCGGGATCCTGGCCGACGCCGACCTGCCCCGGCGCGAGATCGAGCTGCTGGGCCCAACGGGCTCGCGACGAATCGACACGCTGGTCGCCGACCTGGTCGATCGCTCGCGCGAGGCCGGCGACATCGCCCAGAGCGACGAGATCGGCGGCGCGATGCTGCGGCTGCGCAAGTTCATGTTCGACCGCGTCTACCTGGGCCCCGAGGCGCGCAGCGAGCACGACCGCGTTCGGCTCACCCTCCACCTGCTGCTGGACCACTATCTGGAGCACCCGGATTCGGTGCCGTCCTCCAGCGGGGAAGCGGACCCGGTCCAGCGAGTGGTCGACTATGTGGCGGGCATGACCGACCGCTTCTGCATCGCCACCTTCCGCCGGCTGACCCTTCCCGAGGAGTCGAAGCTGTGAGCGCCGGCTCGGGCTTCTTCACCGAGGTCACGCTCGAGCGCGTGCGCGAGTCGGCGGACATCGTCGAGGTCATCTCGCAGTACACGGACCTGCGCCGCGCGGGCGAGCGCTTCACGGGCCTGTGCCCCTTCCACGAGGAGCGCACGCCGTCGTTCTCCGTCAACGCGCGCGACGGCTTCTACCACTGCTTCGGCTGCGGGGTGGGGGGCGACGTCATCACGTTCGTGCGCGAGAAGGATGGGCTCTCGTTCCCGGAGGCCGTCGAGACGCTGGCCGAGCGCTTCGGCGTGGAGCTCGAGCGCGAGCAGCTCGACCCGCAGGCCGAGGAGCGCCGCAAGCGCCGCGCCCGCATCGGCGAGCTGCTCCAGCGCACCTCCGAGTTCTACGCGACGTTCCTGCGCGAGTCGCCAAAGGCGGCCAAGGCCCGCAAGTACCTGGCCGGCCGGGGCCTGGAGGAGAAGTGGCTCGAGGCGTTCGGCGTCGGCTTCGCCCCAAAGGCGTGGGACACGGTGCTCCTGCGCGGCCAGCGGGCCGGCTACTCGATCGACGAGCTGCGCGCCGCCGGGCTGGTGAAGCTCGGCCGCCAGAACAAGCCCTACGACCACTTCCGCGGGCGCATCACGTTCCCGATCCGCGACTCGCGCGGGCACGTGCAGGGCTTCGGCGCCCGCGCGATGGAGCCCGGCGACAAGGCCAAGTACATCAACTCACCCGAGACCGAGCTCTACCGCAAGTCCCGCACCCTCTTCGGCATCGACCTCGCCCGTCCGGCCATCGCCAAGCGCGGCCGCGTCGTGGTCGCGGAGGGCTACACCGACGTCATCGCCGCGCATCAGGCGGGCTTCGGCGAGGCGGTCGCCGTGATGGGAACGGCGATCACCCCCGACCAGCTGAAGCTCCTCGCCGGGTTCACAGACGAGGTGATCCTGGCGCTCGACGCCGATCGCGCCGGCCGCGAGGCGATGCTGCGCGCGCAGAAGGTCACCGGGGCGGGGCGCCTGCGCCTGCGGGTCGCGTCGATGCCGGCCGGCGAGGACCCCGCCGACATGCTCGTGGCGAGCGAGCGCAAGCAGGCCGCCGAGAGGTTCGGCGAGCTTCTGAGCGCCGCCGTCGAGATGGCGGCCTTCCACGTGCGCTCGATCCTCTCCGAGGCCGACCTCGACTCGCCCGCGGGGCGAGACCGCGCGCTCGACGAGGTGGTGCCGGTGCTCCGGGAGATGGGGGAGACGATCTCCCGCGACGAGCTCGAGCGCGAGGTCGCCGATCGCCTGGACGCCGACCCGGCCCTGGTGCGCCGCCGCGTGGGGTCCGCAGCGGCCCGCCCGGCAGCGACCCCGCAGCCTCAGGCCACCCCGGCGCAGGGGGCCGCCGCGCAGCCCAAGCCCAACGTGCCCCGCGCCGTCTCGGGCCGCGAGCGCCGCGAGCGCACGCTGCTGGCGATGTGCGTGGCCGACCCCGCCCTCGGGCGCGAGTTCATCGCGAGGCTTCGCCCCGAGCACTTCTCGTCGCCGGCCGTGGAGCGCGCCTGCGGATGGCTCTCAGACCACCTGGACGAGCCGCTCAAGGGCCTTCCTCGCGACGACGACACCCTGGTGAACATCGTCACCCAGATCGCGATGAGCGCCGAGCGCGAGCCGGCCAGCCACGAGGCGATGGAGCTGAACTTCCTGGAGCTCGAGCGCGCCGCCGTGGAGCACAGGATCGCGGCTCTGGAGCCCGGGGAGGAGTCGGAGATCGTCGAGCTTCAGCGCCGCAGGGCCGAGCTGGCGGAGCGCATCGCGCGCTTCCGCGCGGCCGCCACCCAGACGGGCTGAGCAACGGCGTCCCGCCGGGGCCGGCGCGCGCGTTCTGTCCCACCGCCTCTCGCTAGAGTGATTTCGCCGCGGCCCGCCGGTGCCGTGGGCAGCCCGTTCCGGGGTAGCTCAATGGCAGAGCATTCGGCTGTTAACCGAAGGGTTGTGGGTTCGAGTCCCACCCCCGGAGCTTCGAGGCCCGCCCGTCCGCGGGCCTCTCTCATTTCCGCAGCGCGACGCGCTCGACCGCCTCGGCGCCGCGCTCAGCGCCGTCGTTGGCTGCGGACCAGGCGGCGATCTCGCGAGCGCGGCGGCGAAGCCGCCCGTCGCCCAGCACCCGGCGCGCCGCCCAGCGCACGGGGCCGGGACGCACCAGCCTCCGCGGCATCGCCAGGCCGGCGCCCGCCCAGGCAACGCGCGCGCCGTTCTCCGCCATGTCGCCCGATGATCCGCAGGAGAGCACCGGCGCGCCGCACGCGAGCGCCCGGGCAAGCGTGCCGTGGCCGCCGTGGCAGATCACCAGGTCGGCGGCCGCCATCGCCTGCGAGTAGGAGACCCAGTCGACGACCCTCGCGTTTGGGGGGACTTCCATGGAGGCCGCCGAGCCGCGCAGGTTCATGGTCGCCAGCACGCGGACGGCCTCGCCGGCGAGGCCCTCCAGAGCGGCCCCGACGAGGCGCTGGCGGGGGTCCTTGGAGGTGCTGGGCGCGACCACGACGAGCGGCTCGTCGCCTTCCGGCAGCTCGATGTCGTCGTAGGGCATCTCGAAGAACATCGGTCCGGTCACCTCGACCCACCCGGGCCAGCGGCGCGGGTACTCGAGCTGCGGGAAGGTCGCGACCATCACCAGCTCGCGGCTCATCCCACCGAGCGTCTCGGCGTGCGGGGCCAGCCCCAGCTCCGCGCGGGTGGCGTTCATCTCGTCGCGGCCGCGGCGAAGCCCCCTCTCGAAGCCGCGGCCGGCGGCGCGCCACCCGGCACGACCCAGGGCCGTTCGCGGCGGCCGCGCCCCGAAGCCGAAGAACGGCACGCCCGGGCCCGGGGCGGGGTGGGGGTGCGGCACCAGCGTGGCGAAGCGCACCCCGGCAAGCTCTGCGGCGAGCGCGGGGGCGGCCGTGAGGACGTCGCTGACCACGAGGTCGGGCTCGACGCGGTCGATCAGCGGCGCGAGAGCGCGAGCCGCCTCGGCTATCGACGGCATCGACTCGTCGGCGCCCGGCCCCGCGAAGGCCCGGTGCTCCTGGGCGGCGGCGAATTCCAGCCCGACGCCGGTCACCTGCTCGCGCCACTGCTCCCAGGTCTCCACGGTGACCTCGTGGCCGCGCTGTGCCAGGGCGCGACCCAGGGCGATGGCGGGGAACGCATGCCCGGCGTCGCCGAAGGCGGCCAACAGCAAGCGCAGGGGGCGTTGCGAGCTCACGGCTGCAAGCCGCCGTTCCCGGCCCATCCGAATCCGGCGCGCCGACCGGCCGGCGCGGTATCCATTCGGTCGTGGCGCCGAGGCTCGAGTACCGCAATCCCGCGCAGCGGCTGCGCTGGGCGGTGGAGTCGCTTCCGGACTACACGAAGGAGGCGATGCTCAGGGGGATCCGGCGAAACCGGATCATCGTCGGCGCCTACGTCGATCCCCGCTCGGGCGGGATCTGCCCGATGCTCGCGGCGCACCGAAACGGCGGCCGCACGAGCCTCGCGGCGTTCGCCCGCGCCTGGGATGCCTACACGGGCGCGCGCAGGCCCCGGTTGGCGCGCCGGCGCGAGGTCGCGACGCTCGTGTCGTTCCTCGAGGCGAGCCTCGACGGCGAGGCCGCGGGCCTCGGCGTCGGCTCGATCTCGCAGGCCGCGGCCGAGATCCGCAGCGAGCGCGCCGCGCTTGCCGCTCGCGAAGAGGCGCTGCGCGCCACCCAGCAGCGCGACCTCGTCCCACCCGAGCCCGAGGGTCAGGAGCCGCGCGTGCGGCGTGGCCGGCGGCGCCGAGCTGCGCGACCGGTTGCGCTGGACGTGGGTTCGCTCCTCGCGGCGCTCCGACGGCTTCAAGGACCTCGTCGCCGCGGCGGAGTCGGAGCTCGCCGAGGGCGCCGATCCGGCGCGCGTCGAGCTCCAACCCCTGCAATCCCGCTGACCGCCCCTCTCAGGCGTTGCCGAGCAGCTCGCCCGGCCGCGTGAAGACAACCTCGGGCACCAGACACGCGGGCGAGGTGCGAAGCGCGAACCGCACGGCCTCGGCGATGTCGGCGGGCTGGATCATGTCCGACACGTCGACCTGGCCCTTCGCGAAGTCGGTCATCGGCGTGTCGACGAACCCGGGGCAGAGCGCCATCACCTGGATTCCCTTGCCGTCGAGCTCCTTCTGCGTCGCCTGGCTGAAGCCGACGACCCCGAACTTCGACGCCGAGTACACCGATAGCCAGCCCTGGCCCGACTTGCCCGCGATCGAGGCCGTGTTGACGATCAGGGCCTTGCGGTGATCGGCGCCGGCCTCCAGCAGCATCGGCAGGGCCTCGCGGGTGGCGATGATCAGCGAGCGCAGGTTCACGTCGAGCTGCATGTCCAGTCGCTTGGTCACGATCTCGCCCAGCGGCTGGCCGAAGCCCACGCCGGCGTTGTTGACCAGCACGTCCAGGCGGCCGAAGCGCTCGCGGTGCGCCGCCACCATCGCGACGACCTCCTCCTCGTTCGCCATGTTCGCGGGGACGGCGAGGACGTCGATGCCATCGGCACGCAGGCCCTCCGCGGCCTCCTCGAGCTTCTCGGGCCGGCGCGCCGAGACCGTCACCGCGTAGCCCTCCTCGCCGAGCATGCGCGAGATGGCCAGGCCGATGCCGCTCGATCCGCCGCTGATCAGGGCAGCTCTCTGTGCCAATTCGAGTCTCCTTTGCCTAGGTCTCCGGGGGTCGCGGCACCCTACCCGGCGGCCTGCTTAGTTGCTCGTGAGGCGTAACTCCTACGATGTCGCCGGTGAGCAGGATTCAACGACCGGCCTCGCGGGCCGGCATCGCAATGGCAACGGCAATCGCGGCAGGGGCACTCGTGGCGGGCTGCGGATCCTCGGGCTCGTCGAGCACGACCGGGTCTTCCTCCGCCGACTCCTTCCCCGCGGTCGATGGGCGCTCTCTCGATGAGATCCTCGCGAGCGAGAAGCACTCGCAGGTGGCCATCTCGCCGACCGGCGAGGTGTTCCAGATCGGCAAGGACCGCTTCGCCTTCGGCATCTTCCAGGTCGACAACTCGCAGGTCGCCAACTCCGACGTGGCCCTCTACGCGCAGCCCGTGAAGGGCGGCAAGGTCATCGGCCCGTTCCCGGCCTCCTACCAGTCGCTCGCCACGGACGCGAAGTACGAGTCGAAGACAACGCAGGCCGACCCCGACGCGGCCAAGGGCTTCTACGTCACCAACATCCCGCTCGACAAGGGCGGCCCCTGGAACATGGTCGCGCTGATCCGCGCAGATGGCAAGACGACCGCCGCTCGCCTGAACACCTCGGTGATCGTGGGCAAGCCCAACCGCATCCCGCAGGTCGGCCAGACCCCGCCCGACATCCACACGCCAACCGCTGCCGAGGTCAACGGCGACCTCGCGAAGATCGACACCCGCCAGCCGAACGACGACATGCACAAGCTCGACTTCGCCGACGTCGTCGGCAAGCAGCCCGTGGTGCTGCTGTTCGCGACGCCGGCCCTGTGCCAGAGCCGCGTGTGCGGGCCGGTCGTGGACGTCGCCGAGCAGGTGGAGCACGAGCCCTCCAGCAAGGGCGTCGCCTTCATCCACCAGGAGGTCTACAACAACAACAACGCCTCCGACGGAATTCGCCCGCAGCTCCAGGCGTTTGGGCTTCAGACCGAGCCGTGGCTCTTCGTGTTCGACAAGTCCGGGAAGGTCTCGACCCGGATCGAGGGCGCGTTCAGCGTTCCGGAGCTCGAGGCAGCCGTCAAGAAGGTCGCACCCAGCTCGTCGGGCTGAGCCCCTAGGCCGATTCGGCCGACTCGGCCGGGCGCAGGGGCCGGTAGCCATGGCAGTCCCCGGGAGCCGCTCGTGCACCCTCGCACGTGCATCCCGTCCGGGCTCGGACTAGAACGCCGGAAAGCGGGCCTTGTCTGGCGCTATCCGACAGCCCGCGGCGGGTAGCTGTCAAGCTGAACGGTGGGTTCGGAAGACGGGCGAGATCGGAAAGGAGCCGTACACATGAAGCTGGGAATCGGGCTGCCAAACGCGGTGGCGGGAACGACGGGCGCGCAGCTGCGCGACTTCGCGAAGGCCGCGGACGACGCCGGCTTCTCCTCGCTCGGGACCATCGACCGGATCGCCTACGGCAACTTCGAGCCCCTGATGGCCCTCTCCGCCGCCGCGGCGGTCACCGAGCGCATCGGCCTGGCCACGACGGTCATGCTCGGCCCGCTACGCGGAAACGCAGCGCTGGTCGCCAAGCAGGTCCTCTCACTCGACGCCATCGCCGGCGGCGGCCGCGCGACCCTCGGCATCGCGATCGGCCAGCGCGAGGACGACTACGAGATCAGCGGCGTGCCGCTCTCCGAGCGCGGCGCCTGGCTCGACGCGGGTCTGGAGAAGATCCGCAAGGTCTGGGCCGGGGACGGCGAGAACGAGGCCAAGGTCGGCCCACCGCAGACGAACGGCGGTCCCTCGCTGGTGGTCGGAGGCACGGTCGACGCCGCCTTCGAGCGCGCTGCTCGCTGGGGGGACGGATGGATCATGGGTGGCGGCCCGCCCGATTACTTCGCGGAGTCGATGCCGAAGCTCGACGCCGCCTGGGAGAAGGCCGGGCGCGACGGCGAGCCGCGCCGCATGGCACTCGGTTACTTCTCGCTGGGCGAGAGCGCCCGCGAGAACGCCGACGACTACCTCAAGACCTACTACGCCTGGCTGGGCGACGAGGTGGCCGGAATGATCGCCTCGAGCGCCGTAACCGACGCCGACGGCGTCAAGGAGCGCATGGCCGCCTTCGAGGAGGCGGGGGTGGGCGAGCTCATCCTCTTCCCGTCCTCGGGTGATCCGGAGCAGGTTGAGCTGCTCGCGCAGGCAGCCGGGCTGTAGGCCCGAACGCCTGCGGGAGGCAAGAAACCGTCCTGAGGTCGCGATTCGCTCAATTGCGGCGCCGTGGATGCCGATGGATGATTGATGGCATCGGTACCCGCAAATCCGCCCTCCGGAGGGCTTGCCGGACTCACCTACCCCACGGGGGTCGCCCGCGCCGGCACCAGGCGCATCGGCGACGTCGTCGTCGAGCTCGGCATGGCCGACCGCGAGGTCGTGGAGGCGGGGGTCGCCGACGCGCGCCAGACCGGCCGGCCGCTCGGTCAGGTCCTGGTTGAGAAGGAGGCCATCACCACCGAGGAGCTCGCCCGGGCCCTCGCCGAACGCAACGGCCTTCCCTTCGTGGACCTGGACGCCTTCGACGTGGACCGCGCCGCGGCGGGCCTACTGAGCACGTCCCAGGCCCGTCGCTATCAGGCGATTCCGATCTGCTTCCTCGACGACCACACCATCCTGATCGCGACATCGAATCCGGCGAACGTGGTGGTGCTCGACGACATCACGATCGCGGTCGGCTACGAGGGCCGCCTCGCCATGACCTCCCCCGAGAGCCTCGAGGAGCTGATCGGTCGCATCGGGTGGACGTTCGAGTCGCCCGAGGACATCGCCGAGCCGGAGGTCGACCCCGAGTTCAACAACGTCATCGAGCTGCGCGAGTCCGCCGAGCAGGCGCCGGTCGTCCGCCTGGTCCACGGGATCATCGCCGACGCGGTCACGCGCGGAGCGTCCGACATCCACTTCGATCCGCGCGACGGCGACATGCGCGTGCGCCAGCGCATCGACGGCGTCGTCGCGGACACCAGCAACGTCCCGGCCTCGCTCGTAGCGGGGCTCGTGTCGCGCATCAAGATCATGGCCAACCTCGACATCGCCGAGCGGCGCGTCCCGCAGGACGGCCGCATGAGCCTGGTCATCGACAACCGTACCGTCGACCTGCGCGTCTCGACCCTGCCGATCATGCGCGGCGAGTCCGTGGTCATCCGGATCCTGGACCGTGACCGTGGCGTCGTCGCCCTCGACGATCTGGGGCTGGGCACCGAGGAGCGCGCGCGCCTCGACCGCGCCATCGGGCGCGTTCACGGCGCGATCCTGGTGACGGGGCCGACCGGCGCCGGCAAGACCACCACGCTCTACGCGGCCCTTCGTCAGGTGAACACGCCGGACCGCACGATCATCGCCATCGAGGACCCGGTCGAGTACGAGCTCGACGGCCTCAAGCAGATCCAGGTGAACGTTCGAGCCGGGCTCACCTTCGCCTCGGGGCTGCGCTCGATGATCCGCTCGGACCCCGACGTGATCATGGTCGGCGAGATCCGCGACCGCGAGACCGCTCAGATCGCGATCGAGTCGGCCCTGACCGGCCATCTCGTCTTCTCGACGCTTCACGCCAGCGACGCGCCGGTCGCCGCCGCCCGCCTGATCGAGATGGGGATCGAGCCCTTCCTCGTGGCGTCGGGCGTGCAATGCGTCGTGGCGCAGCGACTCGCCCGCCGCCTCTGCCCCGACTGCCGCGCGCCGGTGCGCGTCCCCGCCGCCGACCTCCGCCAGGAGGGAGCCGGCGCCCACGAGGGAGACATGGACGCCTTCGAGGCCGTGGGATGCGCGCGCTGCCACCAGACCGGCTACCGAGGCCGGACCGGGATCTTCGAGGTCATGGCCGATCGACGACGAGATCCGCTCGCTCATCCTCAGGCGCGGCTCGGCGGACCAGATCGCCGAGGCTGCCCGGCGCGCTGGCATGCGCACCCTCTACGAGGACGGCCTCGACAAGGTCAAGCAGCGGCGTCACCTCCCTGCCGGAGATGCTGCGCGTCGTGGGCAGCTAGCCCGTTTCTCGCAACCCGTCTCCTCAGCCCGTAGGGTGTCGACCCGATGTGGTTCGGGAAGCGAATGCTGGTGATCGGCTCGGTGGCCTGCCTGTGCGGCGCGGTCGAGCTGGTCGCCGTGGCCACGGCCAGGTCGACGACGACGTTGTTCTCGTCGAGCACGCCGGGCGTCGCCTCGTCGGTTCCCGCCGTCCCGGGCGGGGTCTGTGCGGTCACGATCACCGCAGAGGGCGGACAGGGTGGTAGCGCGCACACGCCAGGCGAGACGACCGGCGGTGACGGCGCGTCGGTGACGGCGCGTTTCGCCGTGAGCCCCGGCGACGAGCTGCACGCACTGGTCGGAGGCGCCGGCGGCGACGATTCGACCGGCGTCGGTGGCATCGGCGGTGGCGGTGGCGGCGGCTTCGGCGCCGCAGGCGGTGGCGGGGCCTCGGTCGTGTGGACCGACGCCCAGCAGCCGCTCGTCGTGGCGGGCGCCGGTGGCGGCGCCATCGGCGGGCACGCGGGCGGCGCCGGTGGGCTCCTCGGCCAGGCCGGCGGCGACGGCGCCAACAACTCGAGCGGCGCCAACGCCGGCAAGGGCGGCAAGGCGAGCGGAACCGGCGGCGACGGCGGCAACGGCGGACTCGACGCCGGCGGCGGCGGCGGCGGCGGCGTCGGCACCGGTGGTGCGGGTGCCGATACGTCCAATCACTTCCGTAAGGGTGGAGCCGGCGGTGACGGCAACGGAACCACCACCGGCGGCGGTGGCGGCTCCGGGGGCAGCCAACACGACTCCGGCAACGCCGGCGGCACGCCGCCGGGCACGGGCAGCGGCGGCACGGGCGGCTTCGCGGACGGCGGGATCGGGGTCGCCCCCGGCGGTGACGGCGCGGACGCCCCCGAGGCAAGCGCGGGCACCGGTGGCGCAGGCGGCATTGGCTTCGGCGGCGGCGGCGGCGCCGGCTTCGGCCCCAGCGGGGGGTCCGCCGGCGGTGGGGCCGGGTACGGGGGCGGGGGCGGCGCCGGGGGCGACAGCGGCGGCAGTGGCGGCGGCGGTTCCTCGTTTGCTGCGGCGGGTGCCCTGTCGTCGTCGTCGGCCGCGACGGGAACCGGCGACGGTCAGGTGACCATCACCTACGACCCGACGGCGGATGCCTGCCCGGACACGACCGATCCGGGCGTGACGCTGACGACCCCGCCTGAGGGCGCGGTCTACACGCAGGGTCAGTCGGTGGCGGCTGACTTCGAGTGCTCGGACTCGGGCGGGTCCGGGCTCGCATCATGCGTGGGAACCGCGGCCGATGGGTCCGCGGTGGACACCTCGACCCTGGGAGGTCACGAGTTCACCGTCACCGCCACCGACGGGGCGGCAAACACCACCGTGGTGACGCACTCCTACACGGTGAACCCCGCGCCCGACACCACGCCACCTAAGACGACAATCGACAAGGGACCCGCCAAGAAGACCTTCTCGAAGAGCGCGACCTTCAAGTTCAGCTCGAGCGAAACCGGGTCCACCTTCTCCTGCGCCGTCGACAAGAAGCCTCGAGCCAAGTGCAGGTCGCCACTGCGCGTGACGAAGCTCAATCCTGGCAAGCACAAATTCAGCGTCGTCGCCACCGACCGCGCCGGCAACCCGGACCCCTCACCCGCGACCTACTCCTGGAAGGTCAAGAAGAGGCGCAGGCACCACCGCTCGGTGTTGTGGTCACGCGCAGCTCAGGCGATGCATCCCTCGGTCAAGCCATAATCGGCCCTCCGGGCCGGTAGCTCAGCTGGTTAGAGCAGCGGACTCATAATCCGTCGGTCGGTGGTTCGAGCCCACCCCGGCCCACTACGAAAGCCCCGCTAGACCGGGGTTTTCGTCTTTGTGGGTCTCAACTTGGCCCCAAACGTGGCCCCACTGCGTGGCGACTAAGGTGGAACGCGGCGCGGCCTTGCGGGGTGTCTTGCAACTCTCCCGTGGCCGCGCCTCTATTTGTTCTCGCCGCGCGGATCCAGGGAGGCAACCATTCTGCTTTGCATGGAAAGCAGCAGGTTGTCGTTGGCAGCGCTGCTGCCAGGTGCGCGCGATTAGCCTGCGCCTATGACGGCCGCTGCGTTGATGGGCCCGATTCTGTTTGGGGCGGGGTTCTACGCACTCGGAGTGCGGCGTTCCAGCAAGGCGCTGCGCGTCCTCGGCGTGTTCCTGATGATCGCGACGCTGCCGATCTCTTCGCCGCGGCGATTCTGTCTCTTCCGGCGAGTAGTCCAGAGCGGGACGCGCTTTGGACGAGAAGCGACTGGGTGTCAGCCTGGCTAGACCGTGAGAAGTCCCAGCTAGTCCTCATGCCGGTCGGCGTCGGGCGGCTTCGGAGATCCGAGACTGCCCAATCGCTCGCGAGTACCCGGTATTGCCGCAACGAGGATCGAGACAACGAGAACGGCCACGACGAGGTTGCCACGCCGTTTCCGAAAGACGAGAAATGCAATGAGCGACAGGAGGGCGACCGCCAAGACCCCGAGCCAGGCCTTCCGTCCCCATTGGCTCGGAACAACGACACCCACACAGGACCAGGATAGATCCCGTCGGACAGTCTGCTCTGTAGCGCTTTGGACGAAAAGCAGATCAAAGTGCCTTAGGCGTTCGCGCCTGGCCCAGGCCCTGCTTTACGGGCAGGGAAGAGGGACAGCGCGTGCAGCATCCGAAAGCGAGACCGGCATCTTCTCTCGGAACGGTTGTGGCTGACGACAACCATTGACGATCACGAAGTGGGGCCGAAGGCTCGCGGCCTGGTCGGGGCTCAGTCGTAGATCCCACACATTGCTATTTCCCCGAACCCGAACTCGTTGCCGTCGGCGGCCACGAACGGACACGTAATTGACTCCGTCCGGAAGCGCACCGCTTAACACCAAGCGTCCAGCGCCGTCTCTGAAGGAGCCGTAGACGAGACCCTTGCGTGCCGCGAAGACCCGATTGCAGCCCCCGCCGTTGCGACTCATCTGACAGAGGAATTCCGGCCCAGGAACCAGCCAGATCTTCGGACCACCGTGGTCTCGGGCCGAGCGCGCATCCCTGGCTGGAGGTGGTAGCTCCGCGGGACGTGTCTGATTTGGATTCTGATTTGTCGAGTGAGGTGGTCGTCCCCGTCTCGTGGTGTGCGCAGGAGGCCGAAATACTTGGCGGAGTTCGGGACGCGCTGATGGGCGCTGTCAGCGCTAGCGGTGCCGAAAGCGAAAGTAAGAAGGACCGTCGCACCAGTCCCAGCAAGTTCAAACCATCGCCTCATACCCACGCTGAGACTAGCCTTGGCGATTTGTGTCGCTTTGGACGAAAAGCAGCTGACTCGCGGCTAAGGGATCGGGCAGTCGAAGCGCAATAACGAGGGGTGGCCCACTTCCGCCGGCCTTGGTACCGCCCCGCCTAAGCCGTCGATAGTGCCCGGCGCGGCGTGTATCAATCGAACGAGTGGAGCCGCCGGATAGATCAGAGACTGCGCGCCGCCTCGTCGCCATGACGAAGCCGTTCTTTCCGGTGCGGATTCCGCCGATGGATGACCCGATTTGGGCCGTCGTGTCGAACGCTCTCATCGTGCGCATGACGGCGACCGTCGAGGCAATCCTCCACCTGCGCACCCTCGACCGCGCAGCCGATGAAGTCGTTCTCGGGCGGAGTCTCTACGACCATGCCACCACCTTCGCTTGGCTCTCCTCCGACAGCGGGTCCGAGCGGCTCGATCAGTTCCTCTTGAGCGACGCCGTAGAGCGGTTGAAGTTCGGTAATGAGTGCGCGGCCATCGGCATCAACATGCTCGAAGCCGAGACGCGCGCGCACTTCGAGGGCATCCGCGACACGCACGAGAAGAAGATGCCGCCCCTCGAACAGCGAGCGCGGCAAGCCGACAAGGAT
The DNA here is from genome assembly GCA_963843315.1 of uncultured Actinomycetes bacterium. Taxonomy (GTDB): domain Bacteria; phylum Actinomycetota; class Thermoleophilia; order Solirubrobacterales; family 70-9; genus JAWVFM01. The sequence continues at coordinate 150,774 of CAWJJU010000005.1, forward strand.
TGGGGCGCGATGTTGCCCGAGTACGGGGATGCGCCGTTCCTGCACCTACTTCGGGCAGTACACCGCGTTCTACCGATACCAGAGCGGCCACGAACACCCGAGCACGATGGGGCTATTGGAGTTCTCCGAGGAACGGCCGGACGGGTCGATGCTCATCGGGATGGAGGAAGAGGAGGACGACGCCGTGCTCGGCAGCGTGGTGATCGCCTACCTATGGAGCTTGTGCATCGCCGCCCGAACGCTCGGCTGGCCTGATGAGAAGGACATCACCGAGGTGTTCGTGCTCAGTCGCTTCGGACGAAAAGCGTATACCTGGCGCTAAGCCTCGACCGCCGGACGGGTTTCAGGCTCCGCCTTACCGGTGCCTGTTCCGAAGTCCCAGAACTCGATTGTTCGCCACCAGGACTCGGCCGGCCCCTCAAGTCGATTCCACTCGTAGCTCATGCGGCGAATGCAGAGGTCGTCGTCAAGCCAGAGCACGACGTCGGCCGAGTCTCGAGTGACGGGGTATGGACCGGGACGCGTCCAGGGGAGTCGTCGGCTTGGTCGGGGCTTCGCATCCAAGTTCGCGAGGACCGCCCAGAACCCAGGGGTAGTCCTCCGAGGTGAGCTGCATCGAGTGGCGATCAGCGTTGGTCCCCCGGATCTCCTCATGTTCGTCTGTTGGGTGCAGCGGGCGGTCGATTCTCGACAGAACCCCGAGTAACCAGAGAGGATGGTCGCCGGCCCGAACGTCGGGAAGCTCGATCCATTTCACCCACTCCCCTGCCTCCGCCTGCTCCCAGCGATTCGAGTCCTCGTAGCAGAACGTCTTTGGGTTGCGGGCTCGCCGAAAGAGCAAGCGAGACAGCATGGGGTGGCGACTGGCAGAGAGCCTGTAGTCGTGCTCGCTCACCCCGCGATCGCTCACCCACGCCCGGTTGTTTGCGAAGTCGGCTATTCCGACACCGGTTAGGTCGGCGGCGCCTGGGACCAGAGAGCCCCTCAGCTCGGCGAGCGCAAGCCGGCTCGTGCCTTGGCGAATAGTGGCCGACGCGGCGTCAGTGGCGGTTGGGCTGAGATCTTTGGCCACGACTGTCCTCCGAGGAGTTACGGGCGGAGATTATTGGACCGGCGCGGAACAAATGCCTGCTTTGGACGAAAAGCAGGCGTTTCCGACGCCCCTCAAGACGCGGTGCGTTCTGCCGATGTAAGAGCACGTGGCAGGGGGCGGGGAATTGGCAGAGCAGCTCTTCGGTCCCCGTTGGGCCGATGCGATCGACGCTTGCGCAGGGGACGCTGAATTAGCGCGAGCCGTCTCCGAGGAAACGGCGAGTCTTCTAGAGGCGAAGCGGCGACAACATCTGATCGCCCGAGCCCCGGAAGAGGTTCTGTGGAAGCAGGTTGAGGAGCCGTTCCTGGCGCTGGCCCGCTGTGAAGGCGCCGACGAGGTTGCCCTCGCTACGGCGTTCTTCTACGCCTTGACTCGCCAGGGCGCCGTCCACGAAGAAACCATCAGCCTTCAGCTCGGCGAAGCCGCCACCAGGTGGCTCATCCGCGTTGTCCCTGAGCGGATCGACTGCATTCTCGATGGCAGCGAGGCTAGCTTCGACCAGCCGCCATTCCATCCCCAGGATCGGTTCCTCTTTCGGGCCATCTCCCACCTTCCCGGGCCAGAAGCTGCTGAGTGGCTGGTCAAGCTGGTGCGAAGTCGCGATTGGCACGTCGCAGACGCTTTCAGGGCGATGGCCACGAGCGACGACCCAGAGTGGACCCCGGAGGACTGGAGCCTTCGTCTCAATCTGATCGCCGACACGTTCCCCGAGCGTCCTGGCTTCCTCCTTCACTTCCCAGCGATTCGTCCTCCTGCCGGCTGTGCCCCTGCCCAGGTGCGACTCGCCTGTACCTACGCGGAGGACGAGACTGACCTGCTGCTACGAAGCATCGCCGAGAACATCGAGCACTACCGGTCGGGGGTGCCGGCGAACGACGTCTCGCTCTACTGGTGGGAGGGGGCCGAGGAGAAGGCTGACCTGCTGCTCTGGATCCTCGAACTCTCAGGCGCTGGCCCTGAGCGAACAAAAGTAGTCGCCGCAGCGCTCGATGCAGGTTTCATCGACGCACAGCAAGCCGAAACCCTCGGACGCGACCTCACGCGCCCCGCGTGGGCCGATGGGGAAGTTCCCTGGGCCGTATCCGATGTCGTCGACGCCGGCCACGTGCAGCTTCCTGATGGCCGCCTTGCTGGCGGCGACCCATGGTGGTCATTCGAGGCCATCTACTGGACGGTTGAGCTTGAGCCGGGCAGCTATCCGGTCCGGGTGGTGATTGCCGAGCATCCGCTACAAGGTCGCCAGTGCGCCGCGGCCGAGCTCATGGTCGACGCAGGAGCCCAGGCAACGGCATGGGAGCTCGTTGAGAGCTCAAACCGTCACAGCGACGGATACATGGTCGAAGTCGGCGTCGGGAGCTTCGGGGCCGTTGAGGCGCTGAAGCCCGGCCTTGACATGGAGTCACACGGTGAGTTCATGACTCAGGCGGCAAGCTACGCAGAGGTCGATGGCGGCGAGGTCGGCAGCCTGGTGATGTTCACGGTCGGCCCCCAGCACCAGGACTGTCTGACTTGGATCGGTCGCAGCGAGGACGGTCGCATCGTGCGACTCGTGACCGATCTCGGTCTGATGGGGATCGACCCGACGAAGGCGCCCCTTCCCTGGGCCTAACGGGCTTCAATCAGTGCCGCCGCTGGGATCACCGGCCCTCTCCGCGTCCGGACCGTCTCGACGATCTCCGCAGGGTCGATTCCCTGTAGATAGACCGAAGTCACGCCGAGGTGGGCGTGACCAAGCTGGCGCTGGATGACGTTGAGCGGAACCCCCTCTCGCGCCATCTCCACCGCGTGGGCATGACGAAGCTGATGAGGAGCGAATCGCCGCCTCACGCCAGCCTGGACGGCGAGCTGACGAAGCCGGGTCCTCGCTGCGGTGTTCGACCAAGGTCGTCCTGCTCCGGGGGCGTTGATCACGCAGAAGAGCGGGCCGATGGGGAGCTCGCAACGAAGATCGAGCCACGGCCGAAGGTGCTCCCAGCCCCAGTCGTCCATGCCGACCGTGCGCCTTCGCCCTCCCTTGCCGCGGCGAACGAGGATTGAGCCCTGATTCGGCTCGAGGTCTGACTCGGCCAGGTCGAGAGCTTCGGCGATTCGAAGGCCAGCTCGCCAGAGGACGACGATCAGGCCGCGCATCCGGGTTCCGTGGGGACCCTGGCCGGCGCGGCGCATGACGGCCATGATTTCCTCGACCCGGGGCGGATCTGCTGGGTAGCGGCGTCCCTTGTTCGGGGGCCTGTGGACTGTGGGCAGAGATGCGCTCATGACTCCTCCTGAGGTCGTTTGGAGGAGCTTCCTCGCACAGGCTGAGCCATCCCGTACCCGGAGGCATGGAGGCCGACGCGGGGCTGGCTCAGTAGGCATGGAGGCTTTCGTGGGCGGCCCCTCGGGTTTCAGCCTGCGCTCGAAGAACTACTGCTTTTCGTCCAAAGCGACACAAATCGCCAAGGGCTAGTCTCAGCGTGGGTATGAGGCGATGGTTTGAACTTGCTGGGACTGGTGCGACGGTCCTTCTTACTTTCGCTTTCGGCACCGCTAGCGCTGACAGCGCCCATCAGCGCGTCCCGAACTCCGCCAAGTATTTCGGCCTCCTGCGCACACCACGAGACGGGGACGACCACCTCACTCGACAGATCAGAATCCAAATCAGACACGTCCCGCGGGGCTACCACCTCCAGCCAGGGGATGCGCGCTCCGCCCGAGACCACGGTGGTCCGAAGATCTGGCTGGTTCCTGGGCCGGAATTCCTCTGTCAGATGAGTCGCAACGGCGGGGGCTGCAATCGGGTCTTCGCGGCACGCAAGGGTCTCGTCTACGGCTCCTTCAGAGACGGCGCTGGACGCTTGGTGTTAAGCGGTGCGCTTCCGGACGGAGTCAATTACGTGTCCGTTCGTGGCCGCCGACGGCAACGAGTTCGGGTTCGGGGAAATAGCAATGTGTGGGATCTACGACTGAGCCCCGACCAGGCCGCGAGCCTTCGGCCCCACTTCGTGATCGTCAATGGTTGTCGTCAGCCACAACCGTTCCGAGAGAAGATGCCGGTCTCGCTTTCGGATGCTGCACGCGCTGTCCCTCTTCCCTGCCCGTAAAGCAGGGCCTGGGCCAGGCGCGAACGCCTAAGGCACTTTGATCTGCTTTTCGTCCAAAGCAGCCAGGCTTTCTCGTCTCAGAAGCTGCGGGCCCCTTCCCAGGTCCACTCGATGACCTGTCGCCCGTTGATGCAGCCCCCGGTGGTGGTTTGACTGAAGGCGTCTTGAAGCACGCACCGAAATCCCTTGACCCTGCACTCGAACAGGTAGCAATGAGCGGTATGACGCGCGGTGCGGATGAACGTCCGCGCTGCCGTACAAGTGCCATTGACAACCTGGATCCCCCCGGCGTCGCCGTCGAGCCCCTTGAACTTGACGTCCGGGCAGCTAGCGACTTTCCCTCCCTTCGTCGCCGCTTCGATCGCTTGACGGGCCGCAAAAGCGCCACGGGTACGGAGGCATTTCCTGGGGGAGGCAGCCCGGGCACATATCTCCTGCTTCGTGGTCACTGTCGAACGTTGAGCGCTTGAGCTAGTCGACGTGCCTGCGGAGCTACCGCACCCGGCAGGTGCCGCCCCCACGACGAACGAGAAGAAAACCAGAGCAGCCCTGCGACCCATAGGCATCGGGGCGAGGATACCGTCGCCGCGCGGTCCCGATTCCGCCAAAGCGACTATTGCCCTTTCCATGCAAAGGAGGCATCTCCGTGAAGCCCGAACACAGCCCTAGCGGGAGCCCGGCGCCGGCGGAATTCCCAGCTGCCGGCAGATCCCTCGCGCGAGGCCGGGCCCGATCTCACGGTGGCGCGGGACGAACGATCGCGAGCCGGTCGCCGGGTTCTCCCACCCATCGTGCGGACCCTTGCGACCCGGGATTGGTGTGCAGCCCTGAGCGACCAGGTGTCGTTCGAGATCCCGGCGCTTCAACTAGCCGACTTGGACGAGCTCGGCGACGGCCCAGCCCTCGGCGGGAATCGGCTCGCCGTGTTCGCGGCGCAGCTCGAGCGCCTGCTCGATCGCGGCGCGGACCATCTCGCGCGCCTGCTCGAGCGTGCGCCCCTGGGTCTGGACCTCGGGCAGCTCGGGCACGTGCGCGTAGATGAAGCCCGCTTCGTCGCGCTCGAATACAGCGGTGAATCGGTGCTCGCTCATCGCCCTATACGGTATCGGCCGCGGCCGGTGGAATCACGACTTCCAAACGGTGCACCCAACTCACGACTTTCGGCAGAACTCAGGTCACCTTGCCGTGCCTGAGAGCCCCTCTCGGAACCCCCAGAACCCCGCTTGTCCTCGCTCATAATCCGTCGGTCGGTGGTTCGAGCCCACCCCGGCCCATAGTGGCCTCTCAGCGCGGCTCGTCGACCGCGCTTGACGCAACGGATGTTGCCCCGCCGCTGCGCCCGCCGCCGGCGGGCCCGAACGGCTCTACCGTGGACGGGGCCGCCTGGCTCGGGCGGCGCGATGCTGCACGCCTTCGACCATTCACACCCCTCTCGCCGCCGCTTGCTGACGGTGGCGGTCGTGTGCGCGGGAGCGATCCTGCTGGCCGGCTTGACGCGGGCAGTCGAGCAGCGCCCAGACCCAGGCCGCTTGAACATGTGCGGGCGCAGCAGGCCGACGTCCGCGACGAGCTCGCAAGTGAGAACGCGGCGGTGGACGCGGCGCTCGGGCGGGTCGGGGTGGTCCGCGCCCGCGAGAAGGAGGTGACCGCCGAGCTTCAGCGCAAGGAAGCCGAGCTCGCGGATGCCCGCGCGACGCTGGCCGAGGTGCGGGCTGCCCTCGCGCGCACGAGGCGGCACCTGGCCGCGTCCCAACGCGAGCTCTCGGAACCTCCTCGTGTTCATCTACGAGAACCCCGAGATCGACGATACCGAGGTGGTGCTGAACGCGCACGGGTTCGACGATCTGGCGACGCGGCAGGCGTACCTCGGCCGGATCAACGACATGGAGACGGGCATCGTCAACCGGTTCGACAGGCTGCGCGCGGCGCGGGTCAAGCAGGTCGGATCGACGAAGCAAGCGGTGGGCAGGATCGAGGCCGCCCGGAATGCCATCGACGCCCGCAGGCAAACCCTCGCGGCTACCCGCGCGGCCGACGAGCAGCGCGTCGCCGAGCTGAAGGCCCTGCAGGCCAAGCGCCGCGATCTTCTCGCTCAGCTCGCCGGCAGGGAGAAGAACCTCGTCAAGGCCCTGTCGACGCCGCCGCCGACTCCCGACTCGGCGGCCCCCCAGGACTCGCAGACTCCGGCCCCGAGCACGCCTGTCGCGCCCCCGAGCGGCTCTCGAGCGCAACTCAACTCAGATGGCACCGCGACCGCCCCGGCCGACGCCCCCGAGGCGGTGAAGGCCGTGATCGCCGCCGCGAATCAGATCACCAACACGCCGTACATCTGGGGCGGCGGTCACGGATCCTTCGATTCCCCCGGCTACGACTGCTCCGGCTCCGTGAGCTTCGCTCTGCACGGCGGCGGCTTCCTCTCCTCGCCGCTCGACTCGACGGGCCTGATGACCTGGGGCGAGGCCGGCCCCGGGAACTGGATCACCGTGTACGCGAACGCCGGCCACGCCTACATGGAGGTGGCCGGGCTGCGGTTCGACACCTCCGGCGCGCCGCCCCGCTGGCAGACCTCCCCGGCCTACCCGGCCGGCTTCGTCATCAGGCACCCGGCTGGGTACTGACCGCCGGCGCCAGCTCGATGTGGGCGGCGCGAATGTCGCCTTCGAAGGCCTCGATCAGTCCCATCGTCCGCGCCGGCGCTCGGCGCCGCTGGGTCGGGCTGCCGGGGTTGAAGATCGTGAAGCCGTCGTCCACTTCAATCAGCGGCGTATGGGAGTGTCCGAACACGACCAGATCGGCGCTCGGGAACGCCCGGCGCATGCGGGCGAGCCTCCCTTTGCTCGTCCCGGCGTCGTGGAGCAGCCCGATCTCGACGCCGCCGGCGTGGAGGGTCGCCCGCTCCGGGAGCTCGCGGGAGAGCACCGGCTCGTCGACGTTGCCGTACACGCCGTGCACCGGCGGCCCTAGCTCGCGTACGGCCTCCAGGACCGCAAGCGTCGAGAAGTCGCCGACGTGGATGATCGCGTCGGCGCCCTGGGCGATCTCGAGACACCGGGGCGGCAGCCGGTCGATGCCGTCACGCAGGTGGGTGTCGGCAAGAACGGCTATGCGAACGGTGGCGATGTCGTTTTCTACCCGCTCGAGGGCGCGAGAACTTCCCCGCTTTCCTGACTTTGACCCCTATAGGGGGATGAATCCAGGAAAGCTTGAGAATGCAGGAGGCTGGCGCCCCCGGGGTTCCGGGCGCGCCGAGCCGGTCGAGCAGGACTACGAGCGCGACCAGGCCGAAGGCTGAAGCGGCCGCGCCGGGCGGGCTAACCTCGGCGCATGAAGCAGACCTGGGGCCCGCCGCTGCGGGCGGCGGCGCTGACGTTCTTCATCGCCGGCTGCGTGCTGGTGATCCTGAACCCGCCGTCGTTCTCCGGGCTCGGCGGGCTGTTCTCGCTGCTGGTGGGCGCGACCGCCCTGGTGCTGATCACGGCCTGGCTCACGGTGCTGGCGATCGGAAAGGAGATGCCCGAGGAGGACTTCCGGCGCCTCGAGGATCGCAGCGAGGCCCTGGCGGCGATTCCACCGGCCGACGAGCCGCTCAGCGAGTTCGACGGGCTTGTCGCCGAGGCGATCGACGAGCTGCCCGACGAGTTCCTCGAGGTGCTGGAGAGCACGCCCGTGGTCATCTCCCACCTGGGTCGCGAGCACCACGCCTACGGCCTCTACATGGGCGGCACCGTGGCGCGCGACATCTTCGCCGACCGCATCGTCATCTACCAGGACACGCTGGTGCGCGACTTCGGGCACGACCCAGACCTGCTGCGCGCTCAGGTGACCCGCACCGTGCGCCACGAGCTGGCCCACCACCTGGGCTGGGACGAGCGCGGGGTGCGGGACCTCGGGCTGTAGGGGCGGACCGCCTGAGCGGCGCGGCGGCTACTCCACGATCTCGAAGTCCCCGCGCCGGCCCTTCGCCAGTCGCGCGAAGCCCGCGGCCATCGCCAGGTTGGCGACGCCGGCGAACCACAGCCCCGCCCGGGCGCCCGGGCGGGAGAAGGCGGGGGAGCGGGCCCACACGATGTCGGTCAGCACCTCCGTGCCGCGCAGCCAGGCGAGCGCCCACCAGTCCTCGTCGGCGCCGCGGACGGCCGCGGTGGCGTGGGCCGCCGCGAACGTGAGCCAGATCGGCCCGCAGCGGCGAATCAGGTGCTTTGCGTCCTCGGAGGGCTCGTCGTGGCCCAGAACGCGGGCGAGCGCGCCGGGCGCGGCGAGCGCCGCGGTGCCCAACATCGCGTCGAAGGCGATCATGTTGCGGTTCGTCAGGCGCAGCGCGTCATCGGGGCCCATGGGCTGATCCAACCACATCGGCGGTATGCCACGCGGTTTTCCCGGCTCGGAAGGGAAAGGGCGGGTGGGGGCGAATCTGAGCGCCGTGACCAAGACCGCCACCAAGTCCCGTCCGGCCCCGTCCACCCAGAGCGCTCCCACCGCTCGCCGCAACGGGCACGCCAAGCGCCCCGCCGGCAAGACGCTCTCGACCTTCATCACCGAGCGCTTCGACGAGTTCTCCCGCTCGCAGAAGGAAGTCGCCCGCTACATCGTCGATCACCTCGACGAGGCGGCCTTCCAGACCGCCGAGGAGCTCGCGCGCCGCGCCAGCACCTCCTCGTCCACCGTCGTGCGCTTCTCCCAGGCCCTCGGCTTCGAGGGATACCCCGAGCTTCAGCAGGCCGCGATCGAGGAGTACCGCAACAGGGCTCCCGAGCAGGCCGCCTCCACCAACGGAGGGCAGCTCTTCGACTTCGATCACTCGGAGTTCGAGGCGTCGCTCGCCGCCGACCACGCAAATCTGGAGGAGACCGTCCGCAGCCTCACCCGCGAGCGGGTCGAGGCCTGCGTGACGGCACTTGCCGGCTCGCAGCGCGTGATGATCGTGGGCATGGACCAGCTCGCCTTCTTCGCGAGCTACCTCCGCCACCTGCTGGCGCTGCTCGACATCCGCGCCGAGGTCGTTGCCAGCCCACGACAGGACGCGATCACCCGCCTCTCCCGCGTCGACGAGGACAGCCTCGTGATCTGCTTCTCGGCCGGCCGCGCCCATCCGATCGTGATCCGGGCGATGAAGCTCGCCCGCCACCGTCGCGCCCGCACCATCGCGGTGACCGACGCGACCCTCTCGGAGGTCGGCGAGCACGCGGACCTGACCCTCTACTACTCGTCCAACAGCCCGTCGTTCACCCGCTCGAACGCGGCCCTGCTGGCGATCGTCCAGGCCCTTGCCTACGGCGTCTACGACCGCGATCGCGGCGCCTACAAGGACCGCATCCGGGCCTACAAGCTCAAGTAGCGCTTCGCACCAGCTCGCCCGATTGCCGCCCTCGGCGCGCGGGTACCTCCACTCCTGAGCGCAATGCGCTCGCCTTGAAATTCGATTCGAACAGGAGTGGACATGCCCGACAATTTCGATGACGCCAAGGGACAGGTCAAGGAGAAGGCCGGCCAGGCGACCGACGACAAGAGCCTCGAGAACGAAGGCAAGGTCGATCAGGCCGGCGGCAAGGCCAAAGACGCCGTCGACAGCGTTAAGGACAAGGTCCAGGACATCATCTCGGACGACCGCTAGGCGGTCCGCGGACGCCCGGCTCCGGGGCGCTCCGTATATTTGAGGAGATGCCGGAGCGCGCCACATTCCGAGTGAAGCGTGGCCTCGCCGAGATGTTGAAGGGCGGGGTCATCATGGACGTCACCACGCCCGAGCAGGCTCGGATAGCCGAGGATGCGGGCGCGGTGGCGGTCATGGCGCTGGAGCGCGTTCCCGCCGACATCCGCGCGGAGGGCGGGGTCGCCCGCATGGCGAGCCCCAAGGTCATCAAGGCCATCCAGGAGACGGTCACGATCCCCGTGATGGCGAAGGCGCGCATCGGCCACTTCGCCGAGGCGCAGGTCCTCCAGTCCCTCGAGGTCGACTATGTGGACGAGTCGGAGGTGCTGACGCCGGCCGACGAGGCGAACCACATCGACAAGCAGTCTTTCCAGGTCCCGTTCGTGTGTGGGGCCACCAACCTCGGCGAGGCGCTGCGCCGCATCGCCGAGGGCGCGGCGATGATCCGCTCCAAGGGAGAGGCCGGCACCGGCAACATCGTCGAGGCCGTCCGCCATCTGCGCGACATCACCGAGGGCATCCGCCGCCTGCAGACCCTGCGGCGCGAGCAGCTCGCGGCCGCGGCGAAGGAGCTCGCGGCGCCGCTCGAGGTCGTGGCCGAGGTCGCCGAGACCGGCTGGCTTCCGGTGCCCCTGTTCTGCGCAGGCGGAATCGCCACGCCCGCCGATGCCTCGCTGGTGATGCAGCTTGGCGCCGAGGGCACCTTCGTCGGCTCGGGCATCTTCAAGTCCGAGGATCCCGAGACGCGCGCCCGCGCGATCGTCGAAGCGACCACCCATTTCCAGGATCCCGAGCGGTTGGCAGCGGCCTCCATCGAGCTCGGCGAGCCCATGCGCGGCGACGACATCGCCGTTCTGGCGGCTCAGGGCGAGCTGCTGCAGGAGCGCGGGGCCTGAACTCCCAGCAGCGTCCCGCGGGGTTCCACGACCGCAACGCCCTGCCGCTTCGAGTTGGCGTGCTGGCCAGCCAGGGAGACTTCGCGGCTCATCTGAGGATGCTCGAGGGCCTTGGCGCGGACGCCGTGGCCGTCCGCTCGCCGCGGTGACATCCCGGGCCTCGACGCCCTCGTGATCCCCGGCGGCGAGTCGACGACGATCATGAAGGCGATCGAGCGCGACGACCTCGCGCCCGCCATCCGCGCCCATGCGGAGTCCGGCCGGCCGATCCTCGGCACGTGCGCCGGGATGATCGTGTGCGACCGCGACCACCTGGGCCTGGTCGACGCCGTTGCCAGGCGCAACGCCTTCGGCCGCCAGCTCGCGAGCTTCGAGGCCGACCTCGAGGTCGAGGGGTTAGGTCCCGAGCCACTTCGGGCAGTGTTCATCCGCGCGCCATGGATTGACGAGCGCGGACCCGCGGTCGAGGTGCTCGCCGCGGTCGAAGGTCATCCAATCGCCGTTCGGCAGGGACGAATCTTGCTGGTGGCCTTCCATCCAGAGCTCACGGACGACTCACGCCTGCACGCATATCTGATGGCGCTGGCGACCACGGATCGGGACGGCGATCCGCAGGACGCGCGCCAGGAGGAGGTAACACTGTGAACGACCCCCGCGTGACCAATCTCGCGAGGATCCTTGTCCACCACTCGACCCGGGTGAGCGAGGGAGACACCTGCATGATCGACGGGCCGGCGGCCGCGGAGCCACTGGTCGCCGCGGTCTACGAGGAGGTCCTGAAGGCCGGTGGGCTGCCGGTGCTCTCGCTCAGCTTCGAGGGCCAGGCCCCGGCGTTCTTCAAGCACGCCTCGGACGCCCAGCTCGACTGGGTCTCGCCGAGCCAGCGGTGGGGCGCGGAGGAGGCCGACTGCCGGATCGGGATCTGGTCAGACACCAACACGCACGAGCTCTCGAACGTCCCGCCCGATCGCCAGCAGCGCCGTCGCGCCGCCACTCGCGAGCTGAGCTCCACGGTGATGCGCCGCGCCGCCGAGGGCGAGCTGCGCTGGGTGGGCACGATGTACCCCACGAACGCCCATGCGGCCGACGCTGGCATGAGCCTCGCCGACTTCTGGGACTTCTACTTCGCGGCCTGCCTTGCCGACGACGACGATCCGCTGAACGCCTGGAAGAAGAGCTCGGAGGAGTGGAAGCGCCTTGCGACCCACTTCGAGGGGCACGAGGAGGTCCACATCGTCGCCGAGGGCACCGACATCCGGCTGGGGATCTCCGGCCGGCACTTCGTCGTGGCCGAGGGCGAGCACAACATGCCCGACGGCGAGTTCTTCACCGGCCCGGTCGAGGACTCCGTCGAGGGCGAGGTGACGTTCCACCTGCCGGCGACGATCGCCGGCCGCGAGGTCGCCGGGGTGCACCTGCGCTTCGAGTCCGGCCGGGTCGTCGACGCCACCGCCGAGCGCGGGGAGGAGTACCTCACCAGCCTGCTCGACACCGACGAGGGCGCCCGCACGCTGGGCGAGCTCGGCATCGGCACGAACTACGGCATCACCGCCGGGACCAAGTCGATCCTGCTCGACGAGAAGATCGGCGGCACCATCCACATGGCGGTCGGCGCGAGCTATCCGGAGACGGGCGGCGTCAACGAGAGCGCGGTCCACACCGACCTCGTCTGTGACCTGCGAAAGGGCGGGCGCATCGAGGTCGACGGCAAGGTCGTCCAGCAGGACGGCACGTTCACCGTCTGAGGCCGGAGAACAGGGGTCAGACCCTCGCCCCTGACGGGTCCCTCCGTGTCGAGGCATTGGGTCTGACCCCATAAACACCGGCGGCCGGGCGTCCCGACCCGGCCGCACGATGTTCGGCATCCCTCGAAATCCTGGAGTCCCGCCACACGTTTCCGACGACGTGGCCCAGGAGATCGTTCCGTACCCCAAAACACGGGCTCGGCGGGGGAGTTGCGGTGGTCCGGCCCCTTAACATCAGGTCAATGTCCGGACACTCCAAGTGGGCGTCGATCAAGCACAAGAAGGCGGCTACCGACTCGAAGCGGGGCCAGCTCTTCTCAAAGCTCGCGCGAGCGATCTCGGTCGCGGCCCGCGAGGGCGGCGGTGACCCCGAGTCGAACCACACCCTCGCGGCGGCCATCGAGAAGGCCAAGAGCTACTCGATGCCCAAGGACAACATCCAGCGGGCCATCGACCGCGGCACGGGCAGCGGCGCCGACGGCGCCCAGATCGAGCGCGTCGTCTACGAGGGCTATGGCCCCGGCGGCGCGGCGCTGCTCGTGGACGCGCTGACCGACAACCGCAACCGCACCTCGGCCGACCTGCGCCACGCCTTCGAGAAGAACGGCGGCAGCCTGGGCGAGCCGGGATCCGTGGCCTGGATCTTCGAGAAGCGCGGAGTCGTGCTGGTCGACGCATCCCGCTACGGCGAGGACGATCTGCTTGGGGCGATCGACGCCGGCGCCGACGACGTCGCGCAGGACGGCGACCTGCTGAAGATCACGACCGAACCGGCCAACCTCACCGCGGTTCGAGCGGCGCTCGACGAGAGCGGGGTGGAGGTGGAGAGCGCCGAGCTCGCGATGGAGCCCAAGACCGTGGTCGAGGTGAGCGAGAGCGAGGCCGGGCGCCTGATGCGCCTGATGGACGTGCTCGACGACCACGACGACGTCGAGGCGGTCCACGCCAACTTCGACATCCCCGAAGCCGTCCTCGAGCGCATAGCGGGCTAGCTGTAGTCCCTGAGCCCAACCTATGAACGTCCCTCACTGCCCTGTATAGGCATCAAGGAGGGACGTTCATCGGGTTGGGGGGGTTCCCCTCGGGAAGGCATCCGGGGCTCGGTCCAGAATCAGTACGCGTGATCGTGGTCATGGGCATCGACCCGGGCGTGGCGAGCACGGGTTTCGGCGTCGTGCGAGTCGCAGGCTCGCGAATGGCGGCCATCGACGGCGGCGTGATCGAGGCGCCCCCGGGCGAGTCGATGGAAAAGCGCCTGGAGCGCATCCACCGCGCCCTGACAGAACTGATCGGCTGGCACGAGCCCGCCTCCCTCGCCCTCGAGGACATCTACTTCGGCCGCAACGTCCGCTCGGCCATTGCCGTTGGCCAGGCGCGCGGGGTCGCCCTGCTCGCCGCCGGTCAGGCCGGCGTGCCCTGCTTCGACTACACGCCGCAGGCCGTGAAACTCGCGGTGTGCGGAACCGGATCGGCCGCCAAGCGCCAGGTGCAGAAGATGGTCGGCACCCTGCTTGGCCTGCCGAAGGCGCCCGAGTCCGACCACGCCGCGGACGCCCTCGCCGTGGCCGTGTGCCACGCAAGCCACTCCAATCCCGCTCGCAACGCGGTCAACGGCGGCCCGCCCGTCGTGCAGGTCGCGACGTGATCGCCTCCGTTCGCGGCGAGGTCATCGAGCGGCGCCCCGACCACGTGGTCATCGAGGCGGCCGGCGTGGGTTACCGCCTGACCGTCTCGTCGGAGACGCTGCGCGCGGTGCCCGCGGTCGGCGAGCCGACGGCCCTGCACGCGCACCTCGTCACGCGTGACGACTCGATGTCGCTCTACGGCTTTGCCACCGAGGACGAGCGCGACCTCTTCCTGAGCCTGGTCTCGGTGTCCGGCGTCGGCCCCAAGGTCGCCGTCGCGATTCTGTCGGGAGGCTCGCCCCGCGAGCTTCGCCGCGCCATCGCCCTGGGCGACCACAAGCGCTTCCAGGCGGTGCCCGGCGTGGGCAAGCGCACCGCCGAGCGCGTCATCGTCGAGCTGAAGGAGCGCGTGGGCGCCGAGCTCGAGCTTGCTCCCGCTGCCCGAGGGCGCGGCCGGCGACGACCCGCGCCTGCTGGCCCGCGACGGCCTCGTCGGCCTGGGCTACGCCCTCGAGGAGGCCGAGCGGCTACTGGATCGTGTCGATGGCGAGACCCCCGAAGAGCTGATCGCCGCCGCGCTGCGCGCCGCCGCGCCCGAGGCCGCATGAGCATTCGTCGCGACCCGGGATTCGAGGCGAACGACGAGGCCCTGGGGGGCGTCGGCCCGGACGCCCGCATGATCGACGCCCAGCTCGCCGGCGCCGAGGACGAGCTCGAGGGCTCGCTGCGCCCGCGAAAGCTCCACGAGTTCGTCAACCAGAAGCAGGTCACCACGCAGCTCTCGGTGTTCATCGAGGCGGCCCGCGGCCGCGGCGAGCCCCTGGACCACGTGCTGCTGGCCGGCCCGCCCGGTCTGGGCAAGACCTCGCTCGCGCAGATCATCGCCAGCGAGCTGGGCGCCCCGTTCGTGCAGACCGCGGGACCGGCGCTCGAGCGCAAGGGCGACATCGCCGCGTTCCTGACGGCACTCGAGCCCGGCGCGGTGTTCTTCATCGACGAGATCCACCGGATGAATCGCGCGATCGAGGAGACGCTCTACCCGGCCATGGAGGACCGCCGCCTTCCCGTCGTGCTGGGCCAGGGCGTGGGAGCGCGCACGGTCAACCTCGACCTGCCCCCGTTCACCCTCGTCGGCGCGACCACCCGCACCGGGCTGCTCACCACACCACTTCGCGACCGCTTCGGCGTGTGCCACCGCCTGGAGCACTACGACTCCGAGCATCTGGCCCAGATCGTTCGCCGCTCCGCGGGAATCCTCGAGATCGAGATCGAGCCCGCGGCCGAGGAGGCGATCGCCGGGCGATCCCGCGGCACGCCGCGGGTCGCGAACCGGCTGCTGCGCAGGGTTCGCGACGTCGCGCAGGTGCGCGGCGACGGCGTGGTGACCGAGGCGATCGCCGCCGAGGCCCTCGATCTCCTCGAGGTGGATCACGCTGGGCTGGATCGTCACGACCGCGTCATCCTCGACGCCATCGCCCGCAGGTTCGCGGGCGGGCCCGTGGGCCTTTCGACCCTCGCGGCCGCGGTCGACGAGGAGCAGGACACAATCGAGGACGTCTACGAGCCCTACCTGCTCCAGCAGGGCCTGATCAAGCGCACGCAGCGCGGGAGGGTCCTCACGGCTCGGGGCTACGAGCACCTCGAGATGGAAGCTCCCGCCGGCGCGGCGAGCCTCTTCTAGCGAGCGACCTCCGGTCCTCTCGCGGCTGCGAATTGCGCCCCCGCTACGCTACGGCCGTGCCTTTCTTCATCTGCCCCAACTGCGGGAACCGGGAGCTTTCCGGTGAGCGTACGGCCGGTCTGTCCAACCGCCCGAAGGGGTGTTCGAAGTGCGGGTTCGGCTTCGTCTTCGAGCTGCTCGACGACTACTACCCGGCGCCCGAGGCAGCATTCTTCACCTGCGATCAGGAGGGGCGGATCCTCGACGTCGGCAAGGGGGCCTTCGAGCTCACCGGGCTTCGCGACGAGGACGCAATCGGACGCCCGGTCAAGGACGTCCTCGGCCTCGAGTGGATCGACGAGGGCGACGGGGGCGAGACGGCCGACACCGACGGCAACGGGTCGACCGACCCGATCGAGACCACGCTCGAGTGGGGAGTCCGGTCGCTCGGCAAGCGCGTGGCGGTCAACGCCGAGGGCGACCTGCCCGCGGAGGCCGTGGCCGACGTCTTCCCGGGCTACGACGAGGACGGAGGCCTCCTGCTGGTGTTGACGCCGCAGAAGGTCACGTGATCTTCGTCCCGGGCGCGCGTTCGTAGTTCGATGGGCAGTCGGCGGCGAAACTTCATCGTGCTGGGCATCGTGGTCGTGCTCTGCGTGCTCTCGGGCCTCGTGATCGTCAAGAAGCCCACGGTGCTCGGCCTCGACCTCAAGGGCGGCACCGAGCTGGTCTACATCGCCAGGCCGACCCCGCAGGAGCCCGTCGTCACCGCCGACGACATCAACCGCTCGATCGAGATCATCCGCCAGCGCGCCGACAAGCTCGGCGTGTCCGAGCCGGAGATCTCCCGGGTGGGCAACAACGAGATCCAGGTCGGCCTGCCCAACGTCTCAAACGCGAAGCGGGCGATCGACCAGATCGGGACCACGGCGCAGCTCTACCTCTACGACTTCGAGCGCAACGTCATCCCGCCGCCGAAATCGAGCGCCCCCAAGAACCCCGCCAACTCGCCGCCTCCGCCGCAGGGTCTGAGCGCATACGCCTTCCCCGATGAGTTCTCCGCGGTCAAGTTCGCCGGAACCCAGAAGCCCACCTGCTTCCAGAACGCCTGCACGGCGAACGGGCCGACGTACTACCTCTTCAACAAGTCCACGCACGAGGCCCTCGGCGACCCCGCAGAGAATCCACGCGACATCTACCGCCAGCTCCAGCTGAAGCCGCTGCCGAAGAAGGGCGAGGTCCCGCCCGGCGACCAGCTGCTGAGCGTGCCGCAGGGCACCGTGGTCCTCTCCGAGCCTGCGCAGGACAACCCCAACACCCCCGCGGACGAGAGCCAGACGGGCGCGCCGCACTACTACGTGCTGCACGACCGGCCGGCGCTGACCGGCTCGGACATCACCGACCCGAAGCAGAGCTTCGACTCGATCACGAACCAGCCGAACGTCACCTTCAGCTTCACCGACCAGGGGCGCACCGCCTTCCACGACGTCACCTCCAAGATTGCCCAGCGCGGGCTGGCCACGGCCCCGCCCGGCATCACCTCGGCGCAGGCCGACGCCTACTCGCAGCACTTCGCGATCGCTCTCGACGGCGAGCTGAAGTCGGCGCCGATCATCAACTTCATCGACAACCCCGACGGCATCGACGGCCGCACCGGCGCGCAGATCTCGGGCAACTTCACGATCCAGTCCTCCCAGGACCTGGCCAACGTCCTGCAGATCGGCGCGATCCCGATCGACCTCCACGTCATCAGCCAGAGCACCATCTCGGCGACCCTCGGCCAGCAGGCGCTCGACCAGGGGCTGAAGGCCGGCCTGGTGGGGCTGGTCGCCGTGATCATGTTCCTGCTCGTCTACTACCGCCTGCTGGGCCTGGTCTCGGTGATCGGCCTGGCTGTCTACGCGCTCTTCTTCTTCGCGCTCATCAAGCTGATCCCGATCACGCTGACCCTGCCGGGGATCGCGGGGCTGATCCTGACCATCGGGGTCGCGGCCGACGCGAACATCGTCATCTTCGAGCGAATAAAGGAAGAGGTGCGCGCCGGGCGCTCCACGCTGTCGGCCATCGGCCAGGGATACCGGCACGGCATCGCGACCATCATCGACGCAAACGTCATCACCCTGCTGACGGCGTTCATCCTGTTCGGCCTTGCCACGGCGGGCGTCAAGGGCTTCGCGTTCACCCTGGGCATCGGCACGATCGTCTCGCTGTTCACGGCGGTGCTGTTCACGCAGGCGTTCCTGGGCCTGTTCGCGCGCTCGCCGATCCTGAGCTCGCCGATCATGCTCGGCGCTCGCGAGAGGTATTTCCACTGGAACTTCGACTTCACCGGCGCCAGCAAGTGGTTCTTCTCGATGTCGGGAACGATCCTGGCCATCGGCGCCGTCGCGCTGGCCCTGAGCGGCCTGAACTTCGGCATCGACTTCGAGTCGGGCACGCGGGTGCAGGTGGGCGTCGACAAGCCCGTGACCGTCGACCAGGTCCGGTCCTCGCTTCAGGACGCCGGAATCGGCGGTGCGGGCTCGGCGGAGATCCAGCAGATCTCCAACCAGACCCTGGGCCAGAACGCCTTCCAGATCCAGGCCCAGATCCCCGAGTCGGACGTCAACAAGGTCCAGGGTGTGCTCAACGACTCGTTCGGGGTGAAGCCCCACAGCTTCCAGAGCCAGACGGTGGGCCCGACCTTCGGCTCGCAGATCGCCCACAGCGCGGTGATCGCGATCATCTTCTCGCTGCTGGTGATCTCGATCTACGTGGCGCTGCGATTCGAGGCCAAGTACGCGATCCCCGTGATCATCGCCCTTGCCCACGACATCCTCATCACGGCCGGCGTTTACGCGGTCGTCGGCCGGGAGGTGACTAGCGGGACGGTCGCCGCGTTCCTGACCATCCTCGGTTACTCGATGTACGACACGATCATCGTGTTCGACCGAATCCGCGAGAACGTGCCGCGCATGCCGCGCGCCGCCTTCTCGCAGATCGTCAACCGCTCGATGAGCGAGGTGCTCACCCGATCGCTGATCACGGGCCTCTCGACCGTGTTCCTGGTGACGGTGCTGTTCCTGTTCGGCGGCGAGACGCTGAAGGACTTCGCCTTCGCGATGATGATCGGCGTCCTCTCGGGCGCGTACTCGTCGATCTTCATCGCCTCGCCGGTGCTCACGCATTGGAAGGAGCGCGAGCCCGCCTATCGCTCCCGCCGCGCACGCCTGCTGGACACCATGGGCTTCATTCCGACCTTCCCAGAGGACAACGTCGTCGCGCGCACCGACGGCGAGCCCCTCGCGCCGCCGGTCGCGGTGGCGGCTGCCCCCGCAGTCGCCGCCTCTCCCGCGGCCTCGCCGCTGCCCTCGGCTCCGGCTCCGGCGGCCGGGCCCGCGCTCGGCGACGGCGACTCGGATGCGGACGAGCCCGTTGAGCCCGTGGAGGACGGCGCGAGCCCGGAGTCCGGCCGCTCCTCGCGCGCCGAGCGCGAGCGGCGCCGTCGCCAGCAGCGAGCCCGCGGCGGCGGCCGCAAGCACGGGAGAAAGCGCTGATGGCAGCCCTCGTCTGGTTCGTCGTCGGCATCGCCCTCTGGCACTACACGGTGTTCGTCCCCGATCGCTTCTGGGGCGGGATCGTGGGCGCGTTCCTGGGCGCGGTCACCGGCGCGATGATCAGCGGCGCGCTCTTTCACATCGCTTCCGGCCGCGGCCTCGGCGACACGGACCTCCTGACCGTGTTCGCGGCCGTCCCCGGCACGCTGATCGGCCTCGCCGCCATCTACGTCGTCGGCATGCGGGCCGACGCCGCGGCCGGCATCGAGCGCTAGAAGCCGAGCCGGATGCGCTCCGACCGAATGCCGTTCTCCGCGGCGCTCGGCGCCGCTCTGATCGCTCTTGCGCCCGCGGCGGTCGCCCTGGTCAATCACGGCAGCCGCGCCGAGCGGGCGACGGCCGCGACCGCCGCCGCGAAGCCCGTGCCCATCGACGGCGACGCGATTGCCGCCGACGTGGCGCGGCTGCGCGAGCTGCAATTCGAGGACGTTCCGCCCGTGCGCTCGATCGGCCCGAAGCAGGAGCGCCAGCTCACCCACCGGCTTTCGCGGGAGCAGAGGCAGAAGGCCAAGGCAAAGGCGACGCCGAAGCAACGCCGCCAGGCGCGCGAGATCGCGCGCGGCGCGCGGGCCGGCCTGGATTGGGCGCAGCTCGTCGGCTTTCTCGACCCCGGCTTCAAGCTGAGCTCCGCAACGCAGGCGCTCGGCAGCTCGGTCGTGGGCGAGTACCAGCCCTCCGAGCACGCCGTCTACGTGCAGCGCTCCGGCGTCGACCCGAACCACTCCCAGGACGTGATCGTCGCCCACGAGCTCGACCACGCCCTCGACTCCCAGCACTTCCCGAAGCTCTTCCACGTCAAGCAGACGCCGAACAACAGCGAGCGCGCGAACGCGGTGCAGGCGCTGGTGGAGGGAACCGCCACCGTGGTCTCCGAGCGCTACGCGCACGAACACGGCTATCCCAGCGTCGGCCCCGGGCGGCAGCTCTACTCCGTGGCCAACCTGGGCTTCGGCGTCCCGGCGGGCCTGGCGGCCGAGTTCCGCTTCCCGTACACCGCGGGGGCCGACTTCGTTCGCTACCTGCTTCGGCGCGGCGGCTGGAAGCTGGTGGACCAGGCCTGGCGCAACCCGCCGACCAGCACCGCCCAGATCCTCGATCCCTCACGCTGGCTGCGCCGCACGGGCTACGAGAGCCTGAGCATCCCCGCCGCGCTCGGGCCACCGTGGAAGCTCCTCGGCACAAGCGACTCGGGCGCCCTGGACGCCCAGGTCCTGCTCTCCCTCGGCATGCAATTGGGCCTGGCGAAGCGCTCCTCGGAGGGCTGGGACGGCGGCGAGATCGCGACCTGGCGACAGGGAGCGGCCAAATGCCCCGGCGCCTGCCGTTCGCGGACCGCGAGCGTCGCGGCCTATCGGTGGACGAGCCCCCTGCACGCCGCGCGCTTCACGACGGCATTGCCGATCTACATCGCGACCCGGCTACGGGCGCAACCGGCGGGCCATCTCACCTGGAAGACCGGCGACGGCTACATCGCCATCGGGAGCCAGGGCGTGGGTACGGCGATCGGGCTGGCGCCGACCGCGGGGCTCGCGAGGCACCTGGCGGGCGTGGGAGTCCAGGCGGCAAACTTGCCCAAATAGCGCCGAGGGGGGAGATTCCGTCGGGGGCGCCGCCTAGCTTGATGCGGTGGCAGCGCAGGCGGCATTCACCCTGGAGCCCTACGACTACGCGGAGGCCCGGCGCCTCGAGCGCGAGCTGGGGCTGGCCGAGCCGGTGGCGGCGATCCTCGTGCGCCGGGGCTACCGCACCCCGGAAGCGGCGCGGGCGTTCCTTGAGAGCTCCGACGATCATGACCCCATGCTCCTGGGCCCGATGGCCGACGTCGCGCACCGGGTCAGGGGCGCGATCGCCGCCGGGCGGCGAATCACGGTGCACGGCGACTACGACGTCGACGGCGTGTCCGCGACGGCAATCCTCGTCGGCGCGCTGCGCGAGCTGGGTGCGGACGCCGACTGGTACGTCCCCGACCGGTTGGGCGACGGCTACGGGCTGACGCGCGGCTCGGTCGAGCGGATCGCCGGGCGCGGGGGGGACCTGCTGATCACCGTGGACTGCGGAATCGGCTCGGCCGACGCGGTTGCCGCGGCGCAGCAGGCGGGCCTGGAGGTGATCGTCACGGACCACCACGAGCCGCCCGCAACGCTGCCCGACTGCCTCGTGCTGCATCCCCGCGTGGGCGACTACCCGTTTGGCGAGCTCTGCGGCGCGGGGGTCTCGCTGAAGCTGGCCACGGCCCTCGCCGGCGACGACTACCGCGAGCGCTCGCTCGACCTCGTCGCCCTGGCGACGGTGGCCGACATGGTCCCCCTGGTGGGTGAGAACCGCGCCCTCGTGCGACGTGGCCTGGCGGTGGCGCGTCGCGCCCGGCGTCCGGGCATTCGCGCCCTCTGCGCGGAGGCCGGCGTCGACCCGGGCTGTCTGGACGAGGGCGACTTCGCCTTCCGTCTCGGCCCGCGGATCAACGCCGCCGGGCGCCTCTACCGGGCCGACAGCGCGATCGAGCTGATGCTCACCCGGGACGAGGAGCGCGCCAGGGCGATCGCGGGCGAGCTGGGGCAGGCAAACGCCGAGCGCAGGGAGACCGAGCGCGCCGTGCTCGACGCAGCGGAGGCCGCCCGCGCGCCAGCTTCCCCCGAGCACGCCGAGGGGCCGGCCCTCGTGCTCGCCGGAGAGGGCTGGCACCCGGGCGTCGTGGGGATCGTCGCCTCGCGCATGGTCGAGCGCCATGGCGTGCCGGCGATCCTGATCGGGCTCGACCCCGACGGGCGGGGCCGGGGCTCGGCCCGCAGCGTTCCCGGCTTCGACATGCTCGCCGCGCTCGACGCCTGCGCGGAGCACCTGGTCCGCTACGGCGGGCACCGGGCGGCCGCAGGAATGGAGATCGAGGCAGGCCGCGTCGAGGCCTTCCGCGAGGCCTTCGCCGAGCAGGCGCGCGCCGGCCTGGGCGCGGAGCCGCGGCCCGCCACGGAGACGATCGACGCCATCGTCGGCGGCGAGAGCCTGGGCCTGGACGTCGCCGAGCAGCTACGCAGGCTGGCGCCGTTCGGAGTCGGCAACCCCGAGGTCCGGCTGCTGGTCCCCTCGGCCCGTCTTGCCGACGTGCGGCCGATGGGTGAGGACGACAAGCACGCGCGCTTCACGCTCGCAAGCGGAACCCGCCGAGCGCTGGGAGTCGCCTTCAGGGTCAACGGCGACCTGGGCGCCGCCGCGCGCGACGAGGCGCCGCGCGACGTCTCGCTGCGCCTGGAGGTCAACGAGTGGAACGGGGCGGTCGAGCCGCGGGTGATCCTGGGCAAGCTCTACGAGGTCGCTCCACTCGACGACGAACGGCCGTCGGGCGAACTGGGGCAGGCCGAGTGGCGGGCACGCTTCGAGGCCGAGCTGGACCGCGAGGAGGAGGTGGGGCCCACGGGCGAGGCGGCGTCCACGGGCGGCGCCGAGCGCGAGGTGGTCGACCGCCGCGGGGGGTCTGGAATCGCTGCGGTGGCGTCGCTGGAGTCCTCCGGCGGGCCGGTGCTGGTGCTCGCCTGCGACGCGCTTCGCCGTCGCGCCTTGGTGGAGCTCGCCGCCCGTCCCGCGCGCTTCGGAGGCGGCGAGGTGGTGCTGGTCTCGCGCCGCCTCTCCCAGGAATCCGCCCGCGCTGCCGCCGAACGCGTGCTCACCAGCGGGCGCGGGGTGGTGCTGGCCGACTGGGATGCGCTGCCGGCGATCCCCGGCCTGGCGGCTCGCTTCGAGCACGTGCTCGCAATCGATCCGCCGCCGAGCCCCGAGGCCGAGACCCTCGCGGCCGCCGCGCCGGCGAGCGGCCCCGGCTTCCTGCATCTCGCGTGGGGGCCGGCCGAGGTCGCGCTGGCATCGCGCGTGCTGGAATCGGATTGGCCCTCGCGGGCGGTCCTCGGCGCGGTGTACCGGGCGCTCACGCAGGCGCCGACCGACCAGGTGATCGGCGGCGAGCGCCTGCGCGAGGCGCTCTGCGGGCCGACGGCCTTTCCCCGCAGCCCCGAGGCGGCCGCGCGCTGCCTGAGGGTGCTGCTCGAGCTCGGCCTCGTTCAGGTTCGCGAGACTCCTGGCGGCCGCATCGTCGGGGTCGTATCCTCGGAGGCGACCGAGCTCTCCTCATCGGCGGCGTACGCCGCCTACAGACAGCGCTCGGAGGAAGGCGTCCGATACCTGAGCAGGCGAGAACAGGCGAGCTGAGCAGCCCCAAGACGGATCCGGCCGACCGCCGGGGTCACACGCGCGTGGGCGCGAACGGGCTGGCCTCACCGGCGCCCGCCGGGGCGCGCACGCAGGGGCTCACCGCGGCGGAGCAGGCGCTTCTCGACGACCTGCTCGCGGTGGTCGCCGAGCACTCCGACGACGGTGACGGCGACTCCGAGCGCGACCGCATCGTCGCCGCCTTCGTCTTCGCCTGCGAGCGCCACGCCGACCAGCAGCGGCGCACCGGCGAGGACTTCATCACCCACCCGGTCGAGGTGGCCAAGATCTGCGCCGGCCTGCGCCTCGACGCCGAGACCCTCTGCGCCGCTCTGCTCCACGACACGGTGGAGGACACGACCGCGAGCCTGGCCGAGGTGGAGAGCCTCTTCGGCGAGACGGCCGCGGGCCTGGTCGACGGCGTCACCAAGCTCACCGGCATCACGTTCCAGAGTCGCGACGAGCGCCAGGCCGAGAACTACCGGAAGATGATGGTCGCGATGGCCACGGACGTCCGGGTCATCCTCATCAAGCTCGCGGACCGCCTCCACAACATGCGCACGCTGGAGGGTTTGCCGAAGCAGAAGCAGATGGAGAAGGCGCGCGAGACGCTCGAGATCTACGCGCCGCTCGCCCACCGGCTCGGCATCCACGCGATCAAGTGGGAGCTGGAGGACCTCTCCTTCCAGCGCCTGCACCCGCGCAAGTACGACGAGATCAAGAAGCTCGTGGCGCAGCAGCGAACCGAGCGCGAGAACTACGTGGACGAGGCGGGCGAGTTCCTCAGCGAGGAGCTCGACAAGGTCGGCATCTCGGCCGACATCTCCGGCCGCGCCAAGCACTTCTACTCGATCTACTCGAAGATGACGAAGAAGGGCCGGGAGTTCAACGAGATCTACGACCTCACCG
This sequence comes from uncultured Actinomycetes bacterium, assembly GCA_963843315.1. Taxonomy (GTDB): domain Bacteria; phylum Actinomycetota; class Thermoleophilia; order Solirubrobacterales; family 70-9; genus JAWVFM01. The sequence goes on from CAWJJU010000005.1 coordinate 175,228, forward strand.
CCATGCGCGTGATCGTCGCCTCGGTGAAGGACTGCTACGGCGCCATCGGCGTCATCCATTCGCTCTGGAAGCCGCTGCCCGGCCGCTTCAAGGACTTCATCGCCACGCCCAAGCTCAACCTCTACCAGGCGCTGCACACCACCGTGGTGGGCCCCGAGGGCCGCCCCCTGGAGATCCAGGTGCGAACCCAGGAGATGCACGAGCTGGCCGAGTACGGGATCGCCACCCACGTCCTCTACAAGGAGGGGGCGCGCTCGGGCCGGATCAAGGGCGACCCGAAGCGCGACAAGATGACCTGGCTGCGCCAGCTGGTGGAGGGCGAGGAGGAGCGCGACCCCAAGGAGTTCCTCGAACAGCTCAAGGTCGACCTGTTCGAGGACGAGGTGTTCGTGTTCACGCCGCGCGGAGAGGTCAAGAACCTCTCCGCCGGGTCGACCCCGGTGGACTTCGCCTACGCGGTCCACACCGACGTCGGCCACCGCTGCGTCGGCGCCAAGGTCAACGGCAAGATCGTCCCGCTGCACTACCAGCTGCGCTCGGGCGACATCGTCGAGATCCTCACCACCAAGCAGGAGCGCGCGCCGTCGCGCGACTGGCTGGGCCTCGTGCACACCAGCCGCGCGCGCAACAAGATCAGGGCATTCCTCACCCGCGAGCGCCGGGAGGACGCCGAGCGCCGCGGCCGCGACGAGCTTAACCGCAGCCTGAAGAAGCGAGGCCTGCCGCCGGGAAGCGTGGGCGGCTCGCCCATGCTCGCCGACGTCATCCGCGAGATGGGCTTCCGCAAGGCCGACGACTTCTACATCGCGCTCGGGCAGTCGAAGGTCTCGCCCAAGACGGCGGTCAACAAGATCATGCAGCGCCTCAAGCGCGGCGAGGCGGTCGCCGGCGACGAGACGGAGTCGCGCCTCGCCGGAGTGCTGCAGGGTCGCGACGAGCGCCAGCGGCGCACCCAGGACGCCTCGAACTACGGGATCAAGGTCAAGGGAGTCGACGACGTCGTGGTGCGGCTGGCGAAGTGCTGCCGGCCGGTGCCGGGCGACGAGATCGTCGGGTACGTCTCGCTGGGCCGCGGCATCACGATCCATCGCGAGGACTGCCGCAACCTCGCCGCCCTGCGCAAGGCGCCCGAGCGCTTCACCGACGTCGAATGGGCGGGCGACAACGAGACCTCGTACCGGGTGGAGGTCCAGGTCGACGCCTACGACCGCACCCGGCTGCTCGAGGACCTCTCGCGGACCTTCTCGGAGGCCGGCGTGAACATCCTCGAGGCGAAGTGCACCACCAAGCACCCGATGGTCAAGAACACCTTCGTCGTCGAGGTCGGCGACACCGAACAGCTGCGTCAGTGCGTCGCTCGCCTGCGCCACGTCGACTCCGTCTTCGACGCCTACAGGCTGACCCCGGGATCTTGAGCGCGAGGGCGGGGGAGGGCGGCCGCCCCGCGGTCAGCGTCGTCGTCCCGTTCCTGGGCGACGCGTCCGAGGCGCGGCTGACCATGGGGCGCCTCGGCGCGCTGGACCTCGTCGCCGGCGACGAGCGTGATCGTCGCCGACAACACGGGCCGTGGCGTCGTTCGCGGGGCCGGCGACCGAGGACATCGTTGTCGTCGACGCCTCGGGCGAGCGCTCCTCCTATCACGCCCGCAACGCGGGCGCGGCCCTGGCCCGCAACGAGTGGCTCCTCTTCTGCGATGCCGACTGCACGCCGGAGCCGGGCCTGCTGGCCGCCTACTTCGACCCCCAGCCCGGCCCGCGCTGCGGCATCCTCGCGGGGCAGATCGACGGCGAGGCCGAGCAGGGCTCGCTGGTGGCGCGCTACACGCGCTCGCGCCGGTTCTTCCGCCAGGACGCGGGCTTCCTGTCCGAGGCCGGCACCGCGGCCACCGGCAACCTCATGGTCCGCCGCGACGCGTTCGAGGCGGCGGGCGGGTTCGTGGAGGGAATCCGCTCGGCCGGCGACGTCGAGCTGTGCCGGCGGCTGCGCGCCGCGGGCTGGACGCTCGAGGTCCGAAAGGGAGCCGTGGTGCGCCACCACCACCGCGACACGCTCCCGTCGCTGCTCTCGGCCATCGCGCGCTACGGGGCGGGCTCGCGCTGGCTCGACGAGCGTGATCCCGGGACCTCGCCTGCGTGGCCGCTGGTTCCCGGCCTGCTCGGGGTCGCGCGCGACGTCCCGCTACGCCTTCTACGCGGGGACGTGGAGGAGGCTGCGTTCAGGCTGATCGACGGCGCCGGGCTCGCCGCCCACGCCGTGGGCTACAGGCGAAGCAACGCGGCGGGTTAGCTGGTGCGGGGTCAGACCCTTGTAGACGGCACCTCCGAAGTGGCGGCCGAAGGGTCTGACCCCGCTCAAACCTCTGGGGTCAGACCCTTGTAAACGGCACGCTCCGAGCGGCTGCCGGAGGAGGGTCTGACCCCGCTCAAACTAAAAGCCCCCCGTTCCGTTCGGGGTGCCCAGGCCGGTCGGCCCGTCGTATCCGGGCCCGCCGGTGCACAGGTAGGCCGGCGTGCAGGTCCCATTGCTCCCCGACGTCACGTCGAACAGCGACGAGGCGTGGGAGTAGGGGAACGAGCCGTAGTTCAGCGAGCTGCCGTTGCCCGCCAGCGCGTAGACCGAAGCGATGATCGGCGCCGATGCGCTGGTGCCGCCGACGACGCCCCAGCCCTTGAAGCACTGCCCCAGGAGCTGCGACAGCACGTTGCAGTTGCTGTCGTAGACGTTGACGCCGGTGTTCGGGTCGGCCACCGCGGAGACGTCGGCGACGGTGCGCCGGGCACAGCCGCTGTCGGTCTGCCAGGACTGCTTCGGCTCGAAGGCCGAGCAGCCGCTGCCGGCGCCGCTCCAGGCGCTCTCGGTCCAGCCACGGGCGTTCGGCGCCTTGCTGAGCGTCGTGCCCCCGACCGCGGTCACGTACGGCGACGCGGCAGGGTACTCGACCCCGTAGCCGCCGTCACCGGAGGAGACGGTGATCGGGATGCCCTGATGGTTGAAATGGGAGTTGCTCGCCGTGTCGGAGCTCGACTCCGACGCGCCGTAGCTGTTGGAGATCTCGGTGGCTCCAAGCCGGGCGGCGGTGTCCTCCGCCGCGTACAGGTTGGCGTTGGCGTTCGAGCTCGCCTCGACGAGCAGGATGTGGCAGCTCGGGCACGTGGCCGAGACCATGTCCAGATCGAGGCTGATCTCCAGGGCCCAGCCCTGGTTGTTGGCCGGGTACGAGCCCGGCGGTACCGCTCTGGTTGACCTTCTTGAAGCAGCCGTTTGCGGTGGTGCACGGCGGCAAGCCGTAGGTCGAGCGGTACGTGCCCAGGTCGGCCTCGGCCGTCTTGTCGTCGTACGCGTCGACGATCGCGACGGTCTGGCCCGCGCCGCCGGACGGCAGCTTGTACGCGCTCTGAATGGCGCTGGGGCCATAGCCACCCGCGGGAGCGTTCGTGGCGAGCGGGTTGCCGTTGCGATGCGCGAGGAGCTTGAGGTTGCAGTGGCTGAATCCCGCCTGCTCCACAAGGGCGCACTTGCCCGGGATGGAGACGTGCGGGATCGAGACCGCGGCGCCGGCGCCGCCGGCGAGGACCGCGGAAACGGCAAGCCCGGCGCCCAAGGCGGCTAGGCAGAGCCGTAGTCGTGCACGGATCATTGAGGTATCCCTTTCCCCGGCGGCGGATGACGCCGGACCTACGTGTCGCGGGCTCCGGCCTGAATCCCTGGCCTGGTTCCCGTACCCGGGCGCGTGCTACCCGCGTCCCAGATTCTCAAACACCAATCAGCTCGAGGGCGTCACGGATCGCCGCCGCAACCGCCTCGGCCTCTCCCTCCGCGTACTTGCGACGCGGCCAGAAGAACCCGCGCAGGCCGTCCTTGCGGTTGCGCGGCACGACGTGCAGGTGGAAGTGGGGGACGCTCTGGCTGACGATGTTGTTGTTCGCGACGAAGACGCCCTGAGAGCCGGTCGCGTCGCGGACGGCGGCCGAGAGCGTTCTGGCATTTGCCCAGAGGGTCGCCGACAGAACGGGCGGCAGGTCCCAGATGGTCTCGTGGTGCTCGCGCGGGATCAGCAGGCTGTGGCCGGGGAAGAGCGGCCGCGTATCGAGGAACGCGATGGTGTCGTCGTCGGAGAAGACCACGTGGGCCTCCAGCTCGCCGGCGACGATGGCGCAGAAGACGCAGTCGCTCATCTAGGAGACGACGGTGAGCGCGCCTGGCTCGATCCCCAGCTCGACCTCGGCATGGTCTCCGATGTAGTCGCCGTCGACCTGCACCGGGACCGGGCGCGGGTGCCCGCGCTCGTCCGTGGCGGTGGCCGTGATCTTCGCCTCGGTGATCCCGGCGAAGTGGGAGATCTGGCGATGGTCGGCGATCGCGAGCCCGGTGCTGAGCGCGCGGGCGATGATGGTGGGGACGTCGCGCTGCGCGGCCCGCTTCAACACGGCGGCGGAGAGGGTGCCGTTGTCGATCGCGACCCCCTCGCAGATGCGAACCGGCTGCGAGCCGAAGTAGGTGAAGGGGTCGGAGTTCTGGACGATCGCGGTGATGCCCTCGCCACTTCCCTCGGGGGTGTCGATGCGCATGGTCGCCGGGTTCATCAGGTAGCGGCGGTAGAAGCCGGAGACGGCCGTGGAGACGTAGAACCAGCGGCCAGCGCGGGCCTTCAGCTTGGGATGGGCGTCGACGTGCTTGGCCGCCGTCGCGTCGAGGCCGGCGCCGCAGGCGAACAGGAAGCGCCGGCCGTTCGCCAGCCCCAGGTCCACGGGCCTGGGGCGGAAGTCGTCGGCCATCGCCAGCAGGTGCTCGGTGGCGTCCACGACGTCGTTGGGAATGCCGAGCGTGCGGCAGACCACGTTGGTCGAGCCCCCCGGGAGAACCGAGACCGGGATGCCGGTGCCCGCCACGCCGTTTGCCACCTCGTTCAGCGTGCCGTCGCCACCGAAGGCGACGACCAGGTCGTAGTGACCGTCGGCAGCCTCGCGGCCGATCTCGGTCGCGTGGTCCTTGGCCTCGGTCGTCTCGGCCTCGACCTCGTAGCGGCCCTGCAGCGCGTAGACGACCAGGTTCTTCAGCCGGTCGGAGACCGTCGTCGCGTACGGGTTGACGATGATCAGCATGCGCTTCTTCTTCACCCTGCGCGCACGCCGCTTTTGTTCAGCCCCCTGGGGCTTCGCCGGAGCCGTCGCCGTCACCCTCCCGATCCTAGGGCCTCGAACCTCACGAGATCGCCGTCGTCGATCTCGCGGGCACGGCCGTCGCGGATCAGCAGGTCGGCGTGGCCGATCACCTCGGAGAGCGTGAGGTAGGCCTGGGTCACGGCCACGTTGCCCCACAGCGATTGGGCGATCTCGTAGGCGGTCCGGGGCCGCTCGCGCAGCAGCCCCAGGATCTTCTCCGCCCGCCGGGCGTGCATCGCCATGCGCTCGTCGATGAGCTCGCGGTGGTTCGTCACCGGCTCGCCGTGCCCGGTCAGCACGATCTCCGCATCGAGCTCGCGGGTCTTCGCCAGCGAGTCCATGTAGGTCAGGAGGGCCTTCGGCCGCTCGGTCGACCCGTCGAGGGGCCGCGCGAGCAGCGGGTTCGAGGAGATGTGGGCGATCAGGTGGTCGGCGGCGATCAGGATTCGCCGCTCGGCGTCCCAGAAGAGCGTGTCGGAGGGCGAGTGACCCGGGCGGTGCTGGACCTCGAGCGTGCGGTCGCGAAGCTCGAGCGGCCGGCCGTCGGTGAGCGGGCGCGTGATGGGCGCGTGCGAGCCCCAGGCCCGGAAGCTCCGCGAGACCGAGCGCAGCGCCACAACCACGTCCTCGGGGATCCCGTGGCGGCGCATGATGTCGGCCGCGAACGCGTCGTCGCGTTCGGCATCCTCGGCGAAGTTCTCGAAGAACGGGACGGCCACGTCGATGGCCGCCACCTCGGCGCCGGAGCGCTCGACCACGATCTCCGCGAGCCCCAGGTGGTCGATGTGCTGGTGGGTGAGGATCACCAGCTCGATCGAGTCGATGGGATGGCCCAGCGCGCCGAGCTGGCGCTCCAGCTCGTCCAGGGCCTTTCCCGAGTTGGGCCCGGTGTCGACAAGGGTGAGGGGCTCGTCGTCGATCAGGTAGCAGTTGACCCGCCCGACCGCGAACGGGCGTCGGGATCGGAAGACGGTGAATACCCGCCTCCGCGGCGCGCTCCAGCGCCTCCTCTCCGGTCACGACCTGATCTGGGCGAGGACCTCGTCGCGCTTGGCCTCCATGTCCGCAAAGGACACAAGCGACTCGAGGTTCAGCCGCAGCAGCGGCTCGGTGTTGGACGGGCGAATGTTCATGTGCCAGTCCGGATAGTCAATCGACACGCCGTCCAGCCAGCCGATCTCGGCGTCGGGGTGGCCCGCGGCGATCTCCTCCATCTTCGCCGTGGGGTCGGCGACCTCGGAGTTGATCTCGCCCGAGATGAAGTACTTCGAGCGCAGCTCGGCGACCATGTCGGCAAGCGAGCGGCCCGAGACCGAGATCAGCTCGAGCACCGACAGGGCGGGGATGGTGCCCGTGTCGGCGCACCAGAAATCGCGGAAGTAGTAATGGCCGGAGACCTCGCCCGCGAAGGCGGCGCCCCTTTCGCGCATGGCGATCTTCATGAACGCGTGGCCCACGCGGCCCATGTGCGCGATGCCGCCCGCGGCCGCGACGGTGTCGGGCACCGCGCGGCTGGCGCGGACGTCGTAGAGGATCGTGGCGCCTGGCTCGCGCTCGAGCGTGCGGCGGGCGAGCAGCGCCGTGAGGAAGTCGCCGTCGACGAACGCGCCGTTGGAGTCGATGAAGAAGCAGCGGTCGGCGTCGCCGTCCCAGGCGATGCCCAGGTCGGCCCGCTCGGCGAGCACGCGGTCGATCACGAAGCTGCGGTTCTCGGGCAGCAGCGGGTTCGGCTCGTGGTCCGGGAACTCGCCGTCGGGCACCCAGTAGGTGGTCACGAGGTCCAGCCCGAGGCGCTCGAGCAGGGGGCCCGCCATCGGCCCGGCCATGCCGTTGCCGCCGTCGACCACGACCTTCAGCGGCTTGATCGCGCCTGGGTCGATGAACGACATGGCGCGCTCGTGGAAGTCCTCGTAGACGTCGACGATCTCGACCGATCCGCCGCCGGGCTCCTCGCCCAAGCCGGCCTCGATCGTGCGCCGGATGTCCTGGATGCCGGCGTCGCCCGACAGCGCCAGGGCGCCCTCTCGGACCAGCTTCATCCCCGTGTAGGCCTTCGGGTTGTGCGACGCGGTCACCATCACGCCGCCGTCGAGCTCGCGAGAGCCCACCAGGTGATAGAGCATCTCCGTCCCGACCATCCCGGCGTCGAGAACCGTGGCGCCCTCGGCCATCAGCCCGTCGCGCAAGCGTCCGGCCATGAGCGGCGCCTGGATTCGCATGTCGCGGCCGATGCCGACCCGAAGCTCGCCGGGCTGCTTGCCGCGCAGGCTCGCCAGCACGCGCGAGAATCCCCGGCCGAGGAGGTACGCGGTCTCCTCGTCCATGTCGCGGCCGTACACGCCGCGGACGTCGTACGCCTTGAATATCGCGGGGTCGACCGCGGGTCTCAGTCAAAACGGCCTCGCAGCGCCTCGTAGGACTGCTCGAGCGTCTGCGGCATGACCCGCGTGTCGGCGAGGACGGGCATGAAGTTGTTGTCGCCGCCCCAGCGCGGGACGACGTGCATGTGGATGTGGTGCTCGACTCCGGCGCCCGCGACGCGCCCCTGGTTGAAGCCCACGTTGAAGCCGTGCGGGCTGTACCGATCCTCCAGGGTGTCCATCGCCTTGCGTCCCAGGGCCATCATCTCGGCGACCGTTTCGTCGGGTATGTCCTGAAGCCTTCCCACGTGCTCGAAGGGCGCGACCATGAGATGGCCGTTCGTGTACGGGTAGAGGTTGAGAATCACGAAGGCGCTCTCGCCGCGGTGGACGATCAGGTTCGCCTCGTCGTCGTCCTGCGCGGGCTTCGCGCAGAAGATGCAGGCCTCCTCGACGTCCTTGGCCGCGTCGCTCACGTACTTGAGGCGCCAGGGCGCCCAGATCCGTTGGCTCGCCACACGGCCGCATCCTAGAGATGCCGCCCTCGGCAGCCGGGGGCGGGTTGGCGCCGCTGCGACCGGGTACGTCGGAGACGTGGACGGGGACGGCTCCGCAGCAGGGTTGAGCGCCGAGGACGCCCGCATCGAGATCGCGGGCGCCGGCGCCCCCAGGTCGAAGGTGGTCGACGTGCGCTCGATGGACAACTTCGCCGAGGCGCACATTCCGGGCGCGCTCCTGACCGAGGACGGCGACGCCGAGGCGGTTCGCTCGGCCATCTCCGACGTGGAGGGAATCGAGCGCTGGGTGGTCGTCTGCGCCGACGGCGACCGCAGCCGCGACATCGCCCAGGAGCTCGCAGGCGGCGACATCGAGGTCGCCTGGGTCGAGGGCGGGATGGACGCCTGGGCCGACGCGGGCAACTCCACGCAGCCGCCGGAGGAGCACTAGCGGCTCGGGGCGCTCAGAGCCAGCCGCGGCGGCGGAAGTAGGCGAGCATCCCGCCGAGCACCAGGAACATCACGCCCAGGACCTCCCAGAAGGCGGCCACCGAGCCCTGTCCGGGCACGTGAACGTTCATGCCGAAGATGCTCGCGATGAGCGTCAGCGGCAGGAACACGACGCTGATCACGGTGAGGACTCGCAGCACGTCGTTGAGACGGTGGGAGATCACGGACTCGTTGGTGTCCTCGAGGCCCTCGATGACCTCCTTGTAGTTCTCGAGCATGTCCCAGATGCGCTCGTGCGAGTCGGCGATGTCGTCGAAGTAGATCTCCAGCTCGCCGCCCGGCGGCGCGAGGAAGGGCTGCTTGGCCTTCTCCAGGTCGCGGAGCACGGTCCGCTGCGGCCGGATGACCTTGCGGAAGTTGATGATTTCCTGCTTGACGTTGGAGATGTCGCGCACGACGTCGGCGCCGCGACCCTCGAAGATCTCGTCCTCGAGCGCGTCGAGCTTGTTCCCGATCTTGCGCAGCATCGGGAAGCAGTAGTCGAACGAGTCGTCGACGATCCGGTAGACGAGATAGCCCGAGCCGCGCGAGAAGAGCTGCTCGCGAAGCTCCCCCTTGGCCCGGCAGCGCTCGAAGAGGTAGTCGACGGGCTGCAGGGGCTGGTTCGGGAGCGTGACCAGGAAGTCGCGGCCGACGAAGATGTCCAGCTCGCCCGCGTTCAGCCTGCCGACGGCCCGGTCGAAGACCGGGAAGTGCAGGACGATGAAGAGGTAGGTGGGGTACTCGTCGATCTTCGGCCGCTGGTTGCGCGACAGGACGTCCTCGAGGTCGAGGGGGTGGAAGTCGAAGTGCTCCTCCAGCCAGGCGCACTCCAGCGGCGAGGGCCGCTCGATATTGACCCAGCGCATGGTCTCGCCGGCCGGCGAGGACCATTCGACGCTCTGGACGTTGGGCTCGCGCTCGCGCGGCTCAGCGCCGGCCCGGAGAGGGTCGGTGACGCGCGATGCGCGGCGTAGCCTCGGCTTCGGGAGGCTCGGCATCTGAAACCGCTTCGCTCGGGGTGGTTCCGACCATGCACCAAGGTTACTGCGGCGGCCGCGCGAGGCCGTAACCAGCCCGTCGCACGGGCAGCGCCGCCCAACCGTGTCGTCGTGCCTGGGGGGCTGGTATGGTGACGCCCACATAACCACCACATCCAGAGGGGCGGAGGGACTGGCCCGTTGAAGCCCCGGCAACCCTCCCGAGGACCCAGTGTCCTTGGGGAAGGTGCCAATTCCAGCAGGTGAAGAGCCTGGGAGATGTGAGTCGGACGCCCTTGCGAAGCGGCCTCTGCTCCCCCTCCACAGGCAGAGGCTTTTTTTCGGCGACAACGAGCAGCGAGGACGAACGGACATGGCGGTAGAGGGGCTTAGGTGCAAGGAATGCGGGTCGAGCTACGAGCTCGGCGCGCAGTACTTCTGCCAGGAGTGCTTCGGCCCGCTGGAGGTTGCCTACGACCACTCCGAGCTGGACGCCTCCGAGGCGCGCCGCCGCATCCAGGCAGGCTCGCACGGGATCTGGCGCTACGCCGACTTCCTTCCCTTCGACGAGCGCCCGCCGGCGACCCGCACGAGCCTGGAGCCCGGGCTGACGCCGCTGGTGCGTGCCGACCGCCTTGCCGAGCGGCTCGGGCTGGGCGAGGTGTGGGTCAAGAACGACGCCGCCAACCCGACGCACTCGTTCAAGGACCGGGTGGTCGCGGTGGCCATCGCCAAGGCCCGCGAGCTCGGCTTCGACACGGTCGCCTGCGCGTCCACGGGCAACCTCGCCAACGCCGTCGCCGCCCATGCCGCCGCGGCCGGCCTCGCGTCGTACGTCTTCGTGCCCGCCGACCTCGAGGAGCAGAAGCTCCTGGCGACCGGCGTCTACGGAACCCGCCTTGTCGGCATCCGCGGCAACTACGACGACGTCAACCGCCTGTGCACGCAGCTCTGCGAGGAACGCCCCTGGGCCTTCGTGAACGTCAACCTCCGCCCCTACTACGCGGAGGGGTCCAAGACCGTCGGCTACGAGATCGTCGAGCAGCTGGGCTGGGAGCTGCCGGACCGCATCGTCTGCCCGGTCGCCTCCGGGTCGCTGTTCACCCGCATCGGCCGCGCCTTCGACGAATGGCTGGAGCTGGGCCTCGTGGAGGGTCGCAAGCCCGCGTTCAACGGCGCCCAGCCGCAGGGCTGCTCGCCCGTGGCGACCGCGTTCGGCGAGGGCTGGGACATCTGCAAGCCCCAGCGCCCCGACACCATCGCCAAGAGCCTGGCGATCGGCGACCCTGCCGACGGCCCTTACGCGCTGGAGCTGGCGCGCCGGCGCGGCGGCGCGATCGACGCCGTCGACGACGACGAGATCCGCGCCGGCATCCGCCTGCTGGCCGAGACGACCGGGATCTTCACCGAGACCGCGGGCGGCGTGACCGTCGCGACCCTGCGAAAGCTGGCCGAGCGCGGCGACATCGATCCCGGCGAGCGGGTGGTGGCCGTGATCACGGGCGAGGGGCTCAAGACCCTCGACGCCGTCCGCGAGGGCTTCCACATCGACGTGATCGAGCCCAGCGTCGACGCCTTCACCTCCGAGGTGGAGCCCGCCACCCTCGCCGGGCGATAGATTCCCGGCCCGAAATGGCTGTCACCGTGAAGATCCCGTCCCAGCTTCGGGCCGTCGCCGGAGGCGAGGCCGAGCTTGAGGTGGAGGGCTCGACCGTGGGCGAGGCGCTCGACGCGGTCTTCGACGTGCACGAGGCACTTCGGGAGCGGCTCATCGCGGATGACGGCCTGCGTCGCTTCGTGAACGTCTACGTCTCCGGGGAGGACATTCGCTTCCAGGACGGCCTGGACACCGCGCTCACCGACGGCGACGAGGTGACGATCCTCCCCGCCGTTGCCGGTGGGCGCTAGCACGGACCCCGCCGAGATCCCCGTCGCGATCCTCTGCGGTGGCCGCGGGACGAGGCTTCGAGAGCGCACGCACGCGCTCCCGAAGGCGCTGGTCGAGGTCGGGCCGCATCCCATCATCTGGCACGTGATCCGGATCTACGCGGACCAGGGATTTCGGCGGTTCGTGCTGCTGACCGGCTACCTGGGGGAGATGATCGACGAGTTCGTCGCGGGCGTCGGATGGCCTGACGGCGTCTCCGTCGAGTGCCTGGACACCGGGCTTGACACGCCGACCGGCGGCCGGGTCGCGCGCGCCGGGGACCGCCTTCGCGACGGCACGTTCTGCCTGACGTACGCCGACGGCCTGGCCGACATCGACCTGCGGGGCCTGTGCGGGTACCACGCGGCGAGCGATGCCCTCGCCACGATGACCGTGGTGCGCCCCTTCAACCAGTGGGGCGTCGCGGTGATCGGCGACGACGACCGCATCACCGGCTTCGAGGAGAAGCCGCGGATGGAGCAGTGGATCAACGGCGGCTTCCTGTGCATGGAGCCGGCGGCGCTCGGCTACGTCGAGGACGGCAGCATCCTCGAGCGCGAGCCGCTGGAGCGGATCGCTGCGGCGGGCGGGCTCGCCGCCTATCGCCACCACGGCTTCTGGGACTGCATGGACACCTACAAGGACGCGGTGGTGCTGAACGACCTCTGGGCCTCTGGCGATGCTCCGTGGCGCACCTGGGCGGCGACCGGCGACACCGCGGACACTGCGAGCGGCGCGTGAGCGGGGTCGCGATGGTCACCGGCGCGCGCGGGTTCGCCGGCGCGTGGCTGGCCAGGGCGCTGCTCGAGCGTGGGACGAAGGTCGTGTGCTTCGACCGCACCCCGCTGCCCGACGGCCGGCCCTCGACGCTGCGCCTGCTGGAGCTGGAGGGCCAGGTCACCGACTTCGAGGGGGACCTCCGCGATGCGGACGCCGTCAGCCGGGCAATCGCCGAGAACGGCGTCGACACCGTCTTTCACCTAGCGGCGCAGGTGCTCGTGCACACCGCCGCGGAATCGCCGGCGCCGACCTTCGACTCGAACGTCCGCGGCACCTGGACCGTGCTGGAGGCCTGCAGGCTCGTTGGGGTGGAGCGGGTGGTGGTCGCCTCCTCCGACAAGGCCTACGGCGCCCACGAGACGCTGCCCTACCGCGAGGACTTCGCCCTTGCGCCCACTGCGCCGTACGAGGCCTCCAAGGCGGCGGCCGATCTCATCGCGCGCAGCTACTGGCCGAGCTACCGGCTGCCGGTCGCCGTCACGCGCTTCGCCAACCTCTATGGGGGCGGGGACACGAACTGGTCGCGCCTCATCCCCGAGGCCGTGACCGCGGCGATCGAGGGCCGCGCGCCGGTGCTTCGCTCCGACGGGTCGCCCGAGCGGGACTTCCTGCACGTCGAGGACGCCGCTCGCGCCTATCTGGCGATCGCCGACGCGCTCGATCGCGACGACGTGCGCGGGGAGGCCTTCAACGCGGGCGGGGGCAGGCCGTACCCGGTGGGCGACGTCGTCGCCGCGATCGCCCGCCTGGCGGGTACGGGCGTGGAGCCCGACATCCGGGGAACGGGCAATCCGGAGGGAGAGATCGATCGCCAGTACGTCGACCCCGCCAAGCTGCGGGAGCGCACCGGATGGGTTCCCTCGCTGGAGCTCGAGGAGGGCCTGGCGCGGACGATCGACTGGTACCGCGCCCACCCCCAGGTTCGGCCGCCTGGTTGATTGACTGGCTGCGGGATGATCGGCGTGTTGCTCCAGGCAACCGTCCTCTAGCGCGCCCGGCAGGATTCGAACCTGCGGCCTCCTGCTCCGGAGGCAGGCGCTCTATCCACTGAGCTACGGGCGCGTGGCGCCCCAGCTTAGACACTGAGGCGTCAGGAGAGACAGAAGCGAACACATGTTCGTCCGACGGGCTCCATAGCCTGCTCGATGTGAAAGTTCGCGGTCGAGGAAACCCTGGCGAGGCGGCGGTCCTGAACGCGCTGGTTCAGCGAGGTTTCGACGTCCTGCTGCCGTTTGGAGATGGTCATCCGTATGACCTCGTCCTTGACGTTCCCGATGTGGGTTTCTTGCGGATTCAATGCAAGACAGCATGGAGGGAGAAGGGGTGCCTTCGATTCAACACTCGTGCCACCGACCACGGCCGCGGCCGGGCCGGGTACCACGGCCTTGCAGAATTGTTTGGCGTGTTCTCTCGGGTGGATGGAAGCGTCTACCTGGTTCCGGTGGAACAGCTTGCGTTCAGCGAGGGACGGCTGAGGCTGGAGCCCACGCGAAACAAGCAGCAACGAAACGTGCGATTCGCCGGCGACTACGAGATTGGAAACTGGTCCGTCGAGCGCCTGTCGGGAGTGGTACCTGGCAAAGCCGAGTCGCTCCCCTCGCACGCTCTCGTCGCTGATTGAAGCGGCTCGTCCGTAGGATCAGGGGCGGTGGCGGAGATGAGCGTCGGACTGGTCGGAAGCTCGCGCAAGGAGCACGAGCTGCGCCTGCCGCTGCACCCGCGTCAGATCGCCGACATCGCCCCGGAGCTCAGGCGCCGCCTGGTCGTCGAGCGCGGCTACGGCGAGCGCTTTCAGGTCGCCGATTCGGAGCTGGCCGACCTCGGCGTGAGCCTCGCCTCCCGCGAGCGGGTGATCGCGGGGACGGACCTCGTAGTCATTCCCAAGCCCATGGCCGCCGACGTCGAAGCGATGCGCGAGGGGCAGACGCTGTGTGGATGGGTGCACGCGGTTCAGGACACCGAGATCACGCAGCTCGCCATCGACAGGAAACTCACGGCCATCACCTGGGAGTCGATGAACTTCTGGGGCGAGGAGGGGTCGTTTCGCGTGCACGTGTTCCAGGAGAACAACGAGCTCGCGGGCTACTGCTCGGTTCTCCACGCGATGCAGCTGCGCGGGATGACGGGCGAGTACGGGCGCAAGCTCCGCGGCGCCGTGGTGGGCTTCGGGGCGACGGGGCGCGGCGCGATCGCCGCCCTGACGGCGCTGGGGGTTCACGAGGTCACCTGCCTGACCAGCCGCCCGACGGCGACGGTGGCCGATCCGATCCACGGCGTCGAGCTGGTCACGTTCGAGCGCGACCCCGACGACTCCAGCCAGGGGCTCGAGCTCGATGCGCCCCACGACACCGTCGCTGAGCTCCTTGCCGAGTTCGACGTCATCGTCAACTGCGTGCTGCAGGACACCGACCGGCCGCTGATCCTCGTTCGCGAGGAGGAGCTCGAGCTGTTCGCTCCCGGGACCGTGTTCGTCGACGTCTCCTGTGACGAGGGCATGGGGTTCGAGTGGGCCCGCCCGACGACCTTCGCCGACCCGATGTTCGAGGTGGGGAGGGGCCGCTTCAACTACGGCGTCGACCACAGTCCCTCGCTGCTCTGGGACGCGGCGACGTGGGAGATCGGCACCGCGTTCGCCGAGGTGCTGCCGGACCTGTCGGGCGGCCCCGATGCCTGGCAGCGCAGTGAGACGGTGAGTCGCGCCATCGAGATCCGCGACGGGCGGCTGCTGAACGAGAAGATCATCTCCTTCCAGGGGCGGGCCGGCGAGTTCCCGCACGAGATCCAAGGCGACCAAGAGGAGGCCTAGACATGGACAGGCTCGATTTCATCGGCATCCCATCGACCGACGCCGACCGCTCGCGCGCGTTCTACGTCGACACGCTCGGGCTGCGGCCCGACGAGAAGTCGAACTACGAGTTCTGGATCGGCGACACCTGCTTCGGCATCTGGGAGCCGGAGCGCCAGGGCCGCGAGTTCGCGCCGCAGAAGAACGCGCACCCCGCGATCCACGTCGACGACGTCGCGGCCGCCCGAGCCGAGCTCGAGGCGAAGGGGGTCGAGTTCAGCGGCGAGACCTTCGACACGGGCGTCTGCCACATGGCGCTCTTCACCGACCCGGACGGCAACGACCTGATGCTCCACCACCGCTACAAGCCGCGGGACTGAGCCGCCCGTAGCTACACCCCAGGCCCAAGGGGCACTGAGCGGTCTCCGGGCGCTTTTCCGGTCATATGAGCCGGAAAGGCGCCCCGGCGCCGCTGAAGGGCCCGGCGGCGGTGGCTCGGCCAGGTGCCGCTGACGCCCCCCGCGTTACCGTTGCGCGCGTGGACCTCGACCTCGTCTTCTACGGCACCGGGGGCTCGGTGCCGACCGCCCGCCGCGCGACGGCCTGCGTGCTGGTGCGGCGCGGGGGCGACCGGCTGCTCTTCGACTGCGGCGAGGGTGCCCAGCGCCAGATGCAGCGCTCAACCGGCCTGGTGCAGGTCAGCGACATCTTCGTCACCCACCTGCACGCCGACCACTACCTGGGCCTGCCCGGGTTGCTGAAGACCTACGACCTGACCGATCGCCAGGCGCCGCTGCGGATCTTCGGCCCCGAGGGCCTCGCCGAGCTGATGACCGCCCTGGGGCGCGTGTTCGGACGCATCTCCTATCCGTTGGAGATCTCGGAGCTGGCGCCGGGCGACCGCATTCCTTTCGACGAGTACGAGGTCGCGCCCTTCGCCGTCGACCACCGGCTGGCCGCGAACGGCTACGCCCTGGTCGAGCAGGGTCGCCCCGGCCGCTTCGATGTCGAGGAGGCGAAACGCCTGGGAGTGCGGCCGGGTCCCGACTTCAGCCGCCTGCAGGCCGGCGAGACGGTCGACGGCAGCGACGGGCCCGTCGCCCCCGCGCAGGTGCTGGGCGAGGCGCGTTCGGGCCGCAAGGTCGTGATCACCGGCGATACGCGCCCCTGCGAGATGACGCGCAT
Organism: uncultured Actinomycetes bacterium; assembly: GCA_963843315.1. Classification (GTDB taxonomy): domain Bacteria; phylum Actinomycetota; class Thermoleophilia; order Solirubrobacterales; family 70-9; genus JAWVFM01. The sequence goes on from CAWJJU010000005.1 coordinate 191,393, forward strand.
CGCTGCGCACGAGGCCGAGGTGCTCGTGCACGATGCGAGCTTCGCCGACGACGAGGTCGAACGCGCGGCCCTCACCGGCCACTCCACCGCAAGGCAGGCGGCCGAGCTCGCCCGGGACGCGGGCGTCGGGATGCTCGCGCTGGTGCACGTCTCCTCCCGCTACAACGTCGGCCAGGTCCTCGAGCAGACCGAGGAGGCCTTCCCGGGCGCCGTCGCACCGCGCGACTTCGACATCGTCGAGGTACCGCTCCCAGAGCGCGGGGGGCCGAAACTGATCCATCGCGGGGCGCGCCCGCCCCGCGAGAAGCTCGGTAATCCCGCATGAGCACCAACCGCCTGGAGGCGTTCTCCGACGGCGTCATCGCCATCGCCATCACGCTGCTGACCCTCGACCTGAAGGTCCCCGACCCCGGCACCACGGGATCGCTGGGCCATGCCCTAGTAGAGCAGTGGCCCAACTACGCGGCCTACGTCGTGAGCTTCGCGACCATCGGCATCATCTGGATCAACCACCACGCGATGGTCCAGCGCCTGCGCGAGGTCGACCACACGTTCCTCGTGCTCAACCTCTTCCTGCTGCTGACGATCGGGGTGCTGCCGTTCACGACGTCGCTGGTCGCCGCGTATCTGCGCGAGCCGGGCGAGCACCTCGCCGCGGCGGTCTACGCCGGCTCGCTGCTGGCCATGGGCTTCGCCTTCCTGCTCGCCAACGACTGGATCCTTCGCCGCCGCCCCGAGCTCCTGCGCGAGGGCCTCGGCGAGCCCGAGCGCGCCGAGCTGTTTCGCCGCAACTTCGTCGGGCTCGTTCCCTACATGGCGGCCGTCGCGCTGGCGCCCCTGTCCGGCTACGCGTCGCTGGCCCTGTGCGGCCTCGTGGCGGGCTACTACGCGCTGCCTCGGACCACGCGCTCGCCGGTCTAGCCCAGCGGAGCCACGAGATCGCCGACCACCGTGGCGATCTCCGCCGCGCGCTCTTCCTGAAGGAAGTGCCTGGCATCGACGAGCGTGGGATCGGTGACCCCGAGCACGCGCTTGGCGATCTCCAGCTGGTCGTGGCCGAGAGCGGTGTCCTTCTCACCCCAGACGATGCGCGCCGGGTATTCGCGGGCGCCCAGCCCGGCCCACAGCATGCGCCGGTGATCGCCCGTGAGCTCAAACCCGCGCATGATCCGCAGGAACGCCCGGCCGCCGTCGCCGCGGCGAAGCAGGTGGTGGTGCACCTCGATCTCTGCCCTGCTCACCGCGTCGCGCTGCGCCAGGCCGATTCGCCGGTAGAGCTGCGCGAACGCGGACAGCGGGGTGCCGCGCAGGTACAGGCCCCCGATCACCGGGATCGCGAACGGCCGCATCGTCCAGGGCCGCCGGAACGTCGCCGGGTCGAGCATGGTGTTCAGCGCCGTCAGCGACAGGACCCGCTCGGGGTTGCGCACCGCCCACTCGCCGCCGACCGGGCCGCCGATGTCGTGCACCACCAGGTGGCAGCGCTCGATCCCGAGCGCGTCGAGCGCCTCGCCCATCCAGCGCGCGAGGCCCGGCCACCGGTAGTCGAACGACTCCGGGCGGTCCGCCAGCCCCAGCCCCGGGAAGTCGAAGGCGATCGCGCGCAGGCCCTCGTCGGCCAGCCTGGGGATCAGGCGCCGGTAGAGAAACGAGCTCGTGGGGACCCCGTGCACGAGCACGACGGGCCCCGCGAGGGGGTGCCCCTGCTCGCGCACGAAGCTGCGCACTCCGGCGGCCTCGAAGAACCTGCCCGCCGTGCGGTGGGCGTCGAGGACCTCGCGGGCCGCCTCGGACAGGTTCGATGCGCCGGTGGTCCCCTGAGCCATGCGCGGTAATCCTCGCACCTTGCGCGGAGGTGAAACCGTGCCTTCGAGTGCCGCCGGATGCCCCTGCTAGGGTTGCCCCGTCGGTTCCTTTAACCAGGTCCAGAGAGACCAGGAAGGGGCGCGAGATGGAAGACACGGTCGTCCTAGACCGCGAAGACCTGCGCCGGGCGCTCGTACGGATCGCCCACGAGATCATCGAGAAGAACCCTGGCGGCGAGGCGCTTGCGCTCGTCGGGATCCACACGCGCGGCGCCGCGCTGGGCAATCGCCTCCACGCGCTCGTCGGCGAGCTCTCCGGGGCCGAGGTGCCGCTGGGCGACCTGGACATCTCCTTCTACCGCGACGACGTCGGCACCCGCGATCCCGGCGCCCAGCCAATCGTCCACGCCTCTCACCTCGACTTCGACCTCGAGGGCCGCACGGTCGTCCTCGTCGACGACGTGATGTTCACGGGACGCACCGCGCGCGCCGGCATCGAGGCGCTGTTCGACTACGGGCGGCCCGCCCGGGTCCAGCTCGCGGTCCTGGTCGATCGCGGCCATCGCGAGCTCCCGATCCGCCCCGACTACGTCGGCAAGAACATCCCGACCTCGCTCTCCGAGCGCGTCAACGTGCGCCTGGAGGAGGAGGACGGGGTGGACGAGGTCACCGTCGGCGTCCGCGAGGCGCCGCTCAGCGGGGTGGACGGATGAGGCACCTGCTGTCCATGGGCGACCTCGAGCGCGCCGACATCGAGCACCTGATGCAGCGCGCCGAGAGCTTCGCCGAGGGCATCGGCCGGCGCGACATCAAGAAGGTGCCGGCGCTGCGCGGCAAGACGGTCGTGAACCTCTTCCTCGAGCCCTCCACGCGAACCAGCTCCTCCTTCGAGCTCGCCGCCAAGCGCCTTTCGGCCGACGTCATCTCGGTCAAGTCGAGCGGCTCCTCGGTCGAGAAGGGCGAGTCGCTGAAGGACACGATCGCGACGCTCAGCGCCTACAGCCCCGACGCCATCGTCATCCGCTCGGGCGAGGCCGGAGCGGCGAACCTCGTCGCCGGCTGGACCGAGGCCGCGGTGGTCAACGCCGGCGACGGCAAGCACGAGCACCCCAGCCAGGCGCTGCTCGACGTCTACGCCCTGCGCCGGCGCATCGGCGCGATCGACGGCCGGCGGATCTGGATCGTCGGCGACGTCCTGCACAGCCGCGTTGCCCGCTCCTGCGCCCAGGCCTTCGCGAAGATGGGGGCCGAGGTGACGCTCTGCGGGCCGCCGACGCTGATTCCGCGCGGCGTGGAGCAGGCGCTGGGCTGCAACGTCAGCCACGACCTGGACGGCCTCGGCGAGGCGGACGTCGTCTACGCCCTGCGCATGCAGCGCGAGCGGATGGCCGAGAGCTTCGTGCCCTCCATTCGCGAGTACGCCGCCCGGTACCAGATCGACACCCGCCGGCTGGGCCCTCGGCAGACGCTGATGCACCCCGGCCCGGTGAACCGCGGCGTCGAGCTGTCGCCCGGCGCGATCGACGGGCCACAGTCGATCATCGCCGAGCAGGTCGAGGCCGGGCTCTACGTGCGCATGGCGATCCTCTTCGAGGTGCTCAGCGGACCGCGCGCCGAGGCCGCGGGCCGCTCCGAGCCCGAGCTGGCCGCCCCGACCCCGATCGGCGAGCCCGCGTGAGCGCTCGGACCATCGCGGGGATGGACTGGCGCGGCGCCGGCGAGAAGCCGGGCGACCTGCTGATCGCCGGAGCCCGGGTGCTCGACCCGCGCTCGGGAATCGACGAGGCGCGCGACGTGATCGTCCGGGGCGGCGAGCTCGCCGAGCTCGCCGAGCCTGGAGCCGACGGGCCCGAGGGGGCGGAGCGGATCGAGGCGGACGGCCTGACGGTGGTGCCCGCCTTCTTCGACCCCCACGTCCACCTGCGCACCCCCGGGCGCGAGGACGAGGAGGACATCGAGACCGGGACTCGCGCCGCCGCGGCCGGCGGCTACTGCGGGATCATCGCCATGGCCAACACCGAGCCTCCCGTGGACACGCCCGAGGCGATCCTCGCGCTGCGCGAGCGCGCCACGACCGAGGCCAGCGTCCCCGTCGGCTTCTGCGCGACGGTCACGAGGCGGATGGCGGGCGAAGAGCTGACCGAGATGATGGCCCTCGCCGAGGCCGGCGCCGCGGGCTTCACCGACGACGGCCTGCCCATCCGCAGCGCTCGCGTCATGCGCCGCGCGCTGCAGTACCAGCACATCGCCGGCCTTCAGATCGCCCTCCACGAGGAGGACCCCGAGCTCTCCGGCAAGGGCGTGATGCACGAGGGCGAGGTCTCCGCGGAGCTCGGGCTCGCCGGGGTGCCGTCGGTGTCCGAGTCGACGATGATCGCCCGCGACGCCGCACTCGCCCTCTACGAGGACGCGCGGATACACGTGCAGCACCTTTCGGCGGCCGAGTCGATCGCCGCCGTCGAGACCGCGAAGGCCGCCGGGGTGCGGATCACCTGCGAGGCCACGCCCCACCACCTGGTGCTCGACCACGCCGAGCTGCGCAGCCTCGACGCCCGCTTCAAGATGAACCCGCCCCTGCGCGCGGCGTCCGATCGCGAGGCGCTCGTCGACGCGTTGCGCTCCGGCACGATCGACTGCGTCGCGACCGACCATGCGCCGCACTCGCCGGAGGAGAAAGAGGTGCCGATCGAGTCGGCGGCCATGGGCGTCACGGGCCTGGAGACCGCCTTCGCCGTCCTGAACACCGAGCTCGTCGAGCCCGGCGTGCTCGAGCTGGGGCTGCTGGTCGAGCGGATGAGCGCGGGTGCAGCGGCCTTCGGCCTCGAGCCGCCGCGCATCGAGGCCGGCGCGCCGGCGAGCCTCGCCGTGCTCGACCTGGGCGCCGGAGTGGGAGGCCGGAGCCACGGGCTGGGAGAGCCGCTCGCACAACTCCTGCTTCGCCGGGCGAGCGCTTCGCGGCCGCGTGATGGCGACCGTCGTCGCCGGGCACGTGGCGTACCGCAACCGCGCGTTCACCCTGGGAGCCGTGTCTTGAGCGAGCCCGGCTACGTCCTCCTCGAGGACGGCACGCGCCTCGACGGCGAGCTCTGCGGCGCCGAGGCGCCGGTCACCGGCGAGGTGGTCTTCAACACCTCGATGACGGGCTACCAGGAGGCCGTCACCGACCCCTCCTACGCGGGCCAGATCATCACGTTCACGTATCCGCTGATCGGCAACTACGGGGTGGCCGCGCAGGCGATGGAGTCCGATCGCGCCCACGCCCGCGCCGTGATCATGCGCGAGGCCAAGAACTCCGAGGACGCCGCCGACGCCGAGGGCGGCTGGCTCGATTGGCTCGACGCGGCCGGGGTCACCGCGATCACCGGAGTCGACACCCGCGCCCTCGTGCGCCACATCCGCGACGGCGGGGCGATGCGCGGCGGGATCTTCGCCGCCTCGACCGACCAGGCCGATGCGCTCGACCGCGTTCGCGCCGAGCCCTCCATGGCGGGCGCGGACCTCGCGCGCACCGTGACCCCCGGCGAGCCCGTGGAGATCGGCGGCGACGGGCCGCACGTCGTCGGCATCGACACGGGGATCAAGCTCAGCATCATTCGGCAATTCCGCGAGCGGAATTGCCGCGCTGACGCTCCTGCCGTGCACCGCCTCCGCCGACGAGGTGCTGGCGGCCGACCCCGACCTCGTCTTCCTCGCCAACGGCCCCGGCGACCCGGCCGCCCTCGACTACGTCGTCGACACGGTCCGCTCCGTGGTCGGCAAGAAGCCGGTCGTCGGGATCTGCCTGGGCCACCAGCTGCTCTGCCGGGCGGTGGGCCTCGACACGTACAAGCTCCCCTTCGGCCACCGCGGCGCGAACCACCCGGTGAAGGACCTGGAGACCGGGGTGATCGAGATCACCTCCCAAAACCACGGCTTTGCCGTTCGCCCGCCCGACGGCGCCGAGCGCATCGACTCGGACGAGCCGGTCCGCTGGAGCACCGACTTCGGCGAGGCCGAGCTGTCCCACCTGAACCTCTACGACCGCACCGTCGAGGGCCTGGTGCTGAAGGACGTCTCCGGCTGCACCGTCCAGTACCACCCGGAGGCCGGCCCTGGCCCGCACGACGCGCGCCACCTGTTCGACCGCTTCCTGGAGATGGCGGCGTGAACGGCCAGCCCGTACCGGAGGCGGTGAAGCGCGCCGCGACGACCCTGATGGAGAGGGGCTTCGAGGGCCTCCTCGAAGCCTACGACGAGCTCTTCACCGAGGACTTCGAGTGGTCTTCGGTGGTCGTTCGCACGCTCGAGAATCGGGTCTTTCGCGGTCGCGAGGGCTTTGCCGAGTACTGGCGATCCTTCTCCGAGTCGTTCGACGCGATGGAGTGGAGCGACGCCACCTACGCGCCGATCGGAGGCGATCGGGTCCTCTGCACGGCGCACATCCGCCTGAAGGGAGCGGGGAGCGGCATTCCCATGGAGATGCACCCCGCGTACGTCTTCGAGGTCCGCGACGGGCTGATCAGCTCGGCTCGCAACTTCCTGTCGATGCGCGACGCGGAGGCGTTCCTCGCCAGTGCCTAGGCGCGACGACATCTCGAAGATCCTGCTGATCGGCTCGGGGCCGATCGTGATCGGCCAGGCCGCCGAATTCGACTACTCCGGCGCGCAGGCGTGCAAGGTCCTGCGCGCGGACGGCTACGAGGTGGTGCTCGTCAACTCCAACCCGGCGACGATCATGACCGACCCGGAGTTCGCCGACCGCACCTACGTCGAGCCGCTCACGCTGGACTCGGTGACGGCGATCATCGAGCGCGAGCGGCCCGACGCTCTTCTGCCGACGCTGGGAGGCCAGACGGCGCTGAACCTGGCAATGGAGCTCCACCACAGCGGCGTCCTCGAACGGCTGGGCGTCGAGATGATCGGCGCGAACCACGAGGCGATCCGCCGCGCCGAGGATCGCGAGGCCTTCCGCGAGACGATGGAGCAGGCGGGCCTGCGCGTGCCGTGGTCGACCATCGTGACCTCGGTTGCCGAGGTCGAGGCCGGGGTCGCGGACGGCGTCATCAAGCTGCCGGCGATCGTGCGCCCCGCCTTCACGCTGGGCGGCCAGGGCGGGGGAGTGGGGACCACTCCTACCGAGCTCTTCCAGGTGGTCTCCGAGGGACTCGCGGCCAGCCCGATCAACCAGGTGCTGGTCGAGGAGTCGGTGCTCGGCTGGGGCGAGTTCGAGCTGGAGCTCATGCGCGATCACAACGACAACGTGGTTGTCATCTGCTCCATCGAGAACGTCGACCCGATGGGAGTACACACCGGCGACTCCGTGACGATCGCACCCGCGCAGACGCTCACCGACCACCTCTACCAGGAGCTCCGAAACCAGGGGATCAAGGTGATCCGCGCCGTCGGAGTCGAGACGGGCGGCTCGAACGTGCAGTTCGCCGTCAACCCGCAGACCGGGGAGATCGTGGTCATCGAGATGAACCCCCGGGTCTCGCGCTCCTCGGCCCTCGCCTCCAAGGCAACGGGCTTTCCGATCGCGAAGATCGCGGCGAAGCTGGCCGTGGGCTACGCGCTGGAGGAGATCCCGAACGACATCACGATGGCCACGCCGGCCTCGTTCGAGCCCACCATCGACTACGTCGTCACCAAGATCCCCCGATTCGCCTTCGAGAAGTTCCCGGGCGCCGAGGGCAAGCTGACCACCCACATGAAGTCGGTCGGCGAGGTCATGGCGATCGGGCGCACGTTCCGCGAGTCCTTCGCGAAGGCGATGCGCTCGCGCGAGCTCGACTCACCCGCTGACCCGCCGGCCGACACCGGGGAGCTGCTGACGCGCCTGGAGACGCCGTCCTCCGATCGCTTCGACCTCGTGCTGGAGGCGTTTCGCCGTGACTGCTCGGTCGAGGAGCTGAACGAGCGCACGTCCATCGATCACTGGTTCCTGCGCGAGCTCCGCGCCCTGGCCATCGACGGCGACGGGACCGAGGGCCTGGAACGCGGCTACAAGGCGGTCGACACCTGCGCCGCCGAGTTCGAGGCCGCGACGCCGTACTACTACTCGGCCCACGAGCGCTCGGGGGCCTCGGAGGTCCGCCGCGGCGATCGCGACTCGGTCGTGATCCTGGGCGCCGGGCCCAACCGCATCGGCCAGGGAATCGAGTTCGACTACTGCTGCGTGCACGCCGCCATGACGGTCCGCGACCTGGGGCGCGACGCGGTCATGATCAACTGCAACCCGGAGACCGTTTCCACCGACTACGACACCTCCGACCGCCTCTACTTCGAGCCGCTGACGTTCGAGGACGTCATGGCCGTGATCGAGGTGGAGAAGCCCGAAGGGGTGATCGTCCAGTTCGGCGGCCAGACGCCGCTGCGGCTCGCCAAGGACCTGGTGGAGGCCGGTGTCCCGCTGCTCGGCACCGCGCTCGACGCAATCGACCTGGCCGAGGACCGGGGCCGCTTCGGCGCCCTGCTGCGGCGCCTGGACATCGCGCACCCGCCCTACGGCACCGCGCTCTCGGCCGACGAAGCGGTCGCGATCGCCGAGGACGTCGGCTTCCCACTGCTCGTGAGGCCCTCCTACGTGCTCGGCGGCCGCGCCATGGAGATCTGTTACTCGACGGACGACCTCGCCGCCTACCTGAAGGCGAACGTGAAGGCCTCGCCCGAGCATCCGCTGCTGCTGGACCGCTTCCTCGAGGACGCCATCGAGGTCGACGTTGACGCGCTGGGCGACGGAACCGACGTGAGGGTCGCGGCGATCATGCAGCACGTCGAGGAGGCCGGGGTGCACTCGGGCGACTCGGCGTGCGTGATCCCGCCGATGAGCCTGGGCGAGGAGATGCTCGAGGAGATCCGCCACACGACCGAGCGCATCGCGCTCGAGCTCGGCGTGATCGGCCTGATCAACATCCAGTACGCGGTCGCCGCGGGCAAGCTGTACGTGATCGAAGCGAACCCCCGGGCGTCGCGGACGGTGCCCTTCGTCTCCAAGGCGATCGGGGCGCCGCTCGCCAAGATCGCCTGCCGGCTGATGCTGGGCGAGAGTCTGGCCGACCAGGACATTCCCCACGCCGAGACCGAGCATGTGAGCGTGAAGGAGGCCGTGCTGCCGTTCGCGCGGTTCGCCGGTGCCGACGCGGTGCTGGGGCCGGAGATGAAGTCGACGGGCGAGGTGATGGGAATCGCCCGCGACTTCCCCACGGCCTTCGGCAAGGCCCAGGCGGCCGCCGGCGTGACGCTGCCCGAGAGTGGGACGGTCTTCATCACCGTCACCGACAACGACAAGGCAGCCGCAACCCAGCTGGCGACCCGGTTCCACGACATGGGCTTCGACCTCATCGCCACGCGGGGAACCGCGCAGGCGATCTCGCGGATGGGGGTGCCGGTGCGGGCCATCAACAAGATCGCCGACGGCTCGCCGCACGTCGTCGACTACATCCGCTCGGGTGAGGTCGACATCCTCATCAACACACCGACCGGCAGCGGCGCCCGCAGCGACGGCTACGAGATCCGCAGCGCCGCCATCCGCCACGGGCTGGCCTGCATCACCACCATGACGGGGGCCTCGGCTGCGGTCCGCGCAATCGCCGCCCGCCGCGCGCAGGCTCAGGAGCCGCTGAGCCTGCAGGAGCTTCACGCCGCGCACTCCGAGCGAGCCGCCCAGACGAGCTCCGAGGCCGCCAGGCCCTCGTCGTGACCGAGCGCGTCATCGCCCCCTTCGAGCGACGGGCCTGCCGGGTCGCGGGCAGCCGCCGAACCGGCGGCTACGTGGTCTTCTCCGCGCTCGACCCGACCGGGCCGGAGCCCGCTCCGGGTCAGTTCTACATGCTCGCCTCGCCCTCGGGCTGGGGCGAGGAGAGCGGCCGCCCGTTCCTGGCGCGGGCATTCTCGGTGGCCACCGCCGAGCGCTCGGCGAAGGGCGTCCGCCTGGAGTTCCTCGTGGAGGCGATCGGCCCCGGCACCCGCGCCCTCGCCGGCCTGGGGGAGGGCGAGGACCTCCTGCTCACCGGCCCGCTGGGCGTGCCCTTCTCGTCGCCCGCGGAGATCGCCCCCGGCGCGGCCGGCGCGATCCTGGTGGGGGGCGGGATCGGGATCGCGCCGCTTGCCCTCCTGCGCCGAAGGCTCGTCGCCGCCGGCGTGCCCACCCGCACCCTGCTCGGGTTTCGCGACCGCGACCACTCCGGCGGGACCGAGCTGTTCGACTGCTCGGAGATCCGCCTGGCGAGCGAGGACGGCCATGCCGGTCACAAGGGCTACGTCACCGACCTGCTGGCGGTGCTGCTCGAGGGCGACGACGCCGGCAGCGCCGCGGTGTACGCCTGCGGCCCACCCGCCATGCTCGAGGCGGTGCGCGCCCTGTGCGCCGACCGCGGCGTCCCGGCCGAGCTCGCGATGGAGGCGCCGATGGCCTGCGGGTTCGGAGCGTGCTTCGGCTGCGCCATTCCCACGCGCGAGGGCGGGTACATCCGGCTGTGCGTGGACGGTCCGGTGGTGAACGCCGAGCGGATCGAGACCGCCATGGTCGCCGGGTCGGGGCATTGACCGGGGGCATCGAGATCGGCAGCCTGCGGCTGGCCCATCCGGTGCTGAACGGCTCCGGCACCTTCGACGCCATCGCGGCGCGGCGCGCCTTCGGCGACTCCCTGCTCGAGAGCTTTCCCTTCGCGGCCTTCGTCTCGAAGACCATCACGCCCGACCCGCGAGCGGGCAACCCGCCGCCTCGCCTTCACGAGACCCCGAGCGGCCTCATCAACTCGATCGGCCTGCCGAACAAGGGCCTGGCCGGCTTCCTGGAGCACGATCTTCCCCAGCTCGCCGAGCTCGGGATCCCGCTCGTGGTCTCCGTGATGGCGCCCAGCCACGACGGTTTCGGCCACCTCGTCGCCGCGGTCGCGGCTCGCGACGAGGTCGCCGCGCTCGAGCTGAACGTCTCGTGCCCGAACGTGGAGTCAGGGCTGATCATGGGCGCGAGCCCCGCCGAGACGAGTGCGCTGATGCAGGCGGTTCGCCCGTTGTCCGGGAAGCCGCTGATCGTGAAGCTCACGCCGAACACCGACGACCCGGCGGCGGTCGCCGCGGCGGCTCAGGAGGGTGGGGCGGACGCCGTCTCGCTCATCAACACCCTGCGGGCACGCGCGTATGACCCCGTCACCGGCCGGCCGGCCCTGGGCGGCGGCGGGGGAGGCCTCTCGGGCCCGGCGGTGCGGGCGATTGCGCTCGACCAGGTCGCGCGCGTGGCGGACAAAGCCTCGATCCCGATCGTCGGCATGGGCGGCATCGAGACGGGGCTGGACGCCCTGGCGTTCCTCGACGCGGGGGCCACCGCCGTCGCGGTCGGCACCGCCACGTTCCGCGACCCGCTGGCGGGCGCACGGGTCCGCGGCGAGCTCGAAATCGCGGTCTCGGAACGCTCAGCAGCGGCCGCCGAAGCGACCGTCCGGACGGTTGGCGCCTCAACCTCGAGTTGAGGTCGATGCGAATTTCGCGGAAATAGGTACCTATCCGGCGTGCCTGCCTGAGGTCGCGGATATACTCGCCGCCCCCGTGGCCGCGTCCGTCGACACAACCCCTGCCGGGGTTCCCAGGAGAAGCGAAGAGCAGCGGATGAAGGCCCTCCGCAGGGCCAACCAGATCCGCTCGGCGCGAGCCCAGCTCAAGCGCGACCTCAAGGCCGGCAAGACCAAGATCGGCACGCTGCTGATGGATCCGCCGGAGTACGTGCTCTCGGCGAAGGTCTTCGACATGATCATCGCCACCCCCAAGTACGGGCGCGTCAAGGCGAACAAGATCCTCAGCCAGTGCCGCATCTCCCCGTCGAAGACCATCGGTGGGCTCTCCGAGCGCCAGCGCTCGGAGCTCGTCGCGTTTCTCCGGAGATGATGATGAGGGGCTCTAGCCCCGAAAGCAGCAGGTAAGGACGCCGAAGGCGTCCGCAAGTGATTCAGGGAGTGGCGCTGTGCATCTCGGAGCCCCGCTCGGGGCGCTGTCCGCTCCTGCGGGTTTGATTCTGGCGTGGCCGCCCGCGTCTTCGTGATCACCGGCCCCTCGGGGGTCGGCAAGGGAACGCTCATCGCCGAGCTGCTGCGGCGCGTGGAGGGCCTCGAGCTGTCCGTGTCCGCCACGACCCGCCAGCCGCGCGAGGGCGAGGTGGACGGGCGCGACTACCACTTCCTCACGCCGGAGGAGTTCGACCGGCGAGCGGTCGCGGGCGACTTCCTCGAGCACGCCACCTACTCCGGCAACCGCTACGGCACCCTTCGCCCCGAGGTCGAGGACCGCGTTCGAAACGGCGTCTCGGTCGTGCTCGAGATCGAGGTGCAGGGCGCGCGCCAGGTGCGGGCGGCCATGCCGGAGGCGGTCCTGGTGTTCATCGCGCCGCCCTCGCCCGAGACGCTGGGCGAGCGCCTGCGGGCCCGGGGAGCCGACTCCGAGGAGGCCATCGCCGACCGCCTGCGGACCGCGGAGAGCGAGCTCGCGGCGCAGCAGGAGTTCCAGGAGGTTGTGGTCAACGCTGACATCGAGCGTGCGTCCGACGAGCTCGAGCGCGTGGTCCGCAAGTACCTGCTCTATCCTGCACCCGAATGATCAAGCCACGCAAGGACAAGCTCCTCGAGCGCGCCGGCTCGCATTACGCGGCGGTGCTCATCGCCGCGAAGCGCGCGCGCCAGCTCAACAGCTACTACCGCGCCCTGGGCGAGGGAAGCTACGAGGAGTACACGCCGCCGATGGTCGAGAGCCAGTCGGGCAACTACCTGACCATCTCCCTCGAGGAGCTCGCCGCCGGCAAGCTCCAGCACCACTACCGAGACCGGCCAGCCGCAACGGCCTAGCTGAGGGGCGTGGGTCGATGGCGCGAGTCCTGCTCGGCGTCAGCGGTGGCATCGCGGCGTACCGCGCCCTGGAGCTCGCGCGCCTGCTGACGCGCGCCGGCCACGGCGTACGCGTCGTCATGACGCCCACGGCCACGCGCTTCGTGGGCGCCGCCAGCTTCGAGGCGATCACGGGCGCCCCGGTGCTCACCGACGAGTTCGAGCGCGACCCCATGCGGGGAGCGTTCCCGGGCGACCCCCAGCCGACCCACGATCCGATCGGGCATCTGGAGATCGTCGCCAACGCCGACGTCTTCATCGTCGCCCCCGCCTCCGCCAACACGCTGGCGAAGCTTGCCGCCGGCATGGCCGACTCCATGCTCACCACCTCCTTCCTCGCGTGCCAGGCGCCACGCGCCGTGGCTCCGGCCATGAACGACCGGATGTACCGCGACGCGGCCACCCAGGCCAACCTGGCGACACTTGCCGAGCGCGGCATCGAGGTCATCGAGCCGGAGGAGGGCGCCCTTGCCTCGCGCGGCGAGCATGGCGTCGGGCGCCTGCCCTCCCCGGAGACGCTGGCCGCGCGCATCGAGAGCCTGCTGCCGAGAGCTCCGGGCCCGTGGGACGGCATGCGGGTGCTGGTGAGCGCGGGAGGGACGCGTGAGCCGATCGACCCGGTCCGCTTCATCGGCAACCGCTCGAGCGGGCGCATGGGACTGGCGCTGGCCGAGCGCGCCGCGAAGCGCGGGGCGGAGGTGGTGCTGATCGCCGCCAACGTCGGCCTGCCCGCCCCGGCCGGCATGGAGCGGATCGACGTCGAGACCAGCGAGGAGCTCGCGGCCGCCGTCGAAGCCGAGCTGCCCCGCTGCGACGCGCTGCTGATGGCCGCCGCGGTCGCCGACTTCCGGGCCGCGGCCCCCAGCGAGGGGAAGATGCAGCGCTCCGGGGAGCTGACGATCGAGCTCACCGCAACCGAGGACATCCTGGCCGCGGCCGGGCGGAGGCGGCGCGACGACCAGGTGCTGGTCGGCTTCGCGGCCGAGCACGGCGCCGACGCGATTGCCCGCGCCCGCGAGAAGCTCGAGCGCAAGGGGGTCGCCGCGATCGTCTTCAACGACGTCTCGCGCTCCGACATCGGCTTCGACACCGACACGAACGAGGTCACGATCGTCGAGGCCGACGGGGAGCGCCACGTTCCCTTCGCGTCGAAGGCCGACGTGGCCGACGCCGTCCTCGACAGGGTCGAGGCTCTGCGGGCCAAGCTCGTGGCGGGCAGCTAACGGCACCTACCTAAACTTCGGGGCGTGGCAGACGCCTCCCTCTACGACCTCTACACCAACGGCATGTCCCTGCTCGAGGCGGGCGAGTTCGAGCAGGCCGCGATCCCGCTGGCGAAGGCCGCCCGCCTCGCCCCGGAGAAGAGCTCGGTGCGCGAGGCGCTGGGGCGCGCCTACTTCCGCACGCGCCGCTATCCGGAGGCGGCGGAGGAGTTCGAGGCGGTGGTCGAGCGCTACCCGGTCAACGACTACGCCCACTTCTGCCTGGGACGCGCGCTCACCATGAGCGGCCAGCCCGACCGCGCCCGCCGCCACCTTGCGATCGCCGCATGCCTGCGGCCCGAGCGCCGCGACTACCGGATATATCGCGAGCGCGCTTCCAGGCGCGGCTGAGCCGTGCGCGCGCTCGTCCAGCGCGTGGCAAGCGCGCGCGTGCTCGTGGGCGGGCAGGAGGTCGCCTCGATCGGGCCGGGAATGCTCGTTCTCGCCGGGGTGCGCAGGGGCGACACCGAGGCGCAGGCCGACCGCCTGGCGGCCAAGCTCCGCGCCCTGCGGATCTTCGACGACGCCGACGGGCGGATGAACGAGCCGCTCGGCGACCGCGAGATCCTGTGCGTCAGCCAGTTCACTCTTCACGCCGACACGACTCGCGGCAACCGGCCCGGTTACGCCGACGCGGCGCCCGCGGACGAGGCCCGACCGCTCTACGAGCGGCTGTGCGGGGCCCTCGGCGCCGCCCGGGGGGCCTTCGGAGAGCGACATGACGGTCGAGCTCTCGAACGACGGGCCGGTCACGCTCATGCTGGAGGCCTGAACCCGGCTCAGGCACGGCGGCGGGCGTGGCGGCACGGCTATACTGGCTGCCGCTTCATCAGTACCCGTACCCCTGACGAGAGGTGGGCCCGGGCCCACCTTTTCTTTCGCCGAAAGCCGGGTCCGAAGCGAGGAGATTTCATTTTGGAAGAGTTGGAGCAGACGATCGCCGAGCGCCTAAACGACCTCGATCCCGAGGTCGAGCTCGTGCTGCTCGAGCACCCTGCCACCGAGTCGCTGCGGATCTTCGTCGACCACCCCGGAGGCGTCGATCTCGCCCTGTGCGAGCGCGTGACCGACAGCCTGCGTGACCTGCTCGCCGACTATTCGCTCGAGGTGTCGTCGCCCGGAATCGACCGGCCCCTCACCAAGCCCGAGCACTACCGCCGCTTCGCCGGCCGGCGTGCCCGCATTCGCACCAACGAGCCGATCGCGGGCAGGCGCAACTTCACCGGGACGCGTGAAGGGGGCGAGCCGCGACGCGGTCGAGCTCGAGGCCGACGGCCAGGAAATCAGCGATCCCGCTCGGCGACATCCGGCGATCCAACCTCGTCCCCGAGCTTCAGGAGGTGGCCCCATGAGCCGCGAGATCGTCGAGGCGGTTCGCGAGGTCGCGAGCGCCAAGGGAATCGACTCGGAGGTGCTGATGGCAGCTCTCGAGGACGCCCTGCTGTCCGCCTACAAGAAGACACCGGGCGCCGCCCGCTACGCGCGTGTGGACCTCGATCGCGAGACCGCGGACTTCCGCGTGTTCGAGCTGATCCTGCCCGCCGAGCTCGAGGAGAAGCTCCTGGCTCAGGTGGCCGAGGAGACCGAGCCGACCGTGGATCCCGAGACCGGCGAGTTGCGCGAGCCCGAGGAGCCGGAGCTCGACCCCGAGATCCTCGCCCCCTACGAGGACCAGATCACCACGCGCGACGTCACCCCCGACGACTTCGGCCGCATCGCCGCGCAGACGGCGAAGCAGGTCATCCTCCAGCGCATCCGCGAGGCCGAGCGGATGATGGTCTTCGACGAGTTCCAGGACCGCGTGGGCGAGCTGATCACCGGGATCATCCAGCAGTCCGACAACCGCTACACGCTGGTTCAGCTGCGTGAGCGCGTCGAGGCGCTGCTGCCGCGCTCCGAGCAGGTCTGGAACGAGCGCTACGACCACGGAATGCGCGTCAAGGCGGTGATCACCGACGTCTCCGCCGAGGGCAAGGGCCCCAGCATCGTCGTCTCGCGGCGCAGCCCGGAGCTCATCAAGCAGCTCTTCGAGCTCGAGGTCCCCGAGGTCGCCGACGGGCTGGTCGAGATCGTCGGCGTCGCTCGCGAGCCCGGCTACCGCTCCAAGATCGCCGTCGTCTCGCACGCCGACGGGGTCGACCCCGTGGGCGCCTGCGTCGGGCCTCGCGGCTCGCGCGTGCGCATGGTCGTGTCCGAGCTGCGCGGCGAGAAGATCGACATCATCCCCTACAACGACGAGCCCGCCCGCTTCGTCGCCAAGGCCCTCTCGCCGGCCCGCGTGCGCGAGGTCCTGGTCGACGACGAGGACAAGCAGGCGACGGTCGTCGTGCCCGACGATCAGCTCTCGCTCGCGATCGGTCGCGAGGGCCAGAACGCCCGCCTCGCCGCGAGGCTCACCGGCTGGCGCGTCGACATCAAGTCGGAGACCGACTTCAGCGTCGAGGACGACGAGGAGTACGAGGGCGACGGCGACGCCGCCGATGGGCGCTGCGCCGCGGTCCTCTCGGCCGGGCGCCGCTGCCCGAATGCCTCGCTGGCCGGCTCGCGCTACTGCGGCCTGCCCCAGCACCAGGCCCTCGCCCGTTTCGAGACCCACCAGGTGACCATCCTCACCGCGCTCGACGAGGGCGAGGTGGCGACGCTGGCCGACCCCGACGCGGACGAAGCCCAGGTGGCCGAGATCGTCGCCAAGGCCGAGGCCGCCGCCCCGGCCGAGGAGCCGGAAGCCCCGGCCGAGGAGCCGACCGCCGGCGAAGCCGCGGGGTCTGACCCCGAAACCGGCGACGCCCCGGACTCCCCGGAGGATGCAGGGGGGTCTGACCCCGAGCCCGATGCCGAAGCTTCGCCCGAGGAGCCGACCGCCGGCGAAGCCGCGGGGTCTGACCCCGAAACCCCGGACGCGTCGGATTCTTCCGACGCTTCGGGGGGGTCTGACCCCGAGCCCGATGCCGAAGCTACGCCGGCCGAGGAGACCCCTGCCGCAACGGGGTCTGACCCCGAAACCCCGGACGCGTCGGATTCTTCCGACGCTTCAGGGGGGTCTGACCCCGAGCCGGAGGCCGAAGCTCCCGCCGACGAGCCGACCGCCGGCGAAGCCGCGGGGTCTGACCCCGAAACCCCGGACGCGTCGGATTCTTCCGACGCTTCGGGGGGGTCTGACCCCGAGCCCGATGCCGAAGCTACGCCGGAGGTGCCCGCCGAAGCTGAGGATTCCGGCGGAGTCACTCCCGCGGCATGAAGAAGCGCGTTCACGAGATCGCCAAGGAGCGAGGCCTCACCAGCAAGGAGGTCATCGCCGCGCTGCAGAAGGCAGGGGTCGAGGTCAAGGCGGCCGCCTCGAGCGTCGAGGAGGACGTGGCGCTGAGCGCGCTGGGCGACGGCGCCGCTTCCACGCCCGCCGCCGCCCCCAAGGCGAAGGCCGCCCCCAAGCCGGCGCCCGCCGCCGCGCCCAAGGGAAAGGCCGCCCCCAAGGCCCAGCAGCCGCAGGCCAAGCCCGTGCGCCCCGTGCCCGACGCCGGAGGCGGGGGCGCCGCGAGCGCTCGCAAGCGCCGGCGCGTGGTCATCGACTCCCAGGCTTCACGGCGCGAGCACCAGCCACCGCCTCCGCCCAGCCGCCCACCCAGGCGCCGCGGCGGTCGCCGCCGCCGGCCGCTCCTCGAGGAGCCCGTCGATCGCGGCCCCGTCGTCGAGGTCGAGCCGGAGGCCATCAAGATCCACTCCGGCGCGACCGTTCGCGAGGTCGCCGAGACCCTCGGCGTCGGCAGCGCCGAGGTCATCAAGAAGCTGATGGGCATGGGCGAGATGGCCACCCTCACGCAGACGCTCTCCGACGAAACGGTGATGCTCCTCGCGGAGGAGCTCGGCCAGAAGGCCGAGCTGGTCAGCGCAGCCGAGGAGACCGTCGAGGAACCGGTCTTCGAGGACGCCGAGGCCGAGCTGGTCGACCGCCCGCCGGTCGTGACGATCATGGGCCACGTCGACCACGGCAAGACGTCGCTGCTCGACGCCATCCGCTCGACCGAGGTGGCCGCGGGCGAGGCGGGCGGCATCACTCAGCACATCGGCGCCTACCAGGTCCACCACGACGACAAGACCATCACCTTCCTCGACACCCCCGGCCACGAGGCGTTCACGGCCATGCGGGCCCGCGGGGCGAAGGTCACCGACCTCGCCGTGATCGTGGTCGCCGCCGACGACGGCGTCATGCCGCAGACCACGGAGGCGATCGACCACGCCAAGGCCGCGGAGGTCCCGATCCTCATCGCCGTCAACAAGATCGACAAGGAGGGCGCGCAGCCCGACCGCGTGCGCAACGAGCTCGCGGCGCAGGGGCTCACGCCGGAGGACTGGGGCGGCGACACCGTCTATTGCGACGTCTCCGCCAAGACCCACGACGGCCTCGACAACCTGCTCGAGATGATCCTGCTCACATCCGAGCTCGAGGAGCTGAAGGCCAACCCGAACGCGCCCGCCTCGGGCAACGTCATCGAGTCGCACCTCGACGCCGGCCGCGGGCCGGTCGCCACCGTCCTCGTCCAGCGAGGGACGCTGCACGTCGGCGACGCCGTGGTCGCGGGGCCGCAGTGGGGCAAGGTCAAGGCCATGAACGACTTCACCGGCACCCGCGTCCAGGAGGCCGTGCCGGGCGACCCGGTCGAGATCCTGGGCATCGACGGCGTCTCCGAGGCGGGGGAGAGGGTGGAGACGGTGGAGAACGACCGCCGCGCCCGCCAGCTTGCGCAGGAGCGCGCCACGCGCCTCAAGACCGAGGCCCTGGCCCGTCGCCAGGCACGCCGCGTCACCCTCGACGAGGTCTTCGCGCGGGCGAAGGAGGGCGAGCTCAAGGAGCTCGCGGTTCTCCTCAAGGCCGACGTCTCTGGCTCGCTCGAGGCTCTTCAGGACGAGATCGCGAAGCTGCCGCAGGACGAGATCGTCGTCAACGTGATCCGCGCGGCCGCGGGTGGCATCAACGAGTCCGACGTGATGCTCGCGGCCGCATCCAACGCCGTGATCATCGGCTTCAACGTCCGCCCGCTGGCCGACGCCCGCAAGGCCGCCGAGCGCGAGGGCGTCGAGGTCCGGACCTACTCGGTCATCTACAAGATCACGGAGGACCTGCACGCCTCGCTGGAGGGCATGCTCGAGGCCGAGGAGGTCGAGGAGAGCCTCGGCCAGGCCGAGGTCAAGGAGCTCTTCCGAGGCTCGCGTGTGGGCGTCATCGCCGGGTGCCTCGTGACTGACGGCCGGATCACACGCGGAGCCGAGGCACGGCTCGTGCGCGAGGGCACGGTCGTATGGAGCGGCCGCATCGGCTCCCTGCGCCGCTTCAAGGACGACGTTCGCGAGGTCGAGGAGGGCCTCGAGTGCGGCATCATCCTCGAGGGCTTCCAGGACGTGAAGGTCGACGACGTCATCGAGGCGTACGAGACGAAGCAAATCGAGAGGACCCTCGAGTAGGGGGGACCTCCTACGTTTGCCTCGTCGAGGTTCGCCTGCACTTCGGCGACTCGCACGACCTCAAGGGCAAGCGCAAGCACCTGCATTCCCTCAAGGACGGCCTGCGCCGGCGTTTCGGCGCCTCGGTGGCCGAGATCGAGGGCCACGACACCTGGCAGCGCTCGACTCTCCTGTGCGCGCTCGTCGGCGGCCACGAGGTGTCGGCGCGGGCGGATGCGCTCTGCCGCTGGGTGGAGAGCCGCGTGCCCGAGGGGTGCTCGTTCGAGCGCGATCTGCTCAGCCTCGAGGACATCCGGTCCTGAGTCCTCGAGATGTTCTTCCGTGCTAGCGTGGCCAAGGGATGACCGAGCGCATGCGAAGGGTCAACGAGGCCCTGCGCGAGGTGATCGCAGCCGCGATCGCGTCGGAGCTGGAGGATCCGCGAATCGGCTTCGTAACCGTGACTGCAGTTGACACAAGCCCCGACCTGCGCGCCGCCCGCGTGTACGTCAGCGTCCTCGGCAGCGAGGAGGAGCGTGACCGAACCCTCGCCGGGCTGACCTCCTCGCGTGGGCTCGTCCAATCCGCCATCGCGCGCGAGATGCGCCTGAAGCGCACCCCCACCCTCACGTTCTCCTACGACGAGACGCCCGAGCGCGGCATTCGCCTCACCAAGCTGCTCGAGGACGAAGAATGAGCGAGTCCGACCTCCAGGCCGTCCTCGACGCGCATTGGCAGCACGGAGCGCTTCCTGCTGACCGCCCACGAGGGCCCGGACGGCGACGCCCTGGGCTCGCTGCTGGCCATGCAGGCCATCCTCACGCAGCTCGGCAAGGACTCGGTGATGTTCCTGGGCGCGAAGGAGTTCCCGCTGCCGGTCGAGTACCGCTTCCTCCCGCTCACTGACGTCTTCCACGAGCCGCCGGCCGACGTCGTCGATCGGACCCTCGTCTTCCTCGACTGCGGGAACATCGACCGCATGCCGGTGTCGTTCCTCCAGCGCGAGGACGCGACGATCGTCAACATCGACCATCACCACGACAACACGCGTTTCGGCACCGTCAACCTGGTCGACACCGACGCCGCCTGCACCGCGGAGATCGTGTTCGAGATCGCCAAGCGCCTGGGCGCGGAGGTGACGCCCGAGATGGCGAGCGCGCTGTACGTGGGCCTCGTCACCGACACCGGGCGCTTCATGTACGGGAACACGAGCGCCAGGTCCCACCAGGTGGCCGCCGAGCTGATCGAAGCCGGGGTGGACGTCCACGACATCTACCAGCGCCTCTACGAGCGGGTCCCGATCGAGAAGCTGCGCCTGATCTCGCGTGCCCTCGATGGCCTGGAGCGCTTCGACGACGGGCGCCTCGCGGTCGCCTACATCTCGCGCGACGACTACGCGGCGGCCGGCGCCGACGAGGTCCTGACCGAGGGGGTCATCGACTTCGTGCGCTCCCTCGAGGGCACCCAGCTCGCCGCGGTCATCCGCGACAAGACCGATGGTGGGCGCTCGGCGCGAAAGGTCAGCCTGCGCTCGACCAACGGCTCGCTCGACGTCTCGGCCATCGCGCGCAAGCACGGCGGCGGCGGCCACGCCCGCGCCGCCGGGTTCTCCACCGACCTTCCGTACGCCGAGCTCGTCGAATTCCTCCGTGCCGAGCTCCCCGAACGAGCCTGACCCCGGCCGCCCGCCGGCGGTCCTGCTCGTCGACAAGCCCGCCGGCCCGACCTCGCACGACATCGTCGCGCGGGTCAAGCGCGAGCGCGGGCAGAAGACGGGCCACGCGGGCACGCTGGATCCGTTCGCCACGGGCCTGCTGATCGTGCTCTGCGGGCGCGAGGCTACGCGCGAGCAGGCTCGGTTCATGGGGCTGCCCAAGACCTACGTCACCCGCGCCCGGTTCGGCGCCGTGTCGACGACGGCCGACGTGGACGGCGAGATCACCGCACACGGGGCGCCTGCCCGAGTGGCCGCTCGAGCTGCCGGTGGGGGAGATCCGCCAGCGCCCGCCCGCCTTCTCGGCCGTCCGCGTGGGCGGACAGCGCGCCTACAAGCTGGCTCGGCGCGGAGAGGAGGTCACCATGCCCGAGCGCTTCGTCACCGTCCACCGGTTCGAGGACGTCGGGCACGGCGACGATTACGCGGACCTGGAGATCGAGTGCTCGTCGGGCACGTACGTGCGAAGCCTCGTGAGCGACCTCGGCGACGCCTACTGCGAGTCGCTTCGCCGCACGGCCATCGGCCCGTTCAGCGTCGAGGAGGCGCGCGCGGAGCTCGGCCTCGACGAGGCCCTCGCGCGCCTGGGCTGACCCAGCGTGAGACTCTTTAGCGTGTGAGCATCAAGGTCACCGACCTCGCCGACGCCAAGCCGCGCCCCCGCCGCGTCGCCGTCGGCATGTTCGACGGAGTCCACGTGGGCCATCGCCAGGTGATGGAGGGAGCCGACACCGTCCTCACCTTCGAGCCGCACCCGCTCCAGGTCCTGCATCCGGACGCGGCGCCGAAGCTGATCATGCCCTTCGCCGCCAAGCGCGACGTGATCGAGGGCCTTGGGGCCGAGGAGCTGGTGGTCATCCGCTTCGACCGCGACTTCTCGAAGATCGAGGCGGAGGAGTTCGTCGAGCGCATCCTGATCTCCACGCTCGGCGCCGAGCACGTCTCGGTCGGAGAGAACTTCCGCTTCGGCGCAAGGGCCCGGGGCGACGCGGAGATGCTCAGGTCGCGCAGCGAGTTCGAGACGCACGTCGTCCCGCTCGTGGAGGTCGACGGCGAGACCGTCAGCTCCACGCGGATTCGGGCGCTCGTCGCGGCGGGCGACGTTGAGGCGGCCATGCGCTGCCTGGGCGCTCCGTTCCTGCTCGAGGGCGAGGTGATCAGCGGCGACAAACGCGGCCGCACGCTCGGCTTTCCCACGGCCAACATCGCCCCCAGCGGCGAGTGGGTCGTGCCCGGCCACGGCGTCTACGCTGCCTTTGCCGACGGCATGCCGGCGGCGGTCAACGTCGGCATCCGCCCGACCTTCGAAACGGGGCGCGGGCTTCTGGTCGAGACGCACATCATCGACCAGGACGTCGACATCTACGGGCACACGCTGCGGGTCGCCTTCATCGCCCGGCTCCGTGGCGAGAAGCGCTTCCCGGGCGCCGAGGACCTGATCGCGCAGATGCACCGCGACGTGGCTGAGGCCAAGAACCTCTGTGCTGACTTTCGCGCCTCCGGAACTCCGGAAACCATGACCCTCACCGCAGAGAAAAAGCAGGAGCTGATCGGCAAGTACGGCCGCTCGGAAGGCGACACCGGCTCGACCGAGGTCCAGGTCGCGCTGCTCACCGAGCGCATCAACTACCTGACCGAGCACCTGCGCACGCACTCCAAGGACCATCACTCGCGCCGCGGGCTCCTGATGCTGGTGGGCCAGCGCCGGCGCCTGCTGCGCTACCTCGAGCGGTCGGACATCGACCGCTACCGCGCGCTCGTCGCCGAGCTCGGCCTGCGCCGCTGAGCGCCCTCAGCCCGCCTGCCCGATCAGCAGCCGCAGGCCGCCGTCGTGCTCGGGCATCGAGCGAAGCTCGCCGTAGCGCCGGTCCCACTCGCCCGAGGCCAGGTCGGCGCGCAGCCACTGCACCGCGCTCGCCTCGGCGTCGTCGTCCATGCGGGCGAAGCCGAAGCGGTTTGCCCGCACCGCCGGGTCGAGCATGAGCTCCGGGCGGCCGACCATCGTCTCGATGAATAGGTCGGCGCAGTCGCCGGGGCTCGGGATCGCCTGCAGCTCCGCTCCGCCCATCAGCTCGCGCAGCAGCGCGATCGGCGGCAGCTCGGCGTCCATGTCGAGCAGCCGCGGGGCGTAGCGGCGCATCCAGGTGTCGGCCGTCGCCTCGGCATCGAGGGTGAGGATCGGCACCCGGCCGCGAGCGACGCGGCGCATCTCCGCGATGCCGAGCGCGAGGTCCGACCAGTGATGAACCGTCAGCACGGCCATCGCCGCGTCGGCGCAGCCATCCGGGAGCGGCAGGCTCTCCGCGCTCGCGATGATCGCCCGGGGCAGATGGGGAGGCCGCTGTTCGGCCATCGTCTCGGAGGGCTCGATCGCGATCACCTCGCGGTCGGTGGGCTCGTACGAGCCGGCGCCGGCGCCGACGTTCACGACCGAGCGGGCATCGCCGAGCGCTGCGTGCACGCGGGCCGCGATCCTGGGCTCGGTGCGGCGGGTCGCCGCGTACGTGGTGCCAATGCGCTCGTAGCGGGCCTTTTGCGGCTCCATCGTGCATCTGTACCATGACGCTCGTTAGAGAACGACAAGTTCTGAAAGCAAGGGCGCCAACCGGGCGCCTGGAAGGAAAACTGAATCAATGAGCATGTTTGACGTGAGCCGCGTTGCGGTGGAGGTCGGCGATAGCGAGATCTCCTTCGAAACCGGCAAGCTCGCCCGCCAGGCGGGTGGGGCCGTCGTCGTACGCAGCGGCGACACCATGGTCCTCTCCACCGCGACCGTCGGGAACCTCCGTGACGTGGACTTCCTCCCGCTGACGGTCGATGTCGAGGAGAAGCACTACGCCGCGGGCAAGATCCCCGGCTCCTACTTCCGTCGCGAGGCCCGTGCGGGTGAGAAGGCGACGCTGACGGCCCGGATGATCGACCGGCCGATCCGCCCGCTGTTCCCCAAGGGCTGGCATTTCGAGACGCAGCTGGTTGCCCAGCCGCTGTCCGTCGACAACATCCACCCCTACGACATCCTCGCCATGAACGGCGCCTCCGCTGCGCTGGCGATCTCGCCGGTGCCGGTCGCCAAGCTCGTCGGCGCGGTGCGCGTCGGCAAGCTCGACGGCGACTTCGTCGTGAATCCCCCCGAGGAGGAGCACGACAACCTCGAGATGGACCTGGTGGTGTCCGGCACCGACGAGGCCATTCTCATGGTCGAGTGCGGCGCCGACGGCGTCACCGAGGCCGAGGTGCTCGACGCCCTCGACATCGCCCACAGCGAGATCAAGAAGCTCGTCGGCGCGATGGAGGAGCTGGCCAAGAAGGCCGGCAAGGAGAAGATCTCCGTCGACGCCCCCGAGATCGACCAGTCGCTGATCTCGGAGATCGAGGGCAGCCACAAGCAGGCCCTGGTGGACGCGATCGCCACCGAGGGCAAGCTCGAGCGCTACGAGGCGATCGACGCCGTCAAGGACGCCGTCGTCGCCCAGTACGCGCCCAACACCGGCGACGAGGAGGCCGACTCGGCTCGCAAGGCCGAGGTCGGCGCCGCATTCGATGCGATCGAGAAGGACACGATTCGCAGGCAGATCGCCGTGGACAAGAAGCGTCCCGACGGTCGCGACCAGGACGAGATCCGGCCGATCGAGACCGAGGTCGACGTCGCCCCGCGCGTGCACGGCTCAGCGCTGTTCACCCGCGGCGAGACGCAGATCCTCTCCAGCGTCGCGCTCGGGACCACCCGGATGGACATGAAGATCGACAACCTCGGCCTTCAGGACACCAAGAAGTTCTGGCACCACTACAACTTCCCGCCGTTCTCGGTGGGCGAGGCCGGCTTCATGCGCGGCCCCAAGCGCCGCGACATCGGCCACGGGGCGCTCGCCGAGCGGTCCCTGGTGCCGTCCATCCCCGACGAGGAGGCGTTCCCTTACGTCATCCGCGTCGTCTCCGACACGCTCGAGTCCAACGGCTCGTCGTCGATGGGCTCCGTGTGTGCATCCTCGATGGCGCTGCAGGCCGCGGGTGTCCCGGTGTCCGCGCCGGTGGCCGGCGTGGCCATGGGCCTCATCAAGGAGGGCGACTCCTACATCGTGCTGACCGACATCGCCGGAGTGGAGGACCACCTCGGCGACATGGACTTCAAGGTCGCCGGCACGAAGGACGGGATCAACGCCCTCCAGATGGACATCAAGATCACCGGTGTCACCTTCGACATCCTCACTGAGGCTCTCGAGCAGGCTCGCAAGGGACGCCTGTTCATCCTCGACAAGATGTCCGAGGCCATCGACGGCCCCCGCGAGAAGCTCTCGCAGTACGCGCCGCGGATCGAGTCGATCAAGATCGACCCGGACAAGATCGGCGCGGTCATCGGCAAGGGCGGCGAGAACATCCGCGGGCTCCAGGAGGAGTTCGAGGCCGAGATCGACATCGACGACGACGGCACGGTGCGCATCTACGCGCCGACCGGCGATCTGGTCGACGGCTGCGTGGCTCGCATCGAGCAGATGACCAAGGAGGCCGAGGTCGGCGACCGCTACACGAGCGCCAAGGTCGTCAAGACCACGACGTTCGGCGCGTTCGTCGAGCTGACCAAGGGCACCGACGGCCTGCTTCACATCTCCAACGTGAAGCCAGGCGAGCGGGTCGACACGGTCGAGTCCGTCCTCAGCCAGGGCGATGAGCTCGACGTGACCGTGGTCGAGGTCGACCGCGAGCGCGGCCGGATCGGCCTGCGCCTGTCCGACGATCCCTCGATCGCCGGCAAGACCGCCGAGGATCTCGCCTCGGTCGGCACCGGCGATCCCACCATGGGCGGCGGCGGGCGGCCGGCGCGATCGCGACGGCGGCAACGGCCGCGGTGGTCGCGGCGGGCGTGACCGTGAGCGCCTCGACGGCGACCGCGATCGTGATCGCAGCCGCCGGCGCAGCGGAGAGCGCCGCCGGGACCGTTGACCCAGGACCGTCTCCCCGAGGGCGTAGCGCTAACGGAGCTGGGCTCCGGACTCCGAGTCGTCACCGAGGCAATGGCCTCGGTGCGCTCGGTGGCGCTCGGCCTCTGGGTGCGGACGGGCTCCCGCGACGAGAGCGGCGGGGAGGAGGGCCTCTCGCACTTCCTCGAGCACCTGCTCTTCAAGGGCACGCCCGAGCACTCCGCGATCGAGATCTCGGAGCTGCTCGACGGCATGGGCGCCGCGGCGAACGCCGCCACCTCCAAGGAGACGACACATCTCCATGTCCGCGTTCTCGACGAGCACACGGATGACGCCTTCGAGCTGCTCGCCTCGATGATGGCCAAGCCCACGCTGCCCGCGGACGAGGTCGAGACCGAGCGGCAGGTGATCCTCGAGGAGATCGCCATGTACGAGGACGAGCCCCAGGACCGGGTGCATGACGTCCTCGCGGAGGCGATCCACGGCGACTCGCCGATCGGGCGCCGCGTGCTGGGCCGCAGCGAGGTGATCGCCTCGGTGAGCATTCCCTCCATCCGCGCCTACCACGACGGCCACTACGGGCCGCCCAACGTGGTGGTCTCCGCGGCCGGTCACGTCGAGCACGACCACATCGTCGCGCTGGCGGAGCGCTGCCTGAAGCTGGGCGACGCCGGCACGCCGCAGCGCAACGGCAACGGCGCCAGGCCGGCTCCCAACCTGCGCTTCTATCCCAAGGAGACCGAGCAGTACCACGTGTGCTTCGGCGGGCCCGGCATCGCCCGGGGCGACGACCGCCGCTTCGCCCTCGGGGTGCTCGACGCCGCCTTCGGCGGCTCCAGCTCGTCGCGACTCTTTCGCGAGGTCCGCGAGAAGCGGGGCCTCGCCTACGCGGTCGGCTCCTACACGGAGCAGTTCGCCGACGATGGGGCGATCGCCATGTACGTGGGCACGCGCGAGGACAACGTCGAGGAGGCATGCGAGATCATCGGCCGCGAGCTCCGCTCGCTGCACGCCGACGGGATCTCCGCCGCCGAGCTCGATCGCGCCAAGGAGATGGTCAAGGGCCGCATGGTCCTCGGCCTCGAGTCCAGCGCGTCGCGCATGTCGCGCTGCGCCCGGGCGATCCTCTTCGGCGTCGAGCTCTTCTCGCTGGACGAGCTCCTCGCTCGCATCGACGCGGTGACTCCCGACGACGTCGCCGCGCTCGCCGGCGAGCTCTACGACCCCGAGACCCTTTCCGCCGCCTGCATCGGCGCCGACGAAGCGCGCTTCCGCGAAGCGGCCGGCGCGGTCAGCGCCGCCTTCGCCGCATGATCCGCGTCGCGGTTGCCGGCGCGGCCGGCAACATGGGCGCGACCACCTGCGAGGCCGTCGAGGGCGCCGGCGACATGGAGCTGGCCGGGCGCGCCGACCCGGCGCTTGGGGCCGGGGTGGGCGAGGTGCTCGAGGGCGCAGACGTGCTCGTTGACTTCAGCGTCCCGGATGCGGTGAGGGAGAACGTCTCGGCTGCCGTCGCCGCAGGCACGCACGTCGTGGTCGGAACCACCGGCTTCGACCAGGAGGCGCTTCGTGCGGAGGTGGAAGCCGACGCCGGCGCCGCCAACGTCTTCGTCGCTCCGAACTTCGCGATCGGAGCGGTACTGATGATCGAGCTCAGCCGCCGTGCCGCCGAGCACATGCCCGACTGCGAGATCATCGAGTTCCACCGCGCCGAGAAGCTGGATGCGCCCTCGGGCACGGCCAAGCACACGGCCGAGCGGATCGAGGAGGCGGGCGGGCGGGTCAACGGGATCCACTCGGTGCGCCTGCCCGGCCTGGTGGCCCACCAGGAGGTCATCTTCGGCGGCGAAGGACAGACGCTCAAGATCCGCCACGACTCGATGGACCGCCGCTCGTTCATGCCCGGGGTGCTGCTCGCCGTCCGCCGGGTGGCGGAGCTGCCCGATCGCGTGACCGTCGGCCTCGACCGCCTCCTCTGACAAGAACGTCCCGCACTGATGGCTATACGGGGCAAGGAGGGACGTTCATAGTGAGTTGGCAGGCTTACGAGGAGCTGCCCGACCAGCGCCAGAGCCTCGTCGGCGGCGACATGGAGGGGGAGGAGGTGGTGCTGATCCGGGCCATCTCGCGAAAGCCCTACCGCTGCCCCAGCTGCGGCAAGGAGGTGCCGATCGGCTCCGAGCACGTCGTCGTGCGCCGCTCGCACCCCGCCCGCGAGGTCAAGCACACGCACTGGCACCGGGCGTGCGTGGATGACAACCTGCGATACACCCTGACCAGCCTGCGGCCGATTCCGGCGGCCCAGACGTCCGAGACGGCGCTCGACCGCCGCTACTCGCGCCGGCGCCGCTGAGCAGCCGAGAGCGTGACTCCAATAGAGTCACCCGCCGTGGCCGACGACTTCGCGCATCTCGACGCAACCGCCCACGCCGAGCTGGTCCGCTCGGGCGAGGCGAGCCCGACCGAGCTGGTCGACGCCGCGATCGCGCGGGTCGAGGCGCTGAACCCCGAGATCAACTCGGTCATCCACGAGTTCTTCGACCAGGCGCGCGAGGCCGCGGCCGGGGAGCTGCCCGACGGGCCGTTCAAGGGCGTCCCGTTCGTCCTCAAGGACCTGGGCGCGGGCCTGGCGGGCATGCCCATGCATATGGGGCTGAAGCCCCTGAAGGACGCGGACTTCCGCCTGCCCGTCGACACGACCCTCGGCGCGCGCTTCCGCGACGCCGGCTTCGTGACGATCGGCAAGACGAACACCCCGCAGCTCGGGATCCTGCCGACGACCGAGCCCGATCTCTACGGCGCGTCGCGCAACCCGTGGAACACGGACCACTCGACCGGCGGCTCCAGCGGCGGCTCCGCGGCCGCCGTGGCCTCCGGGATGGTGCCGGTGGCGCACGCCAATGACGGCGGCGGCTCGATTCGCATCCCTGCCTCGGAGTGCGGCCTGGTGGGCCTCAAGCCCACCCGCCAGCGCATCTCCGAGGGCCCGCTGATCGGCGACAACATGTCGGGCCTCACGTGCGAGCTGGTCGTCTCCAAGTCCGTCCGCGACACCGCGGCGATTCTCGACGCCGTGCACGGGCCCGCTCCGGGCGACCCCTACGTCGCTCCGCCGCCGCTTCGCCCCTACGTCGAGGAGCTGGAGGCCGAGCCCAAGGGCCTTCGCATCGGCCTCATCACCCAGGCGCTCACGGACGACGAGGTGAGCCCGGTCGTGGTCGCCGCCGCCGAGAGCGCCGCCAAGACCCTCGAGGAGCTCGGCCATTCCGTCGAGCCGGCCGACCTGTCCATCTTCGGCGACGTCGACGTCACACCGACGTTCATGGCCCGCTGGGCCGCCGGCCAGGCCCAGATCCTGGCGACGCTCTCCATGGCGATCGGCAAGCCGATCACCGCCGACGACGTCGAGCCGCTCACGTGGGCGCTCGGGGAGATGGGCAAGAACGTCTCCGCGGCGGACTACCTGCGCGCGGTCGCCGAGCACCAGCTTCTGTCGCGCGGAGTCGCGGCGCTTCACGAGGGCTTCGACCTGCTGCTCACGCCCACGCTGGGCGAGCCGCCCCCGCCGCTGGGTACCTTCGACGACTCGGGCGAGGACCCCCTGCGCGCGATCGGCCGCGCCTCGCTGACGGCGGCCTTCACCGCGATCTTCAACGTCACCGGCCAGCCGGCGATCTCGCTCCCGCTCGAGATGAGCGACGACGGGCTGCCGATCGGCGTGCAGATCGTCGCCCCGTTCGGGCGCGAGGACATGCTGATCGCAATCGCCGCGCAGCTCGAGCGCGCCCGGCCCTGGGCAGACCGCCGCCCGCCGGTATTCGCGGCAGCCGCCGCCTGAGCGATAATTGGGGCCATGCGTATCGAAGGCGTGATCACCGCGATGGTGACGCCGTTCGGGCCGGATGGGGAAGTGGATCTCGAGGCCGCCCGCGGCCTGGCCCGCCACCTCATCGAAAACGGCTCGCACGGCGTGGTCGTCGCCGGGACGACGGGCGAGGCCCCGACGCTCTCCGACGAGGAGCGGCTGCACCTGCTGGCCGCGGTTCGCGAGGAGATCGGCGGCCCGGCGACCGTGATCGCGGGCGTCGGGACCAACGACACGCGCCATTCCGTCGAGCAGGCGCGCGACGCGCACCTGCTCGAGCCCGACGCGATGCTGCTGACGACCCCGTACTACAACAAGCCCAACCAGGCGGGGCTGCGCGCGCACTTCGAGGCGATCGCCGAGGTCACCGGCGAGATCCCCCTCATCCTCTACAACATCCCCTCGCGCTCGGTGATCAACATGCCGCCGGAGTTCCTGGCCGACCTGGCGGCGACGATTCCCTCGGTCGCCGCCGTCAAGCAGGCGAACGACGACGACCTGGGGCACATCGACGGCCTCGACCTGCTGGCCGGCAACGACACCGTCTTCGCCCGCTGCCTGGCCCTTGGAGGCACCGGTGGGATCCTCGTCGCCTCGCACCTGGTCGGCCCCGAGATGCGTCGCATCTACGACTCCGCGGTCGGCGGCGACTCGGAGGGTGCCGCGTCGATCGACGCCGGCCTACAGGCCATCTATGCCGCCCTCGCCGTCGCTCCCAGCCCGATCCCGGTGAAGGCGGCCCTCGACATGCTCGGCATCGCCGGCGGCGAGCTGCGACTGCCGATGGTCCCGGCCAGCCAGTCCGAGCGCGCCGCGATCCGAACCGCCCTCGAGCGCCACGGCCTCATGGTCGCCGGCGGCGCCGCCCAGTGACCCCGCACCTCCTCGTTTGAACGAGCGCATTCGCATCCTGCCGCTCGGCGGCCTCGGCGAGATCGGCAAGAACATGACGGTCGTCGAGCGCGAGGGCCGCATCGTCGTGATCGACACCGGGCTGATGTTCCCCACGGCCGAGATGCTGGGCATCGACCTCGTCCTGCCCGACTTCACCTACCTGCGCGAGCGCGCCGACGACATCGAGGCGATCATCCTCACCCACGGCCACGAGGACCACGTGGGCGCGCTGCCCTACGTCCTGCGCGAGGTGGGGATCCCGCCGGCCATCTACAGCGGTCCCCTGACCATCGGCATGGTCCGCTCCAAGCTGGACGAGCACAAGCTCAAGGAGGTGCCTCTTCAGGTCATCGACCCCGGGGAGAGGGTGCAGGCCGGGCCGTTCGACCTCGAGATGATCCACATGTCGCACTCGATCCCGGATGCCTGCGCGGTCGCGCTCCACACCGACGACGGCGCCGTGCTGATCACGGGCGACTACAAGTTCGACCAGACGCCGGTCGACGGGGTTCCGGCGGACATCCCCAGGCTGGCCGAGCTCGGCAGGGAGGGCGTCCTGTGCCTGTGCGGCGACTCGACCAACGCCAACCGCCCGGGCGTAGCGCCGTCCGAGTCGAGCGTCGGCCCGGCGCTCCTGGAGCTGTTCGGCCGCTGTGAGGGGCGGATCATCGTCACCTCCTTCGCCTCCAACGTCCACCGCGTGCAGCAGGTCATCGACGCGGCGGCCGCACTCGACCGGCGCGTCGCGTTGGTCGGCCGGTCGATGCGGAAGAACTTCAACATCGCCTCGAACCTGGGCATCGCCTCTGCGCCCAGCGGCCTGGTGATCGCCCCGAAGGAGATCGAGGACTTCCCCGACGAGAAGGTCATCGCCATCTCCACGGGCAGCCAGGGCGAGCCGCTATCGGCGCTGAGGCGCATGGCGCACGCCGACCACCGCGACGTCGAGCTTCATTCCGGCGACACCGTGGTGTTCTCGGCGACGCCCATCCCGGGCAACGAGCGGGCAGTGAACGAGACCATCGACCGCATCTTCCAGATTGGCGCAACCGTGGTCACCGCGGCGGACGCTCCCATCCACGCCTCCGGGCACGGCTGGCAGGAGGAGCTGAAGCTGATGCTCAACCTCACGAAGCCCCGCTACGTCATGCCGTTCCACGGCGACCACCGTCGCCTGCGGCTGCACGGCGAACTCGCGAAGTCCGTGGGCATCGAGCCCGAGCGCATCTTCACCGGCCACAACGGCCGGGCACTGGAGATTGGGCGCGACCGCGCCGAGCTGGGCGAGGACGTCGGCTCCGGGATGATCTTCGTGGACGGCGTCGACATCGGCGATCCCGACGATGTCGCGCTCCGCGATCGCCGCACCCTCTCCGCGGACGGCGTCTTCATCATCGTCGTCACCGTCTCGAGCGAGGATGGGACGCAGGTGGCGCCGCCCGAGATCATCTTCCGCGGCGTCCCGTTCCTGGAGGACTCGGAGGCCGACGACCTCCTGGACGAGCTCAGCGACGTGGTCGTCAAGACGCTCGCTCACACGGCTCGCCACGACGAGCGGGAACCCGACCTGATCGAGGAGAGCCTCCACGAGGACATCGCCTCGTTCGTCTACGACCGCCTGCGCCGCCGGCCGATGATCCTGCCGGTCGTGGTCGAGGTCTAGGCCTCCAGACCCCCTGCTACCCTCACGCGCAATGAGCGGGATTTTGAAGTCCAAGGGGCGGGGTCTAGCCGTGGTATTGGCGGCCGTAACGACTATCGGGGTCGGCGTGGCGGCGTCGGGCACCGCCGTGGGAGCCGGGCCGGAAACGTCTCCGACCGTGGCGCTCAGCGCGGCGAAGGCGCCCACGGCACAGCTCACTCCCACACGTACCGTGAACTTCCGCGGGGCCACCATCACCAACTACCAGCAGTCGGTTGGCGGCGTGCCCGTATTCGGTGGCCAGGTCTCCGTGATCAGCGGCAACGACACCGCTCCCACGGTCGTCAGCGACGACACCACCGCGCTTCCGTCCGCCGCCAAGGCGGCTACCGCCGCCGGCGGATCGGTCAGTGGCGCGAAGGCGATCGCCATCGCCACCGCGGCAACCGGCGCATCGAAGCTCCGCGCCAAGCCGACCAGCTCGCTGGTGATCGATCCGAAGACGGGTTCGCTCGTGCGGCGGGTCGTGCTCCCCTCGGGCAAGCCCTTCAAGGATTTCGAGGTCATGGTCGACGCCACCAGCGGCGCGGTGGTCTCGACGCGGAACATGCTCCAGAACGCAACGGGCAAGGCCAAGGTGTTCACGCCCAATCCGGTCGCCGAGAACGGCGGCTACAACGGGATCGGGACGACCCGCAAGGCGGACCACCACGACAAGGACACCGCCAAACTGACCAGCCTGCGGCGCGCGGTCACGCTCT
Source organism: uncultured Actinomycetes bacterium (assembly GCA_963843315.1). GTDB lineage: Bacteria > Actinomycetota > Thermoleophilia > Solirubrobacterales > 70-9 > JAWVFM01. The sequence goes on from CAWJJU010000005.1 coordinate 224,538, forward strand.
TCGATCTCAAGTCGCATCAGCACTGCCTCAACGGCAAGTACGTCCAGGCGCGCCTCGGCAAGAAGGCGAAGCCGGTGTGCAAGCGCAGCCTCAACTGGAGCGGCGTCACCCGCTCGAACGACAAGTTCGAGGCCCTGGAGGCCTACAGCCAGATCGAGCAGATCGCCTCCTACTACCACGCCCTCGGGTTCAAGGGCAACTCCAACTTCCACCCCAAGCAGCAGCTGATCGTGGCCGACGCAATCCCCGACGACAACTCGTTCTACTCGCCCGGTGACCGCAAGATCCGCTACGGGACGGGCGGCGTCGACGACGCCGAGGACGGCGACGTGGTCGTCCACGAATACGGTCACTCGATCCAGGACGCGCAGGTCCGGGGCTTCGGCACCAACGACCAGGCCGGCGCGCTCGGCGAGGGCTTCGGCGACTATCAGTCAGCGCTCAACACCGCCCTGACCCCGGGCCTTCCGGACTATGCCAGCGCCGAGTACTGCGTGTTCGACTGGGACGGCACCGGCGGATACGGCGGCCCCGGCGTCAAGCCGTGCGGGCGCCTCGCAACCGGCGCCGACGGCACCAACACGTTCACCCAGGCGAAGCAAACGTGCAGCCTCGGCCATGGCCGCGAGGAGGTCCATTGCCTCGGCGAGGTCTGGTCTCACGGGCTGATCGACCTGATGAACAACCTGCCGCTCGTCAGCGGCGTTCCCCCGGTCGCCGTGGACGTGATCTTCTCCCAGTTCGCGTATTCGAAGGGGGAGACGTTCACCCAGGCGGTTGATGACCTGGTCGCGGCCGATCAGGCCGTCTTCAGCGGCACGCACATCGCGGGGATCTGCGCCGAGATGAAGACGGCACGCGGAATCAACGCCCCGTCCTGCCCGTAGGGCCCGCCAGACAAACGCCCAGCTGAGGGCGGCTCATGGACCACCGGCGGATCCGACGGGCTCCGATTCGTACGGTTGGACAATGCGCTCGAGGGCGCGGGCGGCGAGGATGCACGAATGAGCCTCGAAATGATCATCTCCTACGACGGAACCGCAAACGACGACGACGCCCTCGCCCTGGGCAAGACGCTGGTGCCTGCCGGCTTCACCCCGGCGCTTGCCTACGTGCGCCATGCGGCGGAGTTCGATCCCAAGCGGGAAGAGCTTGCCCAGCACGACGCGGAGAAGCGCCTGGAACGAGGCGCGCAGCTGCTGGGGGACCCGGCGGTCAAGCGCGAGGTCGCGTTCGGCCCCTCGACCGGGGACGTCCTGGGCCGCCTCGCGCGTAGCGCGGGAGCGCCCCTGGTCGTCTTCGGCTCGGATTACAGGACCGCCCCCGGCCACTCGCAGCCTGGTGCTTCCGCCCAGCACCTGCTGGAGGGTGGTCTGGTGTCGGTTGCCGTCGCGGCGGCCGGGCTGCGGACACGGCTGAACGACCCGATCCAGTCGATCGCGGTGCCGGTGGCAGGGCCCAGGAACAAGGACGCGCGGCAGACGGCGATCATGCTGGCGGAGAAGCTCGGCGCAAAGGTCGAGGAGTCGCCCACCGAGCCGGTTGATCTGGTCGTCGTCGGCTCGCAGCCCGGCGCCCCGGCGGGCCACGTCGTGGTTGGGGGAGACGTGCGGGCCGAGCTGGACAGGGCCCGCAGCTCGGTCCTCGTGGTGCCCGCCGGCGCGCCGCTGCTGGCGTAGCCGGTAAACCAGCTAGGCGGTTCCAGAGGCCAGCAGCACCGAGTTCGAGAGACGCAGAGGCTCTCGGCCGCCCCCCGCAGCCGCCGCGGCCTGGGTGATCGCGTCCCATGCCTCTTCCTGAGCGTCGCCCCCGTGCCGCTCGATCATCGCCCGGATCGGGGCGGCGATCGCCCTGACGTAGGCCGTGAAGCGCTCGGCGGAGTCGAATTCGTAGATGACCTGATCACGCTCCACGGCGACATTCGAAAATCCGCCCCCCTCGAGCAGTCCGCCGATTGTCTCGGGGGTGGGGCGAGACAGGGGCCCCGGCGTGCCGGGCGGGGGCGGGAGCACGTCGAAGCGCCTCATGGTCGTCCTCATCGGAATCGAGAGGAAGGGGACCTGATCGGGCTCGCCCCACGAGGCGATCGCCATGCGGGCGCCCGGCTTCAGGAAGCCGCGGATGCGACCGGCGGCGGCCTCCGCGTCGGGCTCGAAGATGATGCCCCAGCGCGAGACGGCGGCGTCGAAGCTCGCGGGCGGGAAATCGAGGCTGGAGGCCGCCGCCTCGGTGAACTCGACGTTGCCCAATGCGGTCGTCGCCAGGCGCTTGCGCCCAAACGCCAGCATCTCGGCGGAGATGTCGGTGGCCACGACGCGGCCCTCCGGGCCGGCCCGACGCGCTGCGGTGAGCGCCGGCTCGCCATAGCCGGCGGCGATGTCCAACACCCGGCTTCCCGGCTGGACGCCGGCGAGGTCGACCAGCCGCTCGCTGATGTGCGCGTGGGCGCGTTCGTTGAACTCGCTCCACTCCTTCCAGCCCACCGCGGCGGAGTCCCAGTTGCGGTGCTGGGTCGCGCGGAAGCCGGCCGGGTCGATCGCTCCGGATCCCATGCCCCCATCCTAGGCCGGGAAAAAGAAGGCCCGCCGGGGCTAGGGAGGGGAAGCCACCGGCGGGCCAATTGGCTCGAAAGCCAATGTCACCCGTCGAGGAGGTGTCGGGGGTCCCCCAACGGGCGGGTTGTCTCGTCCACGAATCAACCTAGATGCGGCCGCTAAACCGCTCCTAAACGGTTCTGAACGATTTCTGAAGGTTCCTCAGACCCGGGCGAGGTCGGGCATGGGGGCGGCGGTCCTGCCGCCGAGGGGAAGCGTGACCGTGAAGCGCGCGCCGCCCTGCTCGGAGTCGCCCGCCTCGACGGTGCCGCCGTGCGAGGCGGTGACCGCGGCGACGATGGCGAGCCCAAGCCCTGTGCCCCCGTCGGGGGTCAGGTCGGCCGGCCCGGATCCCCGGACAAACCGCCCGAAGATCTGCTCGCGCATGCCCTGGGGGATGCCGGGGCCGTTGTCGGTCACATCCAGGATCGCGTGCCCCTCGCGCCGGCTCACCAAGATCCTCACCGCCGATCCGTCGGGCGTGTGACGGATCGCGTTCTCCAGCAGGTTGAGCACCAGGCGATGCAATTCGTCGGGGCTGCCGACCACGTTCACCGGGCCGGGCGCCTCCAGCTCGAAGACTCGGTCACCGGCCACGGGCCTGGCTTCGGCAACGGCGCCCTCAGCGACCTCAGCCAGATCGCACGGCACGCGAGTCGAGGTGCGGCCGGCGTCGGCTCGGGCCAGGAGCAGCAGGTCCGAGACCAGACGCCCCATGCGGCGAGACGAACGCAGCGCCCCGTCGATCATCTCGCCCTCCTCGCCGCGACGCTCGGCGTCGTCGAGGCGCGCCTGAAGGAGCTCGAGGTTGGCGAGGATGCTGGTGAGCGGCGTCCGGAGCTCGTGCGAGGCGTCGGCGACGAACTCGCGCTGGGCCTGGATCATCTGGTCGGTCTCGGTGCGCGCCGCGTCGAGCTCGCGGAGCATCTCGTCCAGAGTGAGCGCCAGTTCGGCGATTTCGTCATCCGTGTCCGGAATCGGGACCCGGCGCGAGGGGTCGCGGGTCGTGCCGATCTTCCTCGCCGTCGTGGTCAGCGCGGCGATTGGCCGCATTGCCCTGCCCGCGACGGCCAGTCCGGCGAGGGTGGCCAGCAGGGTCCCGCCGAGCACGCCGGTGAGCAGGAACAACCAGAGCTTGTCGGTCGTGGCGTTGACCGAGTCGGTGCTGCGCGCGTACTGGATGACGGTCCCCGGCAGGCCCGGCACAGCAGCGGTTGCAATCTCGAGTCCGCCCACTTGAGTGAGGCCTGGCTCAGGAGGCCCCAGATTCTCGGGAGAATCGGCGGTGCCGACGACGAGTGTGGGGGAGACGTAGCGCAGGACGACCGGAGGAGGCGCCATCTGCTCGAGCTGCTCGCGAGCCTGGCGCAGCGTTCCGATCGTGGGACTGCTGCCAATCTGACCGGCCACCCCATTGGCGCTCTCGACCAGCTCGTTGTCGAAGTCACTGTGAATCCGGCTCGAGGCGAGACGGCCGACGACCACAGCGAATACGACGAGGATCAGGAAGGTCAGGACCGCGGATACGGCGGTCAGGCGCCAGCGGACCGGCCACAGGCGCGGACGCCGCCACGCCTCGCGAAGGGTGGGACGGCCCGGCTTCTCAGGCATCGCCCTCGGACGCCCCGGCCTTGACCACGTAGCCCGCGCCTCGCCTGGTGTGGAGCACCCGCGACTCGCCGCCGGACTCGAGCTTGCGCCTGAGGTTGGAGATGAAGACGTCGATCGTGTTGGTCATCGCCATGGGGTCATATCCCCAGACCTCCTCGAGCAGGCGCTCGCGCGAGACGACCAGGCGCTCGTTGCGCATGAGGTACTCGAGGAGCTCGAACTCGCGGTTGGTCAACTCGATCTCGCGGTCGCCCCGGTGCACCTCGCGCGTGTCGGGGTTCAGCCGCAGGTCGCCAACGGCCAGTGAGGCGCTGCCGCGCGGGGGCCGGCGCCGGATGAGGGCGCGCAGGCGGGCAAGGAGCTCCTTGCGCTCGAAGGGCTTGACCAGGTAGTCGTCGGCGCCCGAGTCGAGGCCCTCGACGCGGTCGTCCAGCTCCGAGCGCGCCGTCAGGATGAGGATCGGCACGTCGCTGGAGGCGCGGAGCCTGCGCAGGACCTCGGCGCCGTCGAGCTTCGGTAGCCCAAGGTCCAGGATGACCAGGTCCGGGACGAACTCCTCGGCGGTCGCCAGGGCCTCCACGCCGTCGCCCGCCGAGCGCACCTCGTGGCCCTCCTGGCGCAGCGTGCGCCGCAGGACGTCCGCGATTGCCTCGTCGTCTTCGACCACGAGCACGCGCCCGGTGACGTCTTCCGATTGCAGCATGCGTCAAGGGTAGAGGCCAATAACGCACCCCCGGCGGATATTTACCGCTTGTTTATGCGGCGCAGGGGACCGTGCGGAGCCGTCGAAGCATCCCGAGCGATGCCTTCAAGCACCAAGCGGCGCTCCACCGCGCGCAAGCGCCCCGCCACCCGTGCCTCCACGCGCGCCCGCAAGCCTGCGCCGCGAAAGCCGCGCCCGGGCTTCAGGGAGGCGCTCGACGGGCTCGAGCAGCGCCATTACGACCTCGCCGGCCTGACGCTGATCGCGCTGGGGGTCTTCCTCGCCTTCGTCACCTATCTGTCTTGGGACGGCGGCCGCGTCGGCGGCCTTCTGGAGGATGGGCTCACGCTCGCGGCCGGCCGCGTCGCCTACGTGGTCCCGATCGCACTCGCCGGGTGGGGCGTCGCCCTGGTGATGCGGCCGGTGATCAAGGCGCCGTCGGCGATCAACGCCGGTGCGGTCCTGCTGCTCGCGGGCCTGCTGCTGGCCTTCGCGGCGGGCACGGCCGGCCTCGGCCCCGCGCATCCCGTCCGCCACGACTACTTCGAGCATCGCTTCGTCACCCAGCACGGGGGCGGGGTGGGGGAGGCCCTCTACTGGGCCTCGACGACCCTCTTCCAGCGCCTCGGCGCCCACATCCTCGCCGTCCTGATGCTCGTCAGCGGCACCCTGCTGCTCACCGGCACGACGATCGCCGGCCTGCTCGCCGGCGCCGGGCGCGCCGCCAGGAGCGCCGGCTCCGGGACCAGGGACATCGCCCGCAGCGTCCGCACCCAGACCATCAGCGCCGATCCCTTCGGCGAGCCGGCCGGCGACGACATCACCGTCACGAGGGCCAACCCCACCGAGCCCCTCATCACCCAGGTCCTGAACGACGAGGACGACACGGGCGAGATCGCCTGGGACGACGACCCGCGCGACTTCGGCAAGGACGCCGACGACGACTCCGAGGCCGACCGCAGCGGCGCCATGTACGCCTACGAGGAGGCCGCGGCCGACGAGGACGCCGAGGAGGCGGTCAAGGCACCGGTCGAGGCCGGGAAGCCCTCCGACTTCATGGAACCCGACGTGACCCCCATGGGAGTGAAGCGAAGCGCCGTGACCGAGTCCGAGGAGCTCGACTACACGCTCCCCGTCGCGCCGAAGCTCCTCGAGAAGGGCAAGGGCGACCAGGGGCCCGACACGCGCGATCGCGACGCCGTCTCCAAGGCCCTGCTGGAGTCGCTCAAGCACTTCGGGGTGGACGCGCGCCTGCTGGGCGTCGTCAGCGGCCCGCACGTCAGCCGCTACGAGCTGCAGCTCGCGCCCGGCACCAAGGTCTCCAAGGTCGCGCAGCTGCGTGACGACCTGGCCTACGCCCTTGCGTCCACGGACATCCGCATCCTCGCTCCGATCCCCGGGAAGAAGGCCGTCGGCGTCGAGGTGCCGAACGCCCGCCGCCGGCTCGTGCGGCTCGGCGACATCTACGACGGCCGCCCGAAGGGGTCCTCGCCGTTCGTCGTGTGGCTCGGCAAGGACGTCTCGGGTCAGACCGCCTGGACCGACCTTGCGCTCATGCCGCACGCGCTCGTGGCCGGCACCACGGGCTCGGGCAAGTCGGCCTGCGTCAACTCGATGCTCTGCTCGATCCTTCTGCACGCCTCGCCCAACGAGGCGCGGCTGGTCCTGGTCGACCCGAAGCGTGTGGAGCTGAACCACTACGAGAAGCTGCCGCACCTGCTGACGCCGGTGGTCACCAACCCGCGGATGGCGGCCAACGTCCTCTCGAACCTGATCGTCGAGATGGAGAGCCGCTACGGCGTGATGGAGGAGGCGCGGGCGCGGAACCTGGTCGAGCTCAACCGCGTCCGCAAGAAGTCCGGCAAGGCGCCCCTGCCGCACATCCTCTGCGTCATCGACGAGCTGGCCGACCTGATGATGGTCGCGCCCGCCGAGGTCGAGGACTCGATCATCCGCCTGGCGCAGAAGTCTCGCGCCGTCGGCATCCACCTGGTGCTCGCAACGCAGCGCCCCTCCACCGACGTCATCACCGGCACGATCAAGGTCAACATCCCGGCGCGGATCGCGTTCTCGGTCGCCTCCCAGGTCGACTCGCGCGTGATCCTGGACCAGGGCGGAGCCGAGACGCTGCTCGGGCAGGGAGACATGCTTTTCCGCCCGGTCGGCACCTCGCGCCTTCAGCGCATCCAGGGTGGCTTCGTGACCGAGGACGAGATCGCCAGGATCGTGAACCACTGGGCCAAGCAGGGCGAGCCGGAGTTCGACGAGGCCCTGCTCGAGGCGCGTGAGGAGAGCCATGACGACCGCGACGAGGAGATGTCTCCCGACCGCGACGACCTGCTGGACGAGGCCGCGAGGATCGTGGTGGAGAGCGGCACCGCGTCGGTCTCGATGATCCAGCGGCGCCTGCGGGTGGGCTACACCCGCGCCGGCAGCCTCATCGACATGCTCGAGCGCCGGGGGATCATCTCCGGCTACGAGGGCTCCAAGCCCCGCCAGGTGCTCGCCAGCGGCGCCGACCTGCGCCGCATCCTCGGCACGGGCGAGGACGCTCCGCCCGACGCCGCCGAGGTCCTCGAGGGCGAGGCCACCGAGGACCCCACGGACACCGAGCTCGAGACCGTCGACGGCTGACCTCCGTCCGGCGCGGCTCCGCCGGAGTAGCCTGGCCATGGGCGCATGGTCGGGCAGGTGAATATCGGGCGGATCCGCAGTGCTGCGGTCGTTGCCCTGGGCGCACTGCTCGCCCTCGCCGGCCCCGCGGCAGCGTCGCGGGTGGCCGGGATCGACTCCTCAGGTCGAATCGTCGCCCTCGGGGAGAGGGGATTGGCTCGATTCAGCTCCGGCGGACAGCTCGACGAGACGTTCGGCGACGGGGGCGTCGCGCAGCTTCCCGTTCGCGACGGCTGCCAGATCGAGGCTTCGGCGATGACCCTCGACGACGCCGGACGCATAGTCGTCGCCGGCGACCGCAGATGCTCTCCTCATTTTGGGCGCCTTCACGTCGTCGTCATGCGCTTTCGGCCCGACGGCCGGCCCGATCCCAGCTTCAGCCAGAACGGGGTGATGGTGGCCGGGCGCGGGTACGCCGGCGACGTCGCGGTGGATCCGGTCGGCCGCGTCCTCGTGGCCGGCGACCGCCGATGGGATCTCCGCCCTAACGACTCGGGCGGCTTCAGCCTTGCTCGCGTCAAGCCAGGCGGCCACCTCGACGGTTCGTTCGGCAGGGGAGGAGAGGTCCGGACCCGGTTCGCGGAAGGGCTCTCGTCAACTGAGGCAACCTCCGTCGCGCTGACTCCTCGCGGACGAATCCTGACGGCTGGGCACACCGGTTACTGCGACCGCAACCCGCCGCTGCCCACATGCACGTGGCGGCCCGCGCTCGCGCGCTACAGGGCAAACGGATCCCTCGATACGCGATTTGGCAATGGCGGGAAAGAGAAGGGGAACCTCCCTGGCACGAGCTCTGTCTCCATCAGATCCCTCGCGGAGGGTGAGGGTGGCTTTGTCGTAGCGGGCTTCGCGGATGTGCCGGACTCACCGAACAAGGTGCTCATGACGGCCAACTATGGCGCCGCTGGTGAGTTGGACCCGACATTTGGTTCCCATGGCGTGGCCCTGACGCCGTTCGCGGAAGGGCAGCCTTTCGACGCGTCTGTGTTCCTCGGCGAAGCGGGTAGGCCGTTGGTCATCGGCGGCTCTTGCTGCAGCGACCCCGAGCACTATCCACTTTCTTACGGATTCGTCCTCGCCGGCTACGACGCGGCTGGCAATCTCGATCAGGGCTTCGGCTCCGGCGGGACCCAGGCGGATCCAGTGTCCACCGCCTTGGGCGGCTACAACTTCTCCCTCGAGATGGTTGGCGGGGCGGTCGAGCCCGAAGGAGAGCTCATCGACGCCGGGAGCTTCATGGACTACGGGTCGGGCATCGACCACCTCATCCTCAGGGCCTACACGGCGAACGGCCAGCCCGAGGCCGCCTTTGGCTCCGGCGGCGAGTCGACCGCTGCCATCCCTTTCTAGGCTCGTACGTGAGAATGGGCGTGTGAGCCCAGCCACTGTACGCGCGGGAATCGTCGCCACCGGGACCGAGCTCCTCACGGGCAAGGTCACCGACCGCAACGGCCCCTGGCTGGCGGAGCGGCTGGGCGAGCTCGGCGTCGAGGTCGCTCACCTGATCATCACCGGCGACAGGCCCGGGGACCTCGAGCAGACGCTGCGCTTCCTGGCCTCCGAGCGGGTGGACCTCGTGGTCACGAGCGGCGGCCTCGGCCCCACGGCCGACGACCTCACCGCCGAGATCGTCGGCCGCTTCGCCGACAGGCCGATGGAGCTCGACGAGGAGATGGAGCAGAAGATCCACTCGATCCTGGAGGGCTTTGCCCGCCGGATGAACTTCGACGCCGACGCCCTCCGTGACGCCAATAGAAAGCAGGCGATGGTTCCTCACGGCGCGACGACGATCGACCCGGCCGGGACAGCTCCGGGCTCGTTGTCCCGGTGGACGGCGGACCAACCGTGGTTGTCCTGCCCGGTCCGCCACGCGAGCTCCAGGCCATGTGGCCGATGGCGCTGGAGACCGATCCCGTGCGCGCCATCCTTCAGCGCGCGGGAACGCTCGAGACCAGCAGCATGCGACTGTTCGGCCTGCCGGAGTCGGAGATTGCGCAGACCCTTCGCGATGTCGAGGCGGCTGGGCTTGAGCTCGGCGAGCTGGAGATCACCACGTGCCTGCGCCGCGCCGAGCTCGAGATCGACATCCGCTACCGCCCCGAGTCGAGCGCGCGAGCGCAGGAGCTCTTCGCGGCGATCCGCGAGCGCCACGAGCGCTTCGTGACGGCCGACGACGGGCGCAGTACCGACGAGCAGATCGCCGAGCTCCTCGAGGGCCGGCGGCTTGCGCTCGCTGAGTCGTGCACCGCCGGCCTGCTCGCCGCGCGGATCACCGACCGCCCGGGGTCGTCCGCCTACTTCGCGGGCGGGGTGGTCTCCTACTCCGACGAGGCCAAGTCCGAGCTGCTGGGCGTGCCGTCGCAGATACTGGCCGAACATGGAGCCGTCTCGCCTGAGTCCGCCGAGGCCATGGCGCGCGGGGCGCTCGAGCGCTTCGGGGCCGACGTTGCGTGCGCGATCACCGGGATCGCCGGGCCGGACGGCGGGACCGAGCAGAAGCCGGTCGGCTACGTCTGCTTCCACGTGCGCGACGCCGACGGCGCGAGCCTGGTGCGCGACGTCGTGCTCCCGGGCAGGCGCTCGGACATCCGCGACCGGTCCGTCGTCGTCGCGATGCACATGCTTCGCCGCCTGCTACTCGGCGAGGAGCTTCCCGTCTAGATGATTGATTCCGAATTCGCGTGCGTGCGGGGGCGCACGGGACCGAGCCGGGCGTGGGAAGAGGGCGAAGCCTGTACCGGTGGGTACAGGCGAGTCCCGATGACCGCGATCCGGCGACGGTATCCGTGCGTCATCCGTGCGTGCGGGTATTTGGAATCAGTCATCTAACCGGACGGGGCGAAGAACTCGAGGGCGCGCTCGGCGACAAGCTCCGGACGCTCGTCGACGATGAAGTGCCCGCACGCCTTGATCAGCTCGTAGCGAAAGCTCGGCACGGCCTCGTCCGTCCCGCGCAGGTTTCGCGGGTCCTGGGCCGCGTCATCCTCGCCGAAGAGAAGGAGGGTCGGCACCCGGTACTCGCGTCGCCGATAACGGCCGGCCAGCAGGGGGCCGATCTCGCGTAGCTGAAAGCTCCGGTAGTACTGGACAGTTGCCCAGGCGCGATCGGGCGCTGCGAACTGGCCGAGAAACGCCTCTCGCTCCTGGGGGCTGAAGACCGTTGCGGGGAAGCCGACCCTCGTTGCCTGTTCGTCGTTCAGACGGGCAAGGCGCGCCGCGACTCGCTTCCCGAGACCCGGCGAGGCGAGCACCCACTGATACCAGAAGCGCCAGGCGCCCAGCAACGCAGCAGGGGAGGCGCGGACGAACGGCGGCAGAATGTTCAGGGCCAGGTAGCGATCGATCCGCTCGGGCGCCCGGTAGCCGAGCAGGTAGCCGACCCAACCGCCCCAGTCGTGGCCCATGAGCCTCACGCGCTCGAGGCCGAGCGCGTCCATGAGCGCGAGGACGTCGCTCGCAAGCTGCTCCTTCTCATACCCGGAGCGGGGCGCGCCGGTCCAGCCGAGGCCGCGGAGGTCCGGGCAGACCACCCGGTAGCCGGCCTGCACGATAGGCCCGATCGCCTCGCGCCACAGATACCAGTGCTGCGGCCACCCGTGCAGGCAGAGGAGCGGCGGCCCGTCGGCGGGGCCGGCCGTCGCCACGTGCATGCGCAGGCCGCCCGCGTCGACCCAGTCGTGCTCGACGCCGTCAACGTGGGGGAAGGGGCGGCGCGACTCCATCGGGCGCGGACTCTATTCGCGCGTGAGCGTGGCGTCTTGGCTAGAAGGGCCAATGAGGGAGGGCAGACAGAGCGTGAGCGCCGGCTCGCCGAGTTTCGGGCGGCCGAGCCGTCCTTTGTCAAATCGTGCTCGAAGGTCGAGCGCAGATTGCAAAAGAACGGCCTCGAGCCTCGCTGCGGCCGCCTTCACCAGCTTCAACTCCATTGGCGGCACCCGTACGGCTCGAAGTTGTCGCACCCCTGACGCACCACCCGCGAGTTTCACGCCACCTCGGGGCGTAGCGTGGGGACGAGTGCCGAAGGAGCGTCTCAAGAGTCCCAGAGCCCGCCTGTTCGTGGCCCTCGAGCCGCCCGACGGCATCCGTGAGGTCATCGCGGGCTGGCAGGCCTCGCAGCTGGACGACCCGGCGCTTCGCCCCGTGCCCGAACGCGCCCTGCACGTGACCCTCTGCTTCATCGGCTACGCGCCGGAGAAGTCGATCCCGGCGTACGCGGAGGCCCTCGCCGCGATCCCCGCGCGCCCGGTGCCCATGCGCCTGGAGCCCGCGGCGGTTGAGGTTCCACGGAACCGCCCGCGCCTGCTGGCGCTGGACGCCCCGAGCGAGGCCGCGACGACGCTCGCGGGCGAGGTGAACGAGGCGCTGGCCTCGCGGCGCCTGCACGAGCCCGAGCGGCGTGAGTTCTGGAGCCACGTCACGGTCGCGAGGGTGCGCTCCGAAAAGCGCCCCGACGGGCGCCGGCGCGGCGCTCCGATGCGAATCGGCGCCGTGCCCGGGCCGCTGCCGGAGAGCGCGTGCGGGCCGTTCGAAGCCGTCCGACTCACTTTCTACCGTTCGAACCTCAGTTCGCATGGGGCCGAGTACGTGCCCCTGGCGAGCACCGATTTGCCGCCCGCCTGAGGGCGAGGCGAAAAGGAGCGATGAACCCAATGGCAGACGCAAACCCAGCATCCTTCCGCTCGACCGAGCCCAAGGAGGTCAAGGCCCGCGAGGCAGCTCTCGGCGCGGCCAAGAAGCAGATCGAGCAGCAGTTCGGCGCCGGCTCGCTGATGAAGCTCGGTGACAAGGGCCACGTGGAGATCGACACGATCCCCACCGGAGCGCTGTCGCTCGACCTGGCGCTCGGAGTCGGCGGGGTCCCGCGCGGGCGGATCGTGGAGATCTTCGGCCCGGAGTCGTCGGGCAAGACGACGCTCGTCTACCACATCATCGCCCAAGCTCAGGCCCGCGGCGGCGTGTGCGCCTTCGTCGACGCCGAGCACGCGATCGACCCGATCTACGCCAAGCGCATCGGCGTCAACACCGACGAGCTGCTGATCTCCCAGCCGGATTACGGCGAGCAGGCGCTCGAGATCGTGGACGTCCTGGTCCGCTCGGGCGCCGTCGACGTCGTCGCCGTCGACTCGGTCGCGGCGCTCACCCCGCGCGTGGAGCTGGAGGGCCAGATGGGCGACACCCAGGTCGGCCTCCAGGCCCGCCTGATGTCGCAGGCGCTGCGGAAGCTCGCCGGCAACCTCAACCGCGCCAGCACGGTCTGCGTGTTCACCAACCAGATCCGCGAGAAGATCGGCGTGATGTTCGGCTCGCCCGAAACCCAGCCCGGCGGCCGCGCGCTGAAGTTCTATTCGTCCCAGCGACTCGACATCCGGCGCATCGAGACCCTCAAGGAGGGCACCGAGGCGGTCGGCAACCGCGTCCGGGTGAAGGTGGTCAAGAACAAGGTCGCCGCCCCGTTCAAGCAGGCCGAGTTCGACATCGAATACGGCGTGGGCATCTCCAACGAGGGCTGCCTGCTGGACCTGGGGATCGAGCACGACATCGTCCAGAAGTCGGGCTCGTTCTTCTCCTATGGCGAGCTGCGCCTGGGACAGGGGCGCAACAACTCCAAGCAGTTCCTCGCCGAGAACCCGGAGCCGGCGGCCGAGATCGAGGCGAAGCTCTACGAGGCGCTCGGGATCGAGCGACGCTCTTCGGCTCCGGTCGCGAAGGCGCCCGACAGCGAGGACCAGCCCGAGGCCGCTCCCGAGGCCGCCGCGGAAGAGCTCAAGAAGGCCGCCTAGCGCGCCGGGCGCGAAGCGTGGCGCCGAGCGCGGACCGGGCATTCGAGCAGGCACTGCGGGCGCTCAGCCGCCGCGAGCGCACGAGCGCGCAGATCCACGACTGGCTGGTTGCCCGCGGCCACGAGCCGGAGGTGGCGCAGGGCGTGGTCGAGCGCCTTCGCAGCGCAGGCGGACTCGACGACGCGCGATACGCGCGGCTCTACGCCGAGGATCGCCGCACGCTCGACGGCTGGGGGGAGGAGCGGATCCGCGCCGCCCTTCAGGCGCGCGGCGTGAGCGCTGAGCTGATCGAAGAGGCGCTGGCATCGGAGGAGAGCGAGGCCGACCGCGCCCTCGCCCTGCTGGTGGAACGCGGCCAGCCGGTTGGCGACGACGCCGCCCGCAACCGTGCACTGGCGTTCCTGGTGCGCCGGGGCTACGCCTCGGAGATCGCCTACGACGCCGTCAGGGCGGCTGAGAAGCACGCTGCGTAGCCGCCGCGGGCCTTGCGGAAAAGGCAGGTCGGGCATACCATGGGTCGTGGCGGCAAGGCCCGCCGAGTGACACGACTGACGACTATCAGAGCACTTGAAACTTCCTGTCCATACCAACCGTCGCGCGCGCCCCTCAGGGGGCGCTGGATCGCCTTAGGAGGCTTGGGGCCGCGATCTCGACGCCGCGCACGCGGCAACAGCTCATAGCCGAATCCAGTGTCGCCGGCTCGCCGGCCGCGTGGTCACCCATATGGCCACCGCTGTCAACGAGCAGCCGGGCCGAAGGCCCGGGGGAGAGACCGAATGGAATCACGCACCCACTGGTCGCCATGGCGACGCGGTGCGCCCGCGCGCGAGCCCGCAGGAGCGCCAACACCCGGGACCGGGCCGCAGACGCCGCAGCCCACAGAGCCCCAGGCCGGCCCGCAGGAGCCGAGCCCGGTGATCCAGGCCGGGCCGCCGCCCGCGCAGGCGCCGGCGGTCGACGTCGACGCCGCCGTCTCCGAGCTCCAGGCGCGGCGCGAGGAGATCGCGCGCATGGAGGAGGTGGCGCTTCGCGAGGTCGAGTCGCTGGCGGCACAGAGGTGCGGAGATGGAGCGCCGCGCCCAGGCCCTCGAGGACCGCGAGCGCAACCTCGGCCAGCAGGCCGAGGAGCTGAAGCGCGCCAAGCGCGTGCAGCGACGCGAGCTCGAGCGGATCTCGGGGCTGTCCGCCACCCAGGCGAAACAGCTGCTCATCGCCGACGTGGAGCAGGAGGCCCAGCACCAGCTCGGGCTGCGCCTCGTCGAGATGGAGAAGGAGGCGAAGAACGAGGCCGACCGGCGCGCGCGGAGCATCCTTTCCGTCGCCATGCAGCGCCTCGCCGCCCGCCACGCGGGCGAGACGACGACCCGCCTCGTCGAGCTTCCCGGCGACGAGATGAAGGGCCGGATCATCGGCCGCGAGGGCCGCAACATCCGCATGCTGGAACAGCTGACGGGAGTCGACATCATCATCGACGAGACCCCTTCGGCCGTCGTGCTGTCGAGCTTCGACGGCGTGCGCCGTGAGATCGCGCGGCTCACCCTGGAGCGCCTGGTCGCCGACGGGCGCATCACCCCGCCGCTGATCGAGGAGACCCACGAGAACGTGCGGGCCGAGATCGACGCGAAGATCGTCGAAGAGGGCGAGCGGGCGGCCCTGGAGGCCCACGTCAACGGCCTGGACCCGAAGCTGATCCAGCTTCTGGGCCAGCTGCGATACCGCACCAGCTACGGGCAGAACGTGCTCGACCACCTGGTCGAGTGCGCGGGGATCGCGGCGATCATCGCCGGCGAGCTGGGGGCCTCGGTGGAGACCGCCCGCCGCGCTGCGCTGCTGCACGATCTGGGCAAGGCCGTCTCGCACGAGGTGGAGGGCACGCACGCCATCGTCGCCGGGCGCATCGTGCGCCGGGCCGGCGAGCCGGAGGCGGTGGCCCACGCGATCGAGGCGCACCACAACGAGGTCGAGCCGAAGACGGTCGAGGCCGTGATCATCCAGGCGGCTGATGCGCTGTCCGGAGCGCGGCCGGGGGCCCGGGGCGACTCGCTGGAGGAGTACGTCACGCGCCTTCGCGAGCTGGAGGAGATCGCCGGGCGCCATCCCGGCGTCGAGCGGGTCTTCGCGATGCGCGCGGGCCGCGAGGTGCGCGTGATCGTGGACCCCGGCACGGTCGACGACGAGGCCGCGGCGATGATCTCCCATCAGATCGCGGCGGCGATCGAGAAGGAGGTCGAGTTCCCCGGCCGGATCAAGATCACCGTGATCCGCGAGAGCCGAGCCACGTCGTACGCCTCGTAGGCGCGTGGCGCGGCGCCTTCCGCCGCGCCTCGCCGGTAGCATCGCGCCCGCATGTCACACCAGACGCTCTTCTACACCTTCGGAATCGCGCTCGTCCTCTCGGCGCTCGTCGTTTCCGTCATCGGTCTGCGGGCCCCCAGCTTCCCGGCGAACCGCGGGGTCCTCGCCGGGGTGATCGTCTTCTTCATCTCGCTGGTGGGCGCGACGGCCACGTTTGCGGTCCTGAACGCCCAGGACGAGCAGGCCAAGACCGAGGCTGAGCGGGCCGCGGCGTCGACCGCCGCGTCCACGTCGACCGCGACGACCAGCACCACGCAGTCGACCTCCACTACCGCGAGCAGCTCGACGACCTCCACCTCCCAGCAGGCGGGCGGCCCCGGGGGCACCGTCGACATCTCCGCCGACCCGACCGGCCAGCTCGCATTCGAGCAGAAGACCGTGACCAGCAAGCCCGGCCCCGTGAAGATCGACTTCACGAATCAGTCGCCCGTTGGCCACGACGTGAAGATCCAGGACTCGAGCGGCAAGGTTCTCGGCGGCACCAACCTGGTGAGCGGCGGCAAGGCCAGCGCGACCGTGGACCTCCCGCCAGGCACCTACACCTTCTTCTGCGATGTCCCCGGTCACGAACAGGCCGGCATGAAGGGCACGCTCACCGTCAAGTAGCGCGGGTTTCCGCCGCGAGCAGCGCCCTAGACTGAGCCCATGGCGACGTACCACGTCACCACTTTTGGCTGCCAGATGAACGAGCACGACTCCGAGCGGATGCGCGGCATGCTGGAGTCGCTCGGCTACGTGGCGAGCCCCGAGCGCGCGGGCGCCGACCTGATCCTGTTCAACACCTGCTCGATCCGCGAGTCGGCCGACAGCCGCTTCATCGCGCACCTCGGGGAGGCCAAGCGGCTGAAGTCCGAGAATCCGGAGCGCATCGTGGGGGTGGGCGGCTGCTGGGCGCAGTCGGTCAAGGACGAGGTGTTCGAGCGCTTCCCCTTCGTCGACGTCGCCTTCGGCCCTGGCCAGATCCACAAGCTCGCGGAGTTCCTCACCAGCGAGTCGCTGAGCGCCCAGGGCTACTTCGACTTCGAGGACTTCGCCGGGCGCCTCCCCGAGCGGCGCGAG
Source organism: uncultured Actinomycetes bacterium (assembly GCA_963843315.1). Taxonomy (GTDB): domain Bacteria; phylum Actinomycetota; class Thermoleophilia; order Solirubrobacterales; family 70-9; genus JAWVFM01. Next base: position 241,313 of record CAWJJU010000005.1, read on the forward strand.
CGCGACTTCCAGGCGTGGCTGCAGATCTCGCAGGGCTGCAACTGCCGCTGCTCGTACTGCATCGTGCCGTCGACCCGCGGGCGTGAGCAGAGCCGCGACCCGGGTGAGCTGCTCGCCGAGACCGAGCGCCTCGCGGCCGACGGCGTCAGCGAGGTGACCCTGCTGGGCCAGAACGTCAACTCCTACGGCCGCGACCTCCCCCTGGGGACACGCATCACCTTCGCCGAGCTCCTGGCGCGCGTGGACGCGGTGAAGGGAGTCGAGCGCATCCGCTACACCAGCCCGCACCCGAAGGACATGCGCGAGGACGTGATCCGCGCCCACGCCGAGCTTCCAGCGCTCTGCGAGCACATCCACCTGCCGCTTCAGTCCGGATCGAGCCGCGTGCTGAAGGCGATGCGGCGAACGTACGACCGCCGGCGGTATCTCGACCGGGTCGCGCTGGTCCGCGAGCACGTGCCGGACTGCGCGCTGACGACCGACATCATCGTGGGCTTCCCCGGCGAGACCGCGGCCGAGTTCGACGAGACGCTGGAGGTCGTGGAGGAGGTCGGCTACGACGGCGCCTTCACGTTCATCTTCTCGCCGCGGCGAGGGACGGAGGCAGAATCGCTGGGCGACCGCGTCCCGCACCCGGTCAAGCGCGAGCGCATGGAGAGGCTCGTCGAGGCGGTTCAGCGTCGCGCCCGCGAGCGCTCTCAGCGCTTCGTGGGCCGCGCGATGGAGGTCCTGGTGGAGGGCCCGAGCCGCAACGACCCGGCACGCCTTCGGGGGCGTACGCGCCACAACAAGACTGTGAACTTCGAGGGGACCGCCAGGGCGGGCGAGCTGGTGACGGTCGAGATCGATTCAGCGACGTCGACGACCCTCGCCGGCCGTGAGCTCCTCGTTTCGCGGCTCGCCGGGACGTCGATCGCGGGCGCATGAGCCTGCGGTTCGTCTTCTGCGTCGAGGCGGGCCGCCTCGAGGGTGAGTCGATACTGCTCTGCGAGTCGATTCGCCGCTTCGGCGGGCGCTACGCAGACAGCCCAATCGTCGCCTACCGGCCTCGCGCGGGCGCTCCGCTGGCCGACGACACGGTCGCACGCTTTGGCGCGATCGGCGTCGATCTCGTCCAGGAGCCGCTCAACGTCGAGCACGACGCCTACGCCCTGGCCAACAAGGTCCACAGCCTCGTCCACGCCGAGCGCGAGTGGCCGGAGGACGTCCTGGTGCTCTCCGACTCCGACTCCGTAGTCCTCGCCGAGCCGGCTCGCTTCGATCTCGAGGACGGGATCGACGCCGCGGTGACCCCGGTCGGGCGCATCAGCGACGGCAGCACGGGCCAGGGGCACAAGAACGAGCCCTACTGGCAGCGCCTGTACGAGCTCACCGGCACCGAGGAGCGCCCATTTACGAAGACGGCCATCAAGCGCGTACGGATCCGCGCCTACTGGAACACGGGGCTCGTCTGCATGCGCCGAGAGTCGCGCCTGGCCGACGACTGGCTCGAGATGCTGAAGGTGCTGATCGACACGCCGCATCTGCCAAAGCGCGGGATCAACCACGCCGAGCAGCTCTCGCTGGCCGCCGTGCTCTCCAGGCGGCCCGATCGCGTGCTGAACCTCCCGTCGTCCTATAACTACCGGATCACCCGCCGCGCCGACATGCGCGACGAGGACGCTCGGCTGGACCTCACCGACCTGGTGCACATCCACTACATGCGCTCCTTCCACGTGCCCGGTTTCCTCGAGACCCTGCAGCCGCAGCTCGACCGCGACTCCGAGCAGTTCCGCTGGCTTTCCGAACGCCTCCCGCTTCGCCCGCTGATCCAGGTCGACCCCGACAGCGACGACGGAGCGCCCACCTGGAAGGAGATCCGGGCCGCCTCGCGCGGGCAGCTCGCCCGCAAGGGCTTCGGGGACGCCTCCGAGCGCGAATGAACGTGCTCGCGATCTTCGGCCCCACGGCCGTGGGGAAAACGTCGGTCGCGATCGCGGTGGCCCAGGCGCTTCGCGAGCGCGGGGAGGACCCCGTTGCGATCTCCTGCGACGCATTCCAGCTCTACCGGGGGCTCGAGATCCTGAGCGGAGCGCCGACCGCCGGCGAGCGCGACCGCCTGGAGCACCGGCTAGTGGGCATCTCCGGAATCGGCGAGGAGTGGAGCGCGGGACGCTTCGCCGAGCGAGCCCACGCCGAGATCGACGCAGCGATGGCGGCGGGACGCCGCCCGATCGTGGTCGGGGGCGCGGGCCTCTATCTGCGCGCCGCGCTCGCCGAGCTCGACCTGCGCCCGCCACTTCCCGAGGACGTGCGCACTGACGTGGAGCGCGAGCTGGCGCTGCACGGCGCGCCGGCCCTCCATGCGCGCCTTGCGCCCGAGCTGGCCGAGGGTGTGCACCCCAACGACGCCAAGCGCGTGGCCCGCCTGTCGGGCCTCCAGCGCATGGGGATCGCCCCGGCGAGCGGCACGGATGGCCTGTGGGCGAGCGCGCCGCGGCGCCCCACGACGCTCGTGGGCATCACCGTGAGTCGCGAGGAGCTTCGCGAGCGGGTTAGCGCCCGCGCCCAAGCCATCCTCGACGCCGGGGCCGAGGACGAGGTCCGGCGCGCCGAGGCCGCCGGCGCCTCGCGCACGGCGCGCAAGGCGCTCGGGTTCGAGGCGCTGCTCGCCGGCGACACCGAGTCCCTCGCGGGGTCCCATCGGGCGTTCGCGCGGCGCCAGCTCACGTGGATGCGCCGCATGGAGGGAGTCGAGGCGCTCGACCGCACCGCGCTGACCGACGAAGCGGTCGCGGAGCGGGTCGTCGCTCTACTCGACCACAATGAGGCCGCATGAGGTTCGAGAAGTGGCAAGCCCTCGGCAACGACTACCTCATCGTCGAGCGCGACGAGCTTCCGTGGGCGCTGAGCGAGGCGCGCATCCGGCGCCTCTGCGACCCCCACCGAGGGCCCGGTTCCGACGGCGTCTTGCTCCTGCAGCATTCGCACGACCCGGAGCACGTCGCCGAGCTTCGGATCTTCAACCCCGACGGGTCCGAGGCCGAGCTGTCGGGCAACGGCGCGCGTGAGGCCGTGCTCTACCTGCGCAGACACGGCTGGACGGAGAAGGACGAGTTCTCCATCCTCACCAAGGCAGGTGCGCTGACGCCGCGGATCATCGGCCCGGGCACCGTCGCCATGGGGCTGGGCCGGGCGAGGACCTCGTCCGTCGACTTCCCCGGCGGATCCGCGGACGGCACGGGCACGGTCGCCGCGGGCGGGCGCGAATGGGCGTTTCGCCATGTCAATGTCGGCAACCCCCAGTGCGTGATCGAGGTGGGGAACGAGGTCGAGGACCTGGACCTCGCGGCCATCGGCCCGGATATCGAGCACAGCGGGCTCTTTCCCAACCGGACCAACGTCTCGTTCACGAGCGTCGAGGGATCGCGTGTGCGAGCGCGGATCTTCGAGCGCGGAGTGGGGGAGACCATGGCCTCGGGCACCGGCGCCACCGGCGCCGCCGTGGCCGCGTTCCTGGGCGGAGCGCCGAGCCCGCTGACGGTCGCGCTCGACGGCGGCGAGCTGACGGTCGACGTCACCGACGAGCTCGACGTGACGCTGACCGGCACCGCCGAGGCCGTCTACTCGGCGGAGCTGGCGCCCGAGCTCGCGCACGAGCTCGAGGACGCCTGAGCCAGCCTTGGCCGTATAGCCTGAATCGATGGCCCTGACGGATCCTTCGAAGCGCGTCGAGGCGATTCCGCCGTACATGTTCGCCGAGCTCGAGCGGCGCGTCGCCGACAAGCGCGATGCCGGAATCGACGTGATCAGCCTCGGGATCGGCGATCCCGACATGCCGACGTTCCCGCACATCGTCGAGGCGATGCAGGCCGCGGTTGCGGACCCGGCAAACCACAACTATCCGACGAACCGGGGCCGGGCGGAGTACCGCGAGGCGCTCGCCGGCTTCTACGACCGCCGCTTCGGCGTGGAGATCGACCCGGAGTCCGAGGTCATCCCCGCGATCGGCGCGAAGGAGTGCATCTACAACCTCTGTTTCGCCTTCCTGGACCCGGGCGGCGTCGCGCTGGCCTCCGACCCCGGCTATCCGGTCTACACGGGCGGGCCGCTGCTGGCGGGGGCGGAGGGCGTCCTGCTTCCGCTCGTGCCCGAGCTGGGCTTCGCGCCGGACCTCGACGCGATCCCGGCCGAGGCGCTCCAGCGCGCGCGGCTGATGTTCCTGAACTACCCGAACAACCCGACGGGCGCGATCGCGCCGGAGGGGCTGTTCGAGCGCGCGGTCGAGCTGGCCCGCGAGCACGACATCCTCGTCGTCCACGACAACGCCTACTCGGAGACCACCTACGACGGCTACGTGGCTCCCAGCTTCCTCGCGACCCCGGGTGCCGGAGACGTCGGCATCGAGGTCTTCTCCCTCTCGAAGGGCTTCAACATGACCGGCTGGCGCTGCGCGGCGATCCTCGGCAACGCCGAGGCGATCAAGACCTACTGGCGACTGAAGACCAACGTCGACTCGGGACTCTTCGAGGCGATCCAGCTCGCCGGGGCCGCGGCGCTCAACGGCCCCCAGCAGCCGGTTGCCGACATGAACGAGATCTATGCGCGCCGGCGCGACCTCGTGGTGTCGGCTCTCGCCCAGATCGGCGTCGACGTCCCGACGCCGAAGGGCACGATCTACGTCTGGGCCCCGGTGCCGGAGGGGCACACGTCGACCTCCTTCGCCGAGCTCGTGCTGGAGGAGGCCGCAGTGGTCGTCTCGCCCGGCTCGATGTACGGACCGTCCGGGCGAGGGGTTCTTCCGGATCTCGCTGACCACACCCGACGAAAGGATCACCGAGGCCATGGAGCGAATCAGAGAGCACCTCGCGTCATGAGCACGGGTCGCTGAGATGAGCGCGTTTCAGCACGGCGTCGCGAGCGGCGACCCGCTGCCCGACGCGATCGTCCTCTGGACCCGGGTCACGAGCGGTGGGCCGCTGATCTTTGCCTCGAAGATCCTCGTCGTCTTCGTCGTCTTCGGCGTAACCAGCAGCGGAGCAGGAGTCTTCGCCATTCCGGTCTTCGTCTTCGAGGCGTCGTTCGCGATCTACCTGATCGTCAAGGGGTTCCGGCCTTCCCGAGTGCTCACCGGAAAACCGGCGACGGCGTAGCCGGCTCGGGGAACCCTCAGCCTCTCAGTGGGTGACGCTGGTCTTGACGAGCGCCCGCTCCTGCTTGGTGACCGGGCCCTTGACCTCGAGGGTCTTGATCGCGTCCGAGATGTCGCCGACCAGCCTGTCCACCAGTGACCGGGGCAGATTGAGCTTCACCAGGGCGCGCATCATCTTCACCTCATGGGCATCAGGCGGCATCGTGTAGGCGGGAACCATCCAGCCGCGTTCGGCCGAGAGCTGGAACGCGATGTCGAACTCGTCGTACGGGAGCTCCTCGGCGAGGTTGAACGCGACCAGGGGAAGCGTCTCCGCGTCGGCGCCGATGACCTGGAAGGGGCCGAGGCCCTTGATGTCCTCCGCGAGCGCCCTGGCGTTCTCCTGCATGATCTCCATGATCCGCCGGTAGCCCGACTTGCCGAAGCGAACGAAGTTGTAGTACTGGGCGAGCACCATCGACGACCCAGTCGAGAAGTTCAGGGTGAAGGTGGCGTCGGTCTTCCCGAGGTAGTTCTCGTAGAACACCAGGTCCTCGGCGAGGTCCGACTTCTCGCGGAAGATCAGCCAGCCGATGCCCGGGTACACCAGGCCGAACTTGTGCCCTGAGGCGTTGATCGAGCGAACCTGCTCGAGCCGGAAGTCCCACTTCGAATCCGGGTAGAGGAAGGGCCACACGAAGGCGCCGCTGGCGCCGTCGATGTGCAGGGGGATGTCGAGGCCCTTCTCGTCGCGGTAGCTGACGAGCAGGTCGTTGATCCCGACGACATCGTCGGCGTGACCGGTGAACGTGGTCCCGACGACTGCGGCGACGCCGATCGTGTTCTCGTCGAGATGGGGCTCGACGTCCTCAGGGCCGATCGTGTACTTGCCGGCCTGCAGGGGGACGATGCGCGGCTCGACGTCGAAGTAGCGGCAGAACTTCTCCCACACGACGTGCACGTCACCGCCGAAGACGAGGTTCGGCTTGTCCGTGGACTTGTTCGCCGCCTCTCGGCGCTGGCGCCACTTCCACTTGAGGGACAGCGCGCCGAGCATGATCGCCTCTGAGGATCCCTGGGTGCGGGCGCCGGTCGTCTCTCCGGGCGCGTTGAAGAGCTTGGCGAGCATCCTGATGCACCGCTGCTCGATCTCCGCAGTCATGGGGTACTCCGCGTGATCGATGAAGTTCCGGTGAAGGTTCTCATCGATCACCTGGCGTGCTTCCGGCTCCATCCAGGTGGTCACGAAGGTGGCGAGGTTGCGCTCGGGAATTCCCTCCACCGCGAGCTCTTCGCTGACGAGCAGCATCGCGGCTTCGGGATGCATCGCGATCTCGGGAATCTCGTCCTGGGGCGCGTCCGTGGTCAGCCAGGCGCCTCGCGGGGCCTCTTCCAGATGCTTCAACTTGATCTCCTTGTCAGCCGTCGACGGGCAGCCAACCTGATCGCGGCAGCCGTGTCGTCATCTGTATCAGGTGAAGTGACCGTTCCGCTGGAACGAGGCGATACGGCTACTTGACACAGATCGCCATTGCCTCGGAGAAGACCTCTCCCGAGGCGAAGCTCACGGTCTGTGCGCGCCAGGCGTCGTCGGGGGCAAGGTCGGCATCTCCGCCGTCGATCGGGAAGCTCGTGTTGATGCCCGACGTGTCGTAGTCCGGGCCATCGTTGTACTCGCTGAGGACGCCGCCGCCGGTCGCCTGCTTGCCGCCAGGACATTCTGCAGAACCATCCAGGGCACCGAACGCGGGCACCTGAAAGAAGCCGCCCCGAACCTTTTTGAAGTCCCCCTTGGCACACGTCGCATAGGCCGTGGCCGGCAGGCGCTTGGCGCCGTAGTTGTCGATGTACACCGCCCATTCTCTGCGGGTGCCAGGGAAGGTGTCTGCGATCAGGCCGTCGCCCGCCGGCGGGGCGTAGTCGACCCCGCCTCCGGTGACGTGCCGACCGTGACCGCAAAGAGCCGAGCTCGTGCTCTGATCCCCGGGTACGGCCTTGAAGCTCTGCGTGCGATAGGTCGGCTGCCGAGCCGCGCATACCGCGGCGACGTGGGCGGTCGTGGCAGCGTCGCGGTTGTCCACCCTGACTCGCCAGCCATCGTCGGGCCGCTTGTCACGATCTTTGCCGTCGAAGGGAAACGAAGCGACAAGGACCACGCTGCTGGCGTGAGCGCTCACTCCGCCGCCGAAGACGTGTTGGCCCTTGGGGCACTTCACGCTCGCGGTGGAGCGAGCGGGGAAGGACGCCACGTTGAAGGACCGGGTCTTCTGCGTGAACGAGAGAGCGCGGGGGGCCAGGAAGAGTGCAACCGCCAGCGCGAACGCGGAAGCCCAGGCGAAGTACTTCCACTTCCGTTCGCCTGAAGTCATGACCATTCCGGCCGCGCGGCGCGGGCGCCTCGACTCCGCTCCTACGACGCTCGCTTCCTGCTGTGCCATCGCCCGCGCAGTGCCTCTCAGAACTTTGTCGCGTTCCGCACGCAAAGCAGCATAGACCGCTGCCTCGGCTCGATGGAGTGGGAGGCGGCTACGCGCTTGGGAACGTCGCCGCGAGGCCCGTCTTCAGGTCGCGCGGCTCGTAGCCGAGCTCGGCGCGGGCCTTGTCGTCCTTGGCCCAGAAGGTCACGCCGTCGGCCGAGCTGATCAGCTCGCGCATGTTCGGCGGCTGGCCCATGACCTTGCCGATCACGGGGCCGATGGGCGCCATGGCCTTCAGCAGGCCCGTGGGGATCGTTCGCTTCGGCGGCTTCTTGCCGACGACGCCGGCCAGCGAGTCGAGCAGCCCGCGCATCGTGGTGACCTCGCCGCCCATCACGTAGGACTCGCCGGGCTTGCCCCTGTCGAGCGCGAGGATGATGCCGGCGGCGATGTCCTCGACGTGCACCATGTTCATGCCGACGTCGGGGAAGGCAACCGCCGGCAGGCGGCCGCGGACGAAGTCGGTCATCTGCTTGCCGATCGCGGAGTGGTCGTCGGGCCCGAACACCCCGCCCGGCTGCACGATCACGCAGGGCAGCCCCTCGCCGATCAGCCGATCGGCGACCTCGTGGGCCTCGACCTTGGTCTGCTCGTAGTAGGAGGTGTAGGTGCCGCCGGGGTGCTGGAAGCTTTCGTCGACCACCTCGCCGTGGGTGTTGCCGAAGGCGACGATCGAGGAGACGTAGACGATCTTTCCGATCTTCGCCTCGAGCGCGGCGCCGAGGACGTTCTCGGTGCCGGTCACGTTGGCCTCGCGCATGGCGGCATGCTCGGACTCGGGGATCCCGACCTCGTAGACGGCGGCCCCGTGGATCACGGCGTCACAACCCTCCATGCCGGCGCGGATGGCCTGGCGATCGGAGAGGCTGGCCGCCACCACCTGGCAGCCCAGCTCCTCGAGCGACCTTCCCTTCTCGGGGCTGCGCGCGAGGGCGACCAACTCGTCGCCGCGCTCGCGCAGCTGGCGCACCACATGGCCGCCGATGAAGCCGGTTCCGCCGGTGACGAAGACCTTCACCCGAGAAACCCTATTCGAGCGCGGGCCCCGCCTACACTGAGCCCGGATGGAGCGAGCAGGACCCGCGGGCGTCGTGAACCCTCGCGCCCGCCAGCGGGCGCTCGCTTTGGCTGCAATTCCGGCCGCCGCAAACGGCGAGGATCCGGTCGCCGAGCTCAAGGAGCTGCTGCGCACGGCCGGTGTCGCGACGGCGGGGGAGATGGTGCAGGTTCGCCCGAGCCCCGACCCGGACCGCTACCTGGGCCGCGGCAAGCTCGAGGAGGTCGCCCGGGAGATCAAGCGCGCCGACGCGAACGTGGTCGCCGTCGACGACGAGCTGGCCCCGCGGCAGGAGCGCAACCTGGAGGCGGCGCTGGGAGTGCCCGTGATCGACCGGACCGCCGTGATCCTCGACATCTTCGCCGACCACGCGCACAGCTCCGAGGGCAAGCTCCAGGTCGAGCTCGCCCAGCTGGAGTACAACCTCGCGCGCATGCGAGGGCTGTGGACGCACCTCGAGCGTCTCGGCGGCGGCATCGGCACCAGGGGCCCGGGCGAGTCGCAGATCGAGACCGACCGCCGCCTGGCCCGCGACCGCATCGCCAAGCTTCGCCGCCGCCTGCGCGAGGTGGAGCGCTCCCGCGGGGTCATGCGCGCCTCGCGCCAGTCCTCGCCGCTGCCGAAGGTCGCGCTCGCCGGGTACACCAACGCCGGCAAGTCGACGCTGCTCAACGCCCTCACGGGCGCCGACGTTGGCGTGGGGTCCAGGCTCTTCCACACGCTCGACCCGACCACGCGCAACTTCACGCACGCCGGGCGCGAGTACCTCGTGACCGACACCGTCGGCTTCATCCGCAAGCTGCCGCACCAGCTGGTCGAGGCATTCAAGGCGACGCTGGAGGAGACGATCCTCGCGGACCTCATCCTCCACGTCGTCGACGTCTCCGAGCCTGCGGCGCAGCGGGCCGAGACGATCGCCGCCGTGGAGTCCGTGCTCGAGGAGATCGGGGCCCACGACCAGCCGCGGCTGCTCGTGCTCAACAAGGCGGACCTGCTGGACGAGGACGATCGCAGCGAGCTGCGCATCCTGAACCCGGGGTCCGTGGTGATCTCGGCCGTCACGGGTGAGGGCCTCGACGAGCTCGGCGAAGCCGTTGAGGCGGCCTTCTCGGCGACCCTCGCCGAGGTCCACCTGCTCGTCCCCTACAGCGAGGGGGCTCGCCTTGCCGAGCTGCACGAGGTCGCCGGCGACGTCGAGCGCTCCGACGGCCCGGAGGGCGTGACCGTCCGCGCGAAGGTTCCCGCCGGGCTCGCGCACCGCTTCGAGGAGTTCTCGGTGAGCGGGAACGGCCGGCCGGGCTGATGGAGCTGCGAGTGACGCTCCTCTCGGACGCCGCGCGGCTGCCCGCCCGCGCGCACGAGGGCGACGCCGGGCTCGACCTCCACGCAAGCGAGCAGGCGACCCTGGAGCCCGGCGGGCGCGCGTCCGTGGGCACGGGGATCGCCGTCGAGATCGCGCCGGGCCATGCGGGGCTCGTTCTCCCGCGGTCCGGGCTCGCCGCCAAGCACGGAATCGCGCTCGTCAACAGCCCCGGGCTGATCGACTCCGGCTATCGCGGGGAGGTGCGGGTGTTGCTCCTCAACACCGATCGCGAGGAGGAGTTCGCGATCGACGTCGGCGACCGGATCGCGCAGCTTCTGATCACGCCGTTCGCCGAGGCCGTGCCCGTCGCGGCGACGGAGCTCACCGAGAGCGCGCGGGCAGCCGGCGGGTTCGGCTCCAGCGGCCGCTAAGCCGCCTCGAACGGGGGTCAGACCCCCTGATACGAGACGACTGAGATCTCGGCCTGCGCGAGGGCGCGAAAGTAGACGTGGGGGTTAGGAGCGATGTGGCACGCAAGCCTCGCGAAAATGTCGAAGGAGGCATCTACCACGTCTTTGCACGAGGGAATCGGAAAGAGCTCATCTACCGCGATCACGTCGATCGTCGGGCCTACCTCGATCAGCTAAGTCGGGCGGTAGCCGGCTACTCCTGGCTATGCCTGGCCTATTGCCTCATGGACAACCATGTTCATCTACTCGTCGAAACCCCGAAGGGGAATCTCAGCGCAGGTATGCAACAACTTCACGGCAGGCATGCGCAGTTTGTCAACGCTCGGCACGGTCTCGTCGGACACTTGTTTCAGGGCAGGTACGGAGCGAAGCTCATGCGCTCGGATGCCCAGGTCGTCGCGGTCAGCGCGTACATCGCGCGCAACCCGGTCGAAGCCGGGCTCTGCAGTCGCCCAGAGGCGTGGCCGTGGAGCAGCTACAGGGCCACGCTCAGTGACGAACGCCCGGTATGGCTTGCCGCCGAACGCATGCTCGAATGGTTCGGTGACTCTGCTGCGGTGGCCCGCGAAACCTTTGCCGCTCAGGTGGCATTCGGCTCGGCGACACCCCTTGAGTCCGCTCGACTCAAGGGGTCTGACCCCCTGAGAGAGGCGACTCACGGGGTCTGACCCCGAAGGGATGACCCCGAAGGGAGTTAGCGGAGGCCGGCGGCGTGGGCGGCCGACTCGTGCGAGGCGCGCTCGAGCTCGTCGTCGAGGGGCTCGAGCTGCGACTCGGATCCCCCGCCGCGCGCCAGCGCGAGCTGAGTGAGGCGGTCGGCCAGCCAGGCGTTCTTGGGGAGCAGGGGGCCGTGCAGGTAGGTGCCGAAGAGGTTGTCGCGGCGAACTCCCTCGTGGCCGTCGCGCCCGTTGTTGCCGAACCCCTGCAGCACGCGCCCGAGCGGCCGCGCATCGGAACCGAGATGGGTGCGCCCGCCGTGGTTCTCGAAGCCCGCGAGCGTCTGCGGGCCCGTGCCCAGGTCGACCTCGATCGCGACGTTGCCGATGAGGCGTGGGCCGTCCTCGCGAATGGTCTCGAGGTCGGCGAGCCCCAGGCCCGCGATCCGCTCGGACCCCAGCTCGTAGGAGTGCCCGAGGAGCTGGTAGCCGCCGCAGACCGCGAGCACAACCGCGCCGTCGCCGGCCGCCGAGTCGATCGCGTCGCGCTTCGTCTCGAGCATGTCCGCCGCCACCAGCTTCTGATCGCGGTCCTGGCCGCCGCCGATGTAGATCAGATCGTGCGCGCCCGGGTCGAATCCCTCACCCGGGCCCGACTCGGCGTACTCGAACCCCATTCCGCGCCACTCGCAGCGGCGGCGCAGGAACAGCATGTTGCCCCGGTCGGCGTAGATGTTCATCTGGTCTGGGTAGAGCGCCAGGAAGCGCAGTGTGCTGCTCATGCGAGCCCCCAGAGGCAGACCGTGGCTCCCACGAACGAATCGTCGTCGGCGATGCGCCGGTGCCCTCGGCTGCGCAGGCCGGCGGCCGCGGCCTGCTCGTCGAGCTCGGCGGCGCTCAGGCGCTCGAGCCGGTCGACGTGCGTGGTCTCGGTCAGCTCGCCGCGCGGGAGAGACCCGCTGGCGGCGGCGCACCGCCGACATCGAGTCCGTGTCGGCCTGAAGCGCGAGCGGAGTGCTGGAGTAGACCCAGCCGTCGACCTCGCGGATGTCCGGAAGCAGGTCGCCTTCGCCGATGACCTCGCTCTGCCCGACGCCCTCCACGAGCGCCGCCGCCGCGAGGCCATCGTCGGCGAGATGGCGCGCGACCGACTTCAGCGCCTCGCTTCGCGCAGCGGCGCCGCCGAGCACCTGCATCAGCTGCATGGGGGCGATGACAAGGGCGAAGCGCCGGCCCAGGTCGAGCTCCAGCGCGTCGGCCGCGACCGCCTGAACGGCGCCGTTCGCGCGCTCGGCGAGGGCAGCGGCCAGCTCCGGGTCTCGCTCGACCGCCACCACCTCGTGGCCCGCGCGTGCGAGATCGATCGTTACGCGGCCGGTGCCGGCGCCCAGCTCCAGGATCGGGCCTTTCGCGGCCTCGGCGAGCTCGCGCCACAGCGCCAGGTCGGCGGAGTACGCACCGCACTCCACGTCGTGCCAGATGGCCGCCTCGCCCGCCGGGGGAGCGCTCGCCGGGGTCAACGCCAGAACTCCTTGGCCAGCCCGCGCCCGGCCAGCAGCGTGCGCAGCTCGATCAGGGCCGTGTAGGTGGGGAGGGCGAAGACCGTGCCCCTGCTCCCGGCGACCGCCCGGTCCAGGGAGCGCGCGATGTCCGGCACCACCTCGATGGCGTCGGTCGGGAATACCGGCGTATTTCAGCCGCAGAGCCATCTCGGGAGCGCGCGTCCCCGCGCAGACCACGCTTCGCACCGAGCCCGCGAGGACCTCGAAGTCCGCATCCCAGATCCACGACACGTCGCGGCCGTCGGCGATGCGGTCGTTGAGCGCCATCCAGAGGTCCAGACGGCCATCCTCCTCGTGCGACTCGCCCTCGAGCCGCAGGGTTCGAAGCACCTCGTTGGCGCCGGCCGGGTTCTTGATCAGCAGGATCGAGACCGGCTTGCCCGCGACGGGGATGGTCTCCACACGCCCGAAGGCCGACTTCGACGACTCGATGCCGGCGACCGCCCGATCGAGGGGCACGCCCAGGCCCGCGGCGGCGGCGATCGCGCCCAGGGCGTTGTAGGCGTTGTAAAGGCCGGGGAGGGGGAGGCCGACCTCGATCTCGCCGTCCGGCGTGCGTACCGTCATGCGCGACCCGCGCATGCCGTCGAGCTCGATGCGGGTGGCGGCGAAGTCGGGAGCCGGCCTGTCGGCCCCGCAGTTGGGGCAGGAGTAGTGGCCCAGGTGACCCACGAAGCTGCGCTCGTACGAGTACGGGGCGCCGCAGCGGCGGCAGTGCTTGGCGTCGAAGGCGTGCTGGAGCTCTGACAGCGCCTGGGTGGGGTCCTCGATGCCGAAGTAGCTGACCCCCGGCCGGCGCTGGAGGTCCGCGTCACGGCCGAGGTCCGCCACCAGCGGGTCGTCGGCGTTCAGTACGAAGCTTGTGCGGCCCGCCCGTGCGGCGACGACCTCGCCCCACTCGTCGGCCAGGTGCTCGAGCTCGCCGTAGCGGTCGAGCTGGTCGCGGAAGAGGTTTCCCAGCACGATCAGCCGCGGGTCGAGCTCGGAGGCGACCTTCGGCAGCCACGCCTCGTCGACCTCGAACAGGCCCTCCGGTCCCCGACTGCTCGAGCAGCGCCGTCGCAACGCCCCAGGTCATGTTCGAGCCGGCGCGATTGTGGACGGGAGTGCGCCCGGCGGCGCCCAGGGCGGCGGCGATCATCCCCGAGGTGGTGGTCTTGCCGTTGGTGGCGCTGACGATCGCGCAGCCCTCGGTAAGGCGCGATCCCAGCCTCTCGATGGCGTCGGGCGCCATGCGCAGCAGCAGCCGTCCGGGGAGGGTGGTGCCGCCGCCGCGGCCGCTGCGGCGGCTCAGGGCCCCGCTCGCGCGCGCGAGCGCCAGCTTCGGCGCGAACGCCCGGCTCGCCATGGGCTCAGTTTCCCGGCGCCGCGACGATCACGCGCAGGGCGCGCGGCATCAGCGTCACCGTCGCCGGCAGCTCGGCGATGGGGTCGCCGTCCGCGTAGACCGTGAACGGGCGATCGGCCGCGATCTTCACTTCCCGGGCCTGCTCGACGGTGACCTCGGGCTCGTCGACGTGGGTGCCCTTGAACACCTTCGGCAGGTTAGCCAGGAAGCGGAGCTTGCTCACGGTGCCGCTCGTGACCACGTCGAGCAGCCCGTCGTCCAACTCCGCGCCTGGGGCGATGAACATGCCGCCGCCGTAGGCCTTGCTGTTGGCCACCGCCACCGAATACCCGGTGACCGTGACCGGGCGGCCGTCGAGCTCCAGGTCGAAGCGCGCCGGCTTCCACGCGATCAGGGCGCGCACGGCGGCGTAGGCGTAGACGAGGTTGCCGCGCACCAGCTTTGCGTCGTTGGCGATGCGGTTGGCGTCGGAGTCGAATCCCAGGCTCGCGATGCACAGGAAGCGCCCCCCGCCGCACTGGCCCACGTCGACCTCTCGCACGTACCCGGCCTCCAGGGCCGCCACGGCCTCGCCGACCTCGGTGGGGATCCCCGCCACCCTGGCGAAGTCGTTGCCGCGCCCCCCGGGGATCACGCCCATGGTCGCGCCGCCTCCGGCCAGCGCGCCGCCGACCTGGCCGATGAGCCCGTCGCCGCTGACCACCACGGGCGTCTCCCCGGCCTGCGCGGCCGCGAGCGCCTCGTCGCGACCGTGCTCGACGCCGCGGGTCAGCACGACCCGGTGAGCGAGCCCGCGCGAGCGCATCTCGGCCTCGATCTGCGGCACGAGGCCCTTGGCGCGGCCGCCGCCGGCTGAGGGGTTCACGAGCAGGGCGAAGCTGCGCTCGGCGGCCACGCAGCCAGCCTATTCGAGCCCGCCGGAGCGACCGACCCAGTACAGGCCGTTGCCGGCGCGGCCCTCGGCGACGCAGCTGGATCCCGTGGCGACGGAAGCCCCGCTCCAGCACCGAGTGCGGCGTGTAGAAGGGCGTTCGCTCTCCGCCGGTCGCGACGCAGATCACGCTGCCGCCCGGGCGCAGCACGCGCGCGACCTCGCCGAAGAACGGCGGCACGTTCATCGCCGTGACCAGGTCGAACGAATCGTCCCGGTCGGGGAGGTTGCCGGCGTCCGCAACGCGAAAGGCGACGCGACCGGTGGGATCGAGGCCGATCTTGCCCTGAGCGACCTTGATCATCTCCTCGACCATGTCCACCCCGCGAACGCTGGCGCGCGGGTACTCGCGAGCCAGGAAGAGCGCGCCGACCCCGGTGCCGGTGCCGACGTCGAGAATCCGCTCCGGGTGGCCCTCCACGTGGGTGACGGCAACGGCGAGCGCCTCCAGGTGGGCGACGGTGCCGGCGCTGCCCTCGTCCCAATGGCTTGCGACCCCCGCGAAGTAGCGCTGCACCGGGCGACGGATCACCGGCCAGAGGAACGGCGCGTGCGCCACCGTCGCGTTCAGGACGCGGCCGATCAGCCGGATACGGGGGGGAGGCCCACTCGATGCCACGCGCAGATGATCGCAAGGCGCACCGACTACTCTTCCGCGTCGATGCGCCGGACCTTCCTCATCTGCCTGATCGCGCTCCCCGCCCTCCTCGCCGGCTGCGGCGGGGGCGGGGGCGACACCGTCGCGACGGTCACGCCCAATCACACCTCGGAGGTGAAGGGCTGCAAGCCGGAGTCGCCGGTAACTCCGCAGCCGGTGAGCGAGGGCAAGCCCAAGAAGCTGATCGCGAAGGGCCAGAAGGCCACGGCCGTGGTCGACACGAGCTGCGGCAGCTTCACGATCACGCTCGCCACCGACGAAGCGCCGATCACCGCCAACGCGTTCGCCAACATGGCCGAGGATGGCGTCTACGACGGCACCGACTTCCACCGCATCGTCAAGGACTTCGTGATCCAGGGCGGCGCCCAGCAGTTCGCCGGCCCCGACGGCAACAGCTTCACCGCGGTCGAGGCACCGCCGAAGAACATCAGCTACACGCGGGGAACCGTGGCGATGGCCAAGGCCCAGGTCGAGCCCATCGGCGCGAGCACGGGCGAGTTCTTCGTCGTCACGGCGCCTGCTGTCGCGCACCTCGGCCCCGACTACGCGCTGATCGGCAAGGTCACGTCCGGGATGGACACCGTCGACCGCATCGAGAGCCTCGCCGACCCGGCCCAGACCGACCAGGGGAGCGGGCAGCCCCTTCAGCCCGTTCTCATCCACTCGGTCACCATTCACTGATCGCGCAGCAGGAACCCGAGCAGCTCGAGATCGCCGGCGACGGCCCGCTCCTTCGCGGCGAGTCCCTGGGAGAGGGACCGCCCGTTCTCACCGCACACGGCCTCACGGCGACGCGCCGCTACGTCGTGCACGGGTCCAAGCTGCTCGCCCGGTCGGGGCACCGCCTCGTCGGCTACGACGCCCGCGGCCATGGCGAGTCCGATCCCGCGGACTCCTACGACTACCCGGGCCTGGCGGCCGACATGGGCCGGGTCCTCGACGAGGTCGCGGGGGAGGGGAGCGCCATCCTCGCGGGCCACTCCATGGGGGCGCATACGATCGCAGCGTTGGCGCTCGCTGATCCCGGCCGCGTGGCCGGGGCAGTGCTGATCTGCCCGGCGAGCACCGCAACGCCGCTCGACGCCGAGTCGCTCGAGCGCTGGGAGGCGCTTGCCGCCGGATTGGAGAGCGGGGGAGTGGAGGGCTTTCTCGCCGCGTACGACGATGGTCTCGACCCGAAATGGCACGACACGCTCATGCGGATCGCACGCGACCGCCTGAGCCTGCATCGCCACCCAGAGGCGGTCGCTCGGGCCCTGCGCGAGGTCCCGCGATCGATGCCGTTCGGAAACATCGCCGACCTGGAGAGTCTCGCCATCCCCGCGCTGGTGATCGCCAGCCGCGACGAGGCGGACGCCGGGCACCCGCGTGAGGTGGGCGAGGAATGGGCGCGGCGCATTCCCGGCGCCGAGTTCCTGATCGAGGACCAGGGCGAGTCGCCGCTGGCATGGCAGGGCGGCCGGCTCTCGCGCGCGATCAAGTCATTCGCCGAGCGCCCGGACGTTCGCGAGCGCCTGGGCACCTAGCGCAGCGCGCCGCGGACGGCGAGGCGGTACACGAGCCTCAGCCCCGACCAGGTCTCGTCGATCGCGCACACCTTGTTGTCGACGAGCCCGCGGGGAAGCGCGACCTCGCGCACGATGTCCTCGGTCATGTCGGTGGCCACCCCGGAGGACCTCTTCGGCCACGCGATCCACAGTCCGCCGTCCGGCGTTATCGAGGCCTTCAGCGAGTCGAAGCTCCGCTCCAGCTCCGCGCGGCGCTTCGTGAAGAAGACCACGACGTCGAGGCCGCGCCCCACCCGCGACCGGACCGCTACTCCCTCGGGTAGCGGGCCGACCAGCCCTGCGAATCCGTCCGGGGCTCGCGGAAAGGCAACGGCGTGGCCCTCGCGGATTCCGAGCTTTCGCACCAGCGGTGTGCCTGAGTAGCCGGCCACGATGCGTATGCTCTCAGCCGATGATCGACGACGGCCCGGCGATCCACTACTCAGCGGTCACACGCGGAACGCCCGTTTACTCCTCCGACGAGGTGGTGGTGGGCAAGGTCGACGAGATCCTCGACAACTACGCGGAGAGAATCTTCGACGGCGTGATTATGGAAACCGCGTCGGGAGACCTGAAGTTCGTCGACGCTCCCGAGGTGGCGCGAACGGCCGAGCGCGGCGTGACGCTCGAGATCACCGCCCAGGAGGCCGAGGGGCTCCCGGCCCCTGAGCCCGGGCCCAAGACGTTCGAGGCCAATCCGCGCGCGGGCCGGCTGGCGCGGATGTTCGGCGGCGGCTGGCGCCGCAGCTAGCCCAGCAGCCGCGCGGAGGCCAGAACCTCGCCCCGGGCGTCCGTGACCCAGGCCATGTCGCCGGAGCGGCGAACGATCGCGTCGCCGGCCGCTCCCGCCGCGCGGTGCTCGACCTCGATGTCCAGCGGTACGGGTGGCCCGTCGGCCGCCAGCACCTCGTCGAACACGGCCCAGTAGCGGGCGTTGTTGACGTGGCCGACGATGTCGAGGTCTCCGGCGCGAAACGTCCAGGCGTCGCTGGAGGCGTCGGCCGGCGGCGGCTCGTGGCGCAGCTTGGAGCGGGGGCGTGGCCCGGCGGGGATGCCGAACGCCTCCAGGAAGCGCTCCGAGAGCCTCGCAGGCGCCTGAGTGGCCGGATCCACGTTCACCCACACGGCAACCGCTTCGATCCGCGCTCCGGCATCGCCGGAGATCGTCGTGCGGCGCTGGGCGAGCGAATGCGCCGCGCCGACGCCGGCCGTGGTGACGCTCAGAAGCTCGCTGAAGCGCGGGAAGGCCTCGATCCGCACGCGAGTGCGCCGCACGATCCAGAAGCCCGCGTCTTCGACGCCGAGCTCGATCAGATGGTGGTACGCGACGTCCTGAAGCCAGTCGGCGATCGAGTCCAGGCGAGCCCTGTCCGCGGGTGTGACGGCGCCGGGGCCGACCCTGATCTCCTCGGCGCGGGTGACGGCGGAGGGGGCGATCGGTGCCAGCTCGTCGGTGGTCGCGGCATCCGGGGGCATGGATGGATCGTAGGTGGGCGCGGCGTGGGGCCTCCCGTTGGGCTTATGTCAACTCGTGAGAGGGGTCTGCTGACGGAAATCAATGAGGGAGGCATGCTGTTGCACTCAAAGCGCAGCCAGCGCGCCTTCCGTCGCGTGTCCCCAGGCCACTGGCGCCTTTCTTCCGGTATGCGGAAGAAACTCGCCAGGCGCTCGGGGAGTTGTGACGAAACGCGCCCTCCGGCTGCATCCGGCCGCAGATCCGTCCTCCGTCACTGATTTCGTGCCTTTTCAGGCCGCCTGAGCGCGCCGGCGGACGAAAACGGGGGCCGGCCGTGGCAAGCCGGGGTCGCCCCGGGGACCTGGACTGCGCGCCCAGGTTCACATAACCACCGTTATCGAGCGTAGACCGCGTGCGTGGGCGTCAATTGACCGACGGATCCAGCGGCATGCGCGCGACGAGGGCGTATTGGCCCCCCTTGCGCGCCAGGACGTCGCTCCACAGCGCATCGGGGTCGTCCGGGAAGAGCTCGGTCGGCAGCGGCGGCTCCACGATCCACGAATCGGCCTCCAGCTCCTCCTCGAGCTGACCCGGGCCCCAACCGGAGTAACCGGCGTACGCGCGGCCCCGGCGCACGGACGCCTCCAGCTCCTCGATGCTGGTATCGGCGGATACGAGGCCCACGTCGGCGGCGACGATCCAGGCGGAGGCGCCGGGATCGGAGAACTCGGCCAGCAGCACGAGCGCGTCGGGCTGAACCGGCCCACCGACGAAGATCGGGCCGTCGCCCGCGATCGCGGCCAGCTCCGGGGCTATTTCGCCCAGCTCGGTGTCCGACGGGCGGTTCAGGACCATGCCCATGGCGCCCTCGTCGCCGTGCTCGGTGATCAGCACCACCGAGCGCGCGAAGTTGGGATCCACCAGAGCCGGCGAGGCGATCAGGAGCTTTCCGCGCAGCGATTCCTCCATGTCCGGAGTGTCACATGTCCGCGCGGCGAGCGCGGCGAGCGCCCTCGCTAACCTCGGAGCGGTGGCGGCGCCCTCCTACGACGTTTCCCAGCAGGAATTCGAGGCGAAGGTCATCGAGCGATCCCGCGAGGTCCCGGTGATCGTCGACTTCTGGGCTGCCTGGTGCGGGCCCTGCCGCACGCTCACCCCGGCGCTGGAGAAGGCGGTCGAGGCGCGCGCCGGCGACGTCGAGCTCGCCAAGGTCGACGTCGATCGCGAGCAGAACCTCGCGCAGACTTTCGGCATTCGCGGCATCCCGGCCGTCAAGGCCTTCAAGGACGGCAGGATCGCCGCCGAGTTCACCGGCGCCCTGCCGCCCGCCCGCATCGAGGAGTTCCTCGACAAGCTCGTCCCGTCGGAGGCCGACCGCCTGGCGGGGGCCGGCGACGAGGCCTCGCTGCGCGCCGCCCTGCAGGCCGACCCGCGCCACGCCGACGCCGCCGTGGGCCTGGGCCGCCTGCTGGTGCAGCGCGGCGACGACGAGGAGGCGCGCGAGCTGCTGGAGCCCCTGGCGGGCAACTTTCTTGCCGAGGGGCTCATCGCCCGTACCAGGCTGGCCGGCAACGGCGCCGGCCCGGAGCTTTTGGCCGCGTTCTCGGGGTGGGACGCCGGCGAGCACGAGAGCGCTCTCGAGACGCTTCAGTCCGAGATCGCCGGGGAGGCCGATCCCGATCGCCGCGACATGTTGCGCGCGGTGATGGTCGCGATATTCACCGATCTCGGCGCGGACGACCCCCTGGCCCGCGCCCACCGGCGCAGGCTCGCGTCGGCGCTGAGCTAGGGCGCCGGCGGTGGCCGATCCGGCCTCGGGCATCGGTTTCTTCGCCGCACTGGTCGCGGGGGTCGTCTCGTTCCTGTCCCCCTGCGTGCTGCCGCTGGTCCCCGGCTACCTCTCGGCCGTCTCGGGCGTCGCCGTGCCGGAACTGGAGGAGGCAGGCTGGCGCCGCGTCCTGGCGCCGGCGTTGATCTTCGTCGCCGCGTTCTCCACGATCTTCATCCTCCTCGGCCTCGGCGCAACCGGCCTGGGACGCACGCTCTCCGACCACCGCGACGTGCTCGAGAAGGTCTCGGGGATCCTGATCATCGCCATGGGCGCCCTGTTCATCGCCAGCGCGTTCGTGACGCAGCTGAACCGCGAGTGGCGCGTGGACGCGTTGATGACCCGGGCCGGCAAGGGTGGGCCGATCGTCGCGGGCGCCGCCTTCGCGATCGCCTGGACTCCCTGCATCGGGCCGACCCTGGGCTCGATCCTGACCGCCGCCAGCCTGTCGGGGTCGGAGCTCCACGGCGCGCTCCTCCTGGCCGTCTACTCCGCGGGGCTGGGGATCCCGTTCGTCGCCACGGCGATTGCCTTCTCCGAGATGACCGACGCCTTCAGCTTCATCAAGCGCCACTACTCGGTCATCATCGGCGTCGGCGGCGCGGTCCTCATCGCCACCGGGGTGCTCATCCTCACCGGCGACTTCACGGCGCTGAACATCCAGGCCCAGAGGTGGACCAGCGACCTGGGAATCAGCCCGTAGGGCCCTGAGGGGCTAGTTCAGGTCGGGGAGCTCCGGAACCGGGATCTCCGCCGGGCTCGCCGGCGCCCCAACCCCGATCTCCTGGCCGACGGCCTCGACCTCTTCGAGCTCGGAGCCGTCGCCGTCGCGCGAGCAGACGATGCGGAAGCGCCCGGTGCCGAGCGCGGGGTCGCCCACGATCGGCAGGCCGCGGATCTCCTCCCAGCCCAGACGCTCGATCTCGAACGGGTTCATCCGGACCTCGGACGCCGGGAACGGGCACGAGTTGTTGTGCTGGTCGATGGCCAGGGAGATGGCCTCCAAATTCTTGACTTCCGCGTCGGGCATTCAGCTCAGTCTAAGCAGCGAGGCTGAGCCCACGACCGGGGACGGGTGCCGGTGACGCCCCCGACGAACATTCGCAGCATGGACGCGAGAACTCGCGGAGCATGGACTGCGGAGAGTTCGGCGGGGCGTTGCCGACGCCCGTCCCCGGCGCTTGGGCTTACTTGGAGCAGAGCAGCGTCCCCGTCGAGGGGAAGCCCAGGCGGTTCTTGGTCGCCTCGGTGAGGTCGTAGTCGCGACCGGCGACGTACGGGCCGCGGTCGATGACCGGAACCGTCACCTGGCGGCTGCCGTAGCGCAGCGTGACCCTGGTGCCGCACGGCAGCGTCTTGTTGGCGACGCCGAACGTGCCCGGCTCCAGGGTGCCGCCGCAGGCCGTCCGGCCTCCGTAGAACCCGGGGCCGTAGTACGACGCGACGGCGTGGCGGAACACGGTGATCTGCCCGCCGTGAGCCCTGTCGCTCGCGGCGATGCGGTCGCCCCCGGCCTTCACGCGGACCGAATGGCGGCCCATCGACGACGCGTGCCAGCGCTCCGAGAAGCGCCCGCGGCTGTCGGTGTGCGTGTGGGTCGTGTGGCCGTCGACGGTGATCGCCACGGTCCGGCCCGAGTTGCCGGGCAGGACGCGGCCGCGGATGGCGGCGCCGCTGCCGTACGAGCGCGGAGTGGTCGACCTTGACGTGCAGGTGGGACTTCACCCGGACGTCGACGCCGGCGCTGCGCTTGGTGCCGTCGGCACGGGCGCTGTAGGTGCCGCTCTTGTCGGCGTGAATGGTCGCTCCAGTAGGCGCCGCGCTTACCCGTGCGCAGATAGAGCTTGGGGTGCGCGTGCACCTTGTGGCGCGGCCGGAAGTAGATCACCACGGCCTTGTTCGAGGCCCCGGGGATCCTGCCCGTCAGGCGCACGGTGTGGCCGAAGGGCACCTTGTGATCGGTGGCCTTCAGCGTGGCCTTGTGGGCCTTGCCGTCCGCGGCCTGGGCGGGGGCGGCTCCGAGTGTGGCGCCTGTCGTGATTGCTGCGGCGAGCGGCAGGGCTATCCCGAGCGTACGTCGACGCGCGGTCCCCAGCCTCCGCCTTCTGCGGAAGCGACGCATTGCGATTCCTCGCTTTCGAATCCACCTACAGGACGGCGGCCGCGTTCGGCGGCTGCTCGCTCCGGCCATAGGTCCAGCCGGACTTGGCGACGGCGCCCTACCCCGGACACCCCCACCCCCCGCTCCGTCGTTTTACGGGCGCCCTTGCGCCGGACGACGGATTAGGCAGGTCGTTGTTTGCTTCTTGATTGCGCCGCCGAGCGTATGGACCGAACAGGTGTTCTGTGTGTGACGCCGGTCACGGTCTTAACTATCTGGGAAGATTCCATGCATGGCGCACGGATCACGCCTGAGCGGTCTCGACACCTCCTTCCTCCATCTCGAGGAGGGGCCCGCCCACATGCACGTCGCCGGCACCGCGATCTTCGAGGGACCGGCCCCCAGCTACGAGGAGTACCGCGACCACATCGAGTCGCGTCTGCACCTCGTGCCGCGGTTCCGCCAGAAGCTGCGCTTCGTGCCCTTCGGGCAGGGCCGCCCGGTCTGGGTGGACGACCCGCGCCTGAACCTGGCCTACCACGTGCGCCACACGGCGCTGCCGGCGCCGGGCTCTCACGAGCAATTGATGAATCTCGCCGCGCGGGTGTTCTCACAGCCCCTCGACCGCTCGAAGCCGCTGTGGGAGATGTGGCTGGTCGACGGCCTCGAGGAGGGGCGGTTCGCGGTGATCGGCAAGAGCCACCACTGCCTGATCGACGGCGTCTCTGGGGTTGACATAACGACGGTCATCTACGACCTCGAGCCCGACCCGCCCCCCGCCACCTCGCCTCCGCCCTGGATCCCGAGGCCGGAGCCGTCGCGAAACCAGCTTCTCGCCGACGCCCTTCTCGAGCGGGCCACGAGCCCCGCCGAGATGGTGCGCGGCGTGCGGGCGCTGGCCCGCGCACCACGTCACGCCCTGGGCGGCGCGCTGACCGCCGCCCAGGCCATGGCCTCACTGGCCCGCGCAGGCGCAAGCGCTCCCGGGTCCTCGCTGAACGTCCCGATCGGCCCGTACCGGCGCTTTGCGACGGTGCGGGCCGATCTCAGCGAGCTGAAGGCGATCAAGAACGCCGGCGGAGGGACCGTCAACGACGTCGTCCTTGCGGCCGTCGCCGGGGCCCTGGGCCGCTTCCTGCGCTCGCGCGGGCAGTCGACCGACGGCCTCGAGCTGCGGGCGATGGTGCCGATCAGCGTGCGGGCCGCCGACGAGCACGGCGCCCTCGGCAACAAGGTCTCGTCGATGATGGCCCCACTCCCGGTCTGGTGCGAGGACCCGGTGGAGCGGCTCGGTCTCGTCAGCAGGTCCATGGGCGACCTCAAGGACTCCAGTCAGGCCGTCGCCGCCTCCATGCTCACCGAGCTGGCGGACTTCGCTCCGCCCACGATCGCCCACCAGGCCGCGCGCCTGCAGGCCCGTCAGCGCTTCTTCAACCTCGTGGTGACGAACGTGCCCGGGCCGCAGTTCCCGCTCTACCTGCTGGGCCGCAAGCTCCTCGACAACTTCCCCATGGTGCCCCTGGCGCTCAACCAGGCCCTCTGCGTGGGGCTCATGAGCTACAACGGCAGCGTGGCCTTCGGGCTGGTCGGCGACTACGACGCCGTCCCCGACCTCGACGACTTCGCCTCCGACCTCGACGCCTCGATCCACGAGCTGGCCGACGCTTTCGGCGTCGAGCTGGAGTCCAAGCGCCGCGTGGGCCTGCGGCGCGCCAGCCGCGCCACCCCGGCCGGCTAACCCCTCCAGCGGCGCGCGCCGGGATTCGGTCCTGCGGCGGCGCGATGATCTCCGCATGCCGGCGCCCGAAGAACGACGGCCGCTCCGCTCCCGCCTTCTCGGCTCGAGCGCTCGTGCCCTCGCCGGGGCCACCGGCCTGGACGACGCGATCGAGGTGGCGGTCGAGGACGCGGTCGTCGCCTACATCGAGAGCCCGGCATTCGAGCGCACGGTCGCGCGCGTGCTCGAGAGCAAGGCGGTCGAGCGGGCGGCCATCGAGGCGCTCGACAGCGAGCTCGTCGACCGGATCTGGATCCACATCCTGCGCAGCGAGGAGGCGCAGCAGCTGGTGGAGCGAATCGCCGAGGCGCCCGAGGTTCGCGCCGCGATCACCTCGCAGGGCGTCGGCCTGCTCGAGGACCTGGGACGCCAGCTCGCGAGCGTCTCACGGGAGTTCGACGACCGCCTCGAGCGCGTCGTGCGCAGGCTGATCCGCCGCCCGCAGCGCGAGGCGCGCACCGACAGCGCCGGGCTCGCCACCCGCGGCCTCGCGATCATTGCCGACTTCGGCGTCATCAACCTTGCGTTCATCGGGATCTCCGCCCTCCTCTCGCTTGTCTTCGGGCGTGGCGGCGACAGTTCGGTGAAGATCGTGGTGGGAGTCGGCGCCTGGATCCTCATCGGCTCGGCCTACCTCGCGACGTTCTGGGCGCTCGCGGGCCAGACGCCGGGAATGCGCTTGCTGGGCATACGGATCGAAGCCGGCGGGTCGCGGCGCCTCGGGATGCGCCGCTCGATCCGGCGGGTGATCGGGCTCGGGCTCGCCCTGCTGCCCCTCGGGCTGGGGCTGATCGGCGTGATCGCGTCCGATCGCCGGCGCGGCTTTCACGACCGCAGGGCCGGAACCGAGGTGATCTACACGCCCAGGGCAGCGCCGTACGCTCAGTAGCCTGAGCCTGGTTGACGCGCCTGCTGCTCGCCTGCCCCGACCGGCCCGGACTGATCGCCGCGGTGAGCGGCTTCCTGGCCGCGGAGGGACGGAACATCGTCGACGCCGACCAGCATTCGAGCGCCGAGGGGCGCTTCTTCATGCGGATGGTCTTCGACTCGCCGCCCCCCGAGGAGCGCGATGTGCTCGCCGAGCGCTTCGCCGCCCAGGTCGCCGAGCCGTTCGCGATGGAGCACCGCTTCGCCGAGGAGGGCGAGTCCAGGCGCGTGGGAATCATGGTCTCGCGCTCCGACCACTGCCTGACCGACCTGCTCTGGAGGGCGCGCACCGGTGAGCTCGAGGGCGCGGTGACCGCCGTCGTCTCCAACCACGCGGACAACCGCGAGCAGGTCGAGTCTCTGGGCCTGGCCTACCACCACGTGGCGGTGGACACCGGCGATCGCGAAGGGGCGGAGGCGGCGGCGCTGGACGCGCTCGGCGAGCTGGACCTCCTGGTCCTCGCCCGTTACATGCAGATCCTCTCCCCCGCGTTCCTCGAGCGCGTCGGCTGTCCGGCGATCAACATCCACCACAGCTTCCTGCCCGCGTTCGCCGGCGCGGATCCCTACCAGCGCGCGCACGAGCGCGGTGTGAAGCTGATCGGCGCCACCGCCCACTACGTCACCGAAGAGCTCGACGCAGGCCCGATCATCGACCAGGACGTGGTCCGCGTCAGCCACCGCGACGAGATCGCCGACCTCGAGCGCATCGGCCGCGACGTCGAGCGCCTGGTCCTCGCCCGCGCCGTGAAGGCACACCTGGAGGACCGCGTGCTGGTCGACGGCCCGCGGACGATCGTCTTCTAGCCGGCGGGGCTAGGGCGCCGGGCGAACGGCGACCGTCATCCGCACCAGCGCGCAGAGGCGCTGCTCGTCGTCGGTGAGCTCGACGTCCCAGATCCAGGTGGTGCGGCCGCGGTGGCGCGAGCGCGCGGTGGCGGTGATGGTGCCCTTCGTGATCGGGCGCAAAAACGAGGCGCTGTTGGACTGCCCCATGGCGACCATCCCGTCGTCGGCCACGGCGATGTACGTTGCGTAGGAGGTGACCGTCTCGGCCAGCGCCGCCATCGCCCCGCCGTGGACGATGCCGAATGGCTGGAGGACCTTGGGCGCCACGGGCATCGTCGCCACGGCGAGCTCCGGCCCGACGTCGCCGAATTCGATGTCCAGAAGCTCGGAGAGGCTCGCTGCGCCTGGGCTCGCGTCCGCGTTCACGCCCGCGAGGTTATCCGCCGCCCCACCTCGCGAGCCAGCCGAGGAAGGGCACGCGCCAGAGAACGAGGTCGACGACGACGCCGGCGGCGATGGCGAAGCCCACCTGCTGGGCGGCCTCCTGGCCCACGCCGGCCAGCGCGCCGAAGACCGCCGCGACGACCACCGTGGACGCGGCCGCGCTGGGCACGGTGAGGCCTGCGGCGACCTCGGCGGCCCCGATCCGCCCCAACCCCCTGCCCTCAAGGCGCGACACGACGGCGGCCAGCGCCGCCCGTCCCGCCGCGATCGCCGTCACCGCGACGAGGAGGCCGGCAAGGGCGCCGCCATAGACGAAGCCAGGCCCGGCCAGGCCGGCGATGTGCCCATCCTGCGACGCCCACACGACCAGACCGGTCGCCGCGGCGCTCGCCGCCAGCGCGTGCACACTCGCTGGCGCCAGCCGCAGCCGCGTCACGGTGTCGTGTCCCAGGGCCAGGACGGCGGCCAGTCCGAGGGCCACGAGAACGGCCGCCAGGCCAAGTCCGTGCGTGACGTCGCCCGATACGCCGGCGAAGAACGCGCCGAGGCGCAGATGGGTCGCGGGCACCGCGAGAAGGGCCGTGGCGGCGATCGCGACCACGATGGCCGCGCCGAGCTTTCGCCGGTCGCGCGCCAGCGCTCGCGGCGTGGCCCGGACGCGCCCGCCCACGCTGCCCTCCTGCGGCGACCCCGCGGGCTCGCCGCCCAGGAGCGACAGCATCGTCCCGCCGAACACGGCGACGGCGCCGAAGGCGACTACGGAGGCCGCGGCGGTGGCGGTGGCGATCGCGCCGGCGCCGTGGAAGCTGGTCTCCAGCAGCGCCAGCGGCACCAGCGCGCGCACCGCGGTCGTGAGCGCCGCCGGGCGGAGCCATGAGCCGAGGGCGCGGCGTGCCGCCCCGAATGGGGTGAAGTGCGCCTCGTCGCGATACAGCCCGACGAAGAGGGCCGAGAGCTCGACCGCCTGGGCGATCCCGACGGCGGCAGCGGGCGCGACGGCGAACAGGTAGCCGTTGACCACTCGCAGGGCGATCAGGGCGCTCGCCACGGACGCCGCGCCCGCGAGGATCGCCAGCGAGGCGCCGCGCAGCCCCATCAGCCACACCACCGCGATGAGCGCGAGCGGCGCGACGAGCAGCTCCAGGCGCCCCAGGTCGCCCTGCACCGACTCCCTCGCGGAGGCGAGCTCGAGGGCCGGCGCCGAGTAGGAGAGCTTCAGCGGGCCGGGATCGACCGCCGCGCGGATCCGCCCGATCGCCTCCTCGGCCTCGCGCGCGTCGCGCGTGCGCAGGGTCACTTCGATCGGCGTCACTCCCCGGTGCTCCTTCCCCGCCTCGGCATCGGCGACGTCGGCGTTCGATCGCAGCCCGAACCGGACCGCTCCCACCGCGACCCGGGCGACGCGCGGCGGCGTCTCGGCAGGAGCGCTTGCATCGATCCGCAGCTTCGCGGGGCCCTTGGGCAGGGGGCCGGGGGCGACGTCGCCAGGCACCGTTCCACCGATCAGGCACAGGACGGCGACCAGCGCCACCGCGATTCCCGCCGTCAGCAGCCGTATCCGCTCGAGGTGGGAGCTCACCACAGGCGAACATATCCGCCGGGCGGCGCCCCGGGGTGCCCCGCCCTCTAGGCTTGGCGCCCATGGCGCTCTCCGCCGACCAGCGCGCGATGCTCGAGCTCCTGCTCGGGCGCGGGCAGTCCTACGACGACATCGCCGGCGTGCTGGGGACCACGGGCTCCGAGGTGCGCTCCAAGGCGCGCTGGGCGCTGGCCGAGCTGGGCGGAGGCGATCCCGACCGAAACGTCGCGCTCACCGACTATCTGCTGGGGCAGGCCGACCCGATCGGCCGCGCCGACGCGGTCCGCCACCTGCGCGACGACCCCGACGATCGCGCGCTCGCCCAGCGTCTCGTCGACGAGCTCGGAGCCATCGCCCCGGACGCCGAGTTGCCGAGCCTGCCCGGAGAGAGCCGAACCGCCCCGCACCTGCGCGCGCCGCGCATCCCGTCGCGAAAGCCCGCAGGCGAGCGGCCCCCGCGCCCCCCCTCCGACCCGGCTCGCACGCGCCTGCTCGCCTCGCTCGGGGCCGGCGCCGTGATCCTCGTCGTCGTGGTCCTCGCGATCGCGGGAGTCTTCAGCAGCTCCGATTCGGGGTCCACCTCGGGCACCACGACCACGGCATCCACCGGCACGTCGACCACCGGGACCGGTACCGGCACCACCGGCCTCCCGGCGGGCTCGCAGAACACCGTTCCGATCCACCTGAAGGCGGTCGGCGGCGGCCCCGGGTCGGGCGTCGCCACGCTCGGCGCCACCTCTCAGGACCAGCCGTTCGTCGACGTCCGGGTCGACAACCTCCCGCCCCCGCCCAGCGGCAGCGTCTACGCCGCGTGGCTGGTGCTCGACAAGGGCAAGCGTCAGGGATACCCGCTGGCTCCGCTCGTCCCGTACAACCAGCCGTACCACGACACCTTCCCGATCCCCTCGGTGGCGGTGCCCCTCATCGCGGGCCTGCAGGCCATCGACATCACGACCGCTCCGTCGAGCGACCTTCGCGCGGAGATCAAGGACGTCATCGGCAACAAGAAGAACCCCAAGCTGGTGCTTCCCGAGATCGGCGACACCGTGCTGCGCGGCGTCGTGCCGCGAGGCAAGCAGGCCTCGAGCTCGGGCGGTTAGGCGCCGGGGATCAGCTTGCCGGGGTTCATGATCCCGGCCGGGTCCAGGCGCTCCTTGATGGCCCGCAGCGCGTCCAGGCCCGTCTTGCCGACCTCGGCCTGCATGTAGGGCCTGTGGTCGACGCCGACCGCGTGGTGGTGGGTGATCGTGCCCCCCGCCGCGACGATCGCCTCGCAGGCCGCGCGCTTGGCCGAGCGCCAAAGGTCGATCTCCTGCCCCGCCACGGCCGGCGCGATGAACGTGAAGTACAGCGACGCGCCGTCGCGGTAGACGTGCGAGACGTGGCAGTTGACGATGCAGGAGCGCCCGCCGGCCCCCAGCGCGCCGCGGAGGGCATCGCCGACGCCCTCATAGAGCCCGCGCAGGCCGGAGTAGGTGTGCGAGGTCTCGAGCGTCTCCACCAGGTAACCCCGGTCCATCAACTCGTCGCGGAAGTACGGGCCCTCGAAGCGGCCGCGCAGCCAGGCTGCGCCCGGCTTCGAGCCCAGGCCCACCGCGCCGCCGCGACGCAGGACGCGAAGCGAGACGGCCCTGCGGCGCTCCACGGATTCGGGCTCGCCCTCCCAACCCGCGATCACGAGGCAGCCCCCGGCGCGGCGCCGCAGGCGCAGATAGGCGCCGAGCGCGGCCCGCGTCGCGCCGCCGCTTCCCGAGAGCGCCATCGACGTTCGCGTCTCCGACTCGTCGGAGAGCCGGGCCACATCGGGCAGGGCGCCGGCCTGGGCCAGCTCCCGAAACGCGGCGACCCCGGCCTCGAAATCCGCGACGAAGAAGCCCTCGTAGCGACGTGCCTCCGGCGCCGGGCGCACCCGGGCCGTGACCTGCGTGATCACGCCGAGCGTGCCCTCCGAGCCCAGCGCGAGCTCGCGCAGGGCGGGCCCCGCGGCGGTGTGCGGAGTCGACAGGGTCGAGATCGTCCCCGCGGGGCAGACCATCCGCAACGAGGTGACGATCTCATCGAAGCGCCCGTAACCGCTCGACGACTGGCCTGCCGAGCGCGTCGCCGCGTAGCCGCCGATCGAGGCCTGCTCGTAGGACTGCGGGAAGTGGCCGAGGGTGAGTCCCTGGGAGTTCAGCGCCGCCTCGGCCTCGGGGCCGCGCAATCCCGCGCCAAGGGTCGCGGTCATCGCCGTCCGGTCGACCTCCACGTCGCGCAGCCGGCGCAGGTCGAGCGTGAGCACCGCGCGCTTGCCGCCGTCCAAGGCCGAGACCCCGCCGACGACGCTGGTGCCGCCGCCGAACGGCACCACGGCCACGTCCTCGCGCGCGCAGGCCTGGAGGTACGCCGCCGTCTGCTCTTCCCCCGCGGGCAGGGCGATGGCGTCCGGCGCCTCGGAAAGGCGCCCGGTGCGAAGCCGGACGAGATCGACGTAACCACGCCCGGCAGCGCGCCTGACGCGCTGCTCGTGCGCCACCAACAGGCCGCCGCCGTCGGCCAGGTCGCGAACGGCGGCCGGCAGCTCCCGGGCCTCCGGCATCGCGACCTCCTCCAGCTCCACGCGCGGGGCCGGGTCGGCGAAGCCGAGCTCGTCGCGAAGCATGGAGAGGGCGCCGTCGGAGAGCTCCAGGTGCCGGCCCTCCTCGCCCCAGCCCCACCACTTGCTCAGCCGCTCGCTCATCCCACCAGCGCGCGCTCGATGCCGTCCAGCGCCTCGTCCAGGCGCCTGCGAACTGCGCCGCGCATCATCGGCGAGCCCAGCCGTGAGAGCCCGCGCAGCCGCTCGCGCGCGTAGAGCGTCACCTGCGTGCCGTCGCCGCGATCGTTCAGCTCGACGCCCGTCTCCGAGGAGGCCACGATGCGCTCGAAGGGAGTGCCGGCGATGTCCTGCTGCCACACGAAGCGCTCGTTGCGCGCCGCGCTCGTGCACCGGTAGTCGGCGCGCACGCCGGATCCCTTTGCCGTCTCCAGCACCACGGTCCAGCGCGAGCGCCGCGAGCCGGGGTCGCCCTGGACGTCCTCGACCCTCGCCGCGCGCGGCCACCATCGCGGCAGGTGGTGGGGGTCCGAGACCAGATCCCACACGCGCTCGGGCCGCACAGCGATCACCCGCTTGCGCGCGACGCTGGGCACCGATTACTCGCCCTTCAGGCGGCGAAGATCGCGCACCAGGAGCAGGTGCTTCAGGTGTCCGCAGATCGCGGCGAGGCTCTCGAGGTTCTCGACCGCCTCCTTGCGTCGCGCCGGGCTTCGTGAGCGCAGCGAGGCGCCCACGAGCTGCTCCAGAAGCGACGCCTCGCGGTCGGCCGAGGTCTTGAAGACGCGAAGGTTCCGCCCGGCCACGCCGAACCGGGAGAGCTCGGTCGCTGCACGCACGATCTCCAGGTCGGTCTCGTCGTAGATCTCCTTGCCGTCGCGGCGCTGTCCCGAGACGATGCCGAACTCGGTCAGCTCGCGCAGCAGCTCGGGCGTGGCGCCGCCGGCGTCGAGCAGCTCCTCGCGCGTGAGGGTCTGGACCGCGGCGTCCACGGATCCGGCCCGCCGCGCCGTGGCGAGGTCGGCCCCGCG
Organism: uncultured Actinomycetes bacterium; assembly: GCA_963843315.1. GTDB lineage: Bacteria > Actinomycetota > Thermoleophilia > Solirubrobacterales > 70-9 > JAWVFM01. The sequence goes on from CAWJJU010000005.1 coordinate 272,939, forward strand.
GCGGTCGGTGTTCGTGAAGTCGCCGGTGGCCAGCTCCTGCCGGATCACCCGGAGTGGCAGGAACTCGTCGCGCTGCATGCGAAGGATCGCCCGCAGCCGCTCGACGTCGGCCTGGCTGTAGAGCCTGTAGCCGCCCTGGGTGCGACGCGGCGCCAACAGCTTCTGATCTTCCAGGTAGCGGATCTTGGAGATCGAGATGTCGTCGAACTCCTGGCCGAGGATCTTGGCGACGGCGCCGATGGTCAACGCCTTGCGCGGGCGCGAGGGAGCCTCCGGGCGCGGAGCCTCGGGGCCTTCCTTTCTCATCGCGATCGCCACCCTCAGCGCTCCAGGTAGCTCAGCTTGTACTTGCCGATCTGGATCTCGTCGCCGTCCTCCAGGCGGTGCGACTCGATCCGGCGGCGGTTGACGTAGGTGCCGTTGAGCGAGCCGAGATCATCGATGTAGTAGCCGTCCTGGCGCTGGACCAACAGGGCGTGGTTGCGCGAGACGGTCACGTCGTCGAGGAAGACGCCCGCGTCGGGAGTGCGGCCGATCGAGACGCGCTCGTCCTCGATCGTGAAGCTCTCGCCAGCGCGCCCGCCACCGGAGCGGATCACGAGGGCGGCGCCCGACTTGTCGACCTCCTCGTCGATGTCGACCGGCTGGTACTCGCCGGTCTCGTCGACGCGATAGGTCATCGTCGTCGGCTCCTCGGTGCCCTCGGGGCGTCCGAGATAGGCACCGCACTTCTGGCAGTAGTTGGCGCCCTCCGGGTTGACAAACCCGCACTCGGGACAGTGGACGGCCACGGTGGTGGCTCCTCCCGCTATTCGTCTCCGCCGGCGTCCGGCGTCTCGACCTTGCCGAGAAGGATGTCGGTGAGCGTCTGTACGTCGTTGCCGGAGATCAGCGTGCCGCCGGCGTCGCGCTTGGAGCGCAGGCGGTTCACCAGTTCGGCGCGGAGGATGTCGATCTTGCCGTGAAGGAGCCGGCGCCGGTACGAGACCTCGCGCTCGTCCTCCTTCAGCGACTCGATCATCGACTTGAGCTCCTCGTCGCTCATCGAGCCAACGTCCGGGAACGTCTCTTCAGCTTCCACTCGGTCCTCCTCTCGCATTCACGGCCCGGCAGAAGCCGCTCAGGCGATTATAGGCCCGTGCGCCAAACTTCAAGTAGAGGTTGAGCGTTTGGCCGTCAGCGTGCAGTCGCGCCCCCCTCGGGCGTGCCTGAGCCGGTGCGGCTCGTCCGCACGTAGATGAGCGTCGCCAGCAGTCCCGCGATGAGGCCGGCGAAGAACATGGCGTAGGTGATCCAGCTGTCGATCACCTGGGTCCAGAACAGGCCACCGAAGACGAGCAGGGCGCCGATGCGCCCGACCCAGTTGATCTCGATCTCCACTCCGCGGCGGATCGCGACCTCGGAGAGGCACAGCACGGCCACCTCGCGGGCGGCGACGATCGCGAGCCCCCATCGGGGAAGCAGCTCGAAATGCCAGCAGACGACGATCCCCGAGAGGACGCTCAGCCGGTCGATCACCGGGTCCAGCAGGGCGCCGAGCCGCGAGTACTGCCCCGTCGCCCGGGCCAGGAAGCCGTCGATGAAGTCCCCAAGGGTTATCCAGAGGTAGAGGAGCGCTGCCGGAGCGCTCCGTCCGTCGCCCGACCCGAGGGCGATGACGAGGTAGGGCGGGATGGCGAGCAGGCGCAGGTAGCCGACGACGTTGGGGATCGTGAACGGGCGAAGCGGCTCGCCCCGGCGGGTCTGGCGCGGCCGCGGGCCCGACCTGTCCAGGCCGGATAGGCGGCGAAAGCCCCGCGCGCGGGTCGCCGGCGGTGGCGTCGCGGGCTCGTCGGGCACGCCGGCCCTCAGGACCCTCTGCCGACGCGGCCGGCGATCTCCGCGGCTGCGCCCGCGAGCGAGATCCGCTCGTCCTCCCCGCTCTTGCGAGCCTGGAGCTCGGCCTCGCCGTCCGCGACGGTGCGCCGCCCCAGGGTGACGCGCACCGGGCAGCCCAGGAGCTCGGCGTCGGTGAGCTTCTCGCCCGCCCCCGCCGCGCGGTCGTCGTAGACCACCTCCACCCCGGCCTCGCGCAGCTCCTCGTAGAGGCGGTCGGCGGCCTCGGTCACCTCGTCGCCGGGCTTGCCCAGGCCGACGAGGTGAACCTGCCACGGCGCCAGCGAGTCGGGCCAGACGATCCCGCGATCGTCGGCGCCCTGCTCGACCGCCGTGGCGGCGATCCGGGCAGGCCCGATGCCGTAGCTGCCCATGACGATGGGCTGCTCGGCGCCGTTCTCGTCCAGGTAGGTGGCGCCAAGGGGCACCGAGTAGCGCGTGCCCAGCTTGAAGATGTTGCCGATCTCGATCGCGGGCTCGATCTCGATCGTGCCGCCGCCCGGCGCGGTGTCGCCGGCCTCGACGGTGCGCACGTCCAGCTCCTCGAATTCGAAGTCGCGCCCGGGGGCGATCCCGATCAGATGGGCGTCGGCGCGGTTGGCTCCCCCGTAGAAGCCCTCGCCCTGGATCGCGGCGTCCTTGATCACCGGGATCTCGGCCCCCACCGGGCCGATGAACCCGGGCGGGCCGAGCTCGGCCTCGATCTCCTCCGGCTCGGCCTGGCGAAAGCCGGCGCCGAGCGCGTTCTGGAGCTTGATCTCGTTCAGGCGGTGGTCACCGCGAATCATCACGAGCACCATGCCGCGCCCGTCGACGATCACGGGCAGCGACTTCAGCGCCGCGCCCGCGGGCACCCCGAGCGCCTCGGCGACCTCGTCCACCGTCTTCAGCCCCGGCGTCGGCACCTCGCGCGGCTCGTCGAGGCCCGGCGGCATCTCGACGCTCTGCGGCTCGGCGGAGGCGACCTCGACGTTCGCCGCGTAGCCGGGCGCGATGGCGACCTCGTTCTCGCCCGCGGCGGAGGGCGCCATGAACTCGTGCGCGCCGACGCCGCCCATCATCCCCACGTCGGACTCCACCTGGTACCAGCGCAGGCCGGCGCGGTCGAAGATGCGGCGATAGGCCTCGGCGTGGAGCTCGTAGCTGCGCGCCAGGCCCTCGAGGTCGCGGTCGAAGCTGTAGGAGTCCTTCATCGTGAACTCCCGCGTGCGCAGGATCCCTGCGCGGGGCCGCGGCTCGTCGCGCTCCTTGACCTGGAGGTGGTAGAGGATCATCGGCAGCTCCCGATAGGACCGCACGTCGCGGGAGACGTGGAAGGTCACAGCCTCCTCGTGGGTCATGGCCAGCACGTGCTCGGCGTCCTTGCGGTCGCGCAGCTTGAAGAGCTCGTCGATGTCGTAGCGGCCGGTGCGCTTCCAGTTCTCGGCGGGCTGGAGCACCGGCATCAGCATCTCCTGGCCGCCGATCGCGTCAAGCTCGGAGCGGATGATCGCCTGCACCCGCTTGATGACCCGGTAGCCCGCCGGCAGGTAGGTCCACAGCCCCGCCCCCAGTTGGCGGATGAGACCGGCTCGCACCATCAGGCGGTGCGAGACCGCCTCGGCGTCGGCCGGATCGTCGCGCAGGGTTGGCAGGAAGTAGTTCGAGAGTCGCGTCACCGCGCGGCAAGGCTACTAGCGCGCATTGCTCATCCGCTGATCCCGGCGTCGAGTAGCATCGGCTCTCAGGGATGAGACAGGATGTCTAGCTTCTGGAGCCGCCGATCGGCGTCGCTGGTCGTGGGCTTGGCGGGGAGCATCAGCCTGGTTGTCGGCGTGAGCCTTGCCGTGTCGAGCGGCCTCGGTTTCCAGGGCTGTATCGCGAATGCTGGGGTAAACGGCTGCGAGGCGCCGGCTCACAACTCGCTTTCGAAAGCCTCCGCCGTCGCCGTCAGCCCCGACGGCAAGAGCGTCTACGTCGCCGGCGGCGACCTCTTCACCGGCTCGCTCACCCGCCTCAGCCGCGCCGCGAACGGCTCGCTCACCTACGAGGGCTGCTTTGCAGGCGCCGGCGCCGATGGTTGCGCCACCCCCACCCATGACTCGCTCGTGGGTGCTACCGCCGTCGCCGTCAGCGCCGACGGCAAGAGCGTCTACGTCGCCTCCTACTTCAGCCAATCGATCTCCCACTTCGACCGCGCCGCCGACGGCTCGCTCACCTATCAGGGCTGCATCGCCAATGCGGGCGCCAACGGCTGCGCCACCCCCGCCAACGACTCGCTCGCGGGAGCGTATGGCGTTGCCGTCAGCCGGGACGGCAAGAGCGTCTACGTCGTCGCGGGGGCCGGCATGGGCGCCTCGATCTCCCGCTTCGACCGCGCCGCGGACGGCTCGCTCACCTACCAGGACTGCATCGCCGATGGCGGGCTGAACGGCTGCGCGACACCGGCCCACGACTCGCTCGCTGGCGCCCAGGGCGTCGCCGTCAGCCGCGACGGCAAGAGCGTTTACGTCACCTCCGGGACCATCGGGGCGATCACAAGCTTCACCCGGGCCGCGGACGGCTCGCTCACCTACGCGGCGTGCATCGCAGATGCCGGCGTGAACGGCTGCGCCGACCCGGTCCACGACACGCTCACGGCCGCGAGCGTCGCCGTCAGCCCGGACGGCAAGAGCGTCTACCTCGCGGCCCCCGGGCCTGACGCAATCTCGCGCTTCAATCGCGCCCCCGATGGGTCGCTGAGCGGACTGACCTGCATCGCGAACGGCGGTGCGGGGGGCTGCGCGGCCCCGGCCCACAACTCACTCGGGGGGGCCAACGGCGTCGCCGTCAGCGCCGACGGCAAGAGTGTCTACGTCGCCTCACTCTCAAGCAACTCGATCACCCGCTTCAACCGCGCCGCGAACGGCTCGCTCGCCCACGAGGACTGCGTCGCGAACGCCGGCGCGCACGGCTGCGCCAGCCCCGTCCACGACTCGCTGGACGCCGCCCGTGCCGCTGCGGTGAGCCCGGACAATCAGAGTGTCTACGTCGCCTCCTTCAACGGCAACTCGATCACGGCGCTGGAAAAGCCCCCGGAGACGAAGATCAAGTCCGCCAGGATCAAGAGCTCGAGGGGTAGCGCCAAGTTCAAGTTCTCTGCCGACGAGGCGGGCTCCACGTTCAGGTGCAGGCTCGACGGCAAGAAGCTCAGGTCCTGCCACTCCCCGAAGACCTACAAGCACCTGAAGAAGGGCCGGCATAGCTTCGCGGTCGTGGCAAAGAATCTGGCCGGTGGCGTCGACTCCAGCCCGGCGCAGAAGAAGTTCAAGATCAAGGGCTGAGCCCGGCCCTCGCCTGCTCGAGCAGGCGCTCGAAGCCCTCCCACAGCAGCGTCGTAGCGATCCCGGCGACCTGGTCGCGTGTGACCTCGCGGTGCTCGAACCACCACTCCACCAGGCCGTTGGTCGCCGCCTGTGACGCTCGCGCGAGCATCAGCGCCGCGGTGTGGCGCTCCAGACCCTCGAGCTCGAGGTCCGGCGGCGCCCCGATCTCGATGAGGGCGGCGATCCCGGCCGTCGCCTCGTCGTGGATCCGTCGCCATGTCGCTGCGATCTTCGGATCGGCGGGCGGGTCACGGAACAGGAACCGCCAGACGAACGGGTCCTCCTCCACAAGGGTGAAGAAGAGCTGGATCGACTCCTGGAACATCGCGAGCGGCTCGCCGGGCTCGATCGCCTTGATCGAGCGGGCCACCAGCCCCTCTCCATGGCGCTCCAGCAGCTCGACCTGGAGATCGCGCTTGGACTGGAAGTGGTCGTAGATCACCGAGGCCACCACGCCGGCGCGGCTCGCGATCTCCCCCATCGACGCATCCGGGTAACCGCGTTCGGCAAAGACCTGCGTGGCCGCCTCGAGGATGCGCTCGCGGCGCTCTGTCGCGCTCAGGCGGCGTTTCTGGACTGCCTCCACAACCGAATTGTAATTCGGTAACCTCCCGGCATTCGCAACCGAACGTTCATTCGGTAACTGAGGAGGACGCCCATGAACGCTTCCCCGTCAACCCCTCTGCCCCGCCCCGGAGTCATCCGCGCCGGCCTCTTTCTGCTCGGCCTGCCCCAGTTCATCCTCGGAGTCTGGGGCGTCTTTTCCCCGCGGGGCTTCTTCGACACCTTCCCCGGCAACGGCCAGCACTGGCTTCCCGCCTACGGGCCCTACGACTCGCATCTCGCGAGCGACGTGGGCTCCACGTTCCTCGCGATCGGCCTGCTCATGTTCATGGCGGCGTGGATTGCCGAGCGGCGCCTCGTCCAGGTCGCCCTGATCGCCTACCTCGCCTACGACATCCCCCACTTCGTCTACCACCTGGCCAACGACGGGGTGCTCGATTCCGGCGCCCAGGTCGCGAACGGATTCGCGCTGGGCCTCAGCGTGGCCGCCGCCATCGCCCTGCTCGTGATGGTCTCGCGGACCCCGTCCGGGTCCGTTCGGCTCACCGAGCCGGGGGGAACTGGAATGCGCCTCGGGCCCCCGCCGGGCGGGCCACTCACGCTCTTCGGCCGGATGTACGCTCGGCGCAAGTACGGGGGCGACGTCCGTCCCGTCGACGCGTTCGCGCATCATCGCCGGCTCGCGATGGGGTACGGCATGCACGAGCTGGCGCTCGAGTCTTCGCACCGCGTCCCGGAGCGTCTGAAGGCGCTGGGCGTCCTGCGCGCCGCGACGGTCGTCGGCTGCGAGTGGTGCATGGACTTCGGCTCGCACCTGGGGCGCGAGCAGGCCGGCCTCAGTGACAACGAGCTCCAGACACTCGCGCGCTACGCGGAGAGCGACGAGTTCTCCGACCTCGACAAGGTCGTGCTGGACTATGCGACGGCGATCAGCCGCACCCCGGCCGAGGTCGGCGACGAGCTGTTCGGCCGGCTTCGCGCCGAGCTCGACGACGGCCAGATCGTCGAGCTGACGAACGCGATCGCCCTGGAGAACTTCCGGGCGCGCTTCAACCAGGCGGTCGGCATCGAGCCGCAGGGCTTCTCCGAGGGCGCCGCCTGCGCGGTGCCGGCCGCCGTGCCCGCCGCCGCCTAAAACCTCGCCGAGATGCGAACTCAGGCCCTTCCAGCGGCTCTTTTTCGCATCTCGCGGCGCCTTGCTCTCGATTAAGGTGCGGGCGTGGGCTTCCTTGCCTGGATCATTCTCGGCCTGTTCGCGGGCACCATCGCGCAGGCGATCATCCCCGGCCGCACCGAGCCGCGCGGGTGCATCGGCTCGACGGCCATCGGCATCGTCGGCGCCCTGATCGGCGGCTATCTGGCAACGCGGCTCGGCATCGGCAAGATCCACCACTTCTTCGACCTCGGCACCTGGCTGATCGCGATCGGCGGCTCGGTGCTGCTGCTGCTTCTGATCCGCATGCTCAGCGGCCCGTCTCGGCGCTGAGCGAACCCTTCGTCAGGCGCGGGTGAAGCGGCGGCTCGCCGTGGGCGAGGCAGCCTCGTCCAGCTCGATCTTCTTGCCCTTCACGGGCTTCAGGAAGGGCTCGGCGGTGACGTCCTCGCCCGCCTCCTCCGCCGCGGCCTTCTCCATCGCCGCGATGCGCTCGGGCGTGAGGTCGCCGGCGTTCTCCTCCTCGATCTTGCGCAGCCACTCGGCGCCCTCCGCCGACTTGCGCTCGTCGAACTCGACCCTGCCGCGATCCAGGGAGCGGTCGATCTCGACGAAGAGCGCGTCGACGAGCTCGGCCTGCGGAACCTTGCGAAGCGGCTTGCCACCGGCGAAGATCAGGCCCTCGTTCTTGGCCCCGGCGATGCCGAAGTCGGCATGCGATGCCTCGCCGATGCCGTTCACGGCGCAGCCCAGAACGGCGACCTCGACCGGCTCGGCGTAGCGCTCGAGGCGCTGCTCGATGTCGGCGACGACGGTGTCCATGTCGAATTGAAGACGCCCGCACGTGGGGCAGGCGATCAGCACCGGGCCGCGCTCGCGCAGCTGCAGGGCCTTCAGGATCTCCCACGCCACCTTCACCTCCTCCTCCGCATGGAAGGTCGAGAGGCTGATGCGGATCGTGTCGCCGATCCCGTCGGCGAGCAGCGTGCCGAGGCCGACGGCCGACTTCAGCGAGCCAGACCATTTGGTCCCCGCCTCCGTGATCCCCAGGTGCAGCGGGTACGGGACCTTCTCCGCGAGCAGCCGGTTGGCGGCGATCGTGTTGGGGACATTGGTCGACTTGATCGACACCTTGAAGTTCTCGAAGTCCAGCGACTCCATCAGCTCGCAGAACTCCACCGCGGCCTGCACGAGGGCCTCGACGGGCTGGGTGCGCTCCAGCTCGTGCAGGTGCTTGGGCAGCGAGCCCGAGTTGACGCCGATTCGCATCGGCACGCCTGCGGCCGTGGCGCGCTCGGCGACCTCCGCCACCTTCTCGCGGCCGCCGATGTTGCCGGGGTTCAAGCGAATGCAGTGCGCGCCGGCGTCGATCGCCTTCAGCGCCAACGTGTGGTTGAAGTGGATGTCGGCGATCACGGGGATCGGCGACTCCCTCACGATGACCTTCAGCGCCTCGGCGTCCTTCTCGCGGGGGACCGCGACGCGGACGATGTCGGCGCCGGCGTCGGCGACGTCGGCGATTTGCGCCATCGTCGCCTCGATATTGGCCGTCTCCGTCTTCGTCATCGTCTGGACGGCAACGGGCGCGCCCCCGCCGATGGGGACGTCCTTCACCCAGATCTGGCGTTTAGAAGCCATGCGCACATGATGACAGCGGAGAAATTTGAACCTGGCGCACGCGCGCGGCGTATGCTCAGTGCAGATGAGGAGGATCCAGGGGAAGCGTGCAGGGCTGCTGGCGGTCGCGGCGGGAATGGCGGCGTGGGTCGCGCTCGGCGCGACGGCGTTCGCCAGCAACCACTTGATCAAGATCCGCGAGGTCTACGCCGGATCAACAACGCACCCCAGTGACGAATACGTGGAGCTCCAGATGTACGCGCCCGGCCAGAACCTCTTTCACCTGGGGACCGAGACGCTCTTCTACAATTCGACGGGCAGCCTCACCAACACGTTCCTCACCAACGGGAGCGTGCACTCGAGCGATCCCCCCAACAGCGCGAGTCAGCAGCGCGTCCTCCTGATCAGCCCTGGCGCCGAGAGCACCTTCGGGCTAACTGCCGGCTACGAGCTGCCCAACGCCACCACGATCGACAACGCCGGCGGGGCGGTCTGCTACGTGCCGAGCACGATCGGCTTCGAGGACTGCGTCTCCTGGGGCAACTTCGACAACACGAGCGGCACGCCACTGCCCTCATCGACCGGCGGCAACGCCGATTCCGGGGGGATCCCAGACGGCAGCGCGATCGCGCGCTCGATCGCCCACGGCTGCCCGACGCTGCTCGAAGCAAGCGACGACACCAATAAGCCGGCGGACTGGTCGAACGTCACGCCCAACCCACTGAAGAACAGCGACACACCGCCCGAGCACCCGTGCGCGAACACGACGATCACGAAGGCGCCCAAGGCCAAGACGACGGATCGCACCCCCACCTTCAAGTTCTCGTCGACGGTCACCCCGGCGACCTTCAAGTGCAAGATCGACAGCAAGTCGTTCAGGACATGCCCGTCGCCGTTCACCAGCAAGAAGCTGAGCCTCGGCAAGCACACCTTCAAGGCCCGCGCCACAGCCAACGGCTTCACCGACCCGACGCCTGCCTCCGCCAAGTTCAAGGTCGTCAAGAAGAAGCACCACCGCTAGCGCGGGTCGCCACTCGTCAGCGCCCGGCCCGGCGCGGAACGATCTCGTTCCCTCCGCGCTCGCCCGCGTAGACGTCCAGGATCGCCTGGTTCGCCGCGTTGCCGGCGATGAAGCTCTGGTTGGCCACCACGAGGCGCCTGCCGAGGAACCAGACCGGCGGCGAGAGCCGCCCTCCTCACAGCCGCTCGAGCACCTCGTCGGCGGCGCGCTCGCCCGAGCGCACAGCGCCGTCCATGTATCCGTTCCAATAGGTCGAGGTCTCGGTGCCGGCCCAGTGGATGCGCCCGACGGGCTTGCGGATCGCGTCGCCGTAGGCCAGCAGCAGCCCAGGGCCTGGGATCCCCACGGGGCAGCCACGGCTCCACTCGTCCGCCGACCAGTTGGTCTCGAAGTAGTCCTCGGGATGAGCCGCCTTGGGACCGAAGGCGTCGGTCAGCTCGGCGATGACCGCCTTGCGGCGCTTCTTGAGCGGCATGCGGAAGAACGAGCGGGCCCTGTCGCCGCCGACGAAGCCGAAGATGACGCCCTGCTTGCCGTCCGGCGGCGAGTCGTCGACCGTGAAGCTGATGTAGCCCTCCGTGTTGATGACGCTGCCGGTGTAGCCGTCGTCGCGCCAGAACGGCTTCTTGTAGAGCGCGGCGACCTTGCCCAGTGTGCCCTGGGGCAGGCGCTGCGTCAGCTGGTCGCGGGCGAAGGGCATGAGCGGGTCGTAGTGGATGCGCCCCGCCAGGGTGGGCGGCACCGCCACGATCGCCTTCTTGGCATGCACCGTGTGCCGGTCGGAGACGACGCGGACGCCGTGGCGCGTGTGCTCAATCCGCCTGACGGGCGACTTGAGCTTGACCCTGCGCCCCAGCTGCTTCGCCATCCGCAGCGCGATCAGCTGCGAGCCGCCGACGAAGCGCTTCATCTGCGCGCCGCCGCGGGTGTCGAAGTTGCGCTCGAAGGTGCCCGTGTGCGTCTCGTCGCCGGAGGCGGCGATGTAGAAGAGCGTGAACAGCAGCGACAGCTCGCCCGGCTCGGCGCCGAAGATGGGCCGGGTGGCGATGGGTACCAGCTTCTTGCCGTAGTCGGGATTGATCGAGTTCTGCGAGATCCAGCTCGCGAGCGTCTCGTTGTCCCAGGTGGAGGCGTTCGGCGCCTCCCATGGCGCATCGACCGGGACGGTGGTCGACATCTGATCCAGTTTCAGGATGGTTGTGACCAGGTCCGCCGTGAGGGCGGGATCCGGCGGCGCCGTTCCCAGCGGGCTCGTGTCGCTGTAGTCGAGCCTGGTCGAGCCGTTGAAGTAGCGGTTCTGGCCGGTGTCGTAGGTCCTGAACGTCTTGACGTTCAGCTCCTTGGCGAGGCCGTGGAGATGAGTTTGAGTGGGCCCGATGAAGGTGCCGCCGCGCTCCGAGACGTCACCGTGCGGCAGCTGGTGGTTCTCGACCCGTCCGCCGACGCGACCCCTCGCCTCCAGCACCACCACCGAATGGCCCTTGCGATGGAGCTCGCGCGCCGCGGTGAGCCCCGCGAAACCGGCGCCGACCACGACGACATCGGCGCGGTGGCTGCGGCGGTCGTGATGGCGATGACCGCGGAGCGCCGCGTTCGCGCCGGGAATCGCTCCGGCCGCCATGCCGGCGCCCGCCGCCGCGCCCACCTCGAGCAGTCGCCTGCGCGTCAAGCCTTGGTCCACCCTCCAAGTATTCCCAAATGCGGCGAATGCGTGCGCAGGTAGGCTGCGCCGATGCTCGAAGCCGAACGGGAGCAGGTCGCCGCGGCGGCGCGCGAGCTCGCCCGCCGCGGGCTGGTGCTCGGCACCGCGGGCAACGTGAGCGCCCGCTCGGGCGAGCGGGTCGCGATCACCCCCACCGGAGCGCGCTTGGAGGAGCTCGAAGCGGCGGACGTGTGCGTCGTCGACCGCTCGGGCGAGGTGCTCGACGGCAGGCTGGCCCCCACGTCCGAGCTGGACCTGCACCTCGGGGTCTACGGCCGTTACGAGGCGGGCGCCGTCGTCCACACGCACTCGCCGATGGCGACCGCCCTGTCCTGCGCGATCGACGAGGTCCCCTGCGTCCACTACCAGATGCTCCTGCTGGGCGGGACCGTCCGCGTGGCGCCCTACGCGACGTTCGGCACCCCCGAGCTGGCCGCGAGCGTGCTCGACGCCTTGGAGGGCCGCAGCGCGGCGCTGATGGCCAACCACGGGGCCGTGACACACGGCGCCACGGTCCAGGCCGCGCTCGACGCCACCCTGCTCCTGGAGTGGGCGTGTGAGCTCTACTGGCGGGCGGCGGCCGTGGGCGAGCCGCGCGTGCTGGGCGAGGCCGAGCGCGAGGCCGTGGTGAGGGCGGCGCTGCAGCGCGGCTACGGGAGCACGAGGGAGGCCGATGGCTGAGATGCGCGCCGTGGCGATGGGCGTCCACGTGCTCGACGTGCTGGTGCGCCCCGTCGAGGAGATCCCTGCGGGCCAGGGCGGCGCGCTCGTCGAGGAGATCAAGGTCACCGCCGCGGGCTCCGCGGGCGGGATGGCGATCAACCTGGCGAAGCTCGGCGCCGAGGTGCGCTCGGCCGGCGCCGTCGGCACCGATGCCGCGGGCGACATGCTCCTCTCGCTGCTCGAGGCGGGCGGAGTCGACACCGCGCTGCTCGCGCGCCGCGCCGACGTTCAGACCTCGGCGAGCGTCCTGCCCATCCGCCCCAACGGCGACCGCCCCGCCTTCCACGTGGTCGGAGCCAACGCCACGTACGGCCCGGGCAACGTCGACTGGGATCGCATGGACGGCGTCACCCACCTGCACCTCGGCGGCCCGGAGTTCATGGGCGGCGAGGCGGCCGCGGAGATCCTGGGCGCGGCGTGCGAGCGCGGCATCTTCACCTCGGCCGACATCCTCGCCCCGGGTGACATGGGCGTGTTCGAGTGGATCGCCGCCGCCCTCCCCCACCTCGACGCCTTCTTTCCCAACGACGAGCAGGTGCTCGGGTTCACGGGTGAATCGGACCTCGAGGCGGGCTGCCGCGCTCTGGTGGAGCGTGGTGTCGGGTGCGTCGCGGCAACCTGTGGGGCCGATGGGGCGCTGGTCGTGACCTCGCAGGTCAGCGAGCGGGTGCCGGCCTTCCCCGTGGAAGTGGTCGACACGACCGGCTGCGGGGACGCGTTCGCCGCCGGGTTTCTGCGGGGGCGCTCGCTTGGGCGCGACGAGCGCGAGGCGGCCGTGCTGGGATGCGCCACGGCTGCGCAGGTGGCAACCGGCCTGGGCAGCGACGCCGGCGACTACGACCTGGCCAAGGTCGACGCCCTCGCAGCCTCGGCGTAGTCGCAGAAGAACAAACACGCGACCTTCTCCAACTGCGCTCCCTACTGAGCTGGTCCTCGGACGAGATCGCTGGTCAGCCGCAGCGGTCCCGAGTCTCTGACGCCGCGTTGACGCCGTCAGGCGGCGGGAGCGCCGTCGCCCTGCAGCCTGGCACGCCAGGTGATGCCGGTTGCTCGGCAGTTCGTGCCGAACGCGGAGCCCTCGCTCCGTGACAGATGGCCGGAGGCCGTTGGCCCGTTCACGCTTCCAGCGACGTGCGCCACCCCACCCGTTTCGAGCGTCCCCCCCACCCTGAACGCACCATGCCGGATCGGCCCCCCGCCCAACGCGATCGAGTTGGTGTGCACCTGCCCGTCCTGGCAGCGGGCCCGCCAGCCGAACCTGACTCCAGTCACGGCGTTCTTCGACACAACGAGCGCGATCGGCAACCCCTGATCGGTCGTCCCGGTGTAGGTACGCGGTGCAGCCCACCCGCTCATGGACGAGAAACGCTGCCTATTCCCGCGTTTCGCGTCCATCGCCAAGAATCCGGCGGGTAGTGCTTCGGACGAGGAGCAGCGCGCGCGGAGAACGGCTGGGCCTGGCGCCCGGCCGCGACCTACGAGTAGAGGGCGTCGATGTCGTCGCCGTACTTCTCGGCGATCGGCTTGCGCTTGAGCTTCATCGTCGGCGTCAGCTCTTCGCCGCCGGGCTCCCAGTCGGCCGGCAGCAGCTTGAACTTCTTGACCTGCTCCACGCGCGCCAGGTGCTCGTTGGCGTCCGCGAGGCCCTGCTCGACCTCGGCGATGAGATCCGGGTCCTCGGCGAGCGCGTCCAGATCGTCGCCCTTGCCGTTCTTCTTCGCCCAGGCTTTGGCTGCCTCGGGGTCCAGCGTCAACAGGGCCGAGATGAACTTGCGCTGGTCACCGATCGCCACGGCCTGGCTGACCAGCGGGATCTGCTTGAGCCTTGCCTCGATGTTCGCCGGCGACATGTTCTTGCCCGCGGCGTTGATGATCAACTCCTTCTTGCGGTCGACGATCTTGAGGTAGCCATCCTCGTCGAACTCGCCGATGTCGCCGGTCAACAGGAAGCCGTCGTCGGTGAACGTCTCGGCGGTCTTCTCCGGCAGATTGCGGTAGCCCTTCATCACCACGGGGCCCTTGACCATGATCTCGCCGTCCTCCGCGAGCTTGATCTCGACGTTGGGGGCCGGCGGCCCGATCGTGCCGATCTTGATGCGGTCGGGCGGGTTGCAGGTGCCCGCGCCGGTGGTCTCCGACATCCCCCACAGCTCGGCCAGCGGGATGCCGAGGGCATGGAAGAACTCGATGACCTCCGCCGGGGTCGGGGCCGCGCCGACGTTGCAGGCCTCGACCTCGTCGAGCCCCAGGTGCGCGCGCAGGTGGGAGAACATCGCCTCGTCGGCCCGCGCCACCTTCTCGGCGAGCTCGGCGGGAACCTCCTCCCCACGCTGCTCCATCCGGACCTTCTCGATGGAGGCCTGAAGGGCGGCCTGGCTCTGTTCGCGCTGCTCCTCCGGAGCGGAGGCGAGCGTCTGCTCGAGGCCGGCCTTCAGCTTCTCCCAGATGCGCGGCACGGCGAAGAACCAGGTCGGGCGCACCTCGGGCAGGTAGCTCATGACCTCGCGCGCGTCAGGGCAGCAGGTGACGGTGAACCCGCACAGCATCGGCAGGTAGTGGCTGACGTTGCGCTCGGCCACGTGCGCCATCGGCAGGTAGGAGACGATCCGCCCGCCGTCGGGGAAGTCGATGATCTCGTCGTAGGAGCGGACGGTCTCGCAGATGTTCGCGTGGGTGATCTGCACGCCCTTGGGCGGGCCGGTCGTCCCCGACGTGTAGATGAGCGTCAGCACGTCGTCGGGCTCGACAGCGCGCCAGGTTGCCTCGAAGTCGAAGTCGTCGGCGCCGCGATCCATCAGCTCGTCGAGAGAAATCGTGCCATCGGGTGCCTCGCCGTCGACGACGACGACGTCGGTCACGGTCTCCGACGACTCCGAGGCGGCCTTCACCGTGGGCAGGAACGACTGCTCGGTGATGATGACCTTGCTGCCCGCATCGCCCAGCAGATGCTCGATCTGCTCGACCGTGTAGGTGTTGTAGATCGAGAACGGGGTGGCGCCCAGGTGCATCACGCCGGCGTCGGCGAAGTGGAACTCGGGGCGGTTGGTCAGCATCAGCGCGACCGTGTCGCCCTTGGCCACGCCGCAGGCGGCGAGTCCCGCGGCGATGCGCGCGGCGTAGTCGGCGTACTGCGACCACGTGTACGTGACCTCGTCGCCCTTGGTGCGAATTGCGGGGCGGTCGGGGTGCGCCGAGGCCGTGGCCTGGAAGGCCTCGCAGGCGGTCTTGGCCTGCAGGGCCTCGGGGCTCACGGTGCCTCGCTGCGCGGTGGTCGACTCCATCAAAAACTCCTCCTCCGGGGGACTTTGAACGCTACTCGATTCAGCGCAGGTGGAAGCCGGGGCCGGCCAGCCGCGAGAGGTCGTTGGAGAGGCCCACGGCGAAGAGCAGCATCACCAGCAGAAAGCCCACCACGCTGGCGCCCTCGATCACCCTGAACGGGACCGGGCGCCCGCGGAGCTTCTCCACCACGCTCCAGAAGATGTGCCCGCCGTCGAGCGGGAGGAAGGGGAACAGGTTCACCACCGCCAGCGAAAGGCTGATGATCGCCAGAAGCGTCAGCGCCTCGCGCGCCCCGAAGCTGATCGCCTGCTCGGTGATCGTGAACGAGCCGACGACGCCATGGAGCTTCTTGCGGTCCTGGGCGTTGAAGATCCGGGCGATGCGCGACACGGTTCCGCTGGTCACGCTCCACATGGCGTCGACCGAGCGGTCCGCGGCCTGGGGAACGCTGAGCCCGAGCGGCACGAGCCCCGTGCCCTCGAACCCGAAGCCGATCCGGTGGCGCTTGAGGTTCTTGTCGTAATAGGGATGGACGTCGAACGCCTTGCGCTTGCCGTCCTGAATCACGACGAAGTGCACCGGCTGCGGCGAAACGCACCCGTCGGTCCTCGCGTTGCCGCGGCAATGGTGGCTGTTGACCTCGTCCGCGATGCGCTGGGCCTTCACCGCCACGTCGCCGTGTGCCCTGATGCCGTCGACCGAGACGATCCGGTCTCCCGCCTGGAGGTGGTGCGCCGCGGGAGTGCCCTTCTCGATTGCGCTCACCGACAGCGTCGTCGCCTCCTGGACGCCGAAGGAAAGCCCGAACAGCAGGAAGAACGCGACGAGGATGTTCACCGCCGGCCCCGCGGAGATCACGAAAATGCGCTTCCACACCGGCTGCGCGTAGTAGCCGCGCTTGGCCACCTCCGGAGGCAGCTCCTCCTCCGGGTTCATCCCGGTGATCTTCACGAAGCCGCCGAGCGGGATCGCGCCGATCCCGTACTCGGTCTCGCCCCGCTTGAACTTGAAGATCGCGGGCGGGAAGAAGAGATAGAACCTCTCGACCCGCATGCCCACCGCTTTCGCGGCGGTGAAGTGGCCGGCCTCGTGGAGGATCACGAGCGCGGCGAAGCCTGCTGCCGCCAGGGCGTAGGTCACGACACGGCCCCCGCGCGGCCGCAGAGCTCAACGGCGCGGGCCCTCGCCTCGGCGTCGACCGCGAACAGGTCCTCGAAGTGCGTCGGCAGCCGGGCGGGCATCGCCTCGAGCGTCGCCTCGACCACCTCGGCGATGGCCGCGAATGGGACCTCACCGCCGAGGAACGCGGCGACGGCCACCTCGTCGGCGGCGTTCAGGACGCAGGGGGCGGTGCCGCCCTCGCGCCCGGCCTCGCGCGCGAGCCGCAGGCAGGCGAACGTCTCCATATCGGGCTCCTCGAACGTGAGCGAGCCGATCGCGGCCAGGTCGAGCGGCTCAACCGGGACGTCGACGCGCTCCGGGTAGTGCAGGGCGTAGGAGATCGGCACCCGCATGTCGGGGTTGCCGGCGTGGGCCAGCGCGGCGCCGTCGTTGAGCTGCACCAGGCCGTGGATGATCGACTGGGGATGCACGACCACGTCGATCCGCTCGTAGGGAACGCCGAACAGATGGTGCGCCTCGATCACCTCGAAGCCCTTGTTCATAAGCGTCGCCGAGTCCACGGTGATCCTGCCGCCCATCGACCAGGTGGGATGCGCCAGGGCGTCCTCGGGACCGATGCCCCCGAGATCGTCGCGGCCGCGGAACGGCCCGCCCGACGCCGTCACGACGAGGCGATCGACGGTGCCCGGCTGGGTCGCCTCGATCAGCTGATGGAGCGCCGAGTGCTCTGAGTCCACCGGAATCAACTTCGCCCCCGTGGCCTCGGCGAGCGCCGTGACCAGCTCGCCGCCGACGACCAGGCTCTCCTTGTTGGCGAGCGCGACGTCGATGCCCTCGGTGAGGGCGACGATCGTCGGCCCCAGGCCCGCCGTTCCGACGATGCCGTTGAGAACGAGATCCGCCCGGCTCGTCGCAATGAGCTCGCGTACGCCCTCCTCGCCGGCGAGCACGCGGCCGCGGTGGTCGGCCTCGGCAAGCGCGGCGCCCTCGGGGTCGGCGATGGCGAGGTCCGCGACCCCGTGCTCGCGCGCCTGCTCGACCGCGCGCTGCCAGCGCCCGCCCGCGGCAAGGCCGGCCAGCTCGAGCGCGTCGGAGCGCGAGATCACGTCGAGCGCCTGCTCGCCGATGGACCCGGTGCAGCCGAGGATCAGGACCCTTCTGGGCACGCGGTCAGTGTAGGGAGGGCCGTTCGCCGCTCAGGCGGCGCTCAGCGCTGCTTGAGCTTGAGACTCAGGATGTCGGAGGCCATGTCGAGGCCACCCGTGGCGGCCGTGAAGCCCACGCGGGCCCGCTCGCCCTCGAACTGCTGCTTCAGGTTGACCTTGGCGGTGACCAGCGGCCGGCTGGGCTTGGCCTTCGAGTCGTTCACCCACACGGAGACCTTCCTGCTCTTCGCCGCGTACTTGACCCATGCCCAGCGCCGCCCGCCATAGAGGTCGAACGTTGGGGTGCCCGTCGCCTGGTGGTTGGAGCTGTTGCCCGCCTTCATGATCCCGACGTGGCTGCCGTTGGGGTCGTTGGCCTCGGGGTTCTGGAAGACGTCGAACTCGACATCGAGGCTTCCGAAGATGGCCGAGTAGCCGAGGCCGCCGCCGCCGTTGCCGAGCGCGCCGGCGCCGTGATGCTGCACGACGAAGGCCATCCCGTCGGCCCTCGGGAAGTCGCCGCCATGGAGGTTGAAGGAGAAGCTCACGTTGAAGGACCTCTTCGGGTCCACCACCCGCTTCTTGGTGAACGCGCTGCCGGTCTCGTTCTGCTGGGGAGCCGTCAACCGGAGCACGCTGCCCACCTGCTCGGCGTCGCCGTTCAGCTTCAGGCCCGCGATGCTCGAGAAGTTCGGGTAGCTCACCGTTGCCAGCGCCGGCGAAAGCGCAAGCGCGAGCGCCGCCGACACGGCGATGAGCAGCCCGAGCACTTGCACCCGGGCCCCTGGACGAGACTTGGGGGCCTCCATGCAGCCCCGAGTCTCTCCGCCCGGCCGCCCGCTGTCAAGGGGTTGATCCGCGGCCTGTAGCTTTGGGCTCGTGGCCAGCACGACCCACCCCGTCGGCGCCCACGTCTCCCGCGAGACCCCGCTCGACGACGCCCACGCGCTCGGCGCCGAGTGCCTGCAGCTCTTCCTCTCGAGCCCCCAGAGCTTCAAGCGCCCACCAAAGCGCGCCGACGCCGAGGAACTGCGCGATTGCGGCATGGACGTCTACGTCCATGCGCCCTACCTGATCAACGTCTGCTCGCCCAAGAACAACGTCCGCTACGGGTCGCGGAAGATCCTGACCCAGACCTGCGAGGCGGCGGCCGAGATCGGGGCGACCGCCGTGATCGTGCACGCGGGCCATGCCGAGGACGGGATCGAGGCAGGCGTCGGGCGCTGGCCGCGCACGCTGGAGATGCTGGAAAGCGACGTGCCCGTGTGGATCGAGAACACGGCGGGTGGCGACAACGCGGTGGGCAGGCGCTTCGACGCCCTCGCGCTGCTGTGGGAGGCGATCGTTGCCGGCGAGAGCGACACGGAGGTGGGCTTCTGCTTCGACACCTGCCATGCCCACGCGGCCGGCGAGGACCTGAGCGACGCGGTCGAGCGAGCGCGGGGGATCACCGGCCGCATCGACCTGCTCCACGCCAACGACTCCCGCGACGAGGCGGGGACGGGCGCGGACCGCCACGCGAACCTGGGTGCGGGGCATGTGGGAGATGACGCCCTGCGGGCGATGATCCGCACGGCGAACGCGCCCGTGGTCTGCGAAACGCCGGGCGGCGTCGAGGCAATGCGCGCCGACCTGGAATGGGTCCGCTCGGCGCTCTCCTGAGCGAATCGGATCGTTAGCAAAGTGTTAGCAACGTCCTAACGGCTCTGTTATCCTGCGCACGCCCGTCGCCTCCGGGCCCTTCAAGGAATGGAATTGCCGCGTACCTCAGCACTCCTCGCAGCAGCCGCCGCCGGCGCGCTGGCGCTCGCCGTGGGCGGGTCGGCCGCCGACGCCGCGCACCACCATCACGGCTGCGGCGGCGGCTCGGGCGGCCTCGGCCCCAAGCGCGGCTGCGCGGACCCGACCTACGCCAAGCCCCTCAGGAAGAGCAAGCTCTGGTACCCGTCGCGGATCGACATGGGCGTCGACTACGTGCCGGCGAAGCGCACGCCCGTGCGCGCGATCGGCGACGGCCAGGGTGCTCGTCTCCGACAGCAACTCGGGCTGGCCCGGCGGCCACTACATGGTCTACAAGCTGCTGACGGCGATCACGCCGGCAACAGGATCTTCGTGGCCGAGACGCTCAAGGGCATGGCCAAGAAGGGCCAGGTGGTCCACGCCGGCGACCGGATCGCGATGGCGCTGACCGGCGGCACGGGCATCGAGACCGGCTTCGCCGACAAGACCAACCAGCCGCGGGCGTACCCGTGCTACTCCGAAGGCGTGAAGACGAACTCCGGCCGCGAGATGGCCAGATTCCTGCGCAACCTCGGCGTCCCGCCTCGGCGACCGCCCAGGGCCCGGGCCTGACTACCCGGCTGGGCAGCGCTGCAAGTACAAGCGCCACCATCATCGCCACTAGCGCCCGGGCCTAGTAGAGGAACGCCACCGCCAGGTAGTAGCCGGCGACGATCGTGAACAGCACGGCGTCGAGCCGGTCGAGGACGCCGCCGTGCGGGCCGAAGAGGCGGCCGGTGTCCTTCACGCCCAGGTCGCGCTTGACCATGGACTGGAAGAGGTCGCCGACCGGCGCCAGCACGGCGATGCAGAAGCCCATCGCGAGCGCGTCGGCGCCACTCATCCAGTCCTGGTAGAGGCCCGCGAACCAGAAGGCGAACGTGCCCCCGACGATTCCCACCAGGAGGCCCTCGACCGTCTTGTTCGGCGAGATGCGCGGCGCGAGCTTGTGCGAGCCCAGCATGCGCCCGCCGAAGTAGGCGAACGTGTCCGTGAGGAACGTGCCCACCAGCACGTCGAACAGGATGGCGGCGCCGTGGACCGGCAGCTGGCGCAGCAGCACGGCGTGCGCGAATGGAATCGCGATCCAGCCGATTCCCAGCAGGGTGAACGCCAGCGAGGTCGTCACCCCGGCGCGGGCGTCGCGCAGCGTGGCCGCGGCGAACATCGCGGGAAACGCGGCGGCCCCGACGATCACGATCTGGAACTGCGAGCCGTAGTAGGCGGCGACCACCATCCCGATCGCCACGGCGAACGCGACGAGCTCGAACGGCTTGGCGTCGCGCCCGACGCGGAAGAGCTCGGCCAGGCCCACGCAGGCGAACACCGCCATCAGGGCCGCGAAGAGGATGCCCGCCGACCGAGATCGCGACCACGATCAGGGCGATCCACGGCAGCGCCCAGGCGACGCGCAGGATCGTCTCGGAGCCGGTGGAGCGCTGCGGCGGGGGCGCTGGCGGGCGCCGCGGCGGCTCGGGCGGGCGCTCCTCGTTGAGCGGCTCGAGCTCGACGTCCAGGTTCAGACGGCGAGTTCGCTGGCCCGACGGCCGTCGAGGGGGGAAGTCCATCGAGGCGACCCTATCCCGGCCCGCGCCCGCCGAAGCGGCGCTGCCTCTCGGTGTATTCGGCCAGGGAGGCCTCGAACGCGTCGCGACCGAAGTCGGGCCACAGCTCGTCGCGGAAAACCAGCTCGGAGTACGCGCGTCTGCCAGATCAGGAAGTTCGACGTGCGGAGCTCGCCGGAGGTGCGGATGAGGAGGTCTGGGTCGTGCATCTCGGGCGCGTAGAGGCCGCGGCGGAACTCTTCTTCGTCCCCTCCCTCGAACCTCTTCGCGGCGTCGACGATCTCCGCGCGCCCGCCGTAGTTGAAGGCGACGAAGAGCGTGATGCGGTCGTTGCCCGCGGTTGTCTCCTCGGCCCATTCCATGCGCTCGACGAGGTCGGGCGCAACCCCCTCGCGCCGCCCGACGAAGCGCATCCGCACCCCCTCCGCGTCGAGCTCGGGCGTCTCGGCGTCGATGCGCTGGCCGAACATCGCCATCAGCCCCGCGACC
Source organism: uncultured Actinomycetes bacterium (assembly GCA_963843315.1). Classification (GTDB taxonomy): domain Bacteria; phylum Actinomycetota; class Thermoleophilia; order Solirubrobacterales; family 70-9; genus JAWVFM01. The sequence goes on from CAWJJU010000005.1 coordinate 294,320, forward strand.
TCCTCCGGCGGCCGCGACCAGTTCTCGGTGGAGAACGAGTAGACCGTCAGCTCGGCGATCCCGAGCTCCGCGGCGTCGCGCAGGCGCGCCTTCACCACGTCGGCCCCGGCCCGGTGGCCCTCGATCGGCGGCAGCCCGCGCTCGGCGGCCCAGCGGCCGTTGCCGTCGGTGATGATCGCTACGTACTTGGGAGCCATGCCAGGGCCGCCGCCGGCGGCCTGGGTCATATCTCCAGGACCTCGGCCTCTTTGGCCTTCAGGAGCTCGTCGATCTCCTTGGTGGAGGAGTCCGTGTGCTTCTGCAGCTCGGCCTCGGCGCGGCGCTCGTCGTCCTCGCCGAGCTCGCCCTCCTTCTTGAGCTCCCGCAGGTCGTGCATGACGTCGCGGCGGATGTTGCGCACGGCCACCCTGCCCTCCTCGGCCACCCCGTGGACCACCTTCACCAGCTCGCGGCGGCGCTCCTCGTTGAGCTCGGGGATCTGCAGGCGGATCACGTTGCCGTCGTTGTTGGGCGTGAGGCCGACGTCGGACTCCAAGATCGCCTTCTCGATGGCCTTGATGGAGTTCTTGTCGTAGGGCGTGAGGGTCAGCAGGCGCGCGTCGGGCGCCGCGACGTTGGCGAGCTGGCGCAGGTCGGTGGCGGTCCCGTAGTAGTCGACGCTCACGCGGTCGAGCAGGTGCGGGCTGGCGCGGCCGGTGCGCACCGTGCCCATCTCGTGGCGGCACGACTCCACGGACTTGTTCATGCGCTCCCGCGCGTCGGCGAGGAATTCGTCGGTGATCTCGGCCATCAGGCGCTCACCCTATCGCCGTTGCGGGGCGCTCCGGAGTGAACGTGGGTGCCGACGCTCTCGCCCGCCAGGACGCGGGCGATGTTGCGCTCGTCGGCCATGTTGAAGACGTGGATCGGCAGCTCGTTGTCCATGCACAGCGACAGCGCCGTCGAGTCCATGACCCTGCAGGCCGCGCTCGATCGCCTCCCGGTGGCTGATCTCGGCAAGGAACTTCGCGTCGGCCACCTTCGCCGGGTCGGCGTCGTAGACGCCCTCCACCCCATGCTTGGCCATCAGGATCGCCTCGGCGTGGATTTCCAGCGCCCGCAGGGCGGCCGCGGTGTCGGTGGTGAAGAACGGGTTGCCGGTGCCCGCGGCGAAGATCACGACCCGACCCTTCTCCAGGTGGCGCATCGCGCGGCGGCGGATGTAGGGCTCGGCGACCTCGGTGACCTCGATCGCCGACTGCACCCGCGTGTGCGGCGCCGAGCTTCTCGAGCGCGTCCTGGAGCGTCAGCGCGTTCAGCACCGTCGCGAGCATGCCCATGTAGTCGGCGGTTGCCCGGTCCATCCCCTCGGCGGCCCCGCTGAGGCCCCGGTAGATGTTGCCCGGCGCCGACGACCACGGCGACCTCGACGCCCTGCCTGCGCGGTCTCGTGGATCTGCCGGGCGATGCGCTGAACCTCGACGGGATCGGTGCCGTACTCCAGGGATCCCATGAGGGACTCGCCGGAGAGCTTCAGCAGGATGCGCTTGAAGGCGGGCTCTGCCATCGGCGGATAACCACTCGCTATGCACTCGTCTTGGCCGACCGCAAACCGCGCGAAGCGGGCGATCTGGATGTTCTCGCCGGTCTTCGCGGCGAGCTCGGCGCGAAGCTCCTCGATGGTCTTGCCCTCGTAGCCGGGTTGATGTGCTCTTGCTCCAGCAGGCTACCTCCTTCGACCACTTTGCAAGCTGCCCGTCGACGATCTTCTCGATGACGTCCTCGGGCTTGCCCTCCTCGCGGGCCTTCGCCTCGTGCACGGCGCGCTCGGCCTCGCGCGTCCTCGTCGGTGATCTCCTCGGCGGCAGATGAACTGCGGCAGCGAGGGTGCGCCGGCGATATGCAGCGCAACCTCGCGGGCGAAGTCCTGGAAGTCGTCGCCGCGGGCGACGAAGTCGGTCTCGCAGCGAACCTCGACGAGGACGCCGACGTGCCGCCAGTGGACGTACGACGCGACGGTGCCCTCGCTGGTGGCACGGCCGCTGCGTTTGGCTGCCGACGCCTGGCCCTTCACGCGCAGGATCTCGATCGCCTTGTCGATGTCGCCCTCGGCCTCGTCCAGCGCGGCGCGGCAGTCCAGGACTCCCGCACCGGTGCGGTCGCGAAGCGCCTTGACATCGGCAGCGGAGACCGCGGTGCTCAAGATGCGCCTTCCGGCGCCGCTGCGGCGGGAGCGGCCGGCTGCTCGCCGCCCTCGGCGGCAGCCGCTGCCGCCGCGGCCTCGGCGGCCTCCTTGCGAGCGCTTCTCCTCGGCGTCGCGGCGGGCCTTCTGCTCGGCCTCGAGGCGGCGGCGCTCCTCCTCCTCGGCCCGGCGCTTGGCCTCCGCCGCGCGGAGACGTTCGCCGACTCCTCACGGCCTCGCCGATGGTCTGCACGACCAGGCGGCACGGAGCGGATCGCGTCGTCGTTGCCGGGGATCGGGTAGGTGACGGCACGGGATCGACGTTGGTGTCGACCAGGCCGACGATCGGGATGCGAAGGCGCTTGGCCTCGGCAACCGCGATGGCCTCCGTTTTGAGGTCGAGAACGAGCACGGCCTGTGGCAGCGCTTCATGTCGCGAACGCCGCCGAGGTTGTACTCGAGACGCTCGAGCTCGGACTCCATGGTCATCCGCTCCTTGGTCGGGAGCAGGTCGAGCTTGCCCTCGGCCTTGAGGGTGTTGAGCTCGTGCAGGCGGTCGATCCGCTGGCCGAGATCGTCTGGAAGTTGGTCAGCAGGCCGCCGAGCCAGCGCTGGTTGACGTAGGGCATGCCGGACGGCTGGCCCACTCCGCCACGGCGTCGCGGGCCTGCTTCTTCGTGCCCACGAAGAGGACGAGCCGCCCTGGGCGGCGATCTGCGCTGTGAAGTGGCGCGCCTCGCGAGCAGCTTTTCGGTCTGCATGAGGTCGATGATGTGGATCCCGTCGCGCTCGCCGAAGATGTAGCGGGCCATGCGCGGGTTCCAGCGTCGCGTCTGATGGCCGAAGTGAAGGCCGGCCTCCAGCAGCTCCTTGATCCCGGGCTCGGGCATTCGGTGTTCCCTTCGATGTTGGTTGCACCTCCGCGGGCCGGATGTGGGGACCCGGTCTTCGCTGCCGTTTGGCTGCGGGCCGGGCAGGGCCCCACCGATCACCGTGAAGGGTCGGATTGCCTTGCTCGCCGCAGTGTAGGGACGACCAGGGTTCAGGCGGAGTGCCGGGACGAGAATCGCTGAGGAGCGTCGGGCCGGCCCAGTCTTCGGCAGCTTTGCAGCCTTCGCCACCTATACGGTGGTCGAAGCTGCAAAGCCGCCGAGCTGTCACCGACGGCGGCGCCCTAGCCCGCCCCTCGCGCCTCCCTCAATGCCTCTTCCAGATCCGCCGGCAGCTCCGACTCGAACTCCAGCTCGCTCGCCCGGAACGGATGCGCGAACCCAAGCCTCGAGCTGTGCAGGAACTGGCGCGTCGAGCCCTGTCGAGCGTCGGGCCGCCGTAGCGCGCGTCGCCCACGACCGGATGGCCGATCGCGGCCAGGTGGACGCTGATCTGATGCGTGCGCCCGGTCTCCAGGCGAACCTCCAGGACGCTGAACCGCTCGAGCGTCTCGACGACCTCGAAGTGGGTGACGGCGTCGCGGGGGCCGCGGCCCCCCACGGCGCGGCGCTCGGGAGCCCGATGGTCGCGGCCGAGCGGGGCGTCGATGGTGCCCGACCGCGAGCGCGGCGAGCCCGAGACCAGCGCGAGGTAGATGCGCGACACCTCTCGCGCCTTGATCGCCGCCGAGAGGCGCCGGTGAGACTCGTCGTCGCGCGCGACGATCATCAGGCCCGAGGTGTCGCGGTCGAGGCGGTGGACGATGCCCGGGCGGCGAGTCGTCGGCGCCGCCGCCGAGTAGGCCCTCGAGCTCGCTGACCAGCGTCGGCCCATGGTGGCCGGGCGCTGGATGCACGACCAGGCCCGCGGGCTTGTCGACCACGGCGAGGCGGTCCTCGACGTGGACGAGCCCGACCGCGCCCGGCTCGGTCACGCCGGCTCTGCGCCGGGCGCGAGGGAGACGAGGATCAGCACGCCACCCCCACGCGTGATCGCGACGTCGGCGAGGTTGAAGGCCGGCCACCACGGCGGATCGATGAAGTCCGTCACCGCGCCCATTCGGGCGCGGTCGATCAGGTTGCCCACCGCGCCGCCGGCCAGCAGTCCGGCCGCGAGCCACAGCCCGGCTCGGTCGGGCTGGCGCCAGAACCAGGTGAGCACGGCCGCGAGCACCACGAGGGTGAGGGCGACGACGAGCGCCCCTCCCCCGCCGAGGAACCCGAAGGCGACGCCGCTGTTCTCGGTTCGCACGAGGTGGAAGTCGAGCGGCAGGTCCCTGCTCTGCGCCGAGGTAAAGCGACGACGTCACCGCCGCCTTCGAGGCCTGGTCGAGCACGACGACCACCAGGCCGACCGCGAGGGCGCGGACGCCGCGGCTCACTGCCCGAGGATCGCCCGCAGGACGATGTCGCGAACCACGAAGAGCACGAGGATCGCGAGCATCGGACTGAGATCGATGGCCATCCCGCCGAAGCCGAGCGGCTTGAGGAACGAGCGAAAGGCGTTGAGATAGGGGTCCACGCTCTCCTCGACGAAGCCCACCGTGGCGCGCAGATACGGGTTGTACGGCATGCGCGGCACCCAGGTGAGCAGGACCCGGATGAAGATGAGAACCAGGTAGACGAGAAAGAGCGCCGCGACGTAGTCGTAGACGGCCGCGCGCGAGATCCCGGCCAGGACGCTCACCGGAAGCGCTCCAGCGAGGCCGTGACCGCCGCGCGGATCGAGGCCTCGAAGCCGCCGTCGTCAGCGCCCGGAGGCCGGCCTCGGTCGCGCCGCCCGGTGGCGCCACGGCGGAGCGGATCGCCCCCGGGCGCCTTGGCCCGCAGCAGCTCCGCGGTGCCCTCGAGCGTCCCCGCGACGAGCTCGAGCGCCAGCTCCGGGTCGAGGCCCTCCTCGACGCCGGCGTTCGCGAGCTCCTCCGCGAACAGCGCCACGTAGGCGGGCGAGCACGACATCACGGCCATCGCCGCGTCGATCTCGGCTTCGGGCATCGGGACGGTCGCGCCAACGGCACCCAGCAGCCGCACGAGCTGCCCCGCAAGGGTGGCGTCGATCCCGTCGTCGACGCAGTAGCAGAGGACACCGGCGCGGACCTCAGCCGGCTGGTTGGGCATCACCCGCACGATCGGCACTCCCGGAAAGGCCGCCGCGAGCCGCTCGAGGGTGGTCGCCGCCATCACCGAGAGGATCGCCGGCGCCCTGCCCTCGAGCTCGGCGGCGACATCGTCCAGCGCCGTCGGCTTGACGGCCAGCAGCAGAACCTCGCAGTCGTCGCGAAGCTCGGGCAGGCTCGGGCGCGTCTCGCCGCCCGCCTCCGCGGCCAGGGCCTCGGCGCGCTCGGCGTCGAGATCGCAGAACAGCATCGACTCAGGGCGCTCGCCCTCGGGCGCGGCCGCCCAGCCGCGGGCCATCGCGCCCGCCATGTTCCCCGCTCCTGCAAAGCCGACTCTCATGAGCGGGAGCGTAGTGAGGCTGATGAGGGAGGCGCGATCAAGGAGTTCTGGCGTTGGCGCCCTAACCCGACGGCCCGGAAGCGGAAGCTCAAAAAGGAAGCGCCCGGCGTAGCCGGGCGCAAGTTGTTCGGGCGAGAGCGGAGGAGCCGTCGGAGTTGTTCAGCTCTGGTTGAAGAAGCCCTTCTCCACCAGGCGGGCGCGCTCTTCGGCGGAGACCTCGACGTTGCGCGGCGTGAGCATGAAGGTCTTGTCGGCGATCTTCTGCATGCCGCCCTCGAGCGCGTATGTGAGGCCGGAGGCGAAGTCGATCAGGCGCTTTGAAAGCTCGGCATCGCTCGTCTGGAGGTTCAGGATGACCGGCGTCGACTGCTTGAAGGCGTCGGCGATCTCCTGAGCGTCGTTGAAGTTCTTGGGCGAGACGAGGTGCACGCGCACGTCGGCGCCGCCGTTGCCGCCACCGCCCACCGGGCGCAGCGCGCGCGTGCGGCCGCCCACGTCGTCGTCGGCGAAGATGTCGTCGATCTCGTCACGGCGCGTGCGGCGATCGCCGATGCGGCTGACGGTCGCGGTCCGAGGCGCCGGCGAGTCGTAGATGTCCGACTGCCCCGTCTCGGGCTCGTAGGCGTCCTCGATGTAGTCCGGATCATCGGCGAGGCCGAAGTAGACGAGGGCGCGGTGCCAGGTGTCTCGGATAGCCATGTCTCGCGGTCAGTTCGCTTGTCGAGCGGATTTTCCTTTACCCATTATGGGCTGAAATGGACCGTGCGTGGGTCAGCGAAACAGCGTCGAGCCCAGGCGCACGATCGTGGCGCCCTCCTCCACGGCGACCTGCCAGTCCTGACTGGTGCCCATGGAGAGCCGCTGGAGTCCGTTCTCGGCGGCCAGCTCGGCGAGGCGGGCGAAGTGCGGGCGTGAGTCCTCGGGATCGTCGGCGAAGGGCGGCATGGTCATCAGCCCGCTCACCCGCACGGGGCAGCGAGCGATGACCTCGCCGAGGTCCGCAGGGGCGATTCCCGCCTTTCCCGCCTCCCCGGCGACGTTGACCTCGACGAGGATCTCCGCCGGCGGGTCTTCCAGCCGCTCCAGCCGCGCCAGCGCCGAATCGGTGCACAGCGAGTGGATCAGCCTGGAGGCCGCGGCGACCGCCGGCACCTTGCGGCTCTGAAGCGCGCCGATGAAGTCCCACGTGAAGGCGTCGCCCCAGCGCTCGCGCTTGGCCTCGAGGTCCTGGAGGCGGTTCTCGCCCACCAGCGTCACGCCGGCGTCGGCAAGGGCGCCCATCTCCTCCAGCGGCACGTACTTGGTGGCGACGAGGATCTCCACCCCCTCCCCGGCGCGATCGCGCACCGTCGCGAGGTTTCCGCGCACCACGCCGGCTTCGATTCCGTGGATCAGCTCGGCCACTGCCTCATCCTCGCAGCCAGGCCAGCCCCGCCTGGCGCCCCGTCCGCGAGCCGTCGCGGCGGTGCGAGAAGAACAGGTCCTCCTCGCAGCGGGTGCACAGGCCGGCTGCGTCGACGCTCTCGACTCCCTCGCGCGCCAGCAGGCGGCGAGCCACCTCCACCAGGTCGAGCATGCGCCCGTCGGCGATGCCCTCACCCACGCCGGCGAATGCTGCCAGCACCTCGTCGCCCACCTCGTAGCAGCAGGGGCCGATCCCGGGCCCGATCGCGGCGTGGGTGGCGCGCACCACGCGCGCTCCGCGCTCGACGATGCCGGCCGCGAGCCCGCGCCAGCCGCAGTGGAGCATCGCCACCCCGCCGTCGCCGGCGAGAGCCACCGGCAGGCAGTCGGCGACCAGCACCAGAGGCGCAAGCCCGACGGCAGAGGTGAGCTGGCCGTCGGCCTCCGCGAGGAGGTCGCCGGCCACGGCGAAGCCATTCGGGCTCGCGGGCTCGTTGCGGACCTGAAGCTCGGCGCCGTGCACCTGGTGGCCACTCAGCACGGCGGCCGGGTCGATGCCAAGCGCCGCGCAGGCCCGCTCGCGGTTCTCGCGCACCGCGTCGCGACCGTCGCCCGCGAGCAGCCCGAGATTGAGGGTGGCAAACGGCGGCGAGCTCACGCCGCCCGCCCGGGTCGTGAACGCCGCCGTCGCGCCCGGCAACTCGGACTCCAGCCACCTCACGCCCTCGCGCTCGCGGCGGCGCATCAGGCCGCTCCGGGCGCCGGGCCCTGTGGGCCGGCGCCCGTCAACTTGTCGACGAACCCCTGGAGGCCGTCATCGAGCTCGATTTCCAGGCGCGCGAGCGTGTACGAATCGCTGCGCTCGGCGAGGCCCGGCAGCTCCGTGGTTGCCCCTCGGTAGCCGTCGCGACGAAGCTCGGCGACGGCGGCAGCGTCGTAGTGGCCGGCGGGATAACAGAAGTTGCGAACCGGAACCCCGAATCGCGCTTGCAGGATCCGCCTGGAGTCGCTCAGCTCGTGGTGAAGTGCGGCGGCGTCGAGGGTGGTGACGTCTGGGTGGCTGATCGTGTGCGAAGCGAGCTCCCAGCCGGCGTCGATCATCTTCCGCGCATCGGCGTCGGGGAGGTCGGAGCCCGCGGCCTTCAGGTCGAGGACGCCCGGCCATCCGAGACGCCGCATCATCGGGAACGCGCCGACGTACTGGCTGAGATACCCGTCATCGAAGCTCACCACCACCGGCTTGGGCGGAAGGGTGCCTCCGCCCGCCCACGCGTTCTCGACCTGGTTGAGCGTGACCGCCTCGTAGCCGTGTTCGTGGAGCCAGTTCATCTGCGCGTCGAAGTCCGCCTGGGGAACGAAGAGCTGGGGATACGAGGAGCTCGCGACGGGCGGCTGAATTGCGTGGTATTCGAGGATCGGCACCGGGCCCTTGTGGGGCCCCCAGTCCGCCCTCGCGCCGCCGGCCGCAGCGCTCCCGCTCGCCGCAGCACGTGGGCGCGAGCTCGCGTGTCCCGGCGTCGAGCTCCCCCCGCCCCCGCCGGCGATGACCAGCGCCACGGCCGCCCCACAGGCGGCGAGCAGTCCGGCCGCGACAATGCGTCGCCGAGTCGTCGGCTTCATTTCGCAGCCTCCAGTGCCGCCTCCAATTCGGCGTCGCGACCGCTGATCTCCCCGTTGAGCTTGCGACGCAGGGCCGCTGTCAGACCGGCACCGACCGCCGGCCCCTCGGGCACACCGGCCTTCATGAGGTCACCGCCGCTGATCTCCAGCCTCACTGTTCGCCAGTCGTCCATGTAGGCGTCAATCCATTTCGCGCCCAGGGCTCGAGCCACGGCGAGATCGACGTCACGCGCGCCGTGGGCGGCGGCCGTCAGTTCGGCCGCGCTCTTGCGGGGCAGGCTCGCGAGCTCGCGAGCTCGATCCATTGGCGCCGCGGCAAAGCGCCCGGCCCTCACGTCACCCGCCATCAGCAGGACCGCCGGGATGTCGATCCCGGCAAAGCGAGCGCTGCGGGCCGCCTCGACTGCGGTCCCGGCGAGGTCGACGTCGGCGTTGATCAGCCCCCAGTCGGCAAGGAGCCCGAGCGCGCGAAGCGCGTCGAGCTCGCGCCCGAGCTTTCGCAGCTCGCTCTCGACGCGATCGGCGGTGACCGTGTTCAGGTCGGTCGCGCGCAGGAGGCGCTCGGTCTGCGGATCCGGGTCGAACCTGAGCCGTGCCGCGTAGCGAGCCGCGCGAATCGCACGCGTAGGGTCGTGCACGAACGAGCGATCGTGGAGAGCCCTCAGGACGCCCGCCCGAACGTCGGCAAGCCCATGATGGGGATCCACCAACTCGGGTTCGAGCGTGAGCGGGATTGCCATCGCGTTCACGGTGAAGTCGCGGCGCGCGAGGTCCTCGGTCAGACTTCCCGGGCGGACCTCCGGCAGGGCGCCCGGCGCCGGGTACGTCTCCGATCGGGCCCGCGCGAGGTCGATCTCCGGCCCGGCGCCCCGCACGGACACCGTCCCGAACCGGTCATGGGCGGTCGTCTTGCCGCCGAGCCGATGCGCCACCCCGACCGGGTCGCCCTCCACCACGACGTCGAGGTCCGCCACCTCGCGGCCGAGCGCCAGATCGCGCACCGTCCCGCCGACCAGCCAGCCCGCTTCCCCGGCCAGGGCCTCGCGGACGGCCTCGAGCCCGCCAAGGCGAGCGAACGCATCCAGAGTCGCGCGTTCCGTCGGCTCGGGGGACATGCCGAGACGTTACGCGCCTTCCCTACGATCAGGCGTGATGCGACGCATCTTTGCCAGGTGGGCCGCGCTGAGCGCCCTGCAGAAGGGCGGGGTCATCGGCGGCACGATCCTCGTGATCGCCGCCGCGGCCCTCATCGCCTACAACAACCTGAAGCGGCCGGGTGACGTCTCGAACAACGACGTCGCCTTCCATCACCAGAAGCCGAAGCCGAAGCCCGCGCCGAAGAAGCCGAAGCTGACGAACTGGCCGGTGTACGGCCTGGATCGCCAGCGATCGCGCTATCTGGCGGTGAAGCACTTCGGGCCTCCGGGCAAGGAGGTTTGGCACCGGGCCGCCGACCAGCTCCTGGAGTTCTCGCCGATCCTCGTCGACCGCACCCTGTACCAGATCGACAAGGTGGCGACCATCCGCGCGATGGACGCCCGCGACGGGAAGGTCCTCTGGCACAAGGACCTGGGAACACTCGATGCCTCGTCGCCCGCCTATTCACAGGGCACGATCTTCGCCGTCACCCTCGACCCGGGGCAGGTCCTGGCGCTGGATGCCAAGAGGAAGGGCAAGCTGATCTGGCACCACTCGCTGCCCGGGCGCTCGGAGTCCTCGCCGGTGGTCTACGGCAATGAGGTGATCGTGGGCTGCGAGTCCGGCGACGTCTTCGCGCTCAACAGGAAGGACGGATCGGTCGACTGGAGCCTGCACACGGCCGGGCCTGTCAAGGGCGGGGTGGCGATCGACAAGGGCAACGCGTTCTTCGGCAACTACGCGGGGCAGTTCTACTCGGTCGACGCGAAGACGGGACATGTCAACTGGCAGTCTTCCTCGGAGGGCCTCAGCCTCGGACGAGACGGAAGCTTCTATTCCACTCCGGCCGTCGCGTTCGGGCGGGTGTACGCAGGCGCCAAGGACTACAGGGTCTACAGCTTCTCCGAGAAGACCGGCGAGATCGCCTGGAGCCACTCGACCGGCGGCGAGATCTACGCGGCCCCGGCCGTGGCAGACGTGCCGGGAACGAAGCCGGCCGTCTTCATCGGCTCGCTCGACCATCGCTTCTACGCTCTCGACGCCAAGACGGGCGCCGAGCTCTGGAGTCAGAACGTCGGCGGGCCCGTCCTCGGCGCAGGCAGCGTCATCAACCGCACCGTCTACGTCTCGGTCATCGGCCCGAACATCGGGACCTTCGGCTATGACGTTCAGACCGGCAAGAAGAAGTTCTACTCGCCGGTGGGCGAGTACAACCCGATCATCTCCGACAGCAAGCGGATCTATCTCACGGGAGGCGGAGCGCTGATCGCCTATGTGCCGAAGGAGAAGAAGGCGAAGAAGACAGCCGGCAAGGGCAGCTCGGGCAATGAGGGCGGCGGAGGGGGCAGCCACAAGCCGAAGCAGCACAGCAAGGCCGGTTCGCACAAGCATTCCTGAGTTCGACCCCCATAGGGGGTCGTAGGCCGCAAGGCGAACTCAGCGGACCGCGATCCCGGCTCCCCTCATCGCCTCTTTCGCCTGGGCGATCGTGAACTTCCCGTAGTGGAAGATCGACGCGCACAGCACCGCGTCGGCGTGACCGTCGACCACCCCAGCGGCCAGGTGCTCGAGCTCGCCGGCGCCGCCCGACGCGATCACTGGAACCCCCACGGCGTCGGCCACCGCCCGAGTCAGCTCCAGGTCGTAGCCATCGCTCGTGCCGTCGCGGTCCATGCTCGTGAGCAGCACCTCCCCCGCCCCGCGCTCGACCGCCTCGCGCGCCCAGGCGACCGCGTCGCACCCCTCGACGGGCACGCGTCCGCCCTGCACGTAGACCCCCCAACCGTCGGAGTCGCGCTTGGCGTCGATCGCCACCACGACGCACTGCGAGCCGAAGACCGCGGCGAGCTCGGTGAGCAGCTCCGGGCGCGCGAGGGCCGCGGAGTTGACCGAGACCTTGTCCGCGCCCGCCTCGAGCACGGCCTGGGCGTCGTCGACCGAGCGGATGCCGCCGCCGATCGTGAACGGGATGAAGACCTCCGAGGCGGTGCGGCGTGCGAGGTCGACGATGGTGTCGCGGCGCTCGTGCGAGGCGGTGATATCGAGGAAGACCAGCTCGTCGGCGCCCTCGGCGTCGTAGCGAGCGGCCAACTCCACGGGGTCGCCCGCGTCGCGGATGTCGACGAAGTTCGTCCCCTTGACCACGCGCCCCCGGTCGACGTCGAGGCAGGGAATGACCCGCTTGAGCGCCATCGCTAGAGCTTCGGCTTGCGGCCCTTGGCCACCGCACCGGCGGCGGCGCGGCCGAATCTGACCGGCTCCAGCTTGCGGACCAGCCGCAGCATCTCCTCGCGCTCGTTGGCGCTGAGGTAGCGGGTCGGCAGGCCGCGCGACTGCTTGACGAGCCCGGCCAGCCGTCTGCGCTCGTCAGCCTCGAGCATCTCGAGGTGGCGCTTGGCCGTCAGCGCGAGCTGGGCGATGGCGACGATGCGAAGCCAGAACATGGGCTCAGGCTAGCCATCCAGCGCCGCCTGCCCCTCGGCAACCGTGAAGCGGCCCTCATACAGCGCGCGGCCGACGATCACACCGTCGATCGTCTCGATGCCGAGCGCCGCGAGCTCCCTGAGGTGATCGAGGCTGCCCACTCCGCCGGAGTAGATCAGGCGCGCGCCCTCGTCCGCGGCCGCCTGGGCCACGGCCTTCACCTCGCCGATCGCCGGCCCCGAGAGGGTCCCGTCGACCTCGACCGGCGTGAAGAGGAACGCGCCCACACCGCGAGAGCCGAGGTCGGCGATCAGGTCGGCCGCGGTGATCTCGCTCGGCCGCTCCCAGCCCTCGACGGCAACGCGGCCCGAGCGGCTGTCGGCCGCGACGACGATGCGCGAGCCGCCGTGCTCGCCCACGAGCGCCTCCACCAGCGCGGGATCGGTTAGCGCCGCCGTGCCCAGGACGACGCGCTCGACCCCTGTCGCCAGCGCGGCGTCGACGCTCTCGGCGCTGCGCAGTCCACCGCCAAGCTGGACGGGGACGCCGGCCGCGTCGACGATCTGCTCCACCAGCTCCAGGCTCTCCGGCCGCCCGGAGCGCGCGCCGTCGAGGTCGACGACGTGCAGGGCGCGGCAACCCTGCTCGACCCAGCGGCGGACCGCGTCGAGGGGATCCGGCTCGAACTCCGTCTCGCGGTCGTAGTCGCCCTGCACCAGGCGTACCGCGCGGCCCTCGCGAAGGTCGATGGCCGGGTAGAGGATCAAGCGTGTGCCGCGGCGGCGGCCCCGGTGAAGTTGGCGAGCAGGCGAAGCCCCGCGGCGCTGGACTTCTCCGGGTGAAACTGCGCGCCCCAGGTTCGCTCCCGGCGGACGATGCAGGCGAAGCGCTCGCCCCACTCGGCGGTCGCGACGACGACGTCGGCGTCGGCAGGCCGCGCCGCGAACGAGTGCACGAAGTAGAAGGGCGTTCCGTTGTCGATGCCGTCGGCGACCTCCCCCGGCCGCTCCCAGCGCACGCTCTCCCAGCCCATGTGCGGCACCTTCAGGCCCGGGGCGTCGAGCGGGGTGACGTCGCCGGGCAGGATTCCGAGTCCCCCGGCCCCGCCCATCTCGGTTGAGGAGTCGAACAGCAGCTGCATGCCCAGGCATATACCCAGCAGGGGCCTCTGTGCCCCGGCCCAGTCGCGCAGGAACGAGTCGAGCCCGGCGCCCCTGATCCGCCTCATCGCCTCGGGGAACGCGCCGACGCCTGGGAGGATCACGGCGTCGGCCGCGCCGGCGTCGCCGGGGCCCGACGCGAGGAACGGGTCGGCTCCGAGGTGCTCCAGCGCCTTCTCGACGCTTCGCAGGTTGCCCATCCCGTAGTCGAGGATGGCGACGCGGGCGCTCAAGTCAGGGTGCCCTTCGTGCTCGGCACGCCCTCCTCGTCGGGGTCGACCGATACCGCTTCGCGCAGCGCCCGCGCGAACGCCTTGAAGCACGCCTCGACGATGTGATGCGCGTTCGCTCCGTAGCGTGCGCCCACGTGCAGGGTTAGCTTCGCGTTCGAGGCGACGGCGCGGAAGAACTCCTCGGCGAGCTCGGCGTCGAAGCCCGCGATGTTCACCGGCGGCAGCTCCGCCTCGAAGCGGCACAGCGGCCGGCCGGAGACGTCGATCGCGCAGGTGCCGAGCGCCTCGTCCATCGGGATCACGGCGTGGCCGTAGCGGCGGATGCCCGTCCGGTCGCCGAGGGCCGCGTCGAGCGCCTGGCCGATGGCGATGCCGACGTCCTCCACCGTGTGGTGAGCGCCCGTCTCCAGATCGCCCTTCGCCTCCACGCTCAGCGCCAGGTGGCCGTGGCGGCCCAGCAGGTCGAGCATGTGGTCGAAGAAGCCGACCCCGGTGCTCGCCGAGACATCGCCGCCCTCGAGGCCCAGCGTGACGCGCACCTGGGTCTCCCCGGTGTTCCGCTCGATCTCTGCAGTCCTCGCCAAAACTCAGCCCTCCGCGCCGTCGGCCCTGGTCGTCGCCGATTCGCCGTGAACCGGGAAACCCTCCGCACGGGCGATCGCGTTCACCGTCGGAGCGAGCGCAGCGGCGGCCGACGCCGTGAGGGTCACGATAGAGCTGCGCCGCCTGAACGTGCCCACGCCAAGAGGCCCGCCGAAGCGGGCGGCGCCGCCCGTCGGCAGGACGTGGTTGGAGCCGGCGGCGTAGTCGCCGAACGCCGTCCCGGCGCGCGAGCCCACGAACACGCAGCCGGCCACCCTGCCGCGCGCCACGTTCTCGTCGGCCCCTGCGAAGGCGAGCTCCAGGTGCTCCGGCGCGAATGCGTCGGCCAGCTGCAGCGCCGACTCCAGGCCCGGCGCGGCGATCAGCGAGAGCGGCGCCTCGCGGACGCTCTGGCGCTCGCTCCACAGCGCGACGGCCGCCTTCTCGACCTCGTCGAGCAGCGCGCCGTCGGGCGAGACGACCACGACCGGGCTGTCGTCGCCGTGCTCTGCCTGCGCCGCCAGGTCCAGGGCGATCCACTCCGCGCGGGCCGAGATGGAGTCCGCCACCACGAGAAGCTCGGAGGGGCCGGCCATGCCGTCGATCCCCACGTGGCCGGAGACGATGCGCTTCGCCTCGTTCACGTAGGAGTTGCCGGGGCCCACGATCGTCTCGACCGCGCGAATCGACTCCGTGCCGTAGGCCAGCGCGGCGATCGCCTGCGCCCCGCCCACCGCGTAGACCTCGTCGACGCCCGCGATCGAGCACGCGGCGAGGGTCACCGCGCTCGGGCGGCCCGAAGCTCCCGGAGGGCTCGCGACCGCGATCCGGGCAACGCCGGCCATCTTTGCGGGAACCGCGCACATGAGCACCGACGACGGGTAGGACGCGCGGCCCCCCGGCGCGTAGATGCCGGCCGCGGCAACGGCCTCGGAGCGCACCTCGACGCGATGGCCCTCCTCGAACTCGGCCACCGCGGGCGGCGAGGCCTCCAGCTCGGCCTTCGCCACGGTGGCGATGTTCCGGGCGGCGGCCCTCAGCGCGTCGCGGACCTCCGGCTCCAGCAGCCCGGGGGCGGCGTCGAGCGCCTGGGGGTCGACCCGCAGCTTCTCCGGAACGGTGTCGCCGAAGGTCTCGGCCAGCTCACGGACCGCGGCGTCGCCTCCCGTGCGCACGCGCTCCACGGCCGACGCCACGCTCTTCGCCAGCTCGGGCGGCGCGGGCGCCGTGGCACGCAGGCGCTCTGCCAGGGCTGGTGCGTCGCGGCCGTCCCACTGGACGCGGTTGGCCTTCACGAGTGCTCTCCCGCGCAGGCCTCACGAAGGCTGACGGTCAGCGAGTCGACCTCGGCCGCGCGCAGCTTGTGCGCGATGCGATTGACGACCAGGCGCGCGCTGCACTGCACGATCTCCTCGCGAACTTCGAGGTCGTTCTCCGCGAGGGTGCGGCCGGTGTCGACCAGGTCGACGATGCCGTCGGCGAGGTCCACAAGCGGCGCGAGCTCCACGGAGCCCTTCACCTCGATCACCTCGGCCTGCCGGCCCGTCGCCTCGAAGTGGCGCTCGGCGATGCGCGGGTACTTGGTCGCGACGCGGATCTGGCCGAGGCGGCGCTCGGCCTCCGCCAACCGCTCGTCGCCCTTCCTGGCGGCCACGACCATGCGGCAGCGCCCGTAGCCGAGGTCGAGCAGCTCGTACAGCACGCGGTCCGCCTGCTCGAGCAGGACGTCCTTGCCGGTGATCCCGGCGTGTGCGGCGCCGGCCTCGACGTAGGTTGGGACGTCCGACGGGCGCATCGTCACCAGCACGATGCCGCCGGCCTCGAACACCAGCGAGCGCGAGCCGCCGCGAAGCTCGGCCGTGGGCACGCCGGCGCGGTCGAGCGCGTCGAGCGTCTCGCCGAACAGCGCGCCGCGCGGCAGCGCCAGCCGGAACGGCCCGTCGAGGGCCGCGCGCGTCACGGCGGAGACCACGGCGGGGTTCATGCGGTGCCCTCCCCGCCCGGCCCTGCGGCCAGGCGCTCCTCCTCGGCAACCGCCACATGCAGCCGCTCGAGGAACAGCGCGAACCCGGCCGCCGGCAGCGGCCGGCCGAAGCGGCTCATCAGCTCGTCGTAGCGACCGCCGCCGCCCAGGATGTGGCCGAGCGCCGGGTCGTAGACCTCCAGGATGGCGCCGGTGTAGTAGCCCAGGTCGCGCAGCAGGCCGAGGTCGACGCGCACGCGGCCGGCGGCGCCCATGGCCTCGAGCGAGTCGAGGGTCGCCTCCAGCCGGGCAAGCGCTCGAGTTGCCGCGTCGCCGCCCATGGCGCGAGCCTCGTCGAGGACTTCGCGCCCGCCCCGCATGGCGGGCAGCCTCAGCAGCGTCTCGGCCTCGCCGGCGCCCAGGCCGAGGGCGCGGACCTCGCGCTCGAGGCCGACGAGGTCGTGCTCGGCGAGGCGGTCGAGCACGGCGATGCGGGCATCGGGCGCAGCGCCCATGTCCTCGAGGAGCTGGCGGTAGAGGTCGGCGTCCCCCAGCCCGACGACGGCGCGCGAGAGGCCCGCCGCGTCGAGCGCGCTCGCCAGGACCGCGATCACCTCGGCGGTGCCCGCCGGGGCGTCGGTCCCGACCAATTCGATTCCCGCCTGGGTGAACTCGCGCATCTGGCCGCGCTGCGGGCGCACCGCCCGGTAGGCCTTGCTCACGTAGAAGAAGCGAAACGGCGGCTCCTCGGTGGCGTAGCGGTCGGCCACCACCCTCGCAATCGGGATCGTCATGTCCGAGCGCATCGCGACCACGTCGCCCTGCTCGTCGAAGAAGCGGTGCGCGCTGGGGGCGCCCCGCTCGTCGCCGCGCGCGAGCACGTCCTCGTACTCGATTGTGGGCGTCGAGACCTCGCCGTAGCCGCGAGCCTCGAACACGCCCACAAGCGCAGCCTCGAGGCGGCGCAGCTCGCGCATCTCGTCAGGCAGGATGTCCCGGGACCCGGGTGGCGTCGGATGGGTCATCGCGATGCCGCCTCAGGCGTGGACCGGCTCGACCGACACGCGCTCGATGCGCGCGCCCAGGTCCCGCAGCCGCTCCTCGATGCGCTCGTAGCCGCGGTCGATCTGAACCACGTTGCCGATCTCGGACGTCCCGTCCGCCGCAAGGGCCGCGATGAGCATCGCCATGCCGGCCCGGATGTCGGGGCTCTCGACTCGCTCGCCGTGAAGACGGCTCGGACCGCTCACGATCGCCCGGTGGGGATCGCACAGCGTGATCCGAGCGCCCATCGCGACCAGCTTGTCGACGAAGAACAGACGGTTCTCGAACATCTTCTCGAAGATCAGGATCGTCCCGTTCGCCTGCGTCGCGAGCGCGAGCGCGATCGACGTGAGGTCGGCCGGGAAGGCGGGCCAGGGCCCATCGTCGATCTTGGGGATCGCGTCGCCGACGTCGTCGAGGACGACGAGGTCCTGCTCGGGCGGGACGAGGATGTCCTCGCCCTCGACGTGAGTCTCCAGGCCCAGGCGCCGGAACTGGCGGCGGATGGTCACCAGGTCCTCCGGCGCCGTGTCGCGGATCCGCAGCTCGCCGCGGGTCGCGGCGGCGAGCGCCATGAAGCTCGCAACCTCGATGTGGTCGGGGCAGATGCGGTGCTCGGCTCCGCCGAGCTTGTCGCGGCCGTGCACGGTCATCACGTTGGAGCCGATCCCGTCGATCTGCGCCCCCATCTTCACGAGCAGCCGGGCGAGGTCCTGGACGTGGGGCTCGCAGGCGGCGTTGCCGATGGTCGTGGGCCCCGGCGTCAGCGCGGCGGCCATGAGCGCGTTCTCGGTGGCCATCACCGACGGCTCGTCCATGAAGATCGCGCACGGGCGCAGGCCGCCGCCGGCCGTGATGTCGATCGCGCGGTTGCCATCGACGCTGGCGCCCATGTCACGGAACGCGTCGAGGTGCGGGTCGAGGCGCCGGCGGCCGATGAAGTCGCCTCCCGGCGGCGGCATGTGCGCCTCGCCGAAGCGCGCGAGGAGGGGCCCCGCGAGCAGGAACGAAGCGCGAATGCGCGCGGAGAGATCGTTGTCGGGAGTGGTGTCGGTCAGGTCGCCCGCGCACAGGGACAGCGTGTTCTCGGCGGACCACTCGGTGCGGACGCCCATCTTGCCGAGCAGCTCGACCTGCGCCTCGGCGTCGCGGATCCTGGGCACGTTTGAGAGCACAACCTCCTCCTCCGTGAGCAGGCAGGCGGCGAGGATCGGCAGGGCTGCGTTCTTGTTCCCGGCCGGGGTTATCTCGCCCGAGAGGGGCGCTGCGCCTTGGATTACGAACTTGTCCATGGATGCCGCCCCCGGTCCGGCTCGACGTCGAAGGCAGTGGCTAGGGTAGTGGACCACTCATGGCCGAGCCCACGCGCGAAGATGCCTGGAACCTGGTCTGCGAATGGATCGCGTCCGACTCCCTGCGCAAGCACGTGCTGGGCGTCGAGGCCGCCATGCGCGCATACGCACGCAGGGACGGCGCCGACGAGGAGGCCTGGGCGATCGCCGGGCTCGTGCACGACCTCGACTACGAGCGCTATCCCGACCTCGACACCGGGCACCCGCGCTACGCCATCGCCGAGCTGGAGAGCCGCGACTACCCACAGGACATCGTCGACGCCGTCGCCGGGCACGCCGACTTCATGAACGTCCCCCGGGTGACGCCGATGGCGAAGACGCTCTTCGCGGTCGACGAGCTCTCGGGATTCGTCGGCGCGTGCGCCCTGGTGCGGCCCACGGGCATCGAAGGAATGACCCCGAAGTCGGTACGCAAGAAGCTCAAGCAGCCCTCGTTCGCCGCCGGCGTCAACCGCGACGAGGTCCGCAGGGGCATCGAAGAGCTCGGCGTGGACGAGACCGAGCACATCCAGCTCGTCATCGACGCGCTTGGCGAGCGGGCGGAGGAGCTCGGTCTCAAGCTGTCGAACCCACAGGCGTGAAGCGACGCTGGAAGGTCCTCCTCGGGCTGCTCGCCGGCCTGGTCGTACTGCTGGCGATCAACACGATCGTCGTCGACTCCGAGACGAATCCGGCCGGGGTCAACGCCGACGGCGGCAAGATCGTGCACCTCTCGGGGGGCGACCTCCAGGTCGTCGATACCCCCGCCCAGAGCGCCCACCCGGGCGCGACGATCGTCCTGCTGCCCGGGTACTCGGCTTCCATCCACTGGTTCGACCACCTGGCGCCGCTCCTGGCGAAGGGCCACCGGGTGGTCGAGATCGACCCGCTCGGCCAGGGGGGCTCGGCCAAGCCCGCGAGCGGCTACTCGATGGACAACGAGGGCCAGCTGGTGGCCGCGGCGCTCAACAAGCTCGGCGTGCAGGGCGCCGTGGTCGTCGGTCACTCGATGGGCGGGGCGATCGCGACGTCGCTCGCGCAGCAGGCGAGCCAGCTGGTGGACCGGCTGGTCATCATCGACCAGGCTCCCGACAACAGCTTCGGCAGCCTGCCCTTCCTCGCAAGGCTCGGGACGTTCCCCGTGATCGGGCAGGCCCTTCGCCGGATCGCCATCGACTCGGTCATCAAGAGCGGCTACGAGGACGCCTTCGCCCCCGGCTTCGACATGTCGAGCGGGTTCGACAACCCGAACCAGGTGGTCGACGACTACCGGGCGATGACGTTCACGTCGTTCAACGACCTCGCGAGCTCTGAGGACGATTTCGAGGACGCCGAGCCGCTGGACTCTCGCGTTCGCTCTGCCGCCGTGCCGCTGCAGGTCATCTTCGGCACCGAGGATCAGCTCTGGGACAACCCGAGTCCGCAGGCGGCCGCCAACGCCTACCAGTCCGTCCCCGGGGCGAAGATCGCGATGATCAGGGGGGCCGGCCACTCCCCCAACGTCGAGAAGCCCGGCCAGACCGCCGCGATCATCGAGCGCTTCGCGAAGGGCGCCGCGCCGCCGGTCGCCAGGAAGAAGCCGGCGAGCAAGCCGCCCAGCCCGCCAAAGCCCTCGAAGAAGGCCGGGCAGGGCGCTCATGCGAAGCCCGCCAAGAAGGACAAGGGCCAGGCCGGGACCGGCCACAAGCCGCGGAAACGCGCGCAGGGCAATGGCTGACGCCGCCGTCGTCGCCCTCGAGGGAGATCAGACCGGCCAGGAGCTCTTGGAGCAGTCGCTGCGGCTGCTCGACCCCGCGCTGATCGGCGTCGACGTCAAGATCGCTCGCTTCGACCTGTGCCTGGAGAACAGGCGGGAGACGGCCAACGCCGTGTGCGAGCAGGCCGCCTCGGCCATGCGCGAGGCGGGCCTGGGGCTGAAGGCGGCGACGATCACGCCGGAGGGCGCCGACGACGTGGGCAGCCCGAACCGGATCATCCGCGAGGGGATCGGAGGCAAGGTGATCGTGCGCACCGGACGGCGAATCCCGGGCGTCACGCCCGTCGCCGGGGTCCACGACCCGATCTCGGTGGTGCGCATGGCCGTCGGCGACGCGTACGGGGCCGAGCAGTGGCGCGAGGGCTCCGGCGACGACGAGCTCGCCAAGCGCACAGAGACCATCAGCCGCGCCGATTGCCGCGCCGTCGCCGAGTACGCGTTCCGCGAGGCTGCGCGGATCGGCAGGCAAGGTCTACGGCGGGCCCAAGTGGACCGTCAGCCCCGTCTACGAGGGGATGCTGAAGGAGGAGATGGACGCGGCGGCCGAGCGTCATCCCGACGTGACCTACGAGCCCGTCCTGATCGACGCGACCATGGCCGGCCTGATCTCGGGCGCCGCCGGCGAGCCGCTCGTGATCCCGGCGCTCAACCGCGACGGCGATCTGCTCTCCGACCTGGTGCTGCCCCTGTTCGGCTCGATCGCCGGCGCCGAGTCGATCCTGCTCGCGCTCGACGAGAGCCTCGACACACGTGTCGCAATGGCCGAGGCCCCGCACGGAACCGCCCCGGCCCTGGAGGGCAAGGACATCGCCAACCCCATGGGGATGATCCTGGCCGTGGCCGCGCTGCTTCACCACGCCGGGCTGCGAGGCGCGAAGGGCGCCGCCTCCGCCTCCCGCGCCATTTACGAGTCCGTGCTCGAAGCGACCGCGGCTGGGGTTCGCACCGTCGACCTCGGCGGCCACGCCGGCACCACCGAGTTCACCGACGAGGTCATCTCACGCGTGCGCACCAAGCTCGAACCCTGACCCGATGAACGTCCCTCCTTGATGCCTATACAGGGCAGTCAGGGACGTTCATAGGGTTTAGGCGGATTGGGACTCGGCCTGGCCTGAGCCCGAGCCCCGGCCGACGCGGCGCCACTGGACGATCTTGCCGTCGCGGATGACGAACGAGGTCTGAGCGGTCTGACCCACACCTGGCCCGCAGCCGCCGGAGCCCGGCCCCGAGCGCTCGGTGAGCCTGAAGGTGGCCGTCGTGAACCTGCCGGCCGTCACGGCGCGGGTCACGCGAGCGCCGCAGGGCAGCGAGGCGTTGAACAGCTTGGCCTGATCGGCGGTATCGATGCGAACGATCACGCCGTTCTCGGCGACGCTCGGGAGGGCGAAGTAGCCCGCGGCCGAGTCGATGTCGCCGCGGCGAAGTGAGTTCGCCCAGCCCTCGATGACCTTCACGGCGGCCGGGTCGGCGCCGCCGGGGACCGTGGCGGTCGTCGAGCTGGTGGCGCTGGAACCGGAGCTGCCACCACATCCGGCCAGCGCGAGAAGGGCAATGAAGGCGGCCAGGGGAAGGCTTCGGTGCGCGCCCACCGGGCCGCTCCGGGGCTTTGGGGCGAGCGTTGCGGGGCGTCGCTCGCTGCTGCCCTCCACTGACTTCCGTATTGCCACTACCCAAGTCTGGCAAGCGCGGCCCGCGCGGCGTTGTAGCCGTTCATGCCATGGGCACCCGCGCCGGGCGGTGTGGCCGCCGAGCAGACGTACACGCCAGGGATCCCGGTCTCGTAGGGGCGCAGCGTCAGCCGCGGCCTGCCCACCAGCTGGAGGGGGTTGTTGGCGCCGGTGATGATGTCGCCGCCGACGTAGTTGGCGTTTCGCGCCTCGAGCTCGGCGGGCCCGGCGCTCACCGTCGCGCGGATGCGGTCGCGGACCCCGGGGGCGAACCGCTCGATCTGGCTCAGGACGGCCTCGGTGGCGTCACCGTCGTAGCCGCTCGGCACGTGGGCGTAGGCCCAGAGGGGATGAACGTCGCCGGCCGAGCGCCCCGGGTCGGCGAGGTACTGCTGGCCGACGAGCACGAGCGGCCGCTCCGGCATGCGACCGGCGTTGACCTCCGCCTCCGCGTGGCGCAGCTCCGCGAACGAGCCGACGGCGTGCACCGTCCCTGCCCGTCGGCACGCATCGGCCGCCCAGGGAACGCCGCCCTCGACGGCGAGGTCGACCTTGAACGAGCCGGGGCCGTGGCGGTAGCGCCGGAACGCCCGCGCGACGCCCGCGGGCAGCCGCGGGCCGGCGATTCGCGCCACCGCGCCAGGCGCGAGGTCGAGGAGCACGACGTCGGAGCGGGGCAGCTCGTCGAGCGCCTCCACCCTCCGCCCCGTCTCGATCGTCCCGCCGCGCTCGGCCAGGGCGCTCGCCAGCGCGGCGGCAATCGACCCCGAGCCGCCCTTCGCCACCGGCCAGCCGTAGGCATGACACGAGCAGATCAGCGCCATTCCCACCGAGCTGGACATCGGCGCGCTCAGCTTGCTGAACGAGTGCGCCGCCACGCCGCCGAAGAGCGCTCTCCCCCGCTCGCTCGCGAAACGCCGGGCGATCACCGAGGCCGGCGCCAGCGCCGGCAGGCCGAACCGCGCGAGCCGGATCGGCCGGCGCGGAATGTGGATCACGGGCCCCATGAGGTCGGGGGCCAGCGACTCGAAGTTGCGCGAGGGGACTGCGAACAGGCGCTTCCACCCTCGCCCGTCGGGACCGAGCCCGTCCGCGGTCGCGGCGAGCGAGCGGACCATGACGCCCGCCGAGCCGTCGTCGAGAGGGTGCGCCAGGTCGATGCCGGGGTGAAGCCACTCGAGGCCGTGGCGGTCCAGGCCGAACTCGCGGAACGCGGCCGACCCCGCGGCCATCGGGTGGAACGCCGAGCAGACGTCGTGAACCAGCCCCGGGAGGGTCAGCTCGGCCGAGCGCGTGCCGCCGCCGATCTCGCTCTCCGCCTCGATCACCGTCACGCGCAGCCCTGCCCGGGCAAGCGCGACGGCTCCAGCGAGCCCGTTCGGCCCCGACCCTACGACCCAGGCGTCGCTCACGCGGGTGTCGCGGTGCCGCGCTCGACTGTCCGGGCCACGATCACCTCGACCGGGAAGTCGGGGGCGGCCGAGGCGTCGAGCCATGGCATTTGCTCGACCATGTCGGCAACGCGCACGTAGCCATCCTCCACGAGCCCGGTCGCGGCGTCGTAGATCCGGTAGCGCTGGGTCTTCTTCCCCGCGGGCTGGGACTCCAGCGTGACGATCCGCAGCTCGCCGGGCTCGAACCCGCAGCGCTCCTGGACGGCCTCCAGGAGCTGGCGGTCATGGAAGTGGCCGTCGCCGAAGTTCCAGCCGTTGACGACGCCCGAGATCAGCTCGCCCTCGCGCACGTGGTAGTCCTCGACGTCGTCGACGGCCCGGTGGATAAGCCCGTTGAGCGCCCGTCCGTGGGAGTGCATCGACCGGAACCCCAGCCCCGAGGCCAGCAGGAGCTCCGCAAGGTCACGGTCGTCGTAGACCTTCACGAGTTGCTGGACGACGACGGGCGCCGGCTTCGTCATCGAGCGGTCGAGCGTGTCCTCCGCCCCGCTGTCCTTGCGAAAGAGCCATTGAGTCGTCGCCCAGTTGCCGGCGTAGTAGCGCATGGAGGGCAGGAACGAAACGAGGTCGGGGCGGAAGTTGCCCAGCACCGGAAGCGCCACTCCGATCGCCAGCAACGCCGCGACCAGCACCGGGCTGTGCAGCTCGAACGGCACCGCCCCGTAGTGGCCGAACAGGAAGAGCAGGCCGAAGATCATGAACAGGTTCCACTCCAGCGGGACCGCGAGCGGGAATGTCGACGTGATGTGGGCGTGGAAGATGATCATCCCCACCACGGCCGCGGTGCCGATCCAGCCGCCCTTGGAGACGATGAGGACCAGCGGCAGGGTGAACTCCATCACCGTCCCGAGGTGGGCGGCGAACGCGGCGACCCGCGAGGGGCGCATGTCGTCGGGGTGGTGGCGCCACAGCCGCGACTTGGCCGTGCGCGACCGGTTCCAGGGGGTGTTCGAGATCATCACCGACACGACGAACGGGAAGTGGCGGTTGAGCTTCGAGGAGGCCGCGCCCCACCAGATACAGAAGAAGACGATCTGGGAGGCGACCACGAGGTTTGCGAGCGGAAACAGGAAGACGACCAGCAGGAACCCGTACACCTCGGGCCGGAACGCCAGGAACGAGACCTTGTCGCGCAGGCCCAGCAGCGCCCAGAAGCCGAGCATCGCCGCGATCCAGGCCGGGTCGAGCCGCCCCGCCGCCGTCCCGGCCGCAGCCTGGCCGCCGGTGAGCAGGAGGTGCGCGCCGATCACAAGGACGCCCGCGTACAGGACGACGTCCAGCGGCGTTCGCGTGGTGCCCCGGGTCAGCGGCACCCGGTCCGGCCAGGGCGGCAACCGCACGGTCCCGGGCCGCAGCCAGTAGAGAACCCCGCCGATCGGCGGCACGAAGCGGAAGGTGAGCGGCATCGACCCCGCCCCCAGGCCGAGGCCCTCCCACAGCGCCGTCCACACCGCGAGCTTCTGGAAGACGATGGGCTCCGTCCACCACTGGTTGATGTCGCCGAGCCCGCCGAGCCCGGGCGTCGCGGAGATCACCAGCGCCGCCCCCACGGAGAAGATCACGAGCTTCACCGCGTAGAGCAGGTACACGGCCGTCGGCGTGCCGAAGCCGTTGATCCCCCAGTCCTGGGTCAGCGGGCGAAGGCGCGCCAGGTGCGGAAGCTTCTTCCACTCCTCGATTTCGACCGGCGGCGGTGAGGGCTGGATGAAGCCCATGTCGCGGGTGATCCTCTCACGCGGCACGGTCGCCGCGCAAGCGCCGGGGTCAGCTGCTGCGCCGGGGAAGGATCCCCTCCTCCTTCCAGCGCGACCCGGGGCGCCCGGGAAGGAGGAGGACGATCACCAGGCCAGCCACGGACAGCAGGAGCCCGAGGGTGAGCCCGACCCGCTCGCCGTAGCCCTTGCGCTCGGCGACAGAGGCACCGATGGCCGCGGAGAGGAGCCAGGCGAACAGCAGGTACAGAGCCTTCGCTCCGATCAGCGCAACTACGGTCAGCCCACCCACCTCATGTCCCCAGATAGGCACGCTGGACGTCCGGGTTGTCGCGTAGGCGGCCCGACTCGTCGGCCAGCGCTACATGACCCGTCTCGAGCACGTAGCCGCGGGTGGCGGTGTCGAGCGCGTAGTTGGCGTTCTGCTCGACGAGAAGGATCGCCACACCGGTCTCGTTGATCATGCCGATCGTCTCGTAGATCCGCTCGACGAGGATCGGCGCCAGGCCCATCGACGGCTCATCGAGCATCAGGAGGCGGGGCCGGCCCATCAGCGCCCGTCCGATGGCGAGCATCTGCTGCTCTCCACCGGACATCATTCCCGCCTTCTGGCGCTCGCGCTCCTGCAGGCGCGGGAAGAGCGAGAAAACACGCTCGAGGTCTGCGCCGACTTCGCCGTCCCGGCGCAGGTGCGCCCCGAGGTCGAGGTTCTCGCGCACACTCATTCGCGGGAAGACGTGGCGACCCTCGGGCACCAGCGAGATTCCCCTGGTGACGATGTCCGCGGACGGCGAGTGAGTGATCTCCTTGCCGTTGAAGCGGATCGCTCCGGCACTCGCCGGCGTCAGGCCGGAGATCGAGCGCAGTGTCGTCGACTTTCCGGCGCCGTTCGAGCCGATCAAGGTGACCACCTCGCCGTCCTCGACCGTGAGCGACACGCCCTTCAGGGCCTCGATCGAGCCGTAGAAAGTGCGGATGTCCTGAACCTCGAGGAGGGCCATTCGCGCTAGCCCTGCTTTCCAAGGTACGCCTCGACCACACGCTCGTTCGTTCGCACCTCCGCCGGAGGGCCCTCTGCGATCTTCTCGCCGTGGTCGAGCACCGTGATCCGCTCCGAGACCCCCATCACGACGTGCATGTCGTGCTCGATGAGGAGGATCGTGAGGTCGAGGTCGTCGCGGACCTTGCGCATGAAGTCGGTGAGCTGGTCGGACTCCTGCGGATTCATTCCCGCGGTCGGCTCGTCCAGCAGCAGCATGCTCGGCTCGGAGGCGAGGGCGCGCGCCAGCTCCACCCGGCGCTGGTGGCCGTAGGAGAGGTTCGCGGCCAGCTGGTCGAAGTCGGCCGACTTGACGCCGACATAGTCGAGCAGGTGGCGCGCATGTTCCTCCACCTCGCGCTCCTCGCGGCGCACGCGCGGAGGCCTGAGGATCGCCCCCCAAACGCCTGCACGCATGCGGGCATGCCGGCCGATCATCACGTTCTCAAGCGCCGTCATCGCACGAAAGAGGCGGATGTTCTGGAACGTGCGGGCGACGCCCAGGCCCGTAATCACGTCCGGCCGCTTTCCGGTGATCTCGCGCTCGCCCAGGAAGATCCAGCCCCGGTCGGGCTTGTAGAGCCCGGTCAGCATGTTGAAGTAGGTGGTCTTTCCCGCGCCGTTCGGGCCGATCAGCGAGACGATCGAGTGGCGCGGGATCTCGATTGAGACGCCGTTGACGGCAACCAGGCCGCCGAACTCCTTGACGATTCCCTCTGCTCGCATCAGCGCCTCGGGGGCCTTCTGAGGCGCGGGGTCGCTGACCTCCTGAGCACTCATGTCGTCGGCTCGTCGAGCATCGTCTCGCCCGTGGCTATGGCGTGCGTGAGCTCGAGCTTGCGCCTTCGTTCGGGGAACAGCCCCTGCGGCCGCAGCACCATCACCATCACGAGCAGGAAGCCGAAGATTCCGAAGGAGAGATCCGTGAGGTCGAAGCTGAGCCCAAAGGTGTGCGGGAGGCTGTTGAAGACGTTTGGGATGAAGTAGTAGTTGATGTAGGAGAGCAGGAGCGCCCCCAGCACGGTTCCCCAGATCGAGCCCAGGCCGCCGACGATGACCATCGCGAGGACGAAGATCGAGAACGAGAACTGGAACTGCGACGCGTTCACGGTCGTGAAATAGGTGCCGAGGAACGCGCCCGAGACCCCGCCGAAAGCGGCCCCGATCGCGTAGGCCAGGAGCTTCGTGCGCACCAGCGGGATCCCCATCGACACTGCGGCGACCTCATCCTCGCGCAGCGCCACCCAGGCGCGTCCCAGGCGGGAGTCGCGCAGGCGCAGATTGACGAACAGGACGATCAGGACGATCGCGAAGATCAGCCAGTACCACGGTCGCAGATTCAGCAGGTTGAACGAGCCGAGGGCCGGGAAATACGGGAGGTCGACGCCCGAGATCCCGAGGTTGCCGGCGGTCAGGGTGCCGATTCCGCCAGGAAGGTGGATGTCGGTGCCGTTGATCGCAATGGTGCCGATGATCTCGCCGAACGCAAGAGTGACGATGGCGATGTAGTCCCCGCGCAGACGCAGCGTCGGCAGGCCGATGAGTGTGCCGAGAACCGCGCAGATCATCGCCGCGGCAATCGCGATGAGGATGAAATTGAGGTGGATGCCGATCGCCGGCGTGTTCACGAGGATGTGCACATGCGCGGTGGAGAAGAAGCTCGATCCGAACCAGCCGAGGGTGTAGGCGCCGATCGCGTAGAAGGCGACGTAGCCAAGATCGAGCAGCCCGGCGAAGCCAACCACGATGTTGAGCCCGAGGGCCATGACGACGAACGCCAGCGACTTGATCGTCGCGTCGATGAAGCCGCTGGACTCGACGAAGAACAACGGCAGGATGATTCCGAACGCGATCAGCGCGCTCACCAGCGCCCGCCGCCACCAGGATGGCAGCCGGCGCTCGACGGCATCGCGCCACTCCGCTAGCTGGGCACGTAACTCCCCGAAGCCCTGGGGTGTCCCGGTCGGGCTCATCCCGCTTCGCGGGTCTCCTCGCCCAAGAGGCCGTGCGGGCGCAGGGTCATGACCAGGATCAGGAACCCGAAGACCACCGCCTCAGTCCATTCCGGGCCGATCCGGGCGTCGGAGAGCTGCTGGATGATCCCGATGATCAGGCCGCCGAGCACGGCGCCGCGAACGTTGCCGATCCCGCCCATCACGGCGGCCGTGAACGCGATCAGCCCCGCCTCGAAGCCCTGGAAGTACCAGATCGTCGTCTCATAGAGGGCGTAGACGAGCCCCGCCGCACCGGCGAGCATGCCGCCGAGCATGAAGGTCAGCGAGATCGTGCGGTCTACGTTGATCCCCATGAGGCGCGCCGCCTCCGGGTCCTGTGCGGTGGCGCGCATCGCCCGGCCCGGCCGGGTGCGCGCGAGGAACGCCGCGAGCCCCAGGAAGAGCGGGATCGTCGCCCCGATCGCCAGCACGTCGGCGCGATGAACGGAGACGCCGAATATGTGGAAGACCGTGTCGTTCTGCCGGAGGAGGTCGGGGACTCCGACCGGGGAGCCTCCATGCCAGAGCAGGCCGACGTTTTGGAGGATGAAGGAGAACCCGACCGCCGTGATCAGCGGCGCGAGCTTCGGGGCGTTTCGCAAGGGGCGATAGCCAACCCTTTCGATCAGGGCGTTGAGGCTGCCGGACACGATCATCGAGAGGATCAGCGTCAGGATCAAGCCTGCGATCAGGCCACCGGTCCCGGTGGCGAGCGTGAGACCGAGGGTCGACCAGAGGCCCACCGACACGAACGAGCCGATCATGAAGACGTCGCCGTGGGCGAAGTTGATCAGCTCGATGATCCCGTAGACGAGCGTGTATCCGATCGCGATCAGCGCCCAGATCGCCCCGTTCGAGACCCCCTGGACGAGGTTGGTGCCGAGCTGGGTGAGATCGTGGGCGTAGACCGGGTGCCCGTGCACAAGCCCGGTCTGGTAGCCGGAGGTGAGGTCCTTGACCCCGTAGAGGACAGGGAGGGTTGCGAGCGCGATGATCAGCACCATGCCGCCGAGGCGCCGGCGGATCGCGGCCAAGCGCAGCCGGGATCTCGCCGGAGCACCCTGCGTCAGCGTCCTGGCTTCCATTTTCCTGTGGCCGCAGGGGGAGCGCCGCTCGGCGCTCCCCCTTGCGAATTCACTCCTACCGCGCCCTCGTCAGCCGCCGCTGACGTTTGGCGTCAGCGTCTTCTCGAAGACGGGATCGCCGTTCGAGCCGACCTTGTAGAGGCCATACGACTTCAGCGTCGTATCGCCGTTCTGGTCGAATCCGTAGGTGCCGAGGACCGAGTGCCGGTCCTTGGTGGCGAACAGCGCATCCACGATGGCGCTCTTGTCCGTCGTCCCCGCGGTCTTGATGGTGTCGAGCGCGACCTTCATCGCCTCGTAGCCGTAGATCGCGTACGGGTCGGGATTGGCGTCGCCGTACTTCGCCTTGTAGGCGGCGAGGAAGTCCTTGCCGCCGGGATACGCGCTCAGGTCCTGAGTCGCCACCGTGCACTGCACGAGCGGGTCGATGCTGGCGGGGATGCCACCCTCGCTTTCGCTCGTGTACGCACTGGTGCAGACGCCGTCCGGCCCGAAGATCTTCGCGGTCGGCAGCGCTGCGTTGACGTCCTTCGTGAGCTGGACAGCTCCGTTGGACGTGATACCCGAAAAGAAGAAGCAATCCGCGCCCTGGCTCTTCAGCTGCGAGGCATAGGAGCGGAAGTTCGGTGACTTCGGGTTGATTCCGGTATTTCCGGTGAGGCTGACCCCGAACTGGTCGGCATCGCGCACGATCACGTTCGCGAGCCCGGCGCCGTAGGCCTCCTTGTCGTTGGCGAGCGCCACCTTCTTGCACCCGGCGTCCTTCATCGCCTGGAGGTCGGCTGCACCCTGGATCAGGTCATTCGGAACGATCCGCACGTAGGTGCGGTTACCGCTCGGGAAATACTTCTCCGGCTCACCGCCGAGTGTCACTCCCTTGGAGCTAACGGTGAGGCCGGGATAGGTGTTCGCCGGGCTGATCTGGGGAATCCCGGCTCCGTTGAGGATCGGCATCGACACCTCGCTGGCGCCGGAGTTGAACTCGCCGATGTACATGGCCGTGTTCGGGTCCGAAACCGCCTTGCGGGCGTCGCTGGCCGTCTGGCCCGGATCCCACGCGCCTGCCTGAGCGGTCGCGTCGTTGAGCGACGTGTAATTGACGTTGAAGTCCCCCGCCTTGTTGTTCGCCTCGTCGAGCGCGAGCTTGATCCCGTTGACCATTGGCTTGGTCTGCGGGGTCGACGAGCCGACCAGCGGCAGGCTTGAGTAGATGTCAACGGTACCGCCACTCGAGCCCGTCGATGAGCTCGAGCTGCCGCTGGAGCCACACGCGGCAAACGCCACGGACAGCATCACGGCGAGGCAGCCTACGACAGCTTTCTTCATCCGAGTCTTCCTCCTCGTTTCCTCTCTCCCGGGCCGAGCCCGGCTGCCGTCGCAGCATATATCCACGGGGGACGTTGCGGGCCCACGCCAAAAAACGGTCAGACCCCTAACAATTGGGGAATGGAACGTTCCCGCGCCCGCTGGGCCACCTTCGACTGCTACGGAACCCTCATCGACTGGAACGGGGGCGTCGGCGACGAGCTGGAGCGCCTCTTCGGCGCCGAGCGCCGCGACGAGCTCCTCGCCCGTTACCACGAGCTCGAGCCGCAGATCCAGAGCGCGAGGCCCGACATGCCCTATCGCGAGGTGCTGCGCGAGGCCCTCGCCGGGTGCGCCGCGACCGCGGGCGTCGAGCTGCCCACCGAGGAGGCCGACGCGCTCGGCAACTCGCTGGCGGACTGGCGCGCCTTCGACGAGGTGCGCGGCTCGCTGACGGCGGCGCGGGACGCGGGCTGGAAGCTCGTGATCCTCTCCAACACCGACCGCGAGTTCATCGAGGCCTCGATGCGCACGATCGGCGTCCCCTTCGAGCTCGCGATCGTCGCCTCGGAGATCGGCTCCTACAAGCCCGCCCACGCCCACTGGCGCGAGTTCCTGATGCGGACGGGGGCCAATCCGGATCGCCACGTCCACGTGGCCGCCAGCCTCTTCCACGACGCGGAGCCGACGGCCCAGCTCGGCATCCCCTGCGTGTGGATCAACCGCCTGGGCGAACGGGCGACGGTCCCGGTGGCGGCCGAGCTGCCCGACCTGAGGGACCTGCCGGCGACCCTGGAGTCGCTGATCCCCACCTAACCCAATGAACGTCCCTCCTTGATGGCTATACAGGGCAGTGAGGGACGTTCATCGGTTCGGGGGCGGCGGAGCGTTACGTAATGCGCTTGCAATCCGCCGCCGGATGCACGAACATATGTTCGTATGCCGGTCGCCTGCGCTCTCCTCCCCCGCTTCGCGCTCCTCACCGTCCTGAGCGACCGGCGCGAGCTGCTGGGGAAGGCGGTGGCGCTGGGCCCGGAACCGGGCGGGCCGCAGGTGATCGGCCAGGCCTCGGGCGCCGCCGAGGCCTTCGGCGTGCGCGCGGGCATGGGCCTCGGCGAGGCGCTGTCGCGCTGCCCCGCGCTGGCGCTGGTCGAGCCCGACCCCGAGCGGGCCGAGGAGGCCTGGGAGGCAACGCTCTCGGCGCTGGAGGGAATCGGCGCAGCCGTCGAGTCGCGCCGCGCGGGTGAGGCCTTCTTCGCCCTCGGCGGCTTGCGGCGGCTGTGGGGAGGCGCCGCCGAGGGGGTCCTGGCGCGCGCCCGCCAGGTCATCGGCGGCCCGGTGCGGCTGGGCGCCGCTCCCGGGCGGCTGAGCGCCTACGCCGCAGCGCTCGCGATGCCGTCGCGGCGCGCCCGGCGCCGCCGGCCTCCTGCGGGAGCCATCGTGCGCGGCGGCTTCGTGATCGTGGCCGAGGGCGCGGCGCGCTCGTTCCTCGCCCCGCTCTCCGTGCGCCTGCTGGCCGAGCGGCTGGCGTCGAGCTGGGAGCGGGCCACCATCCCGGGCCTTCTCGAACGCCTCGGGATCCGCACCCTGGGCGAGCTCGCCGACCTTCCCGACGACGCCGTCGCCGACCGCTTCGGCGAGCCGGGTCTCGCGGCGCTGACGATGGCGCGCGGGGTCGAGGGGCCGCTGCGCCCGCGCGAGCCGCGCGAGGAGATCGCCGAGCGCCTCGAGCTCGAAGAGGCGGCGTCGGGACCAGAGCTGGAGCACGCCACCGAGCTGCTCGTCGATCGCCTGCTGGCCAACCCGGCTCGCCGCGGCCGGTCGATCCGCAGGCTGCGCCTCGCGGCACGCCTGGTCTCGGGAGGAGGCTGGCGGGTCGACGTCATCCCGCGGGTTGCGAGCGCCGATCGCGGGCGCCTGCGCCTGGCCCTGGTGCCCAGGCTCGCCGAGCTGCCAGCCCCGGCCAGTCACCTGACCCTCCGGGCGCTGGCGATGGGCGAGGCCGAGGGCGACCAGGGCTCGCTCTCCGACGACGGCCGCGAGCGCCGCCGCGAGCGGCTGGGCGAGGCGGTTCGCCAGGCGCGCGCCGCGGGCGGGCGCGAGGCCGTGCTGCGGGTGCTGGAGCTCGACCCGGAATCGCGCGTGCCGGAGCGCCGGGCAACCCTGACCCCCTTCCACGAGACGGATCCTCAATGGGACTAGCGACGAAGTCGCGGATCTCGTGGCCGAGCCTGCCGCCCCGTCGGCGCCCTAACCCGACGGCCCCGCAGCGAATAACTTGCGGCTGCCTGCGGCAGCCTTACCTGCTGCTTTCGGGCCCAAGGCCCTCACCGACCCGCATGAGGAGCCGGCGGTGAATGTCTACTGGCCGCTGCCCGCGGTGGTGACGGCCGGCGAGGACGGCGTGCCGGTGGCGGTTGCCGGGGTCGGCGTCGAGGCCATCCGCGAGGACTGGCTCGTCGAGGACCGCTGGTGGACCCCCGCCCCGCTGAGCCGCCGCTACTTCGAGCTGGTTCTCGCCGACGGCCGCAACCTCGTCGTCTTCCGCGAGCCCGCCACCGAGGGCCGGTGGTTCGAGCAGCGCGCCTGATGTACGTCGAGCTGCACTCCCATTCCGCGTACTCGTTCGGCGACGGCGCCTCGCTCCCGGAGGAACTCGTCCTGCGCGCTGCTGAGCTCGGCTATCCAGCCCTGACCCTGACCGACCACGACGGCCTGTGGGGGTCGATGGAGCACGCGGTGGCGTGCAGGGAGGCAGGCCTGCGCTCGATCACCGGGGCTGAAATGACGGTCACCGACGCTTCTTCCGCGGGTGGACCGTCATTTCATCTCACCCTGCTCGTCGAGAACGCCGCTGGCTATCGCAACCTCTGCCGGCTCGTCACCGAGGCGCATCGCGACACCCGGCCCAAGCCCGATGGGGAGCCATTGCCGCCAGAGCTGCCCCTCCACTCGCTCGAAGAAAGAAACGAGGGGCTCGTCTGCCTGTCCGGATGCGCCCGCGACGGGGCGCTCGCCGGGCGCTGGGCGCGCGGCGAGACCGAGCGCGCGGTGGCGCTCGGGCGCAGGCTCGCCGGCGTCTTCGGGCCCGATCGCTTCCGCGTGGAGCTGCAGCGGCCCTTCTGGAGGCGCGACAGGGCCAGGAACCGCTGGCTGGCGGGCTTCGCCGGGCGGCTCGGGGTGCCGTGCGTCGCCACCGGCAACGTCCACATGCACGACCGCTCGCGCGCGGCGCTTCAGGACGCGCTGGTCGCCGTGCGGCTGCACGGCACGCTGGAGTCGACCGAGCCCGGGCGGCGGGGCAACCGCTCGAGCGCGATGGCCTCGCCGCAGGCGATGGCCGCCCGCTTTGCCGAGCACCCGAGGCGGTCGCCGAGAGCGGGCGGCTGGCGGAGCGGCTGTCCTTCGACCTCAGCCGCGAGAACGGCTACAGCTACCCCGGCAGCGAGGACCCCACCGCCGGCCCGGCGCTGGCGGCAATCTGCCGCGCCCGGCTGGAGCATCGCTACGCCGGCATGCCCGAGCGCGCCGAGGCGGAGCGGCGCCTGGAGGAGGAGCTGACGATGATCGCCAAGCTCGGGCTCTCGGGGTTCTTCCTCCTGCACTACGACATCCTCGAGCTGGCCCGCGAGGTCGCGGCCGAGGTCCGCGGCCGCGACTCGGTGCGGATGCTGCTGCCCCCGGGCCGCGGACGCGGCTCCAGCGTGAGCTCGGTCGTCTGCTACCTCACCGGCCTCTCGCACATCGATCCAATCGCCGGCGGCCTCTTCCTCGGGCGCTTCCTGAACGAGGACATCAGCGACGTCCCGGACATCGACCTCGACTTCCCGCGCGACATCCGCGAGAAGCTGATCCCGCGCATCCACGAGCGCTACGGCCCGGAGCGCTCGGCGCTCGTGAGCGCGTTCGCCTGCTACCGGTCGCGCTCGGCTGTGCGCGACTTCGGCAAGGCCCTGGGCCTGCCCGCCGGCGAGATCGAGCGCGCGGCCGGGATCCTCGACGTCTACGACCGGCCGGAATCGGTCGAGCGCGACCTGGCGGAGGCGATCGGCGAGCGCCGCGCCGCCTCGGGGCGCTGGCGGGCGCTCTCGGCGCTCGCGCGCCAGGCCTGGGGCCTGCCCCGCCACGCCTCC
This sequence comes from uncultured Actinomycetes bacterium, assembly GCA_963843315.1. Classification (GTDB taxonomy): domain Bacteria; phylum Actinomycetota; class Thermoleophilia; order Solirubrobacterales; family 70-9; genus JAWVFM01. The sequence goes on from CAWJJU010000005.1 coordinate 328,910, forward strand.
CAGCATCCGGGCGGGATGATCCTCTCCACCCGCCCGCTGATCGACATCTGCCCCGTGCAGCCGGCGGCAATGGAGGGGCGGCGCATCGCGCAGTGGGACAAGGATTCGTGCGCGGATGCAGGCTTTTTGAAGATCGACCTGCTGGGGCTGGGGATGCTCTCCGCGGTCGAGCGGGCCGTCGACGAGATCGCCCGCGTGCGCGGCGAGTCGATCGACCTCTCGCGGATCCCGCTCGATGACCCCGAGGTCTACGACGCCATCCAGCGAGCCGACACCACCGGCGTCTTCCAGATCGAGAGCCGCGCGCAGATGCAGATGCTCACCCGCACCTTGCCCGAGTCGATCGAGGACCTGACCGTGCAGGTGGCGCTGGTGCGGCCGGGGCCGATCCAGGGCGGTGCCGTCCACCCCTACCTGGAGCGCAAGGAGGCGCTGCGCCGCGACCCGGACTTCAAGGTGCCCTACGAGCACCCGTCGCTCGAGCCGATCCTCGCCGACACCCTGGGGACGATCGTCTTCCAGGAGCAGGTGATCCAGGTGGCGATGGCGCTGGCCGGCTTCAGTCCGGGCAAGGCCGAGGGCCTGCGCCGGGCGATGAGCCGCAAGCGCTCCGAGGCGGCGATCCTCGCCTATCGCGACGACTTCGTCTCCGGCGCGGTGGGGCTCGGCGCCCCGCTGGAGGTCGCCGAGCGCGTGTTCGAGCAGGTGCGCGGCTTCTCGGGCTTCGGCTTCCCCAAGGCCCACGCCGCTGCGTTCGGCCTGCTCGCCTACCAGTCCACCTGGCTGCGGGTCCACTACATGCCGGAGCTCCTGTGCTCGCTGCTGAACGAGCAGCCCATGGGCTTCTACCCGCCCGACTCGCTGGTTCACGAGGCGCAGCGCAAGGGGATCGAGATCCGCAGGCCCGACGTCAACGCGAGCGGCGTCGAGTGCAGGGTCGAGCGAGGCGCCTGCCTGAGCGTTCGCGTCGGCCTGGGCTACATCAACGGCCTGAGCTCCGACGACGCCCGCGCCGTCGTCGCCGAGCGCGAGCGCGGCGGGCCCTATCGCGACCTGACCGACCTCGCCGCGCGCTCTGGGGCGACGACGCCCGCAATGGAGCGCCTAGCCTGGGCGGGCGCCTGCGACGAGCTCGCCGGCGGAGGCGATGAGACCGCGACCGCCCGCCGCCCCGCCCTCTGGCAGCTGGGGGTCGCCGCGCCGGCGCTGCGGACGCCGCGAGGCGAGCAGCTCGCGCTGCCCTGCGACGCCTCCCCGGCTCCCGCCCTGCGCGAGCTCGGCGACTGGGAGCTCGTGGTCGCCGACTACGAGTCGACCGGGATGACCATCGACACGCACCCAATGAGCCTCATCCGCCCCCAGCTCCCGGGCGACCCCGAGACCAGCGAGACCCTCTGGCGCCTGCCGACGAACACCCGCGTCGCGGTCGCCGGGATGGTCGTCGCCCGCCAGCGTCCCGCCACCGCGAAGGGGATCGTCTTCATGCTCCTCGAGGACGAGTGGGGAACGATCAACCTGATCATCCCCCCGCCCGCCTACGACAGCAACCGCATGGCGGTGAGGACGGCGCCCTTCGTCCACGTCGCCGGCAGGCTGGAGCGCCGTGACGCCAACATGAACGTCGTCGTCGACGAGATCCGTCGCCTGGAGCGCCCGGACCTGCCCCTGGCGCCCGTGCGGACCATCGAGCCACACGCCCAGCGCGAGACGGGGCGCGACGCCGGCGAGGCGCCGCCCGCGCGGGTCGCGGCCGCCGGCGGCGGCCGCCCCGCCGGGCTTGCCGACCTCGGCGCGGCAGCTCCCAGGCCCCACAGCTTCGGACGGCGAAGATGACCCGGGAAAGCCCAGTCCAATGCGGTTTCTCAGCCTTTGTGAGCACCGCCTGCAAGATCCCTTGCACGAACACACGTACTGTCCGACCCCCCTCCTAGCCTCCCCCGGGATGAAGATGAAGATCACCAGGATGAGCAACAGCCTGCTGGGCGCCGTCGACCTCGCAATCGACTTCGCGACCCTTGGCGAGTACGGCCTCGAGCCCGCCGCCGCGGACGCGTCGTGCCGCACGCGCTCCGGCCACGTGACCGACCGGCAGGCACAGCGCCGGCCCACCGCCGCACGCGCGCGGCGCGAGCGCTGCGAAGTGACCGGCGGCTACCGCACCGCGCGCTCGGTCGCCCGCTAGCCCTCAGGCCCGCCGAACCTCTAGGCGCCCGCGGCCTCCGGAGCTGCGGCGCGCCGGCGCTTCGGTCTGCCGCCGACGAACAGCACCGAGACCACGAGCCCGAGCAGGGCGGCAACCGCGACGAAGCGGAAGCCCGACTGCAGGCCGTGGACGAACGAGTCGTCGACGAACGTCAGCACCTTCGCCTGGGACGCGCTCGACAGGTTCGCCAGGGCGGCGGTGCCGGAGTCGGTGCCCGCGAGCACGCCGTGCATCACCGCCACCTGGTGGCCCGTCAGGTGCGTCCCTGCGCTTCGCCGCGCGCTCGCCGAGATCGTTCTCCGAGGAGATGGTGAACACGGTGGTCGTCACCCCGAGGCCGATGGCGCCGCCGGCGATCTGGAACATGTAGATCAGGCCGCCTGCCAGGCTCGAGCGCGACGGGTCCAGGGCGGTCACCCCCGCCGTCGTCACGGCCGAGTAGAAGAACCCGGCGCCGATCCCCGTTGCGGCCAGGCCGGCGACGAGCTCGCCGTAGCCCGACCCTGCGTCGATCCGCGAGAGCAGGATCGGGCCGGCCGCAAGGCCGATCGCGCCGAGCACGATCGTCGTCTTCGCGCCGAAGCGCTCGTAGAACGGGCCAGCGAGAAACGACACGAGGGCGAATGTGGCGAGCATGGGCGCCATCCCGACCCCCGCCTTCAGCGCGGAGTAGCCGAGCAGCTTCTCCATGAACTGGGGGGCGTAGAGCACGGTGGAGAAGAACACCGCCGACATCAGCAGCACCGCGAGGCAGGCGGCGCGGAAGTCGCGGTTGCCCAGCACGTCCATCGGGACCAGCGCATCGCGCCCGCGCCGTGGCTCGATCGCGCAGAAGGCCGCGACGAGGGCGACCGCGAGCGCGAGGGCAGCGATGACCCGGATGTCACCGAAGCCCCAGTCGGCCGCCTGGTCGAACGCGACCAGGAACAGCAGCAGGCCGCCGGCGAGCGTCGCGATCCCCGCGTAGTCGATCTTCTCGCCGGAGTCCGGCACCGCCGGCTGGTGGACCTTGCGCCACGTCACGAAGGCGGCGAAGGCGGCGATGGGGACGTTCAGAAAGAAGATCCAGCGCCACGACAGCGCGTCGGTGAGCACGCCTCCCAGCATCGGGCCGAGGGCGTTACCGACTCCGGCGGCGCCCAACACCAGGCCTCCCGCAAGGCCCGCTCGCGACGCAGGTAGAGCCGCGTAGGTCATGCCCAGGATCGCCGGCCACATCAGCGCGCCGCCGATACCCATACCAACGCGCATGGCGATGAGGAGGGAGGAGTTCGGCGCAAGCCCGCCGAGGAGCGAGAACCCGGCGAAACAGGCCGTGCCCACGAAGAAGATCCGGCGCCGACCGAACATGTCCGCCAGCCGCCCCCCGGCGACGATCGCCATTCCAAACGTGAGTGCGTACGCGTTGATGACCCACTGCACCGTCCCGACGTCGACGTCGAAGTCGTGCTCGATGGACGGCAGCGCCACGTTCAGCGCCGTGAAGTCGTTCGCGATGACGATCACGCCCAGGCCCATTGCGAACAGGGCCATCTTGGTCCCAGGGGCGAGACCTTCCTCGGGCGGTCCCGGGCCCGCTGTCGGCTCTGCGGCCATCGGCGTCAGGAAATCACAAGTAGGGTCCGCTGCGTGGCCGACCGCGTATTGATCCTTGGCGCCGGCTTCGGCGGGCTGGAGCTGGCCAGCACACTGTCCGAGGAGCTCGGGGGTGACGTCGACGTCACCCTCATCGACAAGGGCGACGCGTTCGTTTTCGGCTACTCCAAGCTCGACGTGATGTTCGGCCGCACGACCCTCGACGCGGTCAGCCTGCCCTACAGCTCGTTCGTCAAGCCGGGGGTCCGCCTGCTACGCGAGACGGTGACGGCCATCGAGCCCGCCGCGCTCGCGGTCACCACCGACGCCTCCGAGCACGAGGCCGACCACCTGGTGATCGCGCTCGGCGCCGGCTACGACCTGGACGCGACGCCCGGCCTCGCCGAAGCGACGGAGTTCTACTCGGTGGCCGGGGCGGCCGCCCTCGCGGAACCCATCGCCGAGTTCACGAGCGGCCGCGCGATGATCGGCGTGTGCGGCGCGCCGTTCAAGTGCCCGCCGGCGCCCAGCGAGGCGGCGCTGCTCCTCCACGACGCCCTGGTCAAGCGCGGTGTGCGCCAAGACTGCGAGATCACCTTCCTGATGCCGCTGCCGAGCCCCGTCCCGCCATCCCCCGACACGTCCGCGGCGCTGCTGGAGGCGTTTGCCGAACGGGACATCGAGTTCCGGCCCGCGACGCGGATCCGAGGCCTGGACGCCGGCCGGCGCGTCGCGCTGCTCGACGACGGAGAGGAGCTCGGCTACGACCTGTTCCTCGGCGTTCCCAAGCACCGGGCGCCCGACGTGGTGATCGAGAGCGGGCTGGCCGTGGACGGGTTCATCCCCGTTGAGTCGCAGACCCTCCGCACCGCCGTACCGAACGTGTACGCCGTGGGCGACGTGGCGACCGTGGGCGTGCCCAAGGCCGGAGTCTTCGCCGAGGGCGCCGGGCGCACGGTCGCGCGGCGCCTCATCGACGAGATCCGCGGCCGCAAGGCAGGCGCGGAGTACGACGGGCTGGGCTCGTGCTACATCGAGTTCGGCGCCGGCCGGATCGGCCGCGTCGACGTCGACTTCCTCTCGGGGCCAAGTCGCCACCGGCGCGTTCCAGGCGCCGTCCGAGGCCCTGCGCGCCGAGAAGGACAGCTTCGGCTCGACCCGCCGAGCTCGCTGGTTCGGGCTCTAGCGCGACAACCGGCCGGGACGACGAAGAGCCGCCCCGAGGGACGGCTCTTCGATAAAGACCGGCGGCGACCTACTCTCCCGGGCGTGTGAACACCAAGTACCATCGGCGCTGAGGGGCTTAACGGCTCTGTTCGGAATGGGAAGAGGTGTTTCCCCCTCGCTATAGCCACCGAAACCGGCGAAACCGCGACCCGGAGATCGGTGGATCGTCCGTGCCGCGCCCCGGCGGGGCTTGAAAACTGCACGCAGGCCAAAAAGGTAAATGTCAAGACCTCGACCCATTAGTACCGGTCTGCTGAGTGCGTTACCGCTCTTTCACAGCCGGCCTATCAACCTGGTGGTCTACCAGGGGTCTTACTCCCTCTAGGGGATGGGAGAGCTCATCTCGAGGTTGGCTTCCCGCTTAGATGCTTTCAGCGGTTATCCAATCCACACGTAGCTAACCAGCGGTGCCCTTGGCAGGACAACTGGTACACCAGAGGTGCGTTCATCCCGGTCCTCTCGTACTAAGGATGACTCCTCTCAACTCTCCAACGCCCATGGCAGATAGGGACCGAACTGTCTCACGACGTTCTGAACCCAGCTCGCGTACCGCTTTAATGGGCGAACAGCCCAACCCTTGGGACCTACTCCAGCCCCAGGATGCGACGAGCCGACATCGAGGTGCCAAACCGCTTCGTCGATGTGGACTCTTGGAAGCGATAAGCCTGTTATCCCCGGAGTACCTTTTATCCGTTGAGCGACGGCGCTTCCACTTGCAACCGCCGGATCACTAAGCCCAACTTTCGTTCCTGCTCGACCCGTCGGTCTCGCAGTCAAGCTCCCTTTATGCCTTTACACTCTGCGCACGATTTCCGACCGTGCTGAGGGAACCTTTGGGCGCCTCCGTTACATTTTAGGAGGCGACCGCCCCAGTCAAACTGCCCACCTGACACTGTTCGCGCCCCAGATCATGGCGACGCGTTAGGAGCCCAGAGCACCAAGGGTGGTATCTCAAGGTTGACTCCCCAGCGGCCAAAGCCACTGGTTCAAAGTCTCCCACCTATCCTGAGCGAGATGTCCCAGACACCAATATCAAGTTGCAGTAAAGGTTCACGGGGTCTTTCCGTCTAGCCGCGGGTACTCGGT
>CAWJJU010000005.1:340000-621661 GCA_963843315.1 uncultured Actinomycetes bacterium
CGACGGAGTCGTATCCCTGGAGCACCGGGTAGAGGAGCTCGAGCGCCGAGATCGGCTGCGAGGCGCGCATGCGCTTGGCGAAGTCGTCACGCTCCAGCAGGCGCGCGACGGTGAAGCGGCGCACCAGGTCGAACACCTCGCCGCTTCGCATGTCCAGCCACTCGCTGTTTCGGCGCAGCTCCACCTTCTCGGGGTCCAGGATCCTGTACGCCTGCTCGCGGTAGGAGGCGGCGTTCGCCTCGATCTGCTCCGCCGTCAGCACCGGCCGCTCGCCGGAGCGACCGCTGGGGTCGCCGACCCTGGCCGTGTAGTCGCCGACGATGAGCACGACGGTGTGGCCGGCGTCCTGGAACTCGCGGAGCTTGGTGAGGACCACGCAGTGCCCGAGGTGGATGTCCGGTGTGGTCGGGTCGATCCCGAGCTTCACCCGCAGCGGCCTGCCCTGCTCGAGCTGCTCGGCGAGCCTGCCCGCCGGCAGGACGTCGACGGCGCCGCGCGTGAGGGTGTTGAGCTGATCGGCTGGAGTGGGCATTTCCGGCGTCGCGCCCGTCGCGCGACCGGGCCACTCTAGACGCAGGCATGGCCCGAACCGGGGCTGGCCGCCGAGGCGATGATCTAGACTGCCCCGCGGCCGGCGGGCACCGCTCTTTCGCCTCCGGCTGCCGCGAATTCGCTTCCCCTCGTTGCCACGCGCAGCCAGGATCGATGGCGCCCAGGGGCGCACGCGATCGGATGAAGAAAAGGCGCAGATTCAGACTCAGGGCCGTCGACCCGTCGGCTCCCCCCAGGACGAAGCCGAAGCTGAGAAAGCTGCGGGTCGCGCTGGTGCTCGCGGGCCTTGCGGGCCTTGCGTTCGTCTCCTGGATCTTCGGGATCATGATGGCCGTCGCGCAGGACCTCCCCCAGCTCGAGGACCGCGCCCAGTACGCGCGCGCCGAGAACTCGGTCATCTACGACCAGACCGGCAAGCGCCTCGCGACCCTCACCAACAACGCCGGGCGCATCCTGGTGCACTCATCGCAGATCGCGCCGGTGATGAAGGAGGCGACTGTCGCGATCGAGGACAAGCGCTTCTACGAGCACCGCGGCGTCGACTGGCTCGGCATCGCCCGCGCCGTCAAGGCGGACATCACCGGCGGCGCAACCCAGGGCGCCTCGACCATCACCCAGCAGTTCGTCAAGAACGCGCTGCGCGCCCAGGGCAGCCGCACGGTGTTCGAGAAGCTGCGCGAGGCAGCGCTGGCCTACCACCTCGAGCGCCAGTGGCCCAAGGACAAGATCCTCACCGAGTACCTGAACGAGATCTACTTCGGCGAGGGCGCCTACGGCATCGAGGCGGCCGCCAAGACGTACTTCGGCTGGGACCACCCCGGGTGCGGCAGCCCGCACGACCGCTGCGCCTCCGACCTCTTCCCCTGGGAGGCGGCCACCCTCGCCGGGATCATCGCCTCCCCCACGGGCTTCGATCCCAAGGCCGATCCGGCCTCCGCCCGCGATCGCCGCAACCTTGTGCTCTCCGACATGGCCGATCAGGGCTACATCTCGGGCGAGGAGCTCCAGAACTACGAGCAACGGGACCTGCCCCTGCCGAGCCAGATCCACTCCTCCTCGCAGAACTCCGTCGCGCCGTATTTCACCTCGTGGCTGCGCCAGCAGCTCGTGGACATGTACGGAGCCGGCGAGGCGTTCTCGGGCGGGCTGAAGGTCTACTCCACGCTCGACCTCGACCTGGAGAACCAGGTGCAGTCGATCATCGACAGCCGCCTGGCGGGACTCGGCCCCTCGGCCGCCGCGGTCGTGATCGACAACAGGACGGGCGGGGTACGAGCGATGGTGGGCGGCCTCGGCTTCAAGGAGGACCCGTTCAACGTCGCGGCCTACGGCGCCCGCCAGCCGGGCTCGTCCTTCAAGCCGTTCACCCTCGTCACGGCCCTCGAGCAGGGGCACTCGCCCGACCAGGTGTTCCCCTCGGCGCCGCAGCAGCTGCCGTTCAAGGTCCAGATCACCAAGCACGGCAAGACGAGGGTCCTGAACGACACCTTCAACGTCTCGAACTACGGCGACGAGTACCTCGGCTCGGCGTCGATCACCACCGCCACCACCTACTCCGACAACTCGGTGTACTCGCAGCTGGGCATGCAGGCCGGCCCGCAGAACATCGCGTCGACCGCTCAGAAGATGGGCGTCACGAGCGATCTCACCAGCGAGTTCAAGTACTCGGAGAACGGCGGGCCGTTCACCCCCTACAACCCCGCCCTGATCCTCGGCGGGCTTCAGACGGGCGTGAACCCGCTGGAGATGGCCCACGCCTACGAGACGCTCGCCGAGAACGGGCAGCTGGTCTCCGGCTCGATGGCGGCGTCGAAGGGCGCGCCTGTCGGGGTCGAGAAGGTCACCGACGGCAAGGGCGACCTGGTCGCGCCGAACGGCAGCGGCACAGGCCAGAACGAAGTTCAAGACCTCGCAGGTGATCCCCGCGAGCACGGCGCGAGACCGCCAAGTCGATCCTCGAGACCGTGGTGCAACACGGCACCGGCGTCCGCGCCAACACCGGCGACGTCGGCGAGTTCGGCAAGACCGGCACCACCACCGACAACGGCGACGCCTGGTTCGTCGGCGCGACGCAGGACATCACGGTGGCGGTCTGGGTTGGGTTCCCCGACAGCGTCAAGCCGATGACCACCGAGTACAACGGCGCCCCGGTCGACGGCGGCACGATCCCGGCCGAGCTGTTCAACTCGATCGTCCACGCCTACGAGACGATCAGCGCCAGCGAGGCGCGGGCCGCCAAGGCGCGAAAGGCCGCGAAGTCCTCGGGCACGACCTCGACGCCGACGACCGTGACGCCCACCGTCGCGCCCACTACCACCGTCGCCCCGGCGCCCACCGGGCCCACGGCGCCGGCCCCGGACACCGGCGGCGGCAACACGCAGGCGCCCGCCCCGACGCAAAAGCCTGCGCCCACCGGCGGCGGGACGGCGCCCGCACCCAGCGCCGGCGGCGTCGGCGCCGGCTAGGGCCGCCCCGCCATCACGGCGGAGGCGGGACGGCTGAGATGCGGGCTGCCGGCGGCGCAGAAGCGCCACGGCCGGTCGACCGCGCGGCTGATCCCGATCCGCGGCCCGGCGAGCACGCAGACGTCGCGCCAGGACTCGTCGCGGCCGCGCAGCTCGAAGGGCGGGGCGTCAAGCCGCCGCCCGTTGGCGTCGAGGCCCACCCCGAGCGCCTGCGTGAGCTTGCCAGGCCCCGAGCAGAGCTCGCGCGCGTCCGAGCGCCCGCGGCGGCGGCGCATCTCGTCCAGGCCCCATACGGGCTCCAGGGCGCGGATCAGCACGGCGGCCGCCCTTCCCCGCTGCTCGCAGACGGCGTTCAGCAGATTGTGCATCCCGTAGGAGAAGTACACGTAGGCCCGGCCCGGCTCGCCGAAGATGACCTCGTTGCGCGGCGTGGGCCCGTTGAAGCCGTGGCACGCCGGGTCCTCCTGGTCGTAGCTCTCGGTCTCGACGATGATCCCGCCCACGCCGTCGTGCAGCAGGGCGCAGCCGATCAGGCCGGGAGCGACCTCGTGGACGGAACGCTCGAAGAAGCCGGCGCCGAGCGCCGTCAAGACCCGCCGCCGCGCAGGGCGTCGAGCGTGGCCGACGCCTTCTCGAGCTGGCGCGAGAGCGCCTCTGCGCCCGTCCCGCCCTCCGACACCTTCGAGTCCAGCCACGAGCCGCTCGCGAGCACCTCGTAGTACTCGGAGTCGAGCAGCGGCGAGATCGCGGCGATCTCCTCGGCGCCGAGCTCGGAGAGCGCCACGCCCCGGTCGACGGCCATCCTCACAAGGTCGCCGACCACCCCGTGCGCCTCGCGAAACGGCATCCCGCGGCGCACGAGGAGGTCCGCGACGTCGGTGGCGGCGACCATCTCGTCGGCGGCGGCCGCGGCCAGCCGCTCGCGATCGAACCGGATCCCCGCGAGCATCCGCTCCGCCGCCTCCAGGCTTGTCTCCACCGTGTCGGCGGCGTCGAACAGCGCCTCCTTGTCCTCCTGGAGGTCCTTGGAGTAGGCGAGCGGCAGGGCGTGGAGCACCCCGAGGAGCGTCGTGAGCGAGGCGGTCACGCGCGGGGCCTTGGCGCGCAGGAGCTCCGCGGCGTCCGGGTTCTTCTTCTGAGGCATGATGCTCGAGCCGGAGGAGAAGTCGTCGGCCATCGCGCAGAAGCCGAACTCCTGGCTCGACCAGATGACCAGCTCGGCGCCCAGGCGCGACAGGTGGGTGGCGCAGACGCTCGCCGCGTACAGATAGTCGAGCGCGAAGTCGCGGTTGGATACGGCGTCGATCGAGTTGGGCGATGGCCGGGCGTAGCCCAGCTCCGCCGCGGTCGCGTCGCGGTCGATCGGCCAGTTGAGCCCCGCGAGGGCACCGGAGCCGAGTGGCATCGCCTGGGTCGAGCGCGCGGCGAAGTCGAAGCGGATCACGTCGCGCTCGAGCATCCAGAAGTAGGCCAGCAGGTGATGGCCGAGGTAGACCGGCTGAGCGCGCTGTAGGTGCGTGTACCCGGGCATGCTCCAGTCGCGGTGTTCCTCCGCGAGGTCGCGCAACCGGGCCATCAGCGCAATCACGAGCTCCTGCGCGCGCCCGGCGCAGGCCCGCGCGTACAGGCTGAAGTCGGTGGCGACCTGGTCGTTTCGCGAGCGCGCCGTGTGGAGCTTGCCGCCCAGTGGGCCCGCCAGCTCGGTGACGCGCCGCTCCACCGCCATGTGGATGTCCTCGTCGTCCGGCGCGAACGCGAACTCGCCGGCCTCGAGCTCGGCCGCGACGGCCTCGAGGCTGCGCTCCAGCTCGGCCGCCTCGTCGGCGGACAGCACGCCCGCGCGCGCAAGCGCATGCACGTGGGCGCGCGAGCCGGCGATGTCCTCGCGCCAGAGGCGCCGGTCGAAGCCGATCGAGGCGTTGATCCGCGCGAACAGCGGATCCTGTGGGTCGGGCAGCCGGGTCATCGCCGCCAGGATAGGCGGCGCGGTCGGGCCCGGCGCGAGGCGAGGCCCGGCGTCACGCCCAGCGGCCGCGCAGGGCCTCGGCCAGCGCCTCGGCGACCCGGTCGACCTCGCCCTCGGTCATCGAGCCGAAGAACGGCAGCGCGAGCGATCGCGACGCCGCCTCCTCGGCCACGGGGAACTCGCCCTCGCGGTGGCCGAAGCGCTCGCGGTAATGCGGCATGAGGTGAATGCACGGCAGGTAGGCCTTTGCGGCGATGCCGCGCTGGTCGAGGTCGGCGATCACCGCGTCGCGGTCGGCGCCCGCCGGCAGCCGGACGGTGTAGACGAACCAGGTGCGGCGCTCGTCTCCCCGCGCGGGAGCGGGCAGCAGCAGGCCCTGGGGGTCGCCCTCGCCGGCGGGCGCGGCGCCGTCCAGGGCGCCGCAGACGCTCCACGTACAGGCCGGCGACGCGCTCGCGGGCCGCGAGCAGCTCGTCGAGTCGCTCGAGCTGCGCGACGCCCAGCGCGGCCTGGATCTCGGTGAGCCGGTAGTTGAAGCCCAGCCGATCGTGGTCGAGCCAGCCCATGTCGACGGCCCGGCCCTGGTTTCGCAAGCTTCGAAGGCGCGCCGCCCCCTCGGCGGTGGTGGGGATGATCATCCCGCCCTCGCCGGTTGTCATCTGCTTGTTGGCGTAGAAGGCGAAGGCGGCCATGTTCCCGCGCGCCCCGGCCACCTGCCCGTCGCCTGTCCGCGCGAGCAGCGCCTCGCAGGCGTCCTCCAGGACGCCGAGGCCGCGCTGCGCGGCGAGCTCGTCGATGGGCTCCATGCGCGCCGGCAGGCCGAAGATGTGGACCGGGAGGATCCCCGTGGTCGCGTCGCCCACCGCCGCCGCGGCGGCTTCCGGGTCGATGTTGAGGGTGACCGGATCGACGTCGGCGAAGACCGGGCGCACCCGCTCGTAGAGCAGGCAGTTGGCGGAGGCGACGAAGCTGAACGGCGAGGTGACGACCTCGTCGCCCTCGCCCCACCCAAGCTCGCGGACGCCGAGGTGCAGCGCCGCGGTGCCGGACGAGACCGCCACGGCGTCGTCGACGCCGAGCGCCTGCGCGAAAGCGCGCTCGAACTCCTCCTGCACCGGGCCGAGCGAGAGCCGCCCGGAGCGCAGCACCTCCACAACGAGCTCCTCCTCACGAGGCCCGATGTCGGGCTTCGCAAGCTCTATCCGCTCGGCGGTCACTCGGGCGGCGCCGGGACGGCGGTGGCTCTCCCGGCGGTCGCGGCGCCGCGGGGTTGTAGCGCGTATTCGAGCGACTCCACCAGCGCCTCCCAGGACGCCTCGATGATGTTCTCCGAGACGCCGATGGTGCCCCAGGAGCGCCCGTCGCCGGCCGACTCCAGCAGCACGCGCGTCACCGCGCCCGTGCCGTGGTCCTCGTCGAGGATGCGGACCTTGTAGTTGACGAGCTCGATGTCGGCGAGATGGGGGTGCAGGTCGGTGATGGCGTCGCGAAGCGCCGTGTCGAGCGCGTTCACCGGGCCGTTGCCCTCCGCCGTGCGCACGTAGCGCCGACCGCCCGCCCACACCTTGATGGTCGCCTCGGTCTCGACGGCCCCGTCAGCACGCTTCTCGACGATCACGCGAAAGCTCTCCAGCCGGAACAGGGGCTCGTAGTCGCCCGCCTCGCGGCGCAGCAGCAGCTCGAACGAGGCGTCGGCGGCCTCGTATTGATAGCCGCGGTGCTCGCGCTCCTTCAGGCTCTCGACGGCGCTGCGGGCGGTCGCATCGTCGAGCTCGAGGCCGGACTGGGCCGCGCGCGAGAGCACGGAACCTTTGCCGGAGAGCTCGGAGATGACCACCTCCCGGCGGTTGCCGACGAGCTCGGGATCGAGGTGCTCGAACGTGCGCGCGTCGGCCTCGACCCCCGCCACGTGCATCCCGCCCTTGTGGGCGAAGGCGTTGCGGCCCACGTAGGGGCGGTCGGGGTCGGGGCTGCGGTTGGTCAGCTCGTCGAGGAAGTGCGACGTCTCGCCGAGCGTGCGCAGCTGATCCGGCGCGACGCACTCGTAACCCATCTTGAGCTGCAGGGCGGGCAGGATCGAGACGAGGTTCGCGTTGCCGCAGCGTTCTCCGTAGCCGTTCATCGTGCCCTGGACCATTCGCGCGCCCGCGTCGACGGCGGCCAGGGAGTTGGCGACGCCGCACTCGGCGTCGTTGTGCGTGTGGATGCCGATCTGGGCTCGCGAGCCCAGGTCCTCGACCACGGACGCGGTGGCGGAGGCGATCTGCGGAGGCAGGCTGGAGCCGTTGGTGTCGCAGAGGGTGACGTTCTCAGCCCCGCCCGCGACGGCGGCGCGCAGGCACTCGAGCGCGTAGCCCGAGTCGTCGCGCCAGGCGTCGAAGAAGTGCTCGGCGTCGTAGACCACGCGCTTGCCCTCGCCGCGCAGGAACTCGACCGAGTCGCCGATCATCGCGAGGTTCTCCTCGCGGCTTACCTTGGTGACGACCTCGAGGTGCAGGCCCCACGTCTTGCCGACGAGCGTGCAGACCGGTGCGAAGCACGCGGCCAGCGTGCGCAGCCCCTCGTCCTCGGCGGCCTCGATCCCGCGGCGGCGGGTCATGCCGAAGGCGCAGACGAGGGCCGCGTCGAGCTCGACGCCCGCCAGCAGCTCGAAGAGCTCCTCCTCCTTGGGGTTGGACGCCGGGAACCCGGCCTCGACGAAGCCGACGCCGAGCGCGTCGAGCGCGCGGACGACGCGGACCTTCTCCTGCGCCGAGAGCGACATGCCCTGGCCCTGCATGCCGTCGCGGAGGGTGGTGTCGTAGAGGTGTACCTGGGTCACTGGATGCTGCCTTTCGGATCCGGATGTTCGAGCGAGGGTGCGCGGACGGGCCGCGCGGCCACGGGGCGTTAAGCCGCCGCAGCGCGCCTAATTCGCTCGATGATCCGGGCGCGGTGCATCAGCCGGTGACCTTACTGGGTTGCTCCACCAGGTCCAGCCACTCGCTGTATTCCTGCGCGCGGCCGTGCAGAGCATCCTCGAACTTTGCCTGGATGACCTTGGTCACCTCGCCCGGCTCGCCCAGGGCGTGATCGTCGATCTCGCGCACCGGGACGAGCTCGGCGGCGGTGCCGACCAGGAAGGCCTCCTCGGCCAGGTAGAGCTCGGCGCGGGCGATGTCGCGCTCGACCACGGTGTAACCGAGGTCCTCGGCGATCTGGATGACCGACTTGCGGGAAATGCCGTCGAGGATCGACGCGGTGTGCCCGGGCGTCACGAGCTGCCCGTCGCGGACCAGGAAGATGTTCTCGCCCGAGCCCTCGCAGACGGCGCCGCGGTCGTCGAGCAGGATCGCCTCGTCATAGCCGGCGTTGGCCGACTCCGTCTTGGCGAGGATCGAGTTGAGGTACTGGCCGGAGGCCTTGGCGTGGGGAATCGAGCCCGACGGCGAGATGCGGCGCCAGGACGACACCTTGGCGCGGATTCCGTGCTTCTTCGACTCCTCGCCGAGATAGGCGCCCCAGTACCAGGCGCCGATGATCAGGTCGACGGGAGCGCTCTTGGCGAAGAGGCCCATCTCGCCGTAGCCACGGAAGGCGAGCGGGCGGATGTAGCAGCTGGAGAGGCCGTTTCGCCGGATCAGCTCGTGTGTGGCTTGGCGGATCTCCTCCGCGCTGTAGGCAAGGGGCAGGTAGTAGAGCTCCGCCGACATCGCGAGGCGGCGAAGGTGATCCTCGTGGCGGAAGATCGCGGGGCCCTGCTCGGTCTCGTAGCAGCGGATCCCCTCGAAGACGCCCGTGCCGTAGTGCAGGCCGTGCGTGAGGACGTGCACGTTCGCGTCGTCCCAGGGCACGAATTCCCCGTTCATCCAGATGAATTCCGACTTCTCCACGGCCCCGATTATGCCCTACGGCGAGCCCAGCGCGACAAGGACCGCGTCGGTCATCTCGGTCGTGCCGGCGTTCGCCCCGCCCCCGCCCGCGAGGTCGGGCGTGCGCAGGCCGCTCGCCAGCGCCGCCTCCACCCCGGCCTCCACGGCGGCCGCCGCGTCGTCGCGCCCGAGGCCGTCGCGCAACAGCATGCCGACCGAGAGGAACGTCGCCAGCGGATTGGCCACGCCCGAGCCGGCGATGTCGGGCGCCGAGCCGTGCACCGGCTCGAACAGGCCGGGCTTGCCCTCCCCGAGACTTGCCGACGGCAGCATCCCAAGCGAGCCGGTGAGCATGGCTCCCTCGTCGCTGAGGATGTCGCCGAACATGTTCTCTGTGAGGATCACGTCGAAGCGCGAGGGGCCCGCGACCAGCTGCATCGCCGCGTTGTCGACGAGCATGTGGTCGAGCTCGACGTCCGGATAGGACTCGGCCACCCGGGTCACGGTCTCCCGCCACAGGCGCGAGGTCTCCAACACGTTCGCCTTGTCGACGGAGGTGACGCGCCCCGACCGCTTGCCGGCGGCGTCGAAGGCGACCCGCGCGATGCGCTCGATCTCGGGCGCCGTGTAGACGCACTCGTCGACGGCCCGCTCGCCGGCACGCTCCTTGCGGCCGAAGTAGATGCCGCCCGTGAGCTCGCGGACGACGAGCAGGTCCGTGCCGGCGATGACGTCGGGACGCAGGGGGCTGGCGTCGGCCAGCGGCGCGCTCGGCTTGACGGGCCTCAGGTTTGCGAAGAGCCCCAGCCCCGAGCGCAGCCCGAGAAGGCCCTGCTCGGGGCGCGGCGCGTCGGGGTCGGTGGTGTCCCACTTCGGACCGCCCACGGCGCCCAGCAGGACTGCGTCGGCGGCACGGCAGCGCTCCAGCGCGTCGTCGGTGAGGGCGGTGCCGTGCATGTCGATCGAGACGCCGCCGACGACGACCTCCTCGTAGGTGAACTCGCCGACGGCGTCGAGGATGCGCCGGGCGGCCGCGACGATCTCAGGGCCGATGCCGTCGCCCGGCAGCAGGGCTATGTGCGGCTTATCGGAGATCGCGGGCGCCTGGCTCATGGCCGCCGGGCGGAGATGTTCAGGCGGACGTAGCGCACCGTCATCGGCCGCGGCTGAGTGGTGATGACGGCGTCGACGAACTCGTCCTGGAGCTCTGAGGGAAGCCGCTCCAGGTGCCAGGGCAGGATCACGGTGCGCAGGAAGCCGCGCGGGTCGCGCGGCGTGACCGGCCACGGCTCGAGCCAGGCCTGCACGTCCACGAAGCCCGCGCGCTCCAGGCGCGACTCGGTGTCACCGACGCTGGCGTAGTTCCACGCGCGCTGCTCCGGTCGCAGGTAGGGCGAGAAGCGCTCGTCGCCGGCCAGCGCGTCCAGCGCACGGGCGACCTCGGCGATGTTGTCCTGGCCGCCGCACTGAGCCTCCAGCCGGCCGCCGGGGCGCAGCACCCCGAGGAGGTGCCTGAACAGCTCCTCGTGGGCGAGGATCCAATGGAAGGTCGCAGTCGAGAAGACCGCGTCGACCTGCTCGTCCAGCTCCAGGCTCACGAGGTCTGCCTGGCGCAGCTCGACCCGGGGATCGGCGCCCATGGCCTCGCTCGCCTTCTCCAGCATCGCTGCGGAGGCGTCGACTCCTATCAGCCGCCCCTCGGGGAGCCGCTCCAGCAGGATCTTGGAGATCATCCCCGTCCCGCAGCCGGCGTCGAGGACGGTCTCGTTGCCTCGCAGCTCGAGGCGATCGAGGACCGCGCGGCCCCACGCCTCGTGGGGCTCGGCCTGAACGTCGTAGGACGAAGCGTCCCAGGAGACCTCGGCACCCATCACAGCGCCGTCGTGACGGGGGCGCGGTCGGCACGCCCGGCCTGCTCGTAGGCGTCGATGGCGGTTGCCCGCTTCAGGGTCACGCCGATGTCGTCGAGGCCCTCCAGCAGCCGGTGGCGAATCTCGGGGTCGATCTCGAACGATGCCTCTCCCCCATCCCACGCGACCGTGCCGGCCTCGAGGTCGATGCGCCCGGAGCCGGCCTGCGCAAGGGCGCGGCAACCGGCCTCGGGCAGGGTCACCGGCAGCAGCCCGATCTTCGTGCAGTTGTTGAAGAAGATGTCGGCGAACGAGGGAGCGACGATCGCCTCGAAGCCGAAGTCCTCCAGCGCCCAGGGCGCGTGCTCGCGCGAGGAGCCGCAGCCGAAGTTGCGGCCGGCGACGAGGATCGGGTTCGGCTCGAGCTCGATCTCGCCGTCGCGGATCCAGTCGTAGAAGAGGAACTCGCCGAAGCCGGTTCGCTCGACCCTCTTCAGGAACTGCTTCGGGATGATCTGGTCGGTGTCGACGTCGGCGCGGTCCAGGAAGGACACGCCGCCCTCGACGGTTGTGACTGGGTCCATGGCTAGCTCCAATCCCTGATGTCGACGAAACGGCCCTCGATCGCCGCCGCCGCGGCCATCTTCGGGGAGACGAGGTGCGTGCGGCCGCCCTTGCCCTGGCGACCCTCGAAGTTGCGGTTCGACGTCGAGGCGCAGCGCTCGCCGGAGTCGAGGATGTCGGGGTTCATCCCCAGGCACATCGAGCAGCCCGCGGTGCGCCACTCGAAGCCGGCCGCCCTGAACACCTCGTCGAGGCCCTCGGCCTCGGCCTGGGCGCTGACCTGCTGGGAGCCGGGCACGACCATCGCCCGGACGCTGGAGGCGACCGACCGGCCCTCGACCATCTGCGCGGCCTCGCGCAGGTCGCCGATCCGCGAGTTGGTGCACGAGCCGATGAAGACGCGGTCGAGTGCCACCTCCGACATCGGAGTGCCGGGCTGGAGGCCCATGTAGGCCAGGGCGCGCTCGGCGACCTCGCGGTCGGCGGGCCCCTCGGCCCAGGACTCGGGGTCGGGAACGGCCGACGTGACCTCGACGACCTGCCCGGGATTGGTGCCCCAGGTGACCATCGGCGAGGTGGCTGACGCGTCGACGTCGATCTCGGTGTCGAACTCGGCGCCCTCGTCGCTCGGCAGCGCTCGCCACTCGGCGACGGCGGCGTCGAAGTCCTCCGGGGCGGCCGCGCGGCCCTCGATCCACTCGAAGGTGGTGTCGTCGGGAGCGACCATGCCCGCGCGCCCGCCGCCCTCGATGGTCATGTTGCACACCGTCATCCGGTTCTCCATCGACAGGCCGCGGATGGTCTCGCCCGCGTATTCGACGGCGTGGCCGACCATGCCTCCGGTCCCCAGGCGGCCGATGGTGGCCAGGATCAGGTCCTTGGCGCTCACGCCGGCCCCGAGCTTGCCCGAGTAGTTGATGCGCATCGTCTTCGGCCGCTTCTGGACCAGCGTCTGGGTGGCCAGCACGTGCTCGACCTCGGAGGTGCCGATCCCGAACGCCAGCGCTCCGAACGCTCCGTGGGTGGAGGTGTGGCTGTCGCCGCAGACGATGGTCATGCCCGGCTGGGTCACGCCCAGCTCGGGGCCGATCACGTGGACGATTCCCTGGCGGTCGGAGCCGATCGAGTAGATCGGGATGCCGAACTCCTCGCAGTTTCGCTCGAGCGTCTCGACCTGCACGCGGGAGAGCTCGTCGGCGATCAGCCGCGCGGCGGGCGTGCCGTCGGTCGGCACGTTGTGGTCGGCGGTGGCCAGCGTGCGGTCGGGCCGGCGAACGGGACGCCCGGCGAGCCGCAGGCCGTCGAAGGCCTGCGGCGAGGTGACCTCGTGGACGAGGTGCAGGTCGATGTAGATCAGGCCGTCGTCGACCTCGTGGGCTTCCCAGATCTTGTCGAACAGTGTCTTTGGCATCTGCGGTTCAGCCCCTCCTGAGGCCGGCGGCGACCACGGCGACGAACGCGGTGGGCGCCTTCGATCGATTCTCGAAGTGATGCGGAAGGTCGGCGTCGAAGGTGACGCTGTCGCCCTCGGCGAGGTCCAGCGGCTCGTCGTCGACGACGAGGGTCAGCTCGCCGGAGATGACCACGGCCGTCTCGCGGCTTCCCGGCTCGTGAAGCGGCGGGTCGCCGGCGCCGCCCGTGCCGGCACCGGGCTCGAGCCGGTGCGAGGAAACGTCGGCGCGCTGGCCCGGCAGCGGCGGCGTCAGCTCGGTCACCAGGTGGCCGCCGCGCTCGCGTGCACGCCCCTCGCCCGCCCGGACCACCACGGCGTGGCCGTCCTCATCCAGGCGCAGCAGCTGCGAGAGCGTGAGCTCCAGCCCGTGGGCTATCCGCCCGGCGACGGCGAGCGTCGGGCTGGTCTCGCCGCGCTCGACCTGGGAGAGCATCGGAGCGCTCACGCCGGAGCGCGCGGCGAGGTCGCGAAGCGAGAGGTCCATGCCCTCCCGCAGCGCGCGGACCCGCTCGCCGACGGCGCCGTTCTCGGTGGTGACCGCGTTCACCGTCCGTACGCTATCACGTACGACCGTATGCTGATGGCTAGCGCTTCTCGGCGCTCGGGCGGACCAGGATCTCGTTGATCGCCGCGTGCTTGGGCTGGCCGATGGCGAAGACGATGGCGCGCGCGATGTCGTCGGCCTTCAGCACGTCGCCGGTGTCCTCGCGAACCTGCTTCATCCTGTCCAGGACCAGCGGGTTCGTGTTGTGGCCCTGAAGCTCCGTCTCGACGAAGCCGGGCTCGACGCAGGTCACGCGGACGCCGATGTGCGCGCCCTCCTGGCGCAGCGACTCGGTGAAGCCGACGACGCCCCACTTGGTCATGTTGTAGACGCCGGACCCGAGAGCCGCGGTGCGTCCGGCCACCGACGAGACGTTCACGATGTCTCCCCCGCCGCCGTCGCGGATGATCGGCAGCGCGTAGTGGGTGCAGTACAGAAGGCCGAGGCAGTTGACGCCGATCATCGTGCGCCACTCCTCGGGGTCGGCCCCCTGAAGCGGGCCGAGCAGCATCACGCCGGCGTTGTTGACCAGCGCGTCCAGGCCGCCCATCGCCTCGTTCGCGCCCTCCACGAGGGCCCTTGCCTGCGACTCCTCGCCGATGTCGGCCTCGAGAGCGTGCGCCGTGCCGCCGTCGGCCTCGATGCGCGAAACCAGCTCGTCGAGCCGGTCCTTGCGGCGTGCGCCGACGGTGACGCTCGCGCCCTCGGCGGCCATCAGGGCCGCGGTTGCCTCGCCGATGCCGGACGAGCCGCCGGTGATCAGGACCTTTCGGCCTTCGAGGGAGCCCACTCAGAGCACCTTACTCGCAGCCAGGCGCCGAGGCCCGCTTTGCGTGGAAGGCGCATATGCCGGCACCGCTTCGGCGCAGTGCCCGCGCAACCCGCGCGCCACGGGCTGAGATCGTGATCGGGCGGAGTGTGAAGCGGCAAGGCGCCGCACCCAGTTGCCAACTGTGGTGGTCGGGTTAGCGCTCGGCTGGGGTTCGAGTCCCCCGCGCTCCGCCGTTCGTCGGGGGCGACATGTGGCAGGTCGCCCGCCGGCGTGCAATCCTTGAAGCTCAGTTGGCAACTGGGTCCGAGGTAGCTCCTCGGCCGCAGTTCACGGCCCGCCCTCGGCGGGCCGTCGCGGTTCCGGGGACCTACTGCGTAGGACGAGAAGCGATGGTTCTACCGGGAGGGCGGCCGATTCCGCGAGATACTGCGCGGAACATGTCGCAGGAGAACGTGGAGATCATCAACCGGATCTACTCGGCGACCGAGCAGGGCAACTTCTGGGTGCCCGAGTTCTTCGATCCCGAGGTTCACATCGTGTGGCTCGAAGCCGTCGGGACCGAAAGGGAGACCGTCGGCCTCGAGGCAATGGCCGGGATGATGAGAACCTGGCTCGACGCGTATGAAGACGTGACCCTGACGGCGGAGCGACTCGTGGACGCCGGAGATCAGGTTGTCGTGATCGCCGTGTGGCACGCACGCGGCCGGACTTCGGGCGCCGCCACCGAATGGCGTCACGGCAGCGTGTGGACCCTCAAAGACCGGAGGGTCACCAGTGTGACTTCATACGAGGATCCGCACGAAGCGTTAACGGCTGCCGGACTGTCGGAGTAGCCCGAGAAGCGTCGCGTTGCACGAGGAGCGGCAATCCTCCGAGAGTTCTTCCCACCTAGCCCAGGGTCATCGTCAGAGGCCTCCCTGGTGCAGCAGGCTGCGAAGGCGCGCGCGATAGGTGCGAAGGGTCGGGTAGTCGAGCTTGACGACGGTACCGGCCCTTCGCGACTGCCGTCCCGCGTTGTTGAGGCGCCGCGCGGAGGCCGCGTCGAGGCGCCGGCGACCATGCGCGAGGACGTTTCGGGTCACCGCCACCTCGACGGCGCCGGGCAGTCCGTCCTTCACGCGACTCCAAGTGCGGCCCTCCGCGCGCACGAGCCGATCGCCCCAGTCCTCGATCCCGTCGAATGTGCGCGCGTCGACCGCCAGCTTGTCGGCAGCAGCGGCCTCTGCCACGGCGTAGGAATGAATCAGGACCGACGCAAAGAGCGTCTCGTCATCGCCAACGGCCGTGAGGTGATCGTCGACTTCGACCTCATAGGTGCCTTGGCCCGTCGAGACCGAAAGCTTGACGGGGTCCTTGACCTGCAGCGATTTCCACAGGTCGGTCTCGCGAGCAAAGGCCAAACGCGCTCCCTCGAGAAAGCGCGTGATACGACCCCACTCATCCCACACTGGCACGGGTGTACTCGGGACCATCCGTGCACCATCGAACCAGCGGGGTCGGTCGGACCGCTGAATCGTCACCGCGATTGGCCCCGGGACGCCCTCCTTCGTGATTTTCGTCCTGCCGCGCCGCCGAGCCCTACGGCGTGCGTGCCCGGGCGGCTTCCTCGGTCAGCTCCTCGGCCTCGCGTATCGCGGCTCCGTCGAGCGCGTTGGAGAGTGCTCGCACGAAGGCTCGCGCCGACGCCTCGAGGATGTCGGTGGCCACGCCCTGGCCGCTGGCCAGGCGGCCGGCGGCGCGGAGCACCACCGTCACCTCGCCGAGCGCGTCCTGACCCTCGGTCACGGCCGAGACCGTGTACTGGCGCAGCTCGCACTCGACCTCCACCGCGTTCTGGATCGCGACGAAGATCGCGTCGACCGGACCGTCGCCGCTCGCCTCGCCCGTCACCTCCTCGCCCGCGGGGGTCGTGACCGCCACGGTCGCGTTGGGCGGCTTGCGCGAGCTCGCCTCGACGTCGAACCAGGCCAGCTCGTAGCGCTCGGCGCCCTCGCGCACCTGGTCGGAGACGATCGCCTCGAGGTCGAGCGCCGTCACCTGCTTCTTGCGGTCGGCGATCTCCTTGAACGTCTTGAACGCCTGGTTGAGCGCGTTGCCCTCGACCTTGAAGCCGAGCTGCTCCAGCGCGTCGCGCAGCGCGTGACGGCCGGAGTGCTTGCCGAGCACGATCGAGTTCGAGTCCAGGCCGACGTCGGTCGGGTCCATGATCTCGTAGGTCGTGCGCTCCTTCAGGACGCCGTCCTGGTGGATGCCCGACTCGTGCGCGAACGCGTTGCGCCCGACGATCGCCTTGTTCGGCTGCACGGCGTAGCCGGTGAAGCGCGAGACCATGCGGCTGGTGCGCGCGAGCTCGGTGGCGTTCGCGCCGGTGTCGAGCCCGTGGGCGTCGGTGCGCGTGCGCAGGAGCATCACGATCTCCTCCAGCGAGCAGTTGCCCGCGCGCTCGCCGATGCCGTTCACGGCGCACTCCACCTGCCGGGCTCCCGCCAGCACGCCGGCGTAGGAGTTGGCGACGGCCATGCCCAGGTCGTCGTGGCAGTGGACCGACGTGCGCACCCCGTCGAGCCCCTCGACCATCTCGTAGAGCCGGCGGAAGAGCTCGGCATATTCCTCGGGCGTCGTGTAGCCGACCGTGTCGGGGATGTTGATCACGGTCGCGCCCTCCGCGACGGCGATCGAGCACACCTCGGCGGTGAACTCGAGGTCGGCGCGGGTGGCGTCCATGGGCGAGAACTCCACGTCGTCGCAGTAGGACTTGGCGAGGGCGACAGCGGCCTTCGCCTGGCCCTTCACGTCCTCGCGGGTGGTCTGGAGCTGATGCTCGATGTGGATGTCGCTCGTGGAGATGAACGTGTGGATGCGCGGGCGCTCGGCGTCCTTGATCGCGCCCCACGCCGCGTCGATGTCGGCCTTGTGCGTGCGGGCCAGCCCGCAGATCACGGGGCCCTCGACGCCGCGGGAGATCGCCTCCACCGCCTCGAAGTCGCCCGGTGAGGTGATCGGGAAGCCGGCCTCGATCACGTCCACCCCCAGCCGCGCGAGCTGGTGGGCGATCTCGACCTTCTCCTGCGTGTTCAGCGAGATCCCGGGGGACTGCTCGCCGTCGCGAAGCGTGGTGTCGAAGATGTGGACCCGGCGGGCGGGCGTTGCCTCTGGTGCTGAATCAGCGCTGCTCATTGCGCCTACTCCTTCTCTGTCAAGAACTCGAATGAAACCTACGTTCGCGGCTTGATCGCGCCGCCCAGCGCTACTCCCCCCGGAGGGGGAGGAGAAGGAGAAGCAGGGCGAGGCTGTGGGAGCCGCGGGTCATTCGGACGCTCAGCTTACCTCACGTCGCGACCAGCTCGGCGCTCAGGGAACGAGCACGACCTTGCCCACGTTCCTCCGCTCGGCGATGAAGCGGTGGGCGGCGGGCGCGTCGTCGAAGGAAAACGACTCGGCGACGACGGGGTTATACGTCCCGTCCCCGAGCCCGCTGCGAAGCGGGTCGAGCATCCGGTCGAGACTGCCCTCCTCGATCCACCAGCTCAGCATGTTGAGGCCGGCGACGCTCTTGTTCTCGTTCATGATCGCGGCGCTCTTCCACCACGGCATCGTGGCGGTGGGCATGCTCGTCAGGGCCTTGATCGCGGCCCCCAGGTTGCGCTTCTCACCGGACTGGATCTCCGAGGCGCCGTACATGATCAGGCGGCCTCCCGGGCGGAGGATCCGGTAGTCCTTGCGAAAGCTCGAGGGGCCGATCGCGTCCATGATCACGTCGACGCCCTCGCCGCCGGTGATGCGGTTGACCTCCTCCTCGAAGTCGGCTTCGCGGTAGTCGATGGCGTGCTGAACGCCCTGGGCGGTGATCGCCTCGTGCTTGGAGCCCGACGCGGTCCCGAAGATCTCGGCTCCGGCCGCCTTCGCGATCTGGGTGGCGGAGATGCCGACACCGCCGGCGGCGGCATGGATCAGCACCCGGTCGCCCTCGCGAAGGCCTCCCATGATCATCAATGCCGCGTACGCCGTCGCGTAGTTGACCGGGACCGCTGCGCCCTGCTCGAAGCTGAGGTGCTCGGGCAGCGGCAGAGCCTGGCCGGCGGGAACCGTGACGAGCTCGGCGTAGCCGCCGAACTTCGTCCCCGCAAGCACCCGGTCGCCGGGCTTGTGGTCGGAGACCCCCTCCCCCACCGACTCGATCTCGCCGGCGACCTCGTAGCCGACGATCGAGGGGAGCTTCGGAGCGTCGGGGTAGACGCCGGTACGCGCCATCGTGTCCGCGAAGCAGATCCCGGCGGCCTTGACGCCTACCCGCACCTCGCCTGGTCCGGGCGACGGGGCGTCTGGCCGCTCCTCGACCTTCAGGACCTCCGGGGCCCCGTGCCTCGTGATCACCACCGCGCGCACACACCGCACCCTAAGGGGTCAGACCCCTTTAGTTTCATTCGCGTCACAAAGGTGCCTGACCCCAATGCGACGGAACTGTGTCTAAAGGGGTCTGACCCCGGGCAGACCCCGGGCAGGCGGCTAGAGCTCGACGGCGCGGCCGGCGACGAAGCCCTCGCCACCGGCGATCTCGTCGATCACGGACGGCGGAACCGGGGCGTCGGTGGTGAGGGCCATGACGGCCTCGTCCTGCCCCTCGGTGGCGCCGACCGCAGCCGAGACGATGTTCACGCCGTGCTCGCCGAAGGCGGAGCCGACCTTGCCGATCATCCCCGGCTGATCCGCGTAGCGGAAGATCGCCAGGTGCTCGGCCAGCGGCATGTAGAAGCTCTGGCCCCAGGCCCCGATCAGATACGGGCTGTTGCGAGGGCCGACGCCGGTGCCCGAGACCTCGATGGTCTCGGCGCCGTGCCCGGCACGGACCGTGAGCTGCTCCGTGAAGTCCTCGGAGGCGGTCTCCTCGATCTGCGTCAGCTCGATTCCGCGCTGCTCGGCCAGGGCCGAGGCGTTGACCAGGTTCACCTGCTCCTCGGTGTGGCCCTGGAGGATGCCGGCGAGGACCGCGATCCCGAGTACCCGAGTGTCGTGCTCTGCGATGCGCCCGCGCACCTCGAGCTCGACGCGGTCCACCCCGCCCTGAGCAAGGCCCTGGGCGAGGGTGCCGAGGTTCGAACACAGCGAGACAAAGGGCGCGACGGCCTCGGGCAGCGGCGCCCCGAGGTTCACCGCGGTGGTCACCACGCCGCCGGTCAGCGCGGCGCGAACCTGCTTGGCGGTGTCGGTGCCGGCGCGATCCTGCGCCTCCGCGGTGGATGCGCCCAGGTGCGGCGTGACGACCACGTCGTCGCGGCCGAAGAGCGGGTGCTCGGTGGTCGGCTCCTCCGGAAAGACGTCCAGCGCGGCGCCGGCGACCTTCCCCGACTCCAGGGCCGGGAGCAGCGCCTCGAGGTCGATCAGCTCGCCGCGGGCGCAGTTGACGATGCGCACGCCGTCCTTCATGCGGGTCAGGGCGGTGGCGTCGATCCAGTGAATCGTGTCGGGGGTCTTGGGGAGGTGGATGGTGATGATGTCGGCCCGCTCGTAGAGCTCGTCGCTGGTCTCCACGCCGTCGACCCCCATCTCTCGGAAGCGCTCGGGCGACACGAACTTGTCGAAGCCCACCACCTCCATGCCGAACGACAGAGCGCGCTGGGCGACGAGCTGGCCGATGCGGCCGAAGCCGATGATCCCGAGCGTCTTGCCGTAGAGCTCGTTGCCCCCGTAGCGGGAGCGGGCCCATTCGCCGCCCACCAGCGCCGAGTGCGCCTGGGGGACGTTGCGGCACAGGGCGAGCATGAGGGCGAGGGTGTGCTCGGCCGCCGCCACGGAGTTCGACTCCGGGGCGTTGACGACCAGGATCCCCCGCTTCGTGGCCGCGTCGATGTCCACGTTGTCCACGCCGGTGCCCGCGCGGCCCACCACCTTCAGGTGCGAGGCCCTGGCGATCAGGTCGGCGGTGACCTTGGTCGCCGAGCGCACGATCAGCGCGTCGAACTCGCCGATCCGCTCGGCGAGCTCTTCGGCGCCCATGTCGAGGCCCAGCTCGACGTCGAAGTCCTGGCGCAGCAGCTCGACGCCCGAGTCGGCGATCTTCTCCTTGACCAGGACCTTCACGACCTGGCCTCCGGGACGTTCTCGATCACCCAATCGATGCAGGCGGTCAGCGCCTCGATGTCGTCCGGCTCGACGGCGGGGAACATCCCGATGCGCAGCTGGTTGCGGCCCAGCTTGCGGTAGGGCTCCGTGTCGACGACGCCGCTGGCGCGCAGCGTCGCGGCGACGGCGGCGGCGTCCACGCCGTCGGCGAAGTCGATCGTGCCGACCACAAGCGAGCGCTTGGCGGGGTCGGCGACGAACGGCGTGGCGCTCTCACTCGACTCGGCCCATCCGTACAGGCGCGAGGACGAGTCGGCGGTCCGAGCGACGCACCAGTCCAGGCCGCCGTGGCCGAGCATCCACTCGATCTGGTCGGCCAGCAGAATGAGCGTCGCGACCGCGGGCGTGTTGTAGGTCTGGTCCTTGCGCGAGTTATCCAGCGCGGTCGACAGCGAAAGGGACTCGGGCTGCCACCGGCCCTCGGCTCCGGCGAGCTCGCCGATGCGCTCGATCGCCGCCGGCGAGAGCAGGGCGAGCCAGAGCCCCCCGTCGGAGGCGAACCCCTTCTGCGGAGCGAAGTAGTAGACGTCGGCCTGGCTCGCGTCGAGCGGCAGGCCGGCGGCGCCGCTGGTCGCGTCGACCAGCACGAGGGCGTCGCCGGCGTCGGCCGGGCGCTCCACACCGACCATCACCCCGGTCGAGGTCTCGTTATGCGCCCAGGCGATCGCGTCGGCCGCAGCGTCGCCCCGGGGCCGCGGAGCGTCTCCGGGCTGGGCCTCCACCACGATCGGCTCAGCCAGGAACGGTGCGGCGCCAGCGACCTTCGCGAACTTGCTCGAGAACTCGCCGTAGGTCAGGTGAAGCGAGCGCTCGCGGATCAGGCAGGCGGCGGCGGCGTCCCAGAACGCCGTGGTCCCGCCGTTGCCCAGCGCCACCTCGTATCCCTCGGGCAGCGAGAAGAGCTCGGCCAGGCCGGCACGCACGCGCCCGACCAGCTCCCTGACGGGCCGCTGGCGGTGCGAGGTCCCCATCACGAGCGCCGCGTCGGCGAGCGTCGCGAGGGACTCTGGCCGGACCTTCGAGGGCCCGCAGCCGAAGCGGCCGTCGGCCGGCAAGAGCTCCGTGGGGATGGTGGCGGTGGTTGTGGTCATCGCAGGCGGATGGGCAGATCTCGATGGGCCGTTATAGGGTCACGGCGTGAGCCGCGAGAGAGTGTCTGAACCGGTCGAGGGCGACGGCTACGCGGTCGCGAGCCTCGACGGGCTCGGGGAAGGCTACGGGTTTCGGAAGATCCGCCGCACCCTCGGCGTGAAGGCCTTCGGCGCCAACGCGATCGTGCTCCCGGCGGGCATCGACACGGGGCGCCACTTCCACGAGGAACAGGAGGAGCTCTACTTCGTCCACGCCGGCGAGGTGGAGTTCGAGTTCGGCGACGGCACCCGCCATCGCCTCGGCCCGGGCGGCCTCGCCCGCGTCGACGCGGCGACCGTCAGGGGCATCAAGAACGTGGGCGACGAGGACGCCGTTTTCGTCATCGTGGGCGGCAAGGACGGCTACGTGGGACGCGACGGCCGCCTGCCGGAGGGTGAGCCCCCTCCCCGCGGCCATGGGCCCTCCGCGTCGTGACCCTCCGCCTCCTGAGCTAGGCTTGCCGCGCGCCGGCGGGGGACTGTTGGTGCTGCGATCAATCCGACAGGAGGAGATTCATGGCGTATGAGGTGAACGCGTACGGGGCACAGCCCAAGGTCCGCAACCCACTTGGGGTCATCGGGCTCGGCATCATCACGCTCGGGATCTACCAGCTCTTCTGGTACTACAAGGTCAACAAGGAGCTCAAGGACTTCGGTCGGGTCTACAAGGACCAGGAGCTCGCCGACTCCAACCCGACCAACTCGATCCTCGCGATCGTGCCCGGGTTCCTCCTCATCATCCCGCCCTTCGTGTCCTACTACCGGTTCATCGGCCGGGTTCGGAAGGTGCAGCGGATCGGCCAGTCCGAGCTCACCAGCGGCTGGCTCGTGCTGGTGCTGTTCCTGGTGATCAGCATCGCCGTGCCGGCCTACGTGCAGTCGGGCCTGAACGAGCTGTGGCGGCGCTATCCGCGCCTCGACGGCGGCGACACGCCCGTGATCGAGCCGACGCCCACCTCGGCGCCGCCCACGGAGGGACAGCTCGAGACGCCCGCGCCCCCGGCCGCGAGCGACGCCTCCGCGTCGCAGCCGCCGACCGCGGGCGAGCCACCGACGGCGTAGGCGGCGAGCGCGAGGGCGCGCCTGGAACAGTTCTGGGCCTGGGTCAAGGGCCCCGAGCGGGAGTCGAACCCGCCCCCCGAGTGGGTGTTCAGGCCTGCCGTTGCCTGGGCGGCGCTGGTGATCGTCATCGCCGCCTTCCTCACCCCCGCCTGGCCCCTCGGGCTGGTGCTGTGGCTGGCCCTGCCGGTTCAGGTCTACGAGGACCGCCGCGCCCAGGGTCTCCCGTACTACGCCTGGCCCACAGCGGTCATCTACACCGGCCCGATCGCGTACCTGATGTACGTGTCGAGCCGCCGCGAGACGATCGCCAACCGCAAGAGCGGCCCGCCGCGCTCACCCGAGGAGTGGCAGGCCGAGCGTGCGCAGAACGTGCTTCATCCGCCGGCCTGGTACCCGGACCCCATGGGCGAGGCGAGCTGGCGGTGGTGGGACGGGGCGTCCTGGACCCAGCACACCGCCCCCTGAACCGGCAGCGCGAGGAACGGCTTCCCTCAATACCCCGTGTACGGATTGCCGTCCTTACAGGACTGTTCTCGGAGCTAGAGGTCGTCGCCATCAATCCAGGGCATCATCGAACGCAGCTCGGCGCCGACCTGCTCGACCTGGTGGCCCTCGGCCTCGGAGCGCAGGCGGTTGAAGTTCTCGGCGCCGGCGCGGTTCTCGGCGATCCACTCCTTGGCGAACTCGCCGGACTGGATGTCGGCGAGGACCTGCTTCATGGCCTCGCGGACCTCCGGGCCGATGACCTTGGGGCCGCGGGTCATGTCGCCGTACTCCGCGGTGTTCGAGATCGAATGGCGCATCCCCTGGATGCCCTTCTCGTACATCAGGTCGACGATCAGCTTCAGCTCGTGCAGGCACTCGAAGTACGCGAGGCGGGGGTCGTAGCCGGCCTCCACCAGCGTCTCGAAGCCGGCGCGAACCAGCTCCGTCGCGCCGCCGCACAGCACCGACTGCTCGCCGAACAGGTCGGTCTCGGTCTCGTCCTTGAAGGTGGTCTCGATGACTCCGGCGCGGCCGCCGCCGATGCCGCCGGCGTAGGCGAGGACCATGTCCCGCGCGTTGCCGGTGGCGTCCTGGTGGACCGCCATCAGACAGGGCACGCCGCGTCCCTCCTGGTACTGGCGGCGGACCAGGTGGCCCGGGCCCTTGGGGGCGACCATGCCGACGTCGACGCCCTGGGGCGGGTCGATCTGGCCGAAGTGGATGGAGAAGCCGTGAGCGAACATCAGGAGGTTGCCCTCGGCGATGCCGTCGCGGATCTCGCTCTCCCAGACCTCGGCCTGCTTCTCGTCGGGCAGCAGGATCATCACCACGTCGCCGCGGCTGGCGGCGTCGGCGACGCCGAGCACCTCGAGGCCCTCGGCCTCGGCCTCGGCGCGGCTGGAGGAGTCGGGGCGAAGGCCGACCACCACGTCGACGCCCGAGTCCTTGAGGTTCAGCGCGTGCGCGTGGCCCTGGGACCCGTACCCGAGGATCGCGACGGTCTTGCCGTCCAGTTTCGAGAGGTCGGCATCGGCGTCGTAGAAGATTCCTTCGTTCGTCATACGCCGGATGCTATTTGGCGCTCACTCGCGACGGGTCCCGGTGGATACTGCGAGCGTGAACAGGACCCTGCTCATGGGCGTCGCCGCAGCCATCTGCGTGCTGGGATTGATCGCGATCGTCGCGATCTTGTCGGGCGGCTCCCTCGGTCAAGCCGGTGGACAGGCGATCGCAAGCGCGCTCTGCGTGGTCGTGTTCGGGCTCTGCGCACTAGCGGGCGCAGCTCTTCGCGGCCGCAGGCCGTCGGGGCAAGTCCCGGCGGATCTCACGATCGGAATCGCCGCGCTCGGCCTCGTCCTGTCGCTGGCAGCCGTCTGGGCGGCTTGGGACGGGAACTCGAATGGCCTCATCGAGGCAGCCGGAGCGGCCCTCGCGCTCAGCCTCGCGACGGCTCATTCCTGCCTGCTCTCTTCGCGAGGGCGGGAATCCGACTCCCAAGGCACCCGAGCACTGCTCGCCGGAACGATCGGGGCGACCCTCCTGCTGGGGTTGGTGATCGCTGGGGCCATCGCCGGCGACCAGGATTTCGATCCCCAGTTCCTGGGCGTGCTCGCGGTGCTGGTGGTCATCGGGACGCTGCTGCTGCCGATCTCGCGGCGCCTCAACCGTGCCGAGTGACGCGCTCGGGCTACGGCCGCCTCATGTACCACTCGGTGAACTCGCGGCAGCGCCCGGCGGGGTCGAAGCGAATGATCCAGCAGTTGTCGTAGACCTCGGTGACCGGCCCTCCGGAGCCCTCGGTGTACGAGCTGACCCCCGTGACGACCGCGACGTCCCCGTCGATGGCCACCGGCTCGTAGGCCCCGTCATAGGTGCCGGCCTCGTCGCGGCCGGGCGCTCCCGGGTGGTCACCCTCCCCCAGCCACGACTCGACGACGGCGTCGATCCCCACGATCGGCTCGTCGTAGGGGTGGTAACGGCAGACGACGTCGTCGGAGAAGAGCGCCGCGATCGCCCGGCGGTCATAGCTCTTCCAGGCGTCGAGATAGCGACGGAGCCAGTCGCTCACCCGCTCGCGGGTCATCGCAGGGCCCTGCGCAGCAGCTTGCCCGATGCGGTTCGCGGCAGCTCGGCGGCGAACTCGAAGCGCTTCGGCACCTTGAACGCGGCCAGGCGCTCGCCGCAGTGGCGGCGAAGCTCCTCGGCGTCGGGGTGCGTCCCCTCGCGCGCCACGACCACCGCGACGACCGCCTCCTGCCACTCGGGGTCGGTGCGCCCCACCGCGGCGGCATCGGCCACGTCGGGGTGGTCGCGCAGAACCTCCTCGACCTCGGCCGGGATCACGTTCTCGCCGCCGGTGACGATGACGTCCCCCATCCGGTCGGTGACGTAGAGGAAGCCCTCGTCGTCGATGCGACCGAGGTCGCCCGTGTGAAGCCAGCCGTCCTCGTCGGCCGCGCCCGGGGCGACCGTGGGCCCCTGGACCAGGATCTCCCCCTCCTCGATGCGCAGGTGGGTCGTGAGCAGCGGCCGCCCGGCAGAGCCGAGCTTTCGCCGGTAGTCGGAGGGCGCGAGGGTCGTCACCTGCGAAGCGGTCTCGGTCATGCCGTAAGTCTGCACGACCGTGGCGCCGCGGCCGATGGCCTCCTCCAGCACGTCCCGTGGCACCGGTCCACCTCCAACGAGCACCGCGCGCAGCGGCAGGAGGTCGACGCCGGCCTCGAGCAGCCGCGTGAGCTGGGTGGCGACCACGGAGATCAGGGTCACGCCGTCGCCCTCCAGCGAC
This sequence comes from uncultured Actinomycetes bacterium, assembly GCA_963843315.1. Taxonomy (GTDB): domain Bacteria; phylum Actinomycetota; class Thermoleophilia; order Solirubrobacterales; family 70-9; genus JAWVFM01. The sequence goes on from CAWJJU010000005.1 coordinate 365,601, forward strand.
TCGGCCACGCGGTCGACGTCGAACCCGTCGTGGATGACCATCCCCGTGCCGTAGATCACCGAGCGCATCACGATCGACAGGCCGGCCACGTGGTAGAGCGGGACGCAGCACAGCCAGCGGTCGGTGGGCTCGACGCCGATGTTGAATGCCGAGCCCACCGCGCTCCACAGGTGATTGCCGTAGGTGAGGCCGACGGGCCGTGCGCTCCCGGAGGTGCCGCTGGTGAGGATGCGACAGTGGATGGCGTCGAGGTCGACCTCGCCGAGCAGGGGCAGGTCGGCCTCGGTCAGCGCCGGGATCGCCGTGTCGTCGATGACCAGGGCCGGCTTGCAGCGCTCGAGCTCGGCCTCGCGCTCACGCGCGCTCAGGCGGGTGTTGAGCGGGTAGGACACCGCGCCGAGCTTCATCAGCGCGTGCAGCAGGATCACGTACTCGATGCCGCCCGGCAGGGCGAGCGCGACCAGGGCGTCGCGCCTGGCCCCGCGCGCCGCAAGCCTCCTTGCGGTCGAGGTCGCCTCGCGCTCGAGCTGGCTGTAGGTGAGCTCCAGCCTTCCGTCCGTGAGTGCCACGCGGTCGGGGCAGGTCTGGGAACGCTGCGCGAGCCAGTTGTCGAGATGCATCGACGTGAATAATCACGGACATGCCCCGCCGCCACAAGGACGCCGCGCCCGAGTCCGAGCTTTACGCGCCGATCGAGTGGTCGGCCGCGGGCGACTACACCGACATCCGCTACGAGACCGGCGGCGGGATCGCGAAGATCACGATCGACCGCCCGCAGGTCCTGAACGCGTTTCGCCCGCACACCCTGATCGAGGTCTCGGCCGCCCTCGAGGCAGCGCGCGAGGACCCCGAGATCGGGCCGATCATCCTCACGGGCGCGGGTGAGAAGGCGTTCTGCTCGGGCGGCGACCAGACGGTTCGCGGCGAGACCGGATACATGGAGGAGGGCGCCTCCGTCGGCCGGTTCCACGTGACCGACCTGCAGGTGCAGATGCGCCGCCTGCCGAAGCCGGTGATCGCGATGGTCGCCGGCTACGCGATCGGCGGCGGCCACGTGCTGCACGTGTGCTGCGATCTGACCATCGCGGCGGACAACGCCGTCTTCGGGCAGACCGGGCCTCGGGTCGGCTCGTGGGACGGCGGCTTCGGCGCATCGCTGCTGCGCGACCTGGTCGGAACCAAGCGAGCGAAGGAGATCTGGCTGCTGTGCCGGCAGTACGACGCCGCCGAGGCGCTCGACATGGGGCTAGTGAACGCCGTCGTGCCCCTCGCCGAGCTCGAGCGGGAGACCGTGGCCTGGTGCCGGGAGATGCTGGCGATGTCGCCGTTCGCCCTGCGCCTGGTGAAGTCCGGGTTCAACGCCCACGAGGACGGCTACGCCGGAATCCAGCAGCTGGCCCACGACGCGAACCTCCTCTTCTACGGAAGCGACGAGGCCCGCGAGGGCCGCGAGGCGTTCAAGGAGAAGCGCCCGCCGAACTTCGACAAGTTCCCGCGCCGACCTTGACTTACCCTGCCGGCCCCGGACGCGGGAGCAGATCAAGATCATGTGCCGCAGGCGCATGCAAGTGATTCGGGCGGGAGCAGAGGAGGCGGCAGGTTGAGGTTGTGGGTCATGGCGGCGCGTCTGCGGACGCTGCCCGCAGCCATCGCGCCGGTGCTGGTCGGCAGCGCCGTCGCGGACTACGCCCACGCGGGCCACGACTTCCGCTGGGGAGCCTTCGTCGCCGCCCTGGTCGGTTCGATCTTCATCCAGATCGGCACCAACCTCGCCAACGACTACTCCGACGCCAAGCGCGGCGCCGACACCGTCGACCGCCTCGGCCCGGTGCGGGTCACGTCGTCGGGGCTCGTGGCGCCGAGGCGGGTGCTGGTGGCGACCTGGCTCGCGTTCGGCGTCGCGGCGATCGCCGGCGTCTACCTGGCGACGGTCGCGGGCTTCGTGATCATCGTCGTCGGCGTTGCCTCGATCGTCGCCGGCGTCCTCTACACGGGCGGGCCCAGGCCGTACGGCTACGCGGGGCTGGGCGAGGTGTTCGTGTTCCTGTTCTTCGGCGTCGTGGCCGTCAACGGCTCCTACTACGTGCAGCTGGAGCAGCTCGACTGGCTGCCGTTTGGCCTGTCGGTGGCGGTCGGCGCCCTCTCCACGGCGATCCTGGTGGTCAACAACGTGCGTGACATCGACACCGACCGCCGCGCCGGCAAGCGAACGCTCGCGGTTCGCCTGGGCCGCGAGCGCACGCGCCGCCTCTACCTCGAGCTGATCGCCCTCGCCTTCGCCGTCCTGGTGGTGGCCCTCGCGCTCAACGGCGGGCCCGCCTGGGGAGCCCTCGGGCTGCTCGCATTCCCCCTCGCCCGCGGACCGGTCGACGCCGTCATGACGAGCACCGACGGCCCCGCCCTGAACGGGGCGCTGGCGGGCACCGGCGCGCTGCTGGGCGCCTTCAGCCTGCTGGTCGCGCTCGGCTTCGTCATCGCCGCCTGAGGCGTGTCCCTCACGGTCGACGTCATCGCGCTCGCACTTCCCTTCCGGGAGCCGTACGTCACCGCCCGCGGCTCGCTCGAAGCGCGCGAGATGGCTCTGCTTCGCCTGCGAGACGACGACGGCGTCATCGGCCTGGGAGAGGCCGTGCCGCTGGCGCTGCGCGGCGGCGCCGGGCTCGAGCGGGTGGTCGAGGAGCTCACCGCCAGCGGCGGGCAGGCGGCGCCCGGGATGAGCGCGCCCGCGAGGGCGGCCATCGAGATGGCTCAGCTCGATCTTCGGGCCCGGCGCGAGGGCAAACCGGCGTGGGAGCTGCTGGGAGCGGGCGCGAACGCCCCGGTGCCCTGCAACGCGACGCTGACGGCCGGCGAGCCTGCCGCCGTCGCAGCGCAGGCTGAATCGTGGGCCGCGCGGGGCTTCGACACCTTCAAGCTGAAGGTCGGGATGCCGGGTGGCGTCGCGGCGGTCGCCGCGGTGCGCGAGGCGGTGGGCCCGCAGGCCCGAATCCGCGTCGACGCCAACGGCGCCTGGACCACCGAGCAGGCGTCGCTGGAGCTCGCCGCCATGGAGCACCACGGCCTGGAGCTGGCCGAGGAGCCCGTGAGCGGCCTGGAGGAGCTCGCGATCGTCCGCTCGCAGACGGCGGTGCCGATCGCCGCCGACGAGAGCGTCTCGACCCCGCGCGAGGCCGAGCGCGCCCGCGACCTGGGCGCGTGCGCGCTGGCGACTGTGAAGCTGGCGAAGGTGGGCGGCTTCGACGCGGCACGAGCGGTGGCGTCCACCCTTCCGGTCTACCTGTCGAGCGCCCTCGACGGGCCGCTCGGCGTCGCCGCCGCCGGGCACCTGGCACTGGCTCTCGGCTCCGGCGACGCCGGCGTGGCGCATGGCCTGGCGACCCAGCTCCTCTTCGCCGAGGGCACAGCCGCGATGGGCCCCGAGATCGAGGACGGCAACCTGCTGCTTGGAGACGCGCCGGGCCTCGGGGTGGTGCTCGACGATGCCGCCGTCGAGCGGCTTCGCCTCTGAGCAATACCGTTCCCCCTGATGGATCCGACCAACCGCAACACCGCCCTCGCCTCGGCCTTCGTCGAAGAGCTGGCGCGAAGCGGCGTGCGCCGCGCGGTCATCAGCCCCGGCTCGCGCTCGACTCCGCTGGCGGTCGCCCTCTGGCGCGAGCCCAAGATCGAGTGCACGGTGGTCGTCGACGAGCGCTCCGCGGGCTTCCTGGCGCTCGGCGCGGCGCTCGCCTCCGGCGAGCCCGTCGCCGCGCTGACCACGTCGGGCACCGCCGCGGCCAACCTCCACCCCGCCGTCTGCGAGGCCGACGAATCCGGCGTGCCGCTGATCGCCCTCACGGCGGACCGCCCGCCCGAGCTCCGCGACATCGGCGCCGGGCAGACCATCGACCAGATCAAGCTCTACGGCGACGCCGTGCGCTGGTTCTGCGAGGCCGGCACGCACGCCGCCGACGACACCGGACTGCTCCACATGCGCTCGATCGCATGCCGGGCCTGCGCCGAGGCCCTGGGCCCGCGCCCGGGGCCCGTGCACGTGAACCTGGCCTGGCGTGACCCGCTGGGCCCCGAGCCGCACGAGGGCGATGTGTCGGCCACCTGGCCCCTGGCCCTGGAGGGCCGCTCGCAGGACCGCCCGCTCACCGCGAGCCCGCGCCCGCCGGTGCCCGCCCCGGCGCCCCTCGTCGAAGCCCTGGCCGAGCAGGTGGGCGCGAACCCGCGGGGCCTCATCGTCTGCGGGCGCCAGCCCGACCCCGCGTTCGCCGAGCCGCTTGCGGCGCTGGCCGAGGCAACCGGGTACCCGATCCTCGCCGAGCCGACGTCGCAGGTGCGCATGGGCCCGCACGACCGCTCCCGGGTGATCTCCGCCTACGACTCCGTGGCCCGGGTGGCCCCCGGGGCGCTGGCGCCCGGCCTCGTGCTGCGCTTTGGCGAGATGCCGACCAGCAAGGCGTTGCGCGGCTGGCTCGCGACCCTGCCGGAGTGCCCCCAGCTCGTGGTCGACGCGACCCACGGATGGAAGGAGCCCACGCACCAGGGCGCGGCGATGCTGCGCGCCGAGCCCGCGGCGCTGGCTCGAGCGCTGGCTGATGCCGTCGCGGGATCCGGGGACGAAACCTGGGGCGAGGCCTGGACCGCGGCCGAGCGTGCGGCTCGCGAGGCGCTCGACGCCGGCGACGGAGCCGGCGGGGAGCCCGCGGTGCACGGCGCCCTCGGCGAGCTCTACGCCGACGGCGACCTCGTCTTCACCGCTTCCTCCATGCCGATTCGCGACCAGGAGGCGTTCCTGCGCCCGGGGCCCGCGCGCGTGCGCTTCCTCGCCAACCGCGGCGCGAACGGCATCGACGGCCTGGTGTCGGCCGGCATCGGCGCCGCCCTCGCCACCGGCTCTCCGACGTGGATCCTCACCGGCGACCTGGGCCTGCACCACGACTCGAACGCCCTGGCCTCGCTTCGGCACCCAACGACGCCGGTGCGGATCGTGGTGCTGAACAACGACGGCGGGGGCATCTTCGAGCACCTCCCGCAGGCCGCGCAGCTCGAGCGCGAGGAGTTCGAGGCCCTGTTCGGCACGCCCCTCGGCTTCGACGTCGAGCGGCTCGCCGCCGCCTACGGCGTGGCGCATCGCCGCGTCAGCGACCTCGGCGAGCTGCCGGAGGCGGCGGGCGCCACCGGGATCGTCGAGATCCCGGTGGACCGCCTCGCCGGAGCGGCCGACCGCGCGCGCCGGCTCGAGGCCGGCGCGGCGGCGGTGCGCTCAGCGCTCGCCGGCTAGCAGTTCTTCTGCGTGTAGGTCTGAAGCACCTGGAGATGCTGCTGCATCGATGAGACCAGCGGTGCGATCTCCGGACCGAGCCCGGAAACGTCGCTGGGCGAGTTGAGGCCCTGGATCTTGGAGTTGATCGTGTCGAAGCCGCTCGCCACGGCGTCGGCGTCGCTCTTGATCTCGGGCGGGGCGGAGTCCGCCGTCTGCTGCAGGGCGTCGTCGGCGTTCTGGAAGGCGGTCTTCGCGCCCTCGATGTCGTTGGGCGCGAGCTGGTTGAAGGTCTGGTCGAGCGACTTAAGGCTCTTGACGTTGTCGCAGAACGAGGACGTGTCACCGCTCGTCGTGCTCGTGGTGCTCGTGGTGCTGGTCGTCGCGACGGAGTCGGTGGCGGTCGTGTCGGTTACCGCGCCTGTGCTCGAGCTGCTGCCGCTGCTGCCGCAGGCCGCGAGCGAAATCGAGATCGCGAGCGCGCCGAACGAAGCCACTGCCTTGGTCCTCATGGAGAACCTCCCCCTTTGGTTGGGTGGACGGAAGGCGAGCGAGTGTAGGTGAAGGCGGCCGGACGCTACGACGCGACCAGCGGCATGAGGGCGTCGAGCTTGAGCTCCGTCTCCGCCAATTCCGCCGCCGGGTCGGAGTCGGCGACGATCCCGGCGCCGGCGTAGAGGTGCGCGACGCGGTCGCGCAGAAGCGCCGAGCGCAGGGCCACGCAGAGCTCCCCGTCCTCCGCGCTGTCCATCCAGCCCACGGGGGCGGCGAACCAGCCGCGGTCCATCCCCTCGAGCTCGGCGATGGCTCGCAGCGCGGGCTCTCGCGGCTCGCCGCCGACGGCGGGAGTCGGATGGAGAGCGCCCGCCAGGTCGAGCGCCGAACGCGGCTCGGCGAGCTGGGCGCGAATGGGAGTCGCCAGGTGCTGGATGTTGGCCACCTGCACGACGACCGGCTCCGGCTCCGCCTGCACCCATACCGCCTCGCGGCGCAGGCTCCGCTCGATGCGCCGGGCGACGATGGCGTGCTCCGAGCGATCCTTGGCGCTCCGCAGAAGGCGCTCGCCCAGGTGCGAGTCAACGGCGGGGTCCGCGCTCCGGCGCGTGGAGCCCGCCAGCGCGACGGTCGCCAGGCCGGCGCCCTCGCGGCGCAGCAGCAGCTCGGGGCTGGCGCCGATGAAGGCCGCCTCCGGCGTGCCGACGCAGAAGCAGAAGCACGACGGGAACACGTCGCGAAGCGACCCGAAGATCGCCGCCGGGCGGTGCGCCGCCGCGGCCTCGACGGTCACCTCGCGCGCGAGCACGGTCTTCTCGAACTCGCCGCGCGCGATCCGCTCGACCGCGCCGGCGACCGCGTCCTCGTAGCGCTCCGGCGGCTGAACGCTCTCGATCCGCGCCCGGTCGGTGGGATGCGGGTCGGCCATGGGCAGCGGCTCCTCGGCCAGCGAGGCCAGCCTGCGCAGAGGGGCCTCGGCCGAGCCGCCATCACGGGCGACGGCGCTCAACGTGAGATACGTCTTGCCACCCACGCGGGCCAGCGAAAGCTCGGGGAGCGCGAACTGCGCGGGCGCGAACGACGACCAGTGCGAGACTCGCGCGCCCTCGGGGTCGAAGGCGAAGCCGCCGACCCACACCGGGCCCGCTCCGGCCGGAAGGCCGGCGGGCTCGTCGGCCTCGCGGCCGCGCATGACCTCGGCGCAGCGAGCGGCGATGTCGTCGAACCGCCTGGGGCCGCGGGAGCGGGCATCGGCAGCCACGCCAAGGCCTGCCAGCGCGAAGCCGCGATCGGGCTGCTCCCAGCAGAAGAAGTTGTCGTCGGCCCGCCGTGAGGCGAACACCGCCGCGCACGGGTCGGCGATATCTACTTCGACGGTGACGCTGACGAGCCGGCCGGGCGACGCCTGCTCGACCCGCCGCGCGAGCAAGTCGCCGGAGCTAGCGACGAAGTCGCGGTTCACGAGCTAGAGCCTGCCGCCCCGCCCGAGCCGGAACCCGATGACACCGGACGCGAAGCGGAGGATGTCATCGGAGTTATTCGGAAGCGGAGGATGTCATCGGATTTAGCTCTCCGGGCGGGAGCGCGCGATGGCGACCTCGCCGGTTCGCGCCATCTCGATGAGCCCGTGGGGGCGGACCATGCGCTCGAAGGCATCGATCTTGTCCTGCGTGCCCGTGATCTCGATCGTCATCGTCCGCCGCGAGACGTCCACGACCTTGCCGCGGAAGATCTGCGCGAACTCCATGATCTCGGCGCGGCTCTCGGCCGGGGCCGACACACGGAAGAGCGCCATCTCCCTGGACACCGTGGCATCCGGGTCCATGTCGCGGATCTTGATGACGTTGACGAGCTTGTGAAGCTGCTTGGTGACCTGGTCGATCGGGTGGACCGCGCCGTCCACGGTTAGCGTGATCCGCGAGATGTCGGGATCGTCCGTCGGGCCGACGGCCAGGGTGTCGATGTTGAACCCGCGCCGCGAGAAGAGCCCGGCGATCCGGGCGAGGACGCCGGGCTTGTTCTCCACCAACAGGGACAGGACGTGCTTTCGGCCCGTCAGGCCCGACGCGACCTGCAGGTCCTCCAGCTTCACGAACTCCGGGGTCCCGGCCTCCACGCTCAACTCACCCCACCATGTCCCTGGCGGCCGCGCCGGCGGGGATCATCGGGAAGCAGTTCTCGTTCTGGGTGACGCGGACGTCGAGCAGGGCCGGGCCGTCCGCGGCGATCGTGTCGCGCATGGCGCCCACGAGCTCGGTCTTGTCGTCGCAGCGCGCCGACTCCCAGCCGAACGCCTGCGCGAGCGCGACCCAGTCGGGGCTGGAGCCCATCTCGACCGACTGGTAGCGGCCGTCCCAGAAGAGCTCCTGCCACTGGCGGACCATGCCGAAGTGGCCGTTGTTCATCAGCAGGACCTTCACGGGAATGTCATGGGCGGCGGCGGTCGCCATCTCCTGGCAGTTCATGACCAGGCTGCCGTCGCCGGCGAGGCACACGACGGTCTCGTCCGGCATGCCGACCTTGGCGCCGATGGCCGCAGGCAGGCCGAAGCCCATGGTGCCGAGACCGCCCGAGTTGATCCACCGCCGGGGCCTGGCGAAGTTGTAGAACTGCGCCGCCCACATCTGGTGCTGGCCCACGTCCGAGGTGACGATCGCGTCACCGCTGGTGGCCTCGTACATGGCCTCGACCATGAACTGCGGCTTGATCTCCGAGTCGGAGCTGTCCTCGTAGCGCAGTGGGTAGCTCGCCTGCCAATCCTTGATCTTGCTCCACCAGTCGTCGAGGCGGCCGGCGTCGGCGCCGAGCGCGCGGTACTCGCCCAGGAGCTTGGGCAGGACGTCCTTGGCGTCGCCCACGATCGGGATGTGGGCCGCGACGTTCTTCGAGATCTCGGCCGGGTCGACGTCGATGTGGACGAACTTTGCCCGCGGGGCGAACTCCGACAGCTTGCCCGTGATGCGGTCGTCGAAGCGGGCGCCCACCGCGACGATCAGGTCCGCCTCGTCCATCGCGTAGTTCGCGGTGCGGGTGCCGTGCATGCCGAGCATCCCGAGCCACTGCTCGTGCGGCGCCGGGAAGGCGCCCAGGCCCATCAGGGTGAGCGTCACCGGGAAGCGGTCGGCCATGCAGAGCTCGCGGAACTCCTCGGAAGCGTTCGCGTTGACGATCCCGCCGCCGCCGTAGAAGACGGGGCGCTTGGAGTTGGCGAGCGCGCGCGCCGCGACGCGGATCTGCTTGATGTTGCCCTCGAGCGGCGGCTTGTAGCCGGGCAGCTCGGGCGAGCCGGTCGCCGGCTCGTAGTCGATGTCGACCCGCGACAGGTCCTGGGGCACGTCCACGAGCACCGGGCCGGGGCGGCCCGTGGAGGCGATGTGGAACGCGGCGTGGACGTACTCGGGGATCTGGCGCGGGTCCTGGACCAGGAAGGAGTGCTTGACGACGGGCAAGGTGATGCCGGTGACGTCGGCCTCCTGGAAGCCGTCCGTCCCGATCAGTTCGGTGCGCACCTGCCCCGTGATGAACACGGTGGGCACCGAGTCCATCAACGCGTCGGCGATCGGGGTGACGAGGTTCGTGGCGCCCGGCCCGGAGGTCGCCATGGCGACCCCCACGCGGCCGGAGGCCTTCGCGTAGCCCTCGGCGGCGTGGCCCGCGCCCGCCTCATGGCGCGCCTGGATGTGGTCGAGGTCGGCGTCGTACAGCGCGTCGTAGGTGGGCAGGTTGGCGCCACCAGGGATGCCGAAGACGTGCTGGACGCCCTCGGCCTTCAGCGCTTCGCAGAGTGCATCGGCGGCTCGCATGGGCGAGCGATGGTAGCAACGGCCCGGTGGCCGCCAGGCACTGGATTTCGCCGCTCGCAAGCGAAGCTCCGCCTCAGTGGCGGCGCTTGCGCTTGACCTTCACCCTCGCCTTTGCGGGCGTCTCGTCGAGGTTGCCGGCGGCGTCGGTCGCGCGTGCGGCGAGCTTGTGCTTGCCCGGCTTGAGCGCGAGGATCACCGGCGACTCACAGGCGGAGAACTTGCCGCCGTCGAGCGAGCACGCGAACGTCGACCCCGGCTCCGACGAGCCCAGCGTGAAGCGCACCTTGGCGCGCTTCTTGCGCGTCTTTACCCGCGCCTTCCGCGTCGTCACGGTGGTCGTGGGGGGCTCAGAGTCCTCGACGTAGGTGACGACGTTCGAGCAGCCGGAGACGTTGCCGAGGGCGTCGACCGCCGTGACCGAGAGCTTGCTGGCGCTGTCGCCCGGCACCTGGACTTCGATCCCGGCGCCATTCAGCTCAGCCGCGGTCCCGGTGGCTGCGGGCGACGCCTGGCATCCGGGGGCGGCGAAGACGTACACGGTCGCCCCCGACTCCGCCCCACCCCCCTGCAGCTTCGGGAAGTTGTCGTTTGCCGGCGAATCAGGGTCGGTGCCGGTCAGCGTCGGAGTCGGCGAGAAGGAGTCCTCGACGTAGTTGAGCGGGCCGGCGCAGGCCGAGACGTTCGCGGCGGCATCCGTCGCCGTGGCGTAGAGCGTGGTGGTGCCATTCGGCGTGACCGGCGTCTCGATCCCGGCTCCCCCGAACTCTGCCGCGCTGCCCGTCGCCAGCGGCGATCCGCTGCAGCTTGCGTCGCCGTAGATCTTCACCGTCGAGCCCGATTCCGCGCTCCCACCGACCAGAGGCGAGCTCTCGCTCGAGGGCGACGCGGGGGTCGTGCCGGACAGGGTGGGCGCGGCCGGTGGGTTCGAGTCCTGAGCGTACTCGTAAGGGGTCGAGCAGCCGGAGACGTTGCCGGAGGCATCCATGGCGCTGGCGGCGAACTCGGAGACCCCCGACCCGGCGGGCACCTGGATCCCGGCGCCGGCGAAATCAGCGGCGGTTCCGGTGGCGACGATGCTGGCGTCGTTGCAGGTGAAGGGGTCGGTGTGGATGCGCACCACGGAGCCCGCCTCGGCGGTCCCCTGTAGGCGCGGCGCCGTCGACTGGCCCGGCGACGGTGGGTCGCTGCCGGTGATCTCCGGCGCCGCCGGCGCGCTGGTGTCGGTCCCCTCGGCGAGCGTAAGGGAGGCGGCGCTCACTGACCCCGTGTCGTTGTGGCTGGCATCTCGCAGGCGCAGGGTCCAGGTGCCGTTCGGATTCGTCACTCCGGCGAACGCCGGGTCGATCAGTGTGTTGGAGCTGCTGCCCGGGCCGGAAGACCTGTAGGAGCCGGCGGGAATCGCCGAGGTCGAGCCGGCCGTCGTGGCGGCGTCCCACCAGGAGTTCGCGGTCCCGTCGAAGAAGCGGTAAGGCCCGGCGGCATCGGAGTTGTCGCCGTTGTCGGTCGCGGTCGCGGCCCCCGTCCTGCTGAAGATCGTCGCCTTCGTCGTGCCGTCCGGCGCGATCAGCAGGGCCTCCAGGTCACCGACCCACGTGTGCGCAGGGTTGAAGGTCATCGACAGTGCCACGAAGGTGGGCGCGTGTCGCAGTCCCGACATCGAGAACGTGACGTCGCGCGGAGATCCAAACGTTCCCGTCGGCCCCGGACTATCCGGTATTGCGCCGAGCGACGATGGGTTCGCGACCACCTCGCCGACGATGTCGAGGCTGGCCGCGGTGACTGCCCCGGTGTCCCCGCCGGTCCCGTCGCGGATCCGCAGCGTCCAGGCGCCGTTCAAGGTGGCGCTACCGAAGGCCGTCGTGATGCTCGTGTCGGCGCCGCCACCCGGTCCCGGCGTGGACGCGCGGTAGAAGCCGGTCGGAATGGCCTGATTGGGGGCAAGGGCCTGGGCCTCGCCCCACCAGGTCGGCGAGGATGGCGCCGAGTCGACGAACGTGTAGGTGCCGTCGAGGTTGCTGTCGTCGCCGAAGTCGCTGCCGCTCGCCGCTCCGGTGCGGCTGAAGATGGTCTTCTGCACACCGTTTGGAGATATGAGAACCGCCTCCAGGTCGCCGACGTAGGGGTGGCTGAGCTGCATCGTCACCGAGACGCGCGTCTCGCCCGCGTCGCTCGCAAACCCGCTGACGTCGAAGGTCACGTTGCGGGGCGAGCCGAAATTCCCTGGATCCCCGCTGGTGCCATCCGGGATCGCCCCGAGCGAGGAGGGGTTCGCATCGAACGTGGTCGCCCGGGCGAGCTCCGTCATGCCGAGTTGACCAACGAGCGCCAAGGCCGACGCCAGAACCACGCGTCTGAATACTCCCCCTGGTTTCGCTCCGCCGGACACCTGAGCCTCTCGATTTACGACCGCGAACGTCTGGTGGCACGAGCATAACCGCGGCGGGTCGCCCGCGTGGGATGCCGCCTAGGAGGGCTGGATGAGCAGCGCGAACAGCTGGCGCAGCCGCTCGAGCATGGTCGCCTGGGGGTCGTCGCCGAGCTCTCGCACGCGGTCGAGCAGGATCCCGTTGATCCCGGCGACGGCCAGCTCTGCGCGGTGCTCGGGCTCGGGGGCGCCGAACTTGCGCAGGTTGGCCTCGGCGAGGCTCACGAACGCCGCCCGACGCTGCTCGATGGCGGGCCGAAGCTCGGGGTGGCGCGCCGCCTCGAGGTAGATCTCGAACTGCGCGAGCCAGCCGCGCCGCGCCTCCTCGCTGTCGCCGATGAGGGCGGCCGCGAGGGACGGCAGCGCCTCGGCGGGCTCGAGCTCGCCGAGCTCCTTCTCCAGGCTGCTCAGGCGCGAGACCTCGGCCTCGGAGAGGGACTCGAGCGCCTCCTTGAGGATCTCCTCCTTTGACGAGAAGTAGTAGGTCGTCGCGGCCAGGGGCACCTTCGCCTCGCGGGCCACCGCCCGGTGAGTGACGGCGGACAGGCCGCGGGTGGCGATGATCTTTACGGCCGCCTCGATGATGGCCGCGCGCCGCGCCGCGCGCTGGCGGCTGCGCTGGCCCTCCGGAGCCGACGAGGCGGCGTTCACGCCGATCCCTCAGGCGTCGCCGCAGTGGGCAGCTCGCCCTCGAGCTCGCCGGGCTTCCAGCGGGTGGTGGGCAGGATGGCGCTGTCGATGACGCGGTCGCGGTGCCGCTCGATCGTGCTGAGCATCGAGCGGACGAGCTCGGAGCCGAGCAGGTGGGGCTGCAGGCCGAGGTCGCGGAGCTTGGTGTTGGCGGCGTTGTAGTAGTGCTGCTCGGCCTCGATGCGCGGGTTGGGGTAGTTGCGGATCTCCACGTCGTGGCCCAGCTCCGCGGCGCTCGACTTGACCAGCTCGGCGAGCTCGGCGACCGAGAACTGCTCGGTGAACTGGTTGAAGACCCGGTATTCGCCCAGGTCCGCCGGATTGTCCACCGCGAGCTCCACGCACTGAAGCGTGTCGCGGATGTTCAGGAACCCGCGGGTCTGGCCGCCCTCGCCGTACACGGTCAGCGGATGGCCGATCACGGCCTGCACGCAGAAGCGGTTGAGGACGGTGCCGAAGTACTCGTCGTAGTCGAAGCGGGTCGCGAGCCGCTCGTCCTGAGCGGTCTCGTCGGTCTCGATCCCATAGACCACGCCCTGGTTGAGGTCGGTCGAGCGCAGCCCCCAGATGCGGCAGGCGAAGTGGATGTTGTGCGAGTCGTGGACCTTCGAGAGGTGGTAGAGCGAGCCGGGCATCTTCGGGAACGGCAGGGTGTCCTTGCGGCCCTTGTGCTCGATCTCGATGAACCCCTCTTCGATGTCGATGTTGGGCGTGCCGTACTCGCCCATGGTCCCGAGCTTCACGAGGTGCGCGTCGGGGACGATCTCGCGCATCCCGAACAGCAGGTTGAGGGTGCCGATGACGTTCGTGTACTGGGTCTCGACGGCATGGTGGCGGGAGCGCATCGAGAACGGCGCCGACGGCTGCTCGCCGTAGTGGACGATCGCCTCCGGCCGCACGTCGGCGAGCACGCCGTCGAGGAACTCGGCGTCCTCGATCGACCCGACGAGGGCACGGATCGTGTTGCCCGAGGCCTCGCGCCAGGCATCGATCCGCTCGTCGAGCGTTGCGATAGGCGTCAGCGAGCCAGTTGAGTTTTCGACATGCCAGCGGCGACGTGAGAAGTTGTCGACGACCGCGACCTCGTGCCCCCGGCTCGAGAAGCGCATCGCGGTCGGCCATCCCAGGTAACCGTCACCGCCCAGGATCAGGATGCGCATTGCGCGGGTGAGCGTAGCGAGATCTCGGTGGGCGCCCATCCGCAACGGTTCCTTCAGCGCACGGGCGCGGCCCGCCTATGCTCCCCCGCCGTGACCGCGCCGCGCGTCTACGGGAGCCTCTTCCCGCCCGAGCTCACGGCGCTTCGCGCCGGCGGCCTCGTGCTGGCCGCGCTGATCGCCGGCTACGCGGTGTGGCGCCGGCGCGAGCTTCGCAACCTCGACGTCCTCCTGCTCGGGGGAATCGCCCTCGGGCTCGCGCTCGTTTCGGGCACCCAGATCCTCGACGCGCTCCTATCTGCGTTCTCGTTCGAGAAGGGCAACGGCACGCGGATCGTGGGCGTCGCCGTCTTCGCGATCCTGATCCTCTTCGCGCTGGTGCTGCGCTCGCTCGCGCAGGGGGCGCGCATCACCAGCGAGCTCTCGGCGCTTCTGGAGGGGCTCGCCTGGGAGCAGTTCCGAAGCTCCGGGGAACCCGAGCGCTTCGCCGGCAAGCTCGGCGTCCTGATTCCCGCCTACAACGAGGCCGAGTCGATCGGCTCGGTCCTCGAGCGGGTGCCGGCCGAGGTCTGCGGCCTGCCGACCGCGGCGCTGGTGGTCGACGACGGCTCCAGGGACGCCACGGGCGAGGCGGCGCGCGCGCACGGCGCGACGGTCGCCCGCCACGTGATCAACCGCGGGGGCGGCGCGGCCCTGCGCACCGGTTACCGGCTGCTTGCCGACTCCGGCGCCGCCATCGTGGTGACGCTCGACGCCGACGGCCAGCACCGCCCCGAGGAGATGGAGCGGCTGGTCGGCCCGGTGGCCTCGGGAGAGGTCGACATGGCCCATGGCTCACGCGTGCTTGGCGACGCCGACGACAACACGTTCGCCCGCGAGCTCGGGATCGTCTTCTTCAACCGCGTCGTCTCGCTCATCACCCGCACGAAGGTGAGCGACTGCTCGAACGGCTATCGCGCGGTGCGCGCCGACGTGCTGCCCCAGCTCGTGCTGCGCCAGGAGCAGTTCCACACCTCCGAGTTCATGATCGAGGCGATCAAGCGCGGCATTCCGGCCAAGGAGGTGCCGGTCACCGTCGACCGCCGCACCCACGGCCACTCGAAGAAGCCCGCGGTGGTGCGCTACGGAATGGGCTTCGCCAACGCGATCGTCAGGACCTGGCTGCGCTGACGCGCTGAGCTAGCAGGCCTTGCACTGGCTCGCCAGTGCCTGCATGAGCGAGGAACGCGCGCCCGGGACTCCGAGCCCCGTGACGTTGTCGTAACCGGGCTTCGTCTTCAGGGACGTGTCGAAGTCGAAGCTTCGCAGCGAGACCGAGATGCCGTCCTTGCCGTTCACGCCGTTGGCGAAGTCGCGCCGGACGCCGGCGATGGTCGTGCGCGGGCTCTTCACGTCGCGGATCGCGTCGGAGCCGTACAGCGAGTAGAGCGCCGGGTTGACGAAGCCCAGCCGCGAGCCGCGCATCTGGTTCGCGTCGGCCATGTAGCCGGCGAGCAGCGGCGAGGAGAGGCTGGTGCCGCCGATGCGGTACTCGCCGTACTTGCGCTTGCCGCTCGGGAAGGTCTGGGTCTCGCCGACGATCATGCCGGTGTTCGGGTCGCCGTCCATCGAGAGGTCAGGCACGACCCGGTTGAGCCCTCCGAAGCGCCCCGCGAGCCTGTACGGCACGACGTGGTGCTGATAGGACGGCTCGCGGAACAGGCGCGAGGTGCCGCCGCCGCTGCCGTACAGGAACGGCCCGGGCGGCCTGGGCGACCAGTGCGCCTTGTCGGTGCCGGCCTTCGCGAGGCCCGAGATCTTCGTGCCCCAGCCGGTCTCGAAGGCGCGGTTGCCGGTGGGCCCGACGCCCAGCGAGGTGCCGCCGACCGCCGTCACACGCGGGCTCGAGGCCGGGTAGTCGGCAGAGATGTGGCCGATCGTGGTGTGCTCGTCGCCGTCGTCACCCGAGGAGAAGTAGAGCCCGATGCCCTGCGCGACAGCCTGCTTGGAGACCTGCTCCTGGGCCCGGATCGACGAGAGCGTGTCGCCCTCGCCCAGCGAGCCGTAGGAGTTCGTCACCTCGGAGGCGGCGTCGTCGTCGACCGCCTTCGCCAGCGCGTCGAGGAGGCGCTTGCTCGAGTTGTCGACCGCGCCGTAGTAGGCGATGGTGGCGCCGGGGGCCATGGAATGCACGGCCTCGAGGTCCAGCGTCTCCTCGCCGTACCAGCCCTGCGCGCCGTGGCAGCCGAAGCGGCACCGGCCCGGCAGGACGGTCTGGTTGATGTTCGCCGGGGGAAGGCCGTGTCGCGAGCTGTACTCGTTGACGTCCTTGACGATCGTGGGCGCGGCGAAGGCGTCGACGATGGCGACCGTCTCGCCCGCTCCGTCGAAGCCCTGATTCAGCGCGGTGTCGACGCCGTAGGCGCTCTGAAGGTCCTGCGCGTCCCAGCCGCAGGGAACGTAGGGCTGGCCATGTCCGTACGCCGGGGGGATCTCCCTGCCGGCGAACTTCTGGCCCCAGAAGTTGGAGCAGGGGCCGGCGTTGACGAACGCGGGCGGAGGCGGCAGCCGCTTGGACAGGCGATGCTCGACGCTCTCGCTGAGGCCGTTGATCCCGGCCACCGAGCGGGCGACGCGGCGCGGCATCGACGCCGGCTTCGACGCGGCGCGAACTAGGTGTCCGCCGTGGCGGTAGAGGTCTAGCCGGGTATTGAAGGCCCGCTCGGCGCTGCGAACCGACCCGCTGACGTCCACCAGCATCCGGCTGGCGGAGACGCCGGTGACGCGCATGCCGCGGGAGCGCATGTAGGTGGCCAGGCGCTTGACCGTGGCGTCGCTCGGCGAGTAGCGGGAGCGGAAGTCCTGGGCGCTGAGGAAGTCGCCGTACTGGGGGCTCGACGGATCGCTGACCGCCGTATCGACCCGGTCGAGCTCGCTCGAGTGCCGCCAGCGAAGCGCGACGGCGACGTCGACCCGGCCGTGAGCGCCGGCCACGGGTGCCGTGTGAGCCGCCACCGCCGGGACCGTCCCCTTGAACGTCTTCTGGGAGGAGGCGGACGCGCCGGCCGGAACCGCCGCCGCGATCCCCACCACGCAAATGGCTGCCGAGAGCTTCCCGCCTCTCCTCATCGGGTCAGGTTTTATCACCGCGCGCGATTTTGCGCGGGCCTGTGGATCTCTTCCGGCCCCGGCAGGTAGAGATCGGCGCCGCAGCGCGTGCAGACCTGAACGTAGAGCTTCTCGATCTTGCCGCAGCGCGGGCACCGCCGCTCGGGCTCGTCGGCCTCGACGCGATAGAGGATCACGGCGATCAGCCCGAAGACGTTGATGGCGAGGCCGACCAGCAGCCAGATGAAGAAGGAGCTGCCCTTGGCGCGCCCGATCATCGCCGTGGCAAGCCCGAAGCCGGCGTCGATGACGATGAAGGCCATGCGATGGGGCCTACTCGCCCGGCTCGCCGATCGGGCGGTGCGTGCCGCCACGCTCGTAGACCTCGGCGCGAAGCGGGCGGGGATGCCCGATGGACCCCACCTCGGACACGTCGCGGGCGAAGGGCAGGCCGACCGTCCAGTCGGCCACCGCGCGGACCTTGCGAGCGAAGCCCGGGATCTGGCTCATGTGGTAGGTGCGGGCCAGCCACCACGCCGGAAAGCCCCGGAAGCGGGTGGCTCCGAGCCTGCCGACGGCCTTGTAGTGGCCGAGGTTCACGAAGGCCGCCTTGGCCTCGTAGGAGTACGGAGCCGAAGTTCCCACCCCCAGCGCGGCGGCGATGTTCCGGGCCGCCACGGGCCCCTGGCGAACCGCGTGCTGGGCGGTCGGCGGGCAGGCGCGAGACGGATCGAGCGGGTCGGGGACGGCCGCGCAGTCGCCCAGGGCGTACACGCCGTCGAGCCCCTCGACCCGCAGGTGCGAGTCGACCACCACCCGTCCGCGATCGTCGAGCGGGACGGCAAGGTTGCGCAGGCTGGGATGCGGCGCGACGCCCGCGGTCCACACGAGCGTGCGGGCCGGGATGGTCTCGCCGGTCGAGAAGGTCACCGAGTTCGCCTCCACCCGCTCGATGCGGGTCTCGAGGCGCACATCGATGCCACGCCCGCGCAGCTCGCGGACCGCGTAGTCGGCCAGCGGCGCGTCGATCTCGGGCAGCACGCGGTCGGCGGCGTCGAGCAGGATCCAGCGCATCCCGTGCAGGCGCGCCCGCGGATAGCGCCTCATCGCGTCGGCGGCGAAGTCCTGGAGCTCGGCCAGCGCCTCCAGGCCCGAGTAGCCGCCGCCCACGAACACGTAGGTCAGAAGCTCGTCCTGGCGCGCGGGGTCGCTGGTGGCGTTCGCCTCCTCCAGCGTCTCGACGACGTGGTTGCGAAGCCAGATCGCGTCGGCCAGGCTCTTGAAGCCGATCGCGTGACGGTCGAGGCCCGGGACCGGGAGCAGGCGCGAGACCGCGCCCACCGAGAGCAGGAGCTGGTCGTAGGGCAGCTCCTCGGCCTCGCCGTCGTGGTCGGTGAGCGTGACGGTGCGCGCCTGCGGGTCGTGACCGGTGACCGCGCCGAGGCGCAGGTTGGTGCGCTTGAGGTAGTCGCGGATCGGGGTGACCACGTGGCGCGGCTCGAGCGTGCCCGCCGCCGCCTCCGGCAGGAACGGCGCGTAGAGCATGAAGTTGACGTCGTTGACCAGGATCAGCCGCGCCGACTGGCGAGGCATCAGCCGCTCCAGCTCGCGGGC
Organism: uncultured Actinomycetes bacterium; assembly: GCA_963843315.1. Classification (GTDB taxonomy): domain Bacteria; phylum Actinomycetota; class Thermoleophilia; order Solirubrobacterales; family 70-9; genus JAWVFM01. The sequence continues at coordinate 384,123 of CAWJJU010000005.1, forward strand.
CGCGTACAGCCCTCCGAACCCTCCACCGGCGATTACGACGTTCCAGGCCACATCCTCATCCTACCACCTTGTAACACGCTTGTAACACCCCCACCCCGCCGAGATGCGAATTTGGGGCGCCTGGACGGCCTGTATTCGCATCTCGGCGTGGTTTGGGCTCAGAGGCCGAGCTTGGAGCGGATGAGGGCGGTGACCTCGCCGCCCTCGGCGCGACCGCGAGTCTCGCGCATGACGGCGCCGACGATCGGCCCGATCGCGCCGTCCTTGCCCGATCGGACCTTCTCGGCCGCCTCCTCGTTGGCGGCGATCGCCGCCTCGACGATCGCCTCGAGCTCGGAGGAGTCGGTCCCGCCCGCAAGGCCCTCGCGCTCGGCGATGGCCGCCGGCTCGCCGCCCTCGGCGACCATCACCGCCAGGACCTGTCGCCCGGCTGCGTGCGTGAGCTGCTTGGACTGCACCATCCCGATCAGTTCGGCCAGGGCGCGGGGGGAACCTCTCGGCCCTCGTCGCCGGCTTCCCTGCGAATCGCCACCAGGTCGCCGATGACCCAGTTCGCCACGACGCCGGCCTCGGCCTCGCCGGCGCCGAGCACCGCCTCGAAGTAGGCCGCCGCCGCGATATCGAACGCAAGCTGCCGCGCCGCCGCCTCCGCGAGCCCCAGCTCCGCGTACCGCGCCTCGCGGTCGGCCGGCGACTCCCCCACGCTCGCGCGCGCCGCCTCGATCATCTCCTCCGTGGGCGCCAGCGGAACCAGGTCGGGCTCGGGGAAATAGCGGTAGTCGTGGGCGTACTCCTTGCTGCGAAGCGAGGTGATGGAACCGCTCACCGGGTCGAAGTGCAGCGTCTCCTGGTCCACCTGCCCGCCGCCGTCGAGGATCGCCGCCTGGCGCTCGAGCTCGGCCTCGATGCCGCGCTCGAGAAAGCGGAAGCTGTTCATGTTCTTCAGCTCGGTCTTCGTCCCCAGCTCGGAGGCGCCCGCCGGGCGCAGCGAGACGTTCGCGTCGCAGCGCAGGCTCCCCTCCTCCATCGAGACATTCGACGCCCCGGTGCCGCGGACGGTCTCGCGCAGGAGCTGCGCCCACTCGCGGGCCTGCGCAGCGCTCTCGATGTCGGGCTCGGAGACGATCTCCACCAGCGGCGTGCCGGCGCGGTTGAAGTCCACGAGCGAGGCCGTGGAGGCGTGGATCCGCCCCGACTCCCCGACGTGGATCATCTTCGCGGTGTCCTCCTCCAGGTGGACGCGGTGAATCCGGACCTCGCCGAGGCTCCCCGTGCTGCCAAGCGGAATGTCGTACTGGCTGATCTGGTAGCCCTTGGGGATGTCGGGATAGAAGTAGTTCTTGCGGTGGAAGATCGAGCGCGGGGCGATCTCGCAGCCCAGCGCCAGCGCGATCGCCAGCGCGAAGCGAACGGCCTGCTCGTTGACCACCGGCAGCGAGCCGGGATGCGCCAGGCAAACCGGGCAGGTGTGGACGTTCGGCTCGGCGCCGAACGACGGCTCGCAGCCGCAGAACATCTTCGTCCGCGTCTGCAGCTGGCAGTGGATCTCCAGGCCGATGACGGCCTCGTAGCGCTCGCGCCAGTCGCTCATGAACCACCTGCGGCGGCTTCGCCGCCCGACACGCTGCTTTCGGTGCTGAAGCACCTCATTTCTCACCTATCGGCAGTGGCTCGAAGCCGATGGCCTGCTCCAGCGCGTACGCGGCGTCCAGCAGACGGGCCTCGCCGAACGCGGGAGCGGCGAGCTGCAGGCCGACCGGCAGCTCGGGCCCGCCGCCGTCGGGCGGCGCGAGGCCGGACGGGATCGAGGCCGCGGGGATGCCGGCGAGCGACATCGGCACGGTGAAGTAGTCGGAGAGGTACATCGCCAGCGGGTTCGCCGCCTTGGCTCCGATCTCGAACGCCACGCACGGCGAGGTGGGCGTCACGACGAAGTCCACCTGGGAGAACGCGGCGCTGAAGTCGTCGGCGATCTTGGTACGCACCCGCTGGGCCTGCCCGTAGTAGGCGTCGTAGTAGCCGGCCGAGAGCGCGTAGGTGCCGAGCATGATCCGGCGCTTGACCTCCGGCCCGAAGCCCGCAGCGCGGGTCTCTTCGTACATCGCGGTGAGGTCGGCGGCGTCGCCGGCGCGAAGGCCGTAGCGCACGCCATCGAAGCGGGCCAGGTTGGCGGATGCCTCGGCGGGCGCGATCACGTAATAGGCGGAGAGCCCGTGCTGCGCGTGCGGCAGCGAGATCTCCACGACCTCGCCGCCCAGCTCGCGGATTACTCCCAGTGCCCTCTCGAAGTTGGCCGCCACGCCGGCCTCGACGCCGTCGGCCGCTGCCGAGAAGTCCGGCGCGACCCCGAAGCGAAGGCCCGACAGGTCGGCGCGGCTCGGCGCGGGCACCCCGCCCTCGATGCCGATCGACGTCGAGTCGCAGGGATCGCGCTTGGCCATCACGTCGAGCAGGTGGGCGGCGTCGGCGACGTCGCGGGTGAGCGTGCCGCACTGGTCGAGCGACGAGGCGAAGGCGATCATCCCGTAGCGCGAGACGGCCCCGTACGTCGGCTTGACGCCCACGATCCCGCATAGCGACGCCGGCTGGCGGATGGAGCCGCCGGTGTCGGTGCCGAGCGCCGCGGGCGCGAGGCCGGCCGCAACCACGGCCGCCGAGCCGCCGGAGGAGCCGCCGGGAACGCGGCCCGGATCCCACGGGTTGCCGACGCTGCCGAAGGCTGAGTTCTCGTTGGAGGAGCCCATGGCGAACTCGTCCATGTTGGTCTTGCCGAGCACCGACGCCCCCGCCTCCGTCAACCGCCGTACCGCCGAGGCGGTGTAGACGGGCGCGTAGCCCTCGAGGATTCTCGAGCCGGCGGTGGTGGGGACGCCCTCGGTGCAGAAGATGTCCTTGATCGCGACCGGCGCGCCCGCGAGAGGGCCGCCGGCGGGCTCGGCCGGACCTGGCAGCGCGCCACAGATAGGCGTTCAACTCGTCGCCGGCCTCCGCGTATGCGGCGAACCAGTCGGCCGCCGTCAGATCGCCGGCGCGGATGCGGTCGAGCCCGCCCGCGACCGTCAGGCCGCGAAGCTCGTGGGGCGCGGCGCTCACGCCTGGGGCGAGGGGACGCGGTAGGCGTCGTCGGTTGCGTCGGGGGCCCCGGCGAGCGTGCTCTCGCGGGGCCAGCTCGGTCGCGGCTCGTCGGCGCGCAGCACGTTGACGAGCCGGGCGACGTGCGAGGTCGGCTCGACGCCGTCGAGATCCAGCTCCTCGATGCGCTCAACGTGCTCGAGAATCGCGGAGAGCTCCGAGGCCATCCGCTCGACCTCCTCGTCGGAGAGCCGCAGGCGGGCGAGCCGGGCGACGTGCAGGACGTGATCGCGGTCGATCATGCGGGCGATGTTAGTGCCACCTTGCGGGGTCAGACCCTCGCCCTGCAGAACAGTCGCGGCGCGTCTACAAGGGTCTGACCCCACGGGGGACGTAGACTGCCGCGCGATGTCCGGGGCATCCGCCGAGAGGTTCGTGGTCGCGAACCTGCGCGTTCTGGCCCTCACCTTCGCCGTGGTGGGGATCCTGTTCATCGCCGTTCCCGATGGCGTGCTGAGCGTCATCGACGACGTCGGCGACTGGTTCGGAAACTTCGCGAAGGCCCCCGAGACGACCGAGAAGCTCTGGCTCGCCCTGGCCTTTGCCTACATGGTCGTGATCGCGGGGATCTGCGTCGTGGTCTCGACGGACGTCGTTCGCTACCGGCCCATGCTGCTCGTGCTGGCGGCGGGCAAGGCCGCGTCGTCGCTGGCCGCCCTCGCGTTCTTCGTCTTCGACCAGAACGTCTTCATCTACCTCCTCAACTTCATCGTCGACGGCTCGCTGGTGTTCATCGTGCTCTACCTGCACTCGGTCGCCGGCCGCATCGAGGACCCGGCCGCTCCCTTCTGAAGGCGCTCCCCGGGGCTGAGGGCCGCCGAGGCACGCACCCTGCGCGCGTACGCCGAGGCGATGTCGCCTGCGCACGGGGCGCTTCCGGCCGCGGCCGGAAACGGGCCGGCCGGGCCCGAGAGCATCGACGTCGTCGCCACGCTGCGCCCGTACCTCGCGACGATGCCCCATCGCTCCGTGCGGCGCATGGGCCTGGCGCTGACGGCGCTGGAATGGCTGCGCTTTCCAAGGCGGTTCAGCTCGGCGAGCGTCGACTCGCGGCGCGAGCGCATCGAGCGGCTGGAGGCCTCCGGCACCCCCCTGGTGCGCGACATCCTGCTCGGCGTCAAGGTCCTCGCGGGGCTCGCCTACGGCAGCGACGAGCGCGTTCGCGCCGCGGTCGGCTATGTGGCCGACTGCCGCGTGGCGGATCCGGACGAGGAGGCCCGCCTGCCGCGGCCCAGCCTGGGCGACACCAAGCCGCCTCCCGGCGGCGAGGAGTGCGACGTGGCGATCGTCGGCTCGGGCGCCGGCGGAGCGGTTGCGGCCGCGATCCTCGCCGAGGCGGGGCTCGACGTCCTGGTGCTGGAGGCCGGCCCGCACCTCGACCGCGCCAGCTACCCCCAGGATCCGCTCGAGGCCCTCTCCGCCCTGTACCGCGACGGCGGGCTGACCGTCTGCGAGGGCCGCCCCGCCATTCCCACGCCGGTCGGCCGGGCGGTCGGGGGCACCACCGTCATCAACTCCGGCACGTGCTTTCGAGCTCCCGAGCACGTGCTGGAGAGCTGGCGAACCGAGCACGGCATCGGCTGGGCGCAGGAGCTCGAGCCCGACTACCGCGCGGCCGAGGAGATGCTCGACGTGACCCCGGTCGACCCGCAGACGATGGGGCGAAACGGCCAGCTCCTGATGGAGGGCGCGGAGGCCATGGGCGTCGCCCACGAGCCGCTTCACCGAAACGCCGGCCGCTGCGTGTCGTGCAGCTCGTGCCCGCAGGGCTGCCGCCTCGACGCCAAGCGCGCCATGCACATGACCTACCTGCCGCGCGCGGTGGCCGCGGGGGCGCGGGTGCGCGCGGGCGTGGAGGCGCGGCGCATCGTCTTCGAGGGCGAGCGCGCCACGGGCGTCGAGTGCGTCACCTGCCCGCTGCCGGGAGCCGGCGGCGGCAGGCGCGCCCACCCGGTGCGGGCGCGCAAGGCCGTGATCATGGCCGGCGGCGCCTTCGGCACTCCCGAGCTGCATGCTGCGATCCGGCTTTCGCTCGCCCAGCGGCGAGCTGGGGCGAAACCTCCGGATCCACCCCGCCTGCTGGGTGGGCGCGCGGTTCGAGGAGGAGGTCCGGGGCTGGGACGGCGTGATGCAGAGCTACGCGGTCACCGAGTGGGAGGAGGAGCACGGGGTCCTGCTCGAGGCGACCTTCACGCCCCTGGCCTTCGGAGGCCAGTGGCTGCCCGGGATCGGCGCGCCCCATCAACAGCGCCTGCTCGAATACGACCGGATCGCCTCGACGGGCGTCCATCTCTCCGACACCTCGTCGGGCCGCGTCACGCCTCGCCCGCGACGGCTCCATGCGGGTCACCTACGACCTCACGCGCGACGACGCCCGCCGCCTCGCGTTCGGGATCGCCCGCGCGGCCGAGCTCTTCTACGCGGCTGGGGCCACCGAGGTCTACCCGCAGGTCTCCGGCCAGGACATGCTTCGCCGCGAGCGCATCGCCGACTTCGACGCCTCGCCTCCGGCCGCGAAGCTGCTGCGGCTCGAGGCCTTCCACCCGATGGGCACGGCCCGGATGGACGCGGACCCGAGGCGCGGGGTCGCCGGCCCCGACGGCGCTGTCCACGGCGCCGAATCGCTGTACGTGGCCGACGGCAGCCTGCTGCCCAGCTCGCTGGGCGTGAACCCGATGATGACCATCATCGCCACGGCCTCCCGTGTGGCGCACCCAGACGGCCGCCGCTCTCACTTAACGCGAGAGGCCGCCCGAAGGCGGCCTCTCGCTCGCAATCTCTCCTCCCTGGCGCCTTCGCGCCAGAGCTCTCAGCTCTCAGCGTTACGCCGAGGGCGGGGGCGCGCCCGTGCCTCCACCGGTCGTGCCGCCGGGGCCTGCGCCCGGGCCGCCACCGCGGTTGGAAAGCTGGTCCCGAGCGTCGCTGAAGCTCGTTCCCTCTTCCTGCATCGCCGCCCAGCCGCCGTAGGCGACTCCTGCGGTCGCGATCAGGCCGAGGAAGGCTCCGATCTTGCGGCCCTTGTCCACGCCGGTGGGAAGATCGACGCCCGAGAAGTTCGGCGGGTCGATGATCCGGAACAGGACGAGGACGACGCAGAGGATTCCCAGCCCCGCGACGATCGCGCTGAGCGCAACCGGAAGGCTGACGGTCTGGCCGCTGCCGCTGGTGTAGGCGAGGGCGATGGCCGCCAGCGCCGTGATGAACAGGATGATGTCGATGAAGCCGAACGAGCCCCAGGCGTTACGCGAGACCTCGGCGCTGAAGCCGGGAACACCGCCGAGCCCGCCACTGCTCACGCTAAGGCTGAACCACTTGAAGATGAACATGATCAGGATCAGGGCGATCCCGGAGGCCCCGGCGATCTTCTCGCCCTGGCTGAGCCTGTTTACGTCCATTCAGATACTCCCCTCGAAGCAATGGTTGTGGTCAGCGCGGATCTTGCGCAGGCCGCAGCCTATACCTCCCATAGGTCGAGATCGTGCCTGCCCTCCCGCGGGAACGGCCAAACGTCCAGGCTTGCTCAGGAGCGCCGCGACCCGCGCGGCGAGGAGAGTGTTCTCGAGAAGCATCGCGATGGTCATCGGCCCGACTCCGCCGGGCACGGGGGTGATCGCGCCGGCGACCGCGGCCGACCTCGTCGAAGCGCACGTCGCCCACCAGCCCCGCGTCGGTGCGGTTGGTCCCCACGTCGACCACCACCGCGCCGGGCTTCACCATCTCCGCGCCGACCATCTCCGGCGAGCCCACCGCGGCGACCAGGATGTCGGCCCGCGAGCAGACGCTCGCCAGGTCCCGCGTGCGCGAGTGGCACACGGTCACCGTCGCGTTCGCGTTGGTCAGCAGGGCGGCGACGGGCCGGCCGACCAGGATCGAGCGGCCGATCACGACCGCCTCGGCCCCCGCCGGGTCGACCCCGGCCTCGCCGATGATCTCCATGATCCCGCGCGGCGTGCACGACACGAGCCCCGGCCGCCCCTGCGCGAGCAGCCCGGCGCTGGCCGCCGTGAGGCCGTCGACGTCCTTCGCGGGGTCGATGAGGGCGATGACGTCGTCCTGGTCGTGCTGCTCGGGAAGCGGCAGCTGCACGAGGATGCCGTCGACGTCGTCGTCGGCGTTCAGCTTGCGCACCAGGTCGAGGAGCTCCGTCGCGGGCGTCCCCGCGTCGAGGCCGTGATGGATGGAGCGCATCCCGGCCTCCTCGGTCTGGCGGCGCTTGTTGGTGACGTAGATCTCCGACGCCGGGTCGTCGTTGGCCAGCACGGTGGCGAGTCCGGGAACGTGCCCGTCGTGGGCGGCCGCGAACTCCTCGACGCCCGCGGCCACCCGCTCGCGCACGCGCGCCGCCAGGGCCTTGCCGTCGATCACCTCCGCGCTCACAGACATAGATCGCGCTTCGCACTCAGAGACATCGAAATCTGCTCCGCGCTCATCCGACCTTCCTCAGCGGCGCGTAGTCGGCCATCAGCTTGCGCTCGCTGGCGTCGGAGGCGAAGCGCACCACCACCACGTTGCCGGGTCGACCGACGTCACCACGCCCTCGCCGAAGCTGGCATGCACGACGTCGTCGCCGGTGTCGCAGCGCCAGCACCTCGGCGTTGGGCTCCTTGCCGCGAGGCGCCGAGACTGCTTCCGGGCTGCGCCGCACGTGCCGGCGGACTGCCCGCCAAACCACCCCGTCGGCTGCCGCGGTCGAGCGCCGCTCGGTCAGCTCCTCGGGGATCTCGCGCACGAACCTGGACTGCAAGCGCGTAGCCGCCCTGGCCGAAGATGCGGCGCTGGCGGGCGGAGGTGATGTAGAGGCGCTCGCGGGCGCGGGTGATCCCGACGTAACAGAGGCGGCGCTCCTCCTCGAGGTTGCCCTCCTCCATCGAGCGCGAATGCGGGAAGAGCCCCTCCTCGCAGCCGATCAGGAAGACGACGTCGAACTCCAGCCCCTTGGCGTTGTGCAGGGTCATCAGCGTCACCAGGCCGTCGTCGTCGCGGATCGAGTCCGCGTCGGAGAGCAGAGAGATCTGCGCGAGGAACTCCTCGAGGGGCCGGTCGCGGCCCTCCCCCTCCATCTCGCGATTGGTGTCGAACTCCCGCGCGACGCCGACCAGCTCGGAGAGGTTGTCAATCCGCGCCTCGGCGGTGACGTCGCCGCGGGCCTCGGCCTCGAGGGCCTCCGTGTAGCCGGACTCCGACAGCACCGCCTCGAGCAGCTCGGCCACCGGCCCGTCGCGCTCGGCCCGCTCGCGAAGCGACGCCATCGTCTGCGCGAAGCGGTCGAGGGCCTTGACGGCTCCGGCGCCGAGCGCGGGGATCGCCCGCGGCTGCGAGAACGCGTCCCAGACGTCGGCGCCGATCGTGTTCGCGTGCGAGAGGACGCGGGCCTGGGTGCGGTCGCCGATGCCGCGGCGCGGCGAGTTGACGATGCGCCCGAACGACACCGCGTCGGCCGGGTTGGCGAGCAGCTGGAGGTAGGCGACGGCGTCCTTGATCTCCGCGCGCTCGTAGAACTTGGTGCCACCGATCACCTGGTAGGGAACCTCGTAGCGAACGAGCGTGTCCTCGACCACGCGGCTCTGCGCGTTGACCCGGTAGAAGCAGGCGATCCGGTCGCGCGGCACCCCCTCCTCGGAGACCAGGCGCTCGATCTCGGCGGCGACGTAGCGGCCCTCCTCGTGCTCGTCGGAGAGCTCGGTTACGCGCACCAGCTCGCCGCGGCCCGACTCAGTGAACAGGCGCTTGGGCTTCTGCTCGACGTTGTTCGCGATGACCGCGTTGGCCGCGTCGAGGATCGTCCCCGTCGAGCGGTAGTTCTGCTCGAGCTTGACGACCTCGGCATCGGGGAAGTCCTGCTCGAAGTCGAGGATGTTGCGGATGTCCGCGGATCTGAAGCCGTAGACCGACTGAGCATCGTCGCCGACCACCGTCAGATTTCGCTTCTCGCCCGCGAGCAGCTGGAGCATCCGGTACTGGACGCGGTTCGTGTCCTGGTACTCGTCGACCAGGAGCCAGGGGAAGCGGCGCTGGTAGGCCTGGCGGACGTCGGGGAACAGCTCCAGGAGGTCGACCACCCGGCCGAGCAGGTCGTCGAAGTCCATGGCGCTGGCCTCGCGCATGCGCCGCTCGTACAGCTCGCCCGCGGCGGCGGCAGCGGCGTCGAATCCGGAGCCTCCGGCAACTTCGCTCAGGTCGGCCAGGCTGTTCTTCGCGGCCGAGATCCGCGAACGGATCGCGCGCGGCGGGTAGCGCTTCGGGTCGAGCTCGAGCTCGTCCATGGCGCGCTTGAGCATCCGCAGCGAGTCGGCCTCGTCGTAGATCGTGAAGGCGCGCTTGTAGCCCAGGCGCTCGGCCTCGGTGCGCAGGATCCGCGCGCAGGCGGAGTGGAACGTCATCACCCACATCGCGCGCGAGACGCCGCCGACCAGGGCGCCGACGCGCTCGCGCATCTCCCCCGCCGCCTTGTTCGTGAACGTGATCGCGAGGATCTCGCTGGGCATCGCCATCCCGCCCGCAAGGAGGTAGGCCACGCGGTGCGTCAGCACGCGGGTCTTGCCGGATCCCGCTCCAGCGAGCACCAGCAGCGGGCCGCCGCCGTGCTCCACCGCTCGCCGCTGGGGGTCGTTGAGCTCGGCCAGCAGGCGCTCGGCCTGGCTGGCGCCGGCGCTGATCGGGGCTCCGAGCTGGCCTTGAAAGCTCACGGCGCGAGGATAGCCAGGGGGGCGGGCTCCGAACCGAAGAGCTCTCCGGTTCTCCCTGAATATCTTGCGGACGCCTTCGGCGCCTTACATGCTGCTTTCGGGGCTAACGCCCCTCACCGTCCTACCCGCCGGCCGAGGACGGCCCCTGCTTCGGCCTGATCTCGGCCACCTCGGCCGTCGCCGGCCGCCCGTCGAGCTCGGCGAGGCGCGCCTCCAGCGCCGCTACCCGCTCGGCGAGGGCGCGGATGGCCTCGGCCACCGGATCGGGAAGGTGGATCCAGTCGACGTCGGGGCCCTCGACGGGCCGGCCCTCCACCCGCACCGGGTGCCCTGGGTTCCCGACGACCGTGGAGCTCGCCGGCACGTCCTTGACCACCACGCTGTTGGCGCCGATCTTCGCCCCGTCGCCGACGTCGATGGGGCCGAGGAGCTTGGCGCCCGAGCCCACGGTCACGTCGTCGCCGATCGTCGGATGGCGCTTGCCCCGCGCGAACCCGGTGCCGCCGAGGGTCACGCCCTGGTAGATGGTCACCCGGTCGCCGACCTCGGCCGTCTCGCCGATGACGACGCCCGACCCGTGGTCGATGAAGGGCTCGGCGCCGATTCGCGCCGCGGGGTGGATCTCGACGCCCGTCACCGCGCGCGAGGCGTACGCGAGCCCGTGCGGCACCACCGGCACCCCGGCACCGTGCAGGGCGTGCGCCAGCCGGTGCGCGAGCACGGCCTGGACGCCGCCCCAGCTCGCCAGGATCTCCAGCGAGCCCACCCCGCGCGCGGCGGGGTCGCGATCGCGAGCCGCGGCGATGTCGCTGCGAACCTCGCGCATGACCCGCCCAGCTGTACCGATTCCAAACATTCGTCGTTCGTACTAGCGACGGAGTCGCGGTAGTGGTGGCCGTGCCTGCCGGGTCCCGTGGGCGCCCATCCACGGCGACACCGGACGCGAAGCGGAGGATGTCGCCGTAGTTGTTCTCACGGCGAAAACCACGGTAGGGACACGTAACGCTCGCCCCCGTCGCAGGCGACGGTCACGATGCGCTTGCCGGCCATGTCGTCGCGGCGGGCCATCTCGAGGGCGGCGTTGATCGCGGCTCCAGCGGAGATGCCGACGAACAGGCCCTCGCGCTCGGCCGCGAGCCTCGCCGTCTCGAGCGCCGCGTCGTCGGCGATGGGCAGGATCTCGTCGATCACCGAGCGGTCCAGGACCTCCGGCACGAACCCCGCTCCGATCCCCTGGATCCGGTGCGGCCCGGGGAGACCCCCGGAGAGGACCGCCGAGGTCTCGGGCTCCACGGCGATCACGCGCACGTCGGGACGGCGCTCCTTCAGCACCTGGCCGACGCCGGTGATGGTGCCGCCGGTGCCGACGCCGCTCACGAACGCGTCCACCTCGCCCCCGGTCGCCGCCCAGATCTCCTCCGCGGTCGTGCGCCGGTGCACCTCGGGGTTGGCCGGGTTGGAGAACTGCTGGGGGATGAACCCGTTGCGCTCGGCGGCGATCTCCTTGGCGAGCTCGACGGCCTCCGTCATCCCGCCCAGCGACGGCGTCTCGTGAACGTCGGCGCCGTAGGCGCGCAGGAGCTTGGTCCGCTCGCGGCTCATGCCCTCGGGCAGCGTGAGGATGAGCTCGTAGCCGCGTGCCGCGCACACCAGGGCCAGGGCGATGCCGGTGTTCCCGCTCGTGGGCTCGACGATCAGCGACTTCCCTGGCTCGATCAGCCCGTCGCGCTGGGCTGCGTCGATCATCGCCACCCCGATGCGGTCCTTCACCGAGCCGCCCGGGTTCATGTACTCGAGCTTCACCATGACCTCGGCGCCCAGGCCCTCGGTGAGCCGCCGCAGGCTCACCATGGGCGTGTCGCCGATCGCCCGCGAGACCTCCTGGGGGACGCCCTCGCGCCCCTTCCGGGAGCCGGCCATCAGATGTAGTACATCCGTGGGGGACGGCCGAACTGTCTTGTCTATGGGGTATCTGCTCATCGTGGGATGGCGTCGTGGGAGAGTCGTCGTTGCGAGGGCGGCTGCACGCAGGCGCGATGAATTCCTTTGAGCTCGTTATGGAGCACGTTCAGTTGTGTCTTCCTCGACGTTGGGCCTGGATCGCGCGGACGCCGGTTGTCTCGTGACTGCAGGCTCAGCTTGTGCGTCTCGACCATGACTGCTTCGAGAAGCGCGGCGTCCACCGGCCCAAGCTCACGAAGAATGAGTGGAAAGCTCGACGGGATTCGATCGGGAGTGCCAGCGGCCGTCGCGAGGAGTGCGGCCCAACGCTCCGTCATTGAGTCGTCTTCCTCAAGCGAGGCCCCTAAGAATTGGGAACAGCGTCGTCAACGGGACCGAGTGTGCGGCGATGCCGTGCTTCTCAGCGAACGTACGCGCCTTCTCCGCCATTTTCACCGCATTCCGGAATCGTCGGGCTCGTAGGCGATCGCCGAGAATCTCCCGGATCTCTCCGCCGGGAGTACCGGCCACACGGGTTAAGAACTCCTTCGTGGGAGCCGCGATTGCCTCGGCGCCCGCCTTAACTAGCTCTTGTTCGGGCGTGGCCATCCGGGGAGGCTACCCCGGCAATCGCACCCTCGGCGGTGCGCGCACCAAGCTCGGCCGCTTCGAGCTTCCCAGTGAGGTACCCATCAAGGAGTCCGGCCTCGGCCTCGCTCCCCGGCATCAGATGCCTTCACAAACCGAGCGTGATCCCGATGTTCGCGTGGCCCATGAACGTCGAGAGCGCCTTCGCGTTGACGCCGGCGATCATCAGGGAGGCAAAAGACCCGTTCCGGGAGTCACCCGGAGGGCCGTCTCCGTGCGAGGGGGGCGGCGGCCTCGGAGTCATCCGTCCAGCTCCCAGGAGCGGCCGCCCTGAGAAGTGCGTCGCGCGGCAGCCCAAATCCTGCTGTTCCTAGTTGCTGTCGGCGTTCCCAAAGATAGGGTCGCGGTCATAGGAGTAGGTGCCGGATCGAGGAGGGTAAGAATGGGCGAATGGGCTGCGGGCTGGTATGCCGACGAACAGAATCCTGGCAAGGGAGCGCTATACGACGGTGAGGGGTGGACCGAGCAACGCCGTGAGGCGGTGAATGCCCAGACGGCGACCGCGGAGCCTTTCGAGCCAAACGCCTCGGCCTTGGACTCGCCGCGCTCGGCGCGATCCTCGCAGTCATCGGAGTCTTCCTCCCTCACGTTCAGCAGCCGGGGATCGTCCCGGTACAGGACAACACTCTCATCGCGGGCGGAGACGGCTGGATCGTCCTCGGCTTGGCGGCGGGCTCCGCGGCCGGTACGTACGCGGCGTATCGAAATCGGCGACGCAACCGCTGGCCCCTGCTGCTCGGCCTGATCTCATCGGCCTGGCGATCTACGAAGGCACCGGTGAGCGGGTGACCCTCACATCACGAACAACTTCGCTGGAAGCTCAGACGGGACGTTGAAGGTATCGCCGGATGTTGGCGTCTACATGGTCGGCGCAGGCGGCGGGGCCCTGGTGCTCGGTGGGCTCATGCTGGCCGGAATCGGAGCGAACGCACAGGCACCGAGCGCGAGGCGGCACCAAGAAGTGCCCGGACTGCGCGGAGACGATCCAAGCGGGCGCGAGAGTGTGCAAGCACTGCGGGTACGCTTCGACGCCTCGATCTGAGATGAGCAGCCGCTAGGCTCCGCCGCTGACGTCCCGAGGACCGCTACGGCCTCGATACGCGAACGGTAGCCGCACTGCCGGATCGATCCGCCGCACGCTAGCGGCCAAGAAATGGGTTCTTGCCATCCCCGCAGCGTGCCGTGACCAATGCGTCCACGCCGCCTCGTCGAGTGTGCAGTCGACGAGATTCCAGAACTGGCGCAGCTGAAGGCAGAGCTGGTTCGCCATGAGCTTGCCCAGGCCGTCGTCGATGTCACCCCCTCCGTGGACATGCGGGTGACGAGGTGGGTCACCCCCTCGATCGACTTGCGAAACATGTGGTGGTGCTTCTCGTCGCGCTCCATGCCTTTGGCCAAGAGCGCGCTCTCGACCTCGGCGGCTGACCGAGTGGCCACCTGGAAGGGGCTTAGGCGCGTCCGCGCAGGTAGTCGAGTTGGGCACGGAGCTCCTCCGACAGGGACTCCTGCCGCTCGAGCACATCCAGATGCTCCGATAGTGCCCGGCGAAAATCGTTCGCCGCTTCGAGCGGCGAAGCGCCTTGCCCGAAGATCCCCGTGACTCGCTCGCGAAGAACCCAGACGCCGGCGTCTGTTCTCTCGCCAATGAGGTCGAGCTTCGGCCGCGCCGTGTACGACCCCGAACGACGCGACGAGGGCTCGGGGGTTCGATACCGCCAATCAGGGGATGTAGGCGATACTAGGTGCCGGACACATCTGGGGTGGTGACTGTTGCCATCGACGCTTTACTCCTCTTCGGGTCGGTTTATCTCGCCGAAGCGCTGTTCAAAGGTTGTCAGATTCGTGTTGAGAGCTTGGAGAATCGCGAATACACGGTCGGTGGCACCCGAATCCGCGAGACAACCTTCATCGGCAGGGTGATCTCAGCGGGTGCGCCGCCCTGAATGGTCTCGACGCCTTCGGGTACCTGGACTTGTTGCTGGGCGGCGAAGTCCAGGACAAATTCGTGGGGGGTATGCCACGGACCGCAAGGAAACTGGCCGGCACTCCAGCCTCGTGCTCGGTCGGGAGCTGGATCTCAAAGTTGACTTGCTGGCCGGGTTCCTCGCTCGCCACCACGCAGAGTCTATATCGGTCAGACGGGCGCCCCCGCAGCGTGCCCTCGGAGTCGTGGGAGATTAGTGGGAGAGTTGCACCCCGTCGGACCCCCTGCATCCCTCTCCAGCGGGTAATTTCGTGCCTGAGTGCCACGTGCCGTGCGTGCGGCTAGATGTAGTACATCCCCGCGCCGGCCTCCTCGGCCTCGCGCTTGGCGACGTCGGCGATCGTGGTCGAGCGGAAGACGTCGCGCAGGGCGTCAACGCCCTCGTCCCAGATGCCGCCGGCCTCCTTGCCCTCCTCGCCCAGCCTGCCGTCCAGGGCCTGCACCACGTCGAGCACGGTGATGGACTCGGCCGGGCGAGCCAAGCTGTAGCCCCCGCGCACGCCGCGCTGGCTGGTGAGCAAACCGTCGCGACGAAGAGTCGAGAACAGCTGCTCCAGGAACTGGACGGGCATGTGCCTGCGCTCCGCCACCTGGGCGATCGGCACGGGGCGGTCGCCGGCGCGGGCCAGCTCGGCCAGCGCGACGACCGCATAGCGCGACTTGGACGTGACGGAAATCATGCTCCGCCCTTTGTACCGGACGAAATCCCCGGTAGCAGCGACCGACCCCTCTGCCGGTTGTCCCCGGCGGCGTTACGATGCGCCCCGGCGCAGGGCGGCTCCCACGGCAGGACGCCGTCGCGCCGGCACGACCGCTGTGAGCAGTCGCACTTCAAATCCGTCGAGAGAGGAAAGGCGCTGCCTCGTGGTGGACGCCCAGCCGACGCTGCGCCTGGGCGTCCGCGAGCTGCTGGAGGACCGCTACGAGATCGCCGAGGCCAGCGACTGGGAGAAGGCGGTCGAGATGGTCACCCAGGTCGACGACTTCGACGTCGCGATCGTCGACATGTGCCGCCGCGACGGCTCGGAAGAGGTGGACGAGGCTCCCATCGCCGCCATCAAGGCTCTGCGGCGCGCCCGCTCGGGCCTCGGCATCGTCGCCCACGCGCTCACCCCGCAGCGCCTTGCGGCAACCGACGCGCTGAACGCCGGCGCGACCGCTTACGTCGCCAAGAGCTCGGACCCGGGCGCCCTGGCGGACGCGGTCGACGCCGCCGCCGAGTCCGAGCGCTTCGTCGACCCGGCCGCGCGCCAAGTGCGGGGCACGCGTAACACGAGCCTCACCCGGCGCCAGCGGCAGATCCTGCAGATGTTCGCCGACGGGCGCGCGACCGCCGACGTCGCGCGGCGGCTCGATCTCAGCTCGGAGACCGTCCGAGTCCACACGCGCGGCATCCTCTCCCGGCTCGGCGCCCGCGATCGTGCCCACGCGGTCGCCAAGGCGATGCGCGCCGGGATCATCTCCTAGACGGGCTCCGCTGCCGGCCGCCCGGAGCAGGCGCTAGATCCAACCCTTCTCGCGCGCGATCAGGACGGCCTGCGCGCGGTCCACGGCGCCGACCTTGCGGTAGACGTTGTGGAGGTGGGTGCGGATGGTCGAGACCGACAGCGAGAGCTCCTGAGCGATCTGCTTGTAGACCTTGCCCGCCGCGAGGCCGCGCAGGGCGTCGACCTCGCGATGCGAGAGCGGGCAGGGCTCCTGCTCGCGCTTTCGCTGCGTCCCCGAGTAGGGGAACTCGTAGACCAGGGTCCGCAGGCTCTCCTCCTCGAGGCCGAGGGCTTCGGCGGCGGCCACCAGCGGCTCCGGGGCGACCGGATCGCCCGCCACCTGGTGGGCCACGAGGTCGGCCAGCTTGACGACGGCCGCGAGGCCCTCCGCGTCGGCGGCGTGATGGCGCTCGATGGCCGCGGCCACCCGGGGCGGCACGCCCCAGCGCCGTGCCAGGACGGCGCCCACGAGGGCGTGGTCGATGCCCAGCTCGCGCCGCTCGAGCCGCAGCCGGTCCTCCGGCGTCGTGCGGGGATCGAGGGTGGCGTCGAAGTCCGAATGAAGCTCGGCGATCACGAGCCGGCCCACGTCGTGCAGGAGCGCCGCGACCGCGAGCTCGTCGCGATTGCGGACCCGCACGATGTCGGCGATGCGGTCGGCGGCGTCGCGCACGGCGATCGCGTGGCGGCGGAAGCGCTCCTCGCGGCGCGCGGAGGCGGCAGGGCCGAGAAGGTCGTACGAGTCGAGCGAGGAGGCGATGAGCTTGACGCCCTGCGGCGTGAGCGCCTCGACGGCGTCGCGGATCCCCTCGCAGCGCCCGGCAGGCCCGCCGCCGTTGTTGGCGGCGCGCATCACGGCGATTGTCAGCCCGGAGTCGGACTCCACCGCCTCGGCGATGTCCGCGGCCGAGGGCGAGGGCGATTCGATGAGCGCGATCAGGCGGAGCCTCGCCTCCTGGAGCACGGGCAGAGCGGAGACCGCGTCGAAGGCGTCGGCGAGGCGCAGCCCCCCGGTGCCCATGCGAGTGTCATGCCGAGGCTCGGCGCCCGGACCCTCGTCCGGCGCCCTCTCCTCAGGCTTAGTGGCGACCACGCTCACGTGTGTTCCGATCTCCGATCCCGGCGAGGCGCCTTCGACGCCTCGTGCGTTCGTCCAGACCATCGGCAGAAAGCCCGCCGTCATTTAGCCGTTTTCCCGAAGGGGGGTTACCCGTTGTGCCTGGGGGCGCGCCCCTAATCGGCCTGAAGGCGCGCCAGGGCGGCGTCGATTCGCTCCAGCGACGGCTCGCGGCCGAGCACGGAAAGCGTCTCGAAGATCCCCGGCGAGACCGAACGACCCGTCACGGCGACGCGAAGCGGCTGGTAGACCGCGCCGGGCTTTACCCCGAGCGCCTCGACCAGCGGGGTGAGCGCGCCCTCGATGGCTTCGGCATTCCACTCGGATGCCTCCGCCAGCGCCACGCGGGCGCCGCGCAGGGATTCGGCGGCGCCGTCGCGCATGACCTTGCGCCAGGCCTTCTCGTCATAGGAGATGTCCGTGAACAGGAAGGCGATGAGCCCCCAGGCCTCGGCGAGCGTCTGCGCCTTGTCGCCGACGATCGCGCAGGCGCCGGCGCGGCGCTGCGGCGCAGCTCGCGGCGAACAGGCCGGCCGCAGCCGGGTCGGCGACCCGCAGGAACGCCTCGAGGCGCTCGCCGTACTCCTCGGGCGCGAGCATCCGCATGTGGCGGCCGTTCAGCCAGCGGAGCTTGCGCTCGTCGAAGATCGCCGACGCCCTGCCGACCCGCTCGACCGAGAAGCGCTCGGCGATCTCGGCGGTGCTCATCACCGTCTGGTCGTCCTCCGCGCCCCAGCCCAGCAGCGCCAGGTAGTTGCGCACCGCCGCGGGCAGGTAGCCCTCGTCGCGGAGCTCCTGGACCGAGGCGGCGCCGTGGCGCTTGGACAGCTTGCGGCCGTCCGGGCCGTGCAGCAGCGGGAGGTGCGCGTAGCGAGGGGGCGTCGCGCCCAGACCCGCCAGCACCAGCAGCTGCTTGGGCGTGTTCGAGAGATGGTCATCGCCCCGCACGACGTCGGTGACGCCCATGTCGAGGTCGTCGACCGCCACGGCCAGGTTGTACAGGGGCGTCCCGTCGCCGCGGGCGATGACGAAATCGTCGAGCGAGTCGTTGGGAAACGAGACCGGGCCGCGGATGAGGTCCTCGACCACCGTCGCTCCGCCGTCGGGCACGCGCAGGCGCACCGCGGCGCCCTCGGCCGCTCTCGCCTCGCCGCGGTAGGGCGCGCCGCCGTGCTCGGCCTTCCAGGCCTTGACCTCGTCGCCGGTCGAGGGATCCGGGTAGGCCGCGCCCGATGCCACCAGCCGCTCCAGAGCCTCTGCGTGGCGCTCGTGCCGCGCGGCCTGGGACACGGGCTCGCCGTCCCAGTCGAGCCCGAGCCAGCCGAGCGCCTCCAGGATCTGCGCGACGTTCTCCGGGGTCGAGCGCTCGACGTCGGTGTCCTCGATCCGGAGGACCATCGAGCCGCCGGACCCACGCGCGGCGAGCCAGTTGTAGAGCGCCGTCCGGGCGCCACCGATGTGGAGCGCGCCGGTCGGCGAAGGGGCGAAGCGGTAGCGAGGCGTGGCAGAGTGCATGGATGCTGATCGGCGCCCATGTTTCCACAGCGGGAGGGCTGGCCCGGGCGCTCGAGCGGGGGATCGAGCTCGAGTGCGACGCCATCCAGATCTTCCCCCAGAGCCCGCGGATGTGGCGTCCGACCGCCTACGACGCCGACGACTTCGCCGAGTTTCGCGCCGCCATGGAGGCCTCGCGGATCTCCTCGGCGCTGATCCACGCCATCTACCTGATCAACTGCGCCTCGGTCGACGCCGAGGTCAAGAGGAAGTCGGCCGCCGCGCTGGCCCATGCGCTCCGGGTCGGCGACGGGATCGGCTCAGCCGGAGTCGTCCTGCACGCCGGGGGCCCGAGCCGGCGAGCCCCACGACCCATCGATGAAGCGGGCGGCGAAGGGCATCCGGGCGGCGCTCGCCGGCTCGGACTCCTGTCCGCTGCTGCTGGAGAACACGGCCGGCAGCAACGGGCCCCTGGGCCGCGACGTCGAAGAGCTGGCGACGCTCGTGGAGCTGGCGGGCGGCGACGAGCGCCTGGGCATCTGCATCGACTGCTGCCATCTCTTCGCCTCGGGAATCGACATCCGCGACGAGGAGGGCCTGGCGGCGCTGATCGACGAGCTCGACGAGAAGATCGGCCTCGAGCGGCTGCGCGCGCTGCACGTGAACGACTCGGCGGTTTCGCTGGGGGCCAACCGCGACAAGCACGCCGTCGTGGGCGAGGGCGAGATCGGCAGCCGCGGGATCGCCACCTTCGTCTCGGAGCCGCGATTCGAGGGCCTTCCCGCCGTGCTCGAAACCGGGCGGGCCAGCGGCGCGCCCGACCGCACGGACGTCAGAACGACGAAACGCCTGCGCAGGGACGGCCTGCGCAGGCGTTCGAAGAATGCGGCCGGCGCTGAGCGCGCCGGTTAGGCGGGGCTAGAGATCCTCGCGGGGCTTGGCTACCGCGCGCTGAAGGATCAGTCCGATGCCCGTGACGGCGAGTGCGACCGCCGCCATGGAGATGACGTCGAAGCCCGTGAACGGCAGGCTGCCGATGGGGCTGCTGAGGCCGCCGCCGCCGCCGGCTGCTGTGCTCGCAGTTGGCGGAGGAGCCGCCGCCGCCGCCGCCGAAGTTTCCGGTCGAGGGCGAGTACTGCTCACAGGTCGGACTCGTCACCTGGGCCCCTGCCGCGACGGGAAGCGCACCGGCAAGCAGAGCTGCTGCCAGCCCGGCGGCCAGGAACTTCTTCATCGAAAGGGCGCTGTTTCGGATCTTCACTTCCGTCTCCAGTGGTCGAGTTAGTTGCGAGGCTAGGGTCGTTTCGTGAGAGCAGCGTGAGGAGAGCATGAGAATCGCTCTCATTTCGGCCTGGACGAACGATTGATCCTCGGGTTCTGCCCGCTAATCGCAGCTTTTGCGTCACGACGGCGCGGGCCGTGCCCGGAGGAAGCTGAGAGCGGAGTCTCATTCTCCTCTCATACCCCTCTCATCTGCGGACGCGATGCTTGCAGAACGCCCGGGCTCGGCCCCGGAAGTCCGCCATGGCAAAAACGCTGAGACGACGCCGACTACTCGTGGCCGCGCAGGCGGTCCTGGTCGCGATCCTGGTCGGGGTCGCGTACGTCGGACTGCTCAAGCCCAGCTCGGTCTCGCCGCTGAGCGGCGCCGGGGTGCCCGGCGGTCCGGGCCGCGGCCATCAGCTCCACGCGGGACCATCGGGGCACCAGGGCAACGGCCACCGCAACCGCCACCGCGGTGGGCCCGGGCAGGCGAGCGGCGGCCCCACCGGCGGCGGATCGCAGGCCCCGCCGGCATCGCTCTTCGCCGGCAGCGGGGCGGTCACGTCGGGCTCGACCGCCCCGTTCCAGCCGGAATCCAACGGCCCGCCCGACGACGAGTACCTCGGAGCCGTGGCTGCGCTGAAGGCCCGCGCGGGCATCGGCGACGCCAAGGCGCCGTAGCGATCGGAACGTTGCGCAGCTCCCCTGCCGTCGCCCCGCCGCCCCTTCGCAGCTAGATTCAGCGGCGTGGCATCGGTCACTGGTGATCTGCAGGGCCCCGTGACGCCATCCCGCTCCACGGGCCCCGTCCCTCCCACGCCCGTCATCGACGACGGCCATCTCGGCCTGCTCGGCGGCATGCGCACGCGCGTGCTGCTGTCGTTCCTCGTGCTCCTGGTCATCTCGACCGCGGCCTCGGTGCTCGTGCTGCGGCAGGTCCTGCTGTCGAGGATCGGCGATCAGGTCCAGCAGTCGCTGACCGAGAAGGTCGACGCCTTCTCGCGCCTCTCCGAGGGCGGCGTCGACCCGCAAACCGGCAAGCCGTTCCGGGGCAGCCTGGAGAACGTCTTCAACTCATACCTCTCGCGCACCGTCCCCCTCGACAAGGGCGCGCTCGTGACGTTCATCGACGGGCAGGTTTACCGGATCAGCACCGCCGACCCGGCCGCCCAGGGCCTGGTTCGCGCCGTGTCCTCGGAGGGCTCGACGACCGAGCCGTCGGCCGGCGACATCTCATCGTCGCTCGGCACGGCCAGCTACGTGGCGATTCCCGTCGAGGGCCACGGGGGCCAGAAGGGTGCGCTCGTCGCCGCGGCGCCACTGGGTGACGCGCGCGACCAGGTCGAGTCGGCCGTGCGGATAGCGATCGGCGTGTCGATCGTGGTGATGCTCCTGGCGACGCTCTTCATCTGGCTCGCGGCGGGCCGCGCGATCGCTCCGCTGCAGGCCCTGGCGTCGACCGCGCGCCGGATCTCCGATACCGACCTGTCGCGCCGGATCTCGGTGCGCGGCAACGACGAGATCGCCGGCCTGGGCCGCACCTTCAATGGAATGCTCGACCGGCTCGACTCCGCCTTCCGCAGCCAGCGGGCGTTCATGGCCGACGTCAGCCACGAGCTGCGGACTCCGATCACCATCATCCGCGGCCACCTCGAGACCATCAGCGACGACCCCGTCGAGCGCCGCGAGGAGCTCGAGATCGTCACCGACGAGCTCGACCGGATGACCCGGCTGGTCGACGACCTGCTGGTGCTCGCGCGTTCCTCGCGCCCCGACTTCCTGCGCGCCGAGCGCCTCGACCTCGACCTGCTGACCAACGACCTGTTCTCCAAGGCGCGGCAGCTGGGCGACCGCGATTGGGGATTGGACTCGGTCGCGCTCGGCATCGTCCAGGCCGACCGGCAGCGCCTGACCCAGGCAGTGATGAACCTCGCCGACAACGCCGTTCGCCACACGGACGCCGGCGCGCGCATCGCGCTGGGCAGCGCCGTCGACGGCGAGGCCGCGCGGATCTGGGTCCGCGACAGCGGACCCGGCATCAGCCAGGCCGACCAGGAGCGGATCTTCGAGCGATTCACGGCGGGCGACAACCGCGGCGGCGCGGGCCTGGGCCTCGCCATCGTGCGGGCCATCGCCGAGGCGCACGGCGGGCACGTGGAGCTCGATTCGGCGCCCGGCCTGGGGGCGACGTTCACCATCGTCATCCCGATCGATTCGGCGGCCCCCGGCCCCTCGCTGTGAACCGCATCCTGATCGTCGAGGACGAGGGGCGTCTATCGGCGTTCCTCGAACGGGGCCTGCGATCGGGCGGCTACGTGACCACCGTGGTGGGCGACGGCATCTCCGGGGCCTCCATGGCCTCCGACGACAACTTCGACCTGGTGATCCTCGACATGGGCCTGCCCGGCAAGGACGGGCTCGACGTGCTGCGCGAGATCCGCGGCCGCGGCGAACGCCTGCCCGTGATCATCCTGACCGCTCGCGACGAGGCGGCCGACAGGGTTGCCGGACTGGAGTCGGGCGCGGACGACTACATCGGCAAGCCGTTTCATTTCGAGGAGCTGCTCGCCCGCATCCGGGCGCGCCTTCGCGCGGAGCCCGCGGTGGAGGAGCAGCCGGTCATGCGAGTCGGCGAGATCGTGCTCGACCCTCGCACGCGCTGGGTCACCGCGGAGGGCGACACCATCGAGCTCTCGGCGCGCGAATTCGAGCTGCTGCGCACCTTCCTCGAGCACCCCGACCAGGTCCTGAGCCGCGAGCAGCTGCTCTCGCGCGTGTGGGGCTTCGGCTACGACCCGGGCTCGAACGTGGTCGACGTCTACGTCGGCTACCTGCGGCGCAAGCTCGGCGCCGGCCACTTCTCGACGGTGCGGGGCGTCGGGTACCGGTTCACGCCGTAGCGCCGGCGGGGCGCCGGGACGAAAGTCACTGAGGGAGGACGGACGGGCAATTCGGCGGCGTCGCCCGGCCGCCTTGCAGCTTTGACCACCGTATGCGTGGTCAAGGCTGCAAACCCTCGGGCCTGGGGCGCCCACTCTCCGAGGCTAGGCCAGCGCGTCGCGCAGGTCGAAGGCGCGGATCTCGTCGTTGCAGTCGAAGAACTTGGGGTTGACGCAGCGGCCGGCGCCCTCGTATGCCGGCTCCACCTGGAACTGGCACTGGGGCATCGGCTCGCCGGTCATCTTGATCCCCCCGAAGCCGCCCGACAGCTCAGCCGCCTCGAACATCTCGACGTCGATCTCGGCGGCGAAGACCTTCTCGACGCAGCCCATATAGCGGTTGCCCGACAGCGGGTCGTCGTAGCTGTAGAGGTTGCGGCAGCGAAGCTCCAGGCAGCCGCGCGGCTCGACGACCTTGTCGCAGAACGTCTGGCACTCACGGCACTCGCCGTGGTCCGTCTTGCCGGGTCCGCGTTGCTTCAGCGCCACGCGAGAAGTCTACGCCTGTCTCACGCGCGCGCTAGGCGGCAATGGCCGTTGAGCCGAGGAGCTGATCGAGCTCGGCGCGGAGCGCCGGCGAGGGCTCGACCCGGTAGTCGGGGCCGAACCGAAGCCGCCGCGGGCCCTGGCGGGTTTCCATCTCCAGGAGCACCTCGCTTTGGCCCGGGAAGCACTCGAAGACCGCCTTCAGCTCGCCGATCAGGCGAGGGTCCAGGCGGGCCGCGTCCAGCCGCAGCACCAGCCGCTGCGGGCGCTCCCGCTCCTCGGCGCGACGGCGCGCCTCGGCGACCTCGTCGCTCGACGGCTCGAAGACCTCGGCGTCGGCGACCACGAGGCTGGTCTCGTCGCGCCCCTTGTGGTCCACCCTGCCCCGCACGACGATGACCTGATCCGGAACGATCGCCTGCGCGGCCTCGCCGGCCGCGTCGCGGACGAACAGCGAAACCTGCGCCTCGACGTCGTCGAGGGTCGCGAACATCACGTAGGAGCCGCTTCGCGTTCGCACCTTCTTCGCCTCGCCCACGATGCCGCCGACGGTCAGCCAGGTCCCGTCGGGCTTGCCCGCCACCGCCGAGATCGGGCAGTCGGCGCGATTGGCCAGGGCGTCGCGCACCTCGGTCAGCGGGTGCTCGGAGAGGAACGTCCCCAGCGTCTCCTTCTCCATCGCGAGGAACTCGCGCTTCTCGAACTCCCCCGGGGGAACCGGGGGGTGGTCGCCGGGGCCGGTGGCGCCGGAGTCGTCACCCCCGCCGCCCGCGAGGTCGAAGATCGAGCCCTGCCCGCGGCGCGAGTCCTCCTGAAGCTTCTGGCCGGACGCCTGGGCCTGGGGCAGCACCTCGAGCATGCCCTTGCGCGTGGCTCCCGTCGAGTCGAGGGCGCCGCATTTGACGAGGCACTCGATGGCGCGTTTGTTGAGCGCGCGCACGTCGACGCGCTCGCAGAGGTCCCAGATCGATTCGAACGGGCCGTCCGCCTCGCGGGCGCCGAGGATCGCCTCGACGGCGGCGTGCCCCACGTTCTTGACCGCGTCGAGGCCGAAGCGGATGCAGTTGCCCGAGACGATGAACCCGTGGTCGGAGGTGCTGACGTCGGGCGGCAGCACCTCGATGCCCATCTCCGCGCAGCGGTTGACGAAGAACGGCACCTTGTCCTTGGTGCTCATCACGGAGGAGATCAGGGCCGCCATGTACTCGGCCGGGTAGTTGGCCTTCAGGTAGGCGGTGCGGTAGGAGATGAGCGCGTAGCAGGCGGCGTGGCTCTTGTTGAAGCTGTAGTCCGCCGCGGCGGTCATCAGCGACCACAGGTTCTTCGCGACCGGGCCCGCGGTGCCCGAGCTCTGGCAGCCCTCGAGGAACTTGCCCTCCATGGTCGCCATGAGGTCGCGCTTCTTCTTGCCGACCGCCTTGCGCAGGTCGTCGGCCTCGGCCGGCGTGAAGCCGCCGATCGCCTTGGAGATCTCCATCAGCTGCTCCTGATAGATGCAGCAGCCGTAGGTCGACTCGGTGATCCCGCGCAGGCGCGGGTCGGCGTAGGAGACCGTCTGCGGCGCGTGCTTGCCGCGGGCGTACTCGTCGATGTAGCGCATCGCCCCGGGCCGGTAGAGGGCCACGAGCGCGACGATGTCGGCGAACTCCGTGGGCTTGACCTTGCGCAGCGCGTCGCGCATGCCGTCGGACTCGAGCTGGAACACCCCCGTCGAGTCGCCGCGGGCGAGCATCTCGTAGGTCTTCGCATCGTCAACCGGGATCGACTCCATGTCGAGCTCGACCCCGCGGGAGCGGGCGATGATGTCCACCGCGTCCTCGATGACGTCGAGGTTGCGCAGCCCGAGGAAGTCCATCTTCAGCAGGCCGATCTCCTCGATCGGGCCCATCGAGTACTGCGTCACGATCTTGTAGCTCCGCTCGACCTTGCCGTCGGCGCCGCGCTCGGCGGGCGAGCCTCGGTCGTCGGCGAGCTGGAGCGGCACCACCTGCTGGAGCGGGCGGTCGGCGATGACCACGGCGGCGGCGTGGATGGAGTTGTTGCGGACGATCCCCTCCAGGCCCATCGCCACGTCGACGATCTTGCGGGTGTCGGGCTCGGCGTCGTAGGAGCTCTTGAGCTCCTCGCCCGGCCGCATGCAGTCGGCGAAGCTGGGGTTGCGCCCCAGGATCGGCTCGGGGATGAGCTTGGCGATGCGGTCGCCGGTGCCGTAGTCGAAGCCGAGGACCCTGGCGGCGTCGCGGGTGGCCTGGCGGGGGGCCATCTTGCCGAAGGTGATGATCTGCGCCACCGACTCGCGCCCGTACTTGTCGGCGACGTAGCGGATCACCCGCTCGCGGCCGCGAACCGAGAAGTCGACGTCGATGTCCGGCATCGACTTGCGCGCCGGGTTGAGGAAGCGCTCGAACAGCAGGTCGTTGGAGAGCGGGTCGAGGTCGGTGATGCCGAGCGCGTAGGCGACGATCGAGCCCGCCGCCGATCCGCGACCGGGGCCCACCGCGACGCCGTTGTCCTTGGCGTAGCGGATGAAGTCCCAGACGATGAGGAAGTAGGAGTCGAAGCCCATCTCCCCCACCACGCCGAGCTCGTAGTCGAGGCGCTCGGCCGCGGCCGCCGGCACCGGGTCTCCGTAGCGGCGGACGAGCCCCTCGCGCGCCAGCCGGTGAAGCATCGCCCTGGGGTCCTCGCCGTCGGGGGTCGGGAACCGCGGAAGCAGGAGCTTGCCGAGCTCGATCTCGACCTCGCAGCGCTCGGCGATCTCGACGCTGGAGGGCACGGCCTCCGGCCATTCGGCGAACGACTCGGCCATCTCCTGGGAGCTCTTCAAATAGAACTCGTTGGTGTCGAAGCGCAGCTTCGGCTCGGCGATCGTCGACTTCGTCTGGACGCAGAGGAGCGCCGCGTGGTGGTCGTAGTCCTCGCGGCGCAGGTAGTGCACGTCGGCGGTCGCCACGAGCGGGCTGCCGATCTCGCGGGCGATCCGCGCGATCCCCTCGTTCGCCTTCTCCTGGTCGTCGATGCCGTTGCGCTGAAGCTCGAAGTAGACGTTCTCCGGGCCGAACACGCCCACGAGCTGGTCGGCGTGCGAGCGGGCCGCCGCGGGCTGGTCCTCGACGATGCGCCGGCACATGCGGGACTGCAGGCAGCCGGTGAGGGCGATGACCCCCTCGGAGTGGCGGTCCAGCAGCTCCATGTCGACCGCCGGCTTGCCGCGGTTGAAGCCCTCCAGGAAGCCGGCCGAGGTCAGCTCGACCAGGTTGCGGAACCCACGGTCGTCGCGCGCCAGGAGCGTCAGGTGGTTGCGCTCCCCCTGGCCGCGATGGGTGCGGTCCTCGACGTAGTAGGCCTCGAGCCCCAGGATGGGCTTGATCCCCGCATCCCTGCAGGCCTTGTAGTGCTCAACCGCGCCGTTCATCACGCCGTGGTCGGTGAGGCCCAGCGCGGGCATCCCCAGCTCGGCCGCACGCTCGGCGAGGCTCCGGATCTTGGCCGCTCCGTCGAGCAGCGAGTACTCGCTGTGGACGTGCAGGTGGACGGCCGTCGGGCTCACCTCTCGATCATGGCAACCGGGCCAGATGCCACCGGCCCGCTCCCCGGACCTTGCGGGATTTCACGAAGCGCGCTCTACGCGACCGGGATCCGGACCGAGAAGGTCGACCCCACGCCGACCGTGGAGGTGACATCCAGGCGGCCGCCGTGGAGGTCCAGGATCTCCCTGGTGATCGCCAGCCCGAGCCCCGTGCCCTGCTCGCTGGTCACGGTCGAGGCGCGGAAGAAACGCTCGCCGACGCGGGGCAGCTCGTCCTTCGGGATGCCGATTCCCTCGTCGGCCACCTCCACGACGGCGTCGCCATCCTCCGCCCGGGCGCTGAGGAGCACCGGGGCGTCGTGGCTGTACTTGATCGCGTTGGAGACGAGGTTCGCGAGCGTCTGCTCGATCCGGCGCCGGTCGGCAACCACCTCGACCCGCCCGCTCGTGTCCAGCTGCAGCTCGATGCCACGCTCGGCTGCCTCGCGCAGGCGGCCGGCCACGATCCCGGCCAGCATCGCGGCCACGTCGAAGCGCTCGCGCTCGAGCATCAGGCTGCCGGCCTCGATCTGCGACAGCAGGAGCAGGTCGCTGATGAGGCCCTCCAGGCGCACCGCGTTTCGGTAGACGGCCTCGGCGTCCTCGCGCTGATACTCGGTGAGCTCGCCGTCCTCGCCCGAGGTGAGGGCCTCGACGTATCCCTTGATCGACGTCAGCGGCGTGCGCAGCTCGTGCGAGACGGTGGCGACGAAGCGGTCCTTCATGGCGTCGACGTCCTCGAGCTGGCGGGCATGCTGCGCGGCCGCGGCGGCGGCCTCCCGCGCCCGCTCGGCCTCCGCGCGAAGCGTCGCGTCATCGTCGTAGACGTTGCCGATCAAATAGATAAGCCCCGCGCCGACCCCGACGATGGTGAACACCCGCAGGATCGCGAGGACCACGTCGGAGGAGTCGGACATGGCGTAGAGCAGCGGCGCGGTGGAGACGGCCGCGACGGTCAGGAGAAACGGCACCACGCGCCGCAGAGGGTGCACGCCGATGTGCGCCACAGTGAACACGAGCAGGACCAGGTACGGCGGGTTGGCTCCGCCGGAGAGCAGCGAGAGGAGTCCGATGGAGGCGACCCCCACGTACTCGGCGACGAGGTGCACCTCGGGATCACGGGCGGGGGATCGCAGGAGCCAGATCCCCGCGGCGAACGCGCCGAGCACGAGGAACACGGCGATCGCCCAGCCGGCCGTCCCGAAGTAATGGGTCGGCGGCACCAGCGGCAGCAGGCAGGCCACGACGACCGCGCCCGCGATGAACTGGGCGCCACCGATCCGCATGCTCCGCTCGATCGTGAGCCCGGCGGTCCCCACCTTGAGGTAGTGCTTGGCGGGGTCTCCGCGGTAGAGCGGGGGCAGGAGGGCCCGCCAGCGGCCGCCGGAGGCGGGCTCGCCGGAGCCAGCGGCATCCTGCGAGCCCTCGAGGCTGCCGCCTGGAGATTCGAGGTCGGCTGTCTCCAGGGTGCTCAGACGCCCATATGATAGGTCGCGTCAGCCGGCGTCCAGCGGGCTCCCAACGCCGTGCAGCCTCCCAGTCAAAGCCGCCACGCATGACCGATCCACGGGTGCTGATCGCCGACGACGACGCCGACATCCTCCGCCTCGTCGAACGCCGCCTTTCGCGCCGCGGCTACGAGATCGTGACGGCCACCAACGGGCAGGAGGCGCTCGACGCGGTCGCGCTGAGCCCCCCCGATGCCGTGGTCCTCGACTGGCTGATGCCCAAGGTCACCGGCTCGGAGGCATGCAGGGCGATCAAGGCCGACTCGGCCACGGCCCTCATCCCGGTGATCCTGCTCACGGCGAGGGCGACCGAGGGCGACATCGAGGAGGGGATGGCGTCGGGCGCCGACGCCTACCTCACGAAGCCGTTCGACCTCTACGAGCTCGACGCCATGCTGCGGCAGGTGATCCAGGTCGCCGGGGCGCGCGCCGAACCGGGCGCGCCGCCTGCCATCTAGAGGGCGTCGGTCACCGCCGTCAGCAGCTTCTGGCTGGTGAACGGCTTCTCGACCAGGGTGACCTCACCCGACTTGATCGCGTACTCGGAGATCATCTCCTCCGTGTAGCCGGACATGAAGATGACCGGCAGCTCCGGGTAGAGCTCGGCGATCCGGTTGGCGAGGTCGGGCCCCGACATGCGCGGCATCACCACGTCCGCGAGCACCAGGTCGATGTCCTGAGCGTGGACGTCGAGGACCTCCAGCGCCGCGATGCCGTCGACCGCGCCGAGAACGGTGTTGCCGGCCCTCTGCAGCACCCGTTCGGCCATCTGAAGCACCGCCGGCTCGTCCTCGACGACCAGGATCGTCCCGGTCTTCGGCACCGCGCCCTCGGCCTGCGCGATCGGAGCCGACACCTCGCCCCCGGCCGCCGCGGGCAGGTGGATCTTGAACGACGAGCCGACTCCCGGCTCGGAGTAGACCGTCACCTGGCCTCCCGCCGCGGTGACGATGCCGTGCACCGCCGCGAGGCCGAGGCCCTTGCTCTCGGCCTTCGAGCGGCTGGAGTAGAAGGGCTCGAAGATGTGCTCCACCTCGCCCAGAGCGATCCCCGGGCCGTTGTCGGTGACGGTGACTCGCACCCAGCGCCCCGGGGTCAGCCCATGCCGCGCCTCGGCGTACACCTCGTCGATCTCGACGTTGTCGGTGGCGATCTGGAGGGTGCCGCCTTCGGGCATGGCGTCGCGGGCGTTCAGCGCCAGGTTCACGATCGCCTGCTCGATCCGAGCCGGTCCGATGTCGACCATCCAGAGCCCGTCCTGAAGCCGTGTCTCGAGCTCGATGTGCTCGCCGAGGGTCCGCCGCAGGAGCTTGGTCAGGGTGCCGATGGTGGAGTTGAGATCCACCTGCTCGGCGACCTCCTGCTCGCGCTGCCCGAAGAGCAGCAGCTGGCGGGTCAGCGCGGCGCCGCGTTCGCCGGCCTGGCGAATCTCGTCGAGGTCGGCGTGGATCGGGCTGTCGGGCGGCAGCTGATCGCCCACGAACGTTGTGTAGTTGAGGACCACCGCGAGCAGGTTGTTGAAGTCGTGTGCGACGCCGCCGGCGAGGCGGCCGATCGCCTCGAGGCGCTGCGACTGGTTGAGCGCGGCCTCGACGTTCGCCTGGCGCTCCGCCGCGGCCTTCCGAAAGGTGAGGTCGTGAAGCGAGCACAGCGCCAGGGCCTCGCGGTCGCCCCCCTCGACATACCCGAACCGCGCCTCGACCGAGGTCAGCGTTCCGCCGCGGCGCTGGATGTCGAGCTCGACCAGATGGCTGTCGGGCCTCGTCGAGTGGCCCCGGATGGCCTCGGTGAAGAGCTGGGAGAAGCCTGGAACGTCCTGCGTGGGCCACGAGATCCTGCACGCGAGCGCCCAGAAGGGTCGACTCGATGCGGTCGAAGAGGCGCTTGGCGGCCCGGTTGGCGTAGACGACGCGTGCCTCGGCGTCGAAGAGCAGGATCGCGTCGGGCGTGGCGTCCAGGACCGCCTGCCAGCCCGGGCCGGTGCTCAGGGCCATACCCGCGCTCTCATGGGCTTCTCATGCTCCTCTCATAAAGCTCTCATCCAGATAGCCGACCCTAGAAGGGTCATGACCATCGGCACCAGCTGCGCCATCGCGCCCAGGCGCTCAACCGAAGAGGGTAGTGTCGAGGCGCTCGAGGATCTCGTCGCGCCCCGAGGTCTTCGCGATGGTTCCCATGGCTCCGAGATCGCGGGCATGGCGCTCGATCGCGGGATGCTCGTGGCCGCTGAGAACGAGGACGCGGGGCGTCGACCCGGAAGGGCCGCGATGCGCGAGGGCTTCCAGGATCGCGAAGCCGTCGGGCTCGGGCATGGTCAGATCGAGGAGCATGAGATCCGGCTGCTCGCGCTCGCAGATCGCGATCGCCTCCGCCGAGCTGGTGGTTGTGATGACCTTCTCGTAGCCCCCGGACTCGAGGATGCGAACGATCAGCCGGACGCTCGCGGGGTCGTCGTCGACGACGAGGACGCTGATCGAGGCGCGTCTCGGATCGGTCTCGGGCACCCCGGCAATCTAGCTTTTGGGAAGGCGTTCTGATGGCACTTGAGTTCGGACTCGGCGGGATGCCGGCTCTCCTGCGCCAGGCGATCACCGGATTCCCGCTGATCGCGGGCGCCCTCGTGGCCGGCCTCGTCGTCGGCGCCGACGTCGCCGTCGCCGCCGGATTGGCGGTCTTCTCCTCCTACCTCGTCGCCGGCTACCTGAGCTTCCGCGCCGGGCGCTGGCGCTGGCTGCTGCCGCTCGCCGGCTCGCTGTCGAACGTGATCTTCCCGCTGTTCGGAACGGCCCTCTCGCTGGTGACCCTAGAGGTCATCGGCCAGCCGCTGCGAGGGCGGCCCCTGATCCTCGCCGCCCTCGAGGCGCTCGTGATCGTCTGGCTCGGACGCCGGGTCATCGAGCCGTACTCGCGCATCCGGGTCGGCGTGATCGGCTCGCCCACCGAGGCGTCACGCCTGCGCGGCGAGCTCGGGCAGACCGGCGGCCGGGACTTCGACGTGGTCGCAACGATCACGCCCGACGACTGGGAGCTCGACGCCGCCGCGCTGACCAGCCCGTACCTCTGCTCGCTCTCGCAGATCGGGCGCGCCATCGACGAGCGCGACATCGAGGTGCTCGTGATCACGAACGAGTTCCCGCGCGAGCGCGTCGACGAGCGCCTGTACCGGGAGGTCATCACCCGCCCCGTACAGGTCATGCCCCTGCACGAGTTCCACGAGCGGCGCTTCGGCGCCGTCCCGCTCGCCGAGATCGACTACGCCTGGTTCACCCAGCTCGCCGGCCGCCACGGGCACCCGGTGCGGATCTTCGCCAAGCGCACCTTCGACCTCGCGGTGACGGTGCCGCTGGCCATCCTCTTCGCCCCGCTGATGGCGGTGCTCGCGGTCATCGTTCGTCGCGACGGCGGGCCCGCCCTCTACCGCCAGGAGCGCATCGGCCGCGGGGGCCGCCGCTTCCAGATCCTGAAGCTCCGCACGATGACCCACCAGCCCGACTCGGCCGCCACGTGGACCACTGTGGACGACCAGCGGATCACGCCGATCGGGCAGATGTTGCGCCGCGCTCACCTCGACGAGGTCCCACAGCTCTGGAACGTGATCCGGGGCGACATGAGCCTCGTCGGCCCGCGCCCGGAGCAAGGCACCTACGTCGCCCAGCTGCAGGAGCTCATCCCCTTCTACGGCCAGCGCCACATCGTCAAGCCCGGGCTCACGGGCTGGGCCCAGGTGCGGGCCGGGTACGCCGGGAGCCTGGAGGGCACGGCGGTGAAGCTCTGCAACGACCTCTACTACGTCAAGCACCATTCGCTGTCACTCGACCTGGCGATCATGCTGGAGACGGTGCGTACGCTCCTGGCCGACAAGCAGTTCGACCTCGAGCACTCGACCACAGCGACCATGCTCGGCGAGGGCTCGCGAAGGGTCCTCGCCGACCTGGCCGGCGAGGCGCGCCTCGGGCCTGCGCCTGCCCCTGGGGAGCCGCCGGCGCCGGCGGCCTCGGGACAAGTGGTGCCCCGGGAGGCCACTGCCCCCTAGGATTTCGCTCCGTTCGCCGGATTCGAACCGGAGGACCCCTGCCGTGACGAAGATCCTTATCGCCGAGGACGATCCGCAGATGCTCGCTCTATTGGAGCGCGGCCTGGGAGCGAACGGCTTCGAGACCGAAACGGTCGCCGACGGCGCCGTGGTCGACCAGACCGTCAACCGGGGCGACCCCGACCTGCTGATCCTCGATCTCACCCTCCCCAACCGCAAGGGGCTCGACGTCCTGCGGGATCTGCGCCGCGCGGGCAGCCGCCTCCCCGTCGTGATCCTCACCGCGAACCAGGACCTGCCGGCGAAGGTGGCGGGCTTCGAGCTCGGCGCCGACGACTACGTGACCAAGCCGTTCATGTTCGACGAGCTGCTGGCCCGGGTGAAGGCGCGTCTGCGCACTGCCACCGACACGGCCCGCACGCTCGCGGTCGCGGGCATCACCCTGGACCTGGAGACCCGCTGGGCGTCGTGCGACGACCGCAGGGTCGAGCTATCGGCGCGCGAGTTCGCCCTCCTGGAGACCTTCATGAGGCACTCGGAGGAGGTCCTCACCCGCGAGCGGCTGCTGGCGAGCGTCTGGGGCTTCGACTTCGACCCGGGCTCGAACCTCGTCGAGGTCTACGTCGGTTACCTGCGGCGCAAGCTCGGCAGCGACGTGGTCGAGACGATCAGGGGCGCCGGCTACCGGCTGCGCCCGGCGCCCCCTAGCTAGGGAGTCTCGTCCAGGAGCGCCCGGATGCGGCGCTCGGCCGCGGCGATCCGCTCCGCCACCTCGGACTCGGCCGCCTCGGCGGCCCCCAGGCGCCCCTCCCAGCTGGCGGCGAGCTGCGCCGTCTCCGCCACCTCGCGCACGCGACCTTCCGTGCCGGCGATCCGCCGCTCCGCCTCGGCGACCACCACCTCGCTCGCGGCGATGTCGCCCAGCGCCGACTCCATCCGGCCCACCGCCTCGCGGAGTCGCTGCTCGGCGAGGTCGGTCATCTGCTGCACCTGGGCGAGCTGTGCCTCGGCGGCGCGGGTGCTCGCCTGAACCATCGCCTCGGAGCGGGCCGCGACGTCGAGTGCCGCGTCCACCCGGGCGCCAGCCTCGGCGGCGAGCGAGGCGCGGTGGTCGATCAGGTCGGCGAGCAGCTCGGCGCGTTCGTGGGAGAGCCTGCGGTCGAGCTCGTCCAGGTGAGCTTCCGACTCCACGGCGAGGGCCCGCACCCGCGCGTCGAGGCTGCCCGCGGCGTTCGCCTCCACCCGCGCCGCCGCCTCCGCCCCCGAGGCCGCAGCCTCCGCGCGAAGCTCCGCGAGGGCGCTCTCGGTCACCGCCCGCAGTCTGGACTCGACGCTGCGAGCGATCTCCGCCTCGTCCGGGGCTCGTGCCGCGAGCTCGCCGGAGACGTGCTCGGTGAGGCGTGCCTCCGCCTCGCCCAGGTCGATAGCCAGCCGTGACGCCAGCTCCGCGGACTGCTGCTCGAGCTGCGCCTCGATCGCCTGGTCGATCCGCCCCTGAGCCGCCAGCAGACGGCCCTCGGCGGCGGCGGCGGACCCGGTGATCTGCTCGGAGAGCTCGGCCCTGGCGGCGGCAAGCCCGGCCTCGGCCGCCCCGAGGCGCTCGGAGACGTGCGACTCCAGCTCCTCGCGGGTTGCCCCCAGCCGCTCCTCGGCGACCCGGCGGCCGGCCTCCTGCGCGACCCCGGCGACTCCGGCGGCAGCCTTCTCGGCCGCCAGCGACGCGGCGTCCTCGACGCGCAGGCGCTGGACCTCGTCGAGCCGCGCCGTCGCCGCGGCCACACGTTCGGCGGCGTCCGCCTCGGCGCGCTCCGCCAGCGTGGCCTGCGCGGCTTCGAGGCTTCGGCGGCTCGACTCCTCCAGGGCCCTCCGGTTGCCGTCGACCGAGTCCTCCGAGGCCTTCTGAAGCGTCTGCCTCGCGACCGTGAGCTCCGCCTCAGCGTGCTCGCGGGCCGCAGTCCTAGCGGCCTCGAGCACCCGCGCCTCCGCCTGCGCCACCTGGCCCTCCAGGCCGGCCGAGAGCTCGGCCGCAAGCAGCTCGCGACTGCGGTCGGTCTGGCGCGCCAGCTCGGCGAGCATCTCCTCTCCGCGTGCGTCCAGCGCAGCCTCCGTGGCGGTCCGCAGCCTCGCCGACACGTCCTCGGCGCGCTCGGCGGCGAGCCGCTCGGCAACCAGGGCCCCCTCGGTGCGCAGGCGCCCCTCGGCCTTGGCCAGCCGCCGGTCCAGGCGCTCGGCGATCGCGGCCTCGGCCTTCGCCGTGACCTCCTCTGCGCGATCGGCAATCCGGCTCTCCGCCGCGGCGGTGGCCGCGTCCACCACGCTCTGGACCCGGCCGTCGACGGTGGCCGAGAGCCGGGCCTCGGCACGTTCGGCGTGCTCGGCCGCAAGCTGCTCCACCCTGTCGCCCAGATCCTGCGCCGTCGCCGTCCGGTGCTCCTGCGCAGTGGCCTCCAGGATGCGGCGGTGGCCCTCCAGCTCGGCGGTGAGCGCGCTCACCTGCTCCGCCAGCGCAGCCGCGTTCGCATCCGCGAGCTGCGCCTGCGTGGCCGCGAGCTGCGCCTGCGTCTCCCTGCCGGCCCCGGCCGACAGCTCAGCCGCGATCTCGCTCATCCGCTCGTCGACGGCGCTGCGGATGGCGGCCCCGGAGCGCGCAGCCTCCTCGCGAGATCGCTCCGAGATCGACGCCGTCGCCCCCTCGAGCTCGGCGGCGAGGGTCTGCCCAAGGTCCGCCCTGAGCTGGTCGGCCAGCGCTGCGCGCGAGGAGTCGAACTTCGCATCCAACTCGACCAGGTGACGCTCGAGGCGATCGTCGGCGCTCGCCAGGGCTCGGTCGAGCGCGGCCGCCGTAACCTCGGCCCCGGCGGCCTGCGAACGCTGGATCGCCTCCTCCGCGCGCTCATGCGCCTCGTCCCGCCAGGCCGCAACCGAGCTTTCGAACCGGGCGTCCATGGCCGCGGCGATCTCCGCGCCGGCCGAGGCGATCGTCGACTCCAGCTCCTCGCGCCTGTCCGCGACCGACGCGGCGAGCTCGCCGCGCTGCCTCGACATCGCCGCCTCGAAGTCGGCGGTCAGGCCCGCGCGCGCGTCGGCGAGGGCGTGCTCGAACTCGTTGCGAAGCTCATCGGCGACCGCGTCGAGGCGCTCGCCGATGACCACCGCAGCACGGTCGCCCATCGACGACTCCACCTCGGCGAGACTCGACTCGCCCTGCTCGCCGAGCTGGGCAACAGCGCCCTCGTGCTCCTGCTCCAGCCGCCGGCCGAGCTCGAGGAGCTCGCGCGCAATCGCCGCGCGCGCGTTCTCCACCCGCTCGCTCACCGCGGGCGGGAGCTTGGGCTTCTCGCCGGAATGCGGCGGCGCCGTGGGGGGCTGCTCGGCAGGCGGCGATGGGCCGGCCGGCTGGTCCTCCGGCGGCTGCGACGCCCCCTCAGGAGGCGGCGCGGCCTGCGACGGCTCGGCGGATGCGGGCGGCGGCTGAGGCGTCGCGGGGGTCGGCGGCGCGGGCCCCGTTTCCCCGGGCGTGGCGGCGGCGCCCCCCGTGCCCAACCGGCGCCGAATCTCGTCAGCGAGCCCGCCGGGCGGCCCGGCGTTCTCTGGCCGAGACGACTTCTTCGGCTGGAACGAGTCGCGATCCTTCTTGCCCACGCACCCCAATCGTCCTAAACGGGTCGGTCGCAACTCTCGGGCCACGTCCCGGCGACCGCGCACCGGGCCGAGGGCCAGGCGGTACCGTCCGAACGGGATGACCTCTCCCAGCACGGCGACAGCCCCATCACGGGCGCCCGAGCCGCCACCGGAGCTGAGCGCAGGCCGCGTTTCCTCTGCAACGCGGCGGGGCCGCGCCTTTGCGCCCACGGCCGTCGACCCCCACGCCCTGGTCCTGCTTGCGGTGCTCGCCGTCACGTGGACCTGGTGGGGATGGAAGCAGGGGGCGTTCTTCGGCCGCGTGTTGCTCCCCGGCACCGCATTCCTGTGCCTGGCGACGGTGCTGCTGACGCGCACCGCCCCTTGGCGAGGGCGCATCTCGCTGTCGCCGCGCGGGCGTCTCGCGCTGCTCGCCCTCGTGGGCCTCGGCCTGTGGACGCTGGTCTCGATGATCTGGAGCCCGGCCCCCGACATCGCGCTCGGCGACGCCCAGCGGGTGCTCGCCTACGCGCTCTCGTTCGGGCTGGGGATCTGGCTCTGCAATCTCGTCGGGCCGCGCATGCACCTGGCGCTGGCGCCGCTCGCGATCGCGGGCGGGCTGGTGGCCGCGGGCACCACGCTCGCCCTGCTCACCGGCCACGACATCGCGACCTATCTCGAGACCGACGGGACGCTGCAGTACCCGCTCGGGTACCGCAACGCGAACGCCGCCTTCTTTCTGATCGCCGTCTGGCCCCTGCTCGGAATCTGCTGCACCGGATCGCTTCGCTGGGGGCTGCGCGGCGTCGCCGCCGGCGCCGGGTCGATGTGCCTCTCGCTGGCGATGCTCAGCCAGAGCCGCGGCTCGGTGATCGCGGCGGCGGCGGCCGTCGCGGTCTTCCTCACGCTCTCCCCGCGGCGCGCCACGGCGCTCGGCTGGCTCGGGATCATCGCCCTGCCCTCGGTGCTGGTGGTTCCCTATCTGTCCGAGCTCTACAGCGCGGCCGGCGACCACAACGAGCTACTCACGCCGCTTCACCACGCCGCGGCGGCAACCATCGCCGCGGCCGCGATCGCGGCGCTGGTTGGCGCAGCCTTCGCCCGCCTGGAGGCGGGAATGTCCCTCCCCGCCGACGCCGGCCGGCGGATCGACCGGCTGGTCGGGCGCGGGCTCGTGGTGGCCGCGGTCATCGGCGCCCTCGGGTTCGTCGTCGCCGTGGGCAATCCGGTGAGCTGGTTCAGCCAGCGGGTCAGCGAGTTCTCGTCGGATCAGAGCCCCGACGCCTCGCAGCAGGCCACGCACTTCGGGTTCAACGCCGGGACCGCGCGAGGGGATCTGTGGCGGGTCGCGGTCGACGACGCCGTCGGTGACCCGGTCCTCGGCGACGGTGCCGGCGGCTACCGGTACTCGTACCTGCTGCACCGGCACTCGAGCGACCAGTCGGCCCACGACGCTCACAGCGTCGAGCTCGAGACGCTCTCCGAGCTTGGCATCCCTGGGCTCGCGCTGCTGGTGCTTGCGATGTTCGGCGCGGGAGCGGGCGCCCTGCGCGCCGGGCGGCTCGGGCCGTCGGCCGCGACGCTGGCGGCGGTGGCGCTCGCGGCGGGCGCCTACTGGATGGTTCATGCCTCGATCGACTGGTTCTGGCCCTATCCGGCGGTCACGGCGCCGGTCCTCTGCCTGCTGGGAGCGGCATGCGCCCCCGCGATGCGGACCCCCTCGAGGGTGCCGCGCGGCTCGGGGCGGCGAAATCTCGGCATCCTCACCGCAATCCTGGCTCTGAGCGTGGTGCCCCCCTACCTGAGTCAGCGCTACGTCGACCGCGCCTACTCGGAGTGGCGCACCGACCTCGGGCGTGCCTTCAGCGACCTCGGCCAGGCCGGCTCGCTCAACCCGCTCTCCATCGATCCGCAGATGGGCGAGGGAGTCATCTCGCGCTACGCGGGCCAGCACGACCGTGCGATCGCGGCCTTCACGGTCGCCGCCGACCGCAGGCCCGAGGAGTGGGCCGCCCACTACTTCCTGGCGCGACTGTACGCACAGAGCAACCCGGCGCTCGCCGCTCGAGAGCTGCACGAGGCGCTGGCGCTCAACCCGCGCGAGCCGGTGCTGCGCTCCTTCGAACGCGACCTTCAGTCGCGCACGGCGAAGACCCACTTGTCCGGGAAGAGCGGCTCAGGCCAGGAGCGGAAGCCCAAGGCCTCGAACTGAGCGACGCAGTCGGCGGCCGTGTACCCCAGGTACGGGTGGGCCTCGACGCGAAGTGAGCGCACCCGCGGGGCCCAGGCGGCGGCGCCCGCGGCGAACACGCGCGGCTCCGTTCCCTCGATGGAGACGTGCATGTAGTCGACAACCTCGCCCGGAAAGTGCTCGTCGAGCAGCGAGGCGATCGACCGAGCGGGAACCGACTCAAGCTCCGGGGGGTCGCCCGCCTCGCGCGCGCGGACGCTGAAGCCGTGTGAGCCGTGCGGCGAGGTGGTGTCGACGACGAGCTCGGCGTCCGCGTCCCAGACCCCCGCCTCGACGAAGGTAGCGCGGGCGCCGAAGCGCTCGAGGTTCCGTCGGGCGACGGCGGCGTTCGCCGCGTCCGGCTCGACCCCCAGGACGCGCGCCTCGGGGTAGCGTGCGGCGAGGGCGGTCAGCGCCGCGCCCA
Source organism: uncultured Actinomycetes bacterium (assembly GCA_963843315.1). Classification (GTDB taxonomy): domain Bacteria; phylum Actinomycetota; class Thermoleophilia; order Solirubrobacterales; family 70-9; genus JAWVFM01. Next base: position 422,684 of record CAWJJU010000005.1, read on the forward strand.
TGTTCGTACCGAGCTCGACGATCGCCTTGAGCGGCTCGGCGGCGACCTCCGGCGGCGGCAGCTCGAGGTCGTCGCGGTAGTAGTAACAGGCGTTTCGCAGATCGCTGGAGCCCGGGCGCACCCAGAGGCGGTCGCCGCCCAGCTCTCGCATCGGCACGCCGACCGGCGCGCGACCCCGCCGCCGCGAGCGCGGGCCAGCACCCCGAGCACCCGAAGCTTGCCGGAGACCCCTGCCGCCGAGCCGAGTTGGAGCCCGAGGCTCCGCGCGTATCCCAAGACGGACCCCGCCACCGCGCCGAAGAGTAGTCGGCACGCGCGCTCGGCGGCGAGCGCGCGATTGCGCCGCCGCTGCCGTTTCAGTTACCCCGAATGGGGGATTGATACTGTCGCCCCAATGGGCCCGACGTCCGGACGCCGGCGGACCGGCACGCTCACCGCGCGCGAACGAGAGATCCTCGGCATGCTCGCGAAGGGCATGAGCGGTGCCGAGATCGCCGCGGCCCTAGTCCTCTCCCCCGAGACCGTCCGCACGCACGTGCGCAACGCGATGGCCAAGCTCGGAGCGTCGACGCGCTCGCAGGCGGTGGTGATGGCAATGCGCGCGGGCGACATCGGCGAGGAGATGCCGGCCGCCGCGGGCGCCGAGGCGCGCGTGGAGACCGATGGAATGCTCGACGGGCTGGCCGGGCTGCACGACCTGGAGTCGGCCGTGCTGTTCCTCGCCGACGAGGACGGGCTCTCCCTGGGCCTCGCGGCGTCGTCCGGCGAGGCGCTGAAGATCGCCTCGCCGGTGCCACTCGGCGACGGGCCGATCGGACGCGTCGCCCTGGAGCGCCGGACTCAGCTCGTGCCGGTCGACGGCGGCAACGGACGGCGCTCGATGGTCGCGGCCCCGATGATCGCCTCGGGACGCCTCGTCGGCGTCCTCGGGCTGGGCGCGCGGGCCTCGCGCCCGACCGGGCGCGCCGAGATCCTCCTGATCGGCGCGCTCGCCACTCGTCTGGGCGAGATCGTCGCCGCCCCCGGCCCGGCCAGCTCGAGCGCGCGCGACAGGCCGTGGACGGCTTTCGCGCGTCCTGGACCGCCGGCGTCAGCGGCTGAGCGGGCTCAGGCTCCGATCGCCGCCAGGGCGTCGTCCGCGCCCTCGTAGAGCGGCGCGACGCTGCCGACGTCGCAGAGCTCCACGACGCGGCGGATCGGGGCGCTCGAGGGCACGACCAGCCGCATCGTCTGCCGCCGGGCCCCGAGGCCGCGCGCGAGCTCGAACAGCAGGGCGATCCCGGTGCTGTCCAGGTAGGAGGTCTCCGAGAAGTCCAGCACCAGCGCCGACGACTCGTTGGTGAGCCGCTCGACGACCGCGAGCCGCAGCTCGGTGGCGTTCGAGGCGTCGACCTCGCCGCGAACCCTCGCGACGACGACGCCCCCGGGAGCGTCCTCGATGACGAGGTCGGCCAGGCGGCTCACGCCGCGCTCCTCGCGGCCAGGCGCCGGCGCAGCTTCACCGTGGTGCCTCCGGGAAGGCGCCGCTCGAGGTCGACGTCGTCCATCAGCTCGCGCATGAGGGCGATGCCCCTGCCCGAGGTCCCGGGACGGGGGTCGCGCCAGCTGCCGAAGTCCCGCACCTCCACCTCGACCGAGCCGAAGCTCTTGCGTGCGCTGACCTCGAAGGCCGCGCTGCCGATCGGGTAGGCGTGGGCGATGGCGTTCGCGCACGCCTCGCCCGCGGCGACGAGCACGTCGTAGGCCTCCTCGTCCGTCGCCCCGGCGCCCTTCAGCCAGCGCCCGATGCTGCGGCGCATCAGCGCCAGCGAGTCGGGCTCGGCGGGCAGGCTCATCTCGAAGGTCTCCTCCGCCACCGGGTCGAAGCGGATCGCGAGGACGGCCACATCGTCGTTGGGCGCTTTCGCGCCAAAGCGCCGGTCGAGCATCCCGTCGCACAGCGCGTCGGGGTCGTGCGACAGCTCCACCGCGTCGCCGCCGAGCTCGCGGAGCCCGGCGTCGAGGCTCTGCGCGGGCGACTCGACCAGGCCATCGGTGAAGAGGACGACGGTGTCGCCGGGGCCGACGATCACGCTGACCTCCTCGTAGGCCGGGTACTGGCGCGCCCCGAGCGGATTGCCGCGCGGAGAGTCGACGAACCACGTCGAGCCGTCGGCGGCCAGCACGAGCGGCGGCGGATGGGCCGCGCTCGCGATTCGCAGGGTCGCGGACTCGGCGTCGACGATCCCGTAGAGAAGGGTGGCCATCGAGGGCCCGGGGGCGTCGTAGGCGAAGCCGCTGACCCGCTCGAGCACGAGTGACGGGCGCATCCCCTCGAGCGCGAAGGCGCGGGTTGCGCTCTGCAGATGAGCCATGCGCGCCGCGGCCTCGACCCCGTGCCCGACCACGTCGCCGATGGCGATCCCCGCGCGGCCGTCACGCAGGGCGATCACGTCGTACCAGTCACCGCCCACCTGGGCCTCTTCGCCGGCGGAGAGGTAGCGGCCCGCGACAGTCAGGCCGGCGATCTCGGGCAGATCCGCCGGCAGGAGGGCTCGCTGGAGGGTCTCGGCAGCGCTCGCGACCTGCTCGACCTCGGCCGCGGCTCGGCGCAGTCCGTCGAGCGTCGCGCCGATGATCGCCTCTCCCCCGGCGACGCTCGGACCCGCCTCGACGCTCCTTGTCGTTCTCCATCTCCATCGCAGCGAGTCTAAAACACGTGCTGTCAGGCACAGGATCCGCGATGACGACTGGGCGGTGGGGTACTTTCGCCCTGTATGCGGGGTCCGAGCTCGCCACTGGCCCGTGTCAACGAGGCTCGCGATGAGCTGGCGAAGGCGTGGGTGAAGGAGCTCGTCGAGCGGACGCCCGTGTCGGAGCTCGGCGGGATCGGCCTCGACTGGGTCTCGCGCGAGGCCCCGCCGCTGATCGCGGCGATCCTCGGCGCCCTCTCCGAGCCGGCCCTGGCGGCCGACCGCGAGCTCTCCCCCGACGACCTGCGCCACGCCGGGGAGCTGCGGAACCTGCGCAGCGACGACGACGCGCCGGCGCAGATCCCGCGTGACATCGCGGCGCTTCAGGCGATCCTGATCGAGGCACTTCAGCGCGAGGTGCCCGAGCGCGAGGCCGGCGAGCTGGCGCGGTGGGCGACCCGCCTGGCCGAGGTGTTCGGCGCGATCCAGGGCGCGGTCGTGGAGGACCTGGTGCGGGAGCGCAGCGGCCACGCCGCGCGCGACGCCACCACCGGGCTGCCGGGCGCGAGCGAGCTGCATGAGTGGATCCGCGTGCTGCTCGGCGACAGGCGCCGGTTCGGCGCCGGCTTCAGCCTGATGATCTTCGACGTGGGCGGACTCGCGGTGATGCGGGAGGGCTACGGCGAGAGCGCCGCCGAGCGCATGCTCGACGCCGTCGCCGGGATCGTCGGCGGCGAGATCGGCGCCGGGGATCGCGTCTTCCGGCTCGACCACGACCAGCTCGCCTGCCTGCTGCCCGGGCCAGGGCCCGCTGCCGACCCTGGCCCTCGCCGAGCGCATCGTCGCCCTGGTCGAGGGGTCGCAGTCCGACGACGGGCCGCGGCTGAATCTCGCCATCGGCATCGGCTCCTGCCCCGAGCACGGCAACTCACCCGAGGCGCTCGTCGAGGCCGCCGAGCAGGCCTCCTACGCGGCCCAGGCCGCCGGCCAGCCGATCGCCGTGGCCAGCTCGGAGCGGGGGCTCGTCGGCAACTAGGACGTCCGCCGTCGCTGCAAGATCGGCGGCAATTTCGAAAAAACCACCGCAAACCTCCCAAATCATGGTTGGATTCGCGCCGTGACCGGGATCCGAACCAGCGCCGCCGCCGATCTCCTGGGCGTGAGCCCCTCGACGCTTCGCAGCTGGGAGCGCCGCCTTGGCTACCCCAGCCCCCACCGCACGGTCGGCAACCAGCGCCAGTACGAGCTGTCCGAGGTCGAGGCCCTTCGCGAGGCGCTGGCCGAGACCGGGAACATCTCCTCCGCCGTCGCCATGGCCCGCGCCCGCGGCCGCGGCCCCGGCACGCCCTCGCGCCTTGTCCGCGCCTTCGACAGCTTCGACGAGCAGGCCGCCGACCGCGAGCTCGAGGAAAGCCTCGCCATGCGCACGCTCGAGCGCACGGTCTCCGAGCTCCTCCTGCCCGCCCTCGACGCGGCCGCCGAGCGCGAGGGCCGCGAGGTCGAGCTCGAGCACGCTTGCCGCTGGGCGATGGGCTGGATCGCCGGCGCCCGGCGCCTCGCGCCTCCCGCGACGCGGCCCGAGGGCGTCCTGCTGCTCGACTCCGGTGCCCCTCGGGTCCCGAGGCCGTGCACGTGCAGGCGCTCGAGCTCTTCCTGCGTCGCGCCGGGCTGCGGGTGCTGGTGCTCTCCGCATCGCTCGCCGACTCGCGCTTTCGCAACGCCCTGCGCGCGCTGAACCCGCGCGCCGTCGTGTTGTGCGGCGGCGAGGCGAGCCTCGACGTGATCGGCGGCCCGCTGCGCACGATCCTCGCCGGCGAGCCGAAGGCCCCCGTAGTGGGCTATCGCACCGCTCGCCTGGTCAGCGGCAATCGCGGCATGGCCACCCTGGGCGATTCGCCCGACGAGGCCACCGCGGCGCTCCTCGACTCGATCGAGTCGGCGGCGCGCGCCACGGCCTAGCTGTAAGACCCGAGCGCGTTGTTCAGCTCGGCGAGCCGAGCTGCCGGTGGCCTGCGGCCGAGGGCGCCGTGGTTGCGCTTGAAGTTGTAGCGCCATAGCCAGCCCTCCAGCGCGGCGCTGCGCTCGGCGCTGTTTCGGTAGATGGCGCCGTAGGCCCAGCCGCCGAGCATCGTGCGGATGAAGCGCTCGGCCTTGCCGTTGGTCTGTGGGCGATAGGGGCGGGTGCGGATGTGCTTTAGCCCTAGTGCCCGGCAGGCGATCGCGTGGACCGCGGAGCGATAGGCGGAGCCGTTGTCGGTCATCACTGCCTCGACCGCGACCCCGTGGCGGCGGTAGTGGGCCAGGCAGCGACGCAGGAAGCCGACCGCCGTGGTTGCCCTCTCGTCGGCGAGGACCTCGACGTAGGCGAAGCGGGTGGCGTCGTCGACGCAGACGTGGACGAACTCCCAGCCATGCTTGCCCCTTCCGCCGTGACGCCCGGGTCCGCGGCCGAGCATTCGATGCCCGGCCTGGTCGATGCGGCCGAGCTTCTTGACGTCGATGTGGATGAGCTCGCCCGGGCGCTGGCGCTCGTAGCGGACTGCCGGCTCTTGGCCGAGGCGCCCGAGGCGGCCCATGCCGACCCTGGTGAGGATGCCCGAGACCGTCGTCTCGGCCATCTGCAGGACCTCGGCGATCTCGGCGCCGGTCATCCGCAGCCGGCGCAGGGCACAGATCACCGAGATCCGCTGCTCGTCGGTGCGGTTGTGGACGTCGCGGGCGGCCGAGGGCCGGTCGAGCAGACCGGCCTCGCCCTCGGCGCGATAGCGGCCCACCCACTTGCGGGCGGTCGGCTCGCTCGTCTCGGCGGCTCTCGCCGCCTCGACGAGCGACCACCCTTCATCGACGACGCGATGGACCAGGAGCCTGCGCTTGTTCAGGCTGAGCGCAGCGTTAGCGTGGAGCTTCATCCGGTTACCTCCTTGGGGCTGGGTTGGGTAGACACCCCCAGCCTTCAAGGGGGCCCGGATGAAACAACGGGCTCAGGGATTACACCTAGCTCAGGCGCTGCGGCGCTTCGTAATTCACTGAGGGTGGCCGGCCGACACCTCGAGCCGAGTCGGCGGTCCCCGGCCCGGCGAGGCGGCCGATTCTTCGAGGCCTTCCTGCTTTCACCCCCGATAGGGGTTGAATCCAGGAAGGCGGGGCAGTACTCGACGGCCAAATCCTCCGTCAGCTGACTCGTTCGGCGCGCCCGTTCTTCCCTGCACCTGCGCCGGGTTCGCCGCACCCGACCCGGCGCTCCATCCCTGCAAGATCCGTTCCCGTGCGTGCAGGTTGCGCAGGTTTGGGGGGCTGAACCTACGCATTCGTTCGTGGCGGTTCCCTGAGCCTCTTGCGCCTTCTCTGAAAGCCGGCCCTAGACATTGTCCGGCAAGCGAAGGTTTCGGCGGTTTTGCCGAAGCCGCTGAAGGAAGGAAGCAGGGAATGACAGAGAAGCGCCTACTGAACGTCGGGGAGGCGGCCACGTATCTGGGCGTCAGCCCCGCGTCACTTCGCAGCTGGTCAGATCGCGGGCTCGTGCCCTACTACCGCACCCCGGGCGGCCAGCGCCGCTACGAGCGCGGCGACCTCGACCGGTTCATCGACTCGATGCGCCAGCCCGCCACGCGCACCGTCGCGTCCTGAGGCTCACGGAGAGCCCCTCTCGACCCGACCGATGACCAAGCGGCCCACACCCATCGTGCTGCGCGCCGAGGCCGTTCTGGCGGCTCTCGCCTGCGTCGGCGCCGGGCTGCTCGCGCCGCAGGGAAACTGGGACCTGGGCGCCCTCGCCGTGCTCGCCGTGCTCGCAGCGGCCAGCGAGCTCGTGGCCGTCCGCTCGCCCTCGCACAACATCCTGATCTCCGGGAGCTTCATGGCGATCGTGGTCGCGCTCGTCGTACTTGGGCCCGCGGCCGGGGTGATCGTGGGGCTCGTGTCGATCCTCTCCGGCTGGGCCCGGGAGCGCTACGAGCGGACGCTGCTGCTGATCAACGTCTTCGCCTACAGCACCTTCCCCCTGCTTGCCGGCGGCGCCTTCCTCGCAGCGACTAGCGCGTGGGACATCGACTCCGGCAACGGCACCTATTACGTCCTGGCCATGGCCGCCTTCGTCCTCGCCCTGGGTCTGAACTTCCTGATCATCGGCGGCTACTTCGCCTACGTCGAGCGCTCCCGCTTCCGCACCAAGGTCGAGCGCACGCTGCTCCCGGTGCTCCCCTCCGAGCTGGCCTCGGCGCTCATCGCCCTCGGCGTCGTCCGCGGCTACGTCACCCTCGGCACCCCCGCCCTGGCGCTCGCCGCGGTCGGCATCTTCGTCTTCCAGTACCTGCTCGGAGCCATGCTCGTCTCCCAGGACCGCGCCGACGAGCTGGAGCTCCGCGCCCGCGAGCTCGCCGGCTTCCAGGTGGCGATGCTCGCGGCGCTCCTTCGCAGCCTCGACATTCGCGACCGGATGATGGCCCGCCACAGCGCCGCGGTCGCGCGCTACGCCCGCGACATCGCCGAGGCGGCCGGCCTCTCCTACGACGAGCAGTCCGACGCGCACACGGCCGGCCTGCTGCACGACATCGGCAAGTTCGCGCTGCCCGACCGGATCCTCAAGACCAACACGCGCCTGACGGAGGAGGACTGGGCGGTGATCCGCCGCCACCCCGAGGAGGGCGCCCGCATGGTCGCCCAGGTGAGCGGCTACCACGACATCGCGGAGATCATCCTCACCCACCACGAGCGGCTCGACGGCACCGGCTACCCCAACAAGCTGCCGCCCGAGCAGATCCCCGTGCTGGCCCGGATCGTCACCGTGGCCGACGTCTACGACGTGCTGACCGCGCGCACCACGTACCGCAAGCCCTCGAGCTCCTCCGAGGCGCTCACCGAGCTGCGGCGCGTCGCCGGCGCGCAGCTCGACGGCCACTTCGTCGAGGTACTGGCCGATCTGCTCAGCCACAAGGACTACGCATACCGCCACGGTGAGGATGTCGACTTCGAGACGGAGCTCGCGCTCGACCGCCGGATCAGCCAGGCCGGCGACAACGCGGTGACGACCGCTGCGAGCGCCAACGGCTCACGCCCGCACGCGCAGGACCCCCGCATCGCCTGATCCCCGCCCGCGAGGACCCGCCCTCATCAAACAGAAAGAGCCGCGGGTGAACGCGGCTCTTCTGCTGCAGTCGGCGCCTCGGGTGAGGCGCCGCTGCGAAAGTTGATTTGGCTTGACTCAGCCTGCGCGGAAACCCATTGCTTCTTCTCCTGGTCACGGGTGGATTGCAGCTGTGCCGAACCTTAGTGCATCTTCCTAGAAGTTGCAAAAAATTGCAGGAACTTGCAAGGGTTTTCCGACGGCGGGGCGCTGCGATACGTTGCTTCGAAGTGAACGCCGGCCTCGCTCCACTGCGGATCAGGGGGTTCTCCAACCTCGCCCTCGCCTATGGCGTGAACGAGGTGGGCAACTGGCTCGGCGAGATCGCCCTCGCCGTGCTCGTCTACGACGGCACGCACTCCACACTTGCGACGGCGGGGCTGTTCCTCGCGATGCAGGTGCTCCCGTCGCTGATCGGGCCGCTGGTCGTGGCCCGGTTCGAGACGAGCCCGCCGCGCGCCATCCTGCCCGCGCTCTACGCCGGCGAGACCGTGGCGTTCGTCGTCCTCGCGGTGATCTCCTCGAGCTTCAGCCTGCCGGCCGTGCTGGCGATCGCGATAGTCGACGGCGTCCTGGCGGCCACCGCCCGGGCGCTGACCCGGGCCTGCGTCCCCGCGCTGCTTGCCGAGCAAGGGATGCTGCGCGACGGCAACGCGCTCCTGAACCTGATGTTCACCGGCGCGGCGGCCGTCGGACCGGCCGTCGGCGGGCTGCTCGTGGCCGGCGCCGGAGTCGGCTCGGCGCTGCTGGTCGACGCGGGCTCGTTCGCCGGAGCGGCGATGCTGGTCGCCGTCGCGAGCGGGCTGCCGCGGCCCAGCGCCCAGGCCGGCGACTGGCGGCGGCGGCTGGCCTCCGGGCTCGCCTACGCGAGGGGCCATCCGGCGCTTCGCGGCCTGCTCGCGGCGCAGGGCGCCGCGCTTGTGTTCTTCTCGGCCGTGATCCCCATCGAGGTCGCCTTTGCGAAGAACACCCTCGGCGCCGGCGACTCCGGGTACGGGGCGCTGCTGGCGAGCTGGGGCGTCGGGACCATCGCCGGAGCGATCCTCTTCGCGCGCCTTCGCACCGTCTCGCTGCGGGCGTTGCTCGTGTGGAGCACCCTCGCCGTGGGCGTCGCCTATCTGCTCACCGCGGCCTCGCCGACGCTGTTCCTGGCCTGCGCGGCCTCCGTGCTGGGCGGCGGGGGCAACGGCGTTCAGTACGTCTCGGTCGTGACGGCCGCGCAGGGGATGACCGCCGCCGAGCACCAGGCGCGCGTCGCCTCGCTCATCGATCTGGTCTCACGGGTCTCGCCGGGTCCCGGCTTCATCCTCGGCGGTGCGATCGCGGCCGTGCTGTCGCCGCGCGCCAGCTACGCGGTCGCCGGCGTCGGCGTGATCCTCGTGCTGGCCATCGCTTGGCGCCGGCTCGCGGGACGCTCGTGGTCGGTGCGGCCCGACCCGAGGGGGCCAGCCGAACCGCTGTCCTCGCGCCCTCAGACGGGCGCGGCGTGAGCGACGCCGGCGCTCAGCCCGCGCACTCCCAGGCGCCCGGGCCGGAGTCCGCCCAGATCTGAGCGGCGATCGAGCTCTGCTCGGCCGGCGAAGCGTCCTCGGGCAGGCCCTGGCCACCGTAGAGGCGCCAGGTGCTGGGAAGGATCTGGTAGGCGCCGCCGGCGCCGGAGCTGGGATTGACGGCGCGGAAGTTGCCGCCCGACTCGCACATCACGATCGCCTCGGGAATCGCCCAAGCGCCCATCCAGCTCGAGACCGTCTGCTGAGCCTGCTGGGCGGAGACCTGCTGGAGGTGCTGGACCTGCTGTTCCCAGCCCGAGACCTGGCCGTTGAGGTCCGACAGCGAAGCCGCCGCCTGCTGGCGAGCTGCCTCGAGCGCGGCAACCCGCTGCTCGGCGTTGGCCCGGACGGAGGCCATCTGGTCGCGGGCCGAGGCGATTCGCTGGTCGAACGTAACCGCCTGCTCGTGCGCGTCGGTGACCTTCTGCAGCGCGACCGCAACCTGGTCGCGCAGGCTGCGCACGCGGCCGGCGAGCGCGACATCCGCGTGCTGGATGGCCTCGAGGTAGTCGGCGCGCGAGGCGAGGTCGTCGAAGCCGTGCGAGCTCAGCAGGAGCTCGGTCATGTCAGGCGCGTCGCCCTTGTAGATCGCGACGAGCCGCTCGGAGAGCGCCGCCAGGGCGCGGTGAAGCTGCGCGCGGGCGCGGTCCAACTGGTCCTGCGTCTCGGTCATCCGCTGCCGAAGGCTCGCCTCGCGGGCCTGGCCCTCGGCGAGAACGCTGGAGAGCTGGGCCTCCTTGGCCGCGGCGGCCACCGCCTGGCCGCGAGCGGCCGAGGCCGCCTGGACCCTCTGCTGGACCTCGGCGGCCAGCGAGGACGCCTGGTCCTTCGCCGCCGAGATCCGCGAGGTCAGGGAGTCGATCGTCTGGGCTCCCGCGACCCCGCCCAGGCTCACCACGCCGGCGCCGGCGGCGGCGAGCACGCAGACGACCCATGCAACTCGGCGCATGGCGCGGGGCTTGGGGGCGTGCTTATGCGTTGACATTCAGCGGCGGAAGAGCGACCGTGCCTGCGCGTCGAGCGCAAGGCGCGGTGTGCGAGCCAGGGAATCCTAGCGATATGTAAGGACATTGTGAGCGTTTGCTTTACATAACTCCGCCACGCCTGCGCCTGCACGCCCTCTTGCACCCATGAACGTCCCTGACTGATGGCTATACGGGGTAGTGAGGGACGTTCATTGGTGGGGCGGGGGGATTAAGAGGTGCTCTCATGCGCCTCTCACGCGTGTCTCATGCCCGGTCCGTAGCTTGGAGGCGTGCTCAGGCGACGCCCTCGATGGATCGTGATCGTGATCGCCGCAGGCTGCCTCGCCCAGACGGCCCCCGCCGCCGCGGCGGGCAAGGACGACAGCGGGGTCATCGCATTCGCGGGGAACCGCAACGCGCTCGACGACCCCCACTCCCGGGCGACCTTCGACATCTACGTCGCCAGCGCAGACGGCTCCGGCCTCACGAACCTCACGCGAACTCCTCACGCCGAGGAGTCCTCGCCCGCGTACTCGCCCGGCGGCCGGCGCATCGCGTATGCACGCCGGTCGAGCTCGGGATCGAACATCTGGTCGATGCGCGCCGATGGCTCGCATCGCCGAGCGCTCACAGGCGACTCTGCGGCGATCAGCGACGAGCCCGTCTATTCGCCCGACGGGCGCTTCATCTACTTCGCGAGCGACCGGGCCGGGGACACCGACATCTGGCGCATGAGGGCGAACGGCAAGCGCCCGGTCGACCTCACCGCCTCGATCCCGGGCGAGCAGAGCCACCCCGCCATCTCGCCCGATGGCTCCCTGGTTGCCTTCGCGCAGACCTACACCGACGCGCATGCCCCCTCCGTCCAGGCCGTCGGCGCCGACGGCTCCCCCACCACGCTTCACATCGACGGCGCTTCGGATCCCACCTTCGCGCCGAACGGCCGCCTGGCCTACGTAGGCGGACCCTCGCCGGCCTGCGACGGCGGCTCCGGGGTCTTCAGCGCCACCTCCACCGGCGACGATGTCAGGGGCCTGATCTGCCTGGTGCCTCACGAGATGTACGCCACCGTCACCGAGCCCAGCTTCTCCCCGGACGGCGGCCGCCTCGCCTACGTCTACGACAACCACGGTCCTTCGCCGACGGTCTACTGGTCGACCGTCGGCGACGAGCCGCAGCGCGCCCCGGGCAGCGCCTCCGACCATCTGGTGGGCATCGACCCCAACGGCTCGGAAGCACTCTCCCCCGACTGGGCCCCGACCCCTTAGCCCAATGAACGTCCCTCCTTGATGCCTATACAGGGCAGCGAGGGACGTTCATGCGTTTTTGGCTAGCCCTCCGGGGGGTCGCGGGTGGCGGCGAGGTAGCCGCCGATGAGCACCGCGCCGATCGCGGCGCCCGCCGCGATCCGGATCTGAGTGCGGTAGCGCGCGTACAGGGCCCAGAGCACCAGGCGCCCAAGGCGCTCGTAGAGATCAGACATCGTCCTCTTGTACCCGATTTCGGACCCGATGGGCCATGCGGGTCTGGAGACTGAAGAGCTCGATGAAGCCGGGGCTGGCGGCCTGGCTGAACTCTCCGCCCGACTCGCCGAAGCCGGCAAGCGCCTTGTCGTAGAGGGCGAAGGGCGACGTGCGCGCAACCGGCGATGCCGACCCCTTGTAGAGCTTCAGGGTGACCTCGCCGGTGACGTGCTCGTTGGCCGAGGCCATGTACGCGTCGAGGTCGCCTCGCAGCGGCTCCCACCACAGGCCCGCGTAACAGAGGTACGCCCACTTGTCCTCGAGCGTGCGCTTGAAGTTGTTCTGGTGGATGGTCGAGACGAGCTTCTCGAGGTCGGCATGCGCGGCGAGCAGGATCGCAGCCGCGGGCACCTCGTAGACATCGCGCACCTTCAGGCCGACGATGCGGTCCTCGATGTGGTCGACGATCCCGACGCCGTGGCGGCGGCCGGCCGCGCCGACCAGCTCCAGCAGGTCGACCAGCCCGAGCCTTCTCGCCGTCGACGCTGACGGGAACGCCCGCCTCGAAGCCGATGCGCAGGAGCTCCGGATCGTCGGGCGCCTCCTCGGGCCTGGTCACGAGCTGGAAGACGTCGTCGTGCGGGGGCTCGCCGAGATCCTCGATCGCGCCCCCCTCCGAGCTGCGACCCCACAGGTTGTCGTCGATGGAGTACGGGGCCGCCTCGGTGCCGCCCCTCACCGGGATCCGGTGCTCGCGGGCGTAGGCGATCTCCTCCTCGCGGCCCATGCGCCACTCGCGGACCGGAGCGAGGACCTTCAGCGAGGGGTCGAGCGTGGCGATCGTCGCCTCCAGACGCACCTGGTCGTTGCCCTTGCCGGTGCACCCGTGGGCGATCGTGTCGCAGCCCGTGGCGCGGGCCTGCTCGACGGCGATCTTGCCGATGAGCGGCCGGCCGAGCGCGGTGAAGAGCGGATAGCCGCCGCCGTAGAGCGCGTTGGCCCTGATCGCGGGCGGCGACGAAGTCGCGGGCGAACTCCTCGCGGGCGTCGACCACGATCGCGTCGACGGCGCCCAGGTCGTGCGCCTTGCCCGTGACGACGCTCCAGTCCTCGTCGGGCTGCCCGAGGTTGACGGTCAGCGCCACAACCTCGGCGCCGTAGCGCTCCTGGATCCAGTGGAGCATCACGGACGTGTCGAGGCCGCCCGAGTAGAGCAGCAGGACACGGCCGACCTGCTCGGGGTCGGCCTGGTAGGAGGCGATGCGCGGGCTGGAGTCCTCGTTCACGGGCGCGAAGTCTGGCATGCGCCCGCGCCTCGGCGCTATTCGGAGCCGCCACGGCCGGCGATCCGTGCGATGCGCGACCTCGCGCCTCCGGAGAGCGAGAAGCCGAGCTTCAGGGCCCGCGCCGCCGCGCCGCCGACCGGACCGGACCCGACGATGGTGCTCTGCGCGCCGGGGTTCTCGTCGGCGAAGTGCATCTTGTATCCCTCGGCCCCGGCGAGGAAGTTGTAGGCCTCCATGCCGTCCCCGAAGGCCTCCCGGAGCGTGTGGACGAGCAGCGCCGTGCCGACCGAGAGGTCGTCGAAGGCGGGGTCGCGCCCGCTCTGGTAATGCCAGTCGACCCCGGCGAAGCGCCACCCGTACCAGGCCGCCGCGGGCTTGCCGTCGAGCTCGGCGAACCACAGCCGCATCCAGCCGCGGTCGAGGGTCGCCCGGGCGAACTCCCTGTGCACCTGCGCCCCGGTGCCCTCCAGGACGCCGGTCGTCGCGCCTCCCCAGCGAGCCGAGTGCAGCCGGGCGAGCGTGGCGAAGTCCTCGTCGAAGCGCTCAGGGTCGTCGGCGAGGCGATAGGCAAGGCCGTGCTCGTCGATCAGCTTCGTCTCCGCGCGCCTGAGGTTGCCGCGGAACTTCCTCTTCTTGGTCGCCATGAACTCCTCCCAGGTGCGGCCACGGATCTGAAGGCGGGGCGCGTCGTCGTGGCGAAGCGAGACGCCGGGCAGCAGCTCGCCCCAGCCCTGGTCGCCGGGGAGCTTCTCGGCGATCACCACCCGGCAGCCGTGCGGGCGCTTCGTCGCCTCCAGCAGCGCGGCGGCGGCGAGTGGCCGGTCCTCGGGAAGGCAGACGGGCGACTGCAGGTCGGCCCAGCCGCTGAAGAACCGCGCGACCGGCAGCGGCCTGCGGGCGGCGACGTACATCGGCAGGATCGCCCTCGCCGCGCCGGTGGCGTCGCGGGCCGCGAATGTGTAGAGCTCGCGCCCGCCTGCGAGGTTGCGCCACCAGGCGTCGGCCCACTCCCAGGTGGCGAAGGGGTGGCCCGCTCCCTCGGCGAGCCCATCCCACTCGGCGCGGACCGCTGCCAGGTCGTCGACGCGCTCCAGCTCCACCGCGAGCGATCATAGTCGCGGCGGCCCAGGCTTCGACCGGCCTAGCGCCTGTGCTTGTGCTTGCTGCTTGCCGATGACCTTGAGCTTCTGGTGCGCCGGCGTGGGATCCGTGGCGACGCCGCCGGAGAGCAGTGCGCGGGCCCTGACCTTGTGCGACCCGAAGCCGAGGCGCCACACCGTGGTGCGATGCCCGCAGCGGCGCCAGGAGCGGTGGTCGACCTTGCACTGGAACTTGGCGTGGGCGATGTCGGAGGAGACCCGCAGCGTGACCTTGTGGTGACGCACGTGCCTGGGAGCCTTGATCGTGGTGTCGGGCGCCGCCGGCTGGACCGGCGGGGTCGTGCCGGTGACGAGGCCGGCGAGCTGCGCCCGGGCGTTCTCCATGGCGCCCGCGGACACGTTCGTCGAGTAGGCCGCGGAATCGAGCCCGCCGAAGAGACCGGTCACGACGGAGCGAGCGGCCGCGCCCTGACCCTGCTGCTGGAGCAGGTGCAGGTACTCGTAGTCCTCGCGGCCGTCGCGGATGCGCTTCATCCGGATCGAGTCCAGGGGGATCGCGTGGGTGCCGCCGATCCCGTTCGGGCCGCCGGGAAGGCCGGGGTAGAAGAGCGTGCCGTCGCCGTTGCCGCCGGAGTTGTACTGGTTGGTCCAGGCGGTGTCGAGCATCTGCGTGGTCTGGAAGTAGAGCTCGCCGGTGGCGCCGTAGGCGAAGGAGACCATGCCCATCGCGCGCTCCTCCGAGGCGGACCCGTCGATCGCGTAACCCGGGATGCCCGACCAGGGCGACGGGTTCGAGGCGACCTCGGACCCGTCGCAGCTGAAGCTCATGCAGGAGGTGTACATCCAGAGCTGGTTTGCGGCGGTTCCGGCGGCGTTGTTGGCCGGGTCGAGGAAGTCCTTGTAGAGCGGGGCCTGGTTGGTGGCGGTCGCGCGGTTGGCGATGTCGTTGACGACCGGGGTCATGATGTCCGTGTACTTCATGGCCGCCTTGCCGCCGACGTCGCTGGCGTTGGTCTCGTTGGCGGTGACGAGCTTGGTGACGCCGGGCCACTCGGCGTCGGCCTTGGTGGCGGTGTTCGCGCAGTTGGCCCAGTTCGAGGAGCTGTCGCCGGGCTCGTCGCAGTCGTAGACGAAGAAGCGGTCGGCGAACCCGTACTGCTGGGCGATCTGCTTCCAGCCCGAGAGGCAACCGCTGGTGTTGACGCAGTGCCAGTATGCGTCGACCGAGGTCATCTTGGCGCCCTGCAGGCGAAGCCCGGTGGTGTCGGTGCCCTGGACGTAGGGGGCGACGTACTTCGCGAAGTCCTGGGCCTGGGTGCCGCTGGTGGGCGGGTGGACCCAGTCGCCGGCGTACGCGTTCGAGAGGGTCACGCGGTCGTCGAGGGCCGTGCGCTGCATGAGGCTCATCAGCTGCCACCACTGGTCCCAGTTGCCGTTGCAGGAGGAGTCACCGGTGAAGGCGGAGCAGACCTGCCAGGTGTCGACGTGGAAGGCGGACTTCAGCGTCGCCGTGGAGGGCAGGGAGAAGCTGTCGACGGTGAGGCTGACCGGAACCTGGGCGATCGTGCCGGTGGAGTCCTTCAGCGTCAGCGTCGCGGTGTAGGCGCCCGCGGCCTGGCCGTTCGGCACGAAGACGTCGACCCAGATGGTCGCGCGCTGTCCCGATGAGACGTTGTAGGGGAAGGCGTTGCGGTTCTCGTGGTAGAGCGGATCGACCTCGGGGATGAGAGCGTCGTTCCAGCGGCCCGTCCCGCCCTCGTTGTCCGAGGACTGCGAGACGTTGATCGAAGCCTCGCGATAGAGGGTGACGTTCGATGCCGGGATCGTGCCCGCGTCGCCGGTGAAGTCGGAGATGGAGGCGTCGAGGCCGCTGACCGAACCGGAGCTCGCGTCGACCGCGACCTGGAAGGACTCGAACTCGTTGCCGGCGGCGGAGATGGTCGCCGAGGAGGCACCGCCGGCCGGGAGCGCCTTGTCGGGCCGGATCTGCGCCAGGGAATCGAAGACGTTGACCTGCGGAGCGGCCGAGGCGGAGGCCGGAACCGCTCCGAGCGCCACAATGGCCGCTCCCGCGACCAGTGTGCGCCTAGCTGCTGTCAGCACCTTTCCCATCACCAGTGGGATCGGTCGCCGCCCCGATTGGTCTACGTAATCGCGTTTCGCTCGTACACCCGTCGAGAAAACCCACCTAAACCCACCAACCCAGGGTCAGCCCGGCTCGCCTGCGAAAATCCCCGGAATGCACCGAGCCCTGCGGATCCTCTCCACGGCGCTCATCACGGCGGGCCTGGTGATCTTTCTCGACGTCGGCCTCACGCTCGCCTGGCGCGAGCCGGTCTCCTCCCTATACGGCTCGATCAAGCAGAGCCAGGCGCGCGACCAGCTTGACCAGCTCGAGCAGCGCTTCCCGACCCCGTCCGACCTGAAGAAGGTCCAGCACGTCGCGGATCCGAAGAAGCGGATCGCAGCGCTCGCGAAGGTGTTCGCACGCACCGAGGCCCACACGGGCCGAGTCGATCGGGCGAATCGAGATCCCCCGCTTCGACCTCGACGCGGTGCTGATCCAGGGCACCGACACCGCGAGCCTCGAGAAGGGCCCGGGCCATTACCCCCAGACTGCGTTCCCGGGCCAGGGCACGACGATCGGCATCGCGGGCCACCGCACCACGTACCTCGCCCCGTTCCGCCACATCGACTCGCTGCGACCCGGCGATTCGATCGCGATCCAGATGCCCTACGCCGACTTCGTCTACAGGGTCCGGTCGTACCGGATCGTGGCCCCGTCGGACACTCAGATCGTCGACCCCGTCGGCCACGAGCTCCTGGTGCTCACGGCCTGCAACCCGCTCTACAGCGCAAGTCAGCGCTACGCCGTGTTCGCAACCCTCCAGTCGGAGAAGCTGCGGGCTCCAGGCGGTTAGCCGGCCTCGGCGCCGAGAATGTCGTCGACGATCCCGCCGGGCTCGGCGATGCCGAACTCGCTTGCGAGCGCCGACTCGATCTCGGAACGGTCGTGCCCCGCCACCGCCATCTGGGTGGCGCGCACGAGGGCGTCCTCGCGATTGCCGCCCTCCGAGGCCGCGGTCTGCGGCTCGGCGGCGGGCTGCGGGTTGCCCGGATAGGCCATCGGCCGCGGGCCGCGGTCGGCGGCAGGCTCGGGCACGGCCTGCACGGCCGGCGGGGGCTCGGGCGGCCGGCTCGGGCACGGCCTGCACCGCGGGCTGGGGAGCCTCGGCGGCAGCCGGTGAAGGGGCGGCGGCCTGTCGACGCTCCAGCACGTCCATCTTCTCGATCGCGCCGTCCAGAGCACGGGCCAGCTCGTCGGCCTCCTGCTTCACGCGGTTGGCGTGGGCGATGATCGAAGCGGAAAGGTCGCGAAGCTCGCCGGCACGGGTGGCGGTGATGGCGTCCGCCTCGCGCCGGCGGTCGGCGAGGTACCCGGCGGCTTCGGCCTCTGCCTCGGCGCGGATCTCTGCCGCGACCCGCTCGGCGGCGTCGACGATGTCCTGAATCCGCTCGGCGGCGCTTGCCATCGAGTCGCTGAGGCTCTGCGCCATCAGGCTGCGCCCATCACGTCGTCGAGGATCTCGTTCGCGTCGGCGATCCCGAACTCGGTCTGAAGGCGGCGCTCCACCTCGTCGCGAGTCGAACCGGCCACCGCCATCTGCGTGGCGAGCAGGCGAATGCCCTGCGAGGACGGCGAGCGCTCGCCGACGGGGCGCGAGCGAGCGCCCGCGCCGCGCGGGACGAACCTGCCGGTCGATCCGCCACTGGGAGGAGCAACTCCCGCGGGCGCCACCGGGGCCGATCCGCCCTGGGCGAGCGGAACCGGGTCGCGCGGGTCGGCGGCGGGGGCCGCGAACGGCGCGGGGGCCTTTGAAGTCGCGGGGGCCTTTGAAGTCTCGGCCTCGGTCTCCTCCTCCGCGACGGAGGGAGGCGGTGCGGAGGAGGGTTCGGGGACGGCGACCGGGGGCGGCGCGGAGAGGGCCGCCTCGGCCCGGCGGCGCGGCTCTCGGCGGCGCGGCTCTCGGTGGCGGTGAGCTGCTGGGAGGCTCGCGCGAGGATGCCGGCGAGCGACTCCGCCTGCGAGCGAAGGTCCTCGGTGCGGGCGAGGAGGGCCTCGGTCAGATCCGCGCGCGGGTTGGCCCGGTCGCCGGGGGCGTCCTCGCTGCGGGCGGCCTGCGCCTGCTCGCGCATGGTCTCCGCGGCGTGGTTGGCGGCGTTGACGATCTCGCCCACCGGGCCGGTCAGCGCGTCGAGGAGCGACGCCGCGCCCTCGGGCTGCTCGGCCGCGACGGCGGCCTGCTTGCTGGAGCTGAAAAGCCTCACGCAATCAAGGTACCGCACGCCAACTCCCACGATGTGGGTATACCCGAAAAGCGGCGGCTCGCTTGCATGCCTACCTCAAACAGGGGAAGGAGCGGCGGGCGGCTGCCAGAATGAACCTACGCATGGATGGCTCGAATGGAACCCAGGGGCGCCCCGCAGCGGACTGGCTCCAGCCCCCCTCCGAACAGGAGGGGCTCAGCCGCTATGTCGAGACGCTGCGCGAGCGCATCTGGATCCTGGTCGCGTCGGTCGCGCTGACGACTGGCCTGGCGATCGTCTACGTCCTCCTGGCCAGCAAGGTCTACTCCGCCGAGGCCGACCTGCTGGTCACCCCCGTCTCTTCCACGTCGGGAACGACGTCGGTGACCCTGCCGCTGATCAGCGAGTCGGCGGATCCGACCCGGCCCGTCCAGACGGCTTCGCGGCTCGTCACCAATCTCAACGTCGCCAAGCTCGTCGCCGAGAAGCTGAACCTCCAGACCTCGCCGCAGGCGCTGCTCAGCCAGGTCAGCGCGGTGCCGGTGGCCGACAGCGACATCGTCGCGATCACGGCGAATGCCGCGACCCCCAGCGAGTCGCGCGACCTTGCAAACGCCTTCGCCCAGCAGACCATCGTCGATCGCAACCAGGTGATCCGGGCGAAGATCAAGAGCGCTGATTCCCGCCCTCGAGCGGCAGATCGCCAACAGCGCGCGGACCGAGGTCGACCGCAGTTCGCTGCAGATCGCCCTCGCGAACCTGCAGAACCTGCAGTCGCAGGGCGACCCCACGCTGAACTTCGCCATCCCCGCGGAGACCCCGGCCTCGCCCTCCAAGCCCAAGCCCGTTCTCAGCATCGTCGCCGGGATCATCGCCGGCATCGTGCTGGGCATCGCTGCGGCCTTCGCCGCGCAGGTCCTCGACCCCAAGCTCCGCCGCGAGGAGCAGCTGCGGCGCCTCTACCGCCTGCCGATCCTCGCCCGCATCCCCAAGGAGCCGCGTGGCACGGAGGGCAAGCCGCTGCAGCCGCTCACGGTGTCGCCGGCGACGTCGGAGGCCTACAGGACGTTGCGCGGCACCATCGCCGCGTCTCGGCGCTCGGCGCGCCGCGACTCGTCGGTGCTCCTGGTCACGGGGTCGACGCCCTCGGAGGGCAAGACCTCCACGGCGATCAACCTCGCCAGCTCGCTCGCGGCCTCGGGCAACAGCGTGATCCTGATCGAGGCCGACCTGCGCCGCCCGTCGATCGGCAAGGCGCTGGACGTCACCCCCGAGCACGGCATCGTGAGCGTCCTCATCGAGAGCGTCGCCCTCGAGGACGCGCTGGTCACCTCCCCCACCACCGGCCAGAACCTGGGCCTGCTGCTCGCCGACTACGCCGGCGGCTGGATCACCGAGCTCTTCTCGCTGCCCGCGGCCCGCGACCTGCTCGCCGAGGCGCGGCGCCTGGCCGACTACGTGGTCATCGACTCGCCGCCGCTGACCGACGTCATCGACGCGCTGCCGCTCACCGATGACGCCGACGAGGTCTTGATCGTCGTCCGGCTCGGCCGCACCCAGCTCGGCAAGCTCACCCAGCTCGGCGAGCTCCTCGCCGAGAACAGCGTCCGCCCGATGGGGTTCGCCGTGGTCGGCACCGCTCGCCCCGGCCGCGACGCCTACGCCTACTACGCCGAGCGGGCCCAGGAGGCTTCGACGCCGCGCCTGCCCATCGGCGGCCGGCGACGCTCGAGTTAGGCCCCGATGAAGTCGGCGACGCGACCGGCCTCGATCTCGATCGTGCGGCCCGAAACGTTCGCGTGCCCCGCCGTAACCAGCCTTCGCCTCTCCCCTGCGTCGCCCGCCAGCCGCTCCAGCGCCTCGACGGCCGCATCGGCGTCGCGCGGCGGGATGAGGATCGCCGCGTTGCCCGCGGCCGCGGGAATCCCGCCCACGGCTGTGGCGACCACCGGCAGCCCCGCCGCAAAGGCCTCGACCAGGACCTGCGGAAAGCCCTCGGTGAGCGAGATGTGGAGGAGCGCGTGACTTTCGAGGTACAGGCGCATGAGGCCCTCGCCGAGCGGGACGTAGCCGCGCAGCTCGGCGCGGTCGCCCACCCCGAGCTCGGCGAGGCGCGCGGAGAGCGCGCCGGCGAGCGGGCCCTCGCCGCAGACGACCAGGCGCCAGCGCGAGTCCGCCGCGTTCAGGGCGGCCAGCACGTCCGCGAGCAGCAGGGGGTTCTTCTCCTCCTCCAGCCTGCCGACGCTGAGGACCGTGAGCTCGCCGGCGTAGTCGCGCGCCATCGCCTGCTCGACGTCCACGATGTCGTCGCGGCCGACGAGCGAGACGGCGATCTCGAGAACGCTGCGCGAGCCGGCGTAGCTCTCGGCGAGGCCCGGGCCGACGACCACGACGGCGCAGCGCCGGGCCATGAGCCTGAAGGCGCGGTCCATGGCGGAGCCGACCAGGTGCAGCATCGGGCGGTCCGGGTGGCGCGCGCGCACGTAGGCCGGCGTGTCCTGGCGAACGCCGAGGATCACCCGAGCTCCGCGCGCCCTGGCCAGAAGGGCGAACAGGATCGCGAACGGATGCGGGCCGAGGAGCCATGCGGCGTCGGCGCCGCGGGCCGCTCGCCAGAACGCCCGCAGGGAGCCGGCCGCCGCGCGCAGCGCCTCGAACGGGTGCGAAAGGCTTCGGTACCAGGGCAGGGGCACGAACTCGACCTCGTCGCCGATGGGATAGCGCGACCGGCCCTCGGACGGGTCGAGGCGGCCCAGCAGGACGACCTCGCCCAGATTTGCGGCCACGCGCGCGACGAACACCGAGAAGGCCCGCTCGGATGTGACGCCCGCGGAGTCGCGGTGGTAGGAGTAATCCGTGTAGACGACGGTCCGCACCGGCGCAGCCTACGCGCCGGGGATCGGCGGAGCCGATGACCGCCACCGTCACGGACACGCCTCGCTGGTTCATCCCGACGGCGCTGACGACCCTCGCGACGATCATCGGGATCCTCGCGGGGCTCGAGCCCAAGCTGGCGATCGTCGCCTCGCTTGCGGTCGCCTACCTGCTGATCGTGATCGCCGACCTCTCCCTGGGGATCGTCTTCTTCGCGCTCTTCACGTTCCTCGACCTCCTGCCCGGCCTCTCCTCGGCGGTCAGCTTCACCAAGCTCGCCGGCCTGGTGCTGGTCGTCTCCTGGCTGGCCGTGCGCGCCACCCGCGCGGGCAGCCGCTCCACGTTCTGGGCCGAGCATCCGGTCATCTGCTGGTCGGCGCTGGCCTTCCTCGCGTGGGGCGCCTTCAGCATCGTCTACGCGGAATCGACCTCGGTGACGATCTCGGCGGTCTACCGCTACGGGCTCAACTTCCTGCTGCTTCCGATCATCTTCGCCGGCATCCGCGACGTCAAGGACGCCCGCCGCGTGATCGCCGCCTTCATCGTCGGCGCCACCATCTCGGCCGCCTATGGAGTGGTCACGCAGCCCTCCGCCAGCTCCGGCCTGGATCGCCTCTCCGGCACGTTCGGGGACCCCAACGAGCTCGCGGCCGTGCTCGTCGCCGGGCTCGTGCTCGCCGGAGGGATGGCCGCCGACCGCAGTCGCGACGCGCTGGTGCGGGGGCTCTTCATCGGCGGCGCGGCCGCCTGCTTCTTCGGGGTCATGCTCACGGTCTCGCGCGGCGGGCTGATCTCGCTTGGGGCCGCCATGATCGCCGCGATCATCCTCGGCAACAGGGCGCGCGGGCGGCTGATCTTCGTCGCCGTGCTGACCGTCCTGGCGGCGCTGGCCTACTTCTCGGCGTTCGCCCCGCGGACGGCCGTGGATCGCATCTCGAACGCCGACGGCGGCAGCGGCCGCACGAGCATCTGGAAGGTCGCCGAGCGCGTGGTCCGCTCCAAGCCCGTCACCGGCCTGGGGATGGGCAACTTCCAGGTGGCGTCGATCCACTTCCTGCTGCAGCCGGGCGCCCTGCCGCGCAGCGACCTGATCGTCGACCGGCCGTCGGTGGTGCACAACATGTACCTCGAGGTCGCCGCCGAGGACGGGATCCCCGGCCTCGTGCTCTTCCTCGTGATCGTCGGCGGCTGCCTTGGCGCGTCGATCCGCGCGTCGCGGAACTTCGCGCGCCGGCGCGAGCGCGGATCGGAGGTCCTGGCGCTATCGGTGGCCGTGGCCGTGATCGCGGTGCTGGCCGCCGACTTCTTCCTCTCCAACGAGTTCTCCAAGCAGCTCTGGCTGCTGCTGGGCCTGGGCCCGGCGCTGCAGTCGGTGTCGCGCAAGCCCGCGGGCGACGCCGGCGCCGCTGCCGCCTAGGACCCGGCGAGCTCCGCGTAGAGGTCCTCGACGCGCCGCACCACGGCGCCGATCGAGAACTCCGCCTGCTGGCGCCTGCGCCCCGCCTCGCCCATCCGGCGGGCCTCCTCGGGGGAGCCCGCCACCCGGCCGATCGCCGCGGCCAGGGCGTCGGCGCTGTCCGGCTCCACGAGCAACCCGGTCTCGCCGTCGGCCACGATCTCCGGGATGCCGCCGACCCGGGTCGCGACCACCGGCAGGCCCGCGGCCATGTACTCGATCACGGCCAGGGGGCTCGCCTCGCGGTCCGAGCACAGGACGGCCACGTCGAGATCCCGCAGCAGGTCGGGGACGTCAGATCGGAAGCCCAGGAAGGTGACCCGGTCGGCGACGCCCTGCTCGCGCGCCAGCGCCTTCAGCCGATCGCCCTGGGACGTGTCCTGGTTGTAGGGACCGCCCACGATGACCATGCGCAGGGCGGGCTGCTCGCGCGCGAGGATCGCCGCCGCGCCGATCAGCAGGTCCAGGCGCTTCTCGGGCCGGTACGTGGCCACGGCCCCCACGAGCGGCACGTCCGGCCCCAACCCGAGCTCGCCGCGAAGGCCGGCGCCCTGGCCGGACGGCGCCGGGGGGTCGGGGATTCCGTTGGGGATCAGGCGGACCTTCCGCGCCGGAATGCCGGCGACGTCCACGAGCCGCTCTGCTCGGCGTGGGAGACCGCCACCACGATGTCGCTGCGGCGCCCGATCACCTCGCGATCCACGAACTGGCGCCCCCTGTCGTCCGCGTACGAGGCCCGGGCGCCGTGCTCGTGGGCGATCACGGCCCCCGCGGCGCCGTGCGCGAACAGCGCGGCCCAGAGGTTGGACCCGAACTTGTGCGCGTGGACCACGTCCACCCCCCGGTCGCGCAGACGCCGGCGCAGCCGCAGCAGCGCTCCCGGGCCGATGCGCCCGGTGCGCTCCAGCGGCCACAGCGCCACGCCCAGCTTGCTGAGCGCGGCCGCCGCCTCATGGCGCTCGTCGGGGTCGGTCGCGCGCGTCGTGCAGAGGATTGCCTCGAAGCGGTCGGAGTCGAGGCGCTCGGTGATGGCGCGAGCCAGCGATTCGCCGCCGCCGACCAGCCCGAGGCTGTCGACCATCGTCACCACCTTGATCCTGCGGCCGGCGCCCGTCCTGCTCATCGGCGCAATCTTCGACCATCGGGGCGACCTGAGACGCTTCCGGGATCGCGGCGCAGAATTCCAACCTCCGCTCCAGCCCGGGCGCCCTGTCCAGCGCGCGCACGTTCCAGCTGCCGGTCGGCGAGCGCGTCGGCTCGGGTCGCGACCTCGGCGGCTACCACATCGACTTCCGTGTCAAGGCGGAGAGCCCGCGGTGGCCGCCGCCGTTCCTCGGCCCGCGCGACGAGCAGCTCCACGTCACGACGATCCAATGGGGCCTCGGCGCCCACGAGCGCTGGCTGGCCGGCGACGGCGACGATTGGCTCGCGGCGGCCCGTGCCTGCGGCGAGCACCTGCTGGCCATCCAGGACCCGGACGGCGCCTGGGTTCACGGGCACCCCATGCCCCACACCTACGACCTGCCGCCTCCGTGGACGTCGGCCATGGCCCAGGGCGAGGGGGCGAGCCTGCTCGCGCGCCTGCACCTGGCCGGCGGCGAGGAGCGCTGGGCCTCCGCCGCGCGCCTGGCCCTCCGCCCCATGCTCCTCCCTCCCGCCGAGGGCGGCGCGCTCGCGCACCTGCACGGCGGGAGGTTCGTGGAGGAGTACCCAACCTCTCCCCCCTCGTACGTCCTGAACGGGGCGATCTTCGCGATCTGGGGCTTCCACGACGTCTCGGAGGCGCTGGGCGACACCGATGCGGGCGAGCGGTTCACGGAGCTCGCCGCGACCCTCGTCGGAGCGCTGGGCGACTACGACACGGGCTACTGGTCGCGATACGACCTCTACCCGCATCCCATCGCCAACGTGGCCTCGAGCGCCTATCACGCGCTGCACATCAACCAGCTGACCGCCCTGGAGCGGCAGGTCGCCGACCCGGCCCTCCGGGAGACCCGCGAGCGGTGGGAGCGCTACATGGCGTCCCGCACCTCGCGCTGGCGGGCGTTCGCCGCCAAGGCCGCATTTAGGCTGGCCGTTCCGCGCGGCGGCTTGCGCGGCCGCCTTCGGCGCTGAGAACCCGCTCGGCTTCCGCAATCCTTAGCCGCATGGAAGGGGTTCTCTACGTCCCGCCGGGATCGTCTGCCCGGCGCTTCGCCGAAGCGGTCGCATGGCTGTGGCGGCTCGGGCCCGTGCTGGATGCGCCGCGCCCCGGCGCGGTCGGCATGGGATGGGTCGAGGAGACCGGCGAGCTGGACGGCCTTCTCCAGGCCGGTGAGCTCGCGGCGACGGTGGTCTTCTGCCCGCGGCCCGGGCCCGACGTGGGCTGGGTGCCGCCGCGCGAGCGAGTTCGCGGCGTCGCGGCCTTCGGCCCCGGCGTCGCGGTGCGCGGCCAGTTTTCGATCATCCACGGCGGGGAGGAGTGGGCGCGCTCATCCCTGGGCGTGCACGCCGTTGCCTCTGAGCGCCGGCTCGCGGTTGCGGCCGATCCGGTCGACGCCTGGGGCGGGCTCGACTCCTTCTGGGTCTTCGAGGCGCTCGGTCGGTTCCTGGTGGAGGTCCTCGACCGCCCGCTGGTGCTCCTGCCGCCGGTCGGCTGGGCGCGCTATGACGACGTGCCGGGCAACGGCCACCAGCAGCGCGACGGCCGCACCAAGCCCGACGCCGTCTTCGAGAAGCGCATCCGGCGCCTGACCGACCACTACGGCGGCGCCGGCGCCAGGCTCAACCTCGCGGTGTCGTCCGCCGCGTACGACGGCGACGAGGTAGTCGAGATCGATCGCGTCTGGCCGCGTGCGATCGGCGCGATCGCGGACGGCATCGAGGCCGGGGTCCTCGAGGTGGTCCACCACGGCTACCTGCACCTGGACACCGAGCTCTGGAGCCAGGGCCGCATGGAGCCGCGCGAGTTCCGCACCACGTCTGCGCAGGAGGCGGGCAGGAGACTGGACTTCGCGCTCGACTGGGCGCCGCGCGCGCTGCGCACGCAGCCCGGGACCTTCGTGGCGCCCACGTGGAGCTATGGCGACGGCCTGCTCGCGGCGCTTGCCGAGCGCAACCTCCCCGCGTGGCTGCCGCCGCTTCCCGGACCCCTCGTCAGCGGGCACAACGCCTTCGAGACGCTGCTCTCGACTCTGGAGGGCCTCCACCGCCTCGACTACGGGGCGTTTGCGACCCTTGCCGCCGCCGGCATGCCCGCCACCGTGGTCATCCACGGCGGGCTCTTTGACAACCGCCTTGCCTACGTGAGCCCCCGCAAGGACCCGCTCACCTTCGCCAGGCTGGTGGCCCGCCGCGACCTGTTCCGCGCGCCTTGGACCGAGGGCGTCGAGTGGCTGGGGGCCGCGGACCTGATGGCCCTGCTGAAGGCACACGGACAGATCGAGGTCGGCGACACGGTCGAGGCGCCCGCCGGTGCCCGGGCGATCCTCTGGGACCGCGATGGGCGCAGGCCGCTGCGGCTAGAGGCCGACCGCTGAGAGCAGCCTGCTCGCGACGAACTTGATGTCGGCTGGGGTCACCTCACCAACCACCACGAGACCGGCGACGTAAAGCACGCTCGCGGCGGCCAGACCTCCGATCAGCGCAGCCCAGCCCACCCCGGTCGTGCCGATCACGACCATCGGGATGACCATTGCGGCGCCGGCGAGAAGCGCCCGCAGGACCGTGAACACAAGCGGGCGCAGCTCGAACCCAAGCTCGGCGCGAAGGATCCAGAAGTGTCCCGGCGTGTAGATCAGGTAGCCGATCGCCGAGCCGTACGCACCGGCGATGGCGCCGATCTTCGGAATGAAGATGAGATCGAAGGCGATGTTCGCGATCACGGCGGCCACGGCCGCGGGGATCCGCGACGCTGCCCGGCCAACGTAGTTCACCGCCACGCTCAGCAGGCCCGCAAGCCCCGCCAGGAACACCCAAGGGGTCAGCGCGCGCATGATCGCCGCCGAGTCCGAGTAGCCGCTGCCCAGCAGGAGATTCGTCAGGGGAGTGGCCCAGACGATCATCGGCACGATGAACGCGACCTGGATGATCACCAGGTAGCGGAGCGCCAGCACGAACGTGTCCACCGGCGTGGCCTGTGCGACCGTGCGGCTCAGCCGCGGCGCCACCGCGCTCGCCATCGCCGAGCCGAAGTACAGGAGGAAGATCGTTATCCGCAGCGGCGCCTCGAACGTTCCCGCCGCGGTGGCGCCGATGATCGCGCCGATCAGGATCACGTCGATGCGGTTGAACACCGCGATGGCCGCGTCGACAACGAACAGGGTGGCGCCGTACCTGGTCATCTCCCGGCGCGAATGGGAGTGCCGCGGGCGGGCAAACGGATTCCAGCCCAGCGCCCGGGCCGCCACGATCATGCCGACGGTTGCTGCGGTCACGAATCCGGCGGCGCGCCCGAAGGCGGCGCCCGAGGCGCCGGCGCCGGCGAGCACCAGGACAATGCTGGAGGCGGTCTCGATGATGCTCTCCGAGAAGGCGAGGCGCAGGTTGGTCGATACGCGGCCCTCCACCTCGAACGTGACGAGGAACAGGCTGAGCATGTTCTGCCCGGCGATCGCGACCGCCGTCGCCCGCAGCGGCCAGGCCAGCGAGGGGATTCCGTAGGCCGACGCGATCGGCCCTGCGAATCCGATCAGGAGCAGGGCGCCACAGACGGCGACCGCAAGCTTCAGCCGGAAGGCCTCGCCGAGGATGGTCCTCACCTCGTCGCGATCGTGGCCGGCCTCGGCCATGAGGCGCGCCGCGGAGTTGGACAGCCCGAACTCGGACGCCAGGGAGATGATCACGCCGAACCCGACCGCGAGGCTGAAGACCCCGTAGCTCGTCGGCCCCAGCTTGCGAACCAGGAACAGCGTGAGGATCGTCGTGAAGAACGCCCCGGTGAGCTGCACGCCAAGCGCGGCCAGCGCGTTGCGGCTGGTCGCATCGCGCGCGGTCGGCACCTCGGTCGGCGGGATCGCCGATTCGTCCGGCGGTCGCGACAGCCGCACCGCCGGCTCGCGGGCGCTCATCCCCGCCGGCCCTTCGCCACGGCCTCGCGCAGAACCTCGTCGAGGCGCTCCACCTGGCGCTCGCGCAGGTAGCCGGCCGCGAACTCGCGGCCGCGTCCTGACAGGCCCTCGGCCAGCCCCGCGTCGCTGCGCAGCCGGTTGATGGCGGCGGCAAGCGCCTCCGGGTCGCCCGGCGGGATCGTCAGCGCCGCATCGGCGTCACCCGCCAGCCGGCTGGCCTCCCCGGCGGCGGAGACGATCACGGGCCGGCCCACGGCGGCGTAGTCGAAGAGCTTCGAGGGCACGAACTGCCGCAGCTCGGGCTGGGCATCGAGGGGCACGAGCAGCGCGTCGCAGGCGCGCAGGATCCGCGCGGCGGCCTCGGGCTGGACAGGCTCGCGGAACTCCACCCGGCCCGGCGCGCGATCGGCGGCCCGGGAGCGCATCTCGGCCAGCAGCGGGCCTGCCCCGAGGATGAGCAGGCGGAAGTCGTCGCCGAGCAGCCCCGCGGCGTCGATCGCAGCGTGCAGGCCCTGCGCGATGCCGACGTTGCCCGCGTATCCCAGGACGAAGCGATCGCCCTCCAGCCCCACCTCCGCGCGGTCGACTTCGGCCTCGCCGGCCTCCATCCACATCCGCGTCGTGCCGTTGGGGATCACCGTGATCGGCTTGCCCTCCGGAGCGCGCGAGGCGATCGAGCCCGCGAACGGCCCGGTGACGGTGACGATGCGCGAGGCCGACGCGTAGAGGCGCCGCTCCAGGGCCTCGGCCACCCGGATCACCCGGGGATTCGACAGCTCGCCAAGCGCAACCGCCGCCTCTGGCCAGAGGTCGCGCACGTCGAAGACCCAGGGCGCGCGATGGCGGAGGGCCAGCGCGGCGGCCGCGGCGGCCACCGGCAGGGGTGGCGAGGAGGCCAGGACCACGTCGGGGCGGCGGCGCGCCGAACCCACGAGCGTGGCCATCGTCGCGAAGCTGCCGTACAGCGCGAGCCGGTTCATCATCGACTTCGCCGGTCTGGTGCGCACCCAGACGTAGCTCACGCCGTAGCCGTCCTCGCTGCGTCGCACCACCGCCCTGCCGCGGAAGTCCGGGTGAACGACGCCCTCGGGGTGGTTGGGCACGGCCGTGACCACCTCTACGTCCCAGCCGAGCCCGTGAAGGCCTCCGGCGAACGCCTCCAGGCGCGCCCGGGCGGCTGTCACCTCCGGCGCGAAGTGCTGCGTGACCACGAGGACCCTCATGGCCTCAGCGCCGCGCTGCGTCGAACTTCCCTGGCTGCTCCGCGAAGAAGTCGGATGCCCGCTCGTATTCGTCGGGAGTCCCGATGTCGAACCATGGGCCGTCGAAGTTGTACGTCATGACCTTTCGATCGGCTCCGAGAAGGGCGTGCACGAGGTCTGGGAAATCGAAGCGACCGTCGGGGATCATCGCCACCGCCTCCGGCCCGTACACGTAGATGCCCATGCTGACGTCGTAGTGCAGGAGCGGCTTCTCGACGAAGCCGGTCACCCGCTGCTCGGTCCCCTCGATGACGCCGAGCGCGAGCTGCACGTCCTTGCGGTGGCAGGCGATCGTCATCGCCGCGTCGTTTTCGTTGTGGTAAGCGCATGAGGTCGGCGTAGTCGATGGTCGAGAGGATGTCGCCGTTCATCACCAGCAGCGGCTCGTCCGACGGCGGGATGTTGCGCACGGCGCCGGCCGTGCCGAGCGGCTCGTCCTCCCAGTGGTAGCGCATCTCGAAGCCCTCGGGCCGGCCCTGCCACTGGTCGAAGTACACGCGGATCAGCTCGCCGAGGTAGCCGACGCACAGGTCGACCTCCTTGAAGCCCGCGCTCGCGAGCTGGTCCATGATCAGCGCGAGGATCGGCCTGTCGCCCACCGGCACCAGCGGCTTCGGCAGGACCGTCGTGTAGGGACGAAGGCGGGCACCCTGCCCGCCGGCGAGGATCACCGCGCGCATCAGCGCGCCCCTTCGCGCTTCGCTCCTCGGTCGCCTCGCATCAGTCTGCTCCCTCACCGGCGGCGTGGACCCCGACGACCTCCGGGCTGATCGTGTGATTGGTGTAGAAGCCCGGCCGCGAATCCACGTCGTTGTAGACGCCGGCCTGCACGGCGCGGATCAGGTTGGCGACGGTGCCCGGGACGCTGTGGTCGGGCTCGTAGCCGAGGACGTCGCGGATCTTCTCGAACGAGACCCTGTAGTTGCGCGGGTCGGTGCCGCCCTCGTCGTAGCGAACGACGCCGTCGCCGTCGAGCGCGTCGAGCACGGTGTCGACCACCATCCGCTTCGTGTAGTTCTCGTCGGAGTGCCCGACGTTGAAGACCTCGCCGCGGACCTTCTCTGCGGGCGCGTCGAAGACGGTCATGATCGCCTTGGAGATGTCGGCGACGTGGCAGTAGGGCCGCCAGGTGTCGGCGTCGTAGACGAGCAGCTCGCGCGCCCGACGCGAGCGTGTGGGTGAACTCGGAGATCGTGAGGTCGAAGCGCATGCGCTGCGAGAGCCCGTAGGCCGTGGCGATGCGCAGCAGCGTCGGGCGTGAAGTCCAGGTCGTCGAGGCGCTCGAGCACGTGCTGCTCGACCTTGACCTTGTGCTCGGCGTACAGCGACACGGGCGCCAGCTCGGACTCCTCCGTCGCGGGCTCGTCGGAGTCACGAAGGCCGTAGTTGCTGCAGGTCGACGTGAACGCGAAGCGGTCGATCCCGCGCCCGTTCAGCGCGTCGATCAGCCCCCGGCAGGCGACGTCGTTGACCTCCTGGGCGAGGCCGGAGTACTTGCGGCAGATCGGGTCGCCCACCAGGCCGGCCAGCAGGACCACGTCGGTGATGCCGTCGAGGCTGCGGTCGACGTCCCCGGAGGAGCGCACGTCGCCGCTCACATAGGAGAAGCCGGGCTCCTCCCAGATGCCCGACAGCGCGGTGCCGTGGTCGAAGATCAGTCGGTCGAGTACGCGAACACGGTGCCCTGCCCCGAGCAGCCGGCGCGTCAGCACATTGCCGACGTAGCCTGCTCCTCCCACGACCAGAACGTGGCGTCCACCCTGCGTTTTCGGATCGTTCACGTCGTCAAATCTACGAATCCGGCGTCGCCGACGCCTGCACGGCGCCTGTCGTGGCGGAACGGTTGCAGAAGCCCTGGGCGCCGGGATCGATGCCCACCGCCACGCTGCATCGCGCCTGGTCCAGCTCAGACTGGCTAACCGAAGTGGAGTAGGCGGCCGAGCTGCGCGGTCCGAATAAGGACCCGACGGCCGCGGCGGCCCTCGGCCTGCCCCGGCGAGCGGCGAGCGCCCGCAGGTACTCGTAGTCCTCCACCCCGTCGCGCAACCGCTTCAGCCGCACCGACTCGAGGGGGATGGCGTGCTCGCCGCCGATCGCCGGCCCGCCGTCCAGGCCGTCCGGCCCGCCCGGGTAGAAGAGGTTGCCGTCGCCGTTCGCGCCCGAGAGGTACTGATCGGTCCACGCGGTCGTGAGCGAGCGGGTGGTGTCGAAGTACAGGAAGCCGCTGACGTCGTAGTCGAAGGCCACCCAGCCCACGGCGCGCGCCTCAGAGCCGGGCGCGTCGATCGCCAGGCTCGGCCAGCCCTCGGAGTAGGCGTTCGCCGGGGCGTCGCCGCAGCCGTCGCTGGCGCACGAGACGTAGGTCCACAGCCGCGGCGGCGCCGCTTCGGGCCCGGAGGGCCTGTTCAGGTACGACCGATAGGTGGGGCGCTGGTTGCCGCGCGTAGATGCCCGACTTGTCGTCGAGGTCGTTGACGATCGGGGCGAGGATGTCCGCGTTCGCCAGGGCGACGGGGCCGAACAGGGCGGCGGCATGCGCCGTCGCGGTGATGAGCTGTGCGCCGCCCGGCCACGCCGCGGCGGCCTCGTCGCTGCGGCGATCGCACGTGCGCCACAGCGCGGGGTCCTCGTTGGGCTCGTCGCAGACGAACACGAAGAAGCGGTCGCTCACCCCCAGGGCCTCCGCGGTCGACCGCCAGGAGCGCAGGCAGGCCGCGCCGGCGCGAAGGCACTGCCAGAAGGCGCCGACCGAAGTCATCCGGGCGCCCTGAAGGCGCGGCGGCAGGGTGCCGGGGGGCTCGACGGCGCCGCTGCCCGACAGCAGCGACCCGTCGTGCGAGCGCAGCTGAACCTCGGTGGGGGCCTTGCCGTATTGCGTGGGGAACGGGTTGAAGATCGTCAGCCGGTCGTCGAGGGCCTCGCGCTCGAACAGCGCGTGCAGCGACCACGACGACGGGTCGGAGGGCGTCGCACGAAGAGCCGGTGAAGGCCAGGCACGGGTTGTCAGGGCTCGTGCCGAGGGCGGTCGTGAGGTCCGGCGTCGATGGAAGCGTGAGGTCGATCACCTGGAGTGCGAAGGGCACGGGCATCGACTGGCCGCGGGCGTCGCTCACCAGCAGCCTGCCCCTGTACTCGCCGGGTGCCGTTCCGGGCGGCACGAGGACGTCGACCCAGGCCAGCATCCGGCCATCGGCCGGCACGTCGTAGGGGAACGCCGAGCGCTGCTCGCCGTAGAGGGAGTCGCGCGCCGGGATGAGCGCATCCGGCCACACCCCCGTCCCGCCCTCACCGTCGGACGGCTGGGTGCCCGCGGCGGGATCGACCAGGTACCCCACCTCGCGAGACACCGAGATGGCCGTGGCCGGGATCTCGCCTCCGGCGCCGCGCAGCGGGCCGTCCGCGCGCACGTCGACGCCCGCCACGTTTCCGTCCACGGCCTGGACCGCGACCTGTGCGGACTCGAACTCGTTTCGCGCCGCCAGCAGGCGGATCGAGCCCGCGCCGGCGGGAAACGGCTCGTCGAGCCGCGCCTGGGTGGCCGACCCGAGCACGCTGACCTCCATCTTTCCCGGGCCGGCCGGCGCCGAGTCGCCGCACCCCCCGGCCAGGAGGCCCGCGGCGAGGACGCACGCGATCGCGGCGCCGATTCTCACGGCGCCCTCAGGACGGCGAGCCGGCAAGGCCGTGACGCTCGAGAGCCTGCTCGTACTCCGCGAGCATCCGCCGAGCCCACTCGTCCAGCGAGAAGCGCTCGGCGGCCAGCGCGTGGGCCTGATGGGCCTGCGCCTCGGCCTGTGCCGGCGCGCGGTCCAGCAGCTCGCCCACCGCAACGGCCATCGCCGCCGGGTCATAGGCGGCAAGCCGCGTCGAGTCGAGCCCCTCGGCGAGAAGAGCGTGTCCCGGGATGTCCGTCGCCGCCAGGCCAAGGCCGCAGCTGACGGCCTCGATCACTGCGAAGGGCACTCCCTCCGCGGGGCTCGAGGCCACGAAAACATCCGCGGCGGCGTAGAGGGTCGCGACGTCGTCGGTCTGCCCGAGGACCCGCAGGGTCGTCGCCGAGCCCCAGGGCCTGGCGTGAGGCGAGACCCTGCTCGGTGTCGCCCACCTGAAGCGCGAGCACGGTCCGGCCGTCCGCGAGCAGCCGCGACACCGCCCGCTGGAACAGCTCCCCGCCCTTGATCTCCCAATCCCAGGCGAAGTTGAGGAGCACGGCGACGTCGGGGTCGATGCCCAGGCGCTCGCGTGCCTGCGCCCGGCGCTCACGCGTGACCACCGGAAACCGCGCGACGTCCACGGCGTTCGGCATCAGCTGGAGGCGGTCGGCGGGCGCGAGCCGCCGCCGAAGGCCCTCGCACAGATCGGGCGAGGGGCAGAAGATGCGCTCGACACGGCGGCCCAGCACCCCGAACTTCAGGAGGTTGCGCGCCACGATCCAGGGGTCGGCCGACAGCGCCGAATGGTGATGCCAGAAGACCAGGGCGTCGTCGTGCCGGCGCGCCGCGAGCGCGCTCGAGATGTCGTACCCGGTGAAGTGGGAGTGCATGATCAGCGGGCCAGGCTCCTCCGCGACGATCTCGGCCACGGCCCGGTTCTGGGCGGAGCGCCCGCCGGCGGGCAGGAGCCGCACGCGCGCGCCGGCCTCCTCGAAGACGGGCAGCCAGGTGGCGCCGGCCACGGTCTCGGGCAGCGCCGCCTCGGTGCGCCAGCCCCGGTCGGCGGCCGCCCGGAGGATCGCCTCCATCATCGGGATGAACGAGCCCGCGCGCATGGTGGAGTAGCTCGCGAGCTGCACCAGCCGGGGCGCGGAGCTCGCCGCTGCGGCCCGCGCGCCGGGCCGGGGCCCCCGGCCCATCCCCAGGTCGCGCTCGTAGAGGTCGAGCAGCTCGTCGGCCACGACCGCGACCGCGAGGTTCTCGTCGATCCAGGTGCGAGCCTGGCCGGCCTCGGCCTGGGCCACCTCCGGGGCGCGATCGAGGGTCTGCTCCACC
This sequence comes from uncultured Actinomycetes bacterium, assembly GCA_963843315.1. Lineage (GTDB taxonomy): Bacteria > Actinomycetota > Thermoleophilia > Solirubrobacterales > 70-9 > JAWVFM01. The sequence goes on from CAWJJU010000005.1 coordinate 456,778, forward strand.
GCGCCCGCGAGATCGCCGGGGTCCGCCGCGGCGATCCGGCAGGCGTCCATCTCCTCGCCGAGGTAGACGTGCCCGGCGGTGGGCGTCGCGACCACGGGGATACCGCTGGCAAGAGCCTCCAGGACCGTGTAGGCCATCCCCTCCTCGCGGCTCGACGACACCATCAGGTCCGCCGCGGCGAAGAGGCTGCGGGCATCCTCTACCGGGGGCTGCAGGCGGACCAGGTCGGCGACGCCAAGCTCCCGCGCGAGGGCCTCGGTCTCCTCGCCGCCGCCCCGCGAGAGCCCGACGAGGCCGGTACGGCCCGCCTTCGCGAGCTGCGCGACGGTCTGCACGAAGTAGTCGCCGCCCTTGACCTTGAAGTCCCATCCGAAGTGCAGCAGCACGGTCGCGTCCTGCGGCAGCCCGAGCTGCTCGCGCGCGGCGCGGCGGGCATCCGCCCCCACCGGCGGGAAGCGGTCGAGGTCGATCGCGCTCGGCAGGAAGTGCACGCGGTCGCGGCGGGCGCGGCGTCGCACGACCGCGTCGACGATGTTGGTCGCCGGGCAGAAGACTCCGCGCACGCCTCTGCCGACCAGGCCGAACTTCAGCGTGCCGCGGGCGACCGAGGCTGCGTCCGGAGGCAGGACGCTGTGCACGTGCCAGTACACGGCGGTGTCGCCCGCGCGAGCGGCCCGCCAGCAGCGACGCGATGTCCCACGCGGTGAAGTGGCTGTGGAGGATCTTCTGGCCGGGGCGTCTTGCGAGCTCGGGGCGCAGCCAGCGCAGCCGGCTTCGCCGCGAGGCCGTCGCGTCGTGCGGCGCGAGCGTGACCGGGATCCCGGCCTGCTCGAAGTCGGCAAGCCATTCGACGTTGCGGGCGGACTCGAAGAGGATCGCCTCGGCGCCCCAGCCGCGGTCGCGAGCGGCGGTGAGGACGCCGAGGAGCATGGGCACGAAGGAGCCCGCCTCGGGACGGTCGAAGCTGGTGAGCTGGATGAGGGTCGGGCGCGAGGTCACGCTCGGACTGTAGATGGGGCGCGTGGCGCCCCCGAGGGCCCGGCCGCTACTTGCCGCCGCCCGGGTCCCAGGCCGCCGCTGCCGTGCGTGGTGGTCGTCGTGGTCGTGGTCGACGTGACCGTCGACGTGCTCGGCGTCGTCGTGGAGGTCGAGCTGGTGGCGGTGCTGGTCGGTGTCGTCGTGGTGGTCGTCGTCGTGCTCGAGCGTCGTCGAGGACGTGGTGGCGGTGGTGGGCGCCGTCGTGGACGTCGAGGTCGAGCCGTTGTTGTCGGACGCGACCACCGCCAGCGCGACTCCGAGGCCGATGACGGCCGCGACCAGGATGCCGATGGCGACCTTCATGCCGCTGCTCATCCCGCCGGGGGGCGGGCCCCGGGCTGGCCGTACGGGTCGGGAGGACCGCCGCGGCCTCCGCGCATGATTCTGGTCGGATCCTCGTTCATTGCGACGCGAGTGTAGCCACGGCTCAGGCCGGATCAGCCTCGCGCAGCACCTTCGCGGGGATGCCTCCCACGACGGCCCCGGCAGGCACGTCGTCGACCACCACGGCGTTCGCGCCGATCACGGCGTCGTCCCCCACGACGATTCCCCCAAGCAGCTTCGCGCCGGCTCCCACCTTCACGCGATCTCCGAGCCTTGGCACGTCGGTGCCGGAGGAACCGCCGCCCCGCTCACCGCGGCCGCCCAGGGTCACGTTCTGGCTGATGAGGCAGTCGCGGCCGATGACCGAGTCGTGGTGAATGACGATGCCGAGCCCTCCGTAGCCCAGGCTGGTGCCCCGGCCGATGGTCGCCGCGGCGGGAATCCAGCACCCGAACGCCACCCGCATGACGTAGCTCATGAGTTTCGGGATCACGGGAATCCCGCGCCGATGCAGGGCATTCGCGAGCCGGTAGAAGTCGAAGACGAGTCTCACGGGCGGCGGCCGAGGGTACAGGCCGCCGGCCGTCGTACCTGGGCGGCGCGTTTCGCGCTCAGGAGCCGGCGAGGGCCCCCGCGAGGAGCTCCAGCGCCTCGGCCACCTCGGCCTCCGTGACCGTGAGCGGCGGCAGGAAGCGCAGCATCGCGGCGCCCGGGACGTTGATCACCAGGCCGGCCTCGAGCGCGCGGGCGTGGACGACCTGTCGGGTCGAGCGCGTCGGCGAGCGTGAGCCCCACCATCAGCCCCCGGCCACGGACGTCCGTGACGCCGTCGAGCTCGCCCAGGCCCGCGGCGAGCTGCTCGCCGCGCTCGCGGACGTTGGCCAGCAGCGCCTCGTCGTCGATCACCTCGAGCGCCGCGAGGGCGGCCGCCGCGGCGATCGGGCCGCCGGCGAAGGTCGAGCCGTGATCGCCCAGGGCCAGCACGTCGCCCAGCGCGGGCGTCGTGACGCACGCGCCCACCGGCATCCCGCCGCCCAGGGCCTTCGCCGCCGTCATCACGTCGGGCGTCACCTCGAGGCCCTCGAAGGCCCACAGCGTGCCGGTCCTCCCCATCCCGGTCTGGACCTCGTCGAACACCAGCAGCGCCCCGGCCTCGTCGCACGCCTCGCGAGCGGCACGGAGCACGACGTCGCCGATGGGCCAGACGCCGGCCTCGCCCTGGATCGGCTCGACGAGCACCGCCGCGGTGCTCTCCCCCACGGCGGCGCGAAGCGCATCGGGATCGTCGCGCGGCACGGCGGCGAAGCCCGTGGGCAGGGGGCCGAAGAAGTCCTCGCGCGCCAGCTTCACGGTGGCGGCGAGCGCTGCGAGGGTGCGCCCGTGGAACCCGCTCTCCAGGACCACGATCTCCGGGGCCTGGACGCCGCGCGCGTGCGCGTGCTTGCGCACGACCTTGATCGCGCACTCGTTTGCCTCCGTCCCCGAGTTCGCCAGAAAGGCCTTGCCGCCCAGGCTCGACTCGGCGAGCCGAGCCGCCAGCCGCATCGCGGGCTCGGTGTAGAAGAGGTTGGAGACTCCGCCCAGGCGCCCTGCCTGGTCGCGGATGGCCTCCACGATCGCCGGATGGCAGTTGCCGGCGTTGTGAACCGACAGCCCGGCGAAGAAGTCCAGGTACTCCCTGCCGTCCGCATCCCACAGCCGCGCGCCCTCCCCGCGGACGAACTCGACCGGGGCCTTGGCGTACGTGGGCATGACGTAGCGCTGCTCCAGCGCCCGCAGCTCCTCGACGCTCAAGGGGTCACCATCGTGCCGATGCCGGCGTCGGTGAAGAGCTCCAGAAGCAGGGAATGCGGGCGGCGGCCGTCGATGATGTGCGCGGAGCCCGTTCCGCCCGAGATCGCCTCGACGCAGGCGCCGAGCTTGGGGCGCATGCCCCCTGAGATCCCGGACAGCGCGTCGTTGATCTCCCCCACGGTCGTGCGGTTGATCAGCGACGACAGGTCGCCGGCATCGCGCAGCCAGCCGGGGACGTCGGTGAGGAAGATCGCCTTGTAGGCGCCGAGCGCTGCCGCGACCTTGCCGGCCGCCGCGTCGGCGTTGACGTTGTAGGAGTTGCCATCGCGATCGGCTCCCGCCGAGGCGACGACGGGGATGTAGTCCTCGGCGATGTGGTTCAGCACGTCAACGTCCACGTGCTCGATCTCGCCGACGTAGCCCACCTCGGAGGCGTTGTCGACGGGGCGGATCGAGAACATCGTGCCGTCGTCGCCCGACAGCCCCACCGCGGGCTGGCCGTGGCGGTTCAGCCGCCGCACGATGTCGGAGTTGACCTTGCCCAGCAGCACCATCTGCGCGACCTCCACAGTCTCGGCGTCGGATACACGCAGGCCCTCGACGAAGCGCACCTGCATGTCGAGCCGCTCCATGTAGCGGGTGATGTCGGGCCCGCCACCGTGCACGACCACCGGGTTCAGCCCCACGTACTTCAGGAGGACCACGTCGGTGGCGAACCCGTCGCGAAGCGCCTCGTCGGTCATCGCCGCGCCGCCGTACTTGATGACCACGGTGCGCCCGTGGAACTGGCGGATGTAGGGCAGCGCCTCGAGCAGCGTCTCGACGCTGACGGCGGCGCCGCGCCCGTCGCCCTCCACTGCCGGTTGATCGGTCATGTCGTGTACTCCGAGTTCAGCTTGACGTAGTCGACGGTGAGATCCGAGAAGTAGACGTGCGCCCGGCCATCGCCGCGGTCGAGGCGCAGGCCGATCTCGGCCTCGGCCTCCTCGCCACCGAGGGCGTCGGCGTCGATGTGGCCGGGGCCGAGCTCCGGCAGGTCCTCACCGGCGAGCGCCATGCCCGCGGCCTGAGCGATCCGCCCCCAGTTGGGGTCGCGTCCGTACATCGCGGTCTTCACCAGCGGCGAGTTGGCGACCGCGCGCGCCACGCGCTCGGCCTCGTCGTCGTCGCGGGCGCCGCTCACCTCGATGCGGCCCACCCTGCTCGCGCCCTCGCCGTCGGCGACGATCTCGATCGCCAGCGCCAGGAGCACCGCGTCGAGCAGCCCCTCCGGCAGCGGCTTGCCGGCGGCGCCCGTGGCCTGCAGCACCACCGTGTCGTTCGTCGACTGCTGGCCGTCGACCGTGATCCGCTCGAACGAGCTCGCGACCGCCCGGCGCAGCTCGCCCTCCGGGTCGTCCACCCGGGCGTCGGTCTGCACGAAGCACAGCATCGTCGCGAAGCCCGGCTGGGTCATTCCCGCTCCCTTGGCCTGCGCGGAGACGGTCACACCGCCGGCGCGCACCGTGCAGCGCTTTGGCGCCCGGTCGGTGGTCATGATCGCGTGAGCGAAATCATCGGCGCCCGAGGCGTGGAGACGGCTGCCGGCGTCGGCGATGCCGCGCTCCACCGAGTCGAGGTCGAGCGGCACGCCGATGGTGCCGGTTTCGGCCACCACCACAAGCTCCGGATCTGTCCCGAGCACGAGAGCCGCGAGGTTGCGCATCTCCAGCGCGTCGGCATAGCCCTGCTGGCCGGTCGCGGCGTTGGCGTTGCCGGAGTTGACCACAACTCCCCGCACGCGACCGAGGGCGGTGCGCTCGCGGCACACGCGCACCGGCGCGGCGGCCGCCGCGTTGGAGGTGAGGAGCACGGCCGAGCTGACCTCCTCGGCATCGCAGCGCACGAGGCCCAGGTCGGTCTCGCCGCCGGCCTTCAGCCCGCACGCGACCCCGGCGGCACGGAAGCCGGGAGCCAGCGCGGCCGGGTCGAGCTCCTCGACCCCGGCGGGCGCCTGGACCCAGCGCGAGCGAAAGAACGGACGGGGCGCCGCTCATGCGAGCCCCGCCCCCTCGTCCGAGCCCGAGCATCAGGTTGAGGTTCTGCACGGCCTGCCCCGCGGCGCCCTTCCAGAGGTTGTCGATCGCGGCGAAGGCCAGGACCCGCCCGGTCTCGCCCTCCACCGTCGCGTGGACGCGGCAGAGGTTGGTCTCGCGGACCTCGCGCACGTTCGGCGGGCGGTCCAGGACCTCGACGAAGGCCTCACCCGCGTAGCGCTCGGCGTAGAGCGATGCCACCTCGTCCGCGCTCACCTCGCGCGTGGGCGTGACGAAGCAGCTTGCGAGCAGCCCCTGGTCGATGGGCAGCAGGTGCGGCGTGAAGGTCACGGTCCCGTGCTCGCCCATGGCGCCCAGGCCCTGCACGATCTCGGGGTAGTGGCGGTGCCCGCCCGTTCCGTAGGCGGCGAACCCCTCGGCGACGTCGACGAAGTCGAAGGCGCCCCGCCCGGCGCCGGAGACGCCCGACGCGGCGCTGATCACCACGTCGCCGAGCAGCCCCGCCTCGGCCAGGGGCGCGAGCCCCAGCAGCGCCGCGGTGGGGTAGCAGCCCGGGTTGGCGACCAGCTCGGCCTCGCGGACCTCGTGGCGGTGCATCTCGGGCAGCCCGTAGACGGCGCCCTCGAGCAGGTCGGGCTCGCCGTGCGGTCCGTACCAGCGCTCGTAGCTCGGCAGGTCGCGAAGCCGGAAGTCCGCCGAGAGGTCCACCACCAGCACCCCGAGGCCCGCGCAGCTCGGCGACCACCGGGGCGGCGGCGGCGTGCGGGTAGGCGACGATCGCCGCGTCGACCTCCTCGATCGCCGCGATGTCGAGCTCGGTGAGCTCCAGCGGCACGCGGTGGCGCGGATGCAGCTCGTCGAGCCGCTTGCCGGCGTCCGAGCGCGAGGTGACCGCCGCGAGCTCGAGCTCGGGATGCGCCCAGACGAGCCGGGCTGCCAGCGCCCCGGACAGCCCCGAGGCGCCTGCGACGAGAACGCGCGCGCTCATCCCCGGAGCTCCGCGTGGACCCTCTGCGCGAGCGCCTGCTCGATCGCCTCGCGGACCGGCGCCACCTCGGCGTCGGTGAGCGTGCGGTCGCTCGCCCGGAACTCCAGGCGCAGGGCGAGGCTCTTGCGCCCATCGCCCACCTGCTCTCCGCGGTAGAGGTCGAACACCGCCGCGCCGCGAAGCAGCTCGCCTCCGGCCTCGAGCGTCGCCGCGATGACGTCCTCGGCGAGCACCTCGTCGGCGACGACCACGGCCAGGTCCTGCCGCAGGGCCGGGAAGGTCACGACGTCCTCGTAGGACTCCTCGCCCGCGACCGAGTGCACCACGAGCGGCGCGAGGTCGAGCTCGAAGCCGGCCGCGGCGGGCAGGTCCCAGCGGGCCGCGACCCGGGGATGGAGCTCGCCCAGCCAGCCCGCGGGCTCTCCGCCGACCGCAATCTCGGCGCTGCGGCCGGGATGCAGGAAGGGCCGCTCGCCCGGCGCGAGGGTCACGCCGGCGCCGAGCGCCTCGGCCAGCACCTCCAGCACGCCCTTGAGGTCGAAGAAGCCGGCAGGACCGGCGGCCCCGCCCCACGATGGCGGCGTCAGCGGGCCGCACACGATCGCGCCGAGCCGGTGGACCTCGTGCGCCGGGGCCGGCATGCGACCGGCGAACACGCCCGCGCTCACGGGCCCCTCGCCACGGCGGCTCGGTGGGCAGGTGCACGCGGCCCGACTCGAACAGCGCCACCCGCTCGGAGCCGCGGGCGAGGTTGTGCCGGGCGGCGTCGAGCAGGCCGCCCAGGAGTGTGGTGCGCATGGCCGATTGCTCTGCCGAGATCGGGTTGCCCGTCCGCACGGCGGCCGGATCGAGGCCCAGCTCGCCGGCCAGGGTCTCGTCGACGAAGTGCCACGAGACGATCTCGTCGAAGCCCAGGCCGGCCATCTCGTCCTCGGCGCGGCGGCGCAGCGCCTGCTCGCGGCTGAGCCCGCCGCGGCGATCGCCGCTCGCCGGCAGCGTGCGCGGCAGCTTGTCGAGGCCGTGGAGCCGCCCGACCTCCTCGATCACATCGGCCTCGCGCGAGACGTCGTAATGGCGATCGACGGGCACGGTCACCTCCAGGGCGCCCTCCCCCGCCTCGGCCACTCCGAACTCCAGCGCCTCCAGGCTCTCCCGCGCCTCGGCAAGCTCCACGTGCGTGCCCAGCAGCGAGTCCAGGCGCGCGCCGTGCAGGGAGATCACGTGCGGGGCGGGCAGCTCGGCGAGCTCGTCGATCGTCCCCTGCAGCAGCGCCGCACCGCAGAGGTCCGTGTAGAGCTGCGAGGCCACCCGCTGGGCGCGCATCGCGAGCTCGGGGTGAAGCTGCTTCTCGAAGCGGGCGGACGCGTCGGTGCGAAGCCCCAGCATCGACGACGTCCGCAGGATGTTCACGCCGTTCCAGGTCGCCGCCTCAAGCAGGATCCGCGAGGTCGAGCCGGCCACCTCGGAGACCTGGCCGCCCATGATCCCGGCGATGCCGGTGGGTCCGTCGCGGTCGCACACCAGGACCGTCTGCTCGTCGAACGTGCGCTCGGAGCCGTCGAGCGTGGTCATCGTCTCGCCGTCGCGGGCGGTCCGCACGATGATCTCGCCGCCGGGAACGCGGTCGAGGTCGAAGGCGTGCAGCGGCTGCGCGGTCATGAGCATCACGTAGTTGGTGATGTCGACGGCGCTGGAGATCGAGCGCTGGCCGGCGCCGCGAAGCCGCGCCCGCAGCCACATCGGCGAGGGGCCGTTCGCGACCGAGCCGAAGGCGCGCGCGGTGAAGCGCGCACACAGCTCGGGCACCTCCACCCGGACCGAGGCGACGTCGGCGACCGACTCGCCCGCGGCGGGCTCGACGTCGGCGTCCCACGGCGGCGTCGCCAGCGGTGCGCCGGTGAGCGCGTGCACCTCGCGCGCGACCCCGTAGACGCCCAGGCAGTCGGAGCGGTTGGGGTTCAGGTCGAGCTCGAGCACCTCGTCGGAGAGGGCGAAGAGCTCGCTCAACGGCGTGCCGGGCTCAAGAGCCTGGGCGGACCCCGACACCCCCGGACGCGAAGCGGAGGAGGTGGCGGGCATTTGTTGATTCTCGTCCGCGAGGACGAGAATCCCGGCCTGGTCGTCGCCAAGCTCGAGCTCCTGCTCGGAGAGGATCATCCCGTTCGACTCGATGCCCCGGAGCTTCGCCTTGCCGAGCTCCTGGCCGCCGGGCATCACGGCGCCGGGCACCGCGACCGCCACGGTCTGGCCGCCGTCGACGTTGGGCGCGCCGCACACGATCGTGCGCTCACCGTCGCCCGCGTCGACCGTGCAGACCCTCAGGCGGTCGGCGTTCGGATGCTTCTCGGCCGCCAGCACGCGGCCGACCACGAAGCCGTCGGGGGCGGGCGGGCCGATCGGCGTGACCCGCTCGACCTCCACCGCCTTGGCGGCGAGCAGGTCGGCGACCTCCACGGCGGAGAGCCCGGGATCGCAGTACTCGCGCAGCCAGCTGAAGGGAATTTTCACAGAACAGCCCTCGCGCTCCGCCCATCAAACATCGAAATCAGCTCCGCGCTCAATGAAATTGCTCCAGGAACCGCACGTCGTTCTCGAAGAAGAGCCGCAGGTCGGGGATGCCGTGCTTCAGCATCGCGATCCGCTCGATCCCCATGCCGAACGCGAAGCCCTGCGTCGTCTCGGGGTCGTAGGCCTCGGAGCCGACGAAGCCGAAGACGTTGGGGTCGACCATGCCCGCGCCGAGGATCTCGATCCACCCGGTGCCCTTGCACAGGCCGTCGCGCTCGCCGTTGCCCAGGACCCCGGTGCCGTCGCAGCGAAAGCAGGAGACGTCGACCTGCACGCTCGGCTCGGTGAACGGGAAGAAGTCCGGCTTCAGGCGCGTCTTGCGCTCCGGGCCGAACAGCGCGCGCGCCGCCTCGTCGAGCGTGCCCGCGAGGTCGGCCAGCGAGACGCCCGGGCCGACCGCGAGCCCCTCGACCTGATGGAACATGGGCAGGTGGGTCGCGTCGATGGTGTCGCGGCGATAGACCGTGCCGGGCACCACGATGAACAGCGGCGGGTCGTTGGCCTCCATCGCGCGCACCTGCATCGGCGAGGTGTGCGTGCGCCACAGGATGTCCTGCGGGCCGGGCGGCAGGCCGTCGTGGTTTCGAAGCCCCTCGGGAAGCGTCGCCGGGTCGACGTAGAAGCTGTCCTGCGCCAGGCGCGCCGGATGGCCGGGCGGGTGGTTCAGCGCGGTGAAGTTGTAGTAGTCGTGCTCGATCTCCGGCCCCTCCATCACCCGGTAGCCCAGGCCGATGAAGACGTCCTCGATCTCGCGCCGGGTCCGGGTGAGCAGGTGCAGGTTGCCCGCGGCAACCGGCGGCGTTCCGGGCAGGGTCACGTCGACGCGGTCGGCGAGGAGCTTCTCGGCCAGCTCGGCCCCCTCCAGCTCGTCGAGGCGCTTGCCCAGGGCGTCCTCGAGCGCCTGGCGGGCGGCGTTCGCGCCGGCGCCCACCGGCCCGCGCTCGGCCGGCTCCAGGCTTCCGACCCCGCGAAGGATGGAGGTCAGCTCCGAGCGCCGGCCCAGGTAGCGCACCCGCGCCTCCTCGAGGGCGTCGGTGCTCGAGGCGGCGGCGATGTTCGCCTCGGCCTCGGACCGGATCTCCGCGATTCGCTCAAGCATGGCGGGTCATCCTATTTCCGAGGTCGTACAGGGCGATGGTGGCGGCCATCGCCGCGTTGAGCGAGTCCGGCGCGCCCGGCGCCAGGGGGATGCGCGCGCAGCGCTCGGCCGAATCGGCGATCTCGTCGGGCAGGCCCTCGCGCTCGGCCCCCACGCAGACGGTCACGGGCGACTTCGGCTCGACCCTCGCCAGCACGTCGGTCGCCCTCGAGTCCAGGGCCACCCGCATGCCGCCCAGGTCGCCGAACCCCGCCCGCGCCGGGGGCCGGGCGAAGATCGAGCCGGTGCTGGCGCGCACGGCCTTGGGCGAGTACGGGTCGGCGCATCCCGGCCCGAGGACCACGTTGCCGTCGGCCAGCGCGTGCGCCGAGCGCACCACGGCGCCGACGTTGCCCGGGTCGCCCACGCCGTGCAGGTACACGCGCAGGTCGCCGTTGGGCTCGATCCAGCGCTGGCGGTACACGCCGATCACCCGCGTGCCGGAGCCGAGAACGCTCACCGCGTCGAGCAGCTCCGCCTCAACGTCCTCGCCGGCGACGAGCACGTACTCGGGCTCGACGCCCGCGGCCTCGGCCGCCGCAACCAGGTCCTCGCCCTCGGCCGCGAACAGGCCACTGCGATCGCGCTCGCGGCGCGATTGCAGCTTGCGGATGGACTTGAGCTTCGAGTTGTCGGGCGATGTGATCACGAAAAACAAAAAGGGCGCCTCGCTGGGCGCCCGGGAAAGAGGTCTGGATCTGTCTGCTCAGGCAGCCGTGACCCTCCGGGCGAGCTCGGGAAAGCGTCGAAATCGGCGGGCGGCTGCCATCTGATGGAAGTAAACCATGAGCTCAGCTCGCGGCGGTCGCGGCGGAGAACCACTTGCGGACGGCTTCGCCGTCCTGACCTGTTGCTTTCGGGGCAAAGCCCCTCACTTACGCACCTGCTCGCAGATTCCCGCAAAAGCCTCGGGGTCGCGCACGGCGATGTCGGCCAGCATCTTGCGGTTGACCTCGACACCGGCCTCGCCGAGGCCGTGGATCAGCTCGGAATAGGTCAGGCCGTTCAGCCGCGCGCCGGCGTTGATGCGCGTGATCCAAAGGCGCCGGAAGTCGCGCTTGCGGGCGCGGCGGTCGCGGTAGGCGTACTGCCCTGAGCGCATGACCTGCTCGTTGGCAAACCGATAGCTGGAGTGCTTGCGCCCCCAGTAGCCCTTGGCCTGTTTCAGGACCTTCTTGCGCCGGCGCTTGCGGGCGACGGCGTTCGTCGCGCGGCTCACGATCCGCCCTTGCCGCCGGCCAGGAGGCCGCGGACCTTCGCCTGCTCCGCCTTGGCGACCTCGGTCGGCCGCGACATGCGTCGCTTGCGCTTGGGGGACTTGTGCTCGAGCATGTGGCTCGAGAACGCGCGCTTGCCCCGGAGCTTGCCGGTCCCGGTCTTGCGGAAGCGCTTCTTGGCGCCCGAATGTGTCTTCATCTTGGGCACGGGACGGGCTATTGAAGCAGACCGGGCGCGGAGCGCTTACGCCAGCGCGGCCTCGAGCTCGCGGCCCACGATGTCGATTCGATCCTCCGTGAGCCCGCCGAACAGCGGCAGCGCCATGTGGCGGTCGGCGAACTCCTCCGCGCGCGGGCAGCCCTCCCCCTTTGCGCGCCGCCGGTACTCGGTCAGCCGGGTCAGGGCCGGGTAGAAGGTGGTCTGAACGCCGTTGGCGTGCAGGTCCGTGCGCACGCGGTCGCGGGTTTCGGCGTCGGCCACGATCACCGGGAACGCGAAGTGCCCGGAGATCTCGACCTCCTCGTCGGTGAACGGCACCTCGAGGCCCTCGATCCCGCCCAGCCGCTCCCGGTAGGCGCGAACCACCTCGCGCATGCGGCTGAGCGCCTCGTCCAGGCGTCCCAGGCGGGAGAGCGCCAGGCGCGCCCGCGGCTCGTCGATGCGGTAGTTGAAGCCCAGGTCGGGCACGTCGTAGGTCTCGGCGTGGCCGCGATGGCGATCCCAGGTGACCGAGGTCATCGCGTGCGAGCGCAGCGAGCGCACCCGCGCCGCCACCTCCTCGTCGCGGGCGACGAGGATGCCGCCCTCGCCGGCGCCGAGCTGGGTCTTGGCGAAGAAGCTGAAGCAGCCGACGTCGCCGGCGGTGCCGGCGCGCTCGCCGCCCGGCAGGCGCGCGCCGGCGGCCTGCGCGCAGTCCTCGATGAGCGCGATCCCGCGCTCGTCGCAGAGGGCGCGAAGGGCGGCGATCTCGGCCGGGTAGCCGAACATGTGCACCGCGATCACGGCCCGGGTGCGATCGGTGATCCGGCGCGCGACGTCGTCGGGGTCGATGGCCGGCCGGTCGAACGCCTGCGAGTCGGCGAGAACCGCCTCGGCCCCGCAGGCGATCGGCGAGTTCGCGTCGGCGGGGAAGCTGAGGGCGGGGACGATGACCTCGTCGCCGGGCCCGACGCCCAGCGTGGCGCAGGCGAGGTGCAGGGCCGCGCCGGCGCTTGCGAGCGCGACCGCGTTGGGCGAGCTGACGAACTCTCCGAAGGCCGCCTCGAGGTCGATCGTGCGCGGGCCCATCGTCAGCCAGCCGGAGCGCAGCGTGTCGAGAACCGCCTCGACGTCCTCGTCGGTCAGCGAGACCTCGGTCAGCGGCACGGTCCACGTGCTCATGCGCCGGCCTCCTCGGGCTCGCTGGCGGCCACCGATGCGGCCACCGCCTCGACCACGCGCCCCTGCTGCTCCTCCGTCATGTGCGGGAACAGCGGGATGGAGCACAGCGACGCCGCGACCTCCTCGGTGTAGGGCAGCGAGGTCTCGCCGAACGCCGCCATGTACGAGCCCAGCAGGTGGACCGCCGGGTAGACGGTGGTCTGCACGCCGTGGTCGTCCTGCAGGTGGCGGCGAAACGAGCGGCGAAGCGCCGGATCCACCCTCACGCCCATCAGGTAGCAGGACGAGCGATCGACCTCGTCGGAGTCGTAGATGGCGCCGATCCCCTCGATGCTCTCGAGGAGCCGGCGATAGGTGTGGACCAGCTCGCGGCGGCGGCCGATCTCTCTGCGCAGGCGCCTGAAGCGCGGCGTGATCAGGGCGGCGCGGATGTCGTCGAAGCGGTAGTTGAAGCCCGGCTCGAGCACGTCGTACTCCATCGCCTTGCCGAGATGGCGATCGAGCGACGTCGCGGTCATGCCCTGCGAGCGAAGCCTGCGGACGCGGTCGGCCACCTCGGCCGAGTCGGTGGCCAGCACGCCGCCCTCCCCCACGCCCAGGACCTTGTTCGGGAAGAAGCTGAAGCAGCCCGCCATGCCGATCGAGCCCAGCATGCGGCCGTCGAGCGCGGTGGCGTCGGGCGCGTGGGCTGCGTCCTCGATCAGCGCGAGGCCGTGGCGGTCGCAGATCTCCTCGAGCTCGGCGATGGCCACCGAGTAGCCGGCGTAGTGGACCGGCAGGATCGCCTTGGTGCGCTCCGTGATGAGCGACTCGACGTGCTCGGGGTCCATCCCCAGGTCGGTGCGCGAGACCATGTCGGCGAACACCGGGCGCCCTCCGCAGTAGCGCACGGCGTTGGCCGTGGCCACGAAGGTCATCGACGGGACGATCACCTCGTCGCCGGGCTCCACGCCGGCGCAAATGCAGGCCAGATGAAGCGCCGCGGTGCAGCTGGAGAGCGCGAGGACGTGCTCGACGCCAAGGTGCTCGGCGAACATCGCCTCGAACTCGGCGGTGCGCTCGCCCATGCTCAGCCAGCCCGAGCGCAGGACCTCCTCGACCGCCTGCAGATCCTCATCCTCGACGCGAACGTCGAACACCGGTATGGCCGGAGTGCTCACCCTGCCGAGGGTACGAAACTAGGCTGTGGCCGCTTCGTCGGCGGATGCCGACTGGGCTGCCTCTTGCCTGACTGCCTTGGCCACGGGAGCGAGCATCATGTGCATGTTGCGGCCCTCCTGAAGAGGGTGCTGCTCGATCACCGCGAGCTCCTCCACGTCCTCGAACAGGCGTTGCAGAAGCTGGCGGCCACGTTCCGGATGCGCCTGCTCGCGGCCGCGGAACATGATCGTGACCTTCACCTTGTTGTTGCCCTTGAGGAAGCGCTCCACGTGCCCGCGCTTGGTCTCGTAGTCGTGGACGGCGATCTTCGGGCGCAGCTTGATCTCGCGGATCGTGACCTGCTGCTGGTGCTTTCGCGCCTGCTTGGCCTTCTGCTCCTGCTCGTACTTGTACTTCGAGTAGTCGAGCAGGCGGGTGACCGGCGGCCGCGCGTCGGCGGCGACCTCGACGAGGTCGAGGTCCTTCTCGCGCGCCATCGCCATCGCCTCGGCGGTGTCGACGACGCCGATCTGGGTGCCGTCGGCGTCGATCAAGCGCACCTTCGGAACGCGGATCCGCTCGTTGATGCGGGTGGTGTCCCGCTCCGGCGGGGTTCGGTCGAACCTGCGCGGAGGCGGCACTAGACGGACACGGCCGAAAGCGTCAAGCTGGGCGCGAGCGGGGAGCGGTCGAGGTCAACGGGCGCAGGGGCACGGGCGCTCAGCGGCGGCGCGTGATGTCGGTGCCCCTCATCTGCGCCCGAGTATAGACACCGCCACGCACGAAAATGGGCCTGTCAGCTCGCCGCGACCTCGGCGGCGAACGCCGACGGCTCGAGCGGGCGCGAGTCGCGCTCGCCGTGGGCGCGAACCGACACTGTGCCCTCGCCCTCCTCCTGGTCGCCCACCACGAGCATGTACGGCAGCTTCGCCAGCTCGGCGTCGCGGATCTTCCGGCCCACCGACTCCGAGCGCGAATCGACGCGGCAGCGCACGCCTGAGTCACGCAGCTCGGCCGCGACGCGCTCGGCGTAGCCGGTGTGACGGTCGGCCACCGGCAGGACCCCTGCCTGCACCGGAGCGAGCCACACGGGGAACCGGCCGCCGTAGTGCTCGATGAGGATGCCGGCGAACCGCTCCATCGATCCCAGCAGCGCGCGGTGGAGCATCACGGGGCGGTGGTCGGTGTTGTCCTCGCCCTGGTAGGCCAGGTCGAAGCGGGCGGGCATCTGGAAATCGACCTGGCAGGTGCCGCACTGCCACGAGCGCCCCAGCGCGTCGGTCACGTGGAAGTCGATCTTGGGCCCGTAGAAGGTGCCCTCCCCCGCGCTCACGTCGTAGTCGCGGCCCTGGCGCTTCAGCGCCTCGGCCAGGGCGCCCTCTGCCCGCTCCCACTCCTCGTCGGTGCCGATCGACTTCTCGGGGCGCGTTGAGAGCTCGACGCGAACGTCGTCGAAGCCGAAGCGCGCGTACAGCTCGTCGATGCCCTCGCAGATCGAGTCGACCTCGTCGGCGATCTGATCGAGCGTGCAGTAGACGTGCGCGTCGTCCTGGGTGAAGGCGCGCACCCGCAGCAGCCCGTGAAGGACACCGGGGCGCTCGTAGCGCGAGACGTCCCCGAACTCCGCCAATCGCAGCGGCAGCTCGCGATAGGAGCGCCGCTCGGAGCCGAAGACCAGGCAGGCGCCGGGGCAGTTCATGGGCTTCAGCGCGTAGCGGCGCTCGCCCTCGTCCGCGTCGCGCTGCGAGGGGTCGACGAAGAACATGTTCTCGCGGTAGTTGTCCCAGTGGCCCGAGCGATGCCAGAGCTCCTCGTCGAGCACCCGCGGCGTCTTGATCTCGTGGTAGCCGCGCTTTGCGAGCTGCTTTTGGACCTCGCCCTCGATCAGGCGCAGCAGCACGGTGCCGTTGGGCAGCCAGAACGGCATCCCCGGCGCCTCGCCGCGCATCATGAAGATGCCCAGCTCGGGACCGAGGCGGCGGTGGTCGCGCTCCCGGGCCTGCTCGATGCGCTCCAGGTGGGCGTCGAGGTCCTTCTTCTTGAAGAACGCCGTGCCGTAGATGCGGGTCAGCATGGTGCGCTTCTCGTCGCCGCGCCAGTAGGCGCCGGCGAGCGAGGTGAGCTTGACCGCGCCGATCCGGCCCGTGGAGGGCGCATGCGGGCCGCGGCAGAGATCGGTGAACGGCCCGTTTCGGTACAGCGAGACCGTGTCGACGCCGTCGTCGCGCACCAGGTCGGAGATCAGCTCCACCTTGTAGGGCTGGTGCTCGTTCTCGAAGCGGGTGAGCGCCTCGTCGGCGCCGATGTCGCTGCGCTCGAAGGCCTCGTCGGCGGCGATGTGCTCGCGCATCTTCTCCTCGATGGCGGCGAGGTCGGACTCCGACGGCCGCTCGCCGTCCGGGAACTCGAAGTCGTAGTAGAAGCCGCCTTCGATCGGGGGCCCGATGGACACCTTGGTGCCCGGCCACATCTCCACCACGGCCGTGGCCAGCACGTGCGCGGCGTCGTGGCGGATCAGCTCCAGCGCCTCGCCGGAGCGATCGGTGACGATCTCGATCTCCGCCCCGTCATCGAGCGGCACGGCGAGGTCGCGCAGGACGCCGTCGGCCTTGATCGCGAGCGCCGCCTTCGCCAGCCCCGGCCCGATCGCCGCCGCGGCATCGGCGCCGCTGGCCCCGTCCGGGAGCTCCAGGGCGTTGCCGTCGGGCAGCTTGACGGTGATACCGGCCACGGCGGCCATGCTAGCCGGGAGCTGTGGGGTGGAACCGCCGCGCGGCGAAGGGCCCCGCTCGTACACTCCGCCGAGGGGTGGAGGGACACCTACGCATAGCGTTTGCGGTGGCGCTCGGCGCGATCGCCCTGGGCGCCGGCGCCGCCAGGTCTCCGGCCGCGGGCGTTCCGCAGGGTTACGTGCCCTGGCCGAACGTCCTGCCGGGCCGGACGGTCGGCCCCGCCGCACCGCCGCACGCGGTGCCCGGCTGCCGCGACCTGAAGGTCGATTGCGTCGACCGGGTCATCGCCCACCTGCGCGGCGAGTGGCGGCGCGAGGATGGAAGCTGCAGCCACCGCGCGATCTTCTCCCTCGCCTACCTGCACATCTCGCGGGAGATCCGCCGCCGGCTCGCGCACCACGAGGGCTTCCGCTACCCGGCCTGGTTCGTCTCGGTGGTTCAGGGGTTCTCGAACGAGTACTTCGCGACGAAGCGCCGCTACGGCTCGGGCAAGGCGGTCCCCGGCGCCTGGCGCATCTACTTCGACGCAATGCGCCGCGGCGACTGGAACGCCGGACAGGACCTCCTGCTCGCCTCCAACGCCCACACCAACCACGACCTCCCCTACGCCTACGCGGCGTCAGGGCTGCTGACCCGCAGGGGCGTGTCGCGAAAGCACGACCACGACGAGGTCAACGACGTCAACGCCACCGTCTACGACGGGATCGCCGGCTTCTACGCCGACCACTACGACCCGATCTTCACGGGCTTCAACGCCACTTCGCCCGTGCCGCAGCTGACCATCGCCCAGCTCATCGTCGCCTGGCGCGAGAACGCCTGGCGCGAGGCCGAGCGCCTGGTCGCCGCCCGGACCCCGACGGAGCTCCGGCAGGTCGAGGACCAGATCGAGGCGACCTCGACCGCCTGGGCGCGCCTGATCACCGCCGGCTCGATACCCGGCTACCGCGCCACCCGCGACGCCTACTGCCGGTCGCACCACGCCGCCTGAGCGCCCTCCCGCGACGCCGAGGGCTCAGCCGCGTGGCGCGCGTGCTGCGACCGCCACTCCCGCCGCCCAGCCGGGGGCCCGTCCTCTCGGCGGCGGCGCGGTGGCGGCGGCGTCGATGCCGCTGCTGGCGAGCGACCACGCGATCACCGAGTTCGAGTTCCACATCTCGCCGGTACCGAGCTCGTCGCGTCCCCACGTGGGGGTCGGGACCAGCGGCACCGTCTGGAGCAAGCCGCGCGCCATCTCTTCGTCCTCGCTCAGCCGTCGCGGGCTGTCCACGGCCTCGGCGATATCGGGTATCCGCCCTCCGCGCCAGACACGGATCTCGTAGCGGAAGATCCGCAGGCGCCCGGCCCAGCGGGCGCCCACCGCACCGCCCGCCACGGCCCCGCGCTCGGCCGGGTCGCCGCGTGGCACCGGCGTCTGCTCGATCGCATACGCCTCGCCGCCCAGCTCCACCCGAAGCGCCGAGTGGTAGAGGTCGTACGCCGGCCGGCGACGCAATCGTGCTGCGATCGCCTCGTAGATCCGCCCGTTCCACTTCACCGAATGGCCGCCCGCCCCGAGCGGGAGCCAGTAGAGATCGACTGTCGCGTTGCCGCCCAGGGCGCGAGCGTAGTCGAGCGGCCGGGCGCGCTGCCCGGGCTAACGCCGAAGCCGGCGAGCGTCGATCATCCAGGTGATGCGAAGGCTCGTCCTCGTCTGCGCAATCGTCACGGCCCTCGGCGCGGCCACCCCGAGCGAGGGTGCGCCGGTGCTCGCCCCGCCCGCCCACGGCCGCATCTACCACGCGGCCTTTCCGGGCTTCGGCGGGCCCGAGGACGATGTCAGCTCCAAGCGCATCCACTCGTTCGAGCGCCAGGCCGGCAGGCCGATCGCCTGGGCGTACTTCTCGAACAACTGGTTTCACCGCACGATCCGCTTCCCGGCCAAGGACGTGCGCCGCATCCGGCGCGCGGGCTCGATCCCGTTCGTGCGGCTGATGGCGCGATCGAACTGGCACTCCGCGCAGGATCCGAACTACACGCTGGCGAGCATCGCCCACGGCGATTGGGACTCGACGGCGAGGGGCGGCATCCGCCCCTGGTGCGACGGCGCCGCGGCCTACGGCAGGCCGCTGCTCGCCGAGTTCGGCACCGAGGTCAACAACGGCTACTTCCCGTGGAGCGGGCGCTTCAACGGCGCCGGCGGCGACTCCGACCACGATGGCCGGGCCGACGGGCCCGAGCGCTTCGTCGCCGCCTATCGCCACATCGTCGACGTCTGCCGCGCCGAGGGAGCCGACAACATCACCTGGTTCTTCCACGTCGATGTCGGCACCTGGCCCAACAGGCCGTGGAACCGGATCGAGGGGTATTACCCGGGCCGCGCCTACGTCGACTGGCTCGGCTTCTCCGACTACGGGCCGTCCAGGGCGGGCCGGCGGTGGGTGAGCTTCCGGCGGCGCCTCGACCGCGTGTACCCGCGAATCGCCGCGCTGGGGCCCCAGCCGATCGCCGCGCTCGAGTTCGGGGCCGCCGAGGACCCACGGCGTCCCGCGGCCAAGGCGCACTGGATCACCAGGGCGATCGGTGACGTGGCCGCGCACCGCTGGCCCCGCATCCGGGCCATCTCCTACTGGAACGAGACCTGGCGCAACAACGACGGCTCGATCTCGGCGCTTCGGATCGATTCCTCGAGGCGAAGCGAGCGCGCCTACCGGCGAGCCGTCGCCCCGCGGGTCTTCGCCTCGCAGGCACGCTTCAAGCAGCGATGAGCCGCTCGATCGGCCCAGGCTAAACTGCCCGCTCCCGGGCGTTTAGCTCAGTTGGGAGAGCGCCAGCTCGACAAGCTGGAGGTCACTGGTTCGAGCCCAGTAACGCCCATTTCCCACCTCTCCACAACGTCCCGCTCCCGCGAAGCGGGCGCCGCTAAAAAATCCCCGCAAACTGCGTTTAGAAAGTTTTCATGCGGCAATTGGCACGGAACCGAAACCTTTCGTGCTGAAAAGTGTTAAGTTGGTACTCGCGTCTGCCGATAGGCGACGTGAAGAGCTTGAAGGACCGACGAGCCAACGCTGGGACGGTTGGTGGTACGTCCTTTCGGAAACAGGGGCCTCCTTTCGGGGGCCCTTTTCCGTTCCCTAGGCCGGCTGGTCGCCGTCGGGCTCGAGGTCGAGCACCAGGCCGTCGACTGCCGCCACCCGCGCCTGCGCCCCGGCGGCCAGGGGCGCTGAGCTGCGGGCGTTCCAGACCTCTCCGCCTCGCACCCGGGCGCGGCCCTCGGGGCTACAGTCCTGAACGACGGTGGCGATCGACCCGACGAGCGTCTCCGGGCCCGACTTCACGCTGTAGCGCGACATCCAGGTCTTCCAGAGGACGACCTCCCCCACCTCGATCACCGCGGCCACGCCAACGGCGATGAGGCCGAGCGGCGAGGGCAGCACCAGGATCGCCAGGATGATCACGATCGCGAGGATCACGGCACGAGCATACGCCGCGCGCCGGGGCCGCTCGCTCGCTCAGGCGCCCAGCTCGGAGCGGCGCCGCTCGAGCAGGCGCCGCTCGGCCGGGTCGCGGGCCAGCTCCATGGCCCGGCCGTAGGCCGCCCTCGCCTCCTCCTCTCGCCCAAGCCGCGCGAGCAGGTCGGCGCGGGTGGCGTGCAGGTAGCGATAGCCGCCCAGCTCGAGGCCGTCGACCACGTCGAGCGCCGCCTGGGGGCCCCCGACCTCGGCCAGCGCCACGGCCCGGCCCAGTTCCACCACCGGCGACGACGTCAGCCGCGACAGCTCGCCGTAGAGGGCGGCGATCTGCGGCCAGTCGCGCGGCTGGGCCGCGTGCAGCGATGCGATCGCCGCCTGGATCACGTACGGGCCGGCGCCGCGAAGCGCCAGGGCCCGGTCGAGCGACGCCTGACCCGCGTCGATCTCCTCGCGGTCCCACAGCGACGGGTCCTGGTCGGCAAGCAGGACGATCTCGCCGTCGCGTAGCCGCGCGTCGCGGCGTGCGTCGTGCAGGAGCATCAGCGCCAGCAGGCCGTGGGCCTCGGGCTCGTCGGGCATGAGCTCGGTCATCGCCCGGCCGAGTCGAAGCGCCTCCTCCACCAGGTCGCGTCGTCCCCCATAGCCCTGGTTGAAGACGAGGTAGACCACCGCGAGCGCGGCGGCGAGCCGCTCGGGCAGCAGGTGGTCCGGCGGCACCCGGAAGGGGATCCCGGCGGCGCGGATCTTGCGCTTCGCCCGCACCAGGCGCTGCGCCATGGTCGCCTCTTCGACCAGGAACGCGGCCGCGATCTCCGGCGTCGTCAGCCCCCCCAGGGTTCGCAGGGTCAGCGCCACCTGCGCCTCCACGGACAGCGCGGGGTGACAGCAGGTGAACATCAGCTCGAGGCGCTCGTCGGGGAAGTCCACATCGCCCATCTCCTTCGGCTCCTCGAACTCGGGCGCGTCGAGCAGCTTGGTCTTCTCCGCCAGGGTCCGCTGCCGGCGGATCCGGTCGATCGCCCGGTTGCGCGCCGTTGTGATGAGCCATGCCCTCGGATTGGAGGGTTCGCCGTCGCGCGGCCAGCGCTCCGCGGCGATGGCGAAGGCGTCCTGCGCGGCCTCCTCGGCGAGGTCGAAGTCGCCGAGGAGGCTGATGAGGGTCGCGAGTACACGGCCCCAGTGCTCGCGAAACGCGACGTCGAGGATGGCTAGCCCTCCATGGGCCGGATCTCGACCCCACCGCCCCTGCTCGCCGAGGGGATCAACGCCGCCGCGGCGATGGCCGCGTCCAGGTCGTCCGCCTCGAGGAAGCAGTAGCCGCCCACGGCGTCCTTGAGCTCGGCGTAGGGGCCGTCGGTGGTGAGGGTCTCGCTGCCGGAGACGCGAACGGTCGTCGCGGTCTCGGGGCCGCCCATGCGCTCGCCCGGAGTGACGCCCGGCGTGTTGTTGAGCGCCTGGTAGCCGGCGTAGACCTTGCCCTTCTCCTGTTCGGAGAGCGCTTCCCACTCGTCGGTTCCGGGGAGCGGCGTCGAGCCGTGATGGATCAGCAGCATGTACTTCATCGTGTCCTCCTGTGGTGGATGGTCGTGGATGAGACGAACACGATCCGCCCCAATCGACACCCCCCGGGAATTTCCTCTCGGCCTAGGATGATCGCGATGGCGCGCGAGCCGATTCCCGAGGCGAAGCTGGTGCGGACCGACGCCGGCCTGAAGCCCGACGGCGAGGGCTGGTTCGTTCTCAACGTCGCCGACGCGGTGGGCAACGGCGCGGACGAGGGCGCATACGACTTCGCGTTTGAGGGCAGCCACGGCGACTTCGGGCATTTCGGGATCAACGTGAGCGTCCTCGCCCCTGGCCGCCCCGCCGCGATGTACCACGCGGAGTCCGGGCAGGAGGGCTTTCTGGTGCTCAGCGGCGAGTGCGTGGCGATCGTGGAGGGCTCCGAGCGCCGCCTGCGCCGGTGGGACTACCTGCACTGCCCGCCGGACACCGCCCACGTGCTCGTCGGCGCCGGCGACGAGCCCTGCGCGGTGCTGATGGTGGGGGCTCGCAACGCGGGCCGCGACATCCTCTACCCGGCCGACGCCGCCGCGGCCCGCCACGGCGCGAGCGTCGAGGAGGACACGCCGGATCCCAAGACGGCCTACGAAGGCTGGGCCGAGATGGAGGCGGGGCGCTTTCCCTGGCCCCCGCGGGGGACCGGTGCCTAGGCGCCGCGCAACCCAGGTCGGCGCCGCGGTCCTGGCGGTCGTCGCCCTCGGCACCGCCGGCGTCGCGCTTGGATCGGGCCTGGGACACAGCATCTCGATCGTCCACAGGACCACGACGACCCAATTTCACGGCGCCTCGAAGCGCACCGCGCGGTGCCCCGAGGGCGAACGGACCCTGGGCGGCGGCTTCTCCATGCCTGACGGCCGCAACATCGCCCAGGAGAGCCGGCCGGTCAAGGGAGGCTGGCGCGTCGAGACCCTCAGCGACGCCGGCGACGTCACCGCGTACGCGATCTGCGCTCCCGGGCAGGGCCTGCGCCTGCGACGGGCCGTGGCGGCGGAGCACATCGACAAGGGTTCCGTGAGCCTGACCGCGAAATGCCGAGCCGGATCACAGCCACTCTCAGGTGGCTTCGCCGTCGTTCCGCCCTACACCGGCGGCGCACGAGGCAGGGTCGCCATCGACACCAGCAGGCCGCACGGGCCGCGTGCATGGCGTATCCACGGCCGAAACGACGGCGCTTCGACCCTCGTCCGGGTCTACGCCGTGTGTGCCGCGACCCGGGCCGTGACGATCGGCGGTGCAAGCCATGGACGGGCCTTCGATGGCCCCGGGGTTGGCGCCGTCAAGGCATCCTGCGGGCACGGCTGGACAGCCGTCGGCGGCGGCTTCAAGAGCGCGCCGACCGCGAAGCGCGGAAACCTTCCCGAGGTCAGCTCCTCGTTCCCGCCCAACGGGCACAGCTGGCAGGTGACCGCCGACGCCCTGGTCAAGCACCCCCGACTCACTGCGTTTGCCGTCTGCGCCCGCTGAGACCACGGGCGCGGTTGCGCGTTCGGCAGTGCGGGTAGCGGCTTGAGATCGACGCTCCCGAATCCATCGAGGCGGCCCAGGCCCAGGGCCGGGAATTCACGCAGACCGACACCTACGAGTGGCTCGCCCGCGGCGGCCTCGTCGCGCGCGGCGTCATCTACGGGCTGATCGGCGCCCTGGCGCTTGGCCTCGCGCTCGGCATCGGCGGCGAGACGACCAGCCAGCAGGGCGCGCTTCACAAGCTTGCGGGCGAGCCGGTGGGCACGCTCGTCCTCGTCGTGCTCGCCGTGGGGTTCGCCGGTTACGCGGCGTGGCGCGTCACGCGCGCGCTGATCGGCCACGGCCGCGCCGGCGACCGCGACAGCGGCATCGACCGGGCGAGCGCCGCCGTCAGCGCGATTGGCTACGGCGCCCTTAGCGTGACCGCGATCTCGCTGCTGGCGGGGTCGAGCTCGAGCTCGGGCAACACCTCGCAGACGACCGGCGGCGTGCTCGACTGGCCGGCCGGTCAGTTCATCGTCGCCTTGGCGGGCGCGATCGTCATCGGGGCCGGGATCGCGCAGATCCACAAGGGCGTCAGCGGCGAGTTCATGGAGAGCTCACAGACCGAGCGCATGGACGATCACGCCAAGCACAGCATCGAGCTGCTCGGCACCATCGGCCACGTGGCGCGCGGCGTCGTGTTCGGGCTCGTCGGCTACTTCCTCGTGAAGGCGGCACTCGACTACGACCCCAAGGCGGCGGTAAGCCTGGACGGTGCGCTCTCGAAGCTCGCCAACGCCTCTTACGGACCGCTCCTGCTCGGGGTCGTCGCGGCCGGTCTGTTCGCCTTTGGCGTCTACTCGGCGGCCGACGCGCGCTATCGCCGGATCTGAGCGCCCGGAGGCCCCACCTCAGCCCAGCGGTTTGTGGAGCTGCGAGTAGAACGGGCGGTAGCCCTCGCGCTCGTAGAAGCGCAGCGCGCCGTCGTTCGTGTGCGCGACGCCCACGAACATCGTCCCCGCCCCGCTCTCGCGGGCGACGTCGGCGGCGGCATCCATCAGGGCTCGCCCCACCCCGGTTCCGCGCTCCGGCTCGGCCACCGAGAGGGTCTCGACCTCGGCCGAGCGATCGCCCACATCCCAGGTCGCCGGGCCGCCCTCGCTGACCGAGACCATCGCGTAGCCGACCGCCTCACCGTCGCGCTCGGCCAGCAGCAGGGTGTGATCGCCCCCGGCGAGCCATTCCTCGTACCGGGCGCGCCGGATCGACCAGGAGTCCTCGAAGGAGCGCACCGATGTCATCGCCGGCAGGGTCGCGTGGTGGTCGCGAAGCGCCCGCCACAGCGGCGCGATGCGCTCGACATCGCCGCGATCGCCGCGGCGGATGGCAAAGCCTGAGTCGGTCACCCGGGCGGGAGCGCGCTCAGTCCCAGAAGCCCTCGTGGACCAGCTCGCCGTCCTTCTCGTGGTGCTGGCCGAAGGCGATGAGCTCCAGGCCGTCGTCATCGGCCTCGAACTGGCGGGTCACCGCCGGCGCGACCCGGATCGCGTCGAGCGGCGCGAGGTCCACGACCTCGTCGTCGAGCTTCATCCGCCCGGTGCCGCTGAGGATCACGTAGACCTCCTCGGCCTCGTCGTGGCGGTGCGCAAACGCCTGGCGCTTGCCCGGCTTGACGCGCATGAAGAGCATTCCGGTGCGCTCGGCCTCCAGCTCCGCGCGGCCCGAGCGCGCCTCCTGATGCTCGCCGAAGCCGTGCTCGGCTGCGTAGTCCTTCATGTCTCGCAGGTTCTTGATCGTGTAGTCGCTCATGTCCTGAGTCCTACCCGATCCGAGGCAATGGCTCGCACGAGACATACTGAGCTCGATGCTCGAGCGCTCGTTTCGGACCATGGGCACCGAGATCAGCTTGCTGGTCGGGCGCCCCCTCGACCCGGCGCTTCCGAGCGAATCGTCCGTCCTCGCGAGCGTGGAGCGGGAGCTGCTCGACTTCAACGGCCGCCTGTCGCGCTTTCTCGAAGACAGCGAGCTGTCACTGCTCAACAGGGACCCGCGAGAGGTGGTTCCCGCATCGGAGCTTCTCCGCAACGCGGTGCGCGCCGGCGTCTGGGGGGCAGAGCGAACCAACGGGCTGGTCGACCCCACACTGCTCGGAGAGCTCGAGGCCGCCGGGTACCGAGCCTCCTTCGAGGGGGTGCGCTCGGCGCCGCTCGAGCAGGCGCTCAGCGCCGCCCCGGCGCGAGCCCCTGCGAAACCGAATCCACACGGCGCCTGGCGCGCGATCGAGGTCGACGACGAGGCCGGGACCATCCGCCGGCCACCCGGTACGAGGCTGGACACGGGCGGGACGGGCAAGGGCCTCGCGGCAGACCTTGTCGCCGCACGGCTGGACGGCTACTCGCGGTACGCGATCGACTGCGGCGGGGACGTGCGCGTCGGTGGGGCAAGCCCGGGCGAGGAGCCGATCGAGATCGAGGTTCGCCATCCGCTGACGGGCGGGGCCGCCGACGAATTCCGGCTGGTGAGCGGAGCGGTCGCCACCTCGGGCCTCGACGCTCGCCTCTGGCAGCTTCCGGACGGCACCTACGCCCACCATCTGATCGACCCGGCCACGGGCGAGCCGGCCTGGACCGGCCTGATCTGCGCCACCGCCCGCGCGCCGACGGCCCTGGAGGCCGACCTCCTCGCCAAGGCGGCATTGCTGAGCGGCCCGAGCGGCGCGGTCCAGCTGCTCGCCGAGGGCGGCGGGCTGATCGTGCACGACGACGGCCGCGTCCAGCGCATCGGCCCGCTTCACGACCCCCCGCGAATCCGCATCCCGCTGCCGCTCTGAGCCGCTCGGTCCGTAGCAACTACTGACTCGAGGCAGGTGCTTTCGCCTGCCGATCGAGTAGTGCGCCCGGCTGAATCGATGCCTGGGAGGTCGTAGCTTGGACTCGTGATGCCCACGCACGACCCACCCGTCCCATGGCGATGAGAGACGGCGTCCTCATCGCCGGCGGCGGCCTCGCCGCCCAGCGCTGCTGCGAGACGCTGCGCTCGCGGGGCTACGAGGGGCGGATCCGAGTCGTCTCCGACGAGGAGCGAGCCCCCTACGACCGCCCACCGCTCTCCAAGGGCGTCCTCTCGGGCGAGCGCGACCCCGCGACGCTCGACTTTCGCCCGGCGGACTGGTACGCCGAGAACGACGTCGAGCTCGTGCTCGGCGAGCGCGCCGTCGCCCTGGATCCCGGGATCAAGACGCTCACCCTCGCCTCCGGCCCGACGCTCGACTACGACGTCGCCGTCCTCGCCACCGGCAGCCGTCCGCGCAAGCTGCCCGGCACGGAGGGCTTCGCCAACACCCACACCCTTCGCACCGCCGCCGACGCAGTCCGGCTCGCCGGCGCACTGCGCGAGAGCCAGCGGCTGATCATCGTCGGCGCCGGCTTCATCGGCTTGGAGGTCGCGGCGACGGCCCGGCGCCTGGGGCTCGAGGTGATCGTGCTGGAGGCGGCCCCGGCTCCCCTGCTTCGGGTCCTGGGACCCAAGCTCGCCAACTGGTTCGTCGATCTGCACCGCGCCGAGGGCGTCGAGGTGCTGCTGTCCGCTCACGTCGCCAGGTTCGGCGAGGGCCCCGGCGGGGCCGAGTGGGTTCAGCTCACCGACGGCCGTCAACTTGCGTGCGATGCCCTGGTGATCGGAATCGGGATCGAGCCGGTTGCCGACTGGCTCGAGGGCAGCGGCCTCGACCCCGGCGGCGTCCAGGCCGATCCGGTTGGCCGTACGACCGCCCCCGACGTGTACGCGGCGGGCGACGTCGCCCGCCTGCTGAACCCGGTCAGCGGCAGCTACGAGCGCAGCGAGCAGTGGGAGGCCGCCGCCCGCCAGGGCGCGCAGGTTGGGCGCGCGATCCTCGGCCTCGACCCTCTGCCCCCCGCGCTGCCGTCCTTCTGGACCGACCAGTACGGAGTGCGAATCCAGCTGATCGGCGACGCGCGTGAGGCCGACGAGGTCGTGATCGAGGGCGACCCCGCTGCCCGCGACTTCCAGGCCCTGATGGTGCGCGACGGGACCCCCGTCGCCGGCATGGCGGTCGGCCGCCCCCGCGCGATTCCCGAGCTTCGAAAGCAGATCGCCGATGCGATCGCCGACGTGAACAGGAGTGAGGATGAGATACCGAGTCGAAGTTGATGAGAACGCGTGCGCCGCGCACGGCGACTGCGTCGACATTGCCCCCGGAGTCTTTTCGCTGAACGACACCGCGCACGTGATCGGCGAGGGCGAGCCCGAGGTGATCATGGAGGCGGCCGAGGCATGCCCGTCGGTCGCGATCTCGGTGTTCGACGCCGATTCGGGCGAACAGATCTACCCGTAACGCGATGGGCCCGATGAATCCCTCCCCGCTCAAAGCCTCCGTTGCCCTCGCGGCCACCGTGGGCCTGCTCGCCGCCGGCTGCGGCGGCGACTCGCGCCGAGCCGAGAGCGAGGGCGCCGCCGGTTCCACCACCACGGTGGCAAGCGGCCCGTCGCACACCTCCACTGCCGCCAACAAGCCGGTCAGCGCTCCCGACGCGGCCGATCCCCAGCGCCGGCGCTACGTCTCGCAGGTCGACCGCGTCTGCGCTCACTGGGATCCCGAGCGCGCGAAGGAGAACGAACGCGTCGCCGGCTCGCCGACAGCCGACGAGGCGGCGAAGCGTTACGGCGATTCCATCGCGCTGGGAGAGCGCCAGCTGGCGGCGATCGAGGCAGTCCCCTCCCCGCACGCCGACCGGGCCGCGCTGAAGGCCAACGTCTTCGACGTCATCAAGCAGCAGCTCGCCGTTCGCAGGCAGCTTCAGGCGGCGCTCGCCGCAAGCGACGTCCCTCGGGTGAGGAGCCTCCGGGCCGACCTCGACAACCTGACCCGCTCGCTCGCCGGGTTCGCGCGCGGCTACGGCTTCCAGAACTGCGGGGTCGAGGACTGATGGCCTCGCTCGAGACACCCGCCAAGACGCCGGCGCCGCGCCCCCCGCGCCGGCCGCTCCCGGGCCCGCTCGCCGTCATCACCGCGACGCTCGGCCTCTTCTTCGTGATCCTCACGCTGCTCGCCATCCAGGTCCGCAACGGCAGGGACCCGGCGCTGGGCCCCGGTCCCGCCGTGCCCGCGACGAGCCAGCCGGTAAAGGGATCGAACTCCGGCCAGGCCGCGACCGCCACCGCCACGAAGGTCGTCACCCGAACCTCGCCGACGCCGCCATGAGCACGGCAACCTCAGCCGTCGGCAAGCGCCGCTTCAGGGCCGAGCCTCAGGACGCGGATTGCGGCGATCGCCGTGGTCGTCGCCCTCGGCCTGCTGGCCTACTACGCCGTCTTCAGCGGGCCGACCACCGTGCCGGTACCGGGGCCCACGATCACGAGCCCCGCCCCCGCCACGCAGGCCCCGCCGCCCGGCGAGGGCGGCGAAAGTCAGGGCGAGCGCGGTGACTGAGCCGGATCCCGGCAACTACGCCTGGTGGCTCTCGGCGCGCGCCGCGGGAATCGTCGCGTTCCTGCTGATAGCCGCAGCCGTGATCCTCGGCCTGTTCATGGCCGGCAGCCTCCCCAAGCGTCCCGGCCTCAAGCGCAACCTCGTGAAGATCCACGAGCAGATCGCGCTGACCGCGCTGGTCGCGATCGGCGCCCATGGCGTGCTGATGCTGGGCGACAAGTGGCTGCGGCCGGGCCTCACCGGGATCACGATCCCGTTCACCCTGAGCTACCGGCCGCTGTGGACCGGCCTCGGAATCGTCGCCGGCTACCTGGCCGTCATCCTCGGCCCCACCTTCTACCTGCGCAAGCGAATCGGCCCGCGGCGCTGGCGCAAGATCCACCGTGCGACGTTCGTCGTCTACCTCCTGGCGCTCATGCACTCGCTCGGATCGGGAACCGACGGAGCGAGCATGTGGTTCACCACCCTGGCCGCCGCCACGGCCGTGCCGATCGTCGTGCTCCTCGCCGTCCGCTACCTGCCGCGGCGCGCGCGCCCGGCGCCCGCCCCACGCCCGCGACCCGTCGCTTCCCCCGCCCCCGTGGGCCCCACGACCTGAGGGCTGCGCGTGAGCAGTGAACCCCGGTTAGGGCTGCCTAGACGTCGTTGATGACCGGCGAGACCGCGCGGTCGCAGACGTGCTTGTGACCGTGCACCTTGTAGTGCCGGGGCAGCGCCACCGCTCGGTACTCGCCCGCCATCGGGGCGTCGAGGGCGACCAGCCAGTCCCCCTCCGAGCTGGTGACGTCAGACCCAACGGTCTCCCGAATTCCAGAGGGGCCGTGTTGAAGGATCACCTTGCGGCCAACCCGGCACTTCTCCGGCCCCGACGACACCCGCCCGTAGTAGCCATGCGGCGTGTCGTTCAGCAACTTGATGTTCACGGTGGCGGCGTGATGGTGCGTGGCCGCCTGCGATCCCGCCACGCTCGACAGCAGCAGGCCCGCCGCGAGCAGGGTCCCTCCAAGGATGCGCTTCATGGCACCGATCCTAATGGCGAGAGCAGACCGACGTGGGCCGAAGGCGCCTACCAGAATCGAACTGGTGTAAACGGCTTTGCAGGCCGCTGCGTAGCCACTCCGCCAAGGCGCCGGGTGGTCGGCAAGCCTAGCGATGGGTTCTCGGTCCTCGCGGGTGCCCGGTGCCGGTGACCGGCCTCCACTAATCTCGCATTCGTGGGCAGGCGGGTACAGCGGGCTCTTCCCATCGCCGTGATGGTGGCGGGACTTGCCCTGGCCGCATCTCCCGCGCTTGCGGCTCACTCGCCGAAGACCTGCAACGGCAAGAAGAGCCTGTGCTCGCGGCACTTCAACCAGGTCGTCCTCCCCGGCACCCACAACTCGATGTCGGCCGCCTCCCTCGGCTGGATCGTCCCCAACCAGCAGGTGGCGATTCCCGCGCAGCTGAAGGCCGGGGTGCGCGCGCTGCTGATCGACACGCACTACGGCCAGCGCCGCAACGACGGCGTCATCGTCACGGACGACAACGGGACGCAGAACGTCGGGCCGCGCGACACCTACCTTTGCCACGAGGTCTGCGAGATCGGCGCCTCGCGGCTGGTGCCGCAGCTCGAGAAGATCAAGTCCTTCCTGAAGAAGCACCCCGACAACGTGCTGCTGCTCGACGTCGAGGACTACATCACCCCCAAGGACTTCAACAAGGCGATGCGCGACAGCGGCCTGATCTCGCGGCTCTACAAGGGCACTCCGGGCCCCAAGTGGCCCACCCTGAAGTCGATGATCAAGAACCGCCGGCAGGTTGTCGTGCTCGCCGAGCACGACGGCGGCAACGGCAAGTACTCCTGGCTGCACACCGACTACGACGGCATCGTGCAGGAGACGCCCTACACCTTCCAACAGCAGAGTGACCTCACCGACCCGTCGAACTGGCCCGCCAGCTGCATCTCCAACCGCGGTGGCACCACCGGCTCGCTCTTCCTGATGAACCACTGGTCGCCCCCCACACCGCCCGTGCAGGCCGACCCCGCGCAGTACGAGGCGCTGAACGCCAAGAGCGTGCTCGTTGGGCGCGCCCGCCAGTGCGCCACGGACCGCGGGTTGCTCCCCACCATCGTCGCCGTCGATCAGTTCTCCTACGGAGATCTGTTCGCGGCGGTCAGGCGGCTGAACGTGCTCGAGGGCCAGGCCCTGAGCAGGGGCAGCGTCGCCGTCCATGCTCCGGGCCCCGGCGCAGCGCCCGTCGACACCCGCCCGGATCGAGTCGGGCGCCACGCCAAGAAGATCGCGCTGGCGATCCGCCATCACGCCGGCGCGCACCGCTGACCCTCGCGCAGCCCGGATGCGGGCAATGCCGCTGATAGCCTCCCCCGCGGTATGAGGCGTGGCATGGAGGCAGGCACCCGGCGCACGATCTCGGTGATCGTCGCCGCGTTCGCCCTCGCCGCCCTGGCGCTGGCTCCCGGGAGCGCCCTCGCTCACAACAAGACCACATGGCTCTGCCGCCCGGGCCTCGACAGGAACCCGTGCCTGCCCGGCATGTCGACGACGCGCATGTCGAACGACGGCAGCACGGCTCTCCGCGAGTTCACCCCTCAGAAGGCCGGCAAGCCGAAGATCGACTGCTTCTACGTCTACCCCACCGTCTCTGACGACCAGAAGCCGAACTCCGACCTCTCGATCGACCCGGAGGAGCGCTCGATCGCGCTCTATCAGGCGGCGCGCTACTCGACCCAATGCCGCGTGTTCGCGCCGATGTATCGCCAGATCACGCTGCAGGGCATCCTCGGCGGAACACCGACCCCCAAGTCGAGCGCCATCGCCTACCGAAGCGCGGTGAAGGGGTGGAAGGAGTACCTCCGGAAGTTCAACCACGGCCGGCCCTTCGTGCTCATCGGGCACTCGCAGGGCAGCTTCATCCTGCGCCAGATGATCGCCGACCGCATCGACTCGAACCCCGAGCTTCGCCACCAGCTGGTCTCGGCCATCCTGCTCGGCGGCAACATCCTGGTGAAGAAGGGCAAGACCTACGGCGGGGACTTCCAGAAGATCCGCGGCTGCCAGACCCAGACCCAGCTCCACTGCGTGGTCGGCTGGTCCACCTTCAACGCACCGGTGCCCGACGACGCCCTGTTCGGCCGCGTCAGCACTGGCATCGGGGGGCCGGGCCCGTCGAAGGACGAGGTGCTCTGCGACTTCCCGCTCTCCGGCGAGCTGAAGGCGATCATGCCCACCAAGCCGTTCGCACCGGGCACCACCATCGGGCTCGCGACGAGCCTCATCGGCTTCCCGCAGGCGAACACCGACACGGCCTGGGCCGAGTACGACCACGCTTATGACGGCAGCTGCTCGAGTGCCGACAAGGCCAACGTCCTGCAGATCAGCGGGAATCCGGGCGCGCCGCAGCTGAACGCGATTCCGGATTCCACCTGGGGCCTGCACCTGGCCGACGCGAACATCGCGCTCGGCAACCTCACCCATCTCGTCCGCCGCGAGATCCAGGCCTACTTCTCCCGCTGAGGATCTCGGGTTGACCGAGGTCGCCCAGCGCCGCGCCGCCGGCCTCGCCTACCGCGAGGCGGTCCCCGACGGCGAGCCCAAGGTGCGACCCGGTGCTCTGCGTCCACGGCTTTCCGGAGAGCTCGTACATGTGGCAGCGCCTGCTGCCCGCGCTGGCGGACGAGGGCTACCGCGCGCTGGCGCCCGACCTGGCCGGCTTCGGCGACTCGCCGCCGGACCCGCCTGGCACCTGGGAGCGCCACATCGCCGAGCTCGAGCGCCTGTGCGCCGAGCTCGAGCTTGGAAGCGTCGCGCTGATCGTCCACGACTGGGGCGGTCTCATCGGCCTGCGCTGGGCGTGCGATCACCCGGGGCGTGCCGGCTCGATCGTCGCCAGCGACACCGGCTTCTTCCCCGACGGCAAATGGCACGGCCTGGCCAAGGCCATGCGCACCTCGGGCCAGGGCGAGGAGCTGATGGGGCAGTTCACCCGCGAGGGATTCGGCGGCATGATGGCCGCCCTCTCCCCCGGCTTCGACGAGACGGCGATCGAGGAGTACTGGAAGTCGTTCGCGACCCCGGAGGGGCGGCAGGGCCTGCTCGAGCTCTACCGCTCGGGCGACTTCGAGAAGATGGAGCCGTACCGGGGGCGGCTCGCCTCCCTGGGGGTGCCATTCCTGGCGCTGTGGGGCGAGAACGACGAGTTCGCGCCCGTCGCCGGCGCCTACCGCTTCCGCAAGGAGATCCCGAACGCGCGGGTGGAGGTCGTGGAGGGCGCCGGACATTTCCTGTTCGCCGACGAGCCCGAACGCTGCGCGGAGGCCGTGATCGCCTTCCTCGAGAACACGTACCGGGTGTAGGCTCGCCCTCAGTCGACCCCCGGAGGATTATGCGCCGCCTCAGCCGCCACCTCACGTACTCGAACCTCATGGTCACCGCACTCGCGTTCGTCGTCTTCGGGGGCATCGCGTACGCCGCGGCCATCGCACCGAAGAACTCCGTCGTCTCGAGCTCGATCAAGAACGGTCAGGTCAAGGACGCCGACGTCGCGCAGCCGGCCGTCCACAGCGCCGGCCTGTCGCTGGACGCGTCGGGCACGTGCGGAAGCGTCAGCAACGAGTGGGCAAGCGCGCTGGGTGCCACCGTCGGCTACTACCGCGACGTCCAGGGAGACGTTCATCTCCAGGGAATCGCAGAATCCTGTGGCAGCCCGGCCAGCAGCACCCACATCTTCGTCCTCCCGCCGGGGTTCCGCCCATCGCAGCCGAACGAGTACTTCGCTGTCTACAAGGCTGATGACGACACGATGGCCGCGCTCTGGGTGGACAGCTCCGGGATCGTGCGCGTGGTATCCGCGTCGCCCGACGACAAGTTCGCGCTCGACGGGGTCACCTTCCTGTGCGGCCCGTCGGGAACGCACGGCTGCCCCTAGTCCTCACCGCCTGAGACAATCCCGGGGGCCATGGACCGGCTCATCATCTACGCGATTCCGGGGTTCGTGCTGCTGCTCGTGGTCGAGCTGCTGTCGTTTCGCCTCGCCCAGGACGACGACGAGCTCGTCGGCTACGAGCTTCGCGACACCCAGACCAGCCTGTCGATGGGCGGCGGCAACCTGCTGATCAACGCCGGCTGGACGTTCGTCGTGGCCCTCGTGTACCAGGGCCTGTACGAGGCCTCGCCCTGGAGCATTCCCGCCGACGTCGTGTGGTCGTGGGTCCTGCTGTTCTTCCTCGACGACTTCGCCTACTACTGGTTTCACCGCGTCTCGCACGAGGTGCGCCTGTTCTGGGGCAGCCACGTGGTGCACCACTCCTCGCAGCACTTCAACCTCTCCACGGCGCTGCGGCAGACCTGGGTGCC
Source organism: uncultured Actinomycetes bacterium (assembly GCA_963843315.1). Classification (GTDB taxonomy): domain Bacteria; phylum Actinomycetota; class Thermoleophilia; order Solirubrobacterales; family 70-9; genus JAWVFM01. The sequence continues at coordinate 490,395 of CAWJJU010000005.1, forward strand.
CATGACCTACTTCCCGTTCTGGATCCCGCTCGCCCTGGCGGGCTTTCGGCCGTGGATGATCTTCACCCAGCAGTCGATCAGCCTCATCTACCAGTTCTGGATTCACACGGAGCGGATCGGCCGCCTGCCGCGTCCGGTCGAGTTCGCCTTCAACACGCCGAGCCATCACCGCGTCCACCACGGCTCCCAGCACCAGTACCTCGACCGCAACTACGGCGGGATCCTGATCATCTGGGATCGGCTGTTCGGGACCTTCGAGCCGGAGGGCGAGCGCGTCCGCTACGGCCTGACCAAGAACCTGAAGACGTTCCACCCAGTGAAGGTTGCGTTCGGTGAGTACCGCTCGATCTCCGAGGACGTCCGCAACGCCCAAAGCTGGCGCGAACGCCTCGGCTACGTCTTTCGCGGGCCGGGCTGGACGCCCGACCAGGCGGCCGACCGCCGTGAGCTCGAGCGCGAGGTTCCAGACGCGCCGGCGCCCACGCCGGCGGCGCAAATGGCCTCGCCTTTGCCCTGACGTTCCGTCAGGAGTAGCGTTGTACCCACGTGCCGGTGATCACAACCGGGTCACAGGGTGCAGGGCCGGCTTGCCTATAAGGGGGTAGGGCCGACCACATCCAGGCCTAAAGAAGGCCGGGATAACAGTCGATCAGGTCTATGAGGAAGCTCAGGTTCACATGTACGTTCGCCACTCAAACGGAACGGACTCCGGCTTGGGACAGGTTCACGCTGCCGAGGCGCTGCGAGCGCTGACGGAGGCAGTTCAGGACCTCTCACTGGCCGATTCCGTCGAGGAGATCCAGCGCATCGCCGCGAGGGCGGCGCGCGGGATCGCCGGCGCCGACGGTGCTGCCATCGTCCTGCGGGAGGGCGCTGACTGCGATTACGTCGAGGAGGACGCGCCGGAGCCGCTTCTCGAGGGCACCAAGCTTCCCATCGACTCGTGCCTGAGCGGCGCCGCCATCCTCGGCGACCGGCCGGTCGTCGCCCCCGACGTCCACAGCGACCCGCGCGTTCCCGGGGACGCCTACGGGCAGACCTTCGTGCGGAGCCTCCTCGCCGTGCCCATCCGCGCCCACGACCCCATGGGAGCCATCGAGATTCACTGGTCCACACGCCACGAGGCCGACGAGGACGAGATGGGCCTCGCCCAGGCGCTCGCCGACAGCACGGCCGTGGCGATCACCCGCGTGCTCGACGGAGCCAACGGCTCCTCCAACGGCAACGGGCTGGCCGCGCTCGACAGGCTCACCGGCCTGATCGACGGCCGCTCGTGGGAGCGCGCGCTCGCCACCAAGGTCGGCGAGGGCGTGCAGCCGCTGTGCATCGCGCTGCTGGACATCAACCATCTTCGCGCCGTCAACGAGGCGTGGGGCGAGTCGGCCGGCGATCAGATCCTGCGCGAGTCCGCGGAGGCTTGGAAGGGCGTGGTCCGCGAGGGCGACGTCCTCGCCCGGCTGGGCGGCGACGAGTTCGGCGTGATGCTCCCTCGCTGCGAGATCCACGCCGCGCGGCAGATCGCCGAGCGGCTTCGCTCCGCCGTTCCCCGGGGCCGCTCCGCCTCGGTGGGCCTGGCCGCTTGGGACGGCGAGGAGGATGCCGACGCGCTCACCGCGCGCGCGGACAGCGCCGTGGCCGACGCCAAGGCGATCGACGGCGGCGCCGTGATGCTCGCGCGTTAGCGCGGGCGCCGGTTCCGATCAGCGATCAGGCAGAGGCGAGCGCGTTGGCCGCGCCGTCGCCATCGCGCTCGGCCGCGGCGAGCTCGCGCAGGCGCTGGAAGTAGACGATCTCTCCGCCCGCGCCCCACTGGCCCTCGGGGACCTCGTACATCAGCACCCACACGCGGGTGAGGGCCTCCTCGGCGGGAATGCCGGCGGCCTCGCGCAGGATCTCCGTGGCGGCGCTCACCATCTCGGCGCGGCGGCGCTCCGAGAGCGCCCCCTCAGGGGTCGTGACCTCCAGGCGGACGATCGGCTTCTCCACAGGCTTGCCGGCCGCAAGCACGGCGCCCGCCGGCTTCTCGTCCACGTACACCCATGTGATCGAGCGGAAGAACTCCGTGTCGGGAGCGCGCTCGGCCCGCAGCAGCGCGGTCGTCAGCTTCTCGGCGACCTCCTCGCGAATCTCCGGCGTGAAGGTCCCCTCGGGGACGGTGAGGCTCATCATGGGCATGAGGCAGTCCTTTCGATCGTGGCCCGCCGTTCATTCTGACGCGGCGCGAGGCCGGGCGTAGAGTGGCGGCCGTGGAGCTCGTGCCGTGCGCGGAGGACGACCTGGCGCTGACCGTCGCCCTGGAGACCGATCCGGAGACCATGCGCCATCTCGGAGGGCCGGTCTCGGTGGAGTCGGCCGAGCAGGCGCACCGGCGGCGCCTCGCCGACGACACCGCCGGCTGGTGGCTGAAGGTCGTGCCCGGTCCGGGCCCGCAGGCGGCGGGCCTGATCGGCATCTGGCTCTCCGATTGGGAGGGCCGCGAGATCCACGAGGCCGCGTGGATGCTGCTGGCGGAGTTCCGCGGCCGCGGGCTTGCCCGCGAGGCGGTCGTCAAGCTGCTCGAGCGGGCGCGCGCCGAGCCCTCGATGACCCAGGTCCACGCCTTTCCCAACGTCGAGAACCCCGCTTCGAACGCGCTGTGCCGCAGCCTGGGATTCAGGAGCGAGGGCGAGTCCGACGCCGAGTTTCGCGGGACTCCCCTCCACGTCCGCCACTGGCTGATCGACGTGGCGGGCGACGAGCAGCGCTAGGCCCGCTCGGGCGAGAGCTCCGGCGCGGGCGCCGGCTGACGCGCCGGTGGGCGCAGGAGGGCCGCCGCCACGATGGCGCCGAGAAGGCAGGTCACCGCGCCGATGAGGAAGGCGGTCTGGTAGCCGTCGGTCTGGGCGGCCAGGGCCGAGACCCCGGTGGCCGCGCGGGAGCTGGTCTGCGACGCGGCGATGGTGCTGAGCGCGGCGAGGCCCAGCGCGCCGCCCACCAGGCGAGAGGTGTTGATCATCCCCGAGGCCAGGCCGCTCTCCGTGCGCGCGACGCCCTGCACGGCGGCGATGGTCACCGGCACCATCGAGGTGCCGAGGCCGATGGCGGCGAGGATCCCTCCCGGCAGCACGTCGGCCGAATAGCTGCCGCCCGCTCGCACGCGGGTGAGCAACGCCAGGCCCACGGCGGCCGAGAGCATGCCGGCGGTCAGCACGCGCCGCACGCCGAAGCGGTTGACGAACCTCGGGGCGAGCGTCGACGCCGCAACGATGCTGAGCGTCATCGGCAGGAACAGCAGCCCGGTCTCGAGGGCGTCATGGCCCAGCACCTGCTGGAGGTAGAGCGAGACGAAGAACCACATCGCGAACAGCGCCGAACCGAGCAGGAAGATCACGATGTTCGCCGCCCGCAGCGTGGGCATCGAGAAGATGCGCAGGGGCATCAGCGGCGCCTTGGCGATCCGGCCCTCGATCACGATGAACGAGGCGATGAGGACCAGCGAGACCGCGAGCGGGATGAGCACACCGGAGCTGGTCCAGCCGAGGTCGTCGGTGCGGACGATCCCGTAGACCAGGGCGGTGAGGCCACCGGTGATCGTCACCGCGCCGGCGAGGTCGAAGTGGCCGGCGGTGCTCGCGCGGGCGTCGACGGGCACGATGCCCCGGCCCACGAGGACGACTCCGATCCCGATTGGGACGTTGATGATGAAGATCGCGGGCCAGCCGAAGGCCTGCGTGAGGATGCCGCCCAGCAGCACCCCCGAGGTGCCGCCGAGGCCGGCCATCGCGCCCCACACGCCCAGGGCGCGGTTGCGTTCGCTGCCCTCCGCGAAGGAGGTGGCGATGATCGCGAGGCTCGCCGGGGAGATGACGGCGGCGCCGAGGCCCTGCAGGCCGCGGGCGCCGAGCAGCAGGCCCTGCGTGGCGGCCAGGGCGCAGACGAGCGAGGAGACCGAGAAGAGCCCCGCCCCGAAGAGGAAGACGCGGCGGTGGCCGAGGATGTCGGCAGCGCGGCCGCCGAGCAGGAGGAAGCCCGCGAAGGCGATCGTGTAGGCGTTGACCACCCACTGCAGGCCCGTCGTCGAGAACCCGAGGCCGTCGTGAATCGACGGCAGCGCGACATTCACGATGGAGACGTCGAGGATGACCATGTACTGCGCGAGGCAGAGCAGGACGAGGAGGGCTGTCTTGCTCGCACCCCTGCCGAGTGGTCGATTGCTCACGGAAGCCTGCTCCATTGGTACGATGGACATCGTATCAACGTACGATGAATCTCGTACTAAGGCGCATGGCAACAGCCCCGACGGCAACCGATCTCATCACCCTCCCCCAACCCGGGCGGGAGGATCTCGAGATGACCGCAGTGCTCCACTCGCTGAGCGACCCGCAGCGCCTGAAGATCGTTCGCACCCTCGCCGCAGCCGACGGGCCGGTTCAGTGCTGCGCCATGGGCCTTGGCGTCTCGAAGTCCACCGCCACTCACCACTTCCGAGTGCTCCGCGAAGCCGGAGTGATCAGCCAGGCGCGCGTCGGGACCTCGAGGCTCAACACCCTTCGCCGCGCCGACCTCGAGGCTCGCTTCCCGGGACTGCTCGACGCGGTGCTGGCGAGCTAGCCGGCCCGGTCCGGACCGGTCGCCAGGGCCTCCCGGGCGCTCGCGAAAGCCCCTGTCCTCGATCGCCGTCCCCACGAAGGTGATCCACGGCACCGCGGATCCGGTGTTCCCGACCGGTCGTAGGTCGCACGCGCCGGCGCCGCCACGACAGCCGCTGCAAGCGCGCTCCAGCCATCCGGCCAAGCGTTTACCGTCGGCTCGATCTTCTTTCGGTTCACCACTCTCGAAGTTGCGTTGCTGCTCTTTGGAGCCATCCTCGGAGCAACCGCCCTGGGAATCCTCATCGGTCGCCGAGTGCGCCACCTTTCGGACGCCCTCAAGGAGCCGTTCGGGATTCTGCAGGGGGCGCTGCTGGGTGTGGTCGGCCTGATTCTGGCCTTCGGCCTCTCGCTGGCGGTATCGCGCTACGAGGATCGCCGCGCGGCGATTGTCGACGAGGCCAACGCGATCGGTACCACCTACCTCCGAGCGCAGACGCTCGCCGAGCCGTTCCGGGCCCGGTCCCTGGACCTCCTCGTCCACTACACCCAGAGCGCTGTCTCCCTCTCGGATCACCTGCCGGGAAGCAGCGACGAGGCCGCGGCGGCCGCGAAAGAGCAGAGGATCCAGCGGCAGCTCTGGGCCTTGGGCGCCCAGGCTCTGGATACCGCGCCGCTGGCCGGCGCGCCACGGCTCTACGTCGAGACGCTAAACGACATGATCGATGCGCAGACGGTGCGCATCGCCGCACTCAACAACCAGGTTCCGATGGCCGTCCTCGTGCTCGAGGTGCTCGGCGCGGCTCTCGCCCTGGGGCTCCTCGCCACCTACCTTTCGATCATCGGCCGGGGGGTCGCGGCGGTTGCGCTGGCGGCTGTGCTGGTCGCGTTCCTTCTGCTCGTCATCACCGATCTCGACCGGCCGACGCGTGGAATGATCCGCGTCCCGGACACCGTGCTGAGAAGCCAGCTGGCTTCGATGCAGCGTTCTCCGGCGGCCCGAGGGCCAGACGGCCCCTAGCCAAGCGCCTCGCGGTAGCTCTGGTGTCACGCGTCTTGCGCCGCTGGTAGCACCACGCACGCAAACCGCGTGCTCAAAGCCGCTCGATAATGCCGGCGATGACCTCGCCGCGCTTCTCGACCGAACCTCGGGACAAGCACCGATACACCGAGTCCTTCGATCGTGCCTACTCCCGGTTCGCTCGCGTCTATGACCTGGCCGTCAGGTTGCTGCCGATCTGGCGGAGCTGGCTTTGCCACGCACTCCCGCATATCGAAGGTCCACGCGTGCTCGAGGTCTCCTTCGGCACCGGCTGGCTCCTGACTCGTTACGCGGGAAGGGTGCAGGCGAGCGGTGTCGACCTGAACGCAAAGATGGTTGCGATCGCGCGCGCCAACCTCGACCGGGCCGGCATCCATGCCGAGCTCCTGCAGGCCAACGTGGAATCGCTTCCCTTCGCCGATGGCCTCTTCGACACCGTGGTCAACACGATGTCCTTCAGCGGGTATCCGGACGGCGGGCAGGCGATGTCGGAGCTGCGACGCGTGCTGCGCCCCGGAGGCCGGCTGATCCTGATCGACGTCAATTACCCCAGCGACGGCAACCGGCTCGGAACCGCGCTGGTGAGCATGTGGAAGCGCTCCGGTGATTTGATCCGCGACATGGACCAGCAGCTGGGTGAGTTCGGTTTTCGGGTGCGCCAGCGAGAGATCGGCGGCTGGGGAAGCGTCCACCTCTACATCGCGACCAAGCCGGGATGAGCGTGCTGGCGCCAGATCGCGTCGCACGCACTTACGATCGGATCGGCCGGTTCCAGGACTGGCAGTCGTTTTACGAGCGGCCGGCGACGGAGCGCCTGATCGCGGATGCCGGCTTCGAGGAGGCCAGTCGTGTCGTCGAGCTCGGCTGCGGCACCGGTGCGTTTGCAGCCGCCATGCTCGAGCGACGCCTCTCGGCCGATTGCGGCTATCTCGGCATCGACATCAGCCGGCGGATGGTCGCGATTGCCACCGAGCGACTCCGGCCGTGGTCGGAGCGGGCCGAGATCAAGCTCATCGACGGCTCGAGGACGATCCCCGAACCACCTGACTCGGCGGATCGCTTCGTCGCGAACTACGTTCTCGACCTGCTGAGCGAGCAGCAGGCTGCGGCGGTCATCTCGGAGGCCCGCCGCGTGCTCGTTCCGGGCGGGAAGCTGTGCCTGATCAGCCTCACCCACGGAGAGCGGTGGTCGACGGGGCTCGTTTCGCGAGCGTGGCAGCGCGTGTGGTCGCGCTGGCCCGCCATCGTCGGCGGCTGCAGGCCGATAGACCTGGCCCCGCAGCTTTCGCCGGATGACTGGGCGACAGACCATCGAAGCGTCGTCAGCGCCTGGGGGCTCAGCTCCGAGGTGCTCGTCGCCTCGTCGGTCGGGTGGTAGCCGACACGCGTGACGCCTGCCCCCCCTCGCGAGAGCAAGTCTCCCCTATCCGATGGGCCCGGCCCGGAAGGCGTTGCTGTAGGCGTCGTTGCCGCCGAGGTTGTCGGCCAGGCTGTCAAAGGCAGCAAAGCGGCCGTCGCGGGTGATCGTCGGATAGTCGGACGAGTCGTCGGCCGGGTCGCCATTGCCCGCCATGCTGAGTAGGCGGGTCTTTCCCCGCCGCAGGTCGCGCACGTAGACCTCGACCGTTGAACCGTCGTGGAGACCGAGCAGGTTCATCCCGTCCGAAACGAACACGACCCTGTGACCGTTGCCGGACGGGTGCGGGTAGTAGGCGTCCACATTCTGTGGCCGGCCGCGGCTATTGCGGCTTGCGAGCACCAGCCTGCCGGTGCCGACATTCTTCACGTAGGCCTGGCGATGGCTGCCGTCGCCCGCGGGCAGGTTCGTGGCATCCGAGTCGAACCCGACCCATCTTCCGTCGCCGGAGATCGACGGGTAATAGCTTGCGTCGTTGGCCGGGGCCCCCTTCGACGTTCGGTCGACGAGCTTCGTGCGGCCGCCGGCGAGGTCGCGGAGGTAGATGTGCTCCCGTCCGTCATGCGGGGGCAGGTCCGTGTCGTCGGACTCGAAGATCGCCCGCCGCCCGTTCGCGGAGATGGACTCGCCGAAGACGTCGCCGGGGATGGGAGCGCCGCCGTTGGCCCTGCTGACCAGGATCGTCTTGCCCCGCTTACGGTCGCGGATGTAGGTGAAGGCATCGGTCCCGTCGCCCCCCGGGAGGGCGGCCGCGTTGGAAAGAAAGACAACGAAGCGGCCGCCGGCAGAAACCGACGCATAGGAGCTGGAGCCGTCGCCGGGGTGGCCGTCGTTCGCCTTCGAGACGACGCTGGTCTTGCCGGTCTTCCGGTCGTGGATCCAGACCTGCTGGTGGGTTCCGTCCGCGCCCGGCAGCCCATCGCCGTAGCCGTGGAAGACGACGAAGCGCCCGTTGGCCGAGATCGCGGAGCTCATGACGTCGCCGGCGGCGGGCTGGCCGGCATTCGTCGTACTCACCAGCCGCGTCCTGCCGCTGTTCATGTTCCGCACGTAGATCTCGCTGATCGTCGAGCTGCCGCCGGGGAGGTTGGGCGAGCTCGACTCGAACGCGACGAAGCGGCCGTCGCCGGAGACGGAGCCGCCGACGTCGGTGAAGCTGTTGCCGTTGGCCGGCGTCCCCTCGGAGCTGCGGCTGGCGAGCTTCGTAGCGGTGCCGGCCTGGGCGACGAGCGCCCATGCCAGACCCGTGCCGGCCACGACCGCGACCGCGACGGCAGCCCGGACGCCTCTCCCCGACGCCGTCCGTGTCACCCCATCTCTGTCGATGCGCCGAGCCTAACAGGGGCGCTCGCCCTCGCCAACGAGTTTTCCTGAGCCCAAGTGGCTCGACCGCCCGAGGGTCACCGAGCTCCCCGAGCGCCCCGGCGGCGCGAGCACGAACCAACAAGTCACGACGGTGATGGAGGGCATGCCGGCCGCAGGCGGCGCGGTCGTACACGCTGCCGGTGCTACGGGTCTTACCCAGGAAAGGGGCGGCGTTTCCCGGATACAGCGTCGGCGCGGTGCTGCGACCATCTTGATGCGTGACTACAGATAAGGGACCTTTGGCGGATCCGGAACCCAGGCTCCGTCGCCCCTCGGCCTTGAGCAAGTCATGGCGAGCGGCGGTCGAGCACAGGGCGCTGATCCTGGCAGGCTTCGCCATCGTCGCACTGGCAGCCGGAGGACTGCTGCACCTGGCCGGCCACGGCGTTGCGGGCGACGACGTCTGGCGGGTGGCGGTGGCATTGCTCGCTGCCGAGCTTGCCTACGAGGTCGGGCGCACTATCGGCGTCGAGCGCAACATGGGCGTCGACACGATTGCCCTGGTCGCGATGGTCGGTTCGCTCGCCCTCGGACAGGAGCTCGCGGGACTGATCGTTGGCCTCATGTTCTCGGGAGGCTCGGCGCTCGAGGACGTTGCGTCGACGCGGGCGCGACGCGAGCTGACCGCCCTGGTCGAACGCGCGCCGAAGATCGCCCAGCGGCGGACCGAGGACCGGATAGAAGAGGTGCCCGTTGCGGAGGTCGTCGTGGGGGACGTCGTGGTGGTGCGTACCGGCGAGGTAGTCCCGGTGGATGGAGCGGTCCAGAGCGCAGAAGCGGTCGTCGACACGAGCACGCTAAGTGGAGAACCGCTCCCGCAGACGCTGGCCCGCGGCCAGCCGGTGCTGAGCGGCAGCGCGAACGCCGGCGCGCCCTTCGATGTTCGGGCCGAGCGGCCTGCGGCGGAAAGCGCCTATGCGGCGCTGGTGCGCCTCGTTGAGCAGGCGCAATCGCAACGTGCCCCGTTTGTCCGAATGGCGGATCGCTATGCAGGATTCTTTCTGCCCGCGACCTTGCTCCTGGCTGGCGCAGCCTGGGCGGTGAGCGGCGATGCAATTCGCGCCTTGGCGGTGGTCGTGGTCGCCACGCCATGCCCGCTGATCCTCGCGGCGCCGATCGCTCTCGTCTCGGGCCTTTCCCGTGCGGCCCGCACCGGCATCATCGTCAAGGGTGCAACAGCGATCGAGACCCTCGGTGAAGCGCGCACCGTCCTCTTCGACAAGACCGGCACACTGACCGTCGGAACTCCCGAGCTGCGTGAGGTCGTCACCCGCGACGGCTTTCAGGCCGCGGAGCTGCTGCGGTTGGCCGCCTCCGTTGATCGGATGTCGGCTCACGTCCTCGGTGAGACTCTCGTACGCGCTGCTGAGGACGCCGAGCTGAGGCTCAGTGTTCCCACGGATGTCTACGAGGACCCTGGGCAGGGCATCCGGGCCAAGGTAGGGGACCACCTCGTCGCGGTGGGAAGCAGGGCCTTCCTGCGGGCCAGCGGGGCACCAGCAGACGAGCTCGCCTCGGCAGCCGTTCTCACGGGCCGCGGCTCGGGGGAAGCGCACGTACTCGTCGGGGTCGATGGCCATGTTGCCGGGGTGATCGTGATGATCGACGAGTTGCGGCCGGACTCGGATCGCATCGTTGAGCGGCTCCGCGCCGAGGGGGTGCAGCACGTTGCAATGGTGTCCGGCGATCGCCGCTCGGTCGCCGAGCGGATCGGGCACGAGCTCGGGGTCGACCGGGTCTACGCCGAGCAGACCCCCGAGCAGAAAGTGGAGGTCGTCCGCGCGCTTCGCGCCGATACGAGCTTGTCCCCGGTCGTTATGGTCGGAGACGGAATCAATGACGCGCCGGCCCTCGCGATCGCAGACGTGGGCATCGCGATGGGAGCGGCCGGCGCAACCATCTCCTCCGAGACGGCAGATGCCGTGATCACGGTCGATCGAGTGGACCGCGTTGCCGACGCTCTGCATTGCGGCCGTCGTGCGCTCTTCATCGCTCGCCAAAGCGTCCTCGTAGGCATGGGCCTGAGCCTTGTGGCGATGGGAGTCGCGGCAGCCGGCTACCTGCCGCCCGTTGCCGGTGCCCTGTTGCAGGAGGTGATCGACGTGGCCGTGATCCTCAACGCGTTGCGTGCGCTGCGTGGCTGACCGTTTCCCGGGATCCGTGCGCAGCGGGAACGCCGCTGACCGCGCCGTTCGAGAAATCAGCTCACGCCTGCCGCAGGCCCGGAAGATTGGGCGACCGACCATCGAAGCGTCGTCAGCGCCTGGGGGCTCAGCTCCGAAGTGCTCGTCGCCTCGTCGGCGACCAGCTGAGCTCCCGCTCGCATCCGGGATCGCGGACTCGGGTCGGCCATCCGCGGTCACGACCTGACGGGGGATCCGAAGAGAGAGGCTGAACAGCTGGCCGTCCTCAGGGCCCCGCCGCCGACGGTGCGAGCCTGAACGTGGCGAGCACCGGCGCGCCAACGTCAGCTCCTGATCTTGAACCGCCTCTTCGCCGGACTCCGATCGAAGCCGCCGGGGCCGACCGCTCGGACCTTGAACGTGTACTTGCCCTTCTTCAGGTGGGTGTAGGGCTTGGGCGAGCTGCACCTCTTGAACTTCTTTGCCCTGCGGTTCGCGCTCTTGAGCCGGCACTCGAAGCCGGTTGCCCGGCCCGTGGCCCTGAACGTGAACTTCGCCTTGCCCTTGTTGGCGTTGATCTTGGCACTCGTGATCTTTGTGTTCGGCCGCTTCGAAACGGTGAGCGCGACCTTCGCCTTGGCGGTCGCACCGCCGTTGCACGAGGCGGTCTGACCGGTGTAGACGAGCTTGGTCGAGCAGCCCTGGTCGTCAATCACCCTGACCGTGGCGGTGTAGTGGCGTGCATGGGCATAGCGGTGCGAGACGGAAGGGGTCGTCGTGGTCGCCGAGTGGCCGTCGCCGAAGGTCCATGCGTAGCTCGCCGGGCCGCCGTCGTAGGTGCTCGTCCCGGCGGCGCTGAACGTGCTTGCCCTGCCCGGCGGGGCAGCCGTCGCCGAGAGGGCCGCGCGCGGGGCCTGGTCGGGGGTTACCGCGTCCCCCCACGGCTTTGGGGTCACGGGTGAGATCGGGGTGATCGCGCCATCGGTCGTATCGATCTTCGAGACGCTTGCCGACAGCAGGCGCGTCGCGAAGAGCGCAGACCCGTCGGGGGCGCTCGCCAGCCCATAGATGCCCCCCTGGCCGGTGACGAAGGCGCTGCCGGGGGTGTCCCCGGTCTTCGGATCGACCTTCCAGATATCGCCCGTCGTGCTGTCGTAGACATACGCCCACTTGCCGTCCGGAGCCATCGCCGCGGCGGCGTAGGAATCGGTACCGAGCGGCGGGCCGATCGCGGTGGCGATATTCGTCGCAGTGTCGATGATCGAGACGCCGCCGTTGATGGAGCCGCAGCCGCCGACGACGACGACCTCGGCCCCGTCGGGGGTCGCCGCCAGCGCGCACGGTGTGAGCGGCAGGCTCAAAGTGATCGTCTTCGTCACCGTCTTCGAGGAGGTATCGATCACCGACACGGTCCGGTCGGCGGTGTTGGCGACGTAGGCGAACCTGCCGTCGGGCACAAACGCGATTGCCTCGGGCTCGTTGCCGACGGTGATCGCGGAAGGGTCGACGGCCAGCGTGTGGGCGTTGACGACGGCGACGGTGTTGCCGACGACGTTGCCGACGTAGAGCCGCGAACCGTCCGGCGAGACCGCGATCGAGCCGGGCGAGGTCAGCTTGGCGTTCGTCACCAGCGAGGCCGTGTTCGCCGCGGTGTTGATCGAGGAGATCGACGGCGGGCCCGCCTCGTTCGTACTGAAGGCGCGGCCGGCGTCGGGCGAGATCGCGATGGCGAACGAAAATGAACCGCTCCCCGGGGTGATCGGCGACCCCGCCGTCAGTGTCGAGAGCGGCACCGGCACGACCGCGCTCGGATTCTCGTCGTCCGTTACATAGAGCGTCTCACCGCTAGTGGCGGCATCCGCGGGGTTCGCGCCCGGGAGCGCCGCGGCCAGTCCGGTCGCCACCAGGATCAGACTGGCGATGCGAGCCACGCCGGAAGGATACGCCTGCAGAAGGGGCTGCACCGCGCAGTCCCCACCGTCCATGAGTCTCTCGCCGTCAGCGAGGGGGCCGCTTTCACGCACAGCGATACCGCCTCACCTCGGCCCACTCACTCCTCCCTGGCCCGAGGACGGACCGCGGGCGGCGCCTGCTCGGGACGAGCCGTGGTGATGCCGGCGCGACGCGAAGGGGGCACTGAAGCGAACTTCTTGCTCCCCCGGCGCTTGGGGCAGCAGGAACGCGAGCTGTCGCTTCCGCTCAGGGTGTGCCCCGCTGCCGCGAGACCACGAAAGCGGCCCTCCCCACGGCGATGAGTGCCGCGCAGGCAGCGATCAGGACCAATCCGGCGCGGTCGGAGCGGGCCAGGTAGTAGAGCAGCCCACCGGCCGCTGTGAAGCATGCGGCTGCGCCAAGGTAGGCGAGGCCCCGGTCCAAGCCTCCGGACGCGGTGTGACGGGCATGCAGCAGGTTGACCAACCCGAAGACCAGGAGAAAGGCCAGCGAGCCGAAGGAGACGATCTCGGTGATTCCGGGTAAGAGCGAGAAGACCGCCCCGGGCAGCGCAATGGCGAGCACCGCGCCGATCGGCAGGCCTCCGCGCTCGCGCGCGAGGACAGCCGGGAACTCGTTTGCCAGGCTCACGTCGCGAACCAAGCGAGCGGTCGCGAACAGCGTCGCGTTTATCGCCGAGCTGGTGGAGAACAGGGCGCCCACCGTGGCCGCCCAGAGGCCGAAGCCGCCCAGAGCCTGCTCGCCGGCGAGTGCGAACGCGACCTCCTTCTGGGTCGTGATCGTCGCATCGGGCAACAGCATCTGCGCAGCGAGCGTGACGGCGACATAGACCAAGACCACCACGGCGACCGAGAGGTAGAGGGCGCGGGGCAGGGTCCGTCGCGGCTCGGCGATGTCGTCGTAGTCGTAGGGCAGCAGCTCGAACCCCTCGTATGCAACGAAGATCACCGCCGCGCCAAGGAAGATCCCGAGAGCGCCCTGGTCATTGAGCGGGCTGAGGCGCGTCGGCGAGAAGGCCGCGAGGCCGATCAAGGCAATGCCGCCGAGTACGGCCAGCTTGATGACCACGACGATGTCCTCGGTCAGCCCCGACGTGGCCACTCCGCGAAGGTTGACGGCGACGAAGACGGCCAGGATGCCGACTCCACTCAGTCGGGCAACCGCGACCGGCGCGCCAATCACGTTGGCCAGGTAGTGCCCGAAAGTGAAGGAATAGACAGCCAGCGCGAAGACATAGCCGACGATCAGAAGCCAAGCGACCCAGGCGGCGGGCCGGGGGTGGCCCTCATCGCGCAGATAGATGAACGGGCCGCCGGGCCGGCCGGAACGCAACGAGAGACCGGCGTAGGCATGGGCTGTCAGACCGGCGATGAGACCACCGATCAGAAAGGCGGCGAACGCCAGGTGGCCTGCGAGATCGATGGTCAGGCCGAGGACGCTGAAGATGCCGCCGCCGATCATCCCCCCGATCGCCATCGCGCTCGCCTCCCGCAGGCCAAGCAGACCCTCGCCGCGCACGCGTCGTGCGTGACTGCGTGGGTGGTAGGGCGGCCCTGACCCGCCGGTCGCGGGCTTGCTCACTCCCGAGTGTTCCCCGCCGCCGACGGCTTCCTGCATCCCCTCGCCTTCTGCCTCAGAGGTCTGCCAGCGGTGAGACCTCGCCCCGCCGCTGGAGCAGTTGGCACGGAATCGGCTTGATGATCATTCCGCCTCACTGATCCAGGCCCTGGCGGCGTCCAGCTCTGCGAGATCGAAGACCCTGACCTTGCCGGGGATCATGAAGCCGAACCCCTTAGCCAGGCGGCGATAGGCGTCGTGGTCGGTCACAAGCGCGATGCGCTCCCATGAGAATGGGTGCTCCATCCCGATCTTGGCGTCGTCCCACATCGCCGCCGCGGAGTAACCGCCGAACGCCGACCCCAGGACGTAGAGCAGCCGGATCTTGGCGTGGCGTTCGAGTTGTCGCTGCACCGCCGGGATCAGCACCTCCTCGTAGTCCTCGCCCGTCACCTCACCCCTGGCTTCGATGCCCAACACATCGTCGGGAAGATCACGAATCAACTCGATCATTCGTCTCCGATCGCTCGCTTGGGTGGAAACGTTATCCGCATAGCCCCTGCGCAGCGCCCGTTTCGCCCGAGCGGAAGCCGCGGGGAGGGTTGCCGTCGCTGCTCCTTGAACAAACAAGGGGTAGCCGGTTGGCGCCGCTGTCCGTCCCGGCCCTTACTCGGCGCTGGAAAGAGCGGCTGAAGGGTTGAAAACCCGCGCCAAGTGGCTTGTTCATGCGGTTCACGGGCGGGCTGCTACCACCGCTGCTACCGGTTTCTGGCGACATCCGTGGGCCTCGGGCTGGTAGCACAGGACGCCCGATTGGGCCTCCACCAGCCGAGCGGGCATGACGCCGCTCCTGGTGCCACACGGAGGCGAAGCAAGCCCACCCAGCCGGGTGCGATCATGATCGGCAAGCTCAGGAGAACCCAACGGAGATCGCTACGCCACCCGACCGCACCAATGCCGAGTTCGAGTCATCCACCTGGAGGAGGCGCTTGGCTGGATGGCTGGACTCGGACCTCGTAGGGATTCCAGCCACTCTCTACACCTTCGGGGTCCTCGCGGTCAGCCTGGCGGTCTTTCGCTTCGGTGGACCGGTCGCGGGCATCGTGGTCGCCGTGGCCTTGTGGATCCCGATGCTCCTCTTCGCAATTCGGGAGATTGGGAAACCGGCTGCCCCCCTGGAGTTCAAGGGCCAGAGTGAGGGCCCTCGGCACAGGGTGCTGGTAGTCGCCAATCAGGGACTCGAGGACCCCGCTCTGTGTCGCGAGATTTGTCGGCGCGAGGAGCGCATCCCGACCGAGGTCTTGATCCTCGCCCCGGTGGTCGCGTCGTCGCGATTGCGCGACCTCACCGACGACGTGGATCGAGAGCTTGACCTTGCCAGGCACCGGGTGGACGCTGCCCTCCAGACGCTGAGGGATGCCGGGGTGGAGGGACACGGGCGGGCGGACATCTCGGAGCCAATCGATTCGGTGCTCGACGGCCTGCGGGAGTTCCCGCCGAACGAGGTTGTGATCCTGCCCGGGCGCGAGACGCGATGGGAGTCCGCGGCCGCCCTCGCGGAGCGCCTGAGGGCCGAAGCCGGGCTGCCGGTCACCGAGGTCAGCGCTTCGTCGATATGACGCATATCGCCAGTTCCGCCGCACCTTCCCCCGAGCCCCGCACTTTCGCCTCCCCGGGGGAGGCGCTGAGCGGCATAGTTGGAGTTCTGGGCCGCGCCGGCCCGCTCACCGCCGTTTATCTGCGTGGGCGCCTCGACCCCAAGCTGCGGGAGCGGGTGATGGTCGCCGTCAGCCGCGTCAACGCATGCCGCGGCTGCACCCTCGTGCATGAACGCTGGGCCTTCCGGTCAGGCGTCACATCGGAGGATCTGGCGGCGATCGGGCTCGGCGACCTCGGGACGCTCGACGAACGCAGTCGGGCCGCGGTCCTCTATGCCACTGCCCGGGCCGAATCAAGCTTCTCCGGCCCCGTTCCCCCCGATGTGGCCGCAGAGTCAGCGAGCCGGCTGAGTCCCCAAGAGCTTGACGCCGTGGAGGCCATCGCTCGAGCGATGGCGCTCGCCAATCTCTCCGTCAGCACGGCCGCAGCACTCAGCGCCCGCGTGCGACGGTCAGCACGCTGATCGGCCGACGGGCTCGAGCTGACTCTTCACGCCGTGCTCGCTCCCAGTTGGACTCGAGCTCGCCCCGATGCTCCCGTGCCTACTCAGTGAAAGGCGTGAGCCCGCTGAGCTACCACTTCGCCCGTATCGGAACGCTCCCGCTGTCGCCTCACGCTTGCCACCTGCCGCGCGAAGCTGCTGGAGGGGATGATCCCCTGGATGTAATCGGGTATACGCGCGCGCCTGTTCGCTCGAGGCTAGAGAGGGCCTGTCAGAATCGGGGCCGCGCATGTTCAAGATCGGATGGAAGCAGGGTCAGGCGACCGTCATCGCTCGCGACACTCACGACGGCCAGATCCGCAGGGGCATCAACTTCTACGCCCCGACCGGTCTCTATCACCACGTCTACGACTACATCGTCGACGTCGAGCCCGACGATGGGAGCCCGGCCTTCCGCGCGAAGTTCATCGAGTTGTTCCAGTCCGATACGGACCGTCGGCCGCTCCCCGGGGAGAAAGCTCAGGTGAAGTTCAACCCCAAGACCCAGGAGACCGCGTTCGACCGCGATGCCCTCTGGGAGGAAGCCAAGGCTGAGAAGCAGGCCGGTGCCGAGAAATTGGACTCGATAGCCGAGGCGCCGGCGGGGACCCCTGCCCGTGAGCCGGGTCTGGCAGGGGAAGTGGCCGAGCAGATCGAGGCGAAACTGCGCAGAGAAGGGAAGTAGCTAGCTCTGATCCTCAGCCTGCGACCGCTCGGGAGACCGTCTCCACGCTCGCAGGATCGATTGAATAGCCGCCCACCGCGCGCTCGGCGATCTCGCTGGCTTTGCGAGGCGAGAGCAGCAGACGACCGGCAACGAATGCGACCGGGAGCAGGCTCGGCGGATCGCGCAGCACGGGCGTCAACTGTTCGCTGCTGTCCGCGTAGAGGCTGCGGTGAGCGACCCCCTTGCATATGTCGCCGAGAAGCGAGCGGCGCGAGTCACCGCGAACGGCCCCGCCCATGAGCAGGGCGATCAAGCCGTGCGTACGTACGCCTGCCCGCCCCACGCGGGTTGGTCCCGAAAGCTCGCCCAACGTCAGGCGAACCTGCAGATCGGGGATGTTCACGGCGCTCGCGGCCGCGTTGCCCGGCTCGACGGTGCGGGGGTTGCACTCGATGTAATGCGGCGAGCCGTTCTCGTGCAGGTAATCGAGAGTCAGGCCACCATGCCAGGACAGCGCTTCGCCGAGCACCGCGATGTGCTCGCGCGGGGCGGGGTGATCCACGCTCAGCCGCGCGGCGGCGCTGCCACCCATCCCGCTCTGCCGCTGGACACTCGTGTGCACCGCCACCAGGCTGCCCCGATCAAACAGGCCCTGCACCTGACCGTACTGTCCTGCCGCCGGTTGCTGGGCCATGACCTGGGATCCATCCAGCAGGGCGCGCAGCGCCTCATCGCGCGAGCGAGCGTCCACCACCTCCCGAACCCCCTGGCCCGCTGTGCTGAAGGCCGTCTTCAGCCAGTAGGGAAACGGCAGGTCCGCGAGGTCGTCGGCTCCAGTGACCATCCGCCAGCCAGGTTGGGGGAGGCCGATCTCGTCGAGCAACCGTGCGAACTCGATCTTGCTCTGGACCCGCTCGAAGGCGTGTGCCTCGGCAACGGCCAGGCGGACGCTCCCGGCCAGCAACGGGCGACCGCTCGCCAGCAGCCACGCCTGCTCGTGAGTTGGGAGCACGGCGTCGATCCGCCGCTCCGCCACCACCGTTCCGAGCGCTTTGAGATACGCCAAAGGATCGCTGCCCGCATGGGGGCAGCGATGGACCTTTCGCACCCAGCGGCTGAAGCGAGCGAGACACAGCGGGTCAGGATCCAGAACCTCCAGGTGGTAGCCCGCGGGGCCGAGGCACGTCACGACCTCACGCGAGGTGAGGCTCGAGCCCTCGGTCAGGAGCACGCTCGCACCGGCCACATACGGAGGATCACACGCACCTCGCATCGCAACCGTCGCTCCGCCAACAGCCGGCGTTACGGCTGTCTGCGAATAGGGTTCGCGAGGTGGGCCCAGACGAACCCGATCAGACCGGCGCTGCGCGAGCGATGAGCGGCCGGCTCGAGGGCAAGCGGGCGATCGTCACCGGCGCCGGGCAGACCGAGGGCCGCGAAATCGGCAACGGCCGCGCCACCGCGATCGCCTTTGCGCGCGAGGGCGCGAAAGTCTTGATCGCCGACCTCGACGAGGCCTCCGCCGAAGCGACGAGGGACGCTGTCGCCGAGGCCGGCGGCGAAGCCGAGGTCGCGCTCGGCGACGTCGGCTCTGAGGAGGACTGCCGGCGTTTCGTCGAGGCCTGCACGGATCGCTTCGGCGGGCTCGACATCGTGCAGAACAACGTCGGCATCGGCCGCGGAGACGGCTGGGCCGAGAACATCGAGCTCGAGGCCTGGGAGCGGATCATGCGGGTCAATGCTGCCGGGGCAATGCTGATGGCGAAACACGCGGTGCCGGTGATGCGCGAGGGCGGCGGCGGCGTGATCACCAACGTCTCATCGCTCGCCTCGGTCGCCGCGGGGACCACGCCGTCCAGCAACGCACCGCTTGGCTACAAGATGTCGAAGGCCGCGCTCAACGCGCTCACACACTCCCTGGCGCTCAACTACGCCGCGGCGGGGATCCGCGTCAATGCGATCCTCCCCGGCCTGATCGACACCCCGATGGGGGTCGACGACGTGGCGCGGCAGTTCGGCATCGACCGAGACCGCTACGCCGCGATGCGCGACGATGCGGTTCCGCTGCGCGGGGGCATGGGCAGCGCCTGGGACGTCGCCAACGCCTCGGTCTTCCTCGCCTCCGAGGAGGCTCGCTTCATCACCGGCGTCCTGCTGCCCGTCGACGGCGGCCAGTCGGCGCGGGTCGGCTAGGCGCTGGAAAGAGCGGCTGAAGGGATTCGAACCCTCGACCTTCTGCATGGCAAGCAGACGCTCTAGCCAACTGAGCTACAGCCGCGCGGTGGCGGATTATAGGTCGGGGGGCGAGAAGCTCAGGCCGCCGATAGGGTCAGCGGGTGGCGCGTATCCCCTACCGCACCCCCGATGAGGCCGAGGGACGGCTGCGCGAGGTCCTCGAGCAGGCTCCGCCGCTGAACATCTTCCGCCTGATGGCCCAGGCGGACTCCGCGTTCATCCCGTGGCTTCGCTGGGGCGGGGCGCTGCTGGGCGAGCTCGAGCTCGACGCCGCCCTGAGAGAGCTGGCGATCCTGCGCGTCGCGAGGCTGACGCCGGGGGCCGAGTACGAGTGGGTTCAGCACGAGCCCATCGCGCTGGCCGTGGGCGCCCGAGAAGATCAGGTCGAGGCGCTTCGCCGCGACGACGTCGATGCGGACTGCTTCTCCGACGGCGAGCGGGCCGCCCTGCGCTTCACCACGGAGGTCGTCGAGAACGCGGTGGTCGCCGACCAGAGCTTCGCCGGCGTCGCCGCCTCGCTCTCGCCGCGCGAGATCGTCGAGCTGGTCATGGTGATCGGCCAGTACATGATGGTCGGCCGGGTGATGGCCGCCCTCGAGATCGACATGGACGAGGCGATCGGCGGCGCCGCGCTGGGCGCCGTGGAACGGGCATCCGAGCTCGACGGCTAGCTGCCGTCGAGCGTCGAGTTGACGAGCGCGTCTGCCGCCGAGTTGTGCTCGCGCCGGACCGCCCGGATCGACCAGCGATCGAAGGACCGAAGCGCCGCGCGAGCCTCGGCGTGCAGCGGTTTGAGGTTGGCGTCCTTCACGCGGTAATCGCCGCGGACCTGCTTCACCACCAGCTCCGAGTCGCCGATGAACTCGGCCTCGGAGGCGCCGGTCGCGGCCGCCAGCTCGATTGCGAGCAGCAGCGCCCGATACTCGGCGACGTTGTTGGTCGCCGAGCCGATCGCCTGGCCGCGCTCGCCGATGGGCTCGCCCGCCGGGGTCGTGAGCACGGCCGCGATCGCCGCCGGGCCGGGGTTCCCCCGCGAGCCCCCGTCGAAGTTCGCGACCACGCTCGTGTGCGCTGCGGAGCTCAAGAGCCGGTCAGGCTAACGCGCCCGTCCTCGCCGGCGCGGGCGTTCCAGCCCGGCTGAGGGTCGATCTCCTCGATCTCCGTGCCCTTGGCGACCTCGGTCACCCCGCCCTCGGGCGCGACCTCCCACCGGTACCAGGACAGCTCCCATGCGACCGTGACGGTCGCCGTGCCCTGGGCCTCCTCGACAGCGACGGTGGGCTCTCCCAGCGAGCGGCGAAGGCCGGCGATCTTGCGCCGCTCCTCGCTGGCGTTGAAGGCCTCCAGCGCGCGCTCGCTGAGCGTGAGGCGCTCGTGGCGGATGACTGGCGGCGGATCGGGCTCGGCTTCGGCGGGCCCCTGCGGATCGGCGGTGGGCTCTGCCCGCGGGGCCAGGACCGGGGCGGCAACGGGCGGCAAGGGCTCGTCGGCCAGGTGCGCCGGCATCCAGCCCGTCGCCTCGGCGCGCGAGCGGCACAGCGCGCAGACGCGCCGCCGCTCCCCCTCGGCGGTCACGTACTCGAAAACGCGCTCGCCGCGGAGGATCGTGCGACCGCATACAGCGCAGTCAACGAACTCCGGAGCATCGTGATCGGCCACGGCGCCACGGTAGCGAGCCGGGAGGCTGAGGACTACTCGTCGTCGCTGCGCGCGGCGGCGGCGATGACCTTCTGCGCGACGTGCCCGGGAATCTCCTCGTGGCGCAGGAACTCCATCGTGTACTCGCCGCGGCCGCCCGTGATGGCGCGCAGGTCGGGCGCGTAGTCGAGGACCTCGGCCATCGGCACCTCGGCCTTGATCTCGGTTGCCGATCCCTTGGGCTCCATCCCCAGCGGGTGCCCCCGACGCGAGTTGAGATCGCCGATGACGTCGCCCACCGAATCCTCGGGAACGGCGATGGTCATCTCCATGATCGGCTCCAGGAGATAGGGGTCGGCCTGGGCGGCGGCCTCCTTGAAGGCCATCGACCCGGCGATCTTGAAGGCCATCTCCGAGGAGTCGACCGTGTGGTACTGGCCGTCGTAGAGCCGCACGCGCACGTCCTTCATCGGATAGCCGGCGAGCACGCCGCCCGAGAGGGTCTCCTCGATCCCCTTCTGCACCGCCGGGATGAAGCCACCGGGGATCGCGCCGCCCTTGATGGCGTTCACGAACTCGAACCCGGCGCCCGAGTCCGCGGGCTCGAGCTCGATGTGGCAGTCGCCGAACTGCCCGCGGCCGCCGGTCTGCTTCTTGTAGCGACCGTGACCCTTCGCGGGCCTGCGGATCGTCTCCAGGTAGGGCACGCGGGGGGGCTTCAGCTCGATCTCCGCGCCGAAGCGGCGTTTCATCCGGTCGACGATCACCTCGACGTGGACCTGCGTGAGCCCGGCGATGATCTGCTCGCCCGTCTCGGGATCGCGATGGACGTCGAGGGTCGGGTCCTCCTCGGTCAGGCGGCGGATCGCGCTCGCGGCCTTCTCCTCGTCGCCCTTCGACTTTGGCTCGTATGCGAACGCCATCACCGGAGCCGGCAGGTCGACCTTCGGGAAGCGAATCCCGTGGTCCTTCTCGGCCAGCACGTCGCCGGCCCTCGTCTCGCGCAGCTTCGCGACCGCGCCGAGGTCGCCGGGCCCGAGCGCGTCCGTCGCCACCATCTCCTTGCCCAGCGGCGAGGAGAGCTGGCCGATGCGCTCCTTTTCCGAGCGGGTCGTGTTCAGCACATGCGAGTCCGAGCGAAGCGTGCCCGAGGCGACGCGCAGCAGGTTGATGCGGCCTGCGTACGGGTCGGCGGTGGTCTTGAAGACGTAGACGATCAGATCGCCGTCGGGGTCCTTCTCGACGGTCACGGACTCGCCCTCGGCGTCCAGGGCCTTGCCGGGCCCGCGCATGGCGGGCGAAGGCACGTCCTCCACGAACGCCTCCAGCAGGCGGTTGGTCCCGAAGTTCTTGGTCGCGATCCCGCAGGTGACCGGGAACAGGTGGCCCTCGGTCACGCCCTTCTTCAGCGCGTCGACGATCTCCGTGTGCGAGATCTCCTCGCCCTCCAGGTAGCGCTCCATCAGGGCGTCGGAGTTCTCGGCGACCTCGTCCATGAGCTTCTCGCGGTACTCCTCGGCGCGCTCCTGCAGCTCGTCGGGGATCGGGACCTCCTTCGAGTTCCCGCGGTCCTCGCCGGCGTACTCGTGGGCCTTCATGTCGATCAGGTCGATGAGCCCGCGCGTTTCGTGCTCCGAGCCGATCGGGATCTCGGTCGCCACCACGTGCGGGCCGAAGGCCGCCTTGAGCGAGTCGAGGGTGGCGAAGAAGTCGGCGCGCTCGCGGTCGAGCATGTTCACGAAGACGAGTCGCGGCAGGCCCTCGTCGGCGGCGCGGTTCCACAGGCGCTCGGTGCCGACCTCCACCCCCGACACTGCGTTCACCACGACGACCGCCGCGTCGACGACGCGAAGCGCGCCCAGGGTGTCGGCGATGAAGCTCGGGTCGCCCGGCGTGTCGACGAGGTTGACCTTGCGGTCGTGGTAGTCGAAGGAGGCGATGGAGGCGCCGATCGACATCCCGCGCTCCTGCTCGTCGGGCTCGAAGTCGGCCACGGTGGAGCCGTCGTCGACCCGGCCCAGGCGATTCACGGCCCCCGCTTCGAAGAGAATCGCCTCGCAGAGGCTGGTCTTCCCGCTGCCGCGATGCCCGATCAGGGCGACGTTGCGAATGCGGTCCGGGGGCCTCGCAGGCACGACCCGGAACCTATCGGTTCAGGACCGCCGGGGGAAGGCGCGGCGGCGGGGGGCCTAGCGGGGGAAGTGCGAGCGCAGGCCCAGGACGGCCTTGGTGTGGATCTGCGAGACGCGCGACTCGGTGACGCCCAGGACCTCGCCGATCTCGCGGAGGGTCAGGTTCTCGTAGTAGTAGAGGGCGATCACGAGGCGCTCGCGCTCGGGAAGGGCCTCGATGGCGTCGGCGAGGCGATCCTTCAGCTCCGCGGTGTGCGCCTCCGCCTCGGGGTCAGTGGCCGAGGGGTCGCGGATCGTCTCGAGCACGGAGATCTGGCCGCTGCCGCCCTCGGGATCGGCGAACGTCCACAGGTCGTCGAGCGCCAGCACGGAGGAGTTCGCGATGTCGAGGAGAGCCGAGTTGAAGGTGTCGATGTCCATCTCGAGCTTGGCGGCCATCTCCTCGTCGGTGGGCTGGCGGCCCAGCTCGACCTCGAGCTTGGCGTGCGCGCGCTCGATGTCGCGCGCGCGCGAGCGGACGGAGCGCGGCACCCAGTCCAGGGAGCGCAGCTCGTCGATGATCGCGCCCTTGACGCGGGCAACGGCGAAGGTCTCGAAGCGGATCTCGCGCTCGGGCTCGAAGCGCTCGATCGCGCCGATCAGGCCCAGCAGCCCGTATGAGATGAGGTCGCCCTCGTCGACGTGCGACGGCAGGCTCGCGGCCATGCGGCCGGCGATGAACTTGACCAGCGGCGAGTAGGCGACCACCAGGCGCTCGCGCGCCCGGTCGTCGCCCTCCTGCTTGTAGCGACGCCACAAATCACGAAGCTCGACGGCTTTGACGTTCGTCTCCATCCGGATCCTCGCGTGAAACTTACCGTGGAGGGGTGAGACGTACCGCGTATCGGTCAGGCTCGTGGGTGCGCTCGTGCGTAATCACGACGCAGCCTTCCCGGCTCGACGCGCGTGTAGACCTGGGTCGTGGACACGCTCGAATGGCCCAGGAGCTCCTGGATCGATCGAAGGTCGGCGCCTCCTTCGAGTAGATGAGTCGCGAAGGAATGCCGCAGGACGTGTGGCGAAACCCCGCCCGCGACCGCCGCCTCGCGCACCCAGCGCTCGAGCCGGCGGCGCACGTCGGAGGTGTGGAGGCGCCTACCGCGCCGCGAGAGGAAGAGCGCCTGCTCCTCTCTGCGCTCCTCCAGCACATGGCGAGACTTGTCCAGATAGCGCCGCAGCGCCGCCTGGGCCGGCTCGCCCATCGGCACGACCCGCTCCTTGCGGCCCTTGCCGCGCACCCGCACCGACTCCGACTCGAAGTCCAGGTCGCCCACGTCCAGGCCGCAGACCTCTTCGGCGCGAAGCCCGCACGCGTAGGCCAGCTCGAGCATCGCGCGGTCGCGCACGGCCAGGGGGTCGGCCGCGGGGATGCGGTCCAGCAGCCCGGCCGCGGCATCGGGCGATAGCACGCGGGGAAGCCGGGAGGCGCGCTTGGGGCTGGGCAGGAGCTCGGCCGGGTTCTGCCCGGCGGCGCCGATGCGCACGAGGTGCGCGCCGAAGCTGCGGATCGCGGCCAGCTTGCGGGCCACGCTCGCCCGCGCAAGGCCGCGCTCGGAGAGCACGGCCGCGTAGGCGCGCAGGTCGCGGTAGGAGAGCCCGCCGGGGCCCCTGCCCCGTTCGCCCGCCCACTCGACCATGTCGCCGAGGTCGCTGCGATAGGCCCGAAGGGTGTGCTCGGAGACGCCGCGCGTGGTCAGCTCGCGCTCGAACGAGGCGAGGGCGTCGCTCCAGTCCTCGGCGGTCGCGCTCATGCGGGATGGTTCGCCGCCGCCGGGGCCACGCCTGCCCCTGCAACCGCTCTACCTATGCGTTCTGAGGCGTCAGGGCGAGGCTCGGCAAGGACGCAGGCCGATCGGTGAAGCGAGCGTACCGACGTCGTACGTGAGCGAGACGATCGGCCGAGGACACAGCCAGCCGAAGCCCTGGCGCCTCAGCCGATGTAGATGGGAGTGCCCAGAGGCACTCGGTCGTAGAGATCGATCACGTCGGGGATGAGCATGCGCACGCAGCCGTGGGAGGCGGCGCTGCCGATCGAGGTGGTCTCGTCGGTGCCGTGGATGCCGGCGCCGTTGAAGAAGCCCATCCAGCGCGCCTTGATCGGATCCGCGGGGCCGGGCGGGATCACCTTGCCGGCGAGGTCGCCGGCCCAGGCGCTGTCGGGCACGTGCCAGGAGGGGTTCACCTGCTTGTCGTCGATTGTGTAGGTGCCGGCCGGGGTTTCGAGGCCCTGCATGCCGACGGCGATCGGGTAGGTCTTCTCGAGCTTGAGGTTCTTCCAGAGGCGGAGCTCGAAGTTCGAGCGGTCGATGGTGATGTAGGTCGGGTACTTGGCGGCGAGCTGGTCGGTGGTGACCGTGGTCTTCACGCGGTGCACGGGCGCGCTGACGATGCGCCGGCCGTCGTTTGCGCGGATCTCGCTGTTGAGCCTGGCGCGGAGCTTGTCCTTGTCGAGGCTGACGCCGTCGGAGCCGGGGACGAGGTTCAGCGAGGCCGGGGTCGCGTGAACCGAGGCATCGGTGGGCTGGCGATCGATCTGCTCAGCGAGGACGTTGATGAAGTCGTCGACTCCGCTGTGGGAGTAGGTGACCCGCGCGGGCAGGTTGACCGACACGTCGTCGCCGGTCGCGTACCGCCACAGGCGGCTGGGCAGGTCGCCCTCCGAGCTGGCCGCGTGCGCGGCGCGCACCATGCCGGCGACGTTCGCCTGCACGTCGAGGTGCTTGGGCCCGAGGACGAACTTCTTGTCCTCGAAGGTCACCGTGACGGGCTGCTCGAGCGGTTTGACCAGCTCGTCGCGCAGCTTGCGCTTGGCGTCGGCGTCGCTGAGGCCGCCGATCGGGACCCCGTCGACGCGCACGCCATTGGCGATCTCGTCGGCGTTGGCGTGGTCGAGCGCGTACGCCGCGACGGCTGCCGCGATCAACAGCGCGAGCGCGCCGACGAGCGCTATTCGAGTGGCCCGACTTCCCACGCCTGAATTGTACGAGGGCTCTCCCCCGGCTTCCCCGCGGCGGGGGGGTGCCTGCAAACCGCTTTGCGGCAGCTACATCCCGAGCGGCTCGTCGTGAGGGTGAGCGCCGCTGGCGGACTCGCGGCGCACGTTCGGGCTCCAGCGAAGGAAGTCCTCGACCGCCCGCTCGTAGTGGAAGCCCTCGTCCGAGCCGCTCAGGATGGGCCGCAGCCGCAGGTGCTCGGCGAACTTCAGGACCGCCTCGCGGGAGGTGTAGCCGTAGTCGAAGCCGGTTGCCTTGTAGGCGCGGTTGTCCAGGCCGCGGCCGAACCGCAGCAGGTTCCACATCTCGTCGGGCACCCGCAGGCCCAGGCGGCGCAGCGGCCGGGCGAGGAGCCCCGCTCCGAACGGCGGCAGCACCGGCAGGGGCAGCTTGCCGACCAGGCTCGCGACCTCGCTGAGGGCGAGGACCCCGTCGCCGGCGACGTTGAAGGTGCCGGGAACGTTGCCGATGGCGGCGTGCTCGAGCGCGTGCACCACGTCGTCGGCGTGGACGAACTGGGTGCGGGGGTCGAAGCCCAGCACCATGGGAACCGCGGGCAGGCGCAGGATGCGCTCGTACGCCGTCTCGATCGAGCGGCCCACCACGTTGGCGCAGCGCAGGGTGGTCACGCTCGTGTCCGGGCGCCGGCGGGCGAAGTCGTCGACGGCGCGCTCGGCCTCGGCGATGTCGCGCTCGATCGCGGTGCGCGGCGGATGCTTGCGCGTCATCTCCTCGGTGAAGAACGCCGGGTCGTCCTGCTCGCAGCCGTACCAGTGGGCGGAGCTCTTGAAGACGAAGCGCTTCACCGGGCTGTCCTCCCCATCGCACGCGGCGAGGATGTTCATCGTCCCGATGACGTTGTTCTCGTGGACGTCCTTGGGTGAGGCGGAAAACGAGTTGACCATGAGCCGCGTGTCGATGACCGTGTCGATGTCGGCGGCGCGCACGATTCGCTCCAGCAGCGAATGGCGATTGGTGATCTGCACGTACTCGGTCCGCTCGAGCTCGCGGGTGGGCTCGCGCTCGTCGACGCCGATGATCGCCTCGGCCTGCTCGAAGCCCTCCATCGCCTGCGCGAGGCGCCCGCCCCAGTAGCTGGAGACCCCGGTGATCAGGATGCGGCGCGGCTCAGCCACGCCACACCGACTTCCGCTTCGAGACCATGTCCAGGAGGCCCTCCTGGATCGTGTCTCGAATGGACTCCGAGACCCGCTGGATGTGGCCCTTGTTGGAGAGCGCGTCGGGGCCGCCGAGCTCGGCGGTGTCGATGGGCTCCATGAACCTGATCTTGAACTTGGCGGGGAGGTAGCCGAGCATCCCCAGCGGGCCCAGCCAGGGGAACGTGGGCGTCAGCGGGAAGTACAGGAGGCCCGTGGCCCGCTTCATGAAGTTCACGTGGGCGAAGATCGGCGCCGCCTCCTCGGCCCCCACCACGCACACGGGCACGATCTTGGCCTCAGCCCGGAGCGCGGCCTCGACAAAGCCGCCGCGCCCGAAGCGCTGGAGCTTGTAGCGGTCGCGGTAGAGCTTCTCGGTGCCCTTGCGCCCCTCCGGGAATACGAGGACGAGCTGGCGCTCGTCGTAGAGCAGGCGGTGCACGTTCGCCGGGTGCGCCGCGACGCAGCCGATCTTCGGCAGCAGCATGGAGAAGCCCGGGTAGCCCTTGAAGAAGTGCTCCACCGTCACCTGGAGGGGACGGGGGCGAGGGTGCTCCTCGCGGATCGCCTTGGCGATCATGGGCGCGTCGGGCGGCAGCGCGCCCGAGTGGTTGGAGACCAGCAGCGCGCCGCCGTCGGCGGGCACGTTCTCGATCCCCTCCACCTCGACTCGGAACCACCGCTTGTAGAAGAACTCCAGCAGGGTGGCGTCGAACGCCGCCTCCACCCTCTCCGAGCGGCCCCAGTCGTCGATCCGGCGCTCAGGCTCGATCGCGGGCAGGAGGTCGCGCGCGCGATCCGGCAGGGTCGCGGGCAGGGGTGCGAGAGATGTGCGAGCGGAACCCATCCCGCCCCCCATTGAAGCAAGGCTGCCATTTCGGCTCGTGGTCAATATGTTGTCGGCGTGCGCACGAAGGACGCAGTCCGCAAGGCGATCTGGAGCGCGATGGAGCGCGAGGGGGTGTCCCGGTTCCCCGGAGCCGAGGGTCGAATCCCCAATTTCGCGGGCGCGAAGCTCGCGGCGGAGAAGCTCGCCACTCACCGCACCTGGCGCCGCTCGCAGACCATCAAGGCCAATCCCGACTCGCCGCAGACGCACGTCCGGCGTCTTGCCCTCGAGGAGGGCAAGACCATCGTCATGGCAGTGCCGCGCCTTCGCGACCAGAACCCCTTCCGGATCCTCGACCCCCGCAAGCTGAGCAAGCGCCAGCGAGGCGAGGCCGCAACCATCAAGGGCGCCCTCCGGCACGGCCGCGTGGCCGCCCTCGAGGAGCTCCCCGAGATCGACTTCGTCCTCTGCGGCTCGGTCGCGGCCAACCTCACCGGCGCGCGCATCGGCAAGGGCGGCGGGTTCTCCGACCTCGAGTACGGGCTGCTGATCGAGGCGGGCAAGATCGACGACCACTCCGTCGTCGCCACCACGGTCCACCCCACCCAGATCCTGCGCGAGCACCTGCTGATGACCGGTCACGACCTGCCCATCGACATCATCGCCACGCCCCGGGCCGTGATCGAGGTCGAGCGCCAGTACCAGCGCCCCCGCGGCCTGCTGTGGGACCACCTCCAGCCGCCCCAGATCCACGAGATCCCGATCCTGGAGAGGATGGGCTACGCATGAGCGCAACCGCAGGAGCGCCGCCTCGCGCGGAGACGCCGGTCGAGGCGCCGAAGGTCTCGCCCGCCCTGGACTTCTTCGAGCGGCTGTGGTGGTTCACGCCGCCGATGGCGAAGCTGGTCGACCCCACGCCGGCGGACGGGCCCGACCCCTACGGCAACCCGGACCCCGAATGGCTGCGACTCAACTGGCGCGAGCACCTGCACACGATCGACGTGCCGCCCTCCACCCTGCCCGGCTCGGCGCCGGCGCGCGTGAACTACGTCGAGATGGGGCCCACGGAGGGCGAGGAGGGTCCGCCGATCATCTTCGTCCACGGCCTCGCGGGCTGCTGGCAAAACTGGCTGGAGAACATTCCCCACTTCGCGCGCCATCACCGGGTGCTCGCGCTCGATCTCCCCGGCTTCGGCCACTCGCCCATGCCGCCGTGGGAGATCTCGATCGAGGCCCACGGCCGCCTGCTGCACGACTTCGCGGATGCCCTCGGCGTGAGCGATGCCGTGCTGGTGGGCAATTCCATGGGCGGCTTCGTCGCGGCCGAGGCGATGATTCAGGACGCCAACCACTTCCCCAAGCTGGTCTTGGTCTCCGCCGCGGGGATCTCCCACGCGCGGGCGATCAGCGGCCCCGCGGTGACGGCGGCGCGAATGAGCATGGTGATCGCGCCCTACATGGCCGGGTTCCAGGAGCGCGCGCTGCGCCGGCCGGGGCTGCGCTTCCAGACGATGCGCCAGGTCTTCTACAACCCGTCGAAGCTGCGCTACGAGCTGCTGTATGAGTTCGTGCACTCGGGGCCGGGAACCGACGGGTTCCTCCCCGCCGTCCGGGGATTGAACGGCTACGACTTCCTCGACCCGCTGGAGGAGGTGGAGGCGCCCACCCTGATCGTGTGGGGCCGCAACGACCGCGTCGTCCCGCCGGCCGACTCGAAAGGCTACGGCGACCGCCTGCGCAACTCGCGGACGGTCATCTACGACCGCACGGGCCACTGCGCGATGGCCGAGCGCCCGGTGCGCTTCAACCGGGAGCTGGAAGAGTTTGTTGGTGAGGGGCGTTAGCCCAAAAGCAGCAGGGGCGAAACGGAGCGTTTCGGTATGCGCCGCGAGGCGACGCTTGTCGAGAACGAGTGGGTCAAGGGCGAATGGACGGCGAGGCGATCTACGCGATCCTCGACCGCGAGTGGCGCGAGCGCCACGGCGGGGCTCTGACCCCTTTGTGACGAGAGTGAACCTAAAGGGGTCTGACCCCTTTGTGACGGAAGTGAAACTAAAGGGGTCTGACCCCTTTAGGTGGCGGTGCTCGCGTTGCGGAACTGGTCCGAGGTGTTCGTGTGGGGAAACGCCTCGTCGGGGACGGGCAGGCCCAGCGCGGCGCAGATCGGCTCCCAGCCGTCGCCGGGCTGCCAATCGATCAGCCGCTCGGGCGGGATCGCCTCGCGCACGGCCGCGTTGTGGCGCTCGTAGCCGGCGATGGCGCCCTCCCGCGTCTTCCAGTCCGGCGAGAACGTTTTCGGCATGAGGTCGCTCATGAGCGCACGGCGGGCCTTCCAGGGCTCGTCGTCCGGGTCGACGGGCGCCGTCATCGCCCTCAGGATCGTGCCGGCGTAGCTCTCCCACCATTTCTCGCTCGAATCGCGGGTGGAGAGCAGGACCGGCGCGTCGGGATTGGCCGCGGCCAGCTCGCGCCAGAACGCGCACGCGGGCCAGTCCAGGGTGGCGGCGTACCCGGGCGGGAACCCCTCCCAATCCAAGTCCTCGCCGCGCGCTGCGGCGTGAAGCAGGGGGGTCAGCTCCGGATGCTCGAACAGCTCGGACATGTGAAAGCAGGGCCCGTCGAGCAGCTGCTGCAGCGCGAGCTTCAGCGAGGCGGTTCCGGTGCGCCCCACCCCGGCGCCGACGAGCCGAAGCGCCACGGCTACTCCGTGACCGCTCCGCGCGAGGCCGAGCCGACGGTCTTCGCGTACTTGGCCATCACGCCGCTGGGATAGGCGGGCTCGGGCGAGACGTACTCCGCGACGCGCTGGGCGATCTCCTCGTCGGTGAGCGAGGTTTCCAGCACCCGTCGCTCGACGTCGATCGTGACCTCGTCGCCGTCGCGAAGCGCGGCGATGGGCCCGCGCCTGGCGGCCTCCGGTGCGACGTGTCCGACCATCAGGCCGCGGGTCGCGCCGGAGAACCGGCCGTCGGTCAGCAGGGCAACCTCCTCGCCCAGGCCCTCGCCCACGATCGCCGCGGTGACCTGCAGCATCTCGCGCATTCCCGGGCCCCCCGAGGGGCCCTCGTTGCGGATGACGATGACGTCGCCGGGGTTGATCTGCTGGGACTTGACGGCGGCGAAGCAGTCCTCCTCGGACTCGAAGACCCGGGCCGGACCGGTCTGGCCCTTGCGCTCGGTGCCGGCGAGCTTGACCACCGCGCCCTCGGGAGCGAGGTTGCCGCGCAGGATGGCCAGGCCGCCCTGGGGCTTCAGCGGGCTCGAAGCGGGCAGCACCACCTCCTGGCCGTCGGCCTCGTCCGCGTCCGCCGCCTCCTCGCCGATCGTGCGGCCGGTGACCGTCATGGCATCGGCGTGCAGGATTCCCAGCTCGTTCAGGCGGCTGAGGATGAGGGGCACCCCGCCCGCGCGGTAGAGGTCGGTGGCGACGAAGCGACCGCCCGGCTTGAGGTCGGCCAGCAGCGGCGTCGAGCGGGAGATTCGCTCGAAGTCGTCGATCTGGAGGCCGACGCCCGCCTCGTGGGCGATGGCGAGCAGGTGCAGCACGCCGTTGGTCGAGCCGCCGGAGGCGCAGACCATCGCGATCGCGTTCTCGAGCGAGTCGCGGGTGATGATCCTGCTGGGCCGCAGGTCCTCGTCCAGCACGCGCATGACGAGCTCGCCGATCTTCTCGGCGACGCTCGCCTTGTCGTCGTCGACCGCGGGAACCATCGCCGAGCCGCCCGGGGAGATCCCCAGGGCCTCGAAGGCGCAGGCCATCGTGTTCGCCGTGAACTGGCCGCCGCAGGCACCGGGGCCCGGGCTGGCGACGTCCTCGAGCTCGTGGAGCTCGTCGTCGGAGATCTTGCCCGCGGCGTGGGCGCCGATCGCCTCGAAGAGGTCGACGATCGTCACGTCGCGCCCGCGGAAGCGGCCCGGGGCGATCGAGCCGCCGTAGAGCAGCACGCTGGGGATGTCGAGACGGGCGAGTGCCATCACCGCGCCGGGAATGGTCTTGTCGCAGGCGGCGAGCGCCACCACGGCGTCGAACTGGTAGCCGCGGGCGGTGAGCTCGATCGAGTCGGCGATGACCTCGCGGCTGACCAGCGAGGTCTTCATCCCCTGGGTGCCCATGGTGATGCCGTCGGAGATGGCGACGGTGTTGAACTCCATCGGTGTGCCGCCGGCGGCGCGGACGCCCTCCTTGATGTGCTCGGCGAGCCCGCGCAGATGGAAGTTGCAAGGCATAGCCTCGATCCACGTGTTGGCGATGCCGATGGTCGGCCTCGACAGCGCGTCGTCGTCGAAGCCGATGCCCTTCATGTAGGCGCGCGCGTGAGCGCGTTCGGGGCCGTCGAAGACGGCGGCGGAGCGGGGACGCGGAAACGTCTTGGTGTCGGCCATGGCGGCGGAGTCTAGATGGGCTGTTCGGGGACCCGGTAGAGGCGCTCGTCGCGACGGCGGCGCAGGCCGAAGACGTCCACGGGTCCCGCGCCGCGCCCGATCTCCTCGAGGCCGCTGCCCACGGCCGCCGCCGCGATCTCGCGAGCCCAGCGGGCCGCCTCGGCGAGCTCGGCGCCACGCGCCAGGAACGCGGCCAGCGCCGCCGAGTGCGTGCAGCCCGAACCGTGAGCCGCAGTGCCCGGATAGCGCGGCCCCTCGATGCGAGTCACGCCGTCGGCGTCGGCCAGCACGTCGGCCCCATCGTCCGTGTGGCCTCCGGTGACGATCACCGCGTCCGGCCCCAGGGCCCTCACCGCCCCGGCGAGATCGGCGGCCGACGCCCCCTCGCCCAGGCCCGAGAGCGCCCTGGCCTCCATCACGTTCGGGGTGGCCACGGTGGCGCGCGGGAGCACCCGGTCGATGAGCGCCGCCTTCGCGCCCGGATCCAGGAGCTGCGAGCCGCTCTCGGAGATCATCACCGGGTCGACGACGAGGGGAACCGGGTCGAGCAGCTCCAGCGCGTCGATCACCGCCTCGATCGTGACCTCGTCGGCGAGCATCCCGATCTTCGCGGCGTCGATGCGGATGTCGGAGGCGACCGCATCGACCTGGGCGACGATCATCTCGGGCGGCACCGCCATCACCGACTCGACGCCGGTGGTGTTCTGCGCCGTGATCGCCGTGATCGCGGAGGTTCCGTGAACGCCGCAGCGGGCGAACGCCTTGAGATCCGCCTGGATGCCGGCGCCTCCTCCCGAGTCCGATCCGGCGATGGTCAGGGCGGTGTGCACGCGCGCCGTGTCGTTCACGCGGCTGAGCCTACGGCTTCACCGAGGCGGGGCGAGGGCGGTGCGCACGTACGCGCCTGCCTGACCACCGGCGAGGTAGCCCATCAGCTCGAGCCTCGCCAGATCCACCGCGCATTCCCGCGCATCCGTGCCGCGGGCGGTGGCGATGGCATCCAGGGTGTCCAGCCCGCCCTCGACCAGCGCCAGCACACCCGCGCAGCCGTCGTCGAGGGGCGGACCCGCCGCGCGCACGCTGGTGGCGCCCACGCCGAGGATCTCGTCGAGCACGTCCTGAGCGTCGCGAACCAGCACGGCGCCGTCGCGGATCAGCGCGTGCGGGCCTGCGGACGTGCGCGAGGTGACGGGCCCGGGCACAGCGCCGAGCAGGCGGTTCAGGCGCACGACCTCGTCGGCGGTGATCAGCGATCCGGAGGGATTGGCGCCCTCGACCACGATCGTCATTCCGCCGATCGCCGCCATGATGCGGTTGCGCGCCGGGAAGGCCCACTTCTCCGGCGGGACGCCTGGCGGCCGCTCCGAGATCGCCGCGCCGCCGCCGGCGGCGATGCGGCGGTGAAGGCCCAGCTTCGAGCGCGGATAGGCGACGTCGGCGCCGCCGCCCAGCACGGCAATGGTCGCGCCGCCGCCCTCCAGCGCCCCCTCGTGCGCCGCCGAGTCGATGCCGAACGCCATGCCGCTGACCACCACCAGGCCGGAGGCGCCGAGCAGATGCCCGAGCTCGCGCGCCGCGGCCAGGCCGTAGGGCGTCGCGCGCCGCGAGCCCACGATCGTGACCGCGCCCTCAGGCTCGAGGGCCTCGACGATCGATTGGTTGCCCACGCCGAAGATCACAGGCGGCGTACGGTCATCGAGGTCGAAGAGCGCTCGCGGGTAGCGCTCGTCGCAGCGGCAGAGCGCCCAGCAATCGCCCAGCGCGCCCGCGGTGGCCTCGGCCGCATCCAGGCAGTCTGGGCATGCCCTGACCGCCGTCGTCAAGCCTGGTCCCTTCGCCGCAGGCTGAGCGCCTCGGCCACATGCTCGGCGCCGACCGCGTCGGACTCGTCGAGATCGGCGAGCGTCCGGGCGAGGCGCAGCGCCCGGTCGTAGCCGCGACCGCTCAGCCGCAGCCGGTCGTAGCCCGCCTGGACGAGCTCGCGCGCATCGGCGCCCAGCTCAGCGAGCGCTCGAGTTTCGCGAGCGCTCATCTCGGCGTTGCAGCGCCCCGGCCCGAGCCGCGCCGCCTGGCGGCGCCGCGCTCTGAGAACCCGTTCGCGCACCATCGCCGAGGGCTCCCCGTCCCCCGCGCCGATCTCCTGCGCCCCGGGGCGCTCGACCCGCACGAAGATGTCGATGCGATCGGCCAGCGCGCCGCTGAGACGCCCCTGATAGCGGCGGATCTGACCCGGGGAGCATCGGCACTCCTGCGATTCCGGGCCGTGGCCGCATGGGCATGGATTGGCCGCCGCGACCAGCACGAAGCGCGCCGGCAGCTCGGTCGAGTACCCGGCGCGAGCGATCGACACCCGGCCGCTCTCCAGCGGCTCGCGGAGGGCCTCGACGGCGTCGCGGGAGAACTCGGCGAGCTCGTCGAGAAACAGCACGCCGCGATGGGCCAGGGTGATCTCGCCCGCGCGCGGCGGCGTGCCCCCGCCGACCAGCCCGGCGGCGGAGATCGTGTGATGAGGCGAGCGATAGGGGCGGCGCCGGGCGACGGCGGCGTCCACACGCCGGCCGCATGCGCTCGCGACCCGCAGCACCTCCACCGCCTCGGCCTCGTCGAGCGGCGGCAGGATCGAGGGGAGCCGCCGGGCGGCGAGCGACTTCCCCGCGCCGGGCGGCCCCAGCGCCAGGAGGTTGTGCCCTCCGGCCGCGGCGACCTCGAGGGCGCGGCGCAGCGCGGGCTGCCCGCGGAGGTCGGCGAGGTCCGGCCCTTCCTCCCCGGGATCGAGCACGAGCTCGAGCGGCTCGGGAGGCGGCGGCAGCTCCTCGCCTCCGAACGCGGTCAGTTCCCGCAGATGGGAGATCGGCACGATCCTCGGGACCCCTTGCCAGCGCCGCCTCTGGGCCGTTGGCGGCCGCGACACCCATCCGGCCGACACCGTGCCTCGCCGCAGCCTCCGCCATCGCCAGCGTGCCGGGCACGGGACGGACGGAGCCGTCGAGCGCGAGCTCCCCGGCGAAGGCGGTGTCGGCGAGCGCGCCCGCCGGCAGGTTTCGGGCCGAGCCCAGCAGCGCCGCGGCGATCGCGAGGTCGAGCCCCGGCCCGCCCTTGCGCAGGTCGGCGGGCGCGAGGTTCGCCGTGATCCGGGTCTGGGGGAAGTCGAACCCGGAGTTCTGAAGCGCCGCCCGCACGCGCTCGCGGGACTCGCGAACCGATGCGTCGGGAAGGCCGACGAGGCTGAACGCCGGCAGGCCCCGCTGAACGTCAACCTCCACGCGCACAGGGTGGGCCTCGACGCCGAGCAGGGTGAAGGTGCGAGTGGTGGCGAGCACCCGGCGAGGTTCGCGGATGCCCCCGCGCCGGTTGCGCGCCGGCTGTGGAGATTCAGCCGCTCGGAGGCGCCGAATCGCCGCCGAACGCGGGAAGCGGCGCGAAACCCACCGAATCGGTCGGTTTCACGCCACCCTGCCGAGCGCCGGCCTCGTCCGCTCAGTGCTGCGGCGGGCCGAGGACCGGAGTCTTGAGCGGCGCCGCAAGCCCGACGAAGGCGACGATCTCGTGGCCGCCCGGATTCTGCTGATACGGAACCTTCAGCCAGTTGTTGGCGAGCCACACGTTGCCCGAGGGATCGACCGCGACGCCGGTGTTGCGGACGAGGCCGTCGAACCCGAAGCCGCTGTCGGGGGCAATCGGATCGCCGGTGTCGGTGCCTGGCGGGCAGTGCTTCGGCCGCACGCCGCACAGGTTGCCCAGCGCCTGTCCGGCGAAGTTCGCGACCCACACGTTGTCGTCTCCGTCCACCGCGATCCCCCACGGGAGGATCGTGCCGCCGCCCGTGAACGGCGCACTCGGATCGGGCGTCCCGTCGCTGCCGAGCAGCGTGACGGAACCCTCCTGGACAAACGGAGGCTGAGGCGGCTCGCAGGGGAAAAGCACGTCGCCCGAGTTGGCGACCCAGATATCGCCGCGACTGTCCGTGGTCAGGCCCATCGGCCGGCTGATCGCGGTCGAGACGGGCGAGTTCGCGGCCGGCGTCCCGTTGGGGTTGATGATCGCCACCTTGCTGTTCTGGTTGCCCGCAACGAACGCCTGCCCCTTGTCGTTGATCGCGATCCCGAACGGACTCGTGATCCCGAGCCCGCCCGCGACGATCGCCTTCGAGGGATCGCCTCCTGGGTACTGCGTGACCGTGCCGTTGCCGCAGTTGGCGATCCAGATGTTCCCGTCGCGGTCGGCGACGGTCCCCTGCGGCTCGTCGAGCGGCCCCGCGGTGTAACCGCCGCCGAAAGTGTCGGTTCTCGGCGGAGAGAGCGGATTGCCGCTGGCGGTGAACTCGGAGACGCTGTTGCGGGGCGGCGGATCAGTGCAGCCGCTTCCCTGGAAGCCGTAGTTGCCGACCCACACATGGCCGTTGGGCGCCAGGCCGATGCCGAAGCCCGCTCCGCTGAGGCCGCCGCCCGTGAACGGGGAGCGAGCCGCAAAGCGGCCGTCGGGCTTGAATTTGAAGAGCTGGTTGCTGGCGCACTGCGGAACCTGTGGATCCGCTCCGTAGTTGTAGTTGTTGTTCACCCAGAGGTTGCCGTGCTTGTCGATCGCGAAGTTGCCGGGGCCGTCGAGGCTCGCTCCGTCTCCGTCGAAGCGCAGGGCGAGCGTCCAACCATCGGGACGTTCGCCCTGACCCAGTGCGGGCCCGTAGGGCGCGGGCGAGGAGGCGGCCAGGTTGAACAGTCCGCCGACGTCATTGGCGGGGTTGCGTGCGATGTCAGCCATCGCCTCCAGCGTTCCGCTGGGCCTCGAGCCGCCGGGCGGCGTGGCGAGCTCGAGGAGCTTCGAGCAGCCCTTGGTCGATCGAGCGCATTTCGCAACCATGTTCGCCAGCGAGTTGAACGCTCGCTGCGTCGAGGTCTCGCTGCCGTTGGGAGCCTTCTTCAGCACGCTTCCGGGCTTTCCGGTCGTCGGGTTCGCGAGGTTGGACGCCATCGCCGTCGCGTTCTGCAGGCCCGGCGAGGCACCGGCCACCTTCTTCGCGTCGTTGACGAACTGCGCAAGGCCGAAGCCGGCGGCGACCGTCGTACGCTCGTTGAGAACGGCTTGGCGGGGGAATCTCGGCGTGCCGATCGCCGACGCGAGTTTCACGGCCGCACCGCGGCCGGCGATCAGATACAGCACCGCGCGCGACGACCGCGGCGCCGCGTAGCGGAGCTTGAACGACCCGTCCCCGCCGGTGCGCGACGCGGCCAGCCGCTTCGGGGCCGAGCTCGCGTCACCGGCGCGATAAAGGCCAACGGTGACCCCGCCGAGCTCCTTGCCCTTGCTCTCGACGACACCGTGAATTTTCGCGGCGCCAGCCTCCTGCGCGCCGGCGACCGCGCCGACGGCCAGCGTCGCCGAGATCGCTGCCGCCACCGCTGCGAGCAGGTTGACTCTCTTTCTCAACACCGGAGACGACCCACCATCACGCTCTGGAGCAGCTCAAGCAGGTGTCCCTTTCTGACGAGGCGGAAACGGGCGCCCTCAGCCTATCCGGCCGCAGGAGCGCTCGGTGCCCGATGGTAAGAGCTCTGACTGGCCCCAGCACGCAATCGACACCTCCCGCGAGTGATCCGTTAGTGGGCTTCGCCTAGCGTCGGCGCGTGTCCCTCGTTCGTCGACAGACCGGCCGCCGCGGCGAGGATCTCGTCGCCAACGAGCTCCGCCCTCGAGGTGCCACCCTGCTCGCGCGCAACGTGCGAATGGCCGGGGTGCGCGGCGAGATCGACCTCGTCGCGGTCGACGGCGGCGATCTTGTCTTCATCGAGGTGAAGACACGTCACGCCGGCAACGTGCTCGGGCCGGAGCGTCCTGCCGCGGCTGTGGGGCCTCAGAAGCAGCGCAAGCTGCGCGCCCTCGCGATGGCATGGCTGGCGGCAAATCGTGGGGACGTGCCGGCGCACCGGGGGCTGCGGTTCGACGTGGTTGGGATCGTCATTGGCAATGCGGGAGAGGTGCTCGAGTGGGACTGGATCGAGGCGGCGTTCTGAGGGGGCTTTGCAGCGTTGACCACCGTATGGGTGGAAAAGGCTGCAAAGCCTCGACGAGAGCGCTACCCCAGGCTGAGCTGCGAGTACGCGATCGACTGGAACGAGCGGCGGTGCAGCGCGCTCGGACCGCTTGCGATCACGGCGTCACGGTGCTCGGGCGTGGAGTAGCCCGCGTTGATGGCGAAGCCGTAGCCGGGGTAGTGGCTCTCGGCACGGTGCATCAGCCGGTCGCGCGTGACCTTGGCGATCACCGACGCCGCTGCGATCGCCGCGCTGGTCGCGTCGCCGTCGATCACGGCGCGGTGCTCGACGCCACAGTCGCGGATCGGGAAGCCGTCGGAAAGGCACACCGCCCCGGGCACGGCCACGCGCTCGAGGCAGCGGCCCAGCGCCGCGAGGTTGGTGACGTGCAGGCCGCGATGGTCGATTCCTCGCACGCAGCGCGAGACCACCGCGACCCGCGCCGCGGCGCGGATGACCCGCGGATAGAGCTCCTCGCGCTCGGCGGGGGTGCGCTTCTTGGAGTCGTCGAGGTCGGAGAGCGCCCGGCGGTCGCGCATGCCGAGCGAGCCGTAGTCGATGAGCACGGCGGCGGCGACCAGCGGGCCGGCCAGCGACCCGCGGCCGGCCTCGTCGGCGCCGGCGACGAACCTCGCTCCGAGAGAGCGGTCGAACTTGAAGAGCTTCGCCGCCTGGCGCTGGCGGCGCTTTCGGGCCGCCGAACTGCGCTCGCGCTTCCTAGAGGATTCCGATTCGGTCGGGAGGCCAGTAGGTGAAGAAGGCCTCGCCGATGATCCAGTCACGAGGAACGGGTCCCCAGAAGCGGCTGTCGTCGCTCTGCCCACGGTTGTCGCCCATCATGAAGTAGTGATCGGGTGGAACGGTGATCTCCTTCGGCAGATTGCAGGAGTTTCCGTCGTTACATGGCCGGATGAAGCTCTCCTTGGCCTCCACCCCGTTGACGACCGGGTGGCCGTCCCTGATCGAAAGGGTGTCGCCGGGGCCGGCGACGATGCGCTTGATGAAGTTCTGATCCGACTCCTCGTCCCCGGGCAGCGGACACGCCTCACGCGCCGAGTGCACCTCCCCGCACTCGCTGCCTGTGTTGGAGACTGCGCGCTGCGGCGGGTGGAAGACCACGATGTCCCCGATCTGGGGATCGTGGAGGTGGTAGATGAACCGGTTGACCAGGACCCGCTGGCCGACGTCGAGGGTGGGCTCCATCGAGCCCGAGGGGATCTGGTACGGCTTGACGATGAAGGCCTGGATGAGCAGCGCCAGCCCGATGGCCAGCGCGACGATGAAGACCAGCTCGGCGAACGCGCCGCGGCCGGACTGAGGCCGCGGCATCAGGCGCTGGCCTCGTCGGCCTCGGCCTTGGCCGGCTCCTCCCCTTCGTCAGCCCCGCCTTCATCCTCCGCCGCAGGTTCCTCCGCGGCCGGCTCCTCCGCCTGCTCTTCCTCCGCCTGTTCCTCCGAGGCCTCCGCCTCGTCGGCCTGTTCGGCAACCGGCTCCTCCGCGTCCGTCTCGGCGTCGGCCTCCTCTCCGGGCCCGGCGTCGACGACCTCGGCCTCGTCCTGGGCGACGCCCTCGGAGTCGACCGGAGTCTCCTCCGGCTCGGCGATCACGACGTCGTCCTCGATGCCCCAGCGACGCTCCGCCACCCGGGCGCGCTTGCCGACGCGGCCGCGCAGGTAATACAGCTTGGCCCTGCGGACGGCGCCGCGGGCGACGACCTCGAGCCGCTCGATCTTGGGCGAGTGCAGCGGGAACGTGCGCTCCACCCCGACGCCGAACGACTGCTTGCGGACGATGAAGGTCTCGCGCGCTCCGCTTCCCGACCGCGAGATCACGATGCCCTCGAAGACCTGGGTGCGGCGGCGGGTGCCCTCGACCACCTGGAAGTGGACGCGCACACGGTCGCCCGGGTCGAACCTCGGGATCTTGCGCAGCGAGCGGCTTTCGATGCTCTCGATGATCGTGCTCATGGCTTCTCAGGCGGCGTTCGTAGAGCCGCCCGCCTCGACCGAGACGGGCGAAACGGCACGGCGCGCCGCGCGGCGGCTCATGGTAGCCAAAGGTGGAGGCTAAGCGCCGGGCCTCCCGCGCTCGCGGCTTCGCTCCAGTCTCCAGTCGCGGATGCGGGCGTGGTCTCCCGAGCGCAGGACCTCCGGCACGTCCCACCCCCGATAGGTCGAGGGACGCGTGTAATGCGGGTATTCCGGGCCCCCGTCGAGCGCCTCCGAGAACGACTCCTCCACGGCGCTGTCGGCGTGGCCCAGCGCCCCCGGGAGCTTCCGCAGGACGGCGTCGGCGATGACCATCGAGGGCAGCTCGCCCCCGGCGAGGACGAACGGCCCGACCGAAACGGCGTCCGTGGCCAGGTGCTCGCGCACGCGCTCGTCGATGCCCTCGTAGCGCCCGGACAGAAGCGCGACGTGGGGCTCGGCGGCCAGCTCGCTCGCGAGCGCGTCGTCGAACTGCCGGCCGGCGGGGGTCAGCAAGATCACGCGGCCCGGCCTGGAGCCGCCGTAAGCGGCCTCCAGTGCGGCGTCGACCACGTCGACCCGCAGCACCATGCCGGCACCGCCGCCGTAGGGCGTGTCGTCGACCTGCCCGCCGGTGAGCGGAGTCGTGGCGCGGTAGTCGATCGTGCGGAGCTCGCTGCCCGCGGCGACGGCGTTGGTTACGTGGCGCTGTTCGAGGAACCAGTCGAACGCCGCGGGGAACAGCGTGAAGAGGTCAATCCTCAACGAACTCGACGAGCACCCGGCGCCCGCCGTCACCACCGCCCGCGCGGCCCGCCGCCCTGGTGACGGTCCGGATTGCGCCGGCGACCTTGCCGCCCCGGCCGATCAGCCGGCCGAGGTCGCCATCGGAGACGCGCACCTCGTAGACGAGGTCGTCGTCCTCGTCGACCTCGGAGACCTCGACGCTGTCGGGCTCGTCGACGAGCGACCGGCAGAGCAGCTCCACGAGCCCGCGGAGGTCCCCCTCCTCGGGATAGTCGGTGGCGCCGGCCTCACTCACGAGCTCGAGGGCCGGGCTAGACGCCGTGGGCGTCGATGCCCTTGGTGCGAAGCAGGGTCGCAACCGTGCGCGTGGGCTGGGCGCCATGGTCGAGCCAGTGGCGCGCGCGGTCGGCGTCGATCTCGATGACCGACGGCTCAGTACGCGGGTTGTAATGGCCGATCGTCTCGATCGTCCGGCCGTCACGCGGGGAGCGGCGGTCGGCGACGACGATGCGCCAGTTGGGGTTCCGGCGGGAACCCACCCTTCTGAGCCTCATGCGAACCATCAGCGACGGGCGAGGTTAGCGGGTACCGGCGGCAACGGGGCTCACAGACCGCGCAGGAGCTGCTGGGGGTCCGGCATCTTGCCGCGCGCGAGGGCGGCCATCATCTTCCTCATCTGGGCGAACTGCTTGACCAGCTGATTGACCGCCTGGACCGTCGTCCCCGAGCCCTTCGCGATCCGTTTGCGCCGCGAGCCGTCGATCGTGTCCGGGCGCGTGCGCTCGGCGGGCGTCATCGAGAGGATGATCGCCTCGATCCGGTCGAGCTCGGCCTCGTCCATCTTGGCGCCGCGAAGCTGCTTCATCGCGCCGCCCATTCCGGGCATCATGCCCAGCACGTTCGTGAGCGGTCCCATCTTGCGGACCTGCTTCATCTGGTCGAGGAAGTCGTCGAGGGTGAACTCCTGCTTGCGGATCTTCCGCTCGAGCTCGGCGGCCTGGTCTCGGTCGTGGACCTCCTCCGCCTTCTCGATGAGCGTCAGGACGTCGCCCATGCCCAGGATCCGCGAGGCCATGCGCTCGGGGTGGAACCGCTCGAGTTGCTCGAGGCGCTCGCCCGTCGACGCGTAGAGGATCGGCTTGCCGGTCACCGCGCGCACCGAGAGCGCGGCGCCGCCGCGGGCGTCGCCGTCGAGCTTGGTCATGACGACGCCGTCGAAGTCCACGCGCTCTGCGAACGACGAGGCGACGTTCACGGCGTCCTGCCCGGTCATGGAGTCGAGCACCAGGAGGATGTCGTGCGGCTTCACGGCGTTGCGAACCCGCACGAGCTCGTCCATCAGGTCCTCGTCGACGTGCAGACGGCCCGCCGTGTCGACGATCAGCACGTCCTTTCGCTCCTGGCGCGCCCTGCCGAGGGCCCAGCCGGCAATCTCAGCCGGGTCGGCGGCGGTGCCCTGCTGGTAGACGGTCGCGCCGGCGCGCTCGCCGACGGTCACGAGCTGGTCGACCGCCGCCGGTCGCTGGGTGTCGCAGGCCGCGATCGCCACCGACCTGCGGTCCTTGGCGAGCAGCTTCGCGAGCTTCGCGCAGGCGGTCGTCTTGCCTGAGCCCTGCAGGCCGGCCATGAGGATCACGGTGGTCCCCGAGCTCGACATCGCGAGGTCGCGGCTGGCGCCGCCCATCAGCGCCGCCAGCTCGGAGTGGACGATCTTCACGACCTGCTGGCCCGGGTTGAGGGACTCCAGCACGTCGGCGCCCAGGCAGCGCTCCTTCAGCGTCGCCGTGAGCTCCTTCACGACCTTGAAGTTGACGTCGGCCTCGAGCAGGGCGAGCCTGACCTCGCGGATCGCCCCGTCGACGTCGGCCTCCGACAGCGTG
Source organism: uncultured Actinomycetes bacterium (assembly GCA_963843315.1). Classification (GTDB taxonomy): domain Bacteria; phylum Actinomycetota; class Thermoleophilia; order Solirubrobacterales; family 70-9; genus JAWVFM01. The sequence goes on from CAWJJU010000005.1 coordinate 533,256, forward strand.
CCGCGCGAGCGCACGGCGCTGAGGGACTCCTGGAGGCGGTCTGAGAGGGTGTCGAACATCAGAGGCTCGGGTGAGGAGCTTTAGCTCCGAAAGCAGCGTGTAAGGACGCCCAAGGCGTCCGCGCCAGTTCGAGCGTACCGGGCCGCTCGCTCGAGATCGGGCTCGGAGCGCTCAGCTCTCCATGTCGCGGTAGTGGTCGCGCCAGATCACGCGATGCACACCGAGATGGCGGGGCAGGCTGCGGAGCCCGGGGATGTACGGAACGCAGATGAAGACGAGCGAGAGGCCCATCATCAGCGCAAAGATCAGCGCGTCGGCGTTCGGCGAGTTGATGAACGGATCGACCTGGTACCAGACCGTGTACAGCCACAGCCAAACCTGCCCCGGGTAGCTGCCGGTCTCGTTCATCATGCCCCACTGGTTGCCGAGCAAATGCTCCTTTTGGGCCAGTGACTCGAAGTAGCCGCCGCCCGACAGGAACAGCAGCGGCCGGGTGTAATTCGTCTGGTAGAACTGCGAGCTCGTCAGCAGGGCGCCGTCCAAGCCGCCGCTCTGGGCGAGACCGGCCAGCGAGCTCATCATCACCGGGACCGGGCCGTAGAGCTTCGCAGAGGGGGCCGGCACCGCCGGCAGGCCATCGTGGAATTGCGCGTTCTTCAGCGCCTTGGTGTAGGCCTTTGTCCAAGCGGCCTGCTGCGCCGCAGGCGCAGCCTCGTACTGCGCGAGCGCGCGGGTCAGCGCGGGGTCGCCGGGGATGCTCTTGAGCGGATCGATGACGAAGTCCTTGGCGGTGTCGATCGGGATGTGGACGCCGGCGGTGCTCTGGAGGTCGATTGGGCCGATCTTCTGGGTGGCGTCGGGCGTGTGGTTGTAGGGCGGGCCGTAACCGGCGAGCTCGCTGGAGCCGTCGAGCTCGGTGACGGCGGTCCCCACGAAGTCGGCCGGGTCCGCCTTGGCCCACGACTGGATCGTCGCCGGCTGGACGTCGGGCGAGGAGAAGACGATGGCGAGAACGACGATCAGTCCCGTCACCACCACGAGCGCAGCCACGAACTCCTTCAGCAGGTCGTAGGGGACGTATGCGCCGTGCCACTCGCGATCGTCGTGCTGCGGACTGGGATCGGGAGTAGCGCTCATCCGCCCGCCCCTTCACCGCTCTTCGCGGGTGCGGCCTCAGCGCGGAGCTTCGCGGCATAGGGCGGCACGACGCCGTGGATTCGCACCAAGAGCACGTGCCCGATGACCAGGGCGACGACGACCACCGGGAGCAGGATCACGTGCCACGTGTACATCTGCCCGAAGTCGATGACGTTGAAGAAAGCCCCGATCCCGACCGAGTTGAGCCCGTCCTTGCCCTCGCTCGCGATCCATTGCGAGTCGAAGTTCTGCTGTGAGAGGTAGCCGGTGAAGGCAGCGCCGATCGAGACCAGGAAGACGATCGCTCCGCTGGACCAGGTCTTGCCGCGGCCCCCGCGCCAGGCGCCCATGAAGAACTTGCCCCAGAGGTGGACGACCATCACGAAGAAGAACACCTCGACTGCCCAGAGGTGGATGCTGTTGAAGAAGTGACCGACGCTCGAGACGTGCCACCACGTCGGGCCCTTCAGCCCCAGAATCACGCCGGAGGCGATCACGACTATGAGCGCGGCGATCGTGGCCACTCCGAACACGTAGATCCAGTTCCCGACGTAGGCGGGCTGGCGATCGGGCAGGAGCTTGTCGGGCGGCAGCGTCGCGACGGCCCTGGTGCGGACGCGCTCGGTCCACATGGTGCCCTTCGGGCTGCTCGTGTCCTCGCCGTCGCTCACGATCGGTCCCGGGTGCGGCTCGGGAAAGGCAGCAGGATCGCGGCCACGAAGACAGCGACCATCAGCAGGATGACGACCACGTTTGCCACCGACATCTGGAAGAAATGCCAGTGGACGTAGTTGGCCGGTCCGTTGAGGTCAATCAGAGACCCAAGCAACGCCATGCGACGACCCTACGCTCCCCGTAGGCACCCGGCATCAGGGTTTTCCCGCAAAGGGGGATGCCGATGCCGGCGGCTATCCGGTCCGGGCCTCGGTGGCCAAGGCGAAGGGACTGCCCTCGGAGTCGCGGCAGATCGACCACCGCTCGCCCGGATGGATCACGGCGCCCCCGAGGTCCGTCACCCGCGCCAGCGCGGACTCCATGTCGGCGACGGTGAAGTACGGCAGCGACGCGGTGTCGCCGGGCCCCTTCCCGCGCTCGTGAACGCCGAGTCGCAGGCCGCCGGCCTCGGCCTCCCACCCGGCTCCCGCCGCGGGCGGGCGCGCGGAGAGCTCCACTCCCAGCAGGCCGCTCCAAAAGCGCAGCGCGCGCTCGGGCTCGTCGGCGGGGAACTCGATAAGCGTGGATGGCACCCCACAAGTATCCCCGAGTGTCCCGCCTGCGCGATGAACGTCCCGGACTACCCCGTATAGCCATCAGTCCGGGACGTTCTCGGGCTACTCGCCCACCAGGGCGGCGGCGAACTCGCGAGCGTCGAAGGGGCGCAGGTCCTCCAGCGTCTCCCCGACGCCGATCAGCTTCACCGGTAGCTTCATCTCGCTGGCGATCGCGAGGGCGATCCCGCCCTTGGCGGTGCCGTCGAGCTTGGTGAGGACAACCCCGGTGAGGTCCACGGCGTCGGCGAAGAGCTGCGCCTGTCGCAGACCGTTCTGGCCCGTGGTGGCGTCGACGACGATGAGAGTCTCGTGCGGCGCCCCCTCCAGCCGCTTGGCCGCGACGCGATTCACCTTGGACAGCTCCTCCATCAGCCCCGAATGGGTGTGCAGGCGCCCGGCGGTGTCGGCGATCACCACATCGGCGCCGCGCGCCTGAGCTGCCTCGATTGCGTCGAAGACAACCGCTCCAGGGTCGCCTCCCGGGGCCCCACGCACGATCTCCACGCCCGCGCGCCGCGCCCAGGTCTCGAGCTGCTCGATCGCCGCTGCCCGGTAGGTGTCGGCCGCGGCGACGACCACGTGCCGGCCGAGCTCGTTCTGCAGGATCGCCGCGAGCTTGCCGATCGTCGTCGTCTTGCCCGTCCCGTTGACCCCCACGACCATGATCACGGTGGGCTTGGGCGTGAGGTCGATGCGGGTCTCCCCCACCTCGGCGACCTCGGCGAGCAGGGTGATGAGGCGCTCGCGAACTTCGTGCGCGTCGCCCAGCTCTCCGGCATCGACCTCGTGCTCGAGGCGCTCGACGATCTCCGCAGTGGTTCGGGCGCCGACGTCGGCGAGGATCAGCGCCTCCTCGAGCCGCTCCCAGTCGGCATCGTCGAGGCGGTCGACGACGCTGGCGGTGAGCTCCGCGGCCAGGGCCTGGCGGCTGGAGCGCAGGCGCTCGCGCAGGCGGCGGAGGCGACCGGTGGTTTCCTGCGCGTCTTCGGCGGGCTCAGACTCACTGACGGCCGTGTCGCCGAGGTTGAAGGCCTGGGCCCAGGTGGTTGCCATGGACGCAGGCTAGCTATAGCCGCGCTCAGCCACTCATGGACGAGAAACGCGGACATGGGTAGCGTTTCGCGTCCATCGCTGACGCGGACGGGTTAGGCGGCTTCGGATTCCGCGGCGTCGGCGAGGGTCTGCTCGATCTGGGGCGGCATGCGCCGCGAGACGACCTTGGTGACGCCGCCGGTCCCCATCGAGACCCCGTAGAGGACGTCCGCCGCGTCCATGGTGCGCTTCTGGTGGGTGACGATCACGAACTGGGCGCGGTCGGCGAAGCGGCGGACCAGCCTGAGGAAGCGGTCGATGTTGGCGTCGTCGAGGGCGGCCTCGACCTCGTCGAGGATGTAAAAGGGCGAGGGCCGGGCCAGGAAGACGGCGAACACGAACGACAGCGCGACCAGGGCCTTCTCGCCGCCGGAGAGGAGCGAGAGCCGCCGCATCGCCTTGCCCGCGGGCGTGACCTCGATCTCGACGCCGAGGCCGGGCGACGGTCCCGCCTCGTCGTCCTCGGCCTCCGCATCGGCGGCAGCCGATCCTCCGTCGGCGGTCGCCGGCACCGTCCCGAAGCCCGACTCCTCGTCCGCCTGCTGCTCGCCGGCGGCGGCCTCGCCGCCCAGCACGACCCGTGGAGTGTTCTCGTCGACCAGCCGCAGGCGGCCGCGGCCCCCCGGGAAGAGCTGCTCGACGAGCTCGCTGAAGTTCTGCTGGGCAGCCTCGAACGTCTCGTTGAACGCCCGGTCGATCTCGCGGTCGGTATCTGCGATCAGGCCCCGCAGCTCGGTGAGGGCCTTCTCCAGGTCCTCGCGCTGCTCGCTGAGCTCCGAGACGTGGGCGAGCGCCTCCTCGTACTCGCGCTCGGCAAGCGGGTTGACCGGGCCGAGCTGCTCGCGGCGCCGCGCCACGCGCTCCAGCGAGCGTTCGATCCCCTCGCGCTCGGCGTCGTCCAGCGCCGAGTCGGCCGGCCCGAGCTCGCGACCGAGGAGGGCCGCCAGCCGCCCCAGCTCGGCCGAGGCCTCGCGGTGGCGGTCGCGCAGTTGCGCCGCGCGGACCTCGGCGGTCGTGACGCCGTCGGCGAGCCCGCGCAGCTTGGCCTGGAGGTCGGCCTCCTCCATCGAGCAGGCGCGCAGCCGCTCGGCGATGTCGTCGCCGCCGTCGCCGCCCGCCGTCGCGGACTGCATGGCCTCGGCGCGCTCGCCGGTTGCGTCGCGCACTCGCGCGACGGCCTCGAGCAGGCCGTCGAGCGCTCGCGAGCGTGCCCTGGAGCGTCTCGATCGGGGCCTCCAGCGAGCTCTGACGGCGCTCGGCCACCAACTCGGCCGCCCTCTCCGCCGCCGTCGTGGCTCGTCCCGTGGCCCGCCGGATGGCATCGACCTCCCCGGCAAGAAGATCGTCGTCGGGCGCGCCCTTGGCTCGCCTCAGCGCCGCCACGGCCTCGTCGAGCGCGTGGCCGGTCGCGTCCAGCGCGGCGTCCAGGGGCTCGCCCTCGCCGGACTCGAGGTCCTCGGCGAGCGCCCCGAGGGCGTCGCGGCGCGCCGCGAGCTCGCCGCGGAGCTCCTCGCGACGGCGCGCCAGCGCCTCCGCGCGAACCACCAGGCGCTCGTGCGCGGCCCTGGTCTTGGTGAGCCTGCCCCACGCCTCGCCGCGCTCGCGCTCGCGGGCGGCCAGTGCCTCCTCGATCGCGGTGCGGCGCTCGTTGACCGCCTCCAGCTCCTGCTCGATCTCCTCGCGGCCGGTGCGCGCCTTCGTGGCGCCGGCCTCGGCCTCCACCAGCGAGTCAGCGTGCGAGCGAAGCTCCGAGGCGACCACCTGGGCGCGGAGCTCGGCGGCCTCGCGTTCGAGGCGCGCGTGAATGTCGGCGGCCTGCGCCTGGCGCTTCAGCGGCCGCAGCCGCGAGCGCGCCTCGCGCTCGACGTCGAGGGCGCGGTCGAGGTTGTCCTGCGTGCGCTCCAGCTTCAGCTGCGCGCGGCGACGGCGCTTGCGGTGCTTTCCCAGGCCGGCGGCCTCCTCGACGAGGCCGCGACGGTCGCGCGGGCGCGAGTTGACGATCTCCTCCACGCGGCCCTGGCTGATGACCGAATGCATCTCGCGGCCGAGGTTGGCGTCGGAGAGGGCCTCGACGACGTCGACCAGGCGGGCGCGGGCCCCGTTGATCCAGTAGGCGCCCTCGCCGTCGCGGTCGAGCCGGCGCCGGATCGAGACGTCGGAGAACTCGCCGTCGACCTCGGCCAGCGTCACCTCGATCTCGGCGTAGCGGCTGGGGCCCCGGCCCTGGCCGCCCGCGTAGATCATGTCGCGCATCGTCTGGCCGCGGACCGTCAGGGGACTCTGCTCGCCGAGCGCCCAGAGCACCGCGTCGGTGATGTTGGACTTGCCCGAGCCGTTGGGACCGACGATCACGCTGATGCCCGGCGCGAACACGAGGTTCGTCCGCTCGGGAAACGACTTGAAGCCCTTGATGGCGATCGAGCTCAGATGCATGGCGTAGGCGCGGCTCTCCTCGAGCTCGCGGTTCCAGAAGGCTCGCGTGAGCGTCGGACGGGTTTTTGCCGTGCGGGCAGGGGTCCCTACCGCCCCAGGCCGTCCAGAGCCTCGGCCGCGGCGGCCTGCTCGGCGGCCTTCTTGGTGCGCCCCTCGCCGTGCCCCAGCTCACGGCCGTCGACCTCGGCCTTCACCTCGAACCGGCGCGCGTGAGCCGGCCCCTCCTGGGACACCACCGAGTACGTCACGCGGGCGCCCTCGCGGGCCAGCGCCTCCTGCAGCGCCGACTTGAAGTCGAGCAGCTCCTCGGTCGCGAGCTCGACCTGATCCGCGAACGCCGCGACCGTGGCGGCCGCCGTCTTCGCGTACCCGTGCTCGAGGTAGCAGGCGCCGATGACCGCCTCGCACACCGACGAGATCGCGCGCTCCGAGGCCAACAGGGTGTCGACCTCGATCCCGCCCTCGGTCGACCGGGGAGCGGCCTCGGAGATCATCTGCGGCAGCCGCATCCGGGCGGCGACCTCCGCGCAGGCCCGGCCGCTGACCGCCTGGCCATGGACCTTGGTGAGGCGGCCGATGTCGGAGCGCGGGAAGCGCTCGAAGAGGTGCTCGGCGATCGCGAGGCCGAGGACGCTGTCGCCGAGGAAGGCGAGTCGCCCGTAGGAGTCGGCGCGGTGTGCGGCCCAGGACGAGTGCGTGAGCGCATGCTCGCGAAGCTCGCCCGAGATCGAGCCGAAGAGCTCCTCCAGGGCCCTCGTTCCCCCGTCAGGCCCCTCACGGCCGTCGAGATTGCGGACGCCACCTGGCACGCGGGCTCGCTCAGGCGGGGATCTGCGCCGCGACGAAGTCCACCGCGTCGTCGACCGTCTCGATGCGGGCGGCCTCCTCCTCGGAGACCTTGATCCCGTAGGTGTCCTCGAGCTCCATCACCAGCTCGTAGAGGTCCAGCGAGTCGGCGTCGAGGTCCTCGCGAAAGCGGGTTGGCCCGGAGATCTGCTCGATCGGCACCTCGAGCTCGCTCGAGAGGTGCTCGCGCACCTTCGCCATGACTTCTTCGCGGGAAACGGCCATGGGTCAATTATCGCGGAGCGCGGCCCTCGTCGCCCCCGCCGCCTCGAGCAGCTCCGCCGTTCGCTCCACGGCGCGCTCGCGCACGGCGCGAGCGCCAAGCCGCATGGCGTTGGCGATCCCGTCGGGCCCCGAGCTTCCGTGGCCCACGATCGCGACGCCGCGCAGGCCGAGCAGGATCGCCCCGCCGGTGGTGTCCGGGTTCATCTGCCCGCGAAGGCCACCGAGCGCAGGCCGCAGCAGCAGGCCGCCGACGGCCGCTACCGGGCCGGAGCGCGCGGCCTCGCGAACGGCGTCGGCGACGGCTCGCGCCGTGCCTTCCATCGTCTTCAGCGCGACGTTGCCCGTGAACCCATCGGTGACGATCACGTCGGCGCGGCCCGAGAACAGGTCGCGACCTTCGACGTTGCCGACGAAGTCGATGCCGCCCGCGGCCGCCAGGGCAGCGTTCGCCTCGATCACCTCGGGGGTTCCCTTCTTGTCCTCCTCGCCCACCGACAGCAGCCCGACCCGCGGGGCCTCGATCCCGAGGACCGCCCGGCTGAAGGCGGCGCCCAGGAAGCCGAACTGCACGAGGTCCGTGGCGCGAACCTCGGCGTTGGCCCCGACGTCGAGGATCAACGTCGGGGGGCCCTGCTTTCCAGGCGTCACGAGCTGGATGGCGAGCGCCGGGCGGCGGACGCCGTGCAGGCGCCGGAGCGCGAAGGTGGCCGCCGCCATCGTCGCGCCGGTCGATCCCGCGCTGACCATCGCCTGCGAGCGACCCTCCGCCACGTCGGCCGCGGCCATCACTATCGAGGCGCCGGGATTCGCGCGCACGCTCGCGGCCGGCTCGTCGTCGTTGGTGATCGACGCCGCAGCCTCGACGACATCGACGCCGTCGATGCCCCGAAGGGGCTCGAGCGCAGGCGCCTCGCCGAACGCGCGCACCCGGATGCCCTCGGCGGCGACCGCCCGGGCTCCCTGCGCAACGGCCTCCGGGCCCTGCTCGGCGCCCATGGCGTCGAGGGCGACGGTGACGCCCGCCACCTGCTCAGCGCTCACGACGAAGACCGCCTATTCGCGGTCGGGCGAGGCCGAGTCGGCTGCGCCGATCTCGTGCGCGATGACCTCGCGGCCCGCGTACGTGCCGCAGACCGGGCACACGCGGTGAGGCAGCCGGGGGCTGTGGCAGCGCGGGCACTCGTTCGTGCGCGGCGTGCTCGCGGTGTGGGTGGCGCGGCGCTTGTCGCGCCGGGCGCTGGACTGTCTCTTCTTCGGGACCGCCATGGCGAGCGCGCATGGTAGCGGCCGCGCGCGAATCCCCCGTCATCCGGCGCTCGTCGAGCCTAGCCCTCGCGAAGCTCGTCGAGCTTCGCCCACACGGACGGCGTCTCGGGGTCGTGGCGATGCGCGTCGGGGTCGGCGTCGTTCAGCGACTCGCCGCAGACGGGGCACAGCCCGGCGCAGTCCGGGCGGCAGAGCACCTGACTGGGTGCCTCGAGCGTCAGCGCATCGCGGACCCACGACCCCAGGTCGAGCACGTCGTCGACGACGTAGGGGCTGGTCAGCTCGACGTCGCCCGTGCGGGGCTGGTCGACCTCGCGAGCGTCGACGCTCACCTCGGTCCGGGCGTCGGAGAGACACCGCGCGCACGGACCGGTCAGCGTGGCGTCAAAGCGCAACCGCATGGCGTGGCCGGCGCCCGTGCGCGAGATGTCGAGGCGGTAGGGCACCGCCCCGCCCTCCACCGGATGCTTCACCCCGCTCACGGAGACGGGGGCGATCAGGCACCTGCCCCTCGGTGCGGCGGCCCTCGCCCGCGGTCAGGGCGAGCGCCGCGAGGTCGATCGTGTGATGATCCCGCGCCATGGCTCCTGATCACGAGGTTAGCGGCGGCAACCAGTTCCACTTCCACCCCGAGAGCTACCTCGAGATGATCAGGGCGGACATCCCGCTTTACGAGGAGCTCCAGGCTCAGACGGTCGCCGCGATCCCGTTCGCGCCCAAGCGGGTCCTCGAGCTCGGGTTCGGCACCGCCGAGACCACGCAGCGGGTCTGGGAGCGGTTTCCGAAGGCCCGCATCACCGGGATCGACTCCAGCGCCGACATGGTCTTCAAGGCCCGACAGCTCGGCTGGGAGGAGATGCGCCTGGGCCGGATCGAGGACCCCCTGCCCGACGGGCCGTGGGACCTGGTGATCTCCGTGCTGACGATCCACCACCTCGACGCCGACGGCAAGCGCGAGCTCTTCCGCCGGGTGCGCGAGCAGGCCCGCACGCTGGTGTTCGGCGACGTCGTGGACGTCCCCGCCGAGCAACGCGTCGCGTCGCTCACTCCGGGCGTCGACTCGCCCTCGCCCGCCGCCGACCAGGCTGAGTGGTGCGGCGGCGAGGTGGTTTGGGAGGGTGACGACCTGGCGGTGATACGCGCCGTCTATGACGGCGCGGGGTGATGAGGAGCTTTAGCTCCGAAAGCAGCATGTAAGGACGCCGAAGGCGTCCGCAAGTTATTCAACGTGTGCCGGCAACCAAGGAGGCTCAGATGCCCAAGGTCCTCTACGAGAAGCGCGATCGCATCGCCTACGTGACCATCAACCGTCCCGAGGCGCGCAACGCCATCGACCCCGACGTCCACCGGCTGATGATCGAGACGTGGGCGGACTTCAGCGACGACGAGTCCGTCGACGTGGCGATCCTGACCGGCGCCGGCGAGGCGTTCTGCGCCGGGGCCGACCTGAAGACCTACATCCCGCCGATCATCGCCGATGCCTCCCCGGCCGAGATCCGCCAGATCGTCGAGCTGGGCTTGAACGGCTTCACTCGCGGCATGCACCGCATCCCGAAGCCGATCATCGGGGCGGTCAACGGCTGGGCCCTCGCGGGCGGCCTGGAGACGGCGCTCGCCTGCGATATCCGCATCGCCTCGGAACGGGCGATGTTCGGCAGCTTCGAGGCCCGGCGCGGTTTCCACCACGGCGACGGCGGCCTCGTGCGGCTCGTCAACACCTGCGGAACCGGGGTTGCGCTGGAGATGCTCCTCACGGCAGAGCCCATCGACGCCCAGCGGGCCCTCGCGGCGAACATGGTCTCGAAGGTGGTCGCGCACGACGAGCTGATGGACGCCGCCGAAACCGTCGCCCGGCAGATCCTGCGCAACTCGCAGGCGGCGGTGCGCTCCGCCAAGCAGACCATCCTCGACGTGATCGGCCAGCCCCTCGACGCGCAGCTGCGGGCCGAGGCGTGGAACGCATACACGTGCGCCGACCCGGAGGAGACCGCCGAGCTCCTGGGTCGCTTCTACGACAAGACCGACGCCGGCCGCGCCGGCGAGCACGAGACCGGGCTCTGAGGAGGGCGGAAGTGGCCCGGCGGGCACTGGTCACCGGAGCGGCGAGGGGCGTGGGTGCCGCGATCGCCGCGCGGCTCGCGGCGGACGGGCTCGAGGTGGTGACCCTCGACCGCGACCCAGGCTGCGACCTCCAGGCCGACCTTGCCACCGACGAGCTTCCGGGCCTCTCCGAAATCGACGTGTGCGTGTCGAACGCCGCGATCACCGACACGATCGCACCCGCTCATCGAATGACTCGCGAGCAGTGGGATCGCGACATCGGGGCCAATCTCACTGGCGCCTTCCGGGCGGTGCAGGCCTGCCTCCTCGGCATGCGCGAGAGGTCATGGGGCCGCGTCGTCGTCATCTCGAGCGGCGCCGCGACCAGCGGCCTTCCCGGTCAGGTCGCCTATGCGGCGTCGAAGGCCGGCCTGCTGGGAATGGTGAAGACGATCGCGGCGGAGAACGCGGGCCGCGGGATCACGGCCAACGCGGTGCTCCCCGGCATGGTCGCAACGGAGAAGGTCCTCGCGATGCCGGACGAGATCCTCGATCGCCTGCGCGGGACATTGCCGGCGGGCCGGATGGCGGACCCCGCCGAGATCGCGGCGACCGTCTCTCACCTCGCATCCGAGGAGGCCGCCTACATCACGGGCCAGGTCATCGAGATCGACGGCGGCGCCTCGCTCAACACCTTCTCGCTGACCCGTCGCGGCGGCTAATCGCGGCGGGTTTCTCCGTAGCGGGCGAAGTGGCGCTCGGGGATATCCGCCGGGTCCTTGTACCAGTACCACGTGCAGGGGTCGTGGTCGAAGTCTTCGGGGGGGTCCGACGGATAGACCGGATATCCGATCCAGCGAATCGGCAGCACCTCGTTCATGAACGCGCAATGCGTGCAGTACAGCGGGAAGCCCTCGCGCTCGTAGCTCCAATCGTGCGCATCATCGGTGACGCCGAACCCGTCAGGGCCGTAGCGGCGGTTCCGCCAGAGCCGCTGCCCGGAGCCGCAGGGATTCATCGTGAAGGTGATCTTCTCGTGGTCCTCGGAGATGTCGAAGGCGCCCGGGTTGCGCCCGACACCGCTGGTCGAATGGGCGCGCCAGGTGGCGGCCAGCGCTTCGGCGATCGCCTTGCGGTCCGTCCCGGCGATCGTCTCAACCGGCCGCTTCCAGCTCCGCTCGAACGAGTATGTCCAGGCGTCCTCGACCCCGTCGTCACCGAGCCTCTCCTTCACGAAGGAGATCAGTCCGGCGATGCCGTCGACGAGCAGATCGTGCATGAACTGCGACTCGTGCTTCATCGCCTCGCAGAGTCTCTTCGCGCTCTCGAGGTCGCCGGCTTCGATCGCCTCGACGGCTCGCTCCATCGTCGGCCGCGCCATCTCGACGAGCTCCTCCTGGGAAAACCACCGCTCGCTCATGTCTCCTCCTCGTTCGCTCGCCGCCGAAGGCTATTCGCGATCCAGCCGGACCGAGCTGTAGCGCGAGGCGAAACCACGCCCGCCGAGCGGGTTCGTGTGGCCGGTGGCAGAGGTAAACCCCGAGGACGCGGTGCACGCGGAGCGGGAGGCGAGCTGGGCAACGGCCTGGGGTTCAGGATCGCGCACCTTCACATGACGCCGCTCGACATCGTCGGGCTCGGCATCGTCGCCGTGATGATCGTGCTGCTCGTCGGCCGCGCCGCGAGCAACCTGCGCGAGCTCGCGCGCCGCGAGCCCGCGGCGTCGCGCCAGGGCTGAGCGGAGCTAGACGGCCAGCTGCTGCTGGCGCTCGTCGAGCTGGGCCTGGGCGGTGCGGTAGCCCGGCCCATTCGCCGGCGATCGCGCCGAACCGGCTGCGCTCGGCCTCGAGCACTGCCGTGGTGTCGCGGAGGGCTCCGACAAGAGCGTCGGGGGCCCCGTCGCGGTCGAGGGCCTCGGCGGTCTCGCCCGCCTGCTCCCAGGCAGCCTCGATCTCGCCGAGGACCCGCTGGACGTCGCTGCGGAGGTCGTCTCTATCGAGCATGGGGTGAATGGTAAGCAGGCCGGGCCGGCGAGGTCCTGAGCCTTCGCGCAGTTTGCGAGCTGGGGTTCACGCGTCGTATCCGGGCCGCGCGACGTCGAGCTTGCGCGCGACGTGCTCGCGCAGCGCTTCGATCAGCTCCGGTAGGCGCTCGTCGAGGTCGCCCGCGCGGATGCGGCCGGCCAGCTCGCGCGCCAGCTCACCGGCGGCGTCTGCCGCCTCTCCGGGTGACGTCTCGGCGGCGGGCCGGCCCAGCAGCCGCCGGAAGAGCTCGGCGTCGGCGACGCTCGGCGCCTCGCCCGCGCGCAGCTCGCGAGCCACCACCGCGCACACGTTGGCCGCGACCAGGACCTTGAATCGCTGTTCGGAGGCCACCCCGGGGCGCAGCTCCGCGACGAGGTACTCGGCGACGGCGTCCAGGAGATCCGGGGCTTCGGGCGGGTCCTGCATCAGCCGATGGACTCCAGCAGGTCCCACTCGGGCTCGCAGATCCGCCGTCCCAGCGAGGCGAGCTCGTGGCTTCGGCGCACGCCGCTGGTGTGGTCGGCCGCCTGGCGCGCGCAGATCACGGCCCACTTGAGATTGCCCATCGCCTCCCACCAGCGCAGACGCTCCGCCTCGCAGGGCTCGCCGCCCGCGCCGGCGTAGGCGTCCAGGAAGCGCTCGCGGTCGCAGAGCCCGGCGACGGGCTTGTCGTCGTTGCCGAAGCGCCAGGCCCGCACGCACAGCCAGGCGAGGTCCTCCGCCGGGTCGCCGGCGTGGCACAGCTCCCAGTCGATCACGGCTTCCAGCCCTCGTTCGGAGGCGATGAAGTTGCCCAGGCGGAAGTCGCCGTGCACCAGGGCCAGACGCGCCGGCGCAGCGGGCGCGTTCAGGCGAAGCCAGCGAAGGCCCGCCTCGAGCGCCGGCTGCGGGTGCCCCCAGGCGTCGAGCGCCTGCGCCCACAGCTCGCAGGCGGCGAGCGCGGGGTCCCCCGCATCCGCGCCCGGCAGATCCTCGACGGCGCTTGGCTCGACGTCGTGGATGCGGGCGAGCCCGGCCGCCAACTGCTCAGGCAGAGCCTCGCGAGCGCCGGCGAGCTCGTCGCGGCGCAGGATCCGTGTGCCCACCGAGGTGCCGTCCAGCCCGCGCATCAGGAAACCGGCCGTCTCGAACCTGCCGCGGGCAGGCTCGAAGCGAAGGACGTCGACCACGGGCGCCTGCGCAGTGCCCGCGGCCGCGATCACCCGCACCTCCAGCTCGATCGGATTGAACGAGGCCTCGGCGCCGGGCGGGTCGCGGCGAAGCACCAGCGGCTGCGCCGCGCCGTCGATCCGGAACGTCTGCCGCGACGCGCCCCCCGCGATTGCGGTGAGCTCGAGCGGCCCGGATTCGACGCCGAGCTCTTCCAGCACCTCTGCAACGCCCGCGGCGAGCGAGATCTCAGTCACCCCCCATCATGGGGTCAGACCCCTTGAGGGGGGTCGGCTCAGATCTCGGGTCGCGCCACATCGGCCAGATCGCCGGGCCGCCGCGCGGAAGCTGGATCTCGCCGGTCTGCACGAAGCCGTGGCGCGCGTAGAGCGCACGGCTGCGCGTGGTCGACGCCTCGAGGTACGCGTGCGCGCCCTCGGCGTCGACTCGCTCGAGCATCGCGCTGAGGAGCTGGGCGCCGAGGCCCTTTCCCTGCGCCTCGGGCGCGACCCCGATTGCCGCCAGGTAGTACGACGGCGGCTTCGACGGGTGGCGGCGCTCCATTCGCAGGCGCGTCCAGGTGGCGAGCGCGAGGCGGCGGCCGAAGACGCGGACCATGGCCGGGCCCTCGCGAATCGTGTGGCGGACCGGAACGCGCCAATGACCGGGATGAGCCCAGATCGCCGCGGCGCTCAGATCGTCCGCCGCCCAGACGATCTCCTCGGGAAAGGCGACGATCTCCAGCTCGGTCGCGAAGAACAGCTCCAGGCGCTTTAGCCGGTCCCTATCGCCGAGGAGGAACCCGAGCGCCGGATCGTCCTCGAAGGCGCGGGCCAGCGCTTTGGCCAGCCGCGGGACGTCCGAGGCATCCGCGAGCCCGACGCCGGGCCGGCGCAGATGCTCGGGGATGGGCTGCTCAGGCCCTGCCATCGAGCCAGCCGAGCAGCTCCGCGATCACCTGGTTGCGCTCGGGCTCGTTGAGGATCTCGTGGTACAGGCCGGCGAAGGGCTTCACCATGAGGTCCTCGGCGCCGAAGCGGTCGCGAAGCATCTCGCTGCCGGCGGGCGGCACGATCGGATCGGCGTCGCCGTACAGCAGCAGTACGGGCAGGCTGATCCCGGGGACGGCGTCGGGCAGGCGCGCGATCTCCTTGGCCAGCTCGTGGACCGTGCGAACGGGCAGCTTGCCGTGGAAGACGAGCGGGTCGTTCTGGTAGTCGGCGACGACCTCCGGGTCGCGGCTGACGCCCGAGGCATCGACGGCGACCACGCCGAGCTTCGGGGCCACGCGGGTGAGGACCGTGCTGGCGGCGCGGTCGAACGCGGACGCCGCGCCGAGGCTCGCCAGCGGCGCCGAAAGCGCCAGCGCGCGGATCGTCTGCCCGTGGCGCAGCGTGTAGGCCAGCGACAACAGCCCACCCATGCTGTGGCCGAGAAGGATGGGCGTCTCGTCCGAATCGGCGCTCACGAGATCGACGAAGGTCCGCATGTCGTCGGTGGCGTGCTCGAGGCGGTCGATGAGGGCCCGGGCGCCCTTCGAGTGGCCGTGGCCGCGGTGGTCGAGCGCCCAGATGGAATACCCGCGCTCCTTCAGGGCCTTGGCGACGTGCCCGTAGCGGCTGGAGTGCTCGCCGGCGCCGTGGGCCAGCACGACGTTGGCGCGCGGGCTCTCGGCCAACCAGGCCTGCCACCAGATCTCGACGCCACCGACTCCGGCGAAGGTTCCGGTGCGGTCGGGGTCCAGCCGCTCGGGAGCGCTCACGGCGGGAGCATATGTGGCGCTAGTTCATGGCAGGTGCTCGGGACGACGGCTCCCTCGGAGCCGTCGCCCGAGCGCCGACTCGAGCTAGCCGCCGACCGTCACCGGTCCGACGCGCTTGGCCTTGTAGTCGACCGCGCCCTTGCAGGAGGATCCGCCCGAAACGAGCTTCTCCTTCCAGGTGCCCTTCGCCACCTTGCGCCCTGTGAACTTTCCGTCGACGTGGATCTTGAACTTCCGATTGGTCACGTCCTTGCGAGTGCCGTCGTAGCTGAAGTGACCGTGCTTCACCTTGATCTTGGGCATCGCCACGGGAACGGTCAGGCAGTTGTCGTAGTGGATCGCGTTCGAGACCTTGCCCCCCGAGTACGCGAACTCGATCTGGTAGCGGTGGTGCTTCTTCTGGGCGTAGTTGCCCTCCTTGGGATTGCTCACGGCCGCGGGCGCGACCGACGCTAGCGCCAGCACCGTGGCGAGCGCTCCCGCAAACGGGATCTTCATGAATGGATGAGACACGAACGTCCTTTCGAGGATCGATGGCTTCTTGCCTGGCGCCGCGACACGGCGCCGGGCGGAAGCGAAGCGGCGCTCACCTCCGACCGTCAACTCGCGCGGTCCGCAGGCGAACTCGATCGCCGGGTCCCGGTGTCAGGGGAATTACCCCTGGCCGCCGTTGGATGTAAACGAGCCAACAGGATGCGCGGCCGGATCACCGAGGTGAACCGGGCGGCGGCCGTAGAGGACCCAGCCGCCGCCCTCACGTCCCAGCGCCCCGGACTCTCGCAGGCGCCCCACCGCCAGGGTTACCGAAGGGCGGGCGGCGCCGATGAGGTCGCCGAGCGTCTCGTGGCTGAGGGGCAGATCGATGCGCGTCTCGACGCCATGCCGGCTCCCCCAACGGGCGGCCAGCAGCCAAAGCATCGTCACGACGCGATCTTCCACTCCCCGCATGCGGCCGATCGCCATCTGCAGCGACAGGTATCGCGAGCGGCGGACCATCGAGGCGAACAATTGGGGGAGCACGCCCGGGATCTGCCCCAGGAGCGCCGTGGTCTCAGCGTCGATGACCGCCCCCCGGGCCTCGAGAAGGACGTCCCACGAACTCTTGTAGTCGATCGGCCGGGATTCGAGCTCCTCATGCGGTCGCAGGACGTCCCCGGATCCCAGCAGCTCGATCCCGGTTCGCCGAGCGCCGGAACGCTCGACCACCTGGGTCCGCCTACGTACGAGTCCTTGGACTAAGAGCACGCCGAGTCCGCCGTCGCCCGTAGGCGCGCCCATGGGACCCACGCGCCACGTCTCGATCGGCACGACCACCCGCCGCTCGGCGAGCTCGCGCTGCTTTTCGGTCAGGTCGCGGAGCAACTCCGGAGCGGCCTCGAACAGCCGCAGCCGGGGCGTGAGCGACCTCGGCTTGAGGTCCGCCGCTCGTGGCAGCACCCCGCCGTCGCCTACCCCACTGCCGGACGCCACCCTAAGCCGTTACCCCCGCTGGGGCTGCTCAAACTGGCGCCGGGGCGTCTAGCCGACCTCGGCCGGCTCTTCCTCTTCGCGGCCGGCGAGGCGGTCGCGGCCGCGCTGGACGGCGGCGAGGAACTTCTGAAGGTTGACCTCCAGGGTGGAGAGGATCTCGTCGGCGTAGTCCTCGGCGCCGAGGCGGATTCCACGCTCGGTCTCGCGGGCGTCCTCGAGGATCTCCTCAGCGGCGCGCTCGGCCTGCTTGTAGACCTCCTCGTCGGAGATCAGGCGGGCCTGCTGGTCACGCGCTTCCTTGACGACGCGCTCGGCCTCGCGCTTGGCCTCGGCCAGCATCTCCTGGCGCTCCTTGACGATCCAGCGCGCCTGCTTGATCTCCTCGGGGATCGTGGCACGCATCTGATCGAGGAGGTCGTAGATCTCCTCACGATCCACGCGAACCTGGTCGGTGAGCGGCACCGGCCGGGCGTTGTGAATCAGGTCGTCGAGTTTGTCAATGAGGACGAGGACGTCCATGGCGGGCTCAAGGTTAGGGCAGCGGGGGTTGGGTCTGCCAGTGGGAGGTGAATTCGGGATCTTCCTGCAAGACCCTTCCCACGTGCTATCCGCTTTCTCGCTGCAAGCGTTCGGCCAAAGCTCCGGCCACCGGCCCGGGAACCAGGTCGCTCACGTCGCCGCCGAAGGTCGCCATTTCCTTGACGCCCGTGGACGAGAGGAAGCTGTAGCTGGGCGAGGCGATCACGTACATCGACTCGATGTCCGGCGCGAGCTTGCGGTTGAGCTGGTTCATCTCGAACTCGTACTCGAAGTCCGAGATGGCCCGCAGGCCCTTGACGATCACGTGGGCGCCGACCTCGCGGGCGAAGTCCACCAGGAGGATGGAGAAGATTCGAACCTCGACGTTCGCGACGTCGGCCAGTGCCTCGTCGAGAAAGGCCTTGCGTTCCTCCGCGTCGAACAGCGGCGGAGACTTGCGCACCTGCGCGTTGACGACGCCGACCACGAGCTTGTCGAACACCTTCGCGGTTCGGGTGATCACGTCCAGGTGCCCGTTCGTCACCGGGTCGTAGCTGCCCGGGCAGATTGCGATTCCTCCGTTGGCCATCAGCGCTCCGGCGCAGCGTAGACGGCCACGTGCGCCTCGCCGTAGCGGCGCTCCAGAATGGCGTCGAGGCCCAGGCGGACCGGGCTGCGCGAGCTCGATTCGAGGATCACGCGGGCTCCGTTTCGCAGGCGCGGTGGGACGAGGCTTTCGAGCTCCGGCGCAAGGCGGTCGGCGAGTCTATAGGGCGGGTCGCAGAAGACGAGGTCGAACGTGCGGCGGCTGCGCCGAAGCCAGGCCAGGGCGTCGGCCCGCTCCACCTCGGCCCTCTCCTGGAGGCCGAGGTCGCTGACGTTGCGGCGCGCCAGCGCGGCGTCGCGATCGACGAGCACCGCGGACGCCGCTCCGCGCGAGAGCGCCTCGATGGCCAGCGCGCCAGTGCCGCAGTAGAGGTCCAGCACGCTCGCGCCCTCCACGCGGGCGCCGAGGATCGAGAAGACGGCCTCGCGCACGCGCTCGGCGGTGGGCCGCACCTCGCGGCTTCGCGAGGGCGGCGTCGCGAGCCTGCGCCCTCCGAGCTCGCCGCCGACGACTCTCACGCCGCGAGTGGCTCGGCGCGCTCGTCGCCGAAGCGCTCGCGGGCGGCGTCGAGCAGGATCGCCAGCTCGACATCGCCGGCGTCGAGCCCCTCGATCAGCGCCGCCGCCTCGCGCCGCGCCGTGACCAGCAGGTCGACGTCGTCGGGCAGCAACGCGACCCGAAAGCGCGGCATGCCGTGCTGCCGCGTGCCGAGGATCTCGCCCTCGCCGCGCAGGGCGAGGTCGACCTCGGCGAGCTTGAAGCCGTCGCGCTCGGCGACGATGGCGTCGATGCGCCGGCGCGCGAGCTCGGACTCGGGATCGGCGAAGAGGATGCAGAACGAATCGTGCTCGCCGCGGCCGACCCGGCCGCGGAGCTGATGCAGCTGGGACAGCCCGAAGCGCTCGGCGCCCTCCACGATCATCACCGTGGCGTTCGCCACGTCGATGCCGACCTCGATCACGGTGGTCGCGACGAGCGCGTCCAGTTCACCGGCCGCGAAGCGCTCCATCACCGCGGCCTTGTCGCGCGAGTGCATCTGCCCGTGGAGCAGACCGACGTCGAAGTCGCGCAGCTCGCCGGCGGCGAGTCGCTCGGCCTCCTCCCCGGCCGCCTTGGCCCGGAGCTTCTCCGACCCATCCACCAGGGGACAGACGACGTAGGCCTGGCGCCCCTCCCGCAGGCGCTCGCGGACGAACTCGTAGGCGCCCGTGCGCCGCTCCTCCCCCACGGCCCAGGTCTTGATCGGTCGCCGGCCCGCCGGCAGCTCGCGCAGCGCGGTGGTGTCGAGATCGCCGTACGCAGTGAGCGAGAGCGTCCGCGGGATCGGGGTGGCCGTCATGTGCAGGACGTGCGGCGCGAGCGGGCCCTCGGGAGAGCGCGGGCCCTTGGCCGCCAGGGCGGCGCGCTGGGCGACGCCGAAGCGGTGCTGCTCGTCCACCACGGCCAGCCCCAGGCGCGCGAACTCGACGTCGCCCTCGATCAGCGCGTGGGTTCCGACCACCAGGGTGAGCTCCCCGCTCGCGAGGCGGTCGAGGGCCTCCCGGCGGCGCGCCGCCGGGGTCGCGGACGTGAGCAGCGTAAAGGGAGTCCCTGCGGCCGCGAGCAGGCGATCGAGCGTGGCCGCATGCTGCTCGGCGAGGGTCTCGGTGGGCGCCATCAGCGCCGCCTGGTATCCGTGCTCGGCAGCGCGCAGCATCGCGTAGAGCGCAACCATCGTCTTGCCGCTGCCCACCTCGCCCATCAGCAGGCGCTGCATCGGCCGCCCCGAGCAGAGGTCGGCGTCGATGTCCTCCATGGCCTGCGACTGATCGCCGGTGGGGGCGAACGGCAGGCTCGCGATCCACGAATCCACCGACTCGCCCCTCGGCCCGACTCGGATGCCCGGGCGTGCCTCCCGCTCCGAGCGGCGCCGTACCGCGAGCGCCAGCTGGTGCAGAAGGAGCTCCTCGAACGCCAGCCGGGCGCGCGCCTCGCGCGCCTCGGCCTGCGACTCGGGGAAGTGCGCGGCGAAGATCGCGTCGGCCGAGCTCGCGAATCCAAGCCGGGCCCGCAGGCCGCCGGGCAACGGCTCGGCGCGGTCGCGCGCGAGGGGCATGGATTGCCACGCCCACTCGCGGATGGTCTGCGCACGCAGCCCCTCGGTCGCGTCGTGCACGGGCACCAGCCCCACCGTGTGGATACCGGCCGGGCGGCTCCCGGCCTCCACTATCTCGTGGGCGCTCACGCGGAAGCCGCCTCGATCGAGCTTGCCGTTCAGGAGCAGTTTCGTCCCCGGGCGCAGCCGCTCGGCAAGCCATGCCTGGTTGAACCACACGGCCTTGGTCGCCCCCGAGACGTCGGCCACGTTGGCCTCGACGATCCGCAGGTTGCGGCGACGGGTCGGGCGCGCGCGGGCGCTTCGCACCTCCACCATCACGGTGGCCTCCTCGCCCAGGCGCAGCTCGCCGATGCGCCGCACGGTCGACCGGTCGCGGTAGCCGTGCGGCACGTGCTCCAGAACGTCGCCGAGCGTCTCGATCCCGATGCCCGCCGCGGTGGCCGCCAGCTTCTTGCCCGCGCCGCGGAGGCTGGTGACCGGCGCGTCCAGGCGGCTGGGCCGTGGCACGCAGCGCAGCGGCGCCGCGATCAGCTCGTCGCGCTCGATCGGCTCAGCGGAGCCGATCGCTCGGGCGGCGATCGCAGCGTCCGCCGCAACAGCCTGGAGCCTCGCCGGAGCCATTCGATCAATCTAGACTCACCTGGAGATGGGACGGATCGACGACCGCCTGCGGGAGCTGGGCCTGGAGCTGCCGAGCACCTTCGAGGCGCCTCCCGGCGTGCAGTTCCGCTTCGACCTCGTGCGCTGCAGCGGCGGCCTGGGCTACGTCTCGGGCCACCTGCCCGTCGACGGCTCGGAGGTGCTCGTAACCGGCCGCGTCGGCGGCGAGCTGACGCTCGAGGAGGGCTACGACGCCGCGCGCCTCGTCGGCCTGTCGATCTTCGCCAGCCTGCGCGAGGCCCTCGGCAACCTCGACCGCGTAACCGGCTGGGTGCGCGCGCTGGGGCTGGTGCAGTGCGCGCCGGACTTCGACAAGCCGCCGGCCGTCATCAACGGCTTCACCGACCTCGTGCTCGACGTCTGGGGCGACGCCGGCCACCATGCCCGCACCGCGATCGGCGCCGAGCGCCTGCCGTTCGACGTGCCGGTCGAGATCGAGGCCATCGTCGAAATCGCCCCCTGAACCCAAGAACGTCCCTGACTGATGCCTATACGGGGCAGTGAGGGACGTTCATCGGGTGAGCGCGTCCCTGGTTGGTCCCTATAGGGGGTAGTAAGGGACGGGCTCGGGGGCTACAGGCCGCAGAACATCGGGAATTGGCCGCTGTGGGCCGCGAGCGGCTGGGCGGTGGCCGACGTCACCTTGGCGTCGGCGGCGCCCTCGACGTGCGAGGGGCGCTGCTTCACGGACCGGCGTGCGAGGCGCTCGTAGAAGAGCAGCGACTTCGCGCTCTGGGTCGCCTCGCCCTCGGCGGCTCCGACCTGAGAGATCCTGCCGCCGCGGACCTCGAATACGAACCCGCGCCCGTGGCGGTTGACGATCCACACGTCGCCGCCGACGTGCCGAGCACCGGCCGGCAGCCGCTTCGCCGCGTCGCCCACCGCCGCGCCGAGCGCAGACTGGCCGGGCGCCGTCGATGAGATGAGGGCGACGAGGCCGTCCGGGGTCAGGACCGCATTGGCGGCACCGCTGCCTCCGTGCCCCTTCGCGCACCACGTCCAGGCGCGCGTACGACGCAGCGGCTGGCCCACCCTCTTCAGCGTCCTCTTGTAGTTCGCGCCGAGTCGCAGGGGCCCGAGCGTGCGCCCGGAGAGGTGCATGCCGGCGGGGAGGCAGCGCGGGCTGCTGATCCCGTCGGCGCGCTCCCACATCTGCAGGTAGGCCTCGGAGCCGCGCAGCATGTCGCGGCGCAGCTTCGACCCGCCGGACTGGGTGACCTCCTGGAGCCAGTCGGCGTACTCGCCGTAGTGAGCGACGCCGTCGGTGTTGTAGTCGAAGGTGCGCTGGCCGGTGCGCTGCTTGTCGACGGTGGTGGCGCCGTCGATGGACTTGAACGGGTAGTCGATCCGGTCGCCCGGGTCGGCGGGCGGGTCGCCCTGGTGGGCCAGGCCGCCGAGGTCGGCGCCGTAGCCCCAGCCGAAGTAGTACGGGGTGCGCTTGGGCCGGTAGGTCTTCCACACGTCCACGAACCCCTCGGCCTGGCCGGCCCCCGGGAACGCGAGCCCGCCGAGCTGCCAGATCCGCGGCCAGTTGCCCGGGTCCATCCAGCCGTGCGGAGAGATGATCCCGGAGTAGTTGCGCCGCTCGGCGATGTCGAGCGTGCGGCTCACCGCCCTCTGGCTCATGTGGTCGGGGTTGACGATCATGTCGCGGTCCATCATCTGGTTGACCGTGTAGCGCCCGAGCCCGGTCAGCCCGCGGGTGTTGCAGTTGGGGGCGGGCGGATAGGCGGGGATCGTCCCCGGGTCGATCCCCAGCGAGGAGATCACCGAGAGCAACGCCGCCGGGACGGTTCCCGCCGACTCGATGGTGTTGTCCGCGTAGGGGCCCGAGCATGTCTGCGCGCTCCAGAACGATCCGTAGCTGAGCTTGTTCGCGGCGTTGATGAGGACGCCGATCGGGCCGCCGTCGAAGCGCACCCCCGTGAGCGGGTTGTCGAACTTGTTGAGCAACAGGGAGGAGCGCACGCCCATGCGGTGGAGCTTCTTCAGGCCGGAGCTGATGATCGGCTTCGAGCAGCTCGACGGGTCGGAGCCCTTGCAGCCGAAGAGCTCGGAGACCTCGACCTCGAGCACCACCGCCATCTTGCCCTCGTTGATGACCTTCCTGGCCTGGTACGGGTTGCGGACGATCTGGAAGAACCCCTTGCCCGGCCCGCCGGCCTGGGCGTCGACGTAGTGCTGCAGCTGCTTGATGTCGCGAATCCCCTTGTAGACGGTGTGCATTTCGTCGCAGGAGTTGCGCCGGTTCGTCATCAGCATGCAGAGCTCGCGGTTCTCGTTGACGGGCATCACCATCATCCGCAGGCCCGCCTTCCAGTCGCGCTGGATCCAGCGGTAGTAGGTGCCCTCGTAGGTGAGGTTCGACGGCGCCCAGGCCGTCAGCTTTGGCCAGCCCGAGGTGTCGTGTGGATGCACCGGGCTGCCGTAGTTGAGGAAGTTCTGGACCGGAGCCGCCGAGCCCTCGGGGCCCTCGATCGACGAGCAGTCGGGCAGCGCGGCGGTGATCCCGTAGCGGCTCCAGGGCCGCCCGCAGTGGAAGTTGCCGCCGAGGTACTCGAAGGTCATCCAGTGCATGTGACCGTCGAGGACTCCCCGGACCTCGCCGTAGCGGGTGCTGCCCCTGGCCGGGCGGCCGCGGACGTCGAGCCGGGCCTCGGGGTAGTGGGCGCAACGGCCGGCGTGCACGAAGCGAAGCTGCGTCGCAGAGCTCGCCCGGGGGCGCCAGGGCGACGGCGCCCGCGGCGATCGACATGGCAGAGCCGGGCGTGGAATGCGGGGTCAGCGAGAACCCGTGGCCGGAGCGCCTGACCTTCCAGTCCGTGGCGGGGCCGGGCTGGGTGGCCGTGGCCACCGCGTTGCCGTTCGCCGTCACGTAGGTGTGCGCCTTCGTGAAGAGCATGTAGCTGCCGAGCGCCGTCGCCTTCAGGCGCAGGTTGCGCACCGCGGCCGGAGCTCGGCCGCCCGCGGCCGGAGCCAGCGACCAGCAGCCGTTTGCCACCGAGTAGCGCGTGGGCTTCGCGGCGGCGCTGGAGGAGGCGACGGCGAGCGCCAGCAGCGCGCAGGCAAACAGCGCCCCCAGCCGACCGCTCCTCCCCCCCGACTTCCTCACCCGATCGATCCCTCCATCTGCCAACGCGAAGCTACCAGCGGTACACGATGATCGCGCCACCCGGATCACGGCCTGCGCGCCGGGTGTGCAAAGAGCGTGACGAGGGCCGAGCGACCCGCGCCTCCGGGCCGCTCAGACCTCGGCCGAGGCGCCGCGGTGACGAGACCACATCTCGCGCGTCCAGGCGATCGCGCGGCGATCGGAGATCTCGTCGGTGTAGCGGCGCAGGCCCGGCGCCATGGGCGCCGCGTAGTCGTATTGGAACTCGGGGGGCTGCGTGAGGGGGAAGAAGAGCGCGGACGCGGTGAGGTCGGCCACGGAGAAGCGGTCACCGACGAGGTAGTCCCCGTCGCCCAGTTCGGCCTCGATGCGGTCGAGGCCGGCGGCCACCTTGCGCTTCGACTCCTCCACCGCCGTCTCGTTGACGCTCATCGCCCGGCGCATGGCGAGCTTTGTGACTCCGAACGACAGGGTGTAGGCGCGTCCGGCGAGCGAGCCCATCGGGGCGGTGTATGTGGCGCAGAGGGAATCGGCCTCCTCGGCGAGCGAATGCCAGAAGAAGATGCGGCGAACGTCGGGGCCCACCTCGTCGCCCAGATACGCCTCCAGCCCGAGAGCCCTCTCGCGCTCGGCGGGGTCGTCGGGGTAGAGGGGCGGATCGGGATGCTCGCGCTCGAGCCAGGCGACGATGTCACTCGAGTCCGGCAGGGTCTCCTGGGGCGTGACGAGGATGGGGAACGTCTGGCGCCGCGTGAGGCGCATCGCCGTCACGACGTGCCAGGCCGGCGGCGAGGTGCGGCGCTCGTGAGGCACGCCCTTGTAGTCGAGGGCCCAGCGCGCCTTCTCGTTGAAGTGAGAGATGCGGAGCTGATGCAGGAGGGGCGTATCGGTCATTGCGCCGCGATCAGCCAGAAGTAGTGGCGCTGCCCGCCGTAGAGCGCCTCGAGCTCCACGCCGTCGGGCGCCTCGATGGCGTCGAGCTCGATGGGCGCCTCGGCGCCGCCGATCACCGTGACGATCTCCGCGCCCTCGGAAATGCGGGCGAGCGTCTTGGCCAAGGTCTCCTCCGCTCCGCCCCAGGCCACGACCTCGTCGCCCTCGAAGCCGACGCACTCGCCCACGCTGAACCGGCCCTCCGCGTCGTCCTTCACCGCCGCCGCAACGCTGCCGGCGCGGATACCCTCCAGGAGCTGGTCGATCAGCTCGGCGTTCTCGGCGGCGCCCGCATCGGGATCCAGCTCGACCAGCGCCGCCAGCGCCGCCTGCTGCGAGCCCGTCGGGACCACGACCACATCGCGCTCGGCGTGGCGGGCCGCCTCCTTTGCCACCATCACGACGTCCGGCGAGTTCGGCAGCAGCACCACCTCGTCCGCGCCGGTGGCCTCGATGCCTCGCAGGAGGTCGTTGGTGGAGGGGTTCAGCGTGGGGCCACCATCGACCACCACTGCGCCCAGCTCACCGAACAGGCGCCCGAGGCCCTCGCCACTCGCGACCGCGACCACGCCGGTCTTCGCGCCCGCGAGCCGGGCGGCCCGCTCGGCGATCTGCTCGCTCATGTCGGCGATGTCCTCCCGCTCCACAGCCCCGGCGCCCGCGAAGATCGCCTTGGCCGCGTCGGGGTCGTCGGTGTGGACGTGAACCTTCAGCGTCGTCTCGTCGCCCACGACCAGCACCGAGTCGCCGATCTCCTCGAGGCTCTGCACGAACGGCCGGCTCTCCAGCTCGCTCCCAGTGACGATGAAGTTGGTGCAGAAGCGATAGCGCGAGCCGCTGTGGTGCACGTCGATCGTGCGGGCCGGCTCGTAGTGCGGGATCTCCGGCAGGTCGGCCGCCGCCCCGGCGAGGCCCGCGATCAGGCCGCGGACGATGACCGCCAGGCCAAGCGCCCCCGCGTCGACAACGCCCGCCTCCTCCAGGACCGCGAGCTGCTGGGGCGTGTGCTCGACGGCCGAGTCGGCGGCGGCGAGCGCGGTCGCGAGCATCTCCCCGAGGAGCGCGTTCTGCTGCTGCGTCTCCCGCGTCCGGGTCGAGGCGGTGCTGCTCCCAGTGCGCCAGCCTGCGCGACACCGCGGTGGCCATCTCGCGGATGACGGTGAGCATCGTGCCCTCGGCCGGCTCGCGCACCGAGTCGTAGGCCGCGCGCTCGGCGTTCGACAGCGCCGCGGCAACCAGCATCGGGTCGATCAGGCGGCCCGGCGGGGTCGCCAGCTCCTCGGCGGCGCCGCGCACGATCTGGCTGAGGATCACGCCGGAGTTGCCGCGGGCGCCCATGAGCGCGGCGCGGGCGACGCTGCGGACGATCTCGGGCCGCGCCGGGTCGCCGTCGCCCTCGTGCCCGAGCCGGTCGAGCTCGTCGAGCACGTGGCGCATCGTCAGCGCCATGTTGTCGCCGGTGTCGCCGTCGGCGACCGGGAACACGTTCAGGTCGTTGATCTCCTGGCGCCGTTCCTCGAGCTGCGCGCAGGCAACCTCGACGACGCCCCTGAACCTCTCTATCGACGAGTCCGCCACGGCGGAGGATTATCTCCGAAGGCCCGCTGGAACGCAGGCTCGCGTGGGATCAGCTCGCGGCGGCGGGGCGCTCGGGGGCGGCGTACTTGCGGACCTTGCCCGCCTTCAGGCAGCGCGTGCAGACGTAGGCGCGGCGGGGGCTGCCACCGTCGTCGATCCGCACCTTCTGGAGGTTCGGGTCGAAGCGCCGCCTGGTCGCGACCATCGAGTGGCTGCGGTTGTTCCCGAACGCCGGGCCCTTGCCACAGGAAAAGCAGACCTTTGCCATGAGGCGGGCATGGTAGCGGGCGCCCCAACCACCATGAACGTCCCGCACTGATGGCTATACAGGGCAGCGAGGGACGTTCATACGGCGGGCGAAGCGATCTCGCCGCGGACCTTCGCCATGCCGATGAGCGCCAGCGCGGCGTTACGCCCCTGGTCGCGCTTGTCACCGCCGGCCCGGGCGACCGCCTGCTCCATGGTGTCGCACGTGATGACCCCGAACGCGCAGGGGACGCCGGTCGCGATCGCGACCTGGCCGATGCCCCGCGACGACTCGGCGCACACGAAGTCGTAGTGGTCGGTCTCCCCCCGGATCACGACCCCAAGGCAGGCGACGCCCTCGAAGCGTCCCGACTCGGCGCACCACTTCGCCGCGAGCGGCAGCTCGAACGCGCCGGCGACCTCGAAGGTGTGCACCGAGGCCGCGCTCACGCCATGCTCGGCGAAGCCCTCGACCGCGCCGTTCACCAGGCGCTCGGCGAGGTCCTCGTAGAACGTGGCGACGCAGACGGCAAACTCGCCCGTCGGCTCAGGCATCCCCGTCCTCGAGGTCGAACGCCTTCTTCTCCGCATCCGCCTTGCGCTCGGTGTGCAGCAGCTCCTCGTCGAGCGGAAGGCCCTGATGGTGCAGGGTGTGGCCCATCCGCTCGCGCTTGGCGCGCAGGTAGGCCTCGTTGTGGGGATTGGGCAGCGAGTTGATCGGGATCTGGTCGCTGACGGAGAGGCCGTAGCCCTCCAGGCCATGGATCTTCTTGGGGTTGTTGGTGAGGATCCGGATGCTCGTCAGCCCGAGGTCCACCAGGATCTGTGCGCCGATCCCGTAGTCGCGGAGGTCGGCGGGCAGCCCGAGCTTGAGGTTGGCGTCGACGGTGTCGAGCCCCTCCTCCTGGAGCTTGTAGGCGCGCAGCTTGTTGAGGAGCCCGATGCCCCGGCCCTCCTGGGAGAGGTAGAGCAGGACGCCCCGGCCCTCGGCCTCGATCATCCCCAGCGCCGACTCGAGCTGCTCGCCGCAGTCGCAGCGCAGCGAGTGGAACACGTCGCCCGTGAGGCACTCCGAGTGCACCCGCACGAGGACGTCCTCGAGCCCGTCGACCTCGCCTTTGACCATCGCCACGTGGTGCTTGTCGTCGACGAGGGAGCGATAGCCGACCGCCGTGAACTCGCCGAACGCCGTCGGCAGCTTGGTGGCCACGACGCGCTCGACGAGGCGCTCGGTTCGGCGCCGGTAGGCGACCAGGTCGGCGATGGTGACCATCTTCAGCCCGTGTGTCTCGCAGAACTCGACCAGGTCGGGGACGCGGGCCATGTGGCCGTCCCTCTTCATGACCTCGCAGATGACGCCGGCCGGGATGAGCCCCGCCAGCCGGGCCAGGTCGAGACTGGCCTCGGTGTGCCCAACCCGCTCGAGGACGCCGCCCGACTTGGCCTTCAGCGGCATCACGTGGCCGGGCTGGACGAGGTCGCGAGGGCTCGAGTCCGGGTCGA
Source organism: uncultured Actinomycetes bacterium (assembly GCA_963843315.1). Classification (GTDB taxonomy): domain Bacteria; phylum Actinomycetota; class Thermoleophilia; order Solirubrobacterales; family 70-9; genus JAWVFM01. Next base: position 561,227 of record CAWJJU010000005.1, read on the forward strand.
CCGCAACCTGGATCGTGCGCGCGCGGTCCGGCGCGCTGATCCCGGTGGTGACGCCCTCGCGGGCCTCGATCGAGACCGTGAACGGGGTCTGGTGGGGCGATTCGTTCTTCGCGGTCATCAGGTCGAGCCCCAGCTCGTCGCAGCGCTCGGCGGTGAGCGACAGGCAGATCAGCCCGCGACCCTCGCTTGCCATGAACGCGATCGCCTCGGGCGTGGCGAACTGCGCGGCGATGACGAGGTCGCCCTCGTTCTCGCGGTTCTCGTCGTCGCAGACGACCACCATGCGGCCCTGGCGGATGTCCTCCAGTGCCTCCTCGATGGTCGCGAACGCGCGTGTTTCGGTCATCTGACTGCTCATTGTGGCTGGCCTCCTCGGTCAACGCTAGTCACGAGCCGCTCGGCGTACCGGGCGATCACGTCCACTTCGAGATTCACGCGCGCGCCGGGATGAGCGTCGCCGAGCGTGGTCTGAGAAAGGGTTTCGGGGATCAGCGACACCTCCAGCGTCTCCGCGTCGCGCGCCGCGACCGTGAGGCTGACGCCGTCGATGGCGATCGAGCCGCGCTCGGCGACGTAGCGCCGAAGCTCGGCGGGGACCTCAACCCGCACGCGGCGGGCGATCCCGTCCTGCGTCACGTCGCGGATGACGCCGACGCCGTCCACGTGGCCCTGCACCATGTGGCCGCCGAGGGGGTCGCCGGCCCGGAGGGCGGGCTCGAGGTTCACCGGATCGCCCGGGGCGAGGTCGCCGAGCGTCGTGAGGGAGAGCGTCTGGTTCATGGCGTCGGCCTCGAACCAGCCCTTTCCCAGGGCGACGGCGGTCAGGCAGGCGCCGTTCACCGCGACGGAGTCGCCCGCAGCCAGCTCGCCGGCGAAGCTCGCGCCGACCCGAAGGCGGGCCCCGCCCTCGCCGCGCTCGATGCCCTGGACACTGCCGAGCTCAGCGACTATCCCCGTGAACACGGCCTCACCACTCCCTCATCCGGGCGCTCACGAGCAGATCCTCGCCGCTTCGGCTCCATTCCGTGTGCGAAGCGCGGCGGCCGTCGGCGATCGCGGCCGGGTCGGCGCCGCCGAGAGCGGCGCGCGAGCCCGCGCCGCCGAGCAGGATCGGCGCGATGAAGATCCGGGCGACGTCGACCTCCCCGGCGTCGAGGAACGAGCCGGCGAGGGTCGCGCCCCCCTCCAGAAGGACGGAGTCGATGTCGCGCTCGCCGAGCTCGGCGAGCGCCGCTCCAACGCGGGCGGACCCGTCGCCGGGCAGGGCAAGCACCTCGGCGCCCGCGCCGCTCAGCGCCTGCACCCGCTCCGGCGGGGCATCCGCGGAGCAGATGACCAGCACGGGAGCCTCTTCGAGGGTGGTCAGCAGCTTGGAGCCGAGGGGCAGGCGGGCATGCGAGTCGAAGACCACGCGGGTGGGCTGGCGAGCCGCGCCCACGTCGCGCGCCGTGAGCAGCGGGTCGTCGGCCACGGCGGTGCCGATGCCGACGGCGACGGCGCCGGACTCCGCGCGCCACCCGTGAACGCGGGCCCTGCTCTCGGGGCCGGATATCCACTGCGAGTCGCCCCGCGCGGTGGCCGTGCGGCCGTCGAGGGTCATCGCCAACTTCAGCGTCACGAGCGGCCGCCCGGTGAGCACGTGCTTTCGAAACGGCTGGGTCTGAAGCCGCGCCGCCCCGGCCACCTCGCCGTTGGCGGCCTCCACCACCACTCCGGCCTCGGCCAGCAGCGCGGGCCCGCGCCCGCTGGTCTTCTCGCTGGGGTCGTCGGCGGCGTAGACGAGCCTGGCGATGCCGGCATCGCGCAGGGCGTCGGCGCACGGCGGCTGACGCCCGTGGTGAGCGCATGGCTCGAGCGTGACGTACATGGTCGCTCCGCGCGGGTCCTCGCCCCGGCGCTCGCAGTCGGCCAGCGCCGCCCGCTCGGCGTGCAGTTCGCCGTAGGCGGCGTGGAAGCCCTCGCCGATGACCCGGGCGTCGCGCACGATGACGGCGCCGACCAGAGGGTTCGGCGCGACGGTGCCGCGCCCGCCCTCCGCCAGCTCGAGGGCACGGCTCAGGTGCTCGCGGTCTCGGTCGTCGATGGCGGTCGTGGGATCTCCTTCGGCCATTGATTGACTGGTCAGTCAACGGTCAGTGTACGCCCCGGCCAGGGCCGTTTGGCAAGGCCCGGGTAAAGCCTCGCGGCGAGGCGAAAGGCGGTATGCGCGGTCGCGACGGCCTGCGACTCATCCCCTTCCGCCCGCTACCGTGCGCGCGATGAGCGCCAGCGCCGGGGCCCAGGAGGAGGCACGTCGTTACGGCCGCACCGCCGGCATGCTCTCAGCAGGCATCGGAGCCGCGGGCTTCATCACCTACCTCTTCTTCGCGCTGGCCTCGCACAGCCTGTCGCGCTCGAGCTACGGCACCATCGTCGTCCTCTGGTCGGCGGTCGTGGTGATCATCTCCGTCCTCTACAGGCCGGTCGAGCAGCTGCTCTCGCGCACGCTCGCCGAGCGCCGTGCGCGCGGCCAGGAGGTGGGCCGCGCGATGCGGATCGCGGCGCTCATCCAACTCGGGATCGCGATCGCCTGCGGGGTCACGGCCCTCGCCCTGCACACGCCGATCACCGACCGGCTCCTGGAGGGCAAGGAGGGCCTCTACGTCGTCCTGGTGATCGCGGTCACCGCCTACGGCGCGAGCTATTACGCCCGCGGGTTCCTCGCGGGCACCGGGCGCTTCACATTCGTCGCGGGGCTGCTTCTTTGCGAAGCGATTGGACGCTGCGCGTTCGCCGTGGCCGTGGCCATCGGCATCGCCTCGGGCGAGAACGCCGTTGCGGCGGGCATCGCGTTCGCGCCGCTCTTCAGCCTCGCCGTGGTGCCCATAGCGCTTCTCTCGGAGCGCCGGCGCCGGCCGGACGCGCTGCCCAGGCCCCCCACTCCCGGCCCCGAGACCGAGTTCACGCTCGCAAAGGGCTCGAGCTTTGCGGCGGCGGTCCTGGTGATCATGCTCAGCGAGCAGACGTTTCTGAACGGCGGGCCGCTGCTCATCCACGCCGCCGACGGCGCTGCGGCGGCCGGCTACATCTTCAACGTGCTGCTCGTAGCCCGGGCGCCCCTGCTGCTCTTCCAGGGAATCGCAACGAGCCTCCTTCCCCACCTCACCCGTCTGCGCTCGCAGGGCGGCAAGGAGGCGTTCGAGCTCTCGATCCGCCAGACGCTGCGCGCCATCGCGGCGTTCGCCACGCTCGTGGTGCTGATCATGGCCACGATCGGCCCGGAGCTCATGCACATCGCCTTCGGGCAGAAGTTCGACTACGACCGCCTGGGGCTCGTGCTCGTCAGCGTCGGCATGGGCCTCTACCTCGCGGCAGCCACCCTCAACCAGGCCGCTCTGGCCCAGGGTCAGGCCCGCCGAGCCGCCGCCTGCTGGGCCATCTGTGCGATCGCGTTCCTGGTTTGGAACCTGCTGCCGGTGCTCACCGACTTTCGCCGGGTCGAGATCGGGTTCGCGGGGGCCGCGGCGGCGCTCAGCGTGCTCCTCTACGCGCTCTACCGCAACCCGTCGGCTCGCCCGGCGGACGCGATCGCGCCGGGCTCGCCCGCCGAGATCGAGGCTCAGCTCGCCGCCGCGGAGGAGGCCTAGCCGGCTGCGATCGCCGCGGCGATCTCGGCGTAGGCGCCGGCTGGATCGTCCCCGGAGAAGATCGCGGAGCCCGCGACGAAGGTCGTCGCGCCCGCCTTGGCGACAACCGGAGCGGTCTGCGCGTCGATGCCGCCGTCGACCTCGATCAGCGCGTCCCCGCCCAGCGCGGCGAGGCTCTCGATCTTCGCCGGCGAGGAGGCGATGAAGCTCTGGCCGCCCCAGCCCGGGTTCACGCTCATCACGAGCAGCAGGTCCGCATCGGCAGCCACGGCGGACACCGCGTCCGCGGGCGTGCCCGGGTTCAGCGCGACGCCGGCGAGGCAGCCGGCCTCGTGGATCGCGCCGATCGTGCGGTGGGCGTGGGCATCCGCCTCGACGTGGAAGGTGATGCAATCGGCGCCGGCCCTCGCGAACTCGTCGATCTGACGCTCGGGGTTGCTGATCATCATGTGGACGTCGAGCACGCCGCCGGCGTCGTGGACGAGGTCGGCGATCGAGCCCGCGACCAGCGGGCCGATGGTGATCGGCGGGACGAAGCTGCCGTCCATGACGTCCACGTGGATCACCCGGGCTCCCGCGGCCAGGACCTCGCCGACCTGGGCGCCCAGGCGGGAGAAGTCGGCGGAGAGGATCGAGGGTGCGACCCGGCGGCCGCCGAAGGCGTCGCGGTCCGCCATCAGATGTTGCGCAGCATCGAGTGCCCGCAATGCTGGCAGAGCATGTCCTGCGTGGTGCTCATCCGGACGATGGTCTGGTGCTCGCCGCAGCTCGGGCACTGCGAGACCAGCTCGTAGCGAAGCAGGCAGTTCACGCAGCGAAAGCGGCCCGGAAGCTGGGTCGGGCGCAGCCACGGCTCCCCGCACCCGGGACAGACGGGGCGGTTGGTCATCACCTCGCTCACGCAACCGATCCTACCCGGCGGGTACGCGTATGCCCGGCCAGGTGGCGGAGCAGCACGCCCCGGTGCCGCGAACGTCGGGAATCAGGCAACGAGGGAGGATGTCCGTATCGCTTTCGGCACACCTCTCGAGAGCGCTGGCGCCTTTCTTCCGCATAGCGGAACCTTCACGCCACCCATCGCTGAGAGCGTTACGAGTAGCGCCTCCCGTGTGCGTTTCACGCCCCCTCAGTGATCCCGACGCCGCCGGGAGCGCCGAGCCGTCACGCGCTGGGCGCCTCACCCCCCGCAGCACCAGTCTGCGCCAGCACGGGCAGCGGATGTCCGCGCAGGTACTCGGCGGCGTCCATCTCGCGGCCACCCGCGGGCTTGACGCGATCGATTCGCAGGACGCCGGCGGCGCAGCCCAGCAGGAGGGCACCATCCGCCGCCTCGAGCGACCCCGCGGCAACGTCGCCCTCACCGATTCTCGCCCTGACGACCCCAAGCCACTCGCCATCGGAGAGCTCCAGGTACGCCCCCACGTATGGCGTCAGCGCGCGGACGATCCGCTCCAGCTCGATGGCCCGCCTCGCCGGGTCGAGACGGCGCTCGGCGGGGTCGATCTTCTCGGCGTAGGTGGCCCCCTCCTCGCCCTGCTCGCTCGCCTCCAGCGGTCCGCGTGAGCGGGCCACGACCGCCCTGGCCGCGAGCTCGACCGCCAGCGCCGCCAGGCGCTCGCCCAGCGAGCCGCGATCGTCGCCGGGCTCGATCGCGACCCGCGACTCCAGGGCAACGGGCCCCGAGTCGAGCCCCGCGGTGACGCGGGCGATGGTCACGCCCGTCTCGGCGTCGCCCGCCATGATCGCGCGCTCGATCGGCGCGGCTCCGCGCCAGCGAGGCAGCAGCGACGGGTGGATGTTCCAGAGCTCGGCCTCGCTCAGCAGCGGTTCGCGCAGGATCTGCCCGAACGCGCAGACGAGCGCCATCTCGGCGCCGGCCGCCCCGACCCGGGCGCGCGATTCGTCGGAGTTCACGTCGGCCGTCTGGTGCAGCTCGAGGCCCAGCTCCTTGGCGGCCACCGCGGCGGGCGGCGACCCGAGCCGGCGCCGGCGCCCCTGCGGGCGGTCCGGCGGCGTCACCACCAGAGCCAGTTCGAGCGCCCCGGGGGGCTGCTCGGCCGCGGCTCGCTCGGCGAGCCCGCGCAGCACTGCGGCGGCGAATTCGGAGGTGCCCAGGTAGGCGACGCGCACGGCCGCCTCAGCGGTCTTCGCCGGGCTCCGGGTCGGGAGGCGTGTAGGAGCCGCCCTCCCGCAGCGCCCGCAGCGCCCCCTTGCGCTGCTCGCGCGGGGTCCGGTCGAGGATGAGGACGCCGTCGAGGTGGTCGATCTCGTGCTGGAGCACCCTGGCCTCCAGGCCCGCGGCCTCCAGCGCGATCCGGTTGCCCGAGACGTCCTCGCCGGTGATCAGCGCGAACAGCGGGCGCTCCACGTCGACCACGATCTTCGGCAGGCTGAGGCAGCCCTCCTCCGCGACCGCCGTCTCCTCGGAGAGCCACTCGACCTGGGGGTTCACGAGCGCGGTCGGCGTCGCGTCGGCGCCGGCCTGGAAGACGAGGAGCCGGTGCATCACGGCGAGCTGTGTCGCGGCGAGGCCGACGCCCATGGCGTCGTGCATGATCGCGATCATCTCCCCGGCCTCGCGCTCGAGGTCCGGGCCGAACTCGCGGACCTCGGACGCCCTGGACTTCAGCGCCGGGTCGCCGAACTTCCGCACGTTCGCCAGCGCGGCCTCGCGCCGGGCGAGCGCCTCCTCGGAGACGTGCTCGCGCTCGGCGGCCTCCTCGCCGGAGACCTCTTCGGCTGTGAGCTCCTCGGTGCCCATCCCCACCGATGTTATTGGGGGCAGAAGCTAGCTCGGGTCGGGATCGACCGAGATCGAGACGTCGCGCCGGCGCCGGGCCGCCGCAGCCTCCACCGCGCCGCGCACGGCGTCGACGAGCGGGCCCCGCTCGGGCGCCTTGAGCAGCAGCTGGCGGCGATGGCGTCCCCGCAGCCGAAAGCGCGGCGCCGGCCCCAGCAGGCGCGCCCCCTCGGGCAGGCCCGCCCGCAGTCCGTCCGCCAGCTCGAGGGCGGCTGCCTGTGCGCGCTGCGGGTCGGGCGAGGCCAGCTCCACCCGCACCAGGCTGGCGAACGGCGGATAGCCCAGCTCGCGCCTGCGTTCGAGCTCGCCCGCCAGGAAGCCCTCCGCGTCGTGGCGCGCAGCGCGGACGATCGCCTCAGCATCGGGGGCCAGCGTCTGGCACAGAACGAGCCCGCCGCGCGCCGAGCGGCCGCTGCGGCCCGCGAGCTGCGCGACGAGCGAGAACGCCCGCTCCTCCGCGCGGAAGTCCGGGAAGCGAAGCGTCGCGTCGGCGTCGACGATCACCGCGAGGGTGACGTCGGGGAAGTCATGGCCCTTGCCGACCATCTGCGTGCCGACGAGCACGCCGCAACTCATCTCGCCGAAGCGGCGCAAGAGCTCGCCGTGGCTGCCCCGCCCGGCGGTGTCGGTGTCGAGGCGCACCACGGGCACGTCGCCCGCGGCCTGCGCGACCAGCTCGGCGATCCGCTCGGTGCCCGCCCCGTGCCGCGCGACGCCGACCGAGCCGCACTCGGGGCAGCCGCGGGGCAGCGCCTCGCCCCAGCCGCAGTGATGACAGCGCAGCGACCCCGCGTCGCGGTGCATGACCAGCGAGACGTCGCATTGCGGGCAGCGCCAGACGTGGCCGCAGGTCCGGCAGCTGAGATGCACCTGGTAGCCGCGGCGGTTGACGAGGACGATCGCCTTGCCGCCCTCCGCCCCGACGCGGGCCAGCTCCTCGCGCGTGCGCGGGTGCAGGGGCGACGCCGCCGCCTCGGCCTCGCGCATGTCGAGGACCTCGACATGCGGCATGCCCTGGCCGTCGACGCGGTCCGGCAGCGAGACGCGCTCGAGCGCGCGCCAGCTCTCCGGCCGAGGCGTCGCGCTGCCGAGGACGAACGCCGCCCCGGCGAGCTCGGCCCGGCGGCGGGCGACCTCGCGGGCGTCGTAGCGGGGATCGCTGTCCTGCTTGTAGGAGGAGTCGTGCTCCTCGTCCACGACGAGGAGTCCCAGGTCGGAAACCGGGGCGAACACGGCGGAGCGCGGCCCCACGCACACGCGCGCCTCGCCGGATCGCAGGCGCCGCCACTCGTCGAAGCGCTCGCCGGCGGCGAGGCCCGAGTGCAGCACGGCGACCCTCTCCCCCAGCCGCGAGCGAAAGCGGTGAAGGGCCTGCGGCGTGAGGCCGATCTCGGGCACCAGCACGATCGCGCTGCGACCCCGCTCGAGCGCCGCCGCCACGCCGGCGAGGTAGACCTCGGTCTTGCCCGATCCGGTGACGCCGTGAAGCAGCAGCTCGCGCGGGCCGGCGCCGTCGATGGCGGCGACCGTCGCGGCGACCGCGCCCTGCTGCGCCGGGGTCAGCTCGACCGGCGCGTGCTCCGCGCCGACGGCCACCGATGCCGGGCGGCGGCGTCGCTCGACGAGGCTGAGCTCCACGAGCCCGCGCGACTCGAGGCTGCGGATCGTCCCCGGGCCGACGCCGAGCGAGACCGCTTCGCAGCGTGCCGTCGACGTCGCGAAGGAGCTCCAGGGCCTCGCGCTGGCGGGCGCCGAGGCGCTCGCCCTCGGCGAGGGCCCGCGCTCCGGCGGCGGTGATCGCGACGTGGCGTTCGGTCGCCGCGCGCGGCGCCGGGCCGGCGGCGCTCGTGCCGGGCGGGGCCACGAGCGCGAGGCCCCGCGCGGGCGTGGAGCAGTACTCGCGGCCCACCCACAGGCCCAGTCGCACCAGCTCGGCCGTCGCGCCCGCCTCGAGCGCCTCGATCGGCTCGGCCAGGCGCTCGGGCGGGAGCTCCGAGCGCTCGGCGAGCTCGACGACCACGCCGAGGAGCCGCTGCGGCCCGAACGGCACACGCACGATGCTGCCGACGCCCACGCCCTCCATCCCCTGCGGCAGCCGGTAGTCGAACGGTCCCCGCAGGGCGCGGGCTGTGACGAGCGGTTCGACCTTGGCGATGGGCACGTGATCGACGGTAGGCGCGGGCCCGGACGGCCCGCCGCCGCGTATATGATCGCCCGCAATGGCACCGAATCTCAGCCCCGGGGAGCAGATCGTCTTCGAGGGCCACCCGTCCTGGCGCGCGATCCTGGCCTTCTACATCAAGGGCCTGCTGATCACCGCGGTCGCCACCTTGATCGCGAAGCTCGTCGGCAACTCAGGCACCGCGGCAATCGTTGCGCTCGCCGGCGTTGCGATCACCCTCCTCGTCGGCTTCATCCGAAGGGTCACGACGAGCTACACGATCACGAACCGCCGCCTGCACATCCAGCGCGGGATCGTCAGCCGAACCATTCAGGAGACGCGCCTCGACCGGGTCCAGAACGTCAACTACAACCAGGGGTTCATTCAGCGCATCCTCCAGGTCGGCGACGTCAACTTCGACACCGCCGGGAGCAGCGACTACGACTTCAGCTTCGACGGCGTCTCCCAACCGGAAGTGGTCGTGCACGAGGTCGACATCGCCCAGCAGCGCAGGGCGGCCGACGAGCAGGGCGGCGTCGGGCCCGCGCCCGGCAGCGCTCAGTAGGCCAGGCTCGCGCTAGGCGGGCGCGCCGGCCTCGGCCGCGCCCTGCAGCGACTCGACGCGATCCGTCTTCTCCCAGGAGAAGTCGGGGTTGTCGCGGCCGAAGTGGCCGTAGGCCGCGGTCGGCTGGAAGATGGGCCGATGCAGGTCGAGGTAGCTGCGGAACGCGCCCGGCCGCAGGTCGAACTCCTTCTCGACGATCCGGGTGAGCTCGAGGTCGGATACACGCCCGCTGTTGAAGGTGTCGACCATCAGCGAGACCGGGTGGGCGACGCCGATCGCGTAGGCGACCTGGACCTCGCAGCGGTCGGCCAGGCCCGCCGCAACGATGTTCTTGGCGACGTGACGCGCGGCGTAGGCGGCCGAGCGATCCACCTTGGACGGGTCCTTGCCCGAGAAGGCGCCACCGCCGTGGCGGGCCGCGCCGCCGTAGGTGTCGACGATGATCTTGCGGCCGGTCAGGCCGCAGTCACCCACGGGGCCGCCGATGACGAAGCGCCCGGTGGGGTTCACCAGCAGCGTCTCGTGAAGGCGGTCGGGGTCGTAGAGGCCCGCGGGAAGAATGGGGTCGATCACGTGCTCGATCAGGTCCGGGCGGATCTGGGTGTCGCGGTCGACGCCCTCGTCGTGCTGCGTTGAGATGAGGACCCGGACGACCTCGGCGGGCCGGTCGTCCTCGAAGCGGATGGTGACCTGGGTCTTCGCGTCAGGCCTCAGGTAGGGGACCGTGCCGTCCTTGCGGACCTCGGCCAGGCGCTCGGCGAGCCGATGTGCAAGCGAGATCGGCATCGGCATCAGCGACTCGGTCTCGTTGCTGGCGTAGCCGAACATCATCCCCTGGTCGCCGGCGCCGGCCACGTCGGCGTCGTCGGCCGAGCCGGACTCCCGGTGCTCGGCGGCGTCGTCGACACCCTGGGCGATGTCGGAGGACTGCTGGTCGACGCGCACCAGCACCTCGCAGGTGTCGGCGCCGAAGCTGGGGTCGAACCCGTCGTAGCCGATCTCGCGGATGGTCTCGCGAGCGATTCCCTCGTAATCGATGTCGGCGTCGGAGCGGATCTCGCCCGAGATGACCACCAGGTTCGTGTTCACCAGGCACTCGCAGGCGACCCGGCTCTGCGGATCCTGGTCGAGCGCGGCGTCGAGGATGCCGTCGGAGATCTGGTCGCAGACCTTGTCCGGGTGCCCTTCCGTCACCGATTCCGAGGTGAAGAGGAACTCGTTGTCAGAGAGATCCGTGAGGTCGCTCATTGTCTGCCGGCGCCTACCTTCCGTCCGTACGAGGCATGTGGACGCGCGACTGTAGCGAACGGGAAAGGGCTAAATGCCGGTTAGCGTCAGGCGCACGCGGACGTCCAATCCAGCGCTCGACGAGGTCAGGGTGAGCCCAAGCGCGTCGAGGCGCCGGGCGTCGGAGGCGAAGCTCGCGTAGGCGGGGTTTTCGGCGAGGCCCGCAGCCTCGAAGATCGGCAGGAGTCCCGCGACGTCAAGGTAGGCCTCGAACGACGGCTTGAGTGCGAGGCCTCCCAGCGCCTCGCGGAAGCGGCCGCTCGACGCGAGCGACCCCTGCGGGTTCGAGAGCCGCGCGAGCGCCGAGGGCGTCCCCGCGACGTAGAGCCGGCTCCCGCTCACGCTCCCGGTCACGTCGGAGCCCAGCGAATGAAGCGCCTTCAGCGCGGTCTCCTCGTCGACTCGGTCCGAGGCCAGGCCGAGGGACGGCGGCGCGACCACGTCGCTTCCCTCCGCGCCGGGGCCTGGAATCACGGCGATCGCCGTCTCGTCCCCCAGTGCGGGCGCGAGCGCACGCAGGAGCCCGCCGGGGTCGGCGATCCCCAGCTGGCCCAGCAGCAGCGCGGCGGTCGCCGGAAGGCTCGAGCCGGCCTGACCCAGCAGACCCTGCTCCAGGGTCGTGGGCGGCCCGATGCCCACGTAGCCGAGCGTCCCCGAGTCCAGGTCCTCCGGCAGGCGCGGCTTGAAGGCCTTCAGCCCGGCGAGGGCCGGCGAGCTCTTGCCGTCGAAGCCGACGTGCGCGGTGAGCTCGATCGACTGGGGCGTGAAGCTCGCGGCGAGCCCGACCGGGTTGGACTCGCCGAGCGCGGAGAGCGGGCCGAGGGCTCGCAACCCCCTGCCCGCGACGAAGGCGCGAACGAGGCTCGAGTCTGGAAGCGAGGCGAGCGTGTCCGTGGCGACCTTCTCGGAGGAGAGCGCTCCCGCGCCGTCGCCGCCCGCAAGCTCGACCGACATTCGGACCGCGGCGTCGTCGCCGATCGCCAGGAAGCCGTCGACGATCGCCGCCGAGCCGTGCTTTCCCCTCATGACGTCGACCCCCGCGACCCTGGCGGTCGACCGTGGATGCAGGTAGGACTGCGCGAACTTCGCAGCGCCGTCGGAGTCGCCGGCGGCGAGCAGCGCCAGCGAGCCCTCCGGTGTCTGCGCCAACGCGAGGATGTTGCCCAGCCAGGGAACTCGGCCGCCTCCACCGACCACTCCGGCGGCCGACAGCGAGGGGTAGCCCGCGGTAAGGCGGGCGAGGATCTGGTGGGAGAGCAGCGGCACTCGCGACGCGAACGTGTCCGCGGCCTGGCCCGCGTCGCCATCCTGGCTCAAGTCCGCCTCGGCGTAGAGGGTCGCGCTCGCGGGAACCAGGGCGCGCGGATCCGCCGGCGAGCCCCCGGACCCACTGCTGAGGAGGGCCACGACGATCGCGACGATCCCCGCCCCCAGCAGAACCGCCCCCATCGTCAGCCGTCGCCGCGCGTAGAGGTCCAGCTCACTCGGTGGCTTGATCGGAGGGAGCTTCATCACCGATTCCTCGGAGGCTTGGGCACGTAGTCGATCACGAGCGGCACGCCCCACAGGCCGTACTCCTCGCGCATGCGGTTCTCGAGGTGGAACGCCCAGTCGCGCGAGATCAGCTTGCGGTCGTTCACCTGCATCGCGAAGCGCGGCGGGCTGCGATCGATCTGGGCGGCGTAGTAGAGGCGCAGGCGCTTGCCGCGCTTGGCGGGAGGCGGCGTGCGCCGCCACGACGCGCCGACGAAGCGGTTGAGCTCCGAGGTGGGGATCCGCGAGGCGCGCAGGTCGGCGAGGTCGATCGCCTTCGCTATCGCCTTGGGGACGTTCCGCCCCGAGAGCGCCGACGCGGTCATCACCGGGGGGCGCTGGCGCAGGCGACGCACCAGCCTGGCGCTCGCGTCCTCCAGGTCGGTCTGGGTGACGTCCCACTTGTTGAGGAGCACGAGCGTGGCGCAGCCGGCGCGCATCGCCAGATCGGCGACCCGGAGGTCCTCGGAGGTGACGCCCTCCTCCGCGTCGCACACCAGCAGCGCCACGTCGGCGCGCTCGGCCGCGCGCTCGGAGCGGATCTGCGCGTAGTAGTCGACGGTGCCCGCCACCTTCGAGCGGCGGCGAAGGCCGGCGGTGTCGATCAGCGTGATCGGGCGCCCGTCGATCTCGACGTCGGTGTCGATGGCGTCCCGGGTGGTGCCGGCGCGCTCGGAGACGATCACCCGCTCGTCCCCCAGGAAGCGGTTGACCAGCGAGGACTTGCCGACGTTGGGCCGGCCGATGACCGCCAGCGCGACCCGGTCCTCATCGCCGGCGCCGTCGGGCTCGGTGGTGGCGGCAAGCTCGGCCAAGCGGTCGAGCAGGTCCCCGGTGCCAAGGCCCTGCGCGGCCGACACGGCGATCGGCTCGCCGAGGCCGAGGCGGTTGAACTCGGCCGCCAGGTGCTCGTCCTCGACGCGGTCGATCTTGTTGGCGACGACGACGACCGGCACGTCGCCGCGGCGCAGCGCGTCCGCGACCTCCGCGTCGCCCGCCCGCAGGCCGGCCCTGGCATCGACAACGAGCGCGACGGCGATCGCCTCGGCGATCGCCCGCCGGGCCTGCGACTGGACGTCGCGCGCCAGCGAGTCCTCGTCGGCCAGGTCCACGCCGCCCGTGTCCACGAGCTTGAAGGTCACGCCGTTCCACTGGCACTCCAGCGACTTGCGGTCGCGGGTGACGCCGGACTGCTCGTGGACGACCGCCTCGCGGCTGCCGGCGAGCCGGTTGACGAGCGTCGACTTGCCGACGTTGGGGAAGCCGACGATCGCGATCTCGGGCAGCCGGCTCATCGCAGCAGCCCCCGCTCGTGCGCGAGGGCGGTGATGCGCTCGACCACCTCGTCGACCTCGATGCCGCTCGTGTCGACCTCGACGGCGTCCTCGGCCGCTCGCAGCGCCCCGTGCTCGCGCTCGATGTCGCGTGAGTCGCGCTCGGCCAGCGCCTCGAGGACCTCGCCCACGTGCTCCCCGCTCTCGGCCGCGCGCCGCCTGGCCCGCTCCCCCTCGGCGGCGGTGAGAAAGACCTTGAAGTCGGCGTCTGGGGCGACCACGGTGCCGATGTCGCGGCCTTCGGCGACGTAGCGGCCGGAGTCGATCAGCTCGCGCTGGCGCGTGACCATGGCCTTGCGGACCTGAGGGTGGACGGACACACGCGAGGCGGCGGCGGTGACGTCGGGGCGCCGGATCTCCCCCGTCACGTCCTCGCCGTCGAGGCGGACGAGGTGGTCGCCAACCTCAATGCGAACGCCCCGCGCCAGCTCGCCCACGGCGACTCCGTCGTCGGGGTCGACTTCCGCGCGCAGCGCCGCGAGCGCCACCGAGCGATACATGGCTCCCGAGTCCAGATAGGTGAAGCCCAGACGCGACGCGAGGGCGCGCGCAACGGTGGACTTGCCGGCGCCCGCCGGTCCGTCGATGGCAATGATCACGCGGCCGAATATAGAGTTGGCCTGCACGCGAGCGGAAGGAACCATGCGCACCTGGGACATCTCGAGCCTCGAAGTCCAGCCACGTCAACCGCAGGTCCTCGACTCCGAGAGCGAGGGGCGGGCGATCGTGCTGCAGCTCCCCGCCGGCGAGATGCTGCAGGATCACCAGGTCCACGAGCGGGCCTGGCTCGTCGTCCTTTCGGGCGCAATCGAGATCGACGGCGGCGGCGAGAGCGTCTCCGGGGGAACCGGCCTGCTGGCCGTCTTCGACCCGGCCGAGCGCCACGAGGTTCGCGCCACGGAAGACGCGCGCCTGCTGCTCGTCCTCTCCCCCTGGCCGGGGGAGGGGCATCCGTCTCAGGGCTGAGGGCTCGGCTGCCGCGGTCGGCGCAGCAGCGCCGTCGCCTTCAGATCACTGAGGGAGGGCGCCGGTACGCCTTTCGTGACACCGCTCATCGTCAGTGGCGACTTTCTTCCGCATAGCGGAACTTTCGCGCCATCCGCCGCGGAGACTGTTGCGGCTTGCGCCGCTCCTACGCGCTTGAAGTTAGCGCTGCCAGGTCGCGTTCGAAGCCGGGGTAGCTGACCCCGGCGGCGTCCATGCCAACCACCCTCACGCCCTCGCGGGACGCGAGGCCGGCGATCGCGCCGAGCATCGCCAGCCGGTGGTCGCCGCGCGCGTCGATGACGCCGCCGCGAAGGCCCCCCGTGCCCGTGACCGCGAAGCCGTCGTCGAGCGCCTCGATGTCTGCGCCCAGCCCTGCAAGGCCCTCCACGACGCCCGCGATCCGGTCTGACTCCTTGTGGCGAAGCTCCGCCGCGCCGGTGACCGCGGTGGTGCCCTTCGCGAAGCACCCGAGCAGGGCGACCAGGGGAAGCTCGTCGATGGTCGCCGGCACCTCGGCGGATCCGACCCGGGTTGCCTCGAGATCGGCGTGGCGGACGGCGATGGTCGCCACGGGCTCGCCCCCGGGCGCCGCGCGCTCTCCCTCCACCCTGCCGGCCGCGCCCATGCGGCTCAGGACGCCGAGGATGCCGACCCGCGTCGGGTTGACGCCGGTCCCCTCGAGCCGCACGTCGCTGCCGGGGACGATCGCCGCACCCACCGCCATGAACGCCGCCGAGGAGATGTCGCCCGGGACCTCGATGGCCCGGACGAGCAGGCGGTCCACCGGCTCGATGACGATGCGCCGCTCGGGTGGGCCGCCCAGCCCCGGAAGCGTGCGCAGATCGCCGGTGGTCACGCTCGCCCCGGCCGCTCTCAGCATCCGCTCCGTGTGGTCGCGGCTGGGGGCCGGCTCGACGATCGTCGTCGGCTCCGACGCCAGGAGGCCGGCGAGCAGCAGGCACGACTTCACCTGGGCGCTGGCCACGTCGAGCGTGATCGCCGCGCCGTGGAGCTCAGCGCCGCGCACCTCGAGCGGCGGCAGCCGATCCTCGCGGCACGCGACGCGGGCGCCCAGCGCGGCGAGCGGGACGGCGATGCGGTCGACCGGCCGGCGGCGGATCGATTCGTCGCCGTCCAGGCGCCACGCTCCGTCGCTCTGCCCCGCGAGCCAGCCGGGCAGGATGCGCAGCAGGGTCCCCGCGTTGCCGACGTCGATGTCCAGGGGCTCGCCGGTCCCGGCCCCGCGCGCCGCGCAGCCCGACGCCCGAGATCGTCACGTCGATCCCGCCGGGCGCGGCCGCCGACGGCCCGCGGACCTCCACCCCCGCGCCCAGGGCCTCGACCGCGGCGAGCGTCGAGCGCGTGTCGGCCGCGTCGAGGTAGCCGGTCACCTCCACCTCGCCCTCCGACATCGCGGCCAGGATCGCGGCGCGGTGCGAGACGGACTTGTCGGGCGGCGGGCGAAGCGCGCCCACCAGGGGCCGGCCGGGCCCGAAGACACGCGTCGCTCACCGGCTCTCGGGCCCGACGACGGCGACGGCGTGGCCGAGGCCGCGGACGATGACCGCCGCGCGCTCGGCGTCCTCGACCCCGGCGATCCACAGCGAGATGGCTCCCGTGCTCATGTCGGGGGCGGGATAGAGAGCCATGTCGACGATGTTCACGCCCTCGTGGCCCAGCGCCAGCGCGACCTCGGCGACCGTCCCCGGCTGGTTGGGAAGGCTGACCCGCAGCTCGATGAGCGGGCCGCCCGCGAGCTCGGCCTCCAGCAGGGTCCGCCGGTCCTCGCGCGCCTCGGCGTGCCAGGCGCTCACCGCGCCGTCGTCGCCCTCGCGGATCAGCCTCGCCGCCTCCTCCAGCCGGCGCGCGACCGACTCGACCCCGCTCGCGACCGCCTCGCGGTTGGTCGCGAAGATGTCGCCCCAGATCGCCGGATTGGCGCCCGCCACACGGGTGGTGTCGCGAAAGCTCGGGCCGACCTCGGGCAGCCGCTCGGACTCCTCGGCGAGCGCCGTCGCCGCCTCGCGGACCAGCGCGTTGGCCAGCACATGCGGGACGTGGCTGACGGTCGCCATCACCCGGTCGTGGGTCGCGGCGTCGATCGCCCTGGGCCGGGCGCCGAGCTCGGTGACGGCGCGCTGGATGCGGTCGAAATGGACGCCGCTGGCGCTGGAGGTCGGGGTGAGGTACCAGCGAGCGCCCTCGAACAGGTCGGCGCGCGCGTTCTCCACCCCGGCGGTCTCGGCGCCGGCCAGGGGGTGCCCGCCGACGAAGCGCTCCGCCCCCGGCGCCTCGCCAACGCCCTCGACCAGCTCGCGCTTGGTCGACCCGACGTCGGTGACCGCCGCGTCGGGCGCCGCGGCGAGCGCCTCGGCGACCAGGCCGGGCAGCGCGCGCACGGGCGCGGCGCAAAAGACCAGGTCCGAGCCCTCGACCGCGTCGGCCACGGAGTCGCCCGCGACCCCAAGGGCGCCGACCTCGAGCGCGCGCTCGAGGTTCTCGCGGTCGGGATCGAAGCCGGCCACCTCGGCGCCGAGCCGGCGGCTCGCGGCGAGGCCGATCGAGCCGCCGATCAGCCCGACGCCTAGGACCGCAACCCTCACGCCTGCCCGCTCAGCGCGCCCGGCGCGCGCGCACGCCCGCGGCCAGCTCGTCGAGCACGTCGGCGGTCGTCTCCCAGTCCATGCAGGCGTCGGTGATCGACTGGCCGTAGGTGAGCTCGCCGGAGCCCAGGTCCTGGCGACCGGCGACGAGGAACGACTCCAGCATGACGCCGGTGATCGCCGGGTTGCCCGCGCCGACCTGCGCGGCGATCTCGCGCGCGACCTCGCGCTGGCGCTCGTGGTCCTTGCCGCTGTTGTCGTGCGAGGCGTCGATCACCACGCGCTCCGCCAGCCCGGCGCCGCGCAGCTTCTCGAGCACCGCCCCCACGCCCGCCTCGTCGAAGTTGGGGGCATCGCGGCCGCCGCGCAGGATCACGTGGCCGTCGGGGTTGCCCGTGGTGCGCACTATCGCCGCGGCCCCGTTTGAGTCGACGCCCGTGAACGCGTGCTGTGCCGCCGCGGCGCGCACGGCGTCGACGGCGATCTGGACGTTGCCGTCGGTGCCGTTCTTGAAGCCCACGGGCATCGAGAGGCCCGAGCCCAGCTGGCGGTGGATCTGGCTCTCTGTCGTCCGCGCGCCAATCGCACCCCACGAGACGGCATCGGAGATGTACTGGGGGATGATCGGATCGAGGAACTCGCAGCCGACGGGCAGGCCGAGCTCGAGCACCGAGACCAGCAGGCCCCGCGCCTGTCGCAGGCCGGTGTTGACGTCGCCGGAGTCGTCGAGGTGCGGGTCGTTGATCATCCCCTTCCAGCCCGTGGTGGTGCGGGGCTTCT
The DNA here is from genome assembly GCA_963843315.1 of uncultured Actinomycetes bacterium. Lineage (GTDB taxonomy): Bacteria > Actinomycetota > Thermoleophilia > Solirubrobacterales > 70-9 > JAWVFM01. The sequence goes on from CAWJJU010000005.1 coordinate 578,903, forward strand.
CGAAGTACACCCGCATCGCGACAAGCAGCTCCTCTCCGAGCTCCTCGGCCTTGACCGCCAGCCGCCCGGCGTAGTCGAGCGCGGCGTCGGTGTCGTGGACGCTGCAGGGGCCGACGATGACCAGCAGCCGGTCGTCGGCGCGATCCAGGATGGCCGCGACCTGCTCGCGGCTTCGCACCACCAGCTCGGCCTCCGCTTCCGGAAGCGGAATCTCCTCGAGCAGCCGGGTCGGAGGCGCCAGCGGCTCGATCCGCTCGATCCGCCGGTCGCGGATCCCGCCGATGTCGGTTCGGGGCGTCGCCGCCATCTCGACCCGGCCGTCAGACGACGGCCGAGACCTCCTTGCCCGCGAGCTCGGCCGCGCGCCGGACGCCCTCGGCGTAGTCGGCGAAGCCCTCCGCGGGGATCGCCTGCGGGCCGTCGCAGATGGCCTCGTCGGGCTGGCCGTGAACCTCCACGATGATCCCGTCGGCGCCGGCCGCCGCCGCGGCGAGCGACATAGGCCCGACCCAGTCGCGCCGCCCGGCGGCGTGGCTGGGATCGACGATCACCGGCAGGTGGCTCATCTCCTTGAGCGCCGGGACGGCGAGCAGGTCGAGCGTGAACCGGTGGGACGTCTCGAACGTCCGGATTCCGCGCTCGCACAGGATCACGTTCTCGTTGCCCTCCTTCAGCACGTACTCCGATGCCATCAGCAGCTCCTCGAGCGTGGCCGAGAGGCCGCGCTTCAGCAGCACGGGGACCCCCGTCCGGCCCGCCTCGGTGAGCAGCGTGTAGTTCTGCATGTTGCGGGCGCCGATCTGGATGACATCGGCGACCTCGACCACGTCGGGCACGTCGCGAACGTCCATCAGCTCGGTGACGATCGGCAGGCCGGTCTCCTCCTTGGCCTCCTGGAGGAGGCGCAGGCCCTCTACGCCGAGGCCCTGGAACGAGTAGGGCGACGTCCTGGGCTTGTACGCGCCGCCGCGCAGCATATCCGCGCCACTCTCGGCCACTGCGCGGGCGACCTCGAGCGTGCCATCGCGGCTCTCGACCGTGCAGGGACCGGCGATCAGGGCGAAGTGCTCGCCGCCGACGAGGCACTCGCCGACCTCCACGACGGTCCGCTCGCCCTTGCGGAACTGCGCGGACGAGAGCTTGTAGGGCTTGAGGATGGGAACGAGGTGGTCGACGCCCGGAGCGCCGTCGAGCCCGAGGGCCGAGACGCGCTCGCGGTCGCCGATGGCGCCGATCACGGTCAGGAGCTCACCGCGCGAGACGTGGGCCGAGCAGCCGACGGCCTTCACACGGTCGGCGACGGCCTGTATCTGCTCCTCGGTGGCCTCGGGTTTCATCACGATCATCATTGGAATGGACAGCCTTTCAAGTGCGCTTTCGCTTGTGCGGAACGGGGGCGTGGCGGCATGGCCGCATGCGGCGCCCGGCTCGTGTCTCTCGCTAGGTGGGGCCTGGAAGGGCCGCGCCGGACGCCTAGCTAAATCGCCAGAAATAAAACGACCAAGCGAACGCGGGCGCACCCGAAAGGGCGGCGGAAGGAGCCAGCGTGAGCGCCTCGGTCATCCGCAGGTTTGTACCACGGGAGCGGCGAAACCGCAAACTGCGGGCCGGAGCTACCGCGTGCAGATCGCGTAGGTGACCCTCTCGGCGGCCGCGGGCGCCGCGACGTCGTTGATGGCGAAGCTGGCGCCGGAGTCGTCGTATACGCGGTCGTTGTCGATGTCGTTCGGCTCGGCCAGCTCGACGCGAGCCGTGGCCGACGGGGCATCGCCGATTCGCCCGCCGACCCCGAGCAGGTGGCGGTGCGCGCCGCACATGGCCAGGCCGCGGGAGCCAAAACCGGGGTCCAGCGAGTCGGTGGCCTGGTGATAGGAGGGCTGCTTGCGCCCGCAGACGGCGAACACGCGCAGCTTGTCGGGCGCCTGTGCCTGGCCCCACGCCTCCCAGCCGTCGTCGGGCTTGGTGTCGCGATCCTTACCGTCGGTGGGGAAGCTGGCGATGAGGTTCGACGAGGCCGCCTTGCCGAGGGAACCGCCCCCGCCGGTGACGTGAAGCCCACGAGGGCACTGAACCTTCGCGGCTCCCAGGTGCTTCACCGTGTGGCTGGCCGACACGTAGCGGTGGGTGCCCTTGTCGCAGATGGCGTAGGACGCGGCGCTGAGCCCATGACTCGCACCCTGGGCGCGAACCTCCCAGCCGTCATCCGGCCGGCGGTCGGCGTCGCCGCCGTCCAGGGGCTTCGACGCCGCCGACTGGAACTCGTCGAAGCCCATCTCGGCCGATGCCTGAAAGCCTCCACCCGTTGGGGACTCACCCTTGGGGCAGGGCGTCCGCGCATCGGCGGTGTGATGCACGGCAGCGTGCTTGGCGTGCAGGCGATAGCTCACGCCGCCGGCGTCGCCGAGGTTCACGGCGAGGGCGGCGGCCGGCAGCGCCGCCGCCGCTCCCACGATCAGCGCAGCCACGCGTATGCGATTGGGTCCCCTTCCCATGCGGGCCAGCATACCCCGCGCAAACGAGGCGGCCGGGCGGGTTTGCTCAGGCGATGGCGGCGGCGACGTCGGCCATCGCGGTCAGGAAGCGCTCGTTTTCGGCGCGGGTGCCGAAGGTGACGCGAATGTGCCCGGGGCCTCCGAGCGGCGCGCCGGCGCGGACGATCACGCCGGCCTCGCCCAGGCGGCGTGACCACCTCGGCCTCGTCGCGATCCCCAAGGTCGATCCACGCGAAGTTCGCGTGGGACTCCGGCGCGCTCAGGCCCAGGTCGGCGATGCCGGACTCCACGAACACCCGCTCGGCGATCGTCCGCTCGATCCGCTCGGCGACGTCGTCGGCGTGAAGCAGCGCCTCGGCGGCCGCGGCCTGGGCGAGGAGGTTGACGCTGAACGGCTGGCGGACGGCGTCGACCGCCGCGCGGAACTTGGCGGAGCCGATGGCGTAGCCGCAGCGCAGCCCGGCCAGCCCGTAGACCTTCGAGAAGGTGCGCAGCACCACCAGGTTCGGGAACGCGCGAGTGAGGTCGGCTCCCGCGTCGGGATCGTCGTGCAGCTGGAACTCCGCATAGGCCTCGTCGAGCACGATCGTGACGTGGTCGGGCGCCCGCGCGCAGAAGTCGGCGACCTCGGCGGCGGGGATGTGCGTGCCGGTCGGGTTGTTCGGGTTGCAGACGAGCACCAGCTGCGTTGCCGCGGTGATCTCGGCGAGCATCGCGTCGAGGTCGTGGACGTCGCCGTCCGCCAGCGGGACCCGGATCTCGCGCGCACCCGAGAGCGCGGCCAGGTGGGGGTACATCGAGAAGGCCGGCCAGGCGAAGACGATCTCGTCGCCGGGCTCGCACAGCGCCTCGCAGGCGGCGAGCAGGATCTCGCAGGAGCCGTTGCCCACCGCGACGCGGCCCGCCTCGGTCTCGTGGCGCTCGGCGATGCGCCTGCGAAGCGTCGGCGAGAACTGCTCCGGATAGCGGTTGGACTCGGCGACCGCCCGCGCGACGGCCTCCGTCACCGCGGGGTGCGGGCCCCAGGGCGACTCGTTGGAGGCGAGCTTGACGACGTCGTCGGTGCCGAACCGCTCGCGCGCGGCCTCGATCGCCAGGCCTGCCTCGTACTGCGGCATCTGCGCGAGCTTCCTGGAGAAGTTGACCGTCACGGGCCGTGAGCATAGGCAGCCCCCAATGAACGTCCCGGAGTGATGGCTATACGGGGTAGTGAGGGACGTTCTTGGGTTTGCCGGGGCTACTGGGCGGAGTGGAGGTCCGAGCGCAGGGCTTGGGCGGCGCCCATGTAGGCGTGAGACGGGGCGTGGTCGGCGGGCCCGTAGTAGTGGACCATCACGCGGATCACGCGCTCCATCGACCCGGGCACGTCGATCTCCCGCGCACACAAAAGGGGCACGCGGTCGAGGCCGAGGTTGCGGGCAGCGACGGCCGGGAACTGCGCGTCGAGGTCGTCGGTGGAGGTGAAGATGCAGCTGACGATCCGCTCGGGGTCGAGCTCGTTGCGCGCCAGCAGCTCGGCCATCAGCTCCTGCGTCGCGTCCAGGATCGCTCCGGCGTCGTTCGACTCCGCCTGGGTGGCCCCGCGCACCGCCCAGAGCCGTCTCTGTCGCTCAGCGTCGCTCATCGCCCCGCATCCTCCCAGAGCCGCCGCACGTCGGCGCGACCGAGGCGCCGGGCCTTGCCCTCCGGCAGCGTCCCCAGGGTCAGCGAGCCGAAGCGCACGCGGCGCAGCTCGACCACGTCGTTGCCGACCGCGGTCGATCATGCGCCGCACCTGGCGGTTGCGGCCCTCCGCGATCTGAAGCTCCACGACTCGCGGCGACACCTTGCGCGCCCTGGCCGGCGCCGTGGAGCCGTCGTCGAGCTCGACCCCGCGCCGCAGGCGCGCGAGCTGGGCACTCGGTGGCCGCCCTCGCCAGCCGCGCCCGGTACACGCGGGGCACGCCGTAGCGCGGATGCGTGAGGCGATTGGCGAGCTCGCCGTCGTTGGTGAGCAGGATCAGGCCCGTCGAGTCCGCGTCGAGACGGCCGACGGGATAGAGCCGCCGCCTCGACTCGACGAGCTCCACGACCGACGGCCGCGAGCCCGGCTCCCGCGCCGTCGAGATCACGCCCGCCGGCTTGTTCAGCATCCACACCTCGTGCGGCTCGGGCTCGACCGGCGCGCCGTCGACCAGGACGCCGCTCGACTCGTCGACGTCGCGAGCGGCGGTCGGTGACCATCTCGGTGCCAACTTGACCCGCCCGGCGCGGAACAGGGTCTCGGAGGCGCGCCGCGAGGCGACGCCGCTCGTGGGCGAGAAGCGAGCCAGGCGCATGATGCCGGTGGCCCGGTCAGCCGCCGGCGCGCTGCTCGCCCGCGCGCAGGAGGCGCTCGCGCAGCTCGCGCTCGTCCTCCGGCGTGGGGTCGAACCCGGCCGGGATCGGGCAGAGCGTCGAGGCCGGCGAGGCCGAAGAGGCGCTCGAACAGCGGCGTGGTGCGATACACGGCCGCGCCGAAGCGCGAGCGCCCCGACTCCTCGATCAGGCCGCGTTCCGTGAGCGTGCCCACTGCGGACTCCGAGGCGACGCCGCGGATGCGCGCGACCTCCGGTCGCGAGACGGGCTGCAGGTAGGCGACGATCGCGAGGGTCTCGGCCTGGGCCTGGGTCAGCGGCGGGGTCTTGGGCTTCGACAGGAGCCGCCGCGCGGCGTCCTCCGCCGCCGGATCGGCGGCCAGGGTCTAGCCTCCGGCCACCTGCCGCAGCACCACGCCGCGGCTGCCCTCGGCAAGCGACCGTTCCCAGCAAATCGATGCGCGCGGTCGACCTCGGCCTCGGTCACGTCGAGGGCCTCCGCAAGGTCCGGCACGCTCACCGGCTCGGGCGAGAGGAACAACAGCGCCTCGACAAGATGCTCCGCGGACCGGGCCGCACCGCTCACGAGCCCGCCACCTGCCTGACCGTGATGGGCCCGAAGGTCTCGCTCTGGTCCCACGTGGCCTCGCCGCGCTTGTGCATCTCGAGCAGCGCGAAGAGCGTGACCGCCTGGGTCAGCCGGTCCTCGGAGCCGAAGGCGTCGTCGAAGTCGAAGTTCGCACCGCGGCGCAGCAGCTCGCGCAGCACGCCCAGCCGGCGCTCGAGCGACACGGTCGGCCGGATGTGGCTGGTGTCGGGCGCCGGCGGCGTGCGCAGCAGGTCGCCGAGCGCGGCGCCGAGGCGACCGGGGTCGTACACGGCCTGGGCGGCGTCGAACGACGCGCGGCGCAGCGCGGGCGGCAGCGGTGCCTGGCGGTACATGTAGCGGCGCCCCGACGAGAAGAGCTCGGACAGGTAGGCGGCGGCGTCGCGGTAGCGGCGGTACTCGAGCATCCGCGCCAGCAGCTCGTCGGCCGCCTCCTCCGGGCCGAGCGCGGGGATCTCGTCCTCCTCTGCAGCCGGCAGCAGCAGCCGCGACTTCAGCTCCAATAGCGAGGCGATCAGCACCAGGAACTCGGTCGCCGCCTCGAGGTCGAGGTCTCCCCCCTCCTCCAGGTGCTCGATGTACGCCACGACGATGTCGCCGAGCGCCACCTCGGCCAGGCTGATCTCGTCGCGCAGGACGAGCGCCAGGAGCAGGTCGAACGGCCCCGAGAACGCGTCGAGGTCGAGGTCGAGGTCCGCGGCTCGCATGGGGCGAGCTTAGAGGGGGGCGTGGACGCGCTGACCGGGCGGTACGACTAGCGATCCGTCGCTCCGCCACCAGGCGACAGCCGTGCCACGTCTGCGCGGATTTCCGCCAGCGTCGCCTCCATCTCGTCCATCTTCGCGAGGAGCGGATCGCCCTCGCGCTCCTGCCGGGCGGCTCGCGAGCGCTCGACGAACGAGCTGGTGATCACGCCCGTGACCACGGCGAAGAGCGATAGCCCGCCGATCATCAGCACGCTCGCGATCAGCCGCCCGGACGTCTGGCCCGGGACGATGTCCCCGTAGCCCACGGTGGTCACCGTCTGGGTGGCCCACCACATGCCCTGCCAGATGCTCTTGAAGCTGCCCGGGTCGACCAGGCGCTCGAGGATCCCGAACGCGACGATGGCGACGAACCACAGGCCCGCGATGATGGCGGCCGCGAGGCGTGGCCTCATTCCCTTTCTCTCCACCCGCCTCGTGACCAGACGTACAGGCCATTCATCCTGGGGCGGCGTGACATCTGCCATTCAGCGCAGATTCGCCACAACGCCCCCTTGCCCTTCCCGCCGCACTCCGCGGGGTCGCCGGCGCCCGGCGCTAGTCGCCCGGGCGGGAGCGCTCGAGCAGGTCGCGAAGTCGCTCCAGGTCCTTCTGGTTGGCGCGGCGCATGGCGGCGGCCATCATCGGCGCGACGACCTTCGAGAAGCCCGATGGCTCGCCGCGGTTGCGAAGCGACATGCGCGTGCGGCCGGGCCCGGCGTCGGCCCACTCATACGTCGTCTCCATCGGGAACGGCCCCTGAGAGGTGCTCATCACCAGGCGCTCGCCCGCGACCAGCTCGCGGACCTCGTAGGTGTATTCGAGCGTCCTTCCCAAGAAGCGGGCGACGAAGGCCATTCGCGAGCCCACCCTCACGGGCGGCTCCGTCTGCCAGTGAACGGACGCGATGTTCGCGTACCACTCCGTGGCGTTGCCGGGGTCGGCGGCGTATCCGGCGACCTCCTCGCGCGGCCGGCCGATCTCGATCGAGGTGGCGACGTCGACGCTCAACGCCGCGGCGGGCCGACGCCCATTGCCTCGCGCACGTCGGCGACGGTCTCCGAGGCAATTGAGCGCGCTTTCTCGGCGCCCATGGCGAGGCTCGCCTCGAGGCCGGCCTCGTCGGGGCGAATCTCGGCGTAGCGCTCGCGCACCGGCGCCAGGAAGTCGACGACCGCGTCCGCGACGGCGCCCTTGAAGTCGCCGTATCCCGACCCTTCGAACTCGGCCTCGACCTCGTCCATGGAGGTCCCGCGAACGGCGGCCAGCACCTCGATCAGGTTCGCGACCCCCTCCTTGCCCTCGCCGCGGTGCACGCCCGAGCCGCTGTCGGTCACGGCGCTCCGCACCTTCTTGCGCACGACCTCGGGCTCGTCGAGCACGAGCACCGTGCCCTGCGGGGACCCGCCCGTGGTCGACATCTTGTCCGTCGGGCGCTGGAGGTCCATGATCCGCGCCCCGACCTCGGGGATGCGGTGCTCGGGGACGACGAGGATCTCGCCGAAGCGCTCGTTGAAGCGCTGGGCGATGTCGCGCATCAGCTCGACGTGCTGGCGCTGGTCGTCGCCGACGGGGACATCGTGCGCCCGGTAGACGAGGACGTCGGCGGCCATGAGGATCGGGTAGTTGAAGATCCCGGCCGAGACGAACGCGCCGGGCTGCGACTCCAGCAGCTCGCGCTTCTGCTTCCACTGGTGCATGCGATTCAGGTCGCCCCAGGCGGTCACCGAGTTCAGCAACCACGTGAGCTCGGAGTGCTCGGGCACATCGCTCTGGCGGAACAGGACCGAGCGTTCGGGATCGATGCCCGCCGCCAGCAGGATCGCCGTGGTATCGAGCGTCGAGCGGCGAAGCTCGGCGGGGTCGTACGGCATCGTCGTCCCGTGCAGGTCGACGATGCAGTAGATCGCCTCGCCGCGATCCTGCCCCACGACGTACTGGCGGATCGCGCCGATGTAGTTGCCCAGGTGCTTCGACCCGGTGGGCTGGATGCCGCTGAAGATCCTCACGGGGCGCGGAGTGTAGGCGGCGTCCAGGGCAGGCCCCGATAGGGTCAGGGCATCGCGGACGGAGTCGCCATCGAGGTCGACGGCCTGGAGGTGGACCGGGGCGGGCGAGCGGTCCTCACGGGCCTGGGGCTGACCGTCGCACAGGGCAGCGTCACCGCCCTCATGGGCCCGAGCGGCTGCGGGAAGTCCACCCTCATCCGCTCGATTGTCGGCGTGCAGCGGGTGCGAGCAGGAGATGTCCGCGTGCTCGGCCTGCCCGCGGGCAGCGCCGCGCTGAGGTCGCGAGTCGCCTACGTCACGCAGGCGCCTTCCGTCTACGCCGATCTCACGGTCCGCGAGAACCTGGCCTACTTCGCGCGCATCCTCGACGCCCCGAAGAGCAGCATCGACGACGCGCTCGCGACCGTCGACCTCGGTGCCCATTCGGAGCGTCTCGCCGCGACGCTGTCCGGTGGTGAGCGGGCGCGCACGTCGCTCGCGACCGCCCTCCTCGGCGATCCCGAGGTCCTCGTCCTCGATGAGCCGACCGTGGGACTCGACCCGGTGCTCCGCGAGGCCCTCTGGGGCACCTTCGGAGATCTCGCGGCGGCCGGCAAGACGCTGCTGGTCTCCTCGCACGTCATGGACGAGGCCGCGCACTGCGGAGCCCTCCTGCTGATGCGCGAGGGCGAGATCCTGCGCTCCACCACCCCGTCGGCGCTGCTCGCCGAGACGGGGGCCGCGACCCTGGACGCGGCCTTCCTGCGGGTGATCCAGCCCGGGAGCCGCGCGTGAGCGCACGGATCACCCTGGCCACCGCCGAACGGGTCCTCCTGCAGCTTCGCCACGATCCCCGCACCGTCGCCCTCCTCGTCTTCGTCCCGTGCATGCTGATCACGCTGCTCGAGCTCATCTACTCCGATCAGCCCGCCACGTTCGACCGGATCGGAGCGCCGATGGTGGGGCTCTTCCCGCTGCTGTCGATGTTCCTCGTCACGTCGATCACCATGCTGCGCGAGCGCACAACGGGGACGCTGGAGCGGCTGATGACGCTGCCGCTGGCGAAGATCGACCTCCTCGCGGGGTACGCCCTGGCCTTCGCCGTGTTCGCGGCCGTCCAGGCGACCGTCGTCGCGGGCCTCGCGTTTCTGGTCCTCGGGCTCGACGTCACCGGCTCGCCGGCGCTGGTCGTGATGCTGGCGATCACCAACGCTCTGCTGGGGATGTCGCTCGGCCTCTTCACCAGCGCGTTCGCGCGCAGCGAGTTCCAGGCCCTCCAGTTCATGCCCGCCTTTCTGCTCCCGCAGCTCTTTTTGTGCGGGCTGTTCGTACCGCGCAACCTGATGGCGCCGGCTCTCGAGGCCGTCTCCTGGGCGCTGCCGATGACCTACGCGTACGACGCTCTGAGCCGGGTGGCCAACGAACCCACCCTTGGCGCGAGGGGGGTGCTCGACGTGGCGGTCACCCTGGTCGCAATGGGCCTGTCCCTCGTCCTCGCGGCGCTGACGCTGAGGCGGCGCACCGACTGAAGCTCAGGGCGCGGCATCGGCGCGCCGGGGATCGCGCCGCCCGAGGTTGCTGACGATCACCGCGACCACGGTGACCATGTAGATCTGCCCGATCAGCGCCTCGGCGATCGACAGCGACCGTCCAATGTCGTTTGCCGCCACGAAGTCGCCGTAGCCCGTGGTGGTGAGGGTCGAGAAGCTGTAGTAGAGGAAGATCGGGATGTGCTCGGTCCCTGACTCGACCCGCGAGTGGAAGAAGTGGCCTCCGTCGAGCTGGTTGATGACGGCGAAGCCGTATCCGAACAGCATCCCGGCCAGCAGGTAGATGCAGAGCACGCCGAACATCGCGTTGATCGTCACGCGACCCGCCTGACGGAACTGGGAGGCGATGCCGCGGACGATCGCCAGCGGCACCAGCGCGACCAGGAGCAGGCTCTCGACGCGAGCCGAGGTGCTCCCGATGCCCCCCGTGCCGATCGAGGAGGCGATCGCCCCGAAGACCGCGAGCCCGACCGCGACAGCGGCCACCCTGAAGACCGCCTCGTGGATTCCGGAGGTGCGCAGCGCGCTCAGCAGGGTCAGGCCCTGAAGCGTGATGGTGACCAGGCGAGCCCAGGCCTCGTCGGGGGCCGCGAGCTGGAAGACGAGGGAGAACAGGATGAGCGCGAGGACGATGCCGTACTGGTGCTCCGCCTTCCTGGTGATGTGAATCGGGCGCCGCACGCTCGGCCCATTGTTCAAGCAGCGGTGGACCGATCTTTCGGCCGCGCTAGGGCTCGGGAGGCTCCCGCAGCTGGTGGGCGGGCGTGAAGAAGTTCCGGTAGGCGAGGTTGATCGCCACGAGCCCTGCCAGAGCGACGCTTCCGAGAAGCACCCACAGCAGGATGAGCTGGAGGCGGACGGCGTCGGTTGGGCTGGCGCCGGCGAGGAGGCTGCCGACCATCGTGCCCGGGAAGAAGACGACCCCGGTGGTCTTCGTGGAGTCGATCAACGTGATCATCCCGGAGCGCAGGCTGCGGCGCACGATCGGCGCCGATGCCTCTGTTGACGTCGCGCCCAGCGCCAGGGTGGCCTCGATCTGCCGGGCGCCCGACTCGACCTCGTCGCCCAGGCGGTTGAGGGCGACGGCCGCGGCGGTCATCGAGTTGCCGATGACCATCCCGCCGACCGGCACGAGGAAGCGCGGGGTGGCGTCGAAGACCCCGAGCCCAACGACCAGCGAGACGGTGACGGTGGCGGCCAGCGCGAGAGCGATGAACAGCGGCCAGAACGCGTCGGGGACCTTCTTCGCCCGCGAGCGCGCCGTAAACGCCCCGAAGGTGACCATCGCCGCCAGCAGGACGATCACGAAGACGAGCTGGTCCTGGTCGAAGATCAGCTTGATCACGTAGCCGATCGCCGAGAGCTGGATGAAGGAGCGCCCGACCGCGATCGCGATGTCGCCCTCGAGGTCCGCCTGCTGCCAGCGCGAGACGGCGATCGCGATCGCGACCAGCACGAGGGTCGCGGCGACCTGCCCGAGGGTGACGTCGATCGTGGTGATCATGCGTGTAACTCCTCGGCGACGGTTCCCTGGGCGATCGCCCGGCCCGCCTCCAGCCTGACAACCCAGTCGGCCATGCGACGGGCCTGGTCGAGGTCGTGGGTGACCAGCACCGTCGAGATGTGCAGGCGCTCGCGCAGGTCCAGCAGCGTCGCCTCGACGGCGTCGCGGGTGGCGCCGTCGAGCGCCGAGGTCGGCTCGTCGAGCAGCAGGACCTTCGGCTCGAGGGCGAGCGCCCGCGCCAGCATTACCCGCTGCTGCTCGCCCACCGACAGCTTCGCCGCGTCGCGCTCGGCGAAGGAGCCGTCGAGGCCGGCGAGGCCGAGGAGCCGCGGCACGTCCGCTTCCCGCCCGCCGAGCCCGGCCGCGAACTCGACGTTCGCGGCCACCGTTCCCTCGATGAGGGCGGGTAGCTGCGGCACGAGGCATACCTCGCGCCGAAGCGCGAGCGGGTCGCGGTCGCGGACGTCGCCGCCGCGATAGCGAACGACCCCTGCCTCGGGGTCGGCGAGGCGGTCGAGAAGCCGCAGGACGGTCGACTTGCCGGAGCCCGACGGGCCGGCCAGGCAGCTCGCGCCCTCCGGGAGCGAGGCCGTGAAGTCGTCGAGCACGGTCTTACCGGCCCGGCGCAGGCTCACACCCTCGAGCTCGAACAGCACCCGGCGATTATCCGCCGAGCGATGAGTTTGGAGGCCGCTCGCGGTCTCAGGGGCATGCGCAAGCAACATCGCACCCACATGCAGGCTCCGGGTTCGGACGCGGCGAAACTGGGAAACTGATTCAAATGGCACGTGCAATCTGGTCAGGATCGATCAGCTTCGGGCTCCTCAACGTCCCCGTGAAGCTCTACAGCGCAGTCGCTCGCAAGAACGTGAGCTTCCGCGAGCTGCGCGCAACCGACGGCTCCCGCGTGCGCCACAAGCGCGTCGCCGAGGCCGACGGCAAGGAGGTCGCCTACGAGGACATGGTCAAGGGGTATGAGATCTCTCCCGAGCAGTACGTCGTGATCACCCGCGACGAGCTCGAGGCTCTCGACCCCAAGAAGACCCGCGCGATCGAGATCGAGGATTTCGTCGACCTCGACGAGATCGACCCCATCTACTTCGACCACCCCTACTACCTCGGACCCGACAAGGGCGCCGAGCGCGCCTACGCGCTGCTCGTCAAGGCGATGGAGGAGGGCCACAAGGTTGCCGTCGCCCGCTTCGTGATGCGCAACCGCGAGAGCCTTGCGGCGATCCGGACGATGGACGGGGTCCTGACCCTGACCACGATGCGCTTCGCCGACGAGGTGGTCACTCCCACCGAGCTCGGCGACGTCATCCCCGACGACGTCGAGGCGCCCAAGAAGCGCGAGGTGGACATGGCGAAGCAGCTGGTCAGCCAGCTGGAGTCGAAGTTCGAGCCCGACAAGTACCGCGACGAGTATCGCGAGGAGCTGCTGGCGATGATCGAGCGCAAGGCCGAGGGCGAGGACGTCCTCGAGACTGTCTCCGAGGCTCCCAAGCCCACCCGCGCTCCCGACCTGATGGCGGCCCTCGAGGAGAGCCTCGCCGCCGTCAAGGGCCAGCCGCTCGGCAAGGGCAGGTCCGCCAACGGATCGTCTGAGCGCTCGTCGTCCAAGTCGAAGTCCGCGAGCAAGTCGAAGTCCGCGAGCAAGCCGAAGTCGACATCTCCAAGCAAGGCCAAAGCCGCGAAGTAGAGGTCGACGGCCGCACGGTCGGCCTCACCAACCTCGACAAGGTGCTGTGGCCCGAGCCGGGCTTCACCAAGGGCGAGGCCATCGACTACTACGCGCGGATCGCCCCGGTGATCCTGCCCCACCTGGCGGGGCCGACCCCTTACGCGGGTGCGCTTCCCAAACGGCGTTGCCGACAAGTCGTTCTACGAGAAGCGCGCCCCCTCGCACGCGCCCGACTGGGTGAACACGGCGCCGCTGGAGTTCGGGAGCGAGGGCCTGCTGCACTTCGTCGTCTGCGACGACCTCGCCACGCTGATCTGGCTGGCGCAGCTGGCGGCGCTGGAGCTGCACCCGTCGCTCTCGCTCGCCAAGGACGTCGAGCGCCCCACCTGCCTGGTCTTCGACCTCGACCCCGGCGCGCCCGCCGACATCCTCGACTGCTGCCGTGTCGGCCTCACGATCAAGGCGATGTTCGAGAACCTCGGCCTCGAGTCGTTCCCCAAGACGTCGGGCTCCAAGGGCCTTCAGCTCTACGTCCCGCTGAACACGAAGGTCACCTACGAGCAGACCAAGCCGTTCGCGCACGCGGTCGCCCAGGCGCTCGAGCGCGACGACCCGAAGCACGTCGTCTCGAAGATGAAGAAGGAGCTGCGCAAGGGCAAGGTGCTCGTCGACTGGAGCCAGAACGACCGCGCGAAGACCACCGTCGCCGTGTACTCCCTGCGCCGCCGCGACCACCCGACGGTTTCGACCCCGGTCACCTGGGACGAGGTCGAAACCGCGCTGAAGAAGGAGGATCCCGACCTCCTGCGCTTCGAGTCGAGCGACGTCCTGCGGCCGGGTGCGCAAGCACGGCGACCTCTTCAAGTCGGTCCTGGAGCTCAAGCAGAAGCTGCCGAAGCCGGGGTAGGGTCCCCCCGTTGGAGCAAAAACCTAGGGAGGGAACATGCGGAATCGATGGAAGCTCTGCGCGGCGTTCGCCGTCGGCGCGGCGATCGCCGTGCCGGCGACGGTCATGGCGGGCGGCGACCCGGGAATCGTCGGCGCCGTCGGCGGCCAGAACTGGGAGAGCATGGGCAAGACCACGGCGCCCGGTCACTGGACGCCGCTGCCCGGCGCCGTTGGGCACCTGAACATAGCCCCAGGCCCGCACTCGTTGACCGTCAGCGCCGACATGTCCAAGGGCAAGGCGAAGTTCCGCGTCGTTTCGGGATCCGTCCTCAAGCCCGGGGGCATCCTGTTCGCAGCCAGGGGCGCGAACTCGTTCACGTTCGCCTATCCGGAGGGATGCGGCCCGGGCATCAACCCCACTCTCGAGTGGGAGCGCGCGGGCGCGAAAAAGGCGATCGCCAGGCGCATCGCCACCCTCAACATCAACACGGGCAGCCCCTGCGCCTATTAGGCGAATAATTCGTCCCCCAATAGAAGGAGGCCCGGCGAACCGGGCCTCACTCCAAACCACGCCTCATCCGGTGAATCGCGGGTCGCCTTGCGGCTATCGCGGGCCTTTCTTTCGTCCGGCCCGGCGCCTCTTTCGAGTCGCCTGACTCACCGTTGATCATCTTGCGATGAGCGCGATGAGGACTTGGTGATGCGCAAGCTACACACGGCCCCCGGGGGGCGTCTGGCGTGAAACCGCGATTTGCGGATTCCTTCCCGCGAAATCAGTTCGCCGGCTGTCTCAAGACCGGCTTGCGGCTCGCAGTGGCCTCGTCGAGGCGGCGCACCGGGGTCGTGTAGGGAGCGTTGCGAGCGACCTCCGGATCCTCCTCGGCCTCGGCGAGAATCGCCTCGAAGGCGTCGGCGAGGGCATCGAGCGACTCCCGCGTCTCGGTCTCGGTCGGCTCGACCATCAGCGCCTCCTCGACGAGGAGCGGGAAATAGATGGTCGGCGGGTGGAAGCCGAAGTCCAGCAGGCGCTTGGCGATGTCGAGCGTCGCGATGCCGAGCTCGCGCTTGGCCGGCGCGCCGGAGAGGACGAACTCGTGCATCGGCGTGCGGTCGAAGGCGAGCGGCAGATGCTTGCCGGCGCGACCGGCCCGGAGCTTCGCCAGCAGGTAGTTGGCGTTGAGGACGGCGGTCTCCGAAGCCTCCTGCAGGCCGTCGCCGCCGAGGCTCGAGATGTACGCGTAGGAGCGCACGAAGACCCCGAAGTTGCCCTGGAAGCCGCGCAGGCGCCCAATGGACTTGGGCGCATCGTGATCGAGGTCGAAGGTCGGCCCGGACGGCCGGACCCATTCGACGACTCCGTGCGAACGATTCGCGGAACCGGAAGAAACGGCTGGATGCGATCGGACACCGCGATCGGCCCCGAGCCCGGCCCGCCGCCGCCGTGCGGCTGCGAGAACGACTTGTGCAGGTTGAGGTGGACGATGTCGAAGCCCATGTCGCCGGGCCGGGAGCGCCCCATGACCGCGTTGAGGTTCGCCCCGTCGTAGTAGAGAGTGCCGCCGATGCCGTGCACGACGCTCGCGATCTCGGTGATGTTGCGGTCGAAGAGACCGAGCGTGTTGGGGTTGGTGAGCATCAGGCAGGCGACCGTCTCGTCGGCCTTCGAGCGCAGGTCGTCGAGGTCCACCCCGCCCTCGGGGTTGGTCGCCACCTTGACGACCTCGTAGCCGGCCATCGTCACCGTCGCGGGGTTGGTGCCGTGGGCGGTGTCCGGAGTGAGGACGCGCGTGCGCTCCTCGCCGCGGTCGTCGTGATAGGCGCGGGTGAGCAGGAGCCCGGCGAGCTCGCCGTGCGAGCCCGCGGAGGGCTGCAGCGAGACGTGAGGCAGGCCGGTGATCTCCGACAGCGCCCGCTCCAGGCGCCACATCAGCTCGAGCGCCCCCTGGGCGCGCTTGGGGTCCTGCGCGGGGTGCAGGCGCGAGTGGCCCGGCAGCGCCGCAACGCGCTCGTTGACGCGCGGGTTGTGCTTCATCGTGCACGAGCCGAGCGGGTAGGGCCCGGTGTCGAGGTCGAAGTTGCGGCGCGAGATCCGGTTGTAGTGGCGCACGATCTCGGGCTCGGAGACCTCGGGGAGCTCTGCGGGCTCGGCGCGCAGGTACTTCTCGGGGATGATTTCGGCGAGTGGCGTTTCCGGCACTCCCGCCGGCGGCAGCACAGCGGCGCGGCGGCCCTCGACGCTGCGCTCGAAGATCGTGACCACGGGGTCCCTCTGCTGAGGGGTCGGGAACTCGGCCGATTTGGGCGGTGATGGGAGAGCGGCCTCGGCCATCACTCCACCCCCTGCGGTTGGGGCGCTTTGTTCGGCGTATCGCCGGATTTCGCGCCCCGAGCGCTCGCGATCGCGCTGCCCAGCGAGTCGGCGAGCCGGTCGATGTCCCCCACCGACCTCTGCTCCGTAATCGCAATCAGGAGCGCATCGCCGTATTCCTCGTAATCGCGGGCGAGCGGATACCCCGCGGCGATCCCATCCTCGGCGCACCGATCGAGCACGGCCTGGGCCGGCGCGTCGAGCTTGACCGCGAACTCCCGCACCACCGGCGCATCATGGAGCAGCTCCACTCCGTCGACCGCCGCCAGCTTCTCCCGTGCATAGGCCGTCCGTCGCGCCAACAGCTCGCCCAGCTCGCTGAACCCGCGCTTTCCGAGCCAGGCGAGATAGATGATCCCGCCAAGGGCGTTCAGCGCCTGGGAGGTGCAGATGTTGTGGGTGGCCTTCTCGCGGCGGATGTGCTGCTCGCGGGTCTGCAGGGCGAGCACGAAGCCCCGGCGTCCGTCGACGTCGGTCGTCTGGCCGGCGATCCGCCCCGGCATGCGGCGCAGGTGCTCCTCCGTCGCGGCGAAGAACCCGAACGAGGGCCCGCCGAAGTCCAGGCGCCCGCCGAGGGGCTGCCCTTCGCCGACCGCGACGTCCACCCCGCACTCGCCCGGAGGGCGCAGGATCGACAGCGAGATCGGGTCGACCGAGGCGACGCACAGGGCGCCGGCCTCATGGGCCGCGGCGGTCAGCGCCCCGAGGTCCTCGATCGCTCCCAGGAAGTTGGGGTTCTGGACGAAGACCGCAGCGGTCTCGTCGTCCAGCGCTGCCTCGAGCTCCGCGGCGTCGCTCAGGCCACCCTCGATCCCGACCTCGATCACGTCCGCGCCGAACCCGCGCGCGTAGGTCGCCAGCGTCGCCCGCGAGTGCGGGTGGAGCGCCCGCGACGCGACGAGCTTGCGACGGCCCTTCTTGGCGCCGAGGGCGAGATAGGCGGCCGAAGC
Source organism: uncultured Actinomycetes bacterium (assembly GCA_963843315.1). Taxonomy (GTDB): domain Bacteria; phylum Actinomycetota; class Thermoleophilia; order Solirubrobacterales; family 70-9; genus JAWVFM01. Next base: position 596,010 of record CAWJJU010000005.1, read on the forward strand.
AACCGAGGAGGGGCCCTCGTACAGCGAGGCGTTCGCCACGGGCAGGCCCGTCAGCTCCGAGATCGCCGTCTGGAACTCGAACATCGCCTGAAGCCCGCCCTGGGAGACCTCGGGCTGATACGGCGTGTACGGCGTGAGGAACTCCGAGCGCTGAGAGATCGCATCGACGATCGCGGGCGAGTAGTGGTCGTACATCCCGGCCCCGAGGAAGCAGGTCTCCGCGTCGGCGTCGGCGTTGCGGGCGGCGAGCTTCGCGAGGTCGCTGAAGACCTCGGGCTCGGAGAGCCCGTCGGGCAGGTCCAGGGGCCGATCGAGGCGCACGTCGGCCGGGAGGTCGTCGAACAGCTCGTCGACGGAGCCGGCCCCGACGGCCTCGAGCATCGCCTTGCGATCGGCGTCGGTTGCGGACGTGTAGCGGCTCACCCCGGTGATCGTAGTGAGGCCACCGGCTCGCCTTCATTGCGGATAACCCGAGTCAAGTTCCGGCGGCCACGGTCGATGAAGAAGCCATGACGGATCACGAAGCCACGATGTTCGTGCAGGCCCTCTCGGTCCCCTCGCCGACCGTCCCCGCGGACTGCCCGTTCTGCTCCGGGCGGCACTCGCTCGAGGTTCAGTGCGGCAGCGGCCGCGCGATCGTGCAGGACCGGCTCTGGGCCGAGGAGCCCGACCCGGTCGATCCGCTCGTGATCCCCTGGGCGCCCCGCGAGGCGCCGGCCGTCGCGCTCTAGCTCACCGCTTTGCGCACGAGCGCGGCGAGCTTGCGCTCGTCGGCCTTCGTCAGCTTCGTGAGCGCGTACGAGGTGGTCCACATCGAGCCCTCGTCGAGGTTCGCGTCGTCGTTGAACCCGAACGTCGCATACCTCGAGTTGAACTTCTCCGCCGGCTTGAAGAAGCAGACCACCTTGCCGTCCTCGTTGGCGTAGGCGGGCATGCCGTACCAGGTCCTCGACGAGAGCTCAGGAGCGCTCGCCTTGACCATCGCGTGGATCCGCTCGGCGATGACGCGATCGCCCTTCGGCATCGCCGCGATCTTTGCCAGCACGTCCTTCTCCGCCTCGGCCCTGCTCTTGGCGGCCTTCAGCTCGCGGGCGCGCTCGCGCATCGCCGCGCGCTCCTCCTTCGTGAACCCCGCGGCGGACTTCTTCGCGCTCACTGCGGGCACCCCTAGCTCGACGAGGCGAGCAGGTCGCGGTAGGCGGGCGCATCCATCAGCGTGTCGACCTCGGACGCGTCGGAGAGCTTCACCTTGACCAGCCAGCCCTCGCCGTACGGGTCCTCGTTGATCGTCTCCGGCGAGTCGCCCGCGCCCTCGTTGACCGCCAGCACCTCACCCGAGAGCGGCGCGTAGACGTCGGAGACGGCCTTGACCGACTCGACCTCCGCGTAGGTCTGGTCCTTCGTCACCTCGGAGCCGACCTCGGGAGGCTCGAAGAAGACCACCTCGCCCAACGAGTCCTGCGCGTACCAGGTGATGCCGAACGTGGCCTCGTCGCCCTCGATTCGGGCCCAGTCGTGCTCGGGGTGGTACTTGAGCTCGTCGGGATAGGTCTCCTCGGCCACTGGCCCTCCTGTCCTTGATCGGTTGCGGTCGCCTGGACTCTACGCGGGCGGGTCAGCTCACCGGCGGCCGGCGAGCGGCCCACGGGCGCTTGCGCTCGATCTGCCCTGCGAGCGAGACCAGGAGGCGATCATCGCCGCGCCGCCCGACGAGCTGCGCGCCGACGGGAAGGCCGCTGGTGCCGAGGCCCACGGGCACCGCGGCGACGGGCTGGCCGGTCGCGTTCCAGATCGCGGTGAACGGGGTCCAGTTGCCGACGGCGTTGAACGTGGCGAGGGCGCCGCGCTTCTGCCAGCGGCCGACGGCGACCGGCGGCGCGGCCAATCCGGGCATGAGGAGCGCGTCGTAGTCCTCGAAGAACCGCGCGATCCTGGCGCTCGTCTCCACCTCGCCGTCGAGCGCGCGCCTGACGATGAAGCCGGGCAGGCGCCGCCCGATCCGCATCATGCCTCGCGTGCGGGGCTCGAAGCGCTCCTCGCCGCCGAGCGCCTCGCCGCTCACCTGGATCCCCTTGAAGTAGCGGGGGATGAAGTTCATGAGCGCGCCGACGAGCTTCGGCGAGTCCTGGCTGACCCTGTGGCCCATCCCGCGCAGCACGTCGGCCATGTCGCGGGCAGCCTGCGCGCACTCCTTGCGCACCGGGCCGCGAAGCGGCGGACGGGTCGCGATCGCGATCCGAAGCGGCTCGGGGTCGGTGGCGGCGGCCGCGGTGAACGATTCGCCCTCCCGCGCGTCGGCCGCGGCGTCCATGAACCGCGCGGCGCCGGCGACCGTGCGGGAAATGGGGCCGTAGACGCCCAGTCCCTGCCAGCCGTGGTCGGTGTCGCTGTGCGGCGCCGTCGGGACGAGGTCGCGGGTGGGCTTCAGCCCGAAGACGCCGCAGCACGTGGCCGGAATGCGGATCGACCCACCGCCATCGGAGCCGAGCGCGAGCCCGACCATGCCCGAGCTCACCGCCGCGGCCGAGCCGCCGCTCGAGCCACCGGGCGTGCGCGAGACGTCCCATGGGTTGCGGGTCGCGCCGTAGGTCTTGGACTCGGTGAAGGGGAAGATCAAGAGCTCCGGCGCGTTGGTGCGGCCCACGACCACGGCCCCGGCGCCGACCAGGCGCTTCAGCACCTCGCTGTCGACCTCGCTCACCTCTCCGCACTCGGTGCCCAGGGTCGTGCGCTGCCCGACCTGCTCGACGTCGTCCTTGATGGCCAGCGGCACCCCGAGCAGCGGCAAGTCCTCGCCCCTGCCCCTCCTCGCATCGGCCTCGTCGGCCGCCGCCAGCGCGGCGTCGGCGAAGACGGCGTGGAAGGCGTTCAGCTGCGGGTTCAGCCTCTCGATGCGCGCGAGGCTGGCCTCGGTCAGCTGCCGCGACGTGGCGGCGCCGGACGCCATGGCGTCCATCTGCGCCTCGACGCCGTCGAGGATGAGCGCTTCGGGTGTCGGCGCCTCGGCGGTCATCGGGCGGGGTCGTAGAGGGGCTTCCTCTCGACGCGCGCCGCTCGGCGCCTGCCGCGCACGTCGATCTCGATCTCGGTCCCCGGCTCGGCGAGGTCGGGGCGGACGTATGCCATGCCGATCCCCACGTCGAGCGAGGGCGAGAGGGTCCCGCTGGTCACCACTCCGGCCTCCTCGCCCGCGCTCACCACCCCGTTTCCCTGGCGAGGGATCCCGGGCACGGTCAGCACGAATGGCGCCAGCTTCTCGCTCGGCCCCTCGGCTCGCGCCGCGGCGACCGCGTCGGCCCCGATGAAGCCCGTGTCCTCCTTGCAGCACCAGCCCAGCCCGGCCTCGATCGGGCCGCGCTCGAGCATCAGGTCGTTGCCGTAGAGGTGGAAGCACACCTCCAGGCGCAGCGTGTCGCGGGCGGCAAGGCCCGCGGGAGTCACGCCCGCCTGGACGAGCGCGTCCCAGAGCGCCGGCGCGTCTGCCGGCGCGGCCAGGATCTCGACGCCGTCCTCGCCGGTGTAGCCCGTTCCGCAGACGAGCGCCTCCGCCCCGGCGATCGCCAGGGTCGCGGTGCGCATCCGCGCCGGCAGCCGGCCGTCGGCCAGGCCCTCGACCAGTCGCCGCGCGTCCGGCCCCTGAACCGCGAGCATCGCGTAGCGCGACAGGGCATCCTCAACCTGCGCGTCGATGCCCTCGGCGTGGTCGCGAAACCAGGCCAGGTCGGTTTCGTGGTTGGACGCGTTCGTGACCGTCAGGTAGCTGTCGTCGCCGGTGCGGTACGTGAAGAGGTCGTCGATGACGCCCCCGTCGTCGCGGCAGAGGACGGAGTACTGGGCGCCCCCGACCTCGATCTTGGCGACGTCGTTGGAGAGCAGCCGCTGCAGGAGCTCCAGCGCGCCGGGGCCGGAGGTCTCGATCTCGCCCATGTGCGAGACGTCGAAGACGCCCGCGGCCGAGCGAACGGCCAGGTGCTCGGGCTTGACCCCCTCGTACTGAACGGGCATCTCCCAGCCCGCGAAGTCGACGAGCTTGGCGCCGGCGGCGACGTGATTGTCGTAGAGGGGCGTTCTCCGCAGCACGGCTCGGAGGCTATCGGCGCTTCAAGATCAATGAGGGAGGGGCTGCTGCCGAGGCGCCAGTCATCGATGGACGCGAAACGCGGACATAGGTTGCGTTTCGCGTCCATGGAGGCGCGAGGGCGCGGACGCTCGGGGCTGCGCCGCGGGCACCGTCATTGCCCTCGAAACGACGGCGGCACAGTGCCGCCGGCGGAGTTGTTCAGCGGCCCTTCAGGAAGTCCGGGACGTCGACCTCGTCGTCCGAGACCTGGAGGTCGCGGCGCTCGCGGTCGGGGAGGCGGGTGACGCCTCGGCGGCGGGCCCGGTCGCGGACCTGAATCGGCCTGCGGGCCAGGGTCTCGAAGCCCTCGAACCCGGTGGCGATCACCGTCACGCGGATCTCGTCGCCGATGGTCGGGTCGATGACCGTCCCGAAGATGATGTTCGCCGACTTGTCGGCGGTCGAGACGACGATGTCGGCTGCCTCGTTGACCTCGAAGAGGTTCAGGTCCTCGGAGCCCGTGAAGTTGAGGAGCATCCCGGTCGCGCCGTCGATGCCCTGCTCCATGAGCGGCGAGGAGATCGCCATCTTCGCCGCCTCGCCCGCGCGGTTCTCGCCGGAGGCGACGCCGATGCCCATCATGGCCGAGCCGGCCTCGCTCATCACGGTGCGCACGTCGGCGAAGTCCAGGTTGATCTGGCCCGGCGTGGTGATCAGGTCGGTGATGCCCTGCACGCCCTGGCGCAGGATGTCGTCGGCCATCCGGAAGGCCTCCTGTACGGAGGTGCGGCGCTCGACGACCTGGAGCAGCTTCTCGTTCGGGACGATGATCAGGGTGTCGACCTTCGCACGCAGCTTGTCGATGCCCTCGAGGGCCTGCTGCATCCGCTTGTTGCCCTCGAACTCGAACGGCTTGGTGACGACGCCCACGGTGAGGGCCCCGATCTCCTCCTTGGCGATCTCGGCGATCACGGGGGCGGAGCCGGTGCCCGTGCCACCGCCCTCCCCGGCGGTGACGAAGACCATGTCGGAGCCCTTGAGGGCCTCCTTGATGTCGTCGCGAGACTCGGCGGCCGCGCCCGCTCCGACGTCGGGGTTGGCGCCCGCGCCGAGGCCCTTGGTGAGGTTGTGGCCGATCGAAAGCTTGATGTCGGCCTCGCAGGCCTGAAGAGCCTGGACGTCCGTGTTGATCGCGATGAACTCGACGCCCTTCAGCCCGGCGTCGACCATGCGCGAGACGGCGTTGGTCCCGCCGCCGCCGGCGCCGACCACCTTGATGACCGCGAGGTACGAAGACTCCACCATGTTGCTTGACCGCTTTCTCTGGCTTGCCCGCGGACGCTTTTGACGTCCGAGAGTGAAGGGATAGTTGAGGGTTGCCTCCAACCCCATCCCTGAATCTGGACGTGACCGTACGACATTGTCGGTCTTGTGTCAATCTCAGCGGGGGGTCCCGGCACGGAATCGTGCAAGGGCAAAACCCTGGATCACGGGTTGAGAGTTTTTCGCGAAGCCGGAGTCTCTACCCTGACTCGAGGGTTGGCTCAGGCGCCGCCCACTGCGGGACGCTGCGGAACGGTCACGTCGATATAGGCGAAGGTGTCGAGCTTTGGGTCGGCGAGAATCGCGCTTGCGGCCGCCCACTTGCGGGCGAGGGCCGCGGTGTCGCCGAGGACGACCCTGAAGCCGCCCTTCATGGTCACCGAGATCCCCTCGCTCCCGCCGCTGGAGACGCCTACCACCAGCGGCCGCAGCGGCGCCGGCGCCGAGCCCACGGCGAGCGCCCGCTGCAGGGGGCTGCCGCCCAGGCGTCCCGAGTCGTGAACCTCCTTGACGTGCAGGACCGGCAGGGCGTCAGCCTTGTCCTTCGGAACGTCGATGCCACCGAGGATCGTCCCGTCAGCGGCCACGGCCACCTGATGCGAGCCGTCGTCGGCGACCATCGCCGGCGGCCGGGTGTCGACGTGAATGGTCAGCCCGCGCGGGAAGCTGGCGTCGGCCGAAACGGAGGCGACCGTGGGGAAGTCCGCGACCGCCCGCTGCAGGGCGGACGTGTCGACGTCGAGGGTGCTCTGCGAATGACCGGCGGCCTCCAGCGCGGCGACGATCCTGGGGGCGTCGGAGGTGGTCGCGCCCACGACCTTCACGTCGCGAGCGGCCACCAGCGAGGAGTGGCGAAACCAGGCGAAGTAGAGGCCGCCGAGCGCAAGCAGGACGATCGCGACGATTCGCAGCCCGCGCGACCCCGGCAGCCGCAGTCGCGGCACGGAGAGCGAGGGCAGGCGCGGCAGCGCGACCGCGCCGGCGCCGCGGCTCGCGGACGGCCTGATTCGGGAGCGCGAGGCGGCCTGCGTGCGGCGTGGCCTGCTCGGCCGCTTGGCGGGCGGCTTCGTGCCGGTCGAGCGCGGCTTCGCCGCGCCGGTGGTGCGCCGCCGGCCCGCGGCCGTTGACGCGCGGGTCGTCACTCGCGCCCCCAGCCCTCGGGCCACTCGACGTCGCCCAGGACCTGGACCTCGGCCTCGAGCTCGACGCCGAACCGCTCACGAACCCGGCGCCGGCCCTCCCCCATCAAGGCGACGACGTCCGCCGTGGTGGCGTCGCCCATGTTCTCGACGAAGTTCGCGTGCTTTTCGGAGAAGCGCGCGCCGCCGACCTGAAGGCCACGGCAGCCGGCGGCCTCGAGGAGCTGGCCGGCGGTGCGACCCTCGGCGCGCGGGTCATCGGGGTTCTTGAAGGTCGAGCCGAAGGTCTTGATGCCCGAGGGCTGCGCCTCGCGGCGCTTGCCGCGCATCTCGGCGAGCGTCGCCTTGATCGCGGCCACTTCGCCGGGATGCAGCGCAAACCGGGCGCGGGAGACGACCTCCCCCGCCCTCAGGTTCGAGCGGCGGTACTCGAAGGCGAGCTCGCTTGGGGCTCGCGAGTCGACGCCCGTGGCGGTGCACACGTTCACGGTCTCCAGGACCTCGGCGAGCTGCCCGCCGTAGGCGTTGGCGTTCATCCGCACCGCGCCGCCCGCCGTGCCGGGGATGTTGATGCCGAACTCCAGGCCCGACAGTCCCCACCCCGCGGCCTTCGCCGCCGCGGAGGGCAGGCGCGCGCCGCCACCGCAGACGACGTGGTCGCCGTCGCGCTCGATCGCGGTCAGTTCGCCGGAAAGCTTCAGCACTAGTCCTCGGTAGCCCTCATCCGATACGAGCAGGTTCGACCCGGACCCCACCACTCCTACCGGCAGGCCCTCCGAGCCGGCGAAGGCGAGCAGGCTCACGAGCTCGTCCTCAGTCGCCGGCCGGGCGAAGAGGTCGGCGGAGCCGCCGGCGCGAACGGTCGTGAGCCGCGCCAGCGGGTAGTCGCGCTCGACGCCCTCGGGCAGCTCGCTCACGGGGCCTCCTCCACCAGGGCGTCGGCAACCGCGAAGACGTCGCCCGCGCCGATCGTCACCGCCAGGTCGCCCTCGCGAAGCAGCGAATCGAGCTCGGCGCGGGCGGTGGCGGCGTCGCGAAGCCACATCACCCGCCGGCCGCCGGAGCGGTCGGCCGTGGCGCGGGCCACATCCAGGCCGCTGACCCCCGCGAGCTCGCCGACGGGCTCCTCGCGAGCCGCGTAGACGTCCAGCACGCCGACCACGTCGGCCGCGGCGAGGGCCTTCCCGAAACCCGCGGCCAGGGCGCGAGTTCGCGAATAGAGGTGCGGCTGGAACACCGCCACCACCCGCTCGGGGCCGAGCTCGCGAAGCGCCGCGATGCCGGCGGTGACCTCCGTCGGGTGGTGCGCGTAGTCGTCGTAGACCACGGCGCCGCTGCGATGCACTCCCTTTCGCTCGAGGCGGCGAACCATCCCCGGAAACCCCGTCAGCGCCTGCGCGTACGCCCCGGCGTCGAGGCCGCACAGGCCGACGGCCGCAATCGTCCCGCGCGCATTCGCGAGGTTGTGGGCCCCGGGTACGGCGAGCTCGAGCTCCTCCGGGCCGGGCCGGCCGGCGTCGAAGCGCACGACCTCCGGGCTCGCCCCGGCCAGGTCGTCGAGATCGGGCGCGGCGCCGAGGGCGAGGCCGCGAGCCGGGCCGGCGAACTCGCGGAAGGCCTCGATCAGCTCAGAGCGCGAATGCCAGCGGGCGTGATGGTCGAGCTCGACGTTGGTGACGATGGCGACCTCGGGTCGAAGCTTCAGGAAGCTGCCGTCGGACTCGTCGGCCTCGGCGATCATCCACTCCCCCTCGCCCCAGCCCGCGTTGGCGGGCCCGCCGTCCGGCCCGGCTCCGGGCAGCTCGCCGCCGAGGAAGAACGCCGGGTCGGCGCCGATCGCCCGCAGCCCGTGCACGAGCATCCCCGCGCTCGTCGTCTTGCCGTGCGTCCCCGAGACCGCGAGCAGGCGCCGGCCCTGGGTGAGCTCGGCGAGCAGCTCGCCGCGATGGATGACGCGCTGGCCGCGCTCGCGCGCGCGGGCGAGCTCCGGGTTGTCATCGCCGATGGCGGTCGAGACGACCACGTCGGCCTCGGCGGGCACCGCGTCGGCGTCGTGGCCGATCCTGGGCTCGAGGCCCGCGGCGCGCAGCCGCTCCAGGTAGGAGCTCTCGGCGCGGTCGGAGCCGGTGACCGACGCGCCCAGCCCGTGCGCCACGAGCGCCAGGCCGGACATGCCGGCGCCGCCGATCGCGATGAAGTGAAGCGAGCGGCCCTCGAGGCTCGTCATCGGGCTATCGCCCCCAGGATCTCAGCGGCGATCCGGTCGGCGGCGTCGGGCTTCGCCAGGCCCAGCGAGGCGGCCGACATCGCGCGCAGCCGCTCGTCGTCGCCCAGGATCTCCGCGACGAGGGAGCCGAGCCGCTCGGGATCCAGCTCGTCGTCCTCCACTACCACCGCGGCCCCGGCGTCGGCCATCCAGTCCGCGTTGGCGTGCTGATGGTGAGCGGTCGCGTAGGGATACGGGACCAGCACCGCCGGGCGGCCTGCCGCGGCGAGCTCGAACACCGATCCGCCCGAGCGGGCGAGGACGAGGTCGCAGGCAGCGAGCGCGTCGGCGAGGTCGGGCTCGTACTCGAGGAGCGTGTAGCGCGGCACATCGCCCGCCGCGCCCATGCGCTCGAGCGCCTCGGCGTGGTCGCGCGAGCCGGTGATGTGCAGGACGTGGAAGTCGCGGTCCCCGAAGCGCGGCCCCGCGCCGCCCGCGCCGCCGACGAAGGCGTCCAGCGCGCAGCGGTTGATGGAGAGCGCGCCCTGGCTGCCGCCGAAGACGAGCAGGCAGCGATCGTCGCCCGCGATGCCGAAGCGCCGGCGGGCGGCATCGCGATCGGCCGAGGCGATCGCCGCCGGGACCGGGCGGCCCGTGACCAGATAGCGGTCCCCATCCCGCCCCGGGATCGCGAAGGCGAGGCAGACGCGGCGAGCGCGCCGGGCGAGCATGCGGTTGGCGACACCGAGATGGCGGTCGGCCTCCGTCAGCACCAGCGGCAGGCGCAGCCCCAGCGCCGCCAGCCCCGCGGGCCCGGCGACGTAGCCGCCGCCTCCCATAACGGCCTGCGCCTCGCGCTCGCGAAGAACGCGCCGCGCCCGCGGCAGCGCGACGACGGCGCGGCGAACGGCGCCGGCCGCGCGGATCGGCGAGGAGCGGTCGATGCCGGTGACGTCCAGCAGGTCGATCTCGTAGCCGGCGCGCGGCACGAGCTCCTCCTCGGGGCGGCCCCGGGCGCCGACGAACGTGACGGTGGCGCCTCTAGCCCGAAGCGCGTCGGCGACTGCGAGAGCCGGCACGACGTGACCCGCGGTTCCCCCCGCGGCTATCGCGACTCTTGGCACTGGTCGAGGCCCTCCTGGTGGTGGTGCGCGGGGCGGCCTTGCGAGAGCTCGTGGCCCGTGAGCGCTTCGGCGCCGAGCGGCCGCCCTGGATCGCGGTGAGTTTCGCAGGGCGCGCGGGGGCGCGGGCGGCGGCCGCCGAAGGATTGCGCGCGATCCCGAGCAGCACCCCCACGGCGGCGAGGGTCACGATCAGGCTCGAGTTGCCGTACGAGACGAAGGGCAGCGGCACCCCGGTGAGCGGGGCCAGCCCCAGCACGGCGAAGAGGTTGATCAGCGCCTGGATCATGATCAGCGAGGTCAGGCCGGCGGCCAGCAGCTTGCCGTAGCGGTCGCGAGCGCGCTGCGCGGTGCGCAGGCCGGCGTAGCCGAAGAGCCCGAAGAGGCCCACGAGCGCGATGAGGCCCGCGAATCCCAGCTCCTCGCCGATCACCGCGGCGATCATGTCGGTGTGAGCCTCCGGCAGGAAGAAGGCCTTCTGCAGGCTCTGGCCCAGGCCGACACCGAAGAATCCCCCCGAGCCCAGCGCGATCTTGGCCTGAATCGCCTGGAAGCCCGCGCCGCTGGCGTCGCTGCCGGGGTTCAGGAACCCGGTGAGCCGCTGCATCCGGTAGGGCTCGATCACGATGGCGAGCAGCACCACTCCGCCGATCACGGCGGCCATCAGGACGAGGTCGCGCGCCTTCACTCCGGACGCGACCAGCAGGGCGGCCGCGGAGAAGACCACCACCATCGCCGTGCCCATGTCGGGCTCGACGACGATCAGCAGGCTCGTGAGCGCGACCATCGCGAGGTAGGGCATGAGCGTCGAGATCGAGCGCGTCATCCGCGGGCGCTCGGCGAGAATCTGCGCGCCGTAGAGGACCAGGGCGAACTTCGCGATCTCCGAGGGCTGGATCTGGATGGGACCGGCGCCGATCCAGCGCTGGGCGCCGTTCGCGCTCTGCCCGAAGCCGGGGAGCATCACGAGGACGAGCAGGCCGAGCGACCCGAAGACGAACAGGGGGGTGAGCGGGCGCAGGGCGCGGGCGCCGCGGCCGGAGAGCGCTCGCATCGCGAGCAGGCCGAACCCGCCGAACAGCAGCGTGCGCTTGAGGTAGTAGGCGCTGTCGCCAGTGGTGCCCAGCAGCGAGGTGGTGGAGCTGGCGCTGAACACCATCACCACTCCGAACGCGAGCAGGCAGAGCGTCGCGGTGAGCAGCAGCGAGTACTCGACTGGCTTTGCGCCGGAGCGCGCCCTGGGGCCGACCCGGTTGAGGCGCACGCCGGCGGCGCTCACCCGACCAGCTCCTCGACGATCTCCCGGAACTGCTCGCCCCGCTCCGCGTAGTCGGCAAAGGCGTCGAAGCTGGCGCACGCCGGGACCAGCAGAACGACGTCGCCGGGCTCGGCGCCGTCGGCGGCGTGGGCCACGGCGTCGGCGAGGCTGCTGCAGCGGGTCAGCGGCACCCCGGTGGCGGCGAGGGCCGCCTCGATCTCGCCCGCGGTCTCCCCGATCAAGAAGCAACCCGTGCAGCGCTCGGCGACTGGCTCGGCAAGCGGCGAGAAGTCCTCGCCCTTGGAGCTGCCGCCGAGGATCGCGCGAACCCCGCCCGCGAACGAGCGAAGCGCGGCGCTTGCGGCGGCGACGTTGGTGGCCTTCGAGTCGTTGACGAACTGCACCCCATCGGCCTCGGCGACGGTCTCCAGCCGATGCGCAAGTCCCGTAAAGCTCTCCAGCGCCGCCCTGATCGACGCGGGGTCGATGCCCATCGCGCTCGCCGCGGCCGCCGCGGCCAAGGCGTTCCGCCGCCCGTGCTCGCCGCGCAGCTTCAGGTCCGCCGAGTCGACGACGCCGGCGGCCTCCTCTGGCGCGACCCGGCGCCCGGCGCCCGGCGGCTCCAGCCCGATCTCCGGGTCGATCACGGCCGTGTCGTCGGCGGTCTGATTGGCGAAGATGCGCAGCTTCGCGGCCGCGTACGCCTCGAGGTCGCCATGGCGGTCGAGATGGTCGGGGGCCAGGTTCAGCAGCACTCCGCACTCGGGGGCGAAGCTCACAGAGTCCTCCAGCTGAAAGCTCGAGCACTCGCAGATGACCGTGGCGTCGTCGCCGATCTCGCCGGGCAGCGAGCTCAGCGGGGTGCCGACGTTGCCGGCCACCGCGACCGGCTCGCCCGCGGCGCGCCAGATCTCGCCGAGCAGCTCGGTGACCGTTGTCTTGCCGTTCGTCCCGGTCACCGCGACGAACGCGTTCGGCAGCGCGCGCCAGGCGAGCTCGAGCTCGCCGATCACCTCGACGCTCCGGTCCCGAGCGGCCTCGATCACGGGCGCGTCGCCCGGGACCCCCGGGCTCTTGACCAGGCAGCGAACGCGGTCGAGGAGTTCAACTCCGTCACCATCCAGGTGGATTTCGACGCCCAGGGCCCCCAACCCTTCCGCGCCCGCCGGCGACCCGGTATCGGTCCCCAGCACTTCCTCCCCGCGCGCGTGCAGCATCCGCACGGCGCCCTGGCCGGAGCGCGCCAGGCCCACCACCAGGAACGGCCCCTCGGGCAACGGCGGACGGGGCTTCGACGAGCGCGCGATCACGCTCCTAGATTCGCCTCGCTCCCCTCGGCGCCTGCCTGAAACGCCCGATGCTCGATCATTCTGCGACCGTGAAGATCGACCCGCTTGCACAGACCTTCGACGGCGCCGCCGGCGCCTACGAGGAGGGGCGCCCCGACTACCCGCCCGCGGCCGTCGACTGGGCCTGCGCGGGCCTCGGGCTGGACGCCGGGTCCACGGTGATCGACCTGGCCGCCGGCACCGGCAAGCTGACGCGCGGCCTCGCCGGCCGCTTCGCGAAGGTGATCGCGATCGAGCCGCTGGAGGGGATGCTGGGCGAGCTGCGCGCCGCCCTGCCCCAGGTCGAGGCGCGCGTCGGACGGGCCGAGGAGATCCCGCTGGACGCTGGTGTCGCCGACGCGGTGTTCATCGGGCAGGCGTTCCACTGGTTCGCCGGCCCCGCGGCGCTTGGCGAGATCGCGCGGGTGCTGAAGCCCGGTGGCGGCCTGGTCCTGGTCTGGAACATTTCGCCGTGGGAGACGCGCGAGGGCCCGTGGTTCGCCGCCCTCGACGACCTGCTCGACGCGAGCCCCGCCGACCTCACGACGGTTCGCCGGCACGGCTCCGGCGCGTGGGCATCGGCCTTCGAGGACGACGAGCTCTTCGAGGAGCTGCGCGGCGAGACCTTCGATCACTCCCACGTGCTCAGCCGCGAGTCGTTCGTCGCGACGATGGCGTCGCGCAGCTATGTCGCGGTGCTGGGGGAGGCGGAGCGCGACCGGTGTCCTCGGCGACATCGAAAGGCTCATGGACCGCGACGACTCGCCATTCAACGAGGGAGACGGAGTCATTCCCCTGAAGACCGTCGCGTTCCACACCCGCCTCCGATGAACGTCCCTCACTGCCCTGTATAGGCATCAGTCAGGGACGTTCTCGGGCGCCAGTCCGATGAACGTCCCTCACTGCCCTGTATAGGCATCAGTCAGGGACGTTCTTAGGAGCCGATGCTGTTCTGGAAGAGCGTGTAGCCGATGCCCGCGCAGACGGCGGCGATGATCCAGAAGCGGAGCATGATCTTCGTCTCCGACCACGCCATCATCTCGAAGTGGTGGTGAAGCGGGGCCATCAGGAAGACCCGCCGGCGCGTCGACTTGAACGCGATCACCTGAATCGCGACGGAGAGCGCCTCGATCACGAAGATGCCGCCGAGGATGATCAGCAGCAGCTCCGTTTGCGTCATGACAGCGAGCCCGCCGATGGCGCCTCCCAACCCGAGCGAGCCCGTGTCGCCCATGAAGATCGATGCCGGAAACGAGTTGAACCACAGAAAGCCGACGCACGCGCCCACCAGGCACGCCGAGAGCAGCGCGAGCCCCTCCTGCCCGCTGGTGACCGTGATCGCCATGTAGGCGAGGAGCACGATCGCGCACGACCCCGCCGCCAGCCCATCCAGGCCGTCGGTGAGGTTCACGGCGTTCGAGGATCCCGCGATCACGAGGAAGACGAACAGCACGTAGAACGCGGGGCCGAGGTAGATGTCGGCGTCGAAGATCCGGCTCTTGATCGCCGGGTCGATCCCGACGCTCTTGGTGGCAACCCACCACAGGCCGAAGGCGAGGGCGATCTGGGCCAGCAGCTTCCAGCGCGCCGATAGGCCCAGCGAGCGCCGCTTGCGGACCTTGATCCAGTCGTCGGCGAAGCCGATCGCCGCCGAGCCCACCGCGACGCCGAACACCGCAAGGCTCTGCTTGTCGCGAGGCCCGAGCACCAGGTAGGGCACGGAGATCGCGAGGAAGATGATGAGGCCGCCCATGGTCGGGGTCCCGGCCTTCGCGTGGTGCTCCTGTGGCCCCTCCTCGCGGATCTGCTGGCCGAACTCGCGGACCCGCAGGAAGTCGATGAACTTGGGGCCCAGGAAGATCGTGATCAGCATGGCCGCCATCCCGCCGATGAGGATCTGGCCGCGGTCGACGACCGAGCTGGAGAGCGCCAGGACGTTCAAGCGGCGTCTCCGGCCGGTCGCGAGGCCTCCAGCAGGTCGGCCACTAGCTCCAGCCCCACGGCGCGCGAGCCCTTGATCAGCACGACGTCCCCGGGCTCGAGCAGTCCGTCGACGACGCCGGCCGCCGCCTCGGCGTCGGCGACGAGGTGGTCGGGCGCGTAGGCCTCGGCCAGCTCGCCCACGCCGACGATCGGGCCCACGCCGAGGTCCCGCGCATGGGCCCCGACCTCGCGGTGGTAGATCTCGGCGTCGGGGCCCAGCTCGCGCATCTCGCCCAGCACGGCGACGTGCCGCGGGGCGTCGAGCGAGGCGAGGTGATCGAGGGCAGCGCGCATCGAGACGGGGTTGGCGTTGTAGGAGTCGTTGACCACCGTCACCGGCCCGGCGAGCTTCCTGGCCTGACCGCGGAGGCGAGAGAAGGTTATCCGCGGCGCCTGCGCCGCCATCTCCTCCAGCGGCGCGCCGAGGCTCTCCCCCACCGCGATCGCGCACAGGGCGTTGGTGAGGTTGTGCGCCTCGCCGAACGGAAGCGACAGCTCCACGTCGCCGGCCGGCGAGACGACCTGCGCCGTGATGTTGCCGTCGGGGCCGCGGCTCCACCGCGAGGCGAACACGTCGCCGCCGGGGCCGAACGCGAGCGTCGGGACGCTCTCGGCGAGGTGAGGCTCGAGCGCCTCGGCGTCGGCCGGAATCACCGCGCGACCCCCCGGGACCAGGCCGTGGAGGATCTCCGCCTTGGTCTCGGCGATCGCGTCGATGGTGCCGAGGAGCTCCAGGTGCACCGGGCCGATGTTGGTGATCGCGCCCACCTCCGGCTCGGCGATCGCGCAGAGCTCGGCGATCTGCCCGCGCCCCCGCATCGCCATCTCCAGCACCAGCAGCTCGGTCTCCACCGGCGCGTCCAGGATGGTCAGGGGCAGGCCGATCTCGGTGTTGAGGTTCTCCGGGCTCGCGTGCACCCGATAGGGAAGGATCCAACGGCAGATGTCCTTCACCGACGTCTTGCCCGTGGAGCCCGTGATCCCGACGACCCGGCAGCCGAGCTCGCGTCGCCATTCCCGGGCGACGTCCTGAAGCGCACGAAGCGGATCGGGACTCGCCAGCAGCCAACCCTCGTGCGCGTCGCCGATCTCGCGTGCGCATTCCGCCGCCCGGTGCGCGGTCACGATCGCGCCCCAGGCGCCCGCGTCCAGCGCGGCCGTCGCGAACAGCCCGCCGTCGTGGTGCTCTCCGGGCAGGCCGAAGAAGAGGTCTCCCGCGCGCACCTCGCGCGAGTCGATCACGCCGCGCTCGGGGCGGCCGCCGCCGCCGGAGCGCACGATCTCGGCCCCTGCGGCCGCGGCGATGCGCTGTGCGGAGAGCTCGATCATCGGCCCGCGAAGCCGGCGGCGGCGAGCGCCGCACGCGCCTCGGTGCGGTCGTCGAAGGGCAGCTTGTGGCCGCCTTCGAACTCCTGGCCCTGCTCGTGGCCCTTGCCTGCGACGACGACCGTGTCGCCCTTCTCGGCCCGTGCCACGGCTTCCGCGATGGCCGCGCGCCGGTCGGGCTCGACGATCGCGCCGGCGCTCGCGTCGATGCCCTCGAGGATCTCGTCGATGATCGCGCCGGGGCCCTCCGAGCGCGGGTTGTCGGAGGTGACGATGGCGACGTCGGCGAGCCGTGCGGCGATCTCGCCCATGAGCGGGCGCTTGGTGCGGTCACGATCGCCGCCGGCGCCGAAGACGCAGATCACGCGGCCGGGAGCGGCGGTGAGCCGCCGCGCCGCGGTGAGCACGTTCTCGAGCGAGTCCGGGGTGTGCGCATAGTCGACGACCAGCGCGAACGGCTGCCCGCAGTCGACCGGCTCGAAGCGCCCGGGAACCGGTGGCGCGTCGGCAAGCGACGCCGCCGCGTCCTCCAGCTCGACGCCCACGGACAGCGCGATGCCAAGCGCGACGAGGGCGTTGGCGATGTTGAACTCGCCCGGCAGCGGGAGCGACACCTGGGCCGTCGCACCGGCGCCCTCGGCGCGAAAGCTCGCCCCGCCGGCGTCGAACTCCGAGGCGGTCGCGCGCAGATCGGCGGACGGGTCCCCGCTCGGCGATACCCGCAGGAGCGGCGTCGCGCCGGCCTCGGCGACCTGATCGGCCAGACGTGCGCCATAGGGATCGTCGACGTTGACCACCGCGGCGCCCGGCGCGCGCGCCGCGTCGCCGATCCCGAACAGGCGCGCCTTGGCGGCGAAGTAACCCTCCATGTCGCGGTGGAAGTCGAGGTGGTCCTGCGTGAGGTTGGTGAACGCGCCGACGCGAAATCGCACTCCGTGCGTGCGCCCGTAGGCCAGCGCGTGCGAGGAGACCTCCATCGCACAGGCGACGTCGCCCGCGTCGAGCATGCGCCGGAACGTCGCCTGCAGGTCGACGGCCTCGGGGGTGGTGCGCTCAACGGCCTCCTCGACGCCGCCGACCACCTGCTTGACGGTCCCCAGCAGGCCCGTCGCGCGGCCGGCGCTCTCGAGGATGTGCCGCAGCAGGAACGCCGTGGTCGTCTTGCCGTTGGTGCCGGTGATCCCGGCGACGTCCAGCTCGGCGCTCGGGTCGCCGTAGAAGCGCACCGCGGCCGGCGCCATCGCCTCGCGCGCGCCTGCGACGACCGCCTGAGGGACCTCGAGGTCGAGCGGCCGCTCGACCACCAGGGCGCTCGCGCCCGATTCGACCGCGCGCGGGGCGAAGTCGTGTCCGTCGGAGGTTGCGCCGGTGACGCAGAAGAAGGCGTCGCCCGGACCCACCCGGCGGCTGTCGTAGGCGAGGCCGGAGACCGCCGCGTCGGCGTTGCCCTCGATGCGTGCCCCGGCGCCGTCGAACAACTCGCCCAGCTTCATCGCCCGCGAGTGTATGCGGCGCGTCCTACGGCGCCGCGGTGGCGGCGCCGACCGAGCGATCCGGCGGGATGCCGAGGTAAGGAAGGGCGAACTTGGCGATCTCGCCGAACGCCGGTGCGGCGACCGTGCCGCCGTAGTAGCTGCCCTGCGAGGGGTCGTCGACCACGATCGAGACCAGGAGCTTGGGGTCGTCGGCCGGGGCGAAGCCCACGAACGACGCGACGAACTGCGAGTCGGAGTAGGTGCCGTCGACCACCTTCTGAGCCGTTCCCGTCTTGCCGGCCAGCGTGTAGCCGGGAACGCTCACCTCGGACGCCGTTCCGCCGGGAGCGAGCACCCCCTCCAGCATCGTGCGGAGCTTGCTCGCGTTGCCGGAAGAGATCACGCGGTGGCCGGCCGGCTCGGCGACCTTGTCGCTGCCGTCCTTCAGCACCAGGCGCGGCGGGCGCAGGGTGCCGCCGTTGGCGATCGCGGCGTACGCGGTGGCGATCTGGATCGGCGTGACCGACAGGCCCTGGCCGATTGGCAGGTTGCCCATCGTCGAGCCCGACCATGTGGAGAGCGGCGGCACGATGCCCTGCTCCTCGCCGGGGAAGTCGATGCCCGTGGGCGCGCCGAAGCCGAAGCGCTTGATCCAGTGCGCCATCCGCTCGGCCCCCACCCGCTTGCCGATCAGGTCGGCCCCGATGTTCGACGACTGGGCGAGGATCTGCTTGACCGTGAGCGTCTCCGCCGGGCGGACCTCGGCGTCGGTGATCGTGCGGTCGTAGTAGCGCAGCTCGGTCGGCAGGTAAAAGGGTGTGTTGGGCGTGACCCGGTGGTCCTGGAGGGCGCCGCCGATCGTGAACGCCTTGAAGGTGGAGCCCGGCTCATAGTTGAAGCTCGTCGCCATGTTCGACAGGTCGGTCGCGCTCGCACCGCCCGGGTTCGACGGGTCGCCCGACGGCCAGTCCGCCATGGCGAGGATCTCGCCGTTGTCGGGGTTCATGACGATCGCCGTCGCCCCTGCGGGCCTGTAGGTCTCGGCGGTCTGCTTGAGGACCGCCTCCGTCTTGGCCTGGATCGCGGCGTCGATCGTGAGCTTCAGCGTCTGACCCTGGTGAGCCGGGCTGAGCACATGGCGCGCGAGCTCCTTGCCGAGGCCGTCGACGACGATCTGCATCTGGCCGTTCTGGCCCTCGAGGCTGGTGTCGTCCGCCGCCTCCAGGCCGGTGAGGCCCTGCCCGTCGGTTCCGACGCTGCCGATCACCTGCGAGGCGAGCTCGCCCTGCGGATAGACGCGCCGCTCGGCGGGCTCGGTGCCGATGCCAGGCAGCCGCAGCCTCTCGATCTTGGTGGCCGTCGGCAGGTCGACCTGGTGCGCGATGTAGGCGAATCCGCTCGATCCCGAGCCGATCGCCTTCACGACATGGCTCTCGCTCACGTTCAGGAGCGGAGCGAGCTTCGTCGCCGTCATCGAGGGGTTCTTCACCTGGTAGGGCGTCGCGACCACGTTCACCGCGTCCTCCGACACCGCCAGCTCGTTGCGGCCCGAACGGTCGAGGATCTCGCCGCGCAGGCCGGGGATCACGGCCGAGCGCGAGTGCTGGCTCGCCGCGTCGGCGCTGAGGCCGGCGCCCTGCACGCCCTGCACCCACGCCGCGCGGCCGATGGCGAGGACGAGCAGGAACAGAAACCCGGCGAAGAGGACTCCTATGCGCCGGTCGACGAGCAAGTCAGGGGACCGCCCGGCCTACGGCGCCACGCCGCCGGTTGCGGGTGCGGCGGTCGTGGTCGTCGCGGGCGTTGTCGTGGTCACCGGAGTCGTCGTGGTCACCGGGGTGGTTGTGGCCGCCGTGGTCGCGGTCGGAGTCGTGGTCGTGGCCGGGGCGGCGGTCGTGGCCGTCGTGGTGGCGGTGGTCGTCGTCGCGGTCGCGCTCGTGGTGGCCGCCGACGGGACGTCGGGCGAGCCGTAGGTGAACTCGCCGTCGGCGAGGCGCCTGGCCGCTGTCTTCGCGTCGGTCGCCGAGGCCTTGAGATAGGGGATCGAGCCCGGCTCGGGCTGGATCATCCCGTGGGCCCCCGCCACCTGCTGGACGCGCTCGTCGGAGAGCGTCGCGGCGAGACGGGTGCGAAGGGTCGAGTCCTCGCGCTTCAGCACGTCGGCCTGGCGGCCGAGGGTGCTGGCGGTCGCCCCGAAGCTCAGCTCCATCACGTTCAGGGCGACGATGCCGACCAGAAGCCCCGTGAGCATGCCGATCCACAGCCGCCCGCGGGTGAGGCGGTGAAGGACACCGGTGTCGGCGATCGTCGAGACCGCGCCGGCGGTGCGTCCGAGCGCGAACGGAACCAGGCGCGCGCCGCGAGCCGGCTGCGGGACCGTGCGGGCCCGGGTGCGGGGCGCCGCCGTGCGGCGCGGACGTGCGGGGGCGGTGCGTGTCGGGGCCCGGCGCGGTGCCGGCCTAGCGGGCGCCGTGCGAACCGGCGCCGTGCGGGCGGCGCGGGCTGCAGCGGTGGCGGCGGGCGACATCAGGCAGTCCTTTCGGAGATAACAGGCGTGATCCTGCGCACGGCGCGAAGCCGCGCCGAGGCCGCACGTGGGTTTCGCTCCAGCTCGGGCTCGCCCGGGCGCACCACCCGGCGGGCAAGCAACTCCGCCTCCGGCTCGTGGCCGCACACGCAAACCGGGAGCTCGGGCGGGCAGATGCAGCCGCGTGCCAGCTCGGCGAAGAAGCGCTTGACCCGCCGGTCCTCGAGCGAGTGGAAGCAGATCGCGGCCATGCGCCCGCCGTCGGTGAGCAGGCTCCAGGCCGCCGGCAGCGCCCGGTCCAGCGATTCAAGCTCGCCGTTGACCGCGATCCGGATCGCCTGGAATGTCCGCTTGGCGGGGTGGCCTCGCCCGAACCGGTACGAGGGCGGAACCGAAGCGCGCACGGCCTCGACGAGCTCGCAGGTGGAGTGGATCGGGCGCCGCCGCACGATCTCGGCGGCGATCGAGCGTGCGTGGCGCTCCTCCCCCAGCTCGCGGATCGTCTTCGACAGCGTGCCCTCGGGCCATTCGTTGACGACCTCGGCGGCCGAGAGCGACTGGCCGGGGTCCATGCGCATGTCGAGCGGCGCGTCGTAGGAGTAGGAGAAGCCGCGCTCGGCCACGTCCAGCTGGAACGAGCTGACGCCGACGTCGAGGTAGATGAAGTCGAAGCGCTCGCCGTCTGCGGCCAGGCCCTCGAGCACGTCGGCGAAGTCGCCGGCCTCGAAGCGGGCGTGGCACTCCAGCTCGGGCTCGATCTCCTCGAAGCGCTCGCGTGCGGCCGGGTCGCGGTCGACGCAAAGCAGCGAGCCCGACCCACCGAGCCGCTCGGCCACGGCACGGGCGTGACCGCCCCCGCCGAACGTCGCGTCGATTCCCGACTCGCCCGGCGCCGGATCGAGGAGCTCGACGAGCTCGTGGGTGAGGACCGGAAGGTGCTCGGTTGCCATGAGGGTCAGTGTGGTCATTCCGGCTCGCGGGCCACGGGCCAGTCGGCCGCGGCGAACTCCTCGGACATCTGCGTGGCCTGCTCGAGGGTCTCCTCGCTCTCGGCCGCCCAGCGCTCGGGGCTCCAGACCTCGAGGTGGTCCAGCGCGCCGACCACGATGCACGGGCCCTCGAGCCCGGCGTGCTCGATCATGTGCGGGCGCAGGCGCACCCGGCCGGCGGAGTCGAGGTCGTCGTCGTCGGCGCTCGCGTAGAAGCGGCGAACCATGCGGCGCCCGCGCTGGCCGAGCGGGTTCTGCTGGGCGAGATAGCGATTGCTGAAGGTCTCGAAGTCCTCCGGAGCGAATATGGCCACGCAGTCGTCGAGCCAGCTGAGGAGGATGACCCCATCGGAGAGGGCGGCCCGGAAGCGGCGAGGGATCGTCAGGCGGTCCTTCGAGTCGATGCTGTGTTCGTACTGACCGCGGAACGCCATGTGTTGAGGCCTCGGAGAGAAGTTTTCGGACCGGGGTGGCGAGGTGGGAGGCGCCTCACCACCCCGGTCCTATTGGGTCAAGCTTGCGCCACGGTAACCCACGCTGACCCACTTTGCAACACAACGCTGCACGGGAATAGGACCTCATCCGTCGGACGGAATTGCTAACCGCCCCGTTCTTGGCCTGGGAAGCCGGTTTCCGGCCCTTACGCCCCTCCCTCCAGGCGCACCGGAAATGCAACGGGCTTTGCAAGTAGGCTGCGCGCCATGGAAGACCAGGCCCCACCCACTCCGCCCGAGGACCCCGCCGCCGCTCCCGCGCAACCGGCGCCGCAGGCTGCCGCGGGGCCGCCCGTCCCGCAGGACGACGACGACCTTCGCGGCTACTACTTCCGCCAGCTTCTCGGCTCGCGGGTGACCCAGGTCCTCGGGGGCATGCTGGTCCTCGCCGCCTTCGTCGGCGGCCTCGCCGGCGCCGGTCTCATCATCGGAATCCTTGCCGCCGTGGGGGCCGCCGCGATCGTGCTGATCGTCTGCCTGGTCATGGCCAACTCGCGGTCCCAGAAGGCGTTCTACGTCGCCTACGCCACCTCGCGAAACCTGGCCTACAACGGTTCGCGGGGCATGCTGCCGCCCACGTGCGAGCTGCTTCGCAAGGGCGACGCCCGCTACACGGACCGCAGCTTCACCGGCCCCCTGCCGGGAGGGCCCAACGGCGTGCTCGCTCACTACACCTACGAGGAGGAGAGCACCGACTCCGACGGCAACCGCCAGACGAGCTACTACCACTACACGGTGGTCTTCTGCGAGCTGCCGCAGCTCGCGCCCTTCGTGCAGGAGCTCGTGTGCCACCGGCGCTCGGGCTTCCGCTTCCTCGACTCGGCCGAGGACAAGTTCCGCAAGCGCCAGCGGGTCGAGCTCGAGAGCGAGGCGTTCGACAAGCACTTCGAGTCATTCGCCGGCCAGCACGACGAGATGAACCGGATCCGCCAGATCTACGAGCCCACCTTCATCGTCTGGCTGGCCGAGAACTCGCCCAAGAACTTCGAGTGGGACCTCGTCGCCGGCACCCTCGTGTGCTCGGTCAAGGGCCAGCTCGACTCCACCGTCGAGCTCGACGGCCTGTGCGCCGCCTCCGGCGTGGTCGCCAAGCGCCTCTTCGACGAGGCCGGCGAGACGGCGGGCATGGACGCCCCCGCCCCCGCGAGCTAGCCCCAAACCCAAGAACGTCCCTCACTGCCCCCTATAGGCATCAAGGAGGGACGTTCTCAGGTTGGGAGGAGGGTTCCGGCGTGCGCGACCAGCGCGGCGAGGAGCATCAGCAGCACCGAGGGCACCAGCAGCAGCGCGACGACGAGCTGGATCTTGGGCGCGGCGCGCGCGGCTCGTTCCTCCACGGCGCTTCGGGCCTCGCGCCGAAGAGCCGCGGCCCGCTCGTGCAGGTCGGCCGCCAGCGGCGAGCCCAGGCGGCGCGAGCGCTCCAGGCTCGCGGCCACTCCCGCCAGCTCCGGCCCGGGGACTCGCCGCGCCAGCCCCTGCATCGCCACCGAGCTCGGCGCTCCGCATTCGATCTCGGCCAGCGCGACGGCGAGCTCGCTGCCCAGCGAGCCGCTGCCCGCCGCGGCGATCTCGGCGAGCACGCGCTCGGCCGGGCGCCCCGCCGCCACCCCCACGCCCAGCAGGTCGAGGGCGTCGGGAAGCGCGGCGAGGATCGCCGCCCGGCGCGCCCGGGCCCGGCGGGCGATCAGGAAGTCGGGGGCGAAGAACGCGCCCAGCGGCCCGCCGACGAGCGCCAGGACACTCAGCCGGTCGGGCATCGCAGACGCCAGGCCGGGACTGAGAAGCGCTCCGGTCGCGGCGCACGCGAGCTTCGCCGCGACGAGCCCGGCGGGCGAAAGGCGCCCGGCGAGGCCCGCTCGCTCGATGCGAAGCGGAGCCTCCTGTGCCAGCAGCCGCCGCAGCGCCGCGGGCAGCCTCGGCGCAGCCACCCGCTCGCGCCCCCGTGCCGAGCGTGCTCCGGCGATCGCCTCCCGCCCCGCCGCCAGCGCGAGCACAGCCGCCGCGGCGGCGGCGGCCAGCGCGGGGCTCACTCCCCCACCGTGCCGAGTCGCCTGATCGCGGCGAAGGCGATCAGCTGGAGTGCGGCGGCGACCGCAAGCAGCACCAGCGCCAGGCCGTCGTGGAGCGTCGAGGAGATGAAGCCCGGGTGCGAGACCTCGGCGAGCACGGCGGCGCCGGCCGGCATGGCGACGACCAGCATCCCCGTGAACCTCGCCTGAGCCGTCGCGGCGCGGGCATCGGCGATCACGCGCTCGCGTTCGCGAGCCGCCGCGGCGAAGCGACGCAGCAGCCCCGCCAGGTCGCCGCCGGTGCGCCCGTGGGTGACCAGCGCCGCCGCGAAGGCGTCGACACGAGGCGAGCGCAATCGCTCGCACAGGCTCTCGAGCGCCGGCTTCGTGGGCGTGCCCAGCTCCAGGTCAGCGCGAAGCCTCGCCATCTCGACCGCGGGTGGGCCGTGCAGCGACTCGCCGGCGAGGGCGAGCGCTCCGCGCACCGACCGCCCGGCGGCCAGCCCGTCGGCGAGCGCGATGGCGATGGCGGCGAGCTCGGAGTCGACGGCTCGGCGATAGCGCTCACGTCGCCGCGCCAGTACCCAGCCCGCAAGCGCCGGGCCGGCCGCGGCGAAGAGCGGCGCAGGACCTGGGCCCACGACGAGGGCGATGGCAACCGGCAGTCCCGCCGCGGCGAGCAGCGCCAGCCGCCGGCGCTCCGCATCGCTCGGCGCGTAGCCCTCGCTGCCGGCGCGGCGCATCGGCTCGATCGCTCCGCCCATCCACCGCGCGAGCGCGGGCGCCGACGCAAGCGCGTCCCGCCCCGCCGCCGCGAGGAGCCCACCGCTCAGCGCGGCCAGTACGGTCGGGACGAGCTGCTCGCCCACCGCTCAGGCGCTCCGCGACCAGACCTCGCGGACGCCGACGCCGCCGGCAACCGGCTCCACCCGGCCGATGCTCGCCACGAAGCGCTCTCCCTCCCGCCCGCGCTCGAGGTGCGCGACGAGGTCGATGCCGCGGGCGAGCTGTTCGCGAATGGCCGCATGCGGTAGCCCGACGCCCGCCATCAGTGCCAGCGTCTCCAGCCTGCGCACCGCGTCCTCGGCAGAGCTCGCGTGGACGGTGGACAGCGCGCCGTCGTGACCGGTGTTCAGCGCGGTCAGCAGGTCGAACGCTTCGGCGCCGCGCACCTCCCCGATCAGGATCCGGTCCGGGCGCATCCGCAGCGCGTTTCGCAGCAGGTCCCGGATCGTCACCTCGCCGCGGCCCTCGATCGACGGCGGGCGGCTCTCGAGGCGAACCACGTGCTCCTGGCGAAGCGCCAGCTCGGCGGCGTCCTCGATCGTGACGATCCGCTCTGCCTCGTCGATGAACGCCGACAGGGCATTCAGGAGAGTGGTCTTGCCCGATCCCGTCCCGCCGCTCACGATCACGCTGCGACGGCTGCGGACAGCATCGGCGAGGAGCTCACGGGCATCGGCGGTGAGGCTGCCCGACTCGACGAGGGCGTCGGGATCCGGGCGGACCGCGGTGAACCTGCGGATGGAGACCGCCGGCCCGTCGACCGCGAGCGGCGGGATCACGACGTTCACCCGCGATCCATCGGCAAGGCGAGCGTCGGCCATCGGGCTCAGCTCGTCGACGCGGCGGCCGAGGGGTGCCAGAACGCGCTCGATGGTGTCGCGCAGGGCCGCCTCACTTGCGAACGCCGCCTCGACCCGCTCGATTCGTCCCCGCCGTTCGACGAAGACGCTGCCGGGGCCGTTGACCATCACCTCCTCCACCGCCGGGTCGGCGAGGAGCTCCTCCAGCGGCCCCAGGCCGACCGCGTCGCGAAGGATCAGCTCGCAGAGCTCGTCGCGACGCTCGTCGGAGAGGATCGCCGCCTCGCGATCGACGAGCTCGCGCACGGCCCCGGCGAGCTCTCCGCCCAGCGCCCCGGCCGCCGCCTCGGCGCGGCGATGCTCGCCGAGGCGCTCGCGCAGCTCGGCGGCGAGAGCCTCGGTGTGATCTCGGACTGTCGCCATCGCCAGGTAGAGGTCGCCGCGGCGCGGGCCTCTCCCCCGTCATAACCTCCCGGCATGGCCCGGATCGAGGTGCGCGAGGCCGACATCACCAGGCTCGAGGTCGACGCCATCGCCAACGCCGCGAACACGCGGCTCATGCACGGCGGCGGCGTCGCCGCAGCGATCTCCCGGGCCGGCGGGCCGTCGGTTCAACGGGAGTCGGACGAGGCCGCGCCGATCGACCTCGGCGCCGCGGTCTCGACCACGGCCGGCGACATGCCCGCCCGATGGGTCATCCATGCCGCAACCATGCACCTGGGAGGGCCGACGTCGGCGGACATCATCCGCTCGGCGACGCGCAGCACGCTTGCGGAGGCCAACCGCCTCGGCGCACGCTCGCTCGCCCTCGTTGCCTTCGGGACGGGC
>CAWJJU010000006.1:0-294523 GCA_963843315.1 uncultured Actinomycetes bacterium
CTATGTTTATGTCCCTGTCTCGACTACATCTACGTATTGCTGCCCTGATCGGCTCAACAGCGCGGCGCGGGATGCTTTCACGGAATGGCGCCCCAGCGACCTCTCAATGTCGGCTTGCCGAGCGCGGTCAAGCACATGATGGCGTTGACAACGGATTGACGCGAGGATCAGCGATGAGCGACGTCAATTCGACGCATAAACTGATTACGATTTCGATCCCGGTCTTCAACGAAGAAGGCAACATCGCAAATCTCCTGTCGCGTTTGCGGGCCGTCGCCGATCAGGTCGCGGATCGCTACGATTTCGAGTTTCAGTTCACCGACAACGACAGTCAGGACAGGACACTGGCGCTGCTGGAGGCGGAGGTCGCGCGCGATCCGCGGGTCCGCGTTCTTAAGTTCTCGCGCAATTTCGGCTTCCAGCGCTCGCTCCTGACCAATTTCCTGCATGCGCGAGGCCAGGCGGCGATCCAGATTGACGCCGATCTGCAGATCTGTCCGCCGAGATGATCCTTGAATTTCTTGCGCGCTGGGAAAAAGGATTCAAGGTCGTCTACGGTGTTCGGACCCATCGCACCGATAGCCCCATCCTCCTGATGGCGCGCAAAGTCTTCTACCGTTTCATCGATCGCATTGCGGAATTTCCCGTTCCCGTGGACGCGGGCGACTTTCGCCTCATAGACCGCATTATCATCGAACATTTGCGGCAAGTGACTGACCGCAATCCCTATCTGCGTGGCCTGATCGCGTCCTTCGGCTATCCCTCTTGTCGGCATTCCCTACGCGCGCTCGGCGCGGAAGGCAAAGATTAAGTTCAATTTCTTAAAGCTCCTGACGCTCGGCATGGACGGCGTGACCAGCCAATCGACGAAACCGCTGCAATTCATTGCGCTCGCCGGCCTTGGGCTTTGCGGCTTGTCGTTGATCATCGGGTTTTGCTATGCGGCGGCCTGGTTGGCCGGCGTTGGGCAGGACAGCCCCGGCTTTACGACCCTTGTCATTCTTCAGCTCTTCACTTTAGGTATCAATGCTGCGGTGGTCGGCGTGATCGGAGAATATATCGGTCGCGTGTTCGACAATGTCCGCGGGCACCCCATGAGCATCGTCGAACGCACCATCGAGCGCCCTCCTACCACCTCTCTCATGCACGACACAGGATTTCACCCTCCAGCCATGACGCCAGCCGGCAACTCCGGCCTGGCCGACGACGGAGACCCGAACCTGAAGAAGATGATTCTCGCTGGCGGTCTCGGCACTTGCTTGTCCGAAGAGACCGACACGCGCCCCAAGCCGCTGGTCGAAATCGGCGGTCTGCCGATCCTGTGGCACATCATGAATATTTACGAACCGGCCGGCCTGAGCGACTTCGTCATCTTCTGCGGCTGACATTCGATCGTCTGTTGTCCGAGATCGGCCGAGATGTCGGATGTCTTGATGAGTAGTCCGAAAAAGACTGCTTGATCATCACGTAGGGCGAAACGTTCTCCCTGACCTATGGCGACGGCGCTTCGGACTGGAACGTTGTCGACACCGCGGAGTTCCACGGGGCGCACGGGAAGATCGCGACGGTAACGGCCGTCCCCTCACCCGGCCGTTACAGGCGCTTGTTGGCATCCGCTCCGCAGGATAGTCCGAGCGCTTTCACGAGAAGCCGGACAACGAAATGGCGCTCATCAAGGGGCGGATTTCGTGCTTGAACCTCGCGTTCCGGTGTATATAGAGAACGATATGGCGAATATTGAAAGAAAACCGGTCGAGCGTCTCGCGGCAGACGATGAGTTGGTAGCATCAAGCACTCGGGTTTTTGGAAGCCGATGGATACCCTCCGCGATAGCGAGCACTTGAAACCATGTGGGCGAACGGCGAAGTGACCAGGAAGGCATGGCGATCTTCAAATCGGATATCGGCGGCAAATCCGAAGCAAGCCGATAAGATAAAATGACCAAACAAGATCAAGCAGAGGCAGAGTTCGACGCGTATTCAAAGGCCTACGATGCGGCCGTGAACGATGCGATCGCATTTTCTGGCCTCAAGGTTGATTATTTCACACGAGTTAAGGCCGATTACTTGCTTGATCTCGTCACCGATCATTTCGGTGATACCAAGCACGCTTCGGTCCTGGATGTCGGTTGTGGCGTCGGCAACATTCATAAGCTGTTGTCGGATCAGGTCGGACCGATAACCGGCGTTGACGTTTCAAAGGCGAGCATTGAGAGGGCGCGCGAACGCAATCCTGGCGCTCACTACGAGCCATACGCGGGGCACCGCCTTCCGTTTGATGATGCAAGCTTCGATGTCGTCTTCACTATCTGCGTCATGCACCACGTGCCGCCGGCGCAATGGCCCGCTTTTGCGGCTGAAATCAAGCGGGTTCTCCGGCCGGGCGGAATGGTTGCGGTCTTCGAGCACAATCCGCGCAATCCTTTAACGAAGCGAATTGTATCTAATTGTATCTTTGATAGAAATGCCGTTCTATTGCGATCCGAAGACACTCGTTCGTTAATCAAGGATGCTGGCTTTAGGGATCTAGTCGAACAATTCATTATTTCAATTCCGCCCTCTGGCAAGTTTCTACGTTCTGTCGATCTGTTGCTAGGGCGCCTTTCTCTAGGGGCTCAATATTTCGTCAAGGCAACCGCATGAGCGTTTCCAGAACGCGGTATTTCGTTTGGCGCGAATGGAATGCCCATCAGGGCCGCCAGGTTCAACGCCTTGCGCCGATTGATGCGGTGGTTCACTCTTGACCAGTCGGTAATCGCACAGGGTATTCGCTTCGCGCTAGTCGGAGGCGCCAGCGGCTTGATCTTTGCGACAACGACCGCCTTCCTCATCTCCTTTGCCGGACTTGGCGAAAAACTGTCTAGCATCGCCGGATATCTAGTTTCGATGCCTATCAACTTCTTTGCCAATCGAACCTTCTCTTTTCAATTCCGAGGACGCGTCGGACCGAACGCTATCCGCTTCATTACCTTGCACACCGTCAATATGGCGGTCACGGCTTTAGCGATGCAAGCATCGGCGCATGTCTTCAACCTTCATTATGCTTTCGGCATCGCAGGAGCAATTGTATGCGTACCGCTCGTGAGCTTTGGTCTTATGAAAATCTGGGTATTCCGCCAACCGTCGTCACGATCGCAACACGGTGCTAAAACCTGAGCAATAATGTTGGGAGCAGTAAATGAAGATAATTTTGCAGTCGCCGCATTGTATCAGGCCTTCCAAGCTGGCGGTTTTTTTGGCGCTCGGGTCAAGGCGATTAAAGACTATCTCACACTACGCCCGCAGATGCGGATAATCGATATCGGCTGCGGGCCTGGCTATATCGTTCGCCATCTTCCGGATGGCGTCGATTACATTGGCTTTGACATTGATCAATCCTATATCGAACACGCCAACAAAACGTTTGGAAATCGCGGCAGGTTTTTCTGTCGCTATTTCGACGCCGGAGCAGCAAAGGAGTTCGCTGGCGCAAGCCTCGTTATGATGAACGGCGTACTGCATCATATTTCCGATGCCGAACTGGAAGTGACCTTGAGCAATATTCGCGACGTTCTGAAGGACGACGGATTACTTTTTACGCTGGATGGATGCTACAGAAGCGGTCAGTCGCGCTTGGCCAAATGGATGCTGGATAACGACAGGGGTCGATACGTTCGTTGCGAAAGCGGTTATCGAACCGTCCTCTCCTAGAGTTTTTTCGAAACGTCGAGTTAGCAATCCGAGAGGACTATGCCCGCGTCCCCTATACGTTCATTGTCGGCCTAGCGGCAAACAACAGCCAAGCAATTCCGCAACGTAGTCCCTGATCATATGGCTGCAAAAGACGAGACGACGACGAGTAGCGTTACTGGGAATTGACGCATAAACAGTTTTGGGTCTATGCCGCTATTTGTTCAGCACTAGTCGTTGCCTCGATATGGGCTCCGTTCGGTTTCGCTATGGGCGGACTGATGAAGAATGGGATCTTCTTGGTCTGATCACCAATGGCGTAAATCTTTGGTGGATTTTTCCGCCAGCGGGCTCGGCGCAATCGCCACGCGTCCGCTGTCGGCCTTCCCCCACGCGCTTGCTCACTTCCTGAGCCCGAACAGCTATATCGCCTGGCACGTTCTCACCGTCCTCGATTTATTCATTAAGGGCGTCACTGTCGCCTATCTGTTACGAAAGGCCGTTTCCTCTGATCTTCTAGCCTTGCTTGGCGGCGTGATCGCGATCGTCTTCCCAGCCGACACGATGACGATCGCGTTCCGCAGTCTGCACATCAATTTCGCGATGATGCTTCTCCTAGTCGGCGCGAGCCTGAGTGTCGCCGATTTGGTGTCAGACACATCGCGCCGCCTGTTGTCGATATTGGGTGCTGCATCCGCCCTCGCGGCCTTTTTGACTTACGAAGCTGCGCTTCCGCTGATCATTCTTCCCCTGATGGTCGTTTTCATCCGCCTTGGTATTAGGGGAACGCTCCATAACCTGCGGGCTAAGGCTGCGTCCCACGCGGTTTGGTTTTCTTCCGCCACGATCTATATCGGCTATGTCCTGATCATCAAACACTACGTTCCACAGTCCTATCAAGCAAGCATCTTCCCATCCTCGGCCGACGCGCTCGCGACAATTCTGAGCGCCCTTAAAGCGATGCTCACCATCGCCTATCCGCGCATGCTGTGGGACGGGTGGCGTGACGGAGTATCCATGATGCTCGTGGAAATGAACCTGCTCACCGCCGTGCCTCTGCTTTTCGCGGTGGCGACGATCATATGGCTCATCGCGGGGCGGTTTCGTGCGGTATCCAGCACGCGCAGCGGTCCCATGGCTCGTGCTCTGATCGGCGGCCTGATTCTCATGATCGCGGGCTATGCGCCCTTTGCGCTTCTGCCCAGCCATCAGGCGATCAGCCAGCGCACATTCCTCTGGGCTGCCATCGGCGCGAGTTTCTTCACAGTCGGTCTGCTCGGGACTTCTTATCTGGCGCCAGCGTCTGGTCGCCACTTATCTCGCCCTTTCTAGCTTTCATGTTGCCGTCGCTAGCCTTCATGATTGTACAGCACGGTCGCTATATTCTAGTTGTCGAACAGTTCGAAGCTCGTTTTGCGCGGCATCCTAGCTCAGATCGATCCGACCAAGACCAATGTGGTAATCGACAAGACTAACAGCATCGGCCACACATGGAACTTGCTCGATGGTAACATGCAATTGGCCATAACTTATCTGCGCGACACGCCGCAATATAACTACTTATTCCAGGTCTGCCGCGCGACAGGCATGGAATGGCAGCGCTTGTTCCCGCTCGCCCGTCATGGCGAGTGCCATAAGGAAACCGCCGACTGGCGCTTCGTTGCGCCCGTCCCAGTGAGCGGACCGGGCATTCCGGCGACGGTCTCGTCCGACGATCTGGTGCTGCCCAACGATAGGAATTTCACATTATCACCGTGGACCGCGTGCCGCCAGCGATCGAAACGGTCGTCAGTCATGATCCCACGACGCAAGCGTCTCAGTAAGCAGTCAGTAAGATCCTCGCGATCAAACCGCCGAGCAAGCTCTGGCGGTCAATCAAGTTCGATCACGGAGATTTCTTACGCTGGAGCTTTGGCGACTGGTGGAGCCTGGAAAAGCCCACGCCCGGCACCGGCTGGCGCGAAGCCGAATGGAGCTATCGAAGTGGTTCACACACATCGTCCGCTTGGGCGACACGTGCCGAGGCGGTGATCGATTTCGAATTTCATCCCCGGTCAAACCGTCCTATCCGTTCCGGATCCGGTTCACTCATTTCATCAATCGGAATGGGCCCAACCAGTTCGAGGTTTTCATCAATGGGCGAAAGATCGACCTAATGGCCTCGGACAGCATGTATTCGGGCATCATTGGCAAGCCTTGCATGTGCTCGCGACGGCGTGAATGAATTCAGGCTGAAAGCGCCTGTCGATCCGCAGAATTATGGGCTGTCCGCTATGGTCGATTGGTTCGAGGTCGGGGAGCGCCCCATCGTGACGTTCATCAAGAATTTGCCTTTGCCGTAAGGAATGTTGCAACTATCGCGCTGCCCATCACATCGTAACCAAAGCTACCAAATCTTAATTCTCTTGGTGGGGATTACCCAACGGTGTTGCAATCAAAGGCAGCCGCCCGCGCGATGATAATACGTTGATACACACAGGCGAGTGGCCAATGACCAACTCCGTTCGGTTCCTGTATGGGGTTTCAAATCGGCGAGGCATCGTCGGATTGTCGATTTCGCAAAATTGTCGGGCGCGCTACGTGGTTAGCCCCTTTAAGTCTACTTTTTAGTCCCAGAAAGCAGCGGGGTTCCCGAATAGGACAGTGAGACCATTTCATCCAATTGCAGCAATTGGGGTGGAAGCCCTCAGAACAGCCGAAAACCTCACTTCAGAGAACTGAAACATCAGGCCACGCCCCCTCCCTCGTGAAAGGACCCGTCGAACGATTGCCGCTGTCGCAATGACAGGCGGCTCCGGTACATTCGTTACCGGAGAAGTCAAAAAGAGGCAGTTGATATTATTCGTAAAAACCTCTACCGACGGACTCATTTACGAACAGAAGCAGCCGCCTCCATGACAAACACCGCTAAAGTTGCGCTCATCACCGGCGTTACCGGTCAGGACGGCGCTTATCTGGCCGAGTTACTCCTTGACAAGGGATATGACGTGCACGGCATCAAGCGCGAACCTCGCTGTTCAACACCGACCGCATCGATCACCTGTATCAGGACCCGCACGAAAGGCATCAATTTCATGCTGCATCATGGCGATCTGACGGACTCGTCCAGCCTGATCCGATAACAAGTCCAGCCGGACGAAATTTACAATCTGGCGGCACAGAGCCATGTCGCCGTATCTTCGAGGAACCGGAGTATACGGCGAACTCGGATGGGTTGGCAGCTGCGCTGCTGGAGGCGATCCGCATTCTCGGGTTGGAAAAGAAATCGCGTTTTTATCAGGCCTCGACGTCCGAGCTCTACGGCTTGGTGCAGGAGATTCCGCAACGGAAACCACGCCCTTCTATCCACGCTGGCCCTACGCGGTGGCGAAGCTCTATGCGTATTGGATCACCGTCAATTACCGCGAAGCTTACGGGATGTATGCCTGCAACGGGATCCTGTTCAATCACGAGTCGCCATCGCGCGGCGAGACGTTCGTCACGCGGAAGATCACCCGCGCGCTGGCGCGCATCAAGCTCGGACTGCAGGACCGGCTTTATCTCGGGAAATCTCGACGCCATACGCGACTGGGGCCATGCGCGCGACTACGTCGAGATGCAGTGGTTGATGCTGCAGCAGGATCATGCCGGAGGATTTCGTGATCGCTACCGGCGATGCAGCATTCGGTGTGCGCGATTTCGTTGATCTGGCAGCGAATGAGGCCGGGATACATTTCACGTGGCGTTGGTGAAGGAATCGAGGCGGGAGAAAGGGTTTCGATGCGCGCGGCAAATGCCATCGTGGAGGTCGATCCACGTTATTTCCGACCCGCCGAAGTCGAAACCTTGCTCGGCGATGCGAGCAAGGCCCGCGAATAAGCTGGGCTGGACAGCACAAAAACGCCATTGCTCAGATCTCGTCGCCGAAATGATGCGCGAGGATCTTAAGACTGCAAGGCGCGACAGCCTTGTGAAAGAGCATGGCTTCAAATATTTCAACTACAACGAATCAGAGTGGTACAAACCGTGCGAACTTTTGAGCAGGTCTTGCGAGCAATCACCCATGAAAAAAACCGCTCTAGTTACTGGAGGCGCGGGCCAGGACGGCTGGTATCTGGTAGGGAAACTAATCGCTGAAGACTATTCCGTACATGTGCAGAGCCGCCACGCCGAGGCCGATCCCACGCGCGACGGTGTGCATTGGCATATCGGCGACCCTACAGACTATCATTTCATGGAACGGCTGGTCTCGTCGGTCCTGCCCGACGAGATTTTAACCTGGCAGCGATCTCGCGGCCGGTAGTTTCATGGAACGAGCCGTTTCAAACAGCCATGCTCAACGCGGTAATGCCGCAACAGCTATGCGATCTAATACGCAAGTTGTGTCCCAAAAGCCGGCTGTTCCAGGCGTCGTCATCCGAAATCTTCGGTGAAACATCGTATTAACTCGTTGCAAATGAGGAGACGCCATTCAAGCCGATGTCGCCCTATGCGATCGCGAAAGCGTATGCGCATCGTATTATTGGCGCCTATCGGTCGCAGTACGATCTTCATTTGTCTGCAGATCCTATTCAACCATGAGAGTCCCAAACGCCCGCTGAGTTTCGTGTCGCAGAAAATCGCTCATGCCGCGGCGGCCGTCTCCTTGGGGCTGTCACGAACCGCCGACCTCGACGAACGCGGGCGTCCGATCCTGCAGGACGGCAAGGTCATGCTCGGCGATCTCAGCGTGCGCCGCGATTTCGGCTATGCCGGCGATTATATCGAAGCCATGCTGCTGATAGTCAGGAGCGATCGGCCCGACGACTACGTCATCGGTAGCGGCGAACAGCATTCAATCGCGGAATTTTGCGAAACGGCGTTCCGCGTTGTCGGCCGAGACTGGCAGAACCACGTCATCAGCGATCCCGGCCTGATCCGCAAGACCGACAACCGCTATACCCGCGCCGATCCTAGCAGTTCGGCGCAGTTGGGTGGCGCGCAACGACCTCGTTCGAGAAACTGCATGAGCCCTTCGACCTCGAGGTCGGTGATTCCAGTGTCTGGTCGTACCCCGAGGAGGAAGCTCGGCACGGAACGGTTTCGAGCCCACTCATGCGCGTCGGCTCCGATCTCGTCGTCGAGCCAGGCGAACGGCCGCTCCCCACGAACCGGCGAATCGCGGGCAGCTTGCGGTCGGCGCCGATCGGGACGTCCTCGGGGCAGCTCGAGCGACCGGTAGCTCCGAGCAGCCCGAGCACGGGGGCGAGACCTCGTTCGCCTCCCACTCCCACGACGTCGCCCAGGCGAGGTCGAAGGCACCGCGGAAGCGTTGCGAGCCACTGCCGGCAGGTCGCGATGGATGCGGACGTAGGCGGTGATCGACCTGGAGCCCTGGATCCAGCAGTTCAGGGCCGGATCGGGCCCGAAGGGGACCAGGGTGCCGTCGACGTCGAGAAGCAGCAGAGGCTTCATGGCCGGCCGGCTCCCTGGCCCGAAGAAGAAGCGCGGCTTCCCGCCCTGCCTGGTAACTCGCGGACGGAGTGGAGTTCGCGTCGCGTAGCGGCGGATCGAGCGCGCCATCGCGTCGCGGCCGTAGGGATTGGCGGTGTGGAGCGTGATCCCGTCCCGCGGCCAGAGGTCGCGCCCATGGATCTCCTGTTGCTCGACGATGAAGTCGATGACGTCGATTCCGCTGCCCGTAGAGCTCGTCGTCGCCGAGGTCGTGATCGAGCGAGAGCTCGACGACGCGTCCCGAGTCGAGCATCGCGATCGCCTCGCCGGCCGTGACCACCTGGGCCCAGCCGGGCGGCGCCGCCCGATCCACGAGGTCGTCGTCGAGCCAGACTCGGAGCTCCCCTGCCGCTTCCATGCCGTGGATGTCAGGCCCGAGGGGCGGCTCCTGACACATCGGCCGGTGAGGACCTCTACGGCGCCTCCCTGCAGTTCTTCCCGTCCGTCGGAGCCCCGCGACTAGATCACTCGATGAGCCGCCGCCCCATGGCGGCGCCCGAAGCGCGGAAGCGGTCGCACAGGCCGTGGAAGTCGCGGTCGCGCTCGTACTCGCGCTGGATGAGACGGGCCGGCATCAGCAGGGCGGCGGCGAAGACGCTCGCCTCCTCCTCGATGTCGGGCGTCTCGTCGTCGGGCTCGGACTCCTCGACGTCGTGTGCTCGGCAGAACACCGAGTGCTCGCCGTCGCGGTGCATGACCCAGTGGCCGAGTTCGTGGCAGATCGTGAAGCGCCGCCGCCCGGGCCAGCGCTCGGCCTCGTCGGCATTCACCCAGATCTCGCCGCGGGTGGGGAGGAGAAGGCCCGAGAGGCCCTGGCCCTCATCGAGATTCGGGCAGCCAGGTGCTGTCGTCAGGTCGGCGATGTCGCGGACCAGGAGGCTGAAGTGGCTGTCGGCGATCCGCTCGACCGGCACGGGGAGCGTCTCGCCGTCCCAGAGCCAGTTCGGGACGGCAGCGAGGGCCTCCTCCGCGCGCTGTTCGATGGCCTCGACGTCGACCGTGGGCATCGGGCGCGATGCTAACCCCGGTCGGGGCCCAGGTGGGCGATGGTGCGCAGGAGCCGGCCGAGGGCTCGCAGCGAGCCCAGGGTCATGGGCGGCGTGTCGGGCTGCGGTTGCGCTCGAGCTCCCAGCGCATGCCGGCGAGTAGATCGACGTCGCGCCCGGCGCCGACCGCAATCAGGCCGGCAAGCGGCCAATCGCGCTCGGCGAGGGCAAAGCCAAAGGTGCGAGTGGTGTTTCGTCTGCTGGAAAGGGGCATGGGCTGTGGGTCGGTGTGAGGGGGCTGGCCCTGACGGCTGTTCCTCAGCCGCCGAGGAAGAGCTCGTCGACCTCGTCCAGGGGCTCGGCGCGGCCGGGGCTTGCAGCGTCGGCCGGGAGCGCCTCTGCGGCATCGCGTGGGACGGGTGAACGCGGCTGCCTCGCCGGGAGGGACCAACGTTCGCTCTCCCGCTTCGCGCAGCGCGTCCTTGGTCGTGCCGACGATCCCCGCGAGCGCATCCAGAACCCGGTCGGAGACTCCCGTCGGCTCGAGTTGCCCGTGCTCCATCTGGTTGTAGTAGAGGGCGACCTTCTCCTCGCGACCGCCGACGCCGAGGGCCTCGGCCAGGCGCTGGACCAGCGCGTCGCGGGCGAGCTTCATCCGGTTGCGAAGCTAGGGCAGGAGCACAGGCCAGGAGCCCGAGACCCCTCGAGCGACTCGCTCAGCGAGCTCACGAGCTGCTCGGCGGGCGACCCCGCGTAAGCCTCCGGGTCCCATTCGCGCCCGGGGGCTCGCGCCAGGTAGGCGTCGATGAGGGTCGCGAGCTCGGCGCGATCGGTCCCCTCGAGCTGGTCGAGATATGGGCGCGGACTCGCGTCGCCGCCACTTCGGTGCTGCTGGATGTATTGCTCGAGAAGCCGATCGACGTCGGTCATTGGGTTTGCCTAGCCGGAACCCTCGAGCTCGTCCCGCAGGTCCTTGCGGAAGCGGCTCGCGATCTTGTGGACGTTATCGACGGTCATGGGCGTATCCCGGTCGGGGAACTCCTCGTTCACGCGATCCGCCGTCTCCTGCGCGCCGAGGTCCTCGAAGACGTAGAGCTGCGAGAACCCGCCTGTCGTCTGGTCCATCGGCTTTAGCAGCCGGGCGATCACGTCCTCGAGGCCGACGAAGCCGCTCTCGTCGGGGGAGATTCCCGCGGGCTTGGAGTGAACGTCTTCGTCGCCCTGGTTCTCCTCGGGGAGCGGCGCGGTGTCGACGGTGCGCTCGCCCTTCCCATAGAAGTCGGCGATGCGCCGCTGGATGATGCGGTGTGACGAGGCTCATGAACTCGCCGACGCTCGTGCCCTCGAAGCTGGCCATGACGGCCTCGGAAATGGCCTGCGAGGCGACGTCCTGTGCGTCCTCGTCGGACTTGAGCTTGAGCGACGCACGAAAGACGAGGTCGTCCCAGCGACGGAAGACGAGGATGCCGAGCGCCCTCTCCATCTCCTCCTTCTCGCCGGCATCGCGAGCCGCGACCGCGTACTCGATGAGCTCCTCGTCGTCGAGGCGGTCGAGTTCGTGGTCGGACGTCGTCTAAATGCCATCTGTCTTGTTGACGGGCGCGTGCTTCCTCGGAGCGCGAAGTTGGATACGCGCCGCCGGCACCTCCCGGAGGACCGCGCAAGATAGCGCTTGTGTCGGACGTAACTTTCGTCGGCATCGGTCCAGCGCTCTGCGAAACGGGCCTATGGCGTCAGGTCGGCCGCGGGGACGCAGACCTGACACGCATCGAGAGGCGAGGACATCGATCCTTACCCGTCAGGACAGCGGTCGGCGAACGACTCGACTCTCGTGGCTCAAGCGATCGTTCACAGGGGAGGCCCCGACGTCGCAGCGATGTCGTCGACACCCGCCACCTGTTCGACCAGCTGGCGCCGGAGCCCGTCTGGGGCGAGAGCTATCCGTTCCGCGGATCGGTGCCCTGAAGGCGCTGGACGCGCTTCGCGCTGCCCGCACGATCCACGGCGGCCGAGGTCTGCGCCTGCCGGCACTGCTCACCGCGGAGGCGCCTCGACCGTGACGCTCACTGCCCTTTCGCCGGGGAGCCCCTTCCGGGGCGTTAGTCAGCCCGCAGCACGAACGCCACCTCGTGCATCTCAGCCGAGCTGCGCGATCGCGTCGGGCACGCCCTCGCGCGCCGTTGCGAACCGCGGCGACCAGCCGAGCTCGGACTTGATGCGGGCGTTGGAGCTCTTCGCCGAGCGGGTGGCGGCGCGGACGGGGTCGGCGCCCGCGGCGAGGCGGGCGAGCCAGGCCGGGATGCGGCGGGGTGGGCCCTTGCCGAGGGCCTCGGCGGTGAGGGCGACGAAGTCGTAGTAGTGGATCGGCTCGTCGTCGACCACGTGGTAGGTGGAGCCGGCGGGGGCGCGCTCGGCGGCGTCGACGCAGGCGCGCGCCACGTCCTCGACCCGCACCACGTCCCACCAGTTCTGGCCGGAGCCGACGACGGCGAAGCGGCCGGGCTGGCGGATGCGGTCGACGATCTCCTCGACGTACCAGCCGCCGGGCCCGTAGACGTGGCTGGGCCTGCATGATCACGTCCTCGAGCTTGGACTCCCGCAGCATCCGCTCGCCCTCCTGCTTGGAGCGGCCGTACTCGGTCTCGACGGGAAGCTTCGAGTCCTCGGTGAGCACCTCGCCCTTCGCGTCGCCGGTGACGACGGTCGAGGAGAAGACGAGGCGGCGCACGCCCGCGGCCTCGCAGGCCGCGATGAGGACGCGGGTGCCGTCGACGTTGACCGCGCGGATCTTCGCCGGGTCGCGCTGCGAGGCGATCTCGGCCGCGAGGTGAAAGACGCACTCGGGCGCGACCTGCGAGACGGCGGCGGTGAGCCGTTCGGCGTCGGTGAGGTCGCCGGCGACGGCGGTGCAGTCGGACGGCTCGGAGCCCGGGCGGCGAACGAGCGCGTGGACGTCGTGGCCGCGCTCCAGGAGCTCAGCCGCAGACCACCTTGCCGAGGAAGCCGCTGGCGCCGGTGACGAGAACCTTCACGGTGTCGACTCTATTCGGGGAGGGAGAAGTTGCTCGACCGGGTGATGGCCTCCTTCGAGTGAGACCTGGGTGTCCGGACATTGTCTGTACAGTTCCGTGAGCGCGATATCGCAAAGACGCGGCATGACCACAAAGAGCAACAAGAGTCGGGAACTTCGCTGGGACCTGCGAGTCGCCGAGTCCGAGGATGCCCTGGTGCGGACGGCGTCGGATAGCGCGGAGACGACCTTCACGAGCTTTGTGCGTGACGCGGCGGTCAACGAGGCCAAGCGGGTGCTGGCCGATCGCACGACATTCGAGCTGGATGACGCCGACTGGCGACGCTTCAACGAGCTGCTCGATCGGCCTGCCCGGGTACCGGAGGGTCTTCGCGACCTCTTCTCCAGGCCGAGCGTCTTCGAGTAGACCGGGATCTGGTGGCCTACCGAGGGCCGGAGCCGCTCGAGCCGCGGCACGAGCGTGGTGAATTCAACTGCGGCGAGGACTCCCTTGACGATTGGCTACACCGTCATGCCCCCGGAGCGATGGCCGACGGCTCGGCTCGGGTGTTCGTCACTACGGAAGATGCCTCGCGGGTCGTCGGCTTCTACGCGCTTGCGGCATCTTCCGTCGCTTCCCGGAACGCGACGGAGCGCGCGCTCAAAGGTCAGCCGGCGGACCGAGCGGTTCCAGCGGTGCTCCTGGCGAGGCTTGCGGTTGATAGCCGCCACCAAGGCCGCGGCCTCGGCACGTCGCTCCTTCAGGATGCCCTTCTGCGCATTGCCGGTGCCGGCCAGGAGATCGGCGTCCGAGTCGTGCTGGTCCATGCGCTGGGCGAGCGACAGCGCGCGTGGTATGAGCGATTTGGATTCGAGAGCTCCCCGACGGATCCCCTTCACCTGATCCTTCTCATGAAGGATCTTCTGAAGCTGGTGGCTGAGTGCTAGAGCCCGGCGAGCACCTGATTGACCCGCTCGAGCAGCCAGTCGAGCTCGTCGGGGCTCGTCGTCAGCGGCGGCGCGAAGCGGATGGTGCGTTTCTGGGTTTCCTTGGCGAGGACTCCGGCTTCCATCAGGCGCTCGCAGGCGGTCCGGGCGTGGGCGTGGTCGGGGTGGATGTCGACGCCGATCCAGAGGCCTCGCTGGCGGATCTCCTTGACGGCGGGGTGTGCGGCGGACTGAAGGGATTCGCGGAAGCGCGCGCCGAGCTCGGTGGCGTTGCGCTCGAGCTCGCCGTCGGCCAGCAGGTCGAGGACCTCCAGGGCGACCGCGCAGGCGAGCGGGTTGCCGCCGAAGGTGCTGCCGTGCTGGCCCGGCTTGAAGAGGCCGAGGACCTCGTCGCTGCCGACCACGGCGGAGACGGGGAGGATGCCGCCGCCGAGGGCCTTGCCGAGGAGCAGGAGGTCGGGGCTGACGTCCTCGTGGTCGCAGGCGAGCATGCGGCCGGTGCGGCCGAGGCCCGACTGGATCTCGTCGGCGACGAGGAGCACGCCGGCGCGGTCGCAGAGCTCGCGGGCGCCGCGCAGGTAGCCGTCGGGGGGAATGATCACGCCGGCCTCGCCCTGGATCGGCTCGACCAGGAAGGCGACGGTGTCGTCGTCGAGCGCGGCCTCGAGCGCGTCGAGGTCGCCGAAGGGGATGCTCTCGAAGCCGGGGGTGTAGGGGCCGAAGCCGTCGCGGGCGCCGGGGTCGCTGGAGAAGGAGATGAGGGTGGTGGTGCGGCCGTGGAAGTTCCCTGCGCAGACGACGATCTTGGCGCGCCCGGGCGCGACGCCCTTGGCCTCGTAGCCCCACTTGCGCGCGGCCTTGATCGCGGTCTCGACGGCCTCGGCGCCGGTGTTCATCGGCAGCACGCGGTCCTTCGCGAACGTCTGGGCGAGGCGGCGGCAGAGCTCGCCGAGCTGGTCGTTCAGGAAGGCGCGGCTGGTGAGGGTGACCCGGTCGAGCTGGCGGTGCGCGGCCGCCACCAGGCGCGGATGGCGGTGGCCGAAGTTGAGCGCCGAGTAGGCGGAGAGGGCGTCGAAGTAGCGGCGGCCCTCGACGTCCTCCACCCACGAGCCCTCGCCGCGGGCGATGACGACCGGCAGCGGGTTGTAGTTGTGGACGCCGAACTCGGCCTCGAGCTGGGCCGGATCGGCGCGACCGGTTTGCTCCATTCCCACAAGTGTCGCTCAGCGGGCGGTTACCCGCGGCTAGGGACGGGCCAGGTCATCGATAGGCGTGTGCCAACAAATATGACTTATATGACCATAGTCCTGTGATCTGTATGATCTGAACGGTTATGGTGAGCGTCGGCGTGGCTCAGCTCAAGGCGAAGCTCAGCGAGTACCTGGCGCGGGTCCGGGCCGGCGAGGAGGTGCTCATCACCGACCACGGCCGACCCGTGGCGAGGATCGTCGCCGCCAAGGATGAGGAAGATCAGCATCAGGCGGACCTGGAGCGCCGCGGGCTGATAAAGCGAGGGGCCGGGGTGATGCCCGACGGCTTCTTCGACATGCCGAGGCCGACCCTTGCCGACGGTTTCACTCTGTCCGAAGCCGTGATCGAGGAGCGCCGCGAGGGGCGCTGACCCATGCGCTTCTGGGATACGTCCGCGCTGGTAGCTCTCTTCGCTCCGGAGCCGCGAAGCGCCGAGCTCATGGATCTCGGTCGAGCCGAGCCGGCGATGTCCGTGTGGTGGGGCACACGAGTTGAATGTGTTTCGGCGGTGCGACGCAGGGAGCGTGAGGGAAAATTCGACGCCCGGGGGGCCCAGCAAGCTCTCGAGTTGCTCCGCCAGATCAGCGACGCGTGGACCGAGGTCATGCCGGGAGAGCAACTTCGAGTTCAAGCTGAGCGCCTACTCGCGGTGCACCCCTTGAGGGGAGGCGATGCGCTGCAACTCGCGGCTGCGATGACCTGGCGTGACCTGCCCGACGCCCGCCGTGATTTCGTCTGCCTCGACGAGCGCCTTCGCGACGCGGCTGCACGCGAGGGGTTCGCGCTTCTGCCAGAAAGCTGACGCGCCAGCTTTCAGCGGGTCATCGACCGCTCGATCTGAGCCCCGCGGCGCTGCCAGCGACCCGGCGCCTTCGCAATACTCGGCACATGGCGTCGTGGCCGCGCTCGGAGAGCTCGGCGCAGACCACCCCGCCGAGAAAGCCGCTGGCGCCGGTGACGAGAACCCTCACGGCGCGAGTCTATGCGCGGGATCGCACCGGGCCGAGCGGGGGGCGTTAGGCTGGGTCCTTGCGAGCCAGGTTCACACGAGTCGGGGGTGTGTCGTTGGCGATGCTCGCCTTGGGCGGCGGGTTGGCGGCGGCGCGCGCCGGTTCGGGCTTCAGCGCGCCCAAGCACTACCCCGTCAACGCCAACTCGCTCGAGAACATCGCCATCGCCGACCTAAACGGCGACGGGCGCAAAGACATCATCACGAGCAGCGAGCTGAGCGAGGAGCTCCTCATCCTCTACGGGAACAGGACCGGCTTCAGCCCGGCGCAGCCCGTGCCCGTCGGCGTCGACCCGCATTTCTTCGCGGTCCACGACATGAACGGCGACAAGCGCCCGGACCTCGTCGTCGACGACCCCAATCCCACGGGCCAGGTCCTCGTGCTCCTGGCCAAGCGCCACGGCTTCGCGGATCCCGTTGCCTACCCCGCGGGCGCATCGCCGCAGGAGCTGGCGATCGGCGACCTCAACGGCGACGGGCATCCCGACGTCGTGACCCCGAACCCCGCGGACAACGCCGTCTCGGTGCTGCTCGGCACGAAGCACGGGACGCTCAAGGCGCCGCGGCCACACACGACCGACTCGCCGTTCCGCGTGGTCACCGGCGACTTCAACGGCGACGGCAAGCTCGACGTCGCCACGTCCACCTACGAGAACGGCAACGACCAATTCGTCAACGTGCTCAAGGGCAATGGGAAGGGCGGGCTGAAGCCGGGGCCCAGCTTCGATCTGGGCATGCCCCGCGTCCGCGGTCTGATGGCGGGCCGTTTCACCGCAGATCGCCGGCCGGACATCGTCGCCACGGGATGCGGCGTTGCCGACCCCTCCGTGCTGCTGATCGCCAACGGCAAGCACGGGCTGAAACCGCCCGAGAGCTTCCTCAATTCCGACGGGGCGTGCGGCGACTTCGCCGCCGCCGGGGACCTCAACGGCGACGGCCGCGCGGACGTGGTCACCGTCCTGAACTACAACGGACCCGACTCGGGTGACGTGTCGGTTCTCTACGCGAAGCGCGGCGGCTTCGCCAAGGCGAAGGTCTACGGCGGCACGAGCCTCACGGCCTCGGATCCGTACTCGGTGGCCGTCGGCCGAGTGAACGGCGACAAGCACCCGGACATCGCCTACCCGGACTACGACGGCGCCCAGGTGACCGTCTTCCACGGCAAGGGCTGAGCCGGCGCCTCGACCAGCGAGGTTGCTCAGCTCGCCGGCTTAGTTCGACAGCACGAACGCCACCTCGTCCACCGCGCACCACGACCACTCCTCGCCCGGCTCGATCGAGCGCAGGATGGGGTGGTTGGCTTCGGCGGCGTGCTTGGAGGCGTGCTGGTTCGGAGAGGAGTCGCAGCAGCCGACCTTCCCGCACTCCTGGCACATCCGCAGGTGGACCCAGCGGCCGCCGATCTTCAGGCATTCCTCGCAGCCCTCGACCTCGGCGGGCGGGTCGAAGTAAGTGACCTGGTCGATGTGGGTGCAGTCGGTCATCGCTGCCGCAGGTGCCCGAGCACCTGGTAGACGGAGGTGAAGTCGGTCTCGAAGCCATGGCGCGCGGCGCGCAGGTACAGGCGCCAGACTCGCAGCCGCTCCGGGCCGGCGATGCGCTCGGCCTGCTCGAGGTTGCGGTCGAGGTTGGCGATCCACTCTCCCAGCGTGCGGGCGTAGTCGCTCTTGAAGCCCTCGATGTGGGTCGTCTCGAAGCCGGCGCGCTCGAGGGCGAGCTGCACCCGCGAGACCGCCATCGGCTCGCCGTCGGGGAAGACGTAGCGGTTGGAGAAGTTCCCGGAGCCCTGGTCGTCGCCGGGGCGCAGCACCGCGATCCCGTGGTTCAGCAGGCGCCCCTCGGGCTTCAGCATCCGCGCCAGCGTCTGGGCGTAGCCGTCGATGCGGTTCTCGCCGACGTGCTCGACCATGCCGATGCTGGCGATGGCGTCGAAGGGCTCGTCGGCCAGGCGGCGGTAGTCGGCGACCCGGATCTCGACCTTCTCGCCGACGCCGGCCGCCTCGGCACGCTCGCGGGCGAGCTGGGCCTGGGGCTCGGAGAGCGTGATGCCGACGACGCTGACGCCGTGATTCGTGGCGGCGTGGATGGCGAAGCTGCCCCAGCCGCAGCCCACGTCGAGCACGCGCTGGCCGGGCTCGAGGCGCAGCTTGGTGGCGACCAGCTCGAGCTTGGTCTTCTGCGCTTCGGCGAGCGTTTCGGCGCCGCGCGAGAAGATCGCGCAGCTGTAGGTCATCGACTCGTCGAGGAAGAGCGCGAAGAACTCGTTGCCGACGTCGTAGTGGTAGCGAACGGCCGCGGCGTCGCGGGCGACCGTGTGGCGCTCGCCGTCGAGGGTGAGCTCGATGGAGGGGGAGCGGGGGATGCCGCCCGGCGCGGCGGCGGGGACGGCGGCCGCGGCGAGGCGCAGGCGGTCGGCGACGCTGAGCGGCGGCGGCTCGAACTCGTCGAACACGGTGAACGCGGCGTCGAGGTCGTCGACCGTCACCTCGCCGGCGACGTAGGC
Organism: uncultured Actinomycetes bacterium; assembly: GCA_963843315.1. Classification (GTDB taxonomy): domain Bacteria; phylum Actinomycetota; class Thermoleophilia; order Solirubrobacterales; family 70-9; genus JAWVFM01. The sequence continues at coordinate 18,848 of CAWJJU010000006.1, forward strand.
GCGCCCGAGCCCGAGCTCGCCGGGCGAGCGCAGGAAATGGGCGACGGCGGCGGGGCTGCGCGCGTGGAACTCGGGCGCATCCGGGACAGTCGCGGGGACGACGGTGCCGTCCCAGAAGCGCACCGAAAACGGCCGCTCGGGCAGGGCGCGCTCGATTTCGTGGCGCAGGGGCCGCGTGAGGGTTCGCCGCATGCTGGACGTCGCCGTGGCCAAGGTCGCTTCAGCCTACGCCGGTGCGCGAAAGCGGGTCGGCCAGGGCCGCTCAGCCGGCGGCGCCATCGGCGCGGCGCACGGCCTCGTCGATGCGCCCGAACCGCTCGTCCTTCGCCCCGACCAGCTGCGTGAGCTGCTTGCGCAGCTCGTCGACGTCCAGGGTCTCGGCCTCGAGCATCGACTCGATGTCCGCCCAATCGCGGGTCCGGTCGAACATGACCTTGAAGAGCGCGAGCTCCATTGGACCGAGGATCGGGATCTCGACTCCCTCGAATGGCACGAGCCGGCGGTGGCGTGCCGCCTCGTCGTGGATCGGAAGGTTGTTGAGGAAAAGGTCAACCGGGGTCTCGTCCCACCAGAGCCTCACCTGAGCGTCGCGCTCGATCGTGGCAATGCTCCTCTCGTCGTATGCGACTCCGTCCGGCAGGGCGGCGAGCACCTCGCGCGCATCGTCACTCGGCAAGAAGATGTTGACGTCGATGTCGCTGGTGCCGCGCGGGTCCTCGGTCCAGTAGGCAAGGGCGATCGCGCCGCCGAAGGCGTGGTCGAAGTCCGCGGCGCCGAGGCTCTCGTGGATGGCCAGCAGGCGCTCCGCGAGGTTCATGGCCTATTTCGGCGCCGGCTGCAGGGGCGGGAAGCGCAACGTCGCGGCGTGGCGGGAGGGCAGGCGCCCCGCGAGGTCGAGCACGGCAGCGAGGGTGCTGCCGCGCTTCGCGAGCGTGGCGGCGCTCGGCGAGCGCACCGGGCGGGCGGCGGGGGAGATGTTCAGCCGCATCCCGCAGGCGGCGCAGAGCCGGTCGAGCGTGGCCGCGGAAGGCTTCTTAGCGCCCGACTCGTAGGCAGAAAGAGTTGCCTGGGAAGTGCCGCTTCGCTCGGCGAGCTCGGCCTGGGTCAGCCCCGCCCGAAGGCGCGCGGCACGGATCTCGTGCCCGAAATCCATGTAGTGCAGTATATCTGAACGGATATGGCCGGTGTCAAACCGGACGATCGACTAGTCCCAGCCCGGCCTCTGGGTCCAGTAGCTCGCCGACCGGCCAAGGAGCTCGCCGAGGGTCATCACATCGACGCGTGGAAATTGGTCGTCCGGCGGAAGCTGCCTCTTGTCGGGCAGGACCACGACCGGCAGGGCTTCGAACGGTGGTGGGGTCTCCTCGAGGCGCCTCCTGGTCTCCTCGAGGGCACCAGGCTCGACGCGCGCAGCCACCAATAGCCAAGTCTGCTCGCGGTAGGCAAGAAAGTCACGCCGATGCTTGCGGTTCTGCTCGAAGTCCATCAACGCCCATCCAGTCTCAGCCAGGCGCTTCCTCACGAGTCGCTCGTGGGTGAGGGTCGCGAACCGCACTGCGAACTTCCAGCTCGCGTCAAGGAATTCCGACAGCAGCTCGTGGGGGAGGCGTTCGACTTCATCCTCCGCTCGCCCCAATAGGTCGCGGAGAAGGCCCATCTCACTTGGCCGCAGAAGTCTCTCCTCCTCGATCTTCTTGAGAATGTCCGGATAGTTGCCCTCTTTCCTCTGCGGATCACCGAACACCACCGTGTGAACGAATCGAAGCCGGGCCTGAAGCGTGTCCCGTACAGCTTCGAACTGTTGGTGAGAGTTGCCCTCCAGCGGTCGCTGCCGAACCGTGACGTCGTCCATTTCGTCGGGAAGGTCCTCGATGGACGAAGAAACACCCTGCTGGACCTGCTCAGCGCGACTTGCCGCCTGCAGGCCGAGCTCGATGCCTCCGGGAAGCTTGAGACTCGTCATCCGCTCCAGCAGGCTTTCGACCGAGTCCGGGGCGAAGGTCACGAAGAACAACAAGAGCGCAATGAGGACGAGCGCCAGACTCACCCCGTCCACGTTCTTGTCAAGGTCCTGCCAGCCCGCCAGTTGCCCAACGATCAGGGCAAGGACGATGAGAAACGCTGTGAAAGACGCTCTGCGCGTACCGCCCGACGTCTCCCTACCTCCAGGAACTCAAGGGTGCGGATAGGGATTGATTCACGCCACTCCTTTGAGAGGTGGTGCTGAGGATGGATTCAACCTATTGCTCGGTGGCCGCCGGCGCAAGGCCTCGCACCATGACGTGTAGTCCACTTCGCCGGTAGCAGTTGCAGACCACTCGACACCGAGGTTAGGGTGGTCAGGTGCCAGCTCCCACCAAGAAGGTCGATCTCGTTCTGGAGGGCGGAGGAGTCAAGGGAATCGGGTTGGTCGGCGCATTGTCGGTCCTCGCTGACCGGGAATACGAAGTCCAGAGCATTGCCGGGACTTCTGCGGGCGCCATCGTCGCGGCCCTGGTGGCGGCGGGCTATGACGCCACGGAACTTCACGACATCTTGAGAGACCTGGACTTCGGCTCATTCAAGGACAAGACGTGGGAAGACCACATTCCCGTCGCCGGACCGGTCTTGAGCGCGCTCCTCGAGAAGGGTGTGTTCAAGGGCGACCGATTCCTTGAGTGGATCGACAAGCTCCTCGCCAAGAAGCGCGTCCGCACCTTCGCGGACCTGGTCGATCCGGAGTATCCCCCCGACTCGCCCTACCGCTACAAGCTGCGGGTGGTGGCGTCGGATATCACCGGGCATGAGCTGCTGTTGCTTCCACAGGCGGCTGAACGGTTCGGTATGGAGCCCTCGGAACTTGAGGTGTCCGCGGCGGTGCGCATGAGCATGAGCATTCCGATCTTCTTCGAGCCATGGCGCTGGGCCGCAACGGACGGTCGACGGCACCTGGTGGTGGATGGCGGACTGCTGTCCAATTTTCCGGTCTGGATCTTCGACTCCGAGGGCACACCACCCTGGCCCACGTTCGGCCTGATGCTGGTCGAGCCCGAACCACGCGTTCAGGTAGGCGAGCGCCTCGACGATGCCGGCGAGGACGGCGGCATAGTGCGCTACGGGAAGGATCTGTTGGAGACGATGCTGGAGGCCCACGATCGCATGTACCTGGATAGCGACTCGTTTGTCCGCACCATCGGAATTCCCACCCTCGGCGTCCGAACGACCGAGTTCGACATCTCGGATGAACGGGCTGAGGCGCTGTTTCGCTCAGGCCAGGATGCTGCTGAGAAGTTTCTCGCCGAATGGGAATTCGACCGATACATAGAACGCTTCCGGGTCAACGAGCCGCCGAGTCGGAAAGAAGTGCTGACCGGGGCCACCGGCAACTCGACGGAGGGACGCCGCGAGTAGGCCGCCACGAAGGTATGCTCCAGCTTAGATCTGGACCCAGCGCCGCCTGCACGGCTAAGGACTTTTCGCCGCCTGCCGATGGTCCAGGCATGGACACCTCCTCGCCCTCGAACACCTTCCGCCGCGACCTCGACCCCATCCGCGAGCGCCGCCGGCGCGACCTGATTCGCCGCTACGGCAACCAGCTCGGCGAGTTCGCGTTTCGCCTCGAGCGCCGCCCGCCCGAGCATCGGCTCGAGAACCTGCGCGCCGAGGGCGAGACCGCCTAGCGCCATGGCCTACCGCCCGACCCACCGCTCCGACGTGCTGCTGAGCTACCGCTCGGCCACGCCCGACGACGAGCAGCTGGCGCAGTTCGCCTCGAAGATGCTCGCCGCCGCGGTCAGCGTGGGCGAGGGCGACTCGCGCAAGACCGTCGAGAAGGCCTCCGGTAAGCGTGCTGACAACTCTCCCCGCGCCGACGCCTAGGCGCGCCGCCGGGCCGTCGGCTCCTTCGTTCGCCGTGGCATACTGCCCGCCGGATTTCAGTTCTTCGACAGCGCAGGGGGCAGGGAATGACTCGCAGGATCGCGATGGTGGCGGCAACCGCCGCATTGGCAGGTATCGGCGCCGGCTGTGGTGGCGGCAGCGACAGCACGAGCAGCAGCACCGGCACGGCGTCGGCGTCCGCGTCGGTCACCAAGCAGGACTACGTGAAGTCCGTGACCCAGCGCTGCGGCGCGTATCAGCAAGAGCGCCAGGCCGCGGAGAAACCCCTGCGGCCGATCTTCGCGAAGTACAAGGGACCGTCCGAGATCCCCTCCGCGCTGCTGAAGGCCAACTCGGACGAGGTCGTCGCGCTCAACCAGACCACGGAGACCCTGATCGACGACCTGCAGTCGCTTCCTCGGCCCCAATCCGACGCCGACCAGCTCGCAGCCGCGTTCGCTGACCTCGACAAGGTCAAGGCCGCCTTCGCCGACGCCGACCAGGCCGCCCAGCAGGGCGACGGCAAGGCGCTCGCGACTGCCTACAACCAAGTCGACGCCTCGCTGCACGCCCTCGGCCCGCTGTCGAAGGAGTACGGCTTCAGCGCCTGCAACTAAAGCCGCGTCGCGTGCGGCGCGCCGAATAGGCTGCGCTCGCATGTCCGTCGAGGCGAACAAGGAAATCGTCCGGCGCTTCTACGCCGAGGTGATCAACGGCCGCGACGTCGACGTGATCGACCGCTTGCTCACCGAGGACTTCACTCACAACGGCGAGCAGCGCGGGCGCGAGGGCCAGAAGGAGGCCGTGCGCGGTTTCCTCGCCGGCTTCTCCGACCTGCACAACGAGATCGAGATCTTCGTCGGCGAGGGCGAGCTGGTCGCCGCCCACCAGACCTGGACCGGCACCCACGACGGCGAGTTTCTGGGCATCGCCGCCACGGGCCGGCGCGTGGAGTTCAAGTCGACGGCGATCCTGGAGCTCGCCGCCGGGCAGATCGCCGGCGCGGTCGACGTCGTCGGCGTCGCCGAGCTGATGGCGCAGCTGGCCGGCGCCTAGTCCGCGTCGATCAGCGCCTGCGCCTCGGCCTCGATCCCGGCGGCCAGGTCCTCGACGGCGTGCACGACGTCGGGGTCGGCCAGCAGGCCGAAGTGCAGCTCGTCGGCGCAGGAGACGACGGCGACGCGAAGCGCGTGGCGCGGGGCGATCTCGGCGAGAGAGTGCATGGAGGCGACAGGAGCGCCGGCGACGCTGACGGGCTGGCGGGGCCCGGGCACGTTGGAGACGTTCAGGGCGAAGCTGCGCGGGCTGCGCTCGATCCGCTCGCAGAGCTGCTCGAGCCTGGGGGAGACCCGGCGCAGCTCGGCCAGCAGCGCGTCCATGTGCTGGGCGTCGTGCTCGGCCTTGCGCTGGGTCGTCGCCTCGTGGACGCGGCGCAGGCGATCCGCCGGGTCGTCGTCGCCGACGGGCACGCCGACCTCGAAGAACGAGTCGCGGTTGCCCTCGTCGAGGCTCTCGCTGTGCAGGCTGACCGGCACCTTGATCCGCAGCGACTCGAGGCGGCCGTGGGCTGCCTCGAGCCAGCGCTGCACGCCGCCGCCGACGCTCGAGAGCACCGCGTCGTTGACGGTGGCGCCGCCGATCCGCTTGGCCGCGTCGTGCAGGGCGCCGAACGGGACCGTGGCGAAGCCGACCGCGCGCCGGTGCCCGACCGTGCCGTCGAAGGGGGAGGGCTCGTGGCTTCGCGAGAACTCGCGGCGAACGAACGCGGCGAGGTGGGCGCGGCGACGCGCCTCGTCGGCCGCGGCGTGCGCTGCGACGTGGGCCGCCGAGACCGTCTCGGCGGCGGGCTCCTCGTCCCACAGCAGCGCTCGGGCGAAGCGCATGGTCGTCGTGCCGTCGGCGAGCGCGTGATGGATGCGCCACACGATCGCCTGCCCGCCGCCGGCGAGCGGCAGCACGTCCATCCGCCACAGGGGGCGGTCGCGCTCGAGCCGCTCGGCGAAGATGCGCGCGACCGCGTCGCGAAGCGCGGCATCGCCGAGCTCTTCGCCAAGGTCGAGCTCGACCACGTGACGGGAGAGCTCGAACTCGGAATCGTCGACCCAGCTCGGCTCGTCGGAGTCGTCGAGCCTTCGCGTCAGCGCCGGCGCGGCATCCAGGCGCGCGGCGATGCGCTCGCGCAGGGCGTCGACGTCAGGCGCGCCGGGACCGTCGATCACCACCACCTTGCAGGTGTGGCCGGCGATCGTCTCGCTCTCGAGGGCGAGGATCGCCAGGTCCTCGGGGGTGAGGGCGATGGCATCCATGCCGCCCTCTTGTACCACCTGCGGGCGGCCCGAGTGGGCCGCCCGCAGTGGCTAGCCGGGGCCGACCGGGGCCGTCCTGGACCTCGGCCGCACTCCCGATCAGTTGTTAGCGGCGAGTCTCCTCGCGGCGGCGCTCACCGCCGTCGGTGCTCGTTGCGTGGCCGTTGGCATCAGGATCGATGCTGTCGGCATGCTGGCGATGCGCCTGAGCGGCCTGCTTCTCCTCGGAGGCCGCATGCGAGCGGCGCTCGGCCTCGGCGGCCTCGCGACGCGCCCGCGCCGCCTGCTCGTCGGCCGCGGCGGCCTTCTCCTCGGCGGCCAGGTCGCGATGCCTCGCCTCGTGGCGATGTTGGCCGGCCAGATCGCGGCGCTCGTCGGCCTTGCGGCGGGCGGCGCTGCGCGAGGCCGCGAATGCGACCAGCCAGCAGAACCACCGCCACCACGATCACGATGATCAGTGTTGTGCTCATTGGTTTGAGTCCTTTCGCTGTGGCCGCCTTCGGGCGACCTCGTGTTCGCGCACGCGTTCCACGCGGCGCGCCTCTCATCCCACCTGCCCTGCCCGAGTAAGTACCCGGCCGAGGGGCCGGCCAACCGCACCGATGAGTTCTCGGGCCGCGACCTGTCAAAGGGGATACAAAGGACAGGCCACCCAAAAAGGAGCCCAGATGCCCACCACAACCTCAACAGGAATCAAGAAGGTCGCGACGGTGATCGTCCCCGTCGGCGACACCGACGCCGCGATCGACTTCTACTGCGGCAAGCTCGGCCTCGCGAAGACGACCGACGTGCCGTTCGGGCCCGAGGACGGCTCGATGCGCTGGGTCGAGGTCGCCAACGAGGGCGCCGAGACCACGATCGCGCTGGCGCCCCCGCCGCCCGACTACGGCGAGACCGGCAACGGCCAGACCGGGATCGCGCTCGACACCGACGACATCGACGCGACGCACGCCGCCCTGCGCGACGCCGGCGTGGACGTCGACGCCGAGGTCTCGCGGATGGGCGACCCCGTCCCGCCGATGTTCTGGCTGCGCGACATGGAGGGCAACACCCTCCTCGTCATCGAGCGCCAGGACTCCTAGAGCCTCAGCACCAAGCCTCCCTGAAGGTCATGGGCCGCCGCGGCGCCGCGGCGGCCCTGCCGCGTCCAGGGGCGCCCTTCTTGCTGCCGCCGCAAGCGACACAAGGGGGTCAGACCCCTTGATGCGCGGCCGCTCAAGGGGTCAGGCCCCATGGTGGGGGTGGTGTGCGGTGATCTCAGCCGGGTAGGCTCAGATATTGGCCGCTTCGGCTACAATGCTTCACAAAGTGAAGTTGCTCACGACTCGTAAGCCCTCAACCGCCTGGAGCCGCACCAAATGAAGCTTCTGCTCGTCCCCCTCGACGAATCCATTCTCTTTCCCGGCATGACCGCCACGGTCGTCGCCGACGTCGGCGAGGAGGACCGCGTGTTCGTCCTGCCTCGCGAGGACAACGACTACGGCACCGTCGGCGTCGTCGCCCAGGTCGTCGAGCGCGGCCGCATCCCGGGCGGTGGCCACGCGGCCACCCTCGAGGGCCTTCATCGCGGCATCGCCGGCTCGGCCACCAACGGCCCCGACGGCCGGCTGCTGATCGAGGTCGAGGAGGTCCACGACGGCTCGCGGTCGGACGAGCGCACCCGCGAGCTCGAGCGCGAGTACCGCGCCGTGGTCGAAGAGATCCTCGAGGTGCGCGGCGCCGACGGCCGCATCTCGGCCTTCCTGCGCTCCATCTCGGAGCCGGGCGCGCTGGCCGACACCACCGGCTACAGCCCCGACGTGAGCCTGGAGGACAAGCGGCGCGTGCTGGAGACCGTCGACGTCACCGAGCGGCTGGCCACGGCGCTGGAGCTCCAGCGCGAGCGGCTCGCCGAGCTGCAGGTGCGCAAGCGCATCCACGACGACGTCGAGTCGGGCGCGCAGAAGCAGCAGCGCGAGTACTTCCTGCGCCAGCAGATGGAGTCGATCCGCAAGGAGCTGGGCGAGGACGAGGGCTCGGTGGTGGAGGAGTACGAGCGCAAGATCGCCGAGGCCGAGATGCCCGAGGCGGTGCAGGAGCAGGCCGTCAAGGAGCTTCGCCGCCTGGAGCGCACCGGCGAGCAGTCGGGCGAGTCCTCGATGATCCGCACCTACCTCGACTGGCTGATCGCGGTGCCGTGGGCCAAGCGCTCCGAGGAGAAGCTCGAGCCCAAGCACACGCGCGAGGTCCTCGACGCCGACCACGCCGGCCTCGACGACGTCAAGCAGCGCATCGTCGAGTACATCGCCGTGCGCAAGCTGCGCACCGAGCGCGGCATCACCGACGAGAAGCGCTCGGGCGCGATCCTGACCCTGGTCGGCCCTCCGGGCACCGGCAAGACGTCGATCGGCGAGTCGATCGCGAAGGCGCTCGGCCGCGAGTTCGTGCGGATGTCGCTGGGCGGCGTGCGCGATGAGGCCGAGATCCGCGGCCACCGGCGCACCTATATCGGCGCGCTGCCGGGCCGCCTGGTCCGCGCGCTTCGCGACGCGGGCACGATGAATCCAGTCATCCTCTTGGACGAGGTCGACAAGGTCGGCGCCGACTGGCGCGGCGACCCGTCGTCGGCGCTGCTGGAGGTGCTGGACCCGGCGCAGAACCATTCGTTCCGCGACCACTACCTGGACGTCGAGCTCGACCTCTCCGAGGTGGTGTTCATCGCGACGGCGAACCTGACCGACGGCATCCCCGCGCCGCTATTGGACCGCATGGAGACGATCGACTTCGACGGCTACACGACCGACGAGAAGGTCGCGATCGCCAAGGGGTTCCTGTGGCCGCGCCAGCTGGGCCGCAACGGGCTGAAGGACGAAGAGGTCTCGATCGCCGACCCGGTTGTCGAGACGCTGGTGAGCGAGTACACCCGCGAGGCGGGCGTGCGCCAACTCGAGCGCCAGATCGGCAAGGTCCTGCGAAAGACGGCGACGAAGCTGGCCGCGGGCGAGGCCGAGGCGCCGATCGAGGTCGACGTCGCGGCGGTTCGCGACGCCCTCGGGCGCCAGCGGTTCTTCCAGGAGTCGGTGGAGCGCACGGCGGTGCCGGGCGTCTCGACGGGCCTGGCGGTGACCGGCACCGGCGGCGACGTCCTCTTCATCGAGGCGACCGCCATGGAGGGCGACCGCGGCCTGGTGCTGACCGGCCAGCTGGGCGACGTGATGAAGGAGTCGGCGAAGATCGCCCTCTCCTACGTGCGCTCGCATGCCGACGAGCTGGGCATCGCGCCCGAGGCGTTCAACCGCGAGTTCCACGTGCACGTCCCGGCCGGAGCCATCCCCAAGGACGGCCCGAGCGCCGGCCTGGCGATGACCACGGCGATCGCCTCGCTTCTGAGCGGGCGCCCGGTGCGCCACACCGTCGGGATGACCGGCGAGGTGACGCTCCAGGGCCGCGCGCTGCCGATCGGCGGCGTCAAGCAGAAGGTGCTGGCCGCCCACGCGGCCGGGCTGAAGACGGTGATCCTGCCGGAGCGAAACCGCGCCGACCTGGACGAGGTGCCCGACGAGGTCCGCGAGGCCCTCGACTTCCACCCGGTGATGACGGTGGGCGAGGTGCTGGAGCAGGCGCTGGAGCCCGTGGGCGAGGCGGTCGCGGCCTAGATGAGTGGACGGGCGACTCGCCGGCGCCCGCGATCAATGAATGGAGATGACCTTCGTCTGCGGGCTGCAGGTCTGGCGATGGTGCCTGGGCCCGTAGGTCGACTTCGTCACCTTTGCCTTGAAGGAGCTCGGCGTGGCGGAGCCCTTGCGGATTCCCACCCAGGCGCCGTTGCTGCTCGTCCGTCCGACGTCCAGTGGCTTGAAGGGATCGCCTGGCGCCTGGCGGACGTACGTCTTGACCTTGCGCCCGGCGATGCAGTGCTTTGATTGCGACGAGACGGTGCCAAAGGTGCCGTAGTGCATCCCGCCGCCGATATATCCGCTGAGAAATCCCTCGATCCGCAGGGACGTCGAGTGTGTCGACGACGCCGCCGTGCAGGGCGCGGCGAGCACACCCGCGACCGCCACCAGCCCAAGGGTGAGAAGCGGCTTCGGTCGCATGGTGATCCCTTCGTCCTCAGGCGAGATGCAGGACTTCGCTCGTTGCCGCTGCGCACGTCTTGCGGTGGTGCTTTGGCCCGTAGTGCGACTTCGCGACCTTGGCCTTGATGCGCGAGGTGCCGGAAGCCGGTCCGAGCCCGGCCCAGCCGCCGTGCGTTGTGGTGCGGTCCGTATCCACCTTGACGAACGGGCCGGAGCTCCCTGCGAAGTAGACGGTGACCTTCCGGTTCGCGATGCACCGCTTCTGCGAGGAGGTGACGGCGCCATCCGGCAGCTCCGAGTCGGGATCCACGAACGCTGTGCCGAGTATCTCGATCTTGCTCGGCGCGGCCTTGCCTGCCGCTGCCGCGGGCGCCACCCCGAGGCCGGCAGACGCTGCCGATGCCACAACGCATGACGCGATCAGCAAACTCCGACGCGACGCAGAGACCATTGGATCCGATCCTACCTCGATTCCGAGGCCTGGGCTACTCAATCTCGATTCATGTACGGCCTCGCCGCCTCGAGCGCCGTCACGAAGCGCGCTCCGCGAAGGCTCGCGACGTGGTCGAGGTTCGCGAGGATCCGGCTCCACTTCTGCTCAAACAGCGGCGAGTTGGAGCGCACGGCGAAGCTCAGCTGCGGCAGGGGCGAGCGCAGGGTCTGGAGGGCGAGGCGGCCGGCGAAGCCCAGCGGCGGGCTCCAGAGCGTGAGCGGAAAGCGCCTGCCGTTTCGGTTCGGGGCGGCGGTGAGCGGCATCATGAGGGGCGCCTGGTCCGAGCCGGGGTCCGCCCCGGGGAACGCCTCGGCCGAGGTCCGGTAGGGGGTGGAGGGGATCACGCGCCAGTCCGGGCTCGCGCCCAGGAAGGTCTCGCCCTCCCAGCCATGGTCCGTGGGGGGCAGGCCGGCCTCGGGCGTGAGGTCGACCTCGATACCGCCCGCGGCCAGCGCTCCGAGCATGGCCGGCGTCAGCAGGTGCGAGCCGCCGCGGTGCGTGCGCGGCGCGCGACCGAACGCCCGGCGGTAGGCGTCGACCGCCTGCTCGGCGACGTGCGCCTCCCATGCTGCGTCGTCGTTGTTCGCCACCCAGTCCCCGCGCTCCTCCACCCATCGCCAATCGTGACTGTGGATGCCGATCTCGTCGCCCTCGCGCGCCAGCGCTTCGAAGCTCTCGCTCCACGTGTCGGCGATCCACGTGGCGGAGCCGTAGACGGCCTCGATCTGCGGATCCATCCGCGCGGTCCAGGTGAAGGCCACGGGCGAGCCGGTGAGCTCCGCCAGGCGCTCGCGAATCCCGGGGACGAGCTCGAGCAGGCGCTCGAAGCCCTCGAGGCCGCCCGGATTCTCGGGATCGGGCGTTCGCGCGTCGGGCTCGGCGTCGAAGCAGACGACCACCGGAAGCTCGCCGCTTCGTCGCATTCGATCGACCGCCCTCCCGGCGCCGGCAAGTTGCATGTGGGCAATCTAAGAGGTCAGCCTGCCTGTGACCCGCTCAGCAGGCCGAAGTCCTCGTCGGAGAGCTCCAGCTCGAGCGCGGCCAGGTTCTCGCGGGCGTGCTCGATCGAGAGCGTGCCCGGGATCGGCGCCATGGCCGGCGAGCGGCGCAGCAGCCAGGCCAGCTTCACCTGGTTGGGCGTTGCGCCGAGGCGCTCGGCGACCCGGGCGAGCTCGGGCATGTCGCCCTTCAGCGGATAGAAGGGCACGAAGACGATGTCGTTCTCCTCGCAGTACTCGACGACCTCGTCGTGCTTTCGCTCGCCCAGGTTGTACTCGTTCTGCACGGCGGAGATGGGCAGGACCTCGCGCGCCTGCTCGATCTGCTCGACGGACACCTCGGAGATGCCGACGTGCTCGATTCGTCCCTCGTCGTGCAGCTCCGCCAGCGGCTGGAGGAGGTCCCCAAGCGCGTGGTCAGGGTCGGCGCGGTGCAGGTAGTAGAGGGCGATCGTGTCGGCGTTCAGGCGCTCGAAGCTCTCCTCGACCTCGCGGCGGATGCCCTCCGGGCCGCCGCCCCCGCGGTAGCCGGCCTTGGTGGCGACCGTGAGGCTTTCGGGGAACGGAGCAAGCGCGCGGCCGATGGTGGCCTCGCTCTCGCCGCCGGTATAGAGGTGGGCGGTGTCGATGTGGTTGGTGCCGGCTGCGACGGCGGCCTCGAGGAACTGCCGGTTCTCCGGAGTGTCGGTGAGGCGGTTGGTGCCCAGGCCGATGCGGCAGAGCTCGCGCTCGCCGAGGGTGATGCGATCCATGCCGAGATTTGTACCCGGTCCACCAAGGGGTCAGACCCCTTTAGGAACACTCTCGTCACATTGGGGTCAGGCACCTTTGTGCCGGAACTGAAACTAAAGGGGTCTGACCCCATTGCAACGGAACTGAAACTAAAGGGGTCTGACCCCGAGGGGGAGACCCCGTGCGGGATGTGCAGGGTTGGCGTGTGTTCAAGATGTAGGTGATGCGGAGGGACACTCAAGACAGGGCTCCGGGCGCTCGTCCGCCCGGCACGGTCGGCGGCGTGGTCGCCAAGTTCGCCCTGGCCGGATTCGCCGCGGTGGCGCTGGTCGGCGTGGCGGCGTTCTTCCTCATGCGGCACATCGGCACCACGGAGGCCACAGACAACGCGAAGCAGGTCACCCGCGTGGTTGGGCGCGGCGTGGTCGATCCGGCGCTGACCCCGGCCGTGATGCGCGGCGACCCGGCGGCGCTTCGCCGCCTGGACCGGCTGGTCCGAAAGCGCGTGCTCGACGACTCCATCGTGCGCGTCAAGATCTGGACGCCGAACGGTCGGATCGTCTACTCGGACGAGCCGCGGCTGATCGGGCAGCGCTACGCGCTCGCTCCCGACGACGCCGCGGTGCTGTCTCAGGGCGGCGTCGAATCGAGCCTGTCCGACCTCTCGGCGCCCGAGAACCGCTACGAGGACGACTTCGGAAAGCTGCTGCAGGTCTACATGCCGATCCACAGCCCGACGGGCGGGCCGCTGCTCTTCGAGACATACCAGCGCTTCAGCTCGGTGGCGTCGAGCGGAACCGACATCTGGCTGGCGTTCGCGCCGGCGCTGATCGGCGCGCTGATCCTGCTCGAGCTGGTGCACGTACCGCTCGCGTCATCGATGGCGAAGCGGCTTCGCCGCGGCCACGCCGAGCGCGAGGCGCTACTTCAGCGCGCGATCGACAGCTCGGAGATCGAGCGGCGCCGGATCGCGTCGGACCTTCACGACGGCGCTGTCCAGCGCCTGGCGGGGACGTCGTTCTCGCTCGACGCGGCGGCGGAGCGCTACGCCGCAAACGACCCGGACGCGTCGAAGACGCTGCGCGCCGGCGCGGGCGAGACGCGGCAGAGCGTGCGCGAGCTGCGCAGCCTGCTGACCGAGATCTACCCGGCCTCGCTTCGCGACGCAGGGCTGGAGGAGGCGCTCACCGACCTGCTCGCTCCCCTCGAGGGTCGTGGCATGAAGACCACGCTCGAGGTTGACGCCGGCGTCGAGCCCGCGCCCGAGTTCGCGGCGCTGTTCTTCCGCACGGCGCAGGAGGCCGTGCGGAACGCGGTCAAGCACGGGGACGCCGATACGGTCCGGGTCACGGTGGGACGGGAGAACGGCCACGCCAGCCTCGAGGTCTCCGACGACGGCACCGGGTTCGACCCGGAGAAGCTCGAGGCCCCTGGCCACTTCGGCATGCGGATCCTGTCCGACCTCGCGCGGGACGCCGGGGCGACCCTGAACGTCGATTCGGCGCCGGGCCGGGGCACGACCGTGCGAGTCGAGGTGAATGCGTGATCCGCGTGGTGATCGCCGAGGACCACGCGGTGGTGCGCAACGGCCTGGTCGAGTTGATCGGCGGCGCCGAGGATCTCGAGGTGGTTGGGGTGGCCGCCCACGGCGCCGAGGCGGTCGAGCTCGCCGCCGCCGAGAGCCCCGACGTCGTGTTGATGGACGTGTCCATGCCCGAGCTCACCGGCATCGAGGCGACGCGCGAGATCGTGGCCGCCAACCCCGACGCCAGGATCGTCGTGCTCACCGCGTTCTCGGACCGCAACAAGGTGATCGAGGCCCTGGATGCCGGGGCGATCGGCTACCTGCTGAAGGACTCCGAGCCAAGTGAGCTCTTTGCCGCCGTACACGCTGCGGCTCGGGGCGAGTCGCCGCTGACTCCGAAGGCGGCCAGCGCCCTGGTGAGCGAGCGCAGCGAGCGCCGCTCGGCCGAGCTAACCGATCGCGAGACCGAGGTGCTGGAGCTCGTGGCCGAGGGCATGCCCAACAAGCTCATCGCGCGGCGCCTGGAGATCTCCGAGAAGACGGTGAAGGCCCATCTCACGAGCGTATTTGCCGCGATCGGCGTCAGCGATCGCACCCAGGCGGCGCTGTGGGCGCGCGACCACGGCCTGGGCCCCCAGCCGGAGTCCTGACCTGCAACGGAACTGCACCTCAGGGGGTCAGACCCCTTTAGGTGCACATTGGGCACGAAGAAGGCCCCGCCGTAGCGGGGCCTCTCGTAGGTGGGAGATGCCCGGCAACTAGCCGTGGTTAGGGCCGTGCTCCCTGCCGTGGTGGTGATGATGATGGTGGTGGTGGTGATGGCCGGGGGGGTCGTCCGCCCCGTGCGAGGCCATCGCTCCGGCGGCACCGCCGCCCGCGATCGCTCCGACCGCCGTCATCGCTGCCAGCCACATGTTGATTCGCCTCTTCATGTTTGAGCTCCTTTCCGAGTTCATGAAGGAAAGGTTCGCGAGGTCGCGGTCGCGCTTACAAGGGGACATAGGTCCTAGGACCCCGAAAGGCGTTACGAGAGTGAACCTAAAGGGGTCTGACCCCTTTGTGACGAGAGTGAAACGGGGGATCCCATGGGCGCACTGTCGCAGCCGCGCGGCGGCGGTCTCAGGAATCGCGCTGCCGGCGCGCGGCCTTGACGCGGTCGGTCTTGCCCAGCTCGACCTTGCGCAGGCGCACGATCTCGGGCGTGATCTCGATGCACTCGTCCTCACGCAGGAACTCCAGCGACTGCTCCAGCGAGAGGCGGCGAGGGGGGATCAGGCGGATGAGGATGTCGGCGCTGGCGGCGCGGACGTTGGTCTGGTGCTTTTCCTTGGTGGGGTTCACGTCGAGATCCTGGGAGCGGGCGTTCTCGCCGACGATCATGCCCTCGTAGACCTCCTCGCCGGGCCCGATGAACAGCGACCCGCGCTCCTGGAGGCCGAAGAGGGCGAAGGCGGCGCTTTGGCCCGAGCGGTCGGCGACGAGCGCGCCGGTGGGCCGGGTGCGCAGCTCGCCCGCCCACGGCTCCCAGCCCTCGAAAACGTGGTGCAGGATCCCCGTGCCGCGGGTCTCGGTGAGGAACTCCGTCCTGAAACCGAGCAGCGAGCGGGCGGAGGCCACGTACTCCATCCGCACCCAGCCGGTGCCGTGGTTGATCATCTCGAGCATCCGGCCCTTGCGCAGGGCGAGCATCTGGGTGACGACGCCGATGAACTCCTCGGGCACGTCGATCGCCAGGCGCTCGGCCGGCTCGTGCACCCTGCCGTCGATCTCGCGGGTGAGCACGCGCGGCTGGCCCGCGGTCAGCTCGAAGCCCTCGCGGCGCATCAGCTCCAGCAGCACCACGAGCTGGAGCTCGCCGCGGCCCTGGACCTCCCAGGTGTCGGGGCGCTCGGTCTCGTTGACGCGGATCGAGACGTTGCCGACCAGCTCGGAGTCCAGGCGCGCCTTGACCTGGCGGGCGGTCAGCTTGGAGCCGCTCTGGCCGGCGAGGGGGGAGGTGTTGATGCCGACGGTGATCGACAGCGACGGCTCGTCGATGGTGATGACGGGCAGCGGCCGGGGGTCGTCGGGATCGGCGAGGGTCTCGCCGATGGTCACGTCGGCCAGGCCGCCCAGGGCGATGATCTCGCCGGGACCCGCCTCCTCGGCCGACACGCGCTCGAGCGCGTCGGTGACGAACAGCTCCGAGACGTTCGCCGCCTTCACCGAGCCGTCGGCGCGGCACCACGCGATGCGCTGCCCGGCGCGGATGGTGCCGTGGCGGATCCGGCACAGCGCGAGGCGACCCAGGTAGGGCGAGGCGTCGAGGTTGGTGACCTGCGCCTGAAGCGGGTGCTCGGGGTCGTACTCGGGCGGTGGGATGCGCTCGACGATGAGGTCGAACAGCGGCTCGAGATCGGTGCCCTCGACCCCGGGCTCGAGCGCGGCCCAACCGGCGCGCGCGTTCGTGTAGACGATGGGGAACTCGATCTGGTCGTCGCTTGCGTCCAGGTCGACGAACAGCTGGTAGACCTCGTCGACCACCTCGTCGATGCGCGCATCCGGGCGGTCGACCTTGTTGACGACGCAGATCAGCGGCAGCCTCGCCTCCAGCGCCTTGCGCAGCACGAAGCGGGTCTGCGGCAGCGGCCCCTCGGACGCATCGACCAGCAGCAGGACGCCGTCGACCATCGTCAGCCCGCGCTCCACCTCGCCGCCGAAGTCCGCGTGGCCGGGGGTGTCGACGATGTTGAGCTTGGTCTCGCCGTAGCGCACGGCCGTGTTCTTGGCGAGGATGGTGATGCCCTTCTCGCGCTCCAGGTCCATCGAGTCCATCACCCGCTCGGCGACGTCCTGGTCGCGGCGAAAGGCGCCGGTCTGCCAGAGCATCGCGTCGACCAGCGTCGTCTTGCCGTGATCGACGTGGGCGATGATCGCCAGGTTGCGGAGGTCGTCTCGCTGCGCCATGGGGCGGGCGAGCGTAGGGACCGCAGCGCCGCGGCCGCCGATGGGGTCGAATCCCAAGGTGTGACGAGAGTGAACCTAAAGGGGTCTGACCCCGGTGTGGGGTCAGGGCGGGTCCGCGCTGTGCGGGTCCACTCGAGATCTACTCAGGAGGGACACATGACAAGGCGGATATCGCCGTCTCTGGTCATCAGCGTCATCGCGCTGGGCAAGGGCAGCGGCGCGAAGAGCGTCGAGCTGCTTGCGAAGGGCAGCGGCACGAAGCTCAAGACCTTCAACAAGGGAGCGAACGAAGGGCAAACGGTCACGCTCACCAAGAACAAGCAGTTCAAGATCGTCGGCAACTGCGATGCCGCAGACGCGAACGCGCCATCTGGCTTCTCCCCCGGTAGCACGGGCACGTGGATCGGGATCAAGGACCTGGGCCAGAACAACGGGTTCGCCGACACCAGCGACGACGATGACTCCGACTTCGACATCGGCGACGGGGTCGCGTTCAACTATCAGGACGGCGGCGACGAGGGCGAGGCAATCCTGCGCAACGGCCATTGGGTCGCGGTACAGGGCAGCATCGTCTTCGACTCGAGTGACACCACGCAGTTCTCAACGGACTGCCGGTTCGCCGGGACCGCCGACTTCCACTAGCACCTGACGGCTGGGAGCCTGACCTCGCCCGCGGGCGGGGTCAGGCGTCGTGGCCGCGCGACCCCAGCCAGCGAAGGAGGTGGAACAAACCGCCGCGGTGCCGTGGCGGTTTGACGGTGCCACCGGTCGTCACGCCGCGCGGGATCCAGAGCGGCCTCTCCGGCTTCCTTGGAGGCTGCGACTTCGGCTCGGTCATCCAGCGAGTCTCTCACCGTCGCGCCGAAATGCGGGTGTATCGTGGCGGTTGGCGGTGGCAGCCCGGGGAAGAAAACGACTTGCGGTGGTGGGTGGCGTGGCCGGGCTCGCGCTGGTCTTGGCCGCTGCGGCGTTCGGCGCCTTCGGCTTCCGCTCGCCCAAGACGTACGCGGTCAAGGGCGGAAGCGCCTACCCGGTGGCGATCGCTGACCTGAACAAGGACGGGCGCAAGGACGTCATCGTCGGCAGCGAGGAACACGGGACCATCTCCATCCTCTACGGCAAGAAGGGCGGCTTCAAGAAGCACGTGGAGGAGCCGGGCGGCTCGTATCCGTTCTGGGTCGAGACCGGCGATCTCAACAAGGACGGCCGCCCCGACATCGTCGTCGCCGACGCCAACGAGACGCAGGGGGCGGGAGAGTTCACCGTCCTGCTCGCCAAGCACGGCGGCGGGTTCAAGCACCCCAAGTTCGTGCACACCGCCAACGACCCGTATCAGGCACAGCTGGCGGACGTAAACGGCGACGGCAAGCTCGATGTCGCGGTCCCCGCCTACGGCGCGGGCAAGCTCCAGATCTTCCATGGCAAGGGCGACGGCACGTTCAAGTCCCCTCGAGAACATCCCCGACGGCACCAGTCCGGCCGCCCTGGTGGTGCACGACTTCAACGGCGACGGCAGGCTGGACCTGGCGAGCCTCGACAACGACAGCGGCGATGTCTCTGTCTTCCTGGCGAAGCGCCACGGCTTCGCCCACCCGACCACGACCCCAACTGGACCAGGCAGCCCCTACGGGATGGTCGGAGCAAACTTCGACTCCGACCACCACATGGATCTCGCCGTGACCGACTGTGCGGGGATAGTGTCGAGCGTGTACCTGCTGCACGGCGCTGGGGACGGCAGCTTCGGGCCGGCGGCTCCATTCCTCGGCGGATTCAGGTCCTGCAGCTATGAGCCCGCCGCTGCCGACCTAAACGGCGATGGCAAAACCGACCTGGTGACCCAGTCCGACGATGGGGATGTCTTCGTGCTGTACGGCCGCAAGCATGGCAAGCTCGGCGCCGCGAAACCCTACCCGGCGGTTACCGAGGCCTACTCGACAGCGGTCGCGAAATTGAACGGCGACAAGCTCCCGGACCTCGCCGTCCCCGACTACCACACCCCGCACGTCGCGATTCTCTACGGCAAGAAGAAGTAGCCACTCCGCCTAGCCCGCGCGCGCGGCCAGCCACTCGGCGTGGGCCGCGCCCAGCTCGCCGACCGGCTCGCCCTCCTCGACCAGCTCGCGCATGAGCGCGCCCCAGGGTGCGGCGGCGCGCACCTGCGAGGCGATCTGGAAGAGCAGGCCCTCCATGCGGCGAAGCAGCAGCGCCTCGGGGGGCAGGGTCATCCGCCGTAGCTGCTCCACCATCTCGCCGCTGCCCTCCTCGCGCAGCGCCTCGGTGCCCCGCCACAGGTCCTCGGGCGCCAGCCGCAGCGGCTCGTCGGAGTACAGCCACCACGAGATCGCGCGCATGTGGCGAATCAGCAGGTCGGGTCGCCAGTCGTCCAGCTCGCCGGGCAGATAGCCGAGCTCGCCCATCCCGCTCATCAGCCCGTCCGTGTCGCCGTCGCGCACCGCGGCGACGATCCGCGCCTCGCGGCGCAGGTAGTCGGCCGGCAGCCGGCGCACCATGCCGAAGTCGAAGAAGGCGACGCGCCCGCCCAGGCCCAGCAGATAGTTGCCGGGGTGGGGGTCGCCCAGCGCGAGCCCCATGCCCATGGCCGTGCCGTAGAAGAAGCGGTACACGATCTGCGCGTAGCGGTCGCGAACCTCGTCGGGCTCCTCGGCGACCTGACGGTGGTCGAGCCCGTCGACCCATTCGGTCACCAGCACGCGGCGCCGGCTGAGCTCCATGTCGACGCTGGGGACCTCGACGAAGGGGTGCCCGCGCCAGTAGCGGGCGATGCGGCGATGGGTCGATGCTTCCAGCTCGTAGTCGCACTCCTCGACGATTCGCTCGCGAAGCTCCTCCATGACGTCGGAGACCTCGAGGCCGGGCATCATCCGTCGCAGCACCGGGGAGAGCATCTTCAGGTTGCGCATGTCGGACTCCACGGCGTCGGCGATGCCGGGGTACTGGACCTTGATCGCCACCTCGCGCCCTTCCTGGGTGCGCCCGCGGTAGACCTGGCCGATCGAGGCCGCGGCGGCGGGCTCGCTGCCGATCTCGGCCAGCACCCGGTCGGGCTCGTCGCCCCATTCCTCGGCCATGACCCCGCGCATCTGCTCCCAGGCGACGGCCGGGACGTCGTCGCGAAGCGAGGCCAGGCGGCTCTGAAGGTAGGCGGCCTGATCGGGATCGAGGCCGGGGAACTCGACGGTGGAGAGAACCTGCCCCGCCTTCATCGCGGCTCCGCGCATGACGGCGAGCTGGTCGACCAGCGAGTCGATGGTGGCGACCATGCGGTCGCCGCGGCGACGGCGCTGCTCGTCGTCGGAGCCGCGCGAGTCGAAGCGGTCGCCGACCCAGCGGGCCGCTCCGCCCGCGGCCACACGGCCGAGTCGCGCGGTGCGGGCGGTCCGTCCCCTGATCGGTCCCTTCTCGTCCACACCAAGATTGTGGCCCAAGCCTCGCGCGGGGACCAGGCCACCTGTGACAAGACTGAACCTAAAGGGGTCTGACCCCTTTGTGACGAGAGTGAACCTAAAGGGGTCTGACCCCTTTCGCCGGGCGGGGGATAGCCCTCGCGTCGGCTCCGCGCAGGCCAGATCGGCGAAGATGCCCCGCCGCACCTGAAACCGAGCGAAAGGAACGCGCATGACGACCAAGGCCGACTTCACCGAGGAGGAGTGGAAGCTGATCGCGACCGCGCCCACCACCGCGGGCATGGCCGTGGCCCTGTCGGAGCGTGGCGGGTCCTTCCGCGAGTCGTTCTCGATGGCAAAGGCATACGCCGAGGCGCGCAGCCAGCACGGCGAGTCCCAGCTGCTCGACGAGCTGGTCGGCTCGAAGCCCGAGATGGACAAGACCCGCCGGCACTCGGTCGACGAGGCTCGCACCGCCGCGACCGAAGCGCTCACCGGCGCCCTCGCGCTGATCGAGGCGAAGGGCACGCCCGAGGAGCTGGAGGACTACAAGAAGTTCGTGCGCGGGCTCGCCGAGCGTGTCGCAGCGGCGCACTCCGAGCACGGCCAGGAAGTCAGCCCGGCCGAGGCGCAGACCCTCGCGCAGATCGACGCGGCGCTCGGAAGCTGACGAGGCGCCCCGCTCCCGCGGCGCTACCCAGGTACTCTGCCTGGCGGAGAGAGCAGGCAGACGGCCAGGAGGTTGCCGATGGTGGGAGAGGTTTCGAGGTTTGGCGTGAGCGTGCAGCGGCTTTGCTGGGTAGCGCTCGCGGTGGCGACCGCAGCACTTGCCCTGGCGGGCTCCGCATTTGCGAAGGGCACGTCGCCGGCGGGCATCAACTGCCAGCCCTACGCCAAGAAGCCGTGCCTCGTCCCGTTTCCCAACAACCTCTTCACCTCCAAGGACAAGAAGACCGAGACGGGCCGGCGGCTCGACCTGCCGCAGAAGGCAATGCCCTCCGGCAACAACGGCCGCATCGACGTCGGTCCCTACGACATGAACGACGGCTTCGACCCGGGTTCGACGATCATCGTGCGCATCCCGCGAATGGACACGCCGGCCGCCTACGACAAGACCAAGCCCGTGCCGCAGAACAACATCGGCCAGTACCTGAAGAAGTCGGCGCCTGTGGTGCTGATCGACGCCAAGACGGGTAAGCGCCAGCCGATTTGGACCGAGCTCGACTCGACCTCACCGAGCACGGACACCACGACGCTCCTCATCCATCCCGCGAAGCTGCTGGCCGAGGGGCATACGTTCATCGTCGCGCTGCGCAAGATGAAGAAGGCGAGCGGCAAGGAGCTGAAGGCGCCGAAGTGGTTCGAGCGCCTTCGCGACGGCAGGAATCTGCCGAAGCGCGAGCGCGGCGACAAGAGCCGCTACAAGTCGATCTTCAAGACCCTCCGCAAGAAGGCGCACATCAAGCGCTCGAGCCTCTACGAGGCCTGGGACTACACCGTCGCGAGCCGCAAGAGCCTCACGACCACGATGCTCTCCATCCGCGACGATGCCTTCAAGGACCTGGGCGACACGAATCTGAGCGACGGCGACGTCGCCGGCGATGCGCCGGCATTCGCGGTGACCGACGTCACGACCACGGGCCTCGCGCCGGGTATCGCCCGCGAGGTTCAGGGGACGTTCACGGCGCCCTGCTACCTCGACAGCGCCAACTGCGCGCTGGGCGGGAAGTTCTCGTACTCCGGCGGCACCTATCCGCATCCGCATCAGAACGGCACCACGACCGTGCACTTCAGCTGCGCGATCCCGACCTCGGCCGACACCACACCCGGTCGCGGGATGGTCTACGGCCACGGTCTCTTCGGCGAGGACACCCAGGCCGTTGACAACGGCGGTGGCGAGGGCGTCTCGCCCCTCGACGCGAACTACAACTTCGTCAGCTGCGGCACCGAGTTCTGGGGCCTTGCAGACGACTCGAGCGGTGCCCCGGGCACCGAGAGCGACTTGGGCTACGACCTTGGAGTGCTCGGCGACCTCTCCCAGTTCCCGACGATCGGCGATCGCTTCCAGCAGGCGTACGTCAACCAGCTGCTCCTGGGCCGGCTCATGCGCAGCCCGGACGGATTCGTCGACGACGACAACTTCCAGAACGGCAGCAATCAGCCGGTCATCGACACCAGCCAGCTCTACTACTACGGCAACTCGCAGGGCGGCATCCAGGGCGGCGGTTACACGGCGCTGTCCCCCGACATCAGCCGCTCGGTGCTCGGCGTCCCGGGCCTCGACTACGGCGGGCTGCTGCTGCAGCGCTCGAGCGACTTCGCGCCCTTCGAGCCGATCATCCAGGCGAGCTACACCGACCACTCGCAGTACTCGCTGATCCTCGACCTGCTCCAGCAGCTGTGGGACAAGGGCGAGGCGGAGGCCTACGCCCAGCACATGACTAACAAGCCGCTGCCGAACACGCCCTCGCACAAGGTGCTCATGCACGTCGCCTACGGCGACCACCAGGTGAGCATGTATTCCGCGATGGTCGAGGCGCGGACGATCGGAGCGCGCGGGTACGAGCCCAACGGCACCGCCCTCGACCCGGCCCGCTCCGCTCACGACGGGAATCTGTTCTACGGGATCAAGCCGATCTCGAGCTTCCCGTTCGGCGGATCGGGAGTGGCTATCTGGGACGACGGGCCTGGTGCTGTGCCCGAGCCCCCGTACGGCAACGTGCCACCGACGACCGGTCCCGACCCGCACAGCCACCCGCGCAAGACCGCGGCGGCGCAGCTGCAGATCGCAACGTTCCTCAACAACGCGACAGGGACGATCACGGACCAGTGCGGTGACGCGCCCTGCCACACGGACTTCTTCACTCCGTAACCGAGAGAAGAGTTGCGCTCCGCTTTACCCGCCGGGGCTATAGATTCGAGCCCTCGGGCAACGGATCACGGAGGTGAAGCTGGTGGAAGCGGAATTCGAGTTCGACGATCAGCCCTCGGAGGCCACGCAGTGGGCCGAGGAGGCGACCGAGGACGACGAGGAGTTCGCCGCGCTTGCGGACGATGACCTCGACGAGCTCGAGGACTTCGACGACAACGAGTTCGCGGGCCCCGAGGACGGCGAGCCGAGCCTCTAGAGCTCGCCCTCCCAGTAGTCGGGCTCGGGGTCGGGCCTGTGGAACAGGGTCTGGTCCGGCGAGTCATCGCGCGTCGGCCAGACGCCGATCTTGTCGCTGTCGGGGTAGACGGCGACCTGCGGGTGGTCCGTGGTCGAGATGAACAGGAACCGCGCGGTCTCCGAGCCCGCGGCGGTCACCCGGTGGGCGCCCTCCGGGCCCTCGGGAAAGCAGAGGATGTCTCCCGCGCGCATCGCGACCTCGCCGTCGGGAACCCGCACGGTCAGCTCGCCGCGAAGCAGCAGCAGCCACTCCTCGGTTCCGTACTCGTAGTGGTAGGGGCAGTTGGAGTTGCCGGGCTCCATCTCGTAGAGCCGGGCGGTCATCCGCCTCGTGCCCAGCTCGTCGGTGAAGCGCAGGTCGGGGGCGACGAAGCCCTCCGGGTCGTCGGGGCTTGCGGGGATCAGGGCGTCGAGCAGGTTGAAGGCCTTCATGCCCCGGACGCTACCCGCCCCGGGCTATCGTGCACCGGGTGAGCGAGACGAGCGTGCGGCCGGCGACCCAGGCCGACATCCCGGAGATCCTGCCCCTTTACCGCGGCTACGCGGAGTTCTACGAGAGCAAGCCCGCCCGACGCCGGGCTCGAGGCACTGTGCCGCGCGGTGATCGCCGACCCGTCGGCCGGCGCGATCCTCTGCGGCTGCGACGCCGAGGGGCGGGTGGTCGGCTTCGC
Source organism: uncultured Actinomycetes bacterium (assembly GCA_963843315.1). Taxonomy (GTDB): domain Bacteria; phylum Actinomycetota; class Thermoleophilia; order Solirubrobacterales; family 70-9; genus JAWVFM01. The sequence continues at coordinate 43,008 of CAWJJU010000006.1, forward strand.
GACGCTGAACTGGAAGTGGTCGAGCCTGCACGGCTCGATGATCGGCTTTCTCGACGACCTGTTCGTCGATCCGGCCTCGCGGGGCTCCGGCCTGGCCGACGCGCTGATCGGCGCGTGCGCGGACCTCGCCCGCGGGCGCGGCCTGCCGGCCCTTCAATGGCTGACCATGCCCGACAACGCGCGGGCGCGGAGGGTCTACGACCGCGTCGGCGGCATGGGGGAGGCGCTCGTGGAGTACGAGCTGCGGCTCTAGCTCGCCGGCGCGGGAGTGGCGGCGGCCTCGAGCGCGGCTCCGTAGAGGATGTCGTGCTCGGAGACCTCGATCCGCTCGAGGCCGAACGCGCGCATGACGGCGATCAAAATCACCGTGCCCGCGACGATCGTCGGGGCCCTGCCCGTGTGGAGGCCTGTGACCTTCTGGCGCTCGGCCAGGGGCATGGTCGAAAGCCGCGAGCACATGCGCTGCACGGCGCCAAGGCTCAGCTGGTAGCCGTGGACCAGCTCGGGGTCGTAGGGGTCGAGCTGCTGCTCGATCGCCGCCAGCGAGGTGGGGGTCCCGGCCACCGCGATCCCGTGCGCGGCGCTGGAGAGGGTCTGCCCCTCGAGCGCCTCGCCGATCTGCTCGCGCACGTCGGCGGCGAGGTCCTCGAGCGCGCCCGGAGCGGGCGGGTCCACCCTGAGGTAGCGCTCGGTGTGACGCACCACGCCCACCTGAAGCGACGCGTAGAAGGACACCTGGCCGCCCGCTCCGACGATGAGCTCCGTCGAGCCGCCGCCGATGTCGACCACCAGCGACTCCTGGCCCCGCTCGCGACCGAGCGTCGCGCCGGTGTAGGTGAGCCGGGCCTCGTCGTCGCCGCCCAGGATGCGCGCGTTCAGCGCGAAGCGCTCGCGCAGCTCGGCCGTGAACGCGGATGAGTTGGAGGCGTCGCGGACGGCGCTCGTCGCGATCGCGGTGACGCGCTCGAGCCCATGTCCTCGTAGATCGAGATGTAGCCGGCGACGGTGTCGCAGACCTCCTCGATGGCCTCGGCGGCGAGCTGCCCGGCGCTGTCCACGCCCCGGCCCAGGCGGGTCACGGTGGAGCGCCGCTCGATCTCGCCGACGCTCTCCCCGGCAACGTCGGCAACCAGCAGGCGCGTGGAGTTCGTCCCCATGTCGACGACCGCAACCCGTGTCGAAGCGCCGGCCTCCGCGTTCTCTGACTCCATCGACGCATCCTATTTGCGGACTTTGCGGATTGATCTGCGCCGTCTTGGGTTGAAAGCGCAGGGGCGGGGGTAGCGCCACCGAATCGATCACTCCCGCGAAAGCGCACAGGCCCAAGGTCCCGGAGATGAAGACCTCGACCAGAGCGTCGAGGCCGACGACGAGACCTCAGGCGTGGACGCGCCAAGCGAAGAACAGGAGAGCGGCCCCGGCTCCGACGAGCCACCCGAGGATCCGGGGCACGCGACTCAGGACGATTCGGCGCGGTCCGGCGGGTAACTGACCCGCCGGGCCTCTCGTCGATCCGGCCTCCGGATGGCCCGGGCCTAGGTGTCGGGGTCGATGCGTTCGGCCTCGGCCAGCTCCGCGCTGGCATAGGCGAGGCGGCGCGCGGCGACGATGCGGCGCTCTTCGGCCTCGGCAGCCTGCTCCAGCGCGGCGTCGTGCTCGCGCTCGGCGCGTTCGAAGTGCATGGCTCCGACCTCGCGGAGCTCGCTGGCCCTGACGCGCTCGACGGCCTTGATCCGGTCGCGCCCCCGCATCGAGAGGGCGACGATGGCGGCGACGAACAGCGCGGTGACGGCGATGACGATGACGTCCACGGTGCTCACGAAGACCTGGCTACCCGGCTCGTTGGATCTCTAACGCCGGACCCGCCGGGTGCCCGAGCGCCGCTCGGACCCGTGCCTCGCGGCCTGCTCGTCGTGGCGGGCGGCTGCCGCGCCCTCACGACGCCGGTGCCGCGGTCTTCTACGGACGCGAATTCAGCGCCAATTGCCGTTTCGGGATCGCGAGGCCGGGCGTAGGTTTGATCCATGGCCGATCAAGTCACCGCCCTGGATGCCACGTTCCTCGAGTTGGAGGAGGCCGACGAGAGCGCCCACATGCACATCGGCGGCGTGATGATCTTCGAGCCGCCCCCGGGCGGCGCCCCGCCCCCGCTGGAGCGCGTGCGGGCGGAGGTTCTCGAGCGCCTGGGCGGCATGCCGCGCTATCGCGCGCGCCTGTCGGAGGCGCACACCGGTGGCCTGCGCTGGCCCGAGTGGGTGCCCGACGAGCGCTTCGACATCAACCGCCACGTCTTCGCCGCGGGCCTTCCCGAGCCGCGCGGGGAGGCCGAGCTGCTCGACTGGGCCGGCGACTACTTCTCGCAGCGGCTCGAGCGCTCGCGGCCCCTCTGGGAGGTCGTGGTGATCGAGCTGGGCGACGGCCGCTGGGCGATGGTCACCAAGACGCACCACAGCATGGTCGACGGCGTCGGCTCGGTCGAGCTGGCGCACACGCTTCTGGACGACTCGCCCGAGGGCAGCACGCACGCCCCGTCCGCCCCGCGCCGGCCCAGGCGGCCGCAGCCGCAGAGCTCCCTGCCCGGAACCCTCGCGCGCGGCGCCTACTCGGCCGCCCGCGGCGTCGCCGGTGCGGCGCTGCACCCGCGCGAGACGGCCACCCGCTCCCGGGCGCTCGCGGAGCTGCTGATCCGTGACGAGGTGATCGCCGCCCCGCACACCAGCCTCAACGAGCCGATCGGAACCCGCCGGAGCCTCGCCGTCCTCGAGGTTCCCATCGACACGATCCGCGAGATCCGCGGGTCGCTGGGCGGAACGCTGAACGACGTCGTCCTCGCCGCCACGGCGGGCGGCCTTCGCGACCTGCTCATCGCCCGCGGCGAGATGCCGCCGGAAGCGGGCCTGCGGGCGATGGTCCCGGTGAACCTCCGCACGGCTCGCGAGCACCTCTCGCTGGGCAACAAGATCACCTCGCTCTTCGTGAGCCTCCACGTCGCCGAGCCCGATCCGGCCACGCGCTTTCGCCGCCAGGTGGCTCACGACTCGAGCCTGAAGTCGAGCGGCCAGGGGCTTGGCTCGAAGACGATGATCGACATCGCCGCCGCGGCGCCTCCCGTGCTGCACACCTTCCTGGCCCGCGGCCTGTTCGCAAGCCGGCTGTTCAACGTGACGGTCACCAACGTGCCCGGGCCGGCCATCCCGCTGTATGCCTACTCGTCTCACCTGGTTTCGGTGTGGCCGCTGGTGCCGCTGGCCGCAAGCCACGCCATCGGCGCTGGCGGTGTTCAGCTACGACGGCAAGCTGTTCTTCTGCTTCAACGTCGACCGCGACTCGGTGCCGGACCTGCCGATCCTCACCGAGGGCATGAGGATCGCGTTCGACGAGCTGCTGGAGCTCGCGCGGGAAGGGGAGCCGGCAGACGCGGCGCTGGCCCCCGGCTGAGCGCCGTCAGCCCGAGACGTCCCAGCTGAACTTCGCGTCCACCTGGTTGTTGTCCGACGCTTGGGCGGAGCCGGTGTCCTGGAAGCCGAAGGTGACCTTGGTGGGGTCGGCGTCCTTTGGGATCTCGAACACCACCCAACCCGTGCCGCACCCGGTGCGGACCGTGTCGAAGGCCGGCGAGAGGTTGTGCTCGGGAAACTTGAGATCACCCGAGCCGCCCGAGGAGTCGAGGCCGAAGTCGTAGGGGCCGATCGCGCCGCCATGGTCGCTGCACACCTTTGCCAGGACTCCGGTGAGCGCCTTTCCCGCCGCCGGGCTCGAGAGGCCGGTGAAGTCGTCGGTGGGCACGGGAACCTTGGTGGAGACCCTCTGAACCGTCACCTGGATCCCCTTCGCGGTGAGCTCGTCGCCGATCGACCCGCTCTTCTCGGTGGTCCCGCAGCCGGCCAGAGCGGCGACGGCCGCAACCGGCGCCGTCACCAGGGCGCGGCGACGCATCCTGCGTGCCCGGACGAGCATGGCGCGAGCCTATTGAAAACCGCTGCGGCGGCTTTGCAGCATTGACCACGCATACGGTGGAAAAGGCTGCAACGCGCTCAGAGATCTGCCCCGCGAGCCCTATTTCAGCCGGAAGCCGGCCATCGCCGCAACGGAGTCGGCGAGCGCGGTCTGCTCGGCGAAACCGACCGACACGGCCCGGCCGCCCGTGACGAGGATGCCCTCGCCGAAGGGGTTGCGAGTTGAGACTCGCGCTGCGGCGATGCCGCCGCTGCCGAACGACCGACCACAGCCGCGGGCGCAACGAGCTTGATCCATGAACCTCTCACCATGAGCCTCCCCGGAGGTCGAGCCGATGCTACTTGCCAGACGGTCGTCTCCCGGCCCTTTTCGTTACGCCACGCCGTGAGCCGCGTTCGCGGCTAGGAGTCGCGTCGGCCGTAGGGGTGGCGCAGGTCCGTCGCCTCGACGACGCCGCGAACCTCGGGGTCCTTCTCGATGACCGACCAGCCGTCGTGCTCTTCGATCACCGTTTCGATCTTCGGCACTTCGTGGCCGGCGACGATGACGAAGTGCAGCGAGTTGCGGCGCACGTCCTCGTACTCGGTGAAGGTCAGCCTGATCTTCTCGCGGCACTCCGCGTCGGCGCACTCGCAGAAGTACTCCTCGTGCTCCTCGCCGAGGTGGCGCTCCTCCCATTGAGCCATGCGCTCGTTGCCCGCACGGAACATCGCCTCGTTGAGGGCGAGCCGCTCCTCTCGACTCTGTGCCATGAGTCGGAGTCTAGGCCCGATGCCTAGCGGTGCTTGACGCCGGGCCTCACGAAGTTCGCGAGCGTGGGCTCGGTGACCGCGACGTCTGCCAGGGCCTCGTCGATCGCGGCGATGACGTCCGCGCTCAGCTCGACGCCCGATGCCGCGGCGTTCGAGTGGACCTGCTCGGGCCGCGATGCGCCGATGATCGCCGAGGCGATGTTCGGTTCGCGCAGCACCCAGGCGAGCGCCATCTCGACCATGCTGAGGCCCGCTCCCTCGGCGATCGGGATGAGCTTCTGCACCGCGGTCAGCACCTCGTCGGTCATGTAGCGGTCCATCGCCCAGCCCATCGAGTCGCTGGCGGCGCGGGAGTCGGGCGGCGGCTGCTCGCCCGGCCTGTACTTGCCGGCCAGAACGCCCTGCGCCAGCGGCGACCAGACGATCTGCGAGATGCCGTGATCGCGGCAGAACGGGATCAGCTCGGCCTCGGGCGCACGCCAGATCGCGTTGTACTGGGGCTGCGAGGAGACCCATTTGCGCGCGCCGGGCACGTCGAGGCCGGCCTCGATCTGCTCCACGGTCCACTCGCTGAAGCCAAGGGCGCGAACCTTGCCCGCCTCGCAGACCTCGGTGAGCGCCTCCATCGTCTCCTCGATCGGGGTGTCCGGATCGGGGCGGTGGCACTGGTAGAGGTCCACGTAGTCGGTGCGGAGGCGCTCGAGCGACGCGTCGAGCTGCTTGTGGATCTGCTCGCCCGAGAGGCCTGAGTCGGTTTCGCTCATCGGGAAGAAGACCTTGGTCGCGAGCACGTAGCTGTCCCGCGGGAAGGCGGGAAGGACCTCGCCCCAGGCGGACTCCGCGGTGCCCTGGCCGTAGATGTTCGAGGTGTCGAAGAGGGTGATGCCCGCGTCGAACGCCGCCTTGGTGCAGGCCTCGGTCTGGTCGCGCTCGACTCCCGACCCGTAGGTGAGCCACGAGCCGAGGGAGACCTCCGAGACCTCGATGTCCGAGTCGCCGAGCTTGCGGTAGCGCATCGCCGTGACTGTACTCAGGTCGAGGGCCCGGGCTCGGCCAGGACTTCCTTCGCGGACTTGAGCTGCTCGCGCGAGCGGTCGAGCAGGATCGGCGCGCCCGGCTCCTCGGAGACCGGCCCGGGCTCCGCCGGCACGTCGCCGGAGAGCGTGCGCTCCACGACCGCCGCGAACTCCGCCGGCTGGTCGTTCTGGAGGTAGTGGTTGGCCCGCGGCAGCAGCCAGAGCTGGTTGTCGCCGGGCTTTCGGGCGAGGTACGTGTTCCACACGTGGCTCGCCACCCGCAGGGGCGAGACCGCGTCGTACAGCCCCCAAACGACCGTGACTGCGAAGGGGAAGCCACTCATCGCCTCCAGCCAGCCCTCCTCGTTCTCGGAGCGCTCGACCAGATACTGGATCGTCTCGTGGAGGACGGCGACGCCGTCGTCGTGCGCGAAGGTCTCGGCCAGGGCGGCGATCGCGGGGTCGTCCGGGCCGCGCGGCGGCGTGAACGTCGCGGCGCCCATGCCCATCGCGAGGACCTCGGGCGTCACCTGCGCGAGCACGTCCGCCGCCGTCTCCGGGTTCAGCACCATCCGCTGGAACGGGTTGAGGTTCGACAGCGGCAGGAACATGTTGCCGTTGCTGAGGATCACGCGGCCGGGCTCGAACGCGGCCTCTCCCGACGCGCAGCGCGCCGCGAAGGCGAGGGCGACGCTGTCGCCGCGGTCGTGGGCGACGATCGCGCCGGCCTCGGCCTTCGCGACCTCGCTCAGGTAATGGCCGACCAGGTCGGCGTCGCGCGCCAGTGTGTAGCTCGCGCCCTTGGGCTTGTCTGAGTAGCCGAAGCCGGGGAAGTCGAGGACGCAAACGCGGTGGCGTTCGCTCAGCGGGCCCGCGACGTCGGCCCAGTCGACGCTGGAGGTCGGAAAGCCGTGCAGCAGCAGGAGGGTGGGGGCCTCGGGATCGCCGAGCTCTGCGTGGAAGATCCGCAGCGTCCTCGCGTCGCCCACGGGCTCGGGTGGCTCCCACTCGAAGAAGCTCCCCGCCTCGAGCCACTCCTTGGCTCTCGAATCGGCCATGCCCGCACCCTATCGACCGCAAACGCTTGCCTTCGCCTTGCCTGGCGCTTGGCGGCGCCTGGCCCAGTTCTCCCTAGGTTCGCGCCGGAACCCAACAGAGGAGGACCATGAAACGGCTGATCTCGACCGGCCTCGCCGCCACGGCATTGACGCCGCTCGCGGCGGGAGTCGCATTCGGCGGCTCGCATTTCGGCTCGAAGCTGACGATGGCGTATTCGCGCAGCGGCAACGGGCGCTTCAGCGGGCGAGTGAAGTCCTCGCACGCGGCCTGCCGCACCGGGCGCCTGGTGAGCATCTACGAGGTGCGCTCCGGCTCGGACCGCAAGGTCGGATCCGACAAGAGCGGCCATAGCGGCGCCTGGAAGTACTCCCCGCCGTCCCGAGTTCCCACCGGCGACTACTACGCCGCGACGTCGTCGATGCGCCTGGGCTCCGGCCAGGGCGTCTGCCGGCCGGCGCAGTCGGTGGTGACGCACGTGTCCTAGGCGATCAGCAGCGCCCCCGCTAGAATCCGCGCTACGCCGCGGGGTGGAGCAGTCAGGTAGCTCGCCGGGCTCATAACCCGGAGGTCGCAGGTTCAAATCCTGCCCCCGCTATGGAAGAAAGGCCCGCTACGGCGGGCCTTTTTCTGAGCCGGGGTCTTATCGGCGCGGCCGTTCGACGTTTTGGGGGGTGGGAGAGGGGTAACTGCCGGCATCGAAGCCGGCAGTGGGGTAGCTGCCGACCAACTTCGGCAGGGGGAGGCCCCCATGATTGTTCGAGGCGCGGCTCAGACGCCTGAGCCGGACGCGACCCTTCCACAGCAACCCCCACAGCAACCCGCCCTGACGGGGTGGAGCGGTGCTCGCAACGCGACCACGAGGGCGCTGCGGCTCGCGAAGTTCTTGCCGGGCTATCTCCGGGCGACGTGGCTCGGCATGGAGATCGCCGAGGGGCCGGCCGCGAAGCTTCGGGTGCTGGCGCTCAAGGGGAGGGGGTTCTTCTCCGGCAGAAACCGCGGAGCCGACGCCCCGCCCATTCCGATCCGCATCAAGGAGCTGGGGGGCCGCGAGCTGCACCTTCGCCCCGGCACCCCGGATCTCGTCACGGCGGTCGACGACTACATCTACGGGATCCACCTGCCACCGCCGCAGATCGATCGCCAGGGAGTGGACCGGATCGTGGAGCTCGGGTCCAACACCGGGAGCGCCCTCGCCAGCTTTGCGGTTCGCTATCCGAATGCGCAGCTTCTCGGCGTTGAGCCGGATCGGCGGAACCTGGAGCTGGCCAAACGCAACGTCGCCCAGTTCGGCGAGCGCTGCCAAACCGTCCATGCCGGCATCTGGGACACGGAGACGGAGCTGGCGGTCGTGGGAGACCACCCAAGCGGCTACGCATTGAGGCCAAGCCGGCCGAGCGATCCGCAGGCGCTGCCGCGGGTCGCCGCGACAACCGTGCAATCCCTCCTCGAGAGGTTCATGCCCGAGGGTGACATCGACTACCTGTACATGACCGTCGAGGGCGCCGAGGCGCGTGTGCTCGAAGCAGCCGAGCCGTGGATCGGCCGCGTCCGCTCGATCCGCCTGGACTGGGGCATCGGCGGCGACCCCTGTCTCGAGCAGCTGCGGAGCTTTGGATTCGACGCCTGGATCGAAGCGGAGGGGGCGGGCACCTGGACGCTCGGCGTTCGGCCCCAGGATCGGGCCCCCCTATGGATGCCACCCCGGGGGCGGTTGGCTACCCGAGCAGCTTCGCCTTCTGGGCCTGGAACTCGTCGTCGCTCAGGATCCCCTGCTGGTGGAGGTCCGCGAGCTGCTTGAGCTTCTCGACTGCGTCGTAGCTCTGCGGCGAGGCGGCCACCGGAGCCCCCGGGGCGTTCATTCCCACGAAGGTCTCGGCCACGTCGCCGAACAGCTGTCGAATCGTGGCGCGGCCGTTGTCGTCGGCGGGCGTCGAGTACATCCAGGTCTTGGCGGGCTCCTGGGGGTCGTACCAGATCGGGTAGCGGTCGCCCTGGCGCGGGATCTGCACGCGAGAGACGGTGGTCGTCTTCTGCGCGTCGAACGCCGGCGAGCCGTCGATCGGCTCGATCCGGAACGTCATCTTCACCCGCGGGTTGTCGTTGATCGTCGTTCCCGTGTCCTGCACCGAGATCACGGTTCCGGCGCCCTTGGAGCCGGTTGCGAACAGCCCCTCCGCCTTCTTCTTCTTGCTTTGAAACAGGGCCATGCAGCCTCTCCTCGGATCGTGTGACCCTGCCGGATGCGGACGCTATGGGACGACCAACCTCCCGTCAAGGCGCAGCCCGGCTGCTGCTAGCGAACGGGCAGCGTGGCGGCCAGGTGCTTCACCGTGATCTGGAACGCGCCGTTCGAGGGCCGCGCGTAGGGCGGGTCGGCTCCGACGAGCTCGAGGACGGCCTGGTGGCCCTTGGCGAACCGCCATGCGCCCGGATGGGTTCGCCAGACATTGACGCCATCCTCGGGGCGATACGTCCCCCGCGCCACGAGCGTCTGCTTGCCGCCGAAGACGTCCCAAAGGCGAGAGTCGAGCTGGGCGGAGTGCGGGTCGGCTCCCTGCACCACCAGTCTGGCGCGGATCCGCGGAGCGCCGATCATGGTGAGCGGCCGATGCGAGTCGTGAAGCAGCTCATAGCGGGCGGTTCCCTGCCAGTCGCCGGCGTTCGTCTGAGCGCAGGAGTCGCCGCCGCCGGTGACCGGGTCGATGGCGGCGGCGACCGAGGGATCGCCACCGGCTGAACTGGCGCTCTCGGGGGCTGCGGAGGCGAAGCGGACCCTGTGCCGCGCCAGCCCACGGAAGGTGCGAGCGTGAAACGGGCCGAGCGAGGGAATGGACTTCGGGCAGGTCTCGACGTAGGCGGTCGCTCCCCGGGGCGGGCGTCCGCGGCCCTTCAGCCGGTGGGCGAACAGCCGCTGGATGGCGCGGATCAACCGCGCGCGCTCCGCGGGCTTCTGCGCGGCGCGCTGATGGCCGAAGTCGCCGAAGAAGAGCGCGACGGGCGAGTGGGGAAACTGCCTGCGGGTGCGGTTCGCGAAGCGAAGCGCCTCGTCGACCGGGAAGAGGTCGTCGGTGAAGCCCGAGCCGATGAGGAGCGGAGCGGGCGGGCGATCATGGCGGATGTAGTAGGCAGAGTGGTAGTCGGCCATCTGGCGAACCACGTTTCGGGCCGAGGCGTCGGCGTAGGGCTCGCCCGCGTCGGTCCGCGCGACCCAGCCCTGGACGTCGGCGCCGGGATCCGTCCCGATGGGAGCCAGGTAGCCCATCGGCCGGCCCGGGACGAACGGCTCGCCGATCGGCTGGCCCGGCCCGGTCGCGTTCTGGGCCGCGAGCATGATGGCGTTGATGAACGAGGTCTTGGCCACCCCGACCGGGTGCGTGGCCCGCCTTCGCGAGGTGACTCCGACCGGATTGACCCGTCCGTTCGGGGCGGCGGCGCTCACCAGGTCCGACCAGGGGATGACCGGGGCGGCTGCCGCGATTCGCAGGCGCGCGCCATCGGGACTGCGCCACGGAACGAGCCTTCCGCCCGGCAGCATGACCCGGCTTCGAAGCGCGGCGAGCATCAGCGACTGGCCCCCTCCGTAGGAGTCGCCGGTGACGCCGATTGAGCGCCTCCGCGCCCAGCCTTCGTCGACCAGCCGGCCGATCAGCGTCTGCGCGTCGCGCGCCTCGTAACGCACGTCGGCGAGATGGATGTATCCCGCGGCGCATGCCTGTGGCGAGGCAGCCCGCGACTCGGGTGTGCCACAGGATCCCCAGAGGCCCCGGGCCGTGAAGGTGAGGACCGCATAGCCGCGCTTTGCCCAGGAGAAGGCGTTGCCCGTGTACGCCGTCGAGGCAGGGTCGAGGTACTCGTACTTCGAGTTTCCGAAGCCGTGGAGCTCCGCGACGAGTGGCAGATGCCGGGCGCGGCCGGAGGGCAGCGTGACCGTGGTGTCCAAAGGAACGCCGTCCCACGTGGTGACAAGCCCCGAGCACTGCCAGACGCCCTGCGCCGGCCCGCAGTCGCTGAGGCCGAGGGGACCGGCCGAGGCGCCGGCGGCCGGTCCTGCGCCGCGGCTCGCGGTTCCCGCGGCCAGGAGTACCGTCGCCGCCAGGATCGCCGCCCATCGCCGCGAGCTTCGAAGGGAGCCCATCTCCATCACCGCGCCGATGATGGCATTCGGCCGGGAAGCGGGCGCCGGGTCCGACGCCGTGCCGTTCGCTTCAGCCGGAGTGTTCGACCCGGCGTAGGGCGTCCCGGGTCGACTGCGCGAGCTCGGTTCCGTCGAGGTCGACGCCCGGCGGGAGCTCGACGTGAAGGCCGGTGGACGGGTCGATGCGCACCCGCGCGCGTCGCGGCCGGCAGCTCAGCACGTGGCCACCGCGCGAGCGGTCCTCGGAGATGAAGTGCAGGTGATAGCCGCCCACCTCGATGCCCTCGGCGAAGTCGGGAAAGCGAAAGCCGACCAGCGACCCCCGGACATCGTGGAGCTCGAAGACGTGCTGCTGGGAGACGACCTCCGCGAGCGGCCTGTACGGAGGTTCCTGCTTCGGCACCGAGCGGGCGCGCACCTCCCTGAACTCGCCGTCGACCCGAACCGCGCATGAGCCAGCCTGGCCCGGCATGTGCTCCTCGAGGAGCTCCGAGACCTCGCTGCCCGGATCGCCGTCGAGCTCGAACTCGATCGTCGGCTCGAACCACACAGCGACGGCGAACGGGGTCCGCTCGGTGGCCGCCACCTCGTGGACGTGACCATCGAAGTCGGCGCGATAGAAGCGCCCGTCGAGGGCGATCATCTCCCCGTCGAGTCCGTTCAGCGTGCCAATGCCCAGATCGCCGTGCTCGGCAAGCTCGCCGAATGTCACGTCCCCAACGTAGGCGCCCTGCAGAAGCGACGCGATCGTCGATGCCTGGAAGAGCACGTGGGGCGCGTGCTCCGGCGCCAGGTCGGCGTGGCGCAGGGCTTCGACGTGCAGCGCCGTCACGAGCCGCTCGTCCAGCGCCATACCGGTTTTGCCTACTCGTCTCGGGGCGTGATCCGGAAGATCGAGACCACCTCTGCCTGGTGAGCCTCGGGGTGAGCGACGTAGGCGCTGGGTCCACCGCCGAACCAGCTCGCGGCCTCGTTGACGCCGACGAATATCCCCGGGTGGTGGTTCCCGTCGCCGTCCTCGACCCAGACCGGCTGGCCTTCCTTGAATTCCGCGGTGGGCTCGCTCATCGACCCAGCCTACCCGTGCGCCCGGGCCGGCCGCCCTTCCAGAAGGGCGCGATGACGATCCGGCGATGATTTCCGAGCCCGTCCACGGTCTGATTGAGTGAAGGTGAAACGAGACGGAGGAGGCAGATCAATGCCGGAGCATGCAACGGGGACCCGAGAGGAATGGGAGGCGGCTCGCGGGGAGCTCGCGAAGCTCGAGGCCGAGCAGGCCGAGCGCAATGCGGAGATCAAGAGCAAGCGGCGCGAGCTTCCGTGGGTGCCGGTCGAGAAGGAGTACGTGTTCGATACCGAGGACGGCAAGCGGACGCTGGCGGACCTCTTCGACGGACGCTCCCAGCTGCTCGCCTACAACATCATGTTCGGGCCGGACTACTCGAAGGGCGCGTGCCCGGGCTGCACCAGCCTCGCCGACGGGCTCGACGGGACGCTGGTCCACCTGAACCATGCGGACGTGACCCTGATCTGCTTCTCGCGGGCTCCCATCGACCGCCTTGCCGCCTACAAGGAGCGGATGGGCTGGCAGTTCCCGTACGTGTCGACCTACGACACCGACTTCCCGTGGGACTTCAAGCTCGCGATGACCTCCGAGCAGGCACAGGGGATCCCGGAGGTCAAGGAGATGATGGAGAACCCGCCGGGGTGGCTGGCCGAATGGGGCGAGCAGGTCGGCGCCGAGCTGAAGGACGGCCTGCGGGAGGCGCCATCGTGGATTGCGTTCGCTCGCGAGAACGGCACCGTCTACCACACGTACACGGTCACGGCGCCCGACCCGTTCGTCGCTCCGTACTTCAACTTCCTGCTCGATCGCACGCCGAAGCCCCAGCCGGACGAGCCCCGCATCTGGCGGAAGGACGAGTACCCGGACTAGGCGCTGTCAGGATCAGATGACGTCGCAGGAGACCGAAGGAGAGCGATGCCGGAACACAGAATCGGGACGCAGGAGGAGTGGAAGGCCGAGCGGGAGGAGCTGCTCGCGCAGGAGAAGGAGCTCACCCGGCGCAACGACGAGCTCGCGCAGAAGCGGCGCGCCCTGCCCTGGGTGGCCGTGGAGAAGGACTACGCCTTCGCCACGGAGACCGGCGAGAAGTCGCTCGAGGAGCTCTTCGCCGGGCGCTCGCAGCTCGCCATGTACCACTTCATGCTCGGCCCGGAGTACACGACGGGCGGGTGCCCCGTGTGCTCATCGATCGCCGACAACCTCGACCCGAACGTCGTCCACCTCGCGGCGCGGGACGTGACCCTGATCCTCGTCTCGCGCGCGCCGCTCGAGCGGCTCCTGGAGTACCGGGAGCGGATGGGGTGGACGATCGACTGGGTCTCCACCGCGGGCAGCGACTTCAACCGCGACCTCGGCTTCACCCACACCAGAGAGGAGCTGAAGCCGTTCCTGGAAGGTGAGATCCCGCCCACCGTCGAGCAGAACGCGAAGATGTGCGGCACGGACCCCGGCGGGTATGTGGCCGAGGCCCCGGGACTCAGCGCGTACACCCTGGCGAACGGCACCGTCTACCGGACATACGTCACCACGGCACGGGGCCTCGAGCCCACGATGGGCTTCTACGCGCTCCTCGACCGGGTCGCCGGCGGGCGCGACGAGGACGGCTCGCAGCCGTTCTGGCTTCGCCGCCACGACGAGTACTCGCCGACGAGGGCCTAGCCATCGCGCGTCCGGGGGGAGATACTGCTCGGGCGACACCGCGATCAGATCCCAAACGAGGAGAGAGCAGATGAGCGAGGATGCAAAGACGTTCGAGGGTCAGTGCTACTGCGGCGCGGTGACGATCGAGGTCACGGGCAATCCAGAGGGCGCCGGCTACTGCCACTGCAAGAACTGCCGCAGCTGGTCGGCCGGCCCGGTGAACGCGTTCACGCTCTGGCAGACCGACGCGGTCCGGGTGACCAAGGGTGAGGACCAGATCGGCGAGTACAACGCGAACGAGCAGAGCTACCGGCAATGGTGCAAGGCCTGCGGCGGCCACCTGCTCACGCGGCACCCGGGGTGGGGGCTGATCGACGTCTACGCGGCGACGATCCCCGACTTCCCGTTCGAGGCCGGGGTGCACGTGAACTACGAGTCGACCGTGCTGCCCATGAAGGACGGCCTTCCCAAGATGAGGGACTTTCCCGAGGAGCTGGGCGGGTCGGGCGAGACGCTCCCCGAGTAGCTCGCGGGCGTCGCTGCCCGCCCCGCTCTTCTAAGTTTGTGGAATGCCGATCCGCAAGCTTCAAAGCCAGGGCGTTCACCACATCACGATCACCGGGGCCGACCGGCAGACGTCGATCGACTTCTGGGAGGGCGTGCTGGGGATGCCGTTCGTGTTCGAGCAGCCCAACCTCGACAACGAGTCGGAGAGCCACCTCTACTTCGACCCGGGCGACGGGCGGCTGATCACGGTCTTCACCAACGAGGAGCGCAGGGGCGATCCCGAGCGCACGCCCACCGACCCGGGCTGCGTGCACCACCTGGCGTTCGCGGTCTCGAAGGCCACGTTCGACCAGGCGGTGGAGCGCCTCGACGAGCGCGGCATCGAGCACAGCGGCCCCAAGGACCGCGGGTTCATGGACTCGATCTACTTCAACGATCCGTTCGGCCTGCTGATCGAGCTGGCCGCGTACCGCTTCGAGCCGCCGGCCGGCCACACCCACGCCGACGTCCTCCTCGAGGCCCACAAGATCAGGGTCGGCCGCGGCGACTACAACATCGCCCAGATCCACCTCGCCGACGCGATCGAGGCGCTCGCCGAGCGCTCGCGGGTCTCGCTCTCGAGCGACCGGGCGCCCAAGGACCCGTACGGGCGCTAGTCGCTTGCCCGAGCCGGACCCCCTCCCTTGGGTTCGAGAGCAGGCGGAGCACGCGACCGCCCGCTTCGAACGCGACCTTGCCGCCCTCGTCGCCGTGTCCTCGCCGAGCGGAGACGTCGAGGGCTTCGAGGAGTGCGCGACCGTCGCCGCCGCGCTTGCGCCCGAGGAGGCAACGGTGGAGCGCCCGCCCAGCTCCTCGCCGGGCCATGCGCCCGACCTGCTCCTGCGCCTCGAGGGATCCGGCACTCGGCGCCTGCTGCTTGTGGGCCACCTCGACACCGTCCACTCCCACGAGGCCCATCGCCCGCTCGAGACCGTGGGCGACCGCCTCGCCGGCTCGGGCGCCGTCGACATGAAGGGCGGCGACGTGCTCGCGCTATCGGTCATGCGCGCGCTCGCCGGGCGCCGAGGCGACTTCGCCGAGGTCGCGCTGCTGCTCGTCTCCGACGAGGAATGGCGGTCGGTCGGGTTCGCGCACGTCGAGCGCTTCGCCGGCTGGGACGCGTGCCTGTGCTTCGAGGCGGGGGAGACGCTCGACGGCGACGAGGCCGTCGTCGTGCGGCGAAAGGCCGCCGGCACCCTTCGGGTTACCGCCCATGGCCGAGCGGCCCATTCCGGCTCGGCGCCGGATCGGGGCGCCAACGCGCTGCTCGCACTGGCCGCCTGCGCGCGCATGGTCGCCGACCGCCACAACCCCAAGGGTGCCGACCGCCTGACGGCCGTGCCGACCATCGTCCGCAGCGGCAACGCTTTCAACGTCGTGCCGGACGCCGGTGAGCTCCTGTGCGACCTGCGAGCGGATCGTCTCGAGGCGATCGACGCCGTCCGCGCGGGAGTCCCGAGAGAGATCGACGGCGTCCGCCTGGAGCCGGCCCTCCTGCGCTCCTGGCCCGCCATGGACACGCGCGAGGCGACGGCCGGGCTTCTGAAGAGCGCATCGCGGGCGGCCGGGGTGCCGATCCGCGCGTCGGGCCGCGGCGGGGCGAGCGACGCAAGCCACTTCGCCTCTGCAATCGAGCTGACCATCGACGGCCTGGGTCCCCGCGGCGGCGGCGCTCACCACCCCGACGAATACGTGCGCACCGCATCCGTCGGGCCGCGCGCGCGGGTTGCCCATGCCATGGCGCTGGCCGCCCTCGGCGCCGCGGTGCAGGATGGCCTCAGCGGGTAGGAAGTGCTCATGCGAGTTCTCGTGACCGGCGGATCGGGCGCCCTCGGCAATGTCTCGATTCCCCTTCTTCGCGACGCCGGGCACACCGTCGAGACGCCGGCGAGGGTCGAGCTCGACCTCTTCGATCCCGAGGCCGTCGCGGCCGCGGTCGCCGGCAAGGACGCGGTGCTCCACCTCGCCACGCGGATCCCGCCGCCGGAACGCCTGGGCGATCGCGAAGCCTGGCGCGACACCGATCGCCTGCGCGCCGAGGCGACGCCCATCCTCGTCGACGCGGCACTGGCGGCGTCGGTCGAGTGGTTCCTGTTCCCGAGCATCGCGTTCGTCTACCCCGAGAGCGGGGACGTCGACGAGTCGACGCCGGTGGCGGATGACGTGCCGGAGATCCTGCGGTCGGCGCTGGAGGCCGAGCGCCACGTCGCGCGGTTCGACGGCGACGGCAGGCGCGGCGTCGTCCTGCGCCTGGGGGTGCTCTTTGGGCCGAGCCTCGGCAAGGAGACCCCGAACGAGCATTGGGCTGCCTACGGCGCGACCCTCCGGATCGAGGATGCCGGCCGCGCGATCGCCGCCGCCGCCGAGGTCCCGGGCGGCACCTACAACGTCGTCGCCGACGGCGAGCGGGTCTCGAACGAGCGCTTCAAGGGCGCCGCGGGCTGGCGGCCCGAGGTCTGATTCCAGCGGCGACCGACCGAGATCAGCGCGGCTGGATCGTGATTCCCTCGGGGCCGGTCAGCTTGCCGCCGTGCGCGAACACATGGACGTGGCCGCTCTTGGGGTCCACCTTCAAGACCTCGGGGTGCCCGGGGTCGTCGTCGACGACGTAGAGCTTCCCGTCGAGCCCCATGGCCACGTCGGTGATGCCATCGAACGGCGCGCCGTGCGCGACCGTCTTCACGGCGCCGGTCTTCACGGCGACACGCACTATCGACTGGTCCGCGAGGGGGAGGTCGATAGCTGCGTAGGCGTGCTTCCCGTTCGGCGACAAAGTGATTCCGTAGGGGTCGTTGATGTCGCCCCGTTGGACCACGAACGTCTGGTGGCCGGTCTTCACGTTCACCGCGATGACCGCCCCCATGGTGCCCGCGGCGTCGGAGACCAGGAGCTTCTTGTTCGACAGCGCCGCGACACCCAGCGGCGAGCCGAGCTTGCCACCGGAGGCGACGATGCGGCGCGCGCCCGACTTGGGATCGATCCTGAAGACGACGCCCGCGCCGCTGTCGACCGTGTAGATCTTGCCGTTGGGCGTGATCGCCACGTCGGTCGGGCCGCGTCCGAAGGGTGCGCCCGACGCGAGCGTTTGCACGCCGCCGGTTCCGACGTTGATCCGGAAGACGCCTCCGAAGCTCCCGAATGCGTCGTAGTCGCCCACCACGAGCCGGCCCTTGTCGTCGAAGGCGCCGCTGTCGGGGTTGCTCAGGTGGTGGCCTTGCGCGACGACCTTCTGGTGGGCGGACTTGTGACTGATCCGCACGATCTGGCCGTCGCCGGAGTCGCCTATAAAGAGGTCGCCGGGCTTGGCCTGCGCGACCGGCACCGCCAGGACGAAGAACACGACGGCGCAAGCGACACGGAGGAGCGATCTCATGCGGAGCACCCTAACCGCTGAGGGTGGGAGCAAGGGACGGTTGGGCGGGCGCTGGGCCCTCCGCGGAGAGCCGATCCCCGCGATCCGCCGAGGCTTCCTCGTCGCCGCGCCGGTTGGCGCGGCCCTCCTCACGGAGCTCGTCTTCGACGACGCCGTCGCCGGGGCTGCGGGGACCGCGGCGCTCGTTTGCGGCTTCATCGCCTTCGACGCCCCGGCGCGTGTGCGGGTGCGCTGGCAGCTGTTCTGCGCGCCGATCGTCGGCATCCTCTCGGCGCTCGGGGTGCTGACCAGCCAGACCGTGCTGACGGCAATCCTGGGCATGGGGATCGTCGCCACGCTGGGCGGCTATGCCGTGGCCGTCTCCATGCGTATGGCCGTCGCCGGGCTGTCCATGCTGCTCGCCTTCCTGCTGGCTCAGGGCCTCTGGCTGGAACCAGGCCAAGCTTGGGAAGCCCTTGCGATCGGCACGGCTGGAGGCGTGATCCAAGCCGGGTGGGCCGCGCTCACCTGGCTGGTCGCCGACCGCGCTCGCGAGCGGCCATTCCGGCTGGGCGAGGCGGCCGCAGAGGCGCTCGCGAAGGCCCGCGCGGCCCTCGACATCGACCACCCGGCGATGCGACACGCGCTGCGCTTCGGCGCCGGGATGGCGATCGGCGTGGCGATCTACCGGCTGGGCGGATTCCACGACCACGGCTACTGGGTGCCGTTGACGGTCCTCTTCGTGCTCAAGCCAGACGCCGATCAAACCGCCGAGCGAGTGGCGATGCGAGCGGCCGGCACGGTCATGGGACTGGTCTTCGCCACCGGCCTCGCCGAGGTCCTGAGCAACGACGTCGTCCCCAGCACGATCGTGTTGACCATCGCGGCGGCGCTCGCCTTCGCCCTGCTGGCGGTCCAGTACGCGCTCTTCACGACGGCGATCACGGTCTACGTCGTGCTGCTCACCGACACCCTCGGCTCGGAGCCCTTCGACTCCGCCGGGGAGCGCGCCCTGGGGACGGTGCTCGGGATCCTCGTCGCCCTGCTGGCATTCCGGCTCTTCGGGGAGCGGCGGCGCGCCCCGGCGTAGCGCGTGTCTGCCGTCGTGACTCGCGACGCTAGCCGTGGAGAGCGCTCGAGGCTTCGACGATCTCCGCGCGCATGTTGCGCTCCATCATCTCGAGGGCCGCGTCGCCCAGTTCAGGGATGATCGGGCAGACGGCGTCGCGGGGGACCCGGATCGCGAAGCCGCGGATGTACGCGTCGAGCGCGGAGTAGAGGACGCACTGCTCGGTCACCTGGCCGGCCAGCACCACGGTCTCGATGTCGCGCTCGCTCAGCAGGTGGTGTAGAGCCGAGCTGTAGAACGCCGAGTGGCGCACCTTCTGGACGAAGAGCGAGCCCTTCGGCGGCAGGATCGGCTCGACCAGCTCGGGGCGGCGCCCGTTCATCGCGTTGTCGCCGATGTCCTTTGACGTCGCGGTGAAATCCTCGTAGTTGTCGTTGACGTAGACGAGGTCGGTGTCGTCGCCTGCGTCGCGAGCGGTCTCGACCAGCTCGCGCACGGCGTCGATTCGCTGGGCGACCTGCTCCGCGAGCTCATCGGAGTCCTCGTGGTCGTACGGGTTCAGCATGTCGATGACGGTCACGGCGGTCCTTCCCATGTGCGAAGGGTTACCTCCCCGGCGGCTCGCAAACCCGATCTGGGACGTTCCGGTCACGGTTTGGACCGGCTTGCAGGCAAACTGGGGCTGGTGAACTTCCGCTCCCTCTACGAGCACGGCTTCGTTCGCGTGGCCGCCCAGACCGGGCGCGTCGCGATTGCCGACCCGCAAACGAACGCGGAAACGATCCTCGGCGCCGCCCGTGAATGCTCCGAGGAGGGCATCGCGCTCGTCGTCCTTCCCGAGCTGAACCTGACGGGCTACTCCATCGAGGACCTGCTGCTCCAGGACGCCGTCCTCGACGCCGCCGAGGCGGCGGTCCGCTCGGTTGCCGAGGGCACCGAGGGCCTGCTGCCCGTGCTCGCATTCGGTGCGCCGCTTCGCCGCGACGGCCGGGTCTACAACTGCGCCGTCGTCGCGCACCACGGCCGCATCCTCGGCGCCGTGCCGAAGTCCTACCTGCCCACCTACCGCGAGTTCTACGAGCGGCGCCAGCTCGCGTCCGGCGACGGTGAGTCGGGCGAGATCCGGATCGCCGGCCAGGCGGTGCCGTTCGGGCCGGATCTCATCTTCGAAGCGGAGGACGTCGAGGGCCTCGCGATCCACGTGGAGGTCTGCGAGGACATGTGGATCCCGGTCCCGCCGAGCTCCGAGGCCGCGCTGGCGGGCGCGACCGTATTGCTGAACCTCTCGGGCAGCCCGATCACGATCGGGCGCGCCGGGGATCGCAAGCTTCTCTGCCAGGCGCAGTCGTCGCGCTGCCTCGCCGCCTACCTCTACGCCGCGGCGGGGGAGGGCGAGTCGACGACCGACCTCTCCTGGGACGGTCAGACGCTGATCTACGAGAACGGGGTCCTGCTGGCCGAGACCGAGCGCTTCCCCGAGGGCTCGCGCCGGGCGGTCGCCGACATCGACCTCGACCTGCTGCGCCAGGAGCGGATGCGCATGGGGACGTTCGACGACAACCGCAGGACCCACGCCGATCGCGTCGGCAGGTTCCGGCGCATCCCGTTCGCGCTCGAGCCGCCCGATGGCGACCTGGGGCTGCGACGCCGGGTCGAGCGCTTTCCGTTCGTCCCCTCGGACCCCGAGCGGCTCGCCCAGGATTGCTATGAGGCCTACAACATCCAGGTGGCGGGCCTCGAGCGACGCATGGAGGCGATCGGCGAGCCCAAGCTCGTGATCGGCGTCTCGGGCGGACTGGACTCCACCCACGCGCTGATCGTCGCGGCGAAAGCGATGGACCGCGCCGGCCGGCCGCGCGAGGAGATCCTGGGCTTCACCATGCCGGGCTTCGCGACCAGCGACGAGACGAAGGGCAATGCCCACGAGCTGATGCGCCAGCTGGGCATCACCGTCGCCGAGCTCGACATCACGGAGACCGCGCGGCTGATGCTGAGGGAGATCGACCACCCCTACGCGCGCGGCGAGGAGGTCTACGACGTCACCTTCGAGAACGTCCAGGCCGGGCTTCGCACCGACTACCTGTTCCGGATCGCAAACCAGCGGGGCGGCATCGTCCTCGGCACCGGCGACCTCTCCGAGCTGGCCCTGGGCTGGGCCACCTACGGCGTCGGCGACCAGATGAGCCACTACAACGTGAACGGTGGAGTCCCCAAGACGCTGATCCAGCACCTGATCCGCTGGGTCGTCTCGTCCGAGCAGTTCGAGGACGACGTCAACCGCACGCTCCTGGCGATCCTCGAGACGGAGATCAGCCCGGAGCTGGTCCCCGGCGAGGTGCTCCAGTCCACCGAGGACAACATCGGCCCCTACGCCCTGCACGACTTCACCCTCTTCCATCTCCTGCGCTTCGGCTTCCGGCCTACCAAGATCGGCTTCCTCGCCTGGCAGGCCTGGCGCGACGCCGAGGCGGGCGAGTGGCCGCCGAACTTCCCCGAGGGCGGGCGGGTCGCCTACGAGGAGGCCGAGGTCCGGCGGTGGCTCGAGGTGTTCCTGGAGCGTTTCTTCGCCTTCGCCCAGTTCAAGCGCTCGGCGCTGCCGAACGGCCCCAAGGTCTCGCACGGCGGATCGCTTTCGCCGCGCGGCGACTGGCGAGCGCCCTCCGACGGCACCGCCGCGGCCTGGCTTCGCGATCTCGAGCGCTGGCAGCCCGAGTAGGGAATCCTCGCCACGAGCGAGCGGCTAGGGTCGGCCGCCTCGACGCCGGCAAGCGATGCAAGAACCCTCACCTGCACCACGACGAACCGCGCGCGACTACGCGCGTGACGGCTGGGAGCTGGGCGGAGCTGCCCTGGCGCTGGCGCGCCGCGACGGGGAGCTGCGCAAGTTCGCCGCCGCCGCCTACGCCTGCGTGGTGGCGATCGAGGTCGCCGACGCGATCCCGGCCATCGCGCTTCACCGCAACGGGACGATCGCCGAATACGCCGGGTACCTGGTGCTCTCGGCCTACGTCGTCGCGCTGTTCTCCAACCTCGCCGCCGTGGGACTTGCCGGCCTTGCCAACGGGGTGCTCGACGGGCAGCCCATCCGCCGCAGCGACGGCTGGCGCCTGATGGTCCGGCGGGCGCCACAGGTCGCCGGCTGGGCGCTCCTGGTGGTTGCGGTCGGCATTCCCGCGCGCGTGCTCACCGGCTGGGGACTCGACCAGTTCGCCGCCGTCCTGCTCGGATTCGGCTGGGCGGTCCTGAGCTTCTTCGCCATCCCCGCGATGGCCATCTCCGGCGACGGGCCGGTCCACGCGGGGATGCGCTCGCTTGGCCTCGTCGGGCGCCAGTGGGGAACCCAGATGGTGGGCATGGCCTACGTCTGGCTGCGGCCGATCGTCTTCGTCGGCCTGCCGGGCTTCCTGGTCGCGGCCGCCGGCGTGCTCGCGATCCTCGAGGGCCACGACTTCCTCGGGTGGACGATCGCCTCCGCGGGCGTGGTGACGATGGCCTTCACATACCTGTTGATCGTGACCGCGAACTCGCTTCTCAGCGTCGCGCTGTTCCGGTTCGCGCAGGGCGACCCGCTGCCGCCCGAGTTCGATGCCCAGATGCTCGAGCGCGTGCTGCACCCGCCCGCCGCGCGGACGAGGCGGATCGTCAGCCGGCTGGACTTCAAGGCAGCTCGGGCCATGCGCGAGCGGGTGGAGCGCCTGGTGGAGGACTGGCGGGAGAGATAGGGAGGGCACCACGCGCCACGAAAAAGGTTAAGTAGCTAACCTTTAGGTACCGAATGGCTTCGCCGCAACCAATCGAGCCGTGGATCTGGAAGATCGTCGGCGTCGTGATCATCGGCATGGTCATGTCGATCCTCGACACGACCATCGTCAACGTCGCCCTCGACACGCTGAGCCGCGAGCTCCACAGCACGATCTCGCAGATCCAGTGGGTCGCGACGGGGTACCTGCTCTCTCTCGCCGCGGTGATTCCGCTGACGGGATGGATGGCGAGACGCTTCGGGGCCAAGCGCGTCTACCTCGCCTCGATCGCGCTGTTCACGATCGGGTCGGCGCTCTGCGGGCTTGCGAACACGAGCACATCGCTGATCCTGTTCCGAGTCCTCCAGGGACTCGGCGGCGGGATGATCATGCCGATCGCGCAGATGATCATGGCCGAGGTCGCCGGCCCGAAGCGGATGGGCCGAGTGATGGGGATCACCGTGATGCCGGCGATGCTGGCGCCGATCCTCGGCCCGGTCCTCGGCGGGCTGATCCTCCAGAACTTCCACTGGTCATGGATCTTCTTCGTGAACGTTCCGATCGGTGATCGTGGCCTGTTCCTCGGCGCCCGCATGCTTCCGGACTCCGAGCTCGGCGAGGCGGGAAAGCTCGACGTCCTCGGCCTGGGCCTGCTCGTGACGAGCATGCCGTTGATCGTCTACGGGCTCGCGGAGATCGGCAGCCGGGGGAAGTTCACGGCGCCCAGCGTCGTGTCTGCCGATCGCCGCGGGTCTCGCGCTGCTCGGCCTGTTCATCGCGCACGCCCTGCGCACCGAGCGGCCCCTGCTGGACGTCCGCCTCTACGCGAACCGGATCTTCGCCGCCGCCTCGTTCACCACCTTCTGCCTTGGCGCGGCGCTGTTCGGGGCGATGATCCTGGTGCCGCTCTACTACCAGCAGGTTCGCGGCGAGAGCGTGATCGTCACCGGCCTCCTCGTCGGCCCGCAGGGCCTCGGCATGCTCGCCGTCGCCCCCTTCACCGCGCGGCTCACCGAGCGCTTCGGCGGCGGCAGGGTGGCGGTTGCCGGCGTCTCGTGCTCTGCCTCTCAGCTCGCTGCCCCTCGCGTTCATCGGCGCCGACACGTCGATCCTCGGCATCTCCACCGTCCTGCTCTGCGCGGCGTCGGCATCGGGCTCTCCTTCATCCCGGTCACGACGGTCGCCTTCGCCTCGCTGCGAACCGACCAGCTCTCCGACGCGACGCCGCAGATGAACGTGCTGCAGCGGGTCGGCGGCGCG
The DNA here is from genome assembly GCA_963843315.1 of uncultured Actinomycetes bacterium. Classification (GTDB taxonomy): domain Bacteria; phylum Actinomycetota; class Thermoleophilia; order Solirubrobacterales; family 70-9; genus JAWVFM01. The sequence continues at coordinate 66,601 of CAWJJU010000006.1, forward strand.
ATCGGCACCGCGGTGCTGGCGGTGGTGCTGCAGCGCGCGAGCGCCGGGGCCTCGACGGCGGGCGAGCTGGCGGGAGCCTTCGGGACCGCGTTCTGGTGGTCGCTCGGCATCGCGGCCCTCGCGATTCTCCCGGTGCTCGTGCTGCTGCGCGCCGAGGAGCCCGTGCGCCCACGCGAGGGCGACGAAGCCCTCGCGCAGGAGATCAAGGAGTCCGTGGAGCCCCTCGGTGCCTGAGCTTGCGGAAACGCCGACGCAGCCGATGGCTCGAGAGGCACGCCTGCGGTCGGTCGGGCTCGCGTTCCGCGCGGCCTACCACGGCCTTCGCCGTCTGCGGGGGCGCCACACGCAACTGGGCCACGGCGGGGTCGGCAACGCCCAGTACGAGCTGCTCGCGCGCCTGAAGGAGGAGGGCCCGCTGCCGGCCGGCGAGCTGGCGGGCCTGCTGGGGGTGAGCGCGGCCACGGTCTCCCAGATGGTCGACGGGCTCGTCGACGCGGGCTACGCGGAGCGGGTCCGCTCCGGCTCGGACCGCCGCGTCGTCGCGGTCAAGCTGACGCGCCGAGGACACGCCTGGGTGGTGGCGAAGAGCGCCGTCTGGCGAGAGCGGTGGGCGCAGGCGCTGGAGGGCTTCGACGACGACGAGCTGCGGATCGCCGCCGCGGTCCTCGAGCGGATCTCGCTGATCTTCGACGAGGCCGACGGCTAGCTCGCGGCGTCGACGCCGAGTAGCTCCGTGACCGGCGCGGGGCGGCCGATGTGGAAGCCCTGGGCGAAGTCGATGCCACGGCGCCGGACCGCCTCGAGGGTGGACGCGTCCTCGACCCACTCGGCCACGGTCTGCTTGCCGAGGCCCCTGGCGATCCGCACGATCGACTCAATGACGAGGTCGTCGGTCCGCGACCGGGGGTTGCGGATGAAGTCGCCGTCGATCTTCAGGTAGGCCGCGGGCATGTGCTTGAGGTAATAGAACGAACCGAATCCGGCGCCGAAGTCGTCGAGGGCGAAGCGGCAGCCGAGATCGGACAGGGCGATCGCGAAGCGGCGAGCCTGGTCGAGATTGGAGATGGCGGCGGTCTCGGTCACCTCGAGGATCAGGCGGCCGGGATCGGCGCCGCTGTCGGTGAGCAGGCTCTCGATCAGGCCGGTGAGCTGGCGGTCGTCGACTGAGTGCGCGGAGACGTTCACCCCGAGGCCGAATCCCTCGGTCTGGGAGAGGATCGAGATCGCCCGTGTGACGACGAGGCGGTCGATGGCGTGGATGTGGCCGTGGCGCTCGGCCACGGCGAGAAATGCTCCCGGAGGGATGAGCCCGTCCGGCCCGCGCATCCGCAGCAATAGCTCGTACTGCGAGATGCGGTCGGCCTTCAGGTCGAGGATCGGTTGCGCGTGCAGCTCGAAGAGGCTCTCGTCGAGGGCCTCGCGGATCCGCGGCTCCCAGCCGACCGCCCTGCGGAGCCCGTCATCGGAGGCGTCGTCGGCGCGGACGTACACGCAGTCGCGCCCCGCGTCCTTGGCGCGGTACATGGCGTGGTCGACCGCGTCGAGGACCTCGGCGGCCGTGCGGCTCGCGTCGGTGAACGGGGCGACGCCGATGCTGGTGGTGATCCGGATCGGCTTGCCGTCGAGCTGTGCGACGTGGTCGCGGATGTTCTCGAGGGTGCGCTCGGCGACGGCCCGGGCCTCGTCGGGATCCGACTCGGGGATGAGGATCGCGAACTCGTCCCCGCCCAGGCGCGCGACGACGTCGCTCGTTCGCAGGGACCGGACCAGGAGCCTGGCGACGCCGGTCAGCAGCTCGTCGCCGGCGCCGTGGCCGAACACGTCGTTGACGTACTTGAAATTGTCGAGGTCGAGCATCAGCACCGAGCCCCCGCCCCCGTGGCGCGAGGTGAGCGCCACCCGCAGCTCCAGCTCCTCGGCGAAGCGGCGGCGGTTGAAGAGCCGGGTGAGCGGGTCGTGGTTTGCGAGGTGGGTGAGCTGCTCCTCGAAGCGGCGGCGCTCGGTGACGTCGCGCCCGATCTCCGCGATCGCCAGCAGCTCGCCCTCGGGGCCGAGCACGGGCGAGAGGGTGAGCGAGACGTCGATCAGCGAGCCGTCCTTGCGCAGGCGCCGGGTCTCGAACACGGCGACCCGCTCCCCGCCCGCCACCTGCGATCGCTTGGCCGAATCGTCCGCCCGGCGCTCCTTTGGGATCAGTGCCTCGACGCTGGCGCCGGCCATTTCCTCGCGGGTGTAGCCGTAGAGGTCCTCGGCCCCGGGGTTCCAGTCGCGGATCTCGCCCGCGGGCGTCATCGACACGATCGCGTCGGACGAGGAGAGGACGATCGCGGCGAGCTCGGCCTGGATCGCCTCCGCCTCCTTCTCGGCCGTCACGTCGGAGCACACGCCGATCATGCGGACCGGGTTGCCCTGCTCGTCGACGATCACCTCGCCCTGCGTGCGCATGAGGAAGACGGAGCCGTCGGGCTTGAGGCAGTGCTTGACGTCCTCGAAGGGCTGGTGGTCGGCGAAGGCCTTGTGGTTTCTCTGGTCAACGGCCTCGCGGTCGTCGGGATGCACGCGCGAGAGGAACTCCTCGTAGCTGGGCTCGGTCTCTCCCGGCTCGAGCCCGTAGACCCTGAAGAGCTCGTCGGACCAGTGCACCCGGTTGGCCGGGATGTCCCACTCCCAGCTGCCGGTGCGGGCGACCCGCTGCGCCTCGTCGAGCCGGCTGAGCGTGGCGGCGAGCTCGGACTCGAGGCGGGCGATGCGCTGACGCGCGACCTCGAGCTCGGGAACGAGGGCAGGTTCGGCAATGGCTTCCTGCGATGCCATCACCTATGAGTCGGCAGATCGCGGGAAAAGTTGAGCGTTGATGAGAGAAGTTCTCAGGTGCGGGGCGAGATCGCCACCGGCCCCGGGCGCACCACGGCCGGATCGTGGCCCGGCAGCACCGTGAATCCCCGGTCTCGCAGGCCGCGGAGGCGGTCGGCCGAGGCGGCCTGCGCCTCGTGGTCGTCGGCGAAGAGCGGGAAGCGCTTGTCGTCGAGGCCGGAATCGTAGATCGCGACGTCGCCGCCGACGACGAGGCTGTCGGCGATGACGATCGACTGGTGGCCCGGCGTGTGCCCTGGGGTGAGGAGCAGCCGGATCGAGCCGTCCTCGAGTAGGTCGTGATCGCCGTCGACGAGCACGATCCGATCCTCCGCGGCGGCGTAGTCCACCGGCTGGAAGAAGTTCCTCTCGACGGTGACGCGGTCGTGTGCGCCCTCCCACTCGCGGCGCTGCACCACGATCGGCACATCGCGCGGCAGCAGGTCGATCCCCCCGGCGTGGTCGTAGTGGAGGTGGGTCATCACGACCTTCGTGATCGTCCCGAGGTCGAGTTGATTGGCGACGCTGCGGTCGAGCTCGGGCTCCACCGGCCCGAGCGCCTCCGGGCTGCCGTAGCGGCCGGCGCGATCGGCGACCGCGTCGGGGTGCAGGCCGGTGTCGACGAGGATGCGCTCGGCGCCGGAGTCGATGACGTAGGCGGGCACGGGGAACCGCACGCGCTCGGAGACGTCGTCGCCGCGCCGCCAGATTCCGGCGGGCGCGGTGAACCAGCCGACGTTGAGAGCGAGCACCTCCACGATGCCGAAGCATGCCACGGCGGGGCCTGCCTATAGAGTCGCTTCGCGATGAAGGCGGCGGTGATCTACGAGAACGGCGGCCCGGAGGTCCTGCTCTACGAGGAGATTCCGGACCCGGCCTGCCCCGACGGCTGCGTGGTGGTCGACGTCGAGGCGATCAGCATCGAGGGCGGCGACCTGCTGGCCCGCGCCGGCTCGCCGCCCGAGTCGACTCCGCACGTCGTCGGCTACCTCGCCGCGGGGACGGTCTCGGAGGTAGGGGGCGGAGTCGACGGGCCGGCGGTGGGCGACCGCGTCGTCACCCTGAACATGGCGGGCTCGCACGCCTCCAAGCGCGCGGTGCCGGCGATCATGACCTGGCCCATCCCCGACGGGCTCGACGCGGCCGTCGCCGCGGGCGTCCCGGTCGCGGTGGGGACGGCGCAGGAGTGCCTGTTCACCGCGGGCGGGCTCGAGGCGGGCCAGACGGCGCTGATCCACGCCGGGGCCGGAGGCGTCGGAATGGCGGCCATCCAGCTTGCGAAGGCGGCCGGCGCGACCGTGATCGCCACGGCCTCCAGCGATGAGAAGCTCGAGCGCCTCGGTGAGTTCGGGCTCGACCACGGGATCAACTACGCGACGGAGAGCTTCGCCGACCGAACGCGGGAGCTCACCGACGGTCGCGGCGCCGACGTGATCCTCGACTCGGTGGGCGGCGAGACCCTCAAGGCGAGCATCGGCGCGCTGGCCTACCGCGGCACGCTCGTCAGCGTCGGGGTCGCGGGCCGCGGGGGGTCCGAGGTGGAGGCGCGCGAGTTGTGGGCGCAGAACACCACCCTTCGAGGCGTCTTCCTCGGGGGCGCGCTGCTGGCCGAGTACCCGCGGGTGCACGCGATGATCGGCGAGCTGCTGGGGCGGGTCGCGTCCGGCGAGATCAAGGTCGTGATCGACCGGACCTTCGACCTCGCCGACGCCGCGGAGGCTCACGCCTACATCGAGAGCCGCAAGGCCTTCGGCCGCGTCGCGATGCGGCCCTGAGCAATCGCGGCTTGCCGCTCGCCTCACGTTTCGCGTTTCGCCGCCGTTATCCGATGGCGACGATTCAATGAGACGAGGTGGCGAGATGACCGACGACAGGACCTGGACGACCTACGAGAGCCCCGTCGGGCGGCTGGCCCTGGCGGCCGGCGCGCGGGGGCTGACGCACCTGCGCTTCGCGGAGGGGCAGGCGGTCCCCGAGGCGGAGGAGACCCGCCCGATGCCGGACGTGACCGAGCAGCTCGACGCGTACTTCGCCGGCGAGCTGCGCGCGTTCGAGGTGCCGCTCGACATGCGCGGCACCGAGCTGCAGATGGCCGTGTGGGCTGAGCTGCTGAAGATCCCCTACGGAACCACGGCGAGCTACGGCGAAATCGCTGCCCGGCTCGACCCGGGCAGCTTCCGCACCGGCGTCGAGCCGTGGCAGCGGGCCCGCGCGGTGGGCGCGGCGAACGGCCGCAACCCGGTCGCGATCATCGTGCCGTGCCACCGCGTGATTGGCGCCGACGGGTCGCTCACCGGCTACGCCGGGGGCCTGGAGCGCAAGCGCGCGCTGCTGGAGCTGGAGGGCGCCCGGCTGCGGGGGCCGCGGGAGCCGCACGCCGCGCAGCTGGCCCCGGGCTTGGCTAGCTGACGAGGGAGGTCTCGACGCCCCGGACGCGGACCAGGTTTCGGCCCGCCTCCTTGGCCTCGTAGAGCGCGGAGTCCGCAGCCTTGAAGACGGCTTCGTAGGAGAAGGCGACTCCGGCTTCGGAGGCGGCCGCGCCAAAGCTCATGGTCACCGAGGAGTCCTCGGCGCCGTGCTCCTCGACGGCGCGACGCAGGTCCTCGGCGATCTCGCCGAGACGAGTCGGGTTGGCTCCCGGCAGCAGCACGAGGAACTCCTCGCCGCCGATCCGGTACAGCAGGTCGAAAGCGCGCAGCGCTGCCCGTAGGTCGTAGGCGACGCTCTGAAGGATCTCGTCGCCCCGAGCGTGACCCAGCCGGTCGTTGACCGACTTGAAGTTGTCGATGTCACCGACGATCACGCCCACGGGCAGCTTCGTGAGGCGCGACTGCTCCTCGAGCTCCTCGACGCGGCGCATCAGCGCGTTGCGGTTCAGGGTCTGAGTCAGAGGGTCGACCACCGCGTCCGAGCGGTGCTTGACATCCGAGCGCATGACGACGGTCTGGAACATCCCGATGGCGATGACGAGCGTCAGCGGCGCGATCACGAGCGGAGGGTTGTGGATCACGGCGTTCGTGTCGGTCGCTAAGGCCGTGACGAGGAGGATGGCCACCGTGATCGCCACGCCCAGCACGATGCCGCGCTCGGAGAAGCGCGCGCCCAGCGTCGCGATCGGAATGGCAAGCCACGCGAGCGTCGGCTGCGATGCCCCGCCGCTGATGGCGACGGCGGAGGCGATGATGATCTGCGAGAACACCCACGCGGCGAAGATCGCGTACTCGGGGTGCTGGAGGCGGCCGATGCTCTCCTCGGAGACGCGGAAGGCCACGGCCGCCATGGCCACCGGCACCAGGGTCCACCAGCCGAGCCAGGGTCCCATCGCCACCAGCGACAGGGCGATGATCCCGAAGGTCGCCCTGCGGATGGGGCGGAGGCGAACGTCCATATCGACCATCCGCTCTCGGTCGGCCCCCCTTGGAAATAGCCACGATCCGTTTTCCATTCCATACGAACTATCGGCGGCTGGGCAACCTGGCTGAACAGAGCGATGAGTTTCTGCGTCGACCGGAGTCTTCTCACACAAGCTGGGCCGCAGCCCGGCCCGATGCTTGCTAAAACCGGAAGCCGCCCGAAAGGAGAGCCCGAATGACCCGACGCCTGGCCAATCTCGCAGACCTCTGTTACCGCCGCCGCGGCCGCGTGGTCGTCGCCTGGATCGTGGCGATGGTCGTGCTGATCGGCCTCGGGAGCTCCCTCAAGGGCGAATACAACGCCGAGTACAACACACCTGGCTCGGAGTCGAAGGCGGCCATGGACATCACGCAGAGGAGCTTCGGTGGCTACTCGGGCGATGAGATCTACGTGGTCTGGAAGGACACGGCCGGCGCCGACACCGCTGCCGCGCGCCGGCAGATGGCGGGGTTCTTCACCCAGGCGCAGAAGGTCGACCACATCGCGGCGCACACCCCCGTGCGGGTGTCCAAGGACGGGACGATCGCCACGAGCACGCTGCCGCTGACGATTCCCGGGTGGGAGGCGACGAAGTCGCAGGGTGAGCAACTGATCGCGGCGGCCGATGACAACTCGGGCAAGGGCCTCGACATCAAGCTCGGCGGCGATCCGATCTACCAGGCCCAGGGTGGGTCGAGCCCTGAGGGCCTTGGCTTCCTCGGCGCCGCGATCGTCCTGCTGATCGCCTTCGGCTCGCTGGTCGCCGCCGGCCTGCCGCTCGCGATCGCGCTGGTGGGCCTCGGCATCTCCTCGGGGGGCCTGATCGCGCTGCTCGCGAACGTCATCGACGTGCCCAACTGGACCACGGCGGTGTCCGGACTGATCGGCATCGGGGTGGGGGTCGATTACTCGCTGCTCGTGATCACTCGGTTCCGCGCGTCGCTGAACGCCGGCAATGATCGCCACGACGCGGTCGTCGAGGCCGTCACGACGGCCGGCCGCAGCGTGCTGATCGCGGGCGCGACCGTGGTCATCGCGGTGCTGGGCCTGTGCCTGACCGGCCTGACCTACATGTACGGCGTCGCGATCTCCGCGTCGATCGCCGTGCTCGTGGTGATGGTGGCCGCGATCACGCTGCTGCCGGCGTTGCTGTCCTACCTCGGTCCCCGCGTCGACAAGTGGCGGATCCCGCTGCTGGGCCGCAACCTGAAGAAGGCCGACGCCGCGACGTCGACTGGAGAGTCCCCGGCGGCTCGGTGGAGCCACGCAGTGCAGCGGCGCCCATGGTTCGCCGCCATCACCTCGCTGACGATCCTGCTCGTGCTGGCGGCTCCGGCCCTCGGCATGCGCCTCGGGTTCCCCGACGCGGGCAACGACCCGCCGGACACCATGACGCGCCAGGCGTACGACCTGATCTCCCAGGGCTTCGGGCCGGGCACGAACGGCCCGCTCGTGATCGCCGCGACGCTTCCGTCCAGCGGGGGCGAGCAGGCGATGAAGGGCCTGGCCGGAGACATTCAGGGCGTCGACGGCGTGCAGTTCGTCTCCGACCCGGTCATCAACCGGGACGGGACGGCGGCGATCCTCAACGTGATCCCGACCACCTCGCCCCAGGACTCGGCGACCACCGACCTGGTCAACGAGCTCCGCGACAACGTCGTGCCACGCTCGCTGGGGGGCACCGGCGTGACCGCCCAGATCGGCGGCGTCACGGCCGCCCTGGAGGACCAGAGCGACTACATCAAGGGCCGCATGCCGGTGTTCATCATCGCCGTGGTCGGCCTGTCGTTCCTGCTCCTGCTGATGGCGTTTCACTCACCGCTGATCTCGCTGAAGGCAGCGATCATGAACCTGCTGTCGGTGAGCGCCGCCTACGGCGTCATGACGCTGGTCTCGAAGGGCGGCTCCGTGGGCCAGCTCATCGGCATCGACCACGAGGTCCCCGTCGCACCGTTCATGCCGGTGATGATGTTCGCGATCCTGTTCGGGCTCTCGATGGACTACGAGGTGTTCCTGATCTCGCGCATCCGCGAGGAATACCTGAGGGACGGCAACACCCGCCGAGCCGTGGCCGACGGGCTCGCCAAGACCGCCCGCGTGATCACCGCGGCGGCCGCGATCATGGTCGTCGTCTTCCTGGCCTTCCTGGCTGCCCAGGACGTGTTCCTGAAGCTGTTCGGGATCGGTCTCGCGTCGGCGATCTTCCTCGACGCCACCCTGGTGCGGATGGTGCTGGTCCCAGCCGTGATGCAGCTGCTGGGCAAGTGGAACTGGTGGATCCCCGGCTGGCTCGAGCGGCGCCTGCCCACGCTGGACGTCGAGCGAATCGGCGTGAGCGAAGCCCGCGGCTGAGCCCCCGTGGTGGTGCTGGCACCACCACGGGGAACGCCTGGTGGCCCATTCTCAGCGATGCTCGCGGGGATGAGACTGGGCGCATGGAAACAACAGTCACAGCTCCGATGACCCTGGCACACGGGCTCTCCAACAGCGGCATCGCCGAGTGGCTCATCGTGAGCGAGCGAGCGGTGGAGAAGCACGTCTCGAACATCTTCTGGAAGCTCGACCTGCCCGCCACCAGCAAGGACCATCGCCGGGTGCTGGCTGTGCTGGCCTGGCTGGGCGAGGGGTAGCGGCCCTCGGCATTGCGGAGACCACGGGTCACGCCCGAGGCGGGCGGTACGGTTGGCCGCACGGTCGATCCCTACCGATGGAGGATCCAATGAATGCAGAACCTGCACCGGGCCCCATAACCCGGAGTGACGTGCGAGCGGCAACCGCGGGCTGGTGGCTCCTGCTGCTGGTCGGAGTGCTCAGCATCGTTGCCGGCGCCATCGTCCTCGCCAAGCCCAGCGACAGCCTCGCGACGCTGGCGGTGGTGGTCGGCATTTTCATCCTCCTCGACGGCCTCCTCGAGCTGGCCGCCTCGCTCATGCACAGCACCCAGAGCCGGGGAACGGTTGCGGTGCTCGGGGTCCTCAGCGTCATCGTCGGCGTCCTGCTCATCCGCCACCCGATCGGGGGCGTCACGTTCGTCGCGCTTCTGATCGGCATCTGGCTGATCGCCGTTGGCGTCGTCCGGTTCGTCGCTGCGTTCGAGATGGTCGAGCATCGCGGCTGGAACGCCATCGCCGGCGGCATCGAGCTCATCGCCGGGATCGCGATCATCGTCGATCCGAACATCGGCTTCGCCGCCCTCGCCTTGCTCGTGGGCCTGGCGTTCATCTTCCACGGCGCCGCGATGTGCGTCGTGGGGTGGGCCATGCACGCCGTCAGGCACGACGCCGCGACTGCCTGATGAGCGGGCGCCAGATATAGATGTAGACATACTTTCGGTATCTCTGGAGCTATACTGCGGGGGTGCGACTCGAGGACAACCCCTTCGTCTACGACCGCCCCCTCGCTCCCGATGAGCTGATCGACCGCGAGCCCGAGCTCGCCAGGCTGATGGAGCTCTGCCACGTGGGGCAGTCGGCGCGCCTCGGGGCGCCGCGGCGCTACGGCAAGACCACCCTGCTGCGCCGGGCCTGCCGCGACGCCGAGGCGGCCGGGTTCGCCGCCGTGCTGGTCGACTTCTCGGGCGTGCTCTCGCTCGAGGACGTGGCGGTGCGGATCGCGGATGCCTACCGGTCGCTGGAGGGGCCGCTGCGGCGGATCGCTCGGGAGCTTCTGCGCTCGCTCGGCCTGCGCGTGCGGCTCGGGGAGGGGGTCGAGGTGGAGGCGGGTGTCACGAACCGCCACGATCCCTCGACCCTGGAGCGCATGGCGCAGCTCCTCGACCTGCCGGCGGCGCTTCATCGCCGTTCCGGCAAGCGGGTGCTCGTGGTCTTCGACGAGTTCCAGGCGCTGGTGGGCGTGGAGTCCTCGCTCGACGGGCTCATCCGCAGCCGGATCCAGCATCACGCGGAGTCGGCGACGTACGTGTTCGCCGGGTCGGGAGTGAGCCTCATGCGAGCGCTGTTCTCCGAGCGCGAGCGCCCGCTCTACGGCCAGGCGCAGCCGCTGGAGCTGATCCCCCTTCCCGGCTCGGCGCTCGCCGGGTACGTCGAGGATCGCTTCGATGGCGCCGGCGTCGACGTCTCCGAGGTCACCGATGCGTACCTGGCGTTCGTCGAGGGGCACCCGCAGCGGGCGATGCTGGTGGCGCACCATCTGTGGCGCGAGACCGCGCTTGCCGGGGACGATCCCATCGCCGGCTGGGACCGCGCGCGCGAGGCTTCGCTGAGCGAGCTGACCGAGGCGTTCGAGGTCCTCACGGGATCGTTCTCGGTTGCCCGGCGCGCGGTGCTGCGCCAGGTTGCGCGCTCGCAGACCGGCCTCTATACGCGCGACTCGCTGCGCGAGATGGGGCTGGAGAAGACGACTGCCCAGCAGGCGCTGCGCGCGCTGGTGGATTCGGGCCTGGTGATCCGAGTCGAGCGCGGCAATCACCGTCTGGTCGATCCGCTGCTCGCCTCCTGGCTGCGCCGCGGCTAGATGACTGGCTCGAGCACCACGAGCGGGATCTCGCGGTCCGTCCGCGCCTCGTAGTCGCGATAGCCGCCGTAGGTCTTCACGGCCATGTCCCAGAGGCGGGGCCGCTCCTGCGCCGTCGCGACGCGGGCGTGGACGCGGCGCCGTTCGCGGCCGACCTGGACCGTGGTGTCCGGATTGGCCACGAGGTTGTGGAACCAGGCCGGGTTCTTCGGGTAGCCGCCCTTGGAGGCGACGAGCACCAGGTTCTCGCGGTCGGCGACGTAGACAAGCGGGCTGGTTCGCCTCGCGCCCGACCTCGCGCCCACGTGATCGAGCAGGAGCATGGGAGGCGCGCCCGGAAAGCGGTGCCCGATCAGGCCGCCCGAGGCTCGATAGACCAGCGTGTGGCCGGCCATCAGCCTGCGCAGGACGGGCCAGGAGCGATCGGCCAGGTCGAGAGTGTCCATCTCGAAGGAGGCTACCCGGACCCGGCACCGGTACGCTGCCTCGCGCAAGGAAGCAAGCCAGGAGAGAGATTGCAGATGAACGCAGGCAGGACCATTCGTCGGTTGGTGCCCGGACTGACCGCCGCGATCGCCGCCGCGGCGATGGTCGTCCCGGCAGGGGCGGGCGCGACGCGCGGGCCTGGAGGCCTGGCCTTCTACCACCCGCCGAAGCATCTTCCGAGGGCCCACGGGTCGCTGATCTGGTCGCGCCCCGCCGGCGGGCTGGTGCCGCTCGACAAGGCCAAGTCCACCGACCTCGTCCTCTACACCTCCAAGAGCCCGCAGGGCAAGGACGTCGCGGTCTCGGGCTCGGTCAGCGTTCCCAAGGGCAAGGCGCCGAAGGGCGGCTGGCCCGTCATCAGCTACGCGCACGGCACCACCGGCACCGCCGACGCCTGCGCTCCCTCCCGCAACCACAACGGCGACCCGGTCACGAGCTACATCTCCTACGTCGACCCGCAGCAGAACGCCTGGCTGAAGGCGGGCTACGCGGTGGTCCGCACGGACTACCAGGGGCTCGGAACCCCGGGGCCGCACCCGTATCTGATCGGCGAGTCCGAGGGCCGCAGCGTCCTCGACATGGTTCGAGCGGCGCGCGACCTCGATCCCTCGATCGGTAAGAAATTCCTGATCGCCGGCCACTCGCAGGGCGGCCATGCGGCGCTGTTCGCAGCCGGCGAGGCGAAGCGCTACGTGCCCGACCTCCGGCTGCGCGGCACCGTGGCCTACGCGCCGGCCTCGCACCTGAAGGAGCAGGGGCAGGCGCTCGGGGTCTTCACCAGTCCCAGCCCCCTGACCGCCTTGGCGACGCTGATCGTCCAGGGCGCCACCACCGAGTCCACGCACGCGACGCCGATCAAGGCCAAGCGGCTGCTCGCTCCCGAGGTCATGGCCTTCTACCCGAAGCTCAACAAGCTGTGCCTGCCGCAGCTCAGCCTGCCGAGCCGCCTGGGCGGCATCGCGCCGGCCGACATGATCAAGGACGGCGCCGACACGACGGACCTGTTCGACCTGCTGGGCGAGCAGAACCCCGCCGTCAAGACGAAAGCGCCGATCATGCTGGCTCAGGGCGACGCCGACGCCACGGTGTACAAGTTCCTCACCGACTCGCTCAACACCGAGCTGCAGAACAAGGGCGACGACGTCACCTACGACGTCTATCCCGGCATCGACCACGGCGGCGTGGTCGCGGCCGCGGAGAACGACGCGCTGAACTTCTTCCAGGCGCGGCTGCCGGCCGGGTAGACCGGCCGGCCGGTCAGGGCTTCCCGGCCTCGTCGTTGGTGTAGGCCACGTAGCTGCGGCACGGCTCGCCGCGCAGGCTCGGGCAGGGGGGAAGGTCGGTCGGCGCGGCGCCGCCGGAGACCTTGGGCAGGACCAGGCGCGACGGCATCTGCTTCGAGTGAGCCAGCGTGACCGTGGCGGTGCCCGCGGGCTGCGTCTCGGCGAAGGCCCACACGGGCTGGTTGCCGCCGGTGGCCGACACGGTCACGCGGATGCGCGAGCCCGCCCGGTACATGTGCCCCTCGTAGTAGAGGGGGATCGTGATCTTCGACCACTTGTTGGCCGGCAGCGGCGCGGCGTCACGCTTGCGCAGGCTCAGCACGGGCTCCAGGAGCGTGCTCTTCTTCGGGTCGAGCTTGCGGGCGCTGGCGCGCAGCCAGCCGCTCTGCACGAGCGTCTCCTTGCCGTCGGGGCGGACCTCCGAGACGGTCGCCTGGAGGTCGGCGCTCGGCACGCTGGCCTTGACCCAGGCCTGAAGCGAGCCGGCGCCGAGGATCGCGGTGTCCTTGGTCAGCGGCGCGCTCACGTAGGAGTCGGCGTAGCCCTGGGGATTCTGCTGCCAGTCGTAGTTCGGCGTCGCGGTCCACAGCCCACCCGCGCCCGATCCGGTGTTGCCGGTGAAGTCGGTGGGCGTCCGCACGGTGGGGTCCCACGTGAACGGCTCGCTGCCGCCGCCGCCGCCGGAGCCCGTCTTCAGCTTGCCGGCGTTGGCGAGGTACAGGAAGTCGGGCTTGGCGTTGCGCGGCGGGAACGCCGAATAGGTGCGGGTGAAGCCGGGGTTGGGCGCTCCCGCCTGGGAGTCGTCGTCGCCGGTGTCGAACGGCACCGTCACCTTGGGAATCGCGTTGAAGGCGGAGCGCGCGGCAGACAGGCTGGGCTCGTCCTGGACCGGGTCGTCGGGCAGGTTGACGCCGTTGACGCCCATCGCGCCCGAGTAGATCACCGGCGCGGCGGCCTTCTGGCCCGCTGACAGCTCGGGTTTCTGCTTCGCCACGAACAGCTGTAGGAAGTCGTACCAGCGGTTGAACGTGCCGGGGTCGAGCGAGTCGATGTGTAGCCCGTTGGTGAAGGTGAACCACTTGTGGTCCGTTCCGGTGAAGTGGCTGGTCAGCGCCGGGCAATGGGGGCCCGTCTGCTCGTCGGCGAACTGGCAGGCCATGAACACCGGCGCGTGGATCTTGTGGACGAAGGTGATCGGCGAGAGCGGGTCGGCGACCTTCGGGCGGTAGTGGTTGTTGTGCCTGATCTTCTGGATCAGGTCCACGGCCTCGGGGTGGAGGGTCTGGTTCGCCGCGCAGGTCGTGTCGCCGTTGTCGATCTGCGTCTGGGCCCACGATTGGCCCTGCGGGGCGGCCTGCGAGTCGTCGACGCGGTCCTGCGCCCACTGCAGCGCGAAGCCCGTGTTGAGGATCCCGCCCGGGTAGAGCGTGGTCTGGGAGTTGTCGATGACCGACAGCGGTGCGATCGCCGAGAGGTGAGGTGGGTTGGTGGCGCCGACGAAGAGCTGGCTGATGCCGCCGTAGGAGACGCCCATCATCCCGACCTTGTTGTGGAGGACCCATGGCTGGCGGGCGACGGTCTCGATGGCGTCGTAGCCGTCGAGGGCCTGGAGGCGCTCGAAGTAGTCGAACGAACCGCCCGAGCACCCGGTTCCGCGCATGTTGATGTCGACGACCGCGTAGCCCAGCACCGCGGCCACTGGCTGGATCGAGCTCTGCGGGCCGCCCTCGGAATCCGGGCGCGCGTAGCCGTAACCCGAGTACTCGATGAGCGTCGGGTATGGGCCATTCGCGACAGGGCCGGGGAGGTGGACGTCGATGGCGAGCTTGGTGCCGTCGCGGGTCTTCAGGTACCCATAGCCCCCGGCGGGGAGCGTCTGCTTGTAGACCTTGGTGCTGGGGGGCGCCGGGCGGTTGCTGTAGACCTTCAATCGGCCCGAGACGAGCCCGAGGCCGCCGGCCTTCACCCGGTATCCGGATCCAGGCTTGACGCGGCGGAAGACCACGCCGCCCAGCGGGCCCGCGTTCTGGCTGGCGACCGTCTTGCCGTGGCGGTCGACGAGCTTCACCGTGTGCCCGGCCGGGATACCGGTCGCGTAGACCTGCTTCGCGCTCGCGTGGGCCTTGAAGGGAAGCGGGGTCCCTTGACGGGCGCCGGCAGGAGCCACGAGGACAGCGAACGCCGCGACGACGGCCGCCGCCGCGACCAATGCCTGTCTCCCCCGCCTGAGGGTGCAGTCTCCGTCCCTGGGACTCACTCCGGGCACTATGGCACTTATTCGACGGCTCGACGTTGAGGCGAGGGTAAGGTGGGACTCACCCATGGCCTATGACGAGGACCTCGCGAATCGCATCCGCGAGCTGATCGCCGCCGAGGACGGAATCAGCGAGCAGGCGATGTTCGGCGGGCTCGCGTTCCTGATCGGCGGCTACATGGCGGTGGCGGCGAGCGGGCAGGGCGGCCTGCTGCTGCGGGTGGAGCCCACGCAGACGGACGAGCTGGCCGCGAAGGAGCACGCGCGCCGGTTCGTGATGCGCGGCAGGGAGATGGTGGGCTGGTTGCGCGTCGACGACGATGGCATCCGCACCAAGCGCCAGCTGAAGGCGTGGGTGGATCGCGGCGTGAAGTACGCGCGCAGCCTGCCGCCGAAGGAACGCTGAGCCGCGCCGTTCAGCGGTCGGGTAGCAGCGGCATCTCGGGACCGAGCTCCCGCCCCACCAGCGCGGCGCGGGTGATCGCGGCGATCCCGTAGCGGTCGCGGATCTCGTCGAGCGCGGCGTCGAGAGCGCGCCGGCGATCGCGGCGAAACGGGAGGCTGAGCTGGACCGCGACGTCGTCGGCCAGGTTGCCGAGGGCGACGCCGATCAGCGTGATCCCGCGGCCGCGGATCATCGGCATCGCACCGCGCAAGAGCTCTCGCGCGCAGGCGAGGATCACCTGGGTCTGCGCCGTCGCCTCCGGAAGCGTCTCGGAGCGGGTGGCCCGCGAGAAGTCGTTGAAGCGCAACCGCAGGGTGACCGTGCGGCAGACGCGCCCAGCTGCGCGCAGGCGCCGCGCCACGCGGTCGACGAGCCCGATGAGCGACACCCACAGCTCCGTCGCGGTCTTCGGGCCGCGGCCGAGGGCCCGCTGCGAGCCGATCGAGCGCCGCCGCGCACGCCCGCGCACCCGACGCGGGTCGCGGTTGCGGGCCAGAGCGTGGAGGTGCCGGCCGGCCGCGGGCCCGAGGAGCTCGACGAGCTCCGACTCGTCGGCACGCGCGACGTCCGCGACCCGCGCGAGGCCGCGCCCGTGAAGCTTTGCCGCGGTCACCCTGCCGACGCCCCAGAGCCTCTCCACGGGCAGGGGGTGGAGGAACTCGAGCTCCTGGCCCGCGGGCACCAGCAGCAGCCCGTCGGGCTTGCCCACGCCGCTGGCGACCTTCGCGAGGAACTTCGTGGTCGCGATCCCCACCGTGATCGGCAGGCCGACCTGCTCGCGCACCCGGCGGCGAAGGCTCGCGCCGATCTCCTTCGGTGTGCCCGAGATCCGCTCGAGCCCGTGTACGTCCAGGAACGCTTCGTCGATCGAGAGCGCCTCCACAGTGGGCGCGGTGTCGCGGAACACCTCGAACACGGCGCGGCTGGCCTCGCTGTAGGCGGACATGCGTGGCGGCACCACGATCGCGGTGGGGCACAGCCGCCGGGCCTTGCGCCCTCCCATCGCGGTTCGCACCCCCGCCGCCTTGGCCTGATACGAGCAGGCGAGCACGACCCCGCCGCCCACGATCACCGGGCGCCCGCGAAGGGCCGGGTGGTCGCGTTGCTCGACCGAGGCGTAGAAGGCGTCGAGGTCCGCGTGCATGATCGCCGCCGTGGCCGGCACGAACACATGTTCGCATACGCGGCGGCGCGAGCGAGATCATGCGGCCGGGTCGTTAGGGTCAGCCTCGATGGCGATCGAGCTCGGCGCACACGGGTTGAGGGCCGGAGAGGTGGTCGCCGTGGCTCGCGCGGGCGAACGCGTCGTCCTCGGCGCCGAGGCGATGGAGGCGATGGAGCGAAGCGCGGCGATCGTCGAGCGCCTCGCCGGCTCCGACGAGGCGGTGTACGGGGTCTCGACCGGGTTCGGCTCGCTCGCCACCACGCCGATCCCGGCGGACCGCCGCGAAGAGCTTCAGCGCGCGCTGGTGCGCTCGCACGCGGCGGGCATGGGCCTGCCGGTCGAGGCCGAGGTGGTGCGGGCGATGATGCTGCTGCGCGCGCGCTCGCTGGCGATGGGCCGGTCCGGCGCGCGGCCGCTCCTGGCCAAGCGCCTTCTCGAGCTGCTGAACGCCGGCGTCATACCGGCTGTCCCCGAGCACGGGTCGCTCGGTGCCAGCGGCGACCTGGCCCCGCTCGCACACTGCGCCCTGGTCCTGACGGGCGAGGGAGCCGTCCTCGGCGCCGACGGCCATCCGGCGGATGCGGCCCAGGCCCTCGAGGCTGCGGGCATCGAGCCGGTGGTGCTGAGAGCCAAGGAGGGCCTGGCCCTGATCAACGGCACCGACGGGATCCTCGGGATGCTCGTCCTGGCCTGCGCCGACCTGCGCTCGCTGCTGCGGGCAGCCGACGTCGCGGCCGCGATGTCCGTCGAGGCCCTGCTGGGCACCGACCGCGCCTTCGCCGAGGACCTGGTCGGCCTGCGCCCGCAGCCGGGCCAGGCCGTGAGCGCGACGAACATGCGCAGCCTGCTCGCCGGCTCGCCGATCGTCGCCTCGCACCGCGAGGGCGACCCACGGGTGCAGGACGCCTACTCGCTGCGCTGCGCGCCGCAGGTCCTGGGCGCTGCGCGCGACGCCCTGGCCTACGCGGAGCAGGCCGCGGACCGCGAGCTGGAGGCCGCGATCGACAATCCCATGGTGCTTGAAGACGGCCGCGTGGAGTCGTGCGGCAACTTCCACGGTGCTCCCCTCGCCCTGGCGTGCGACCTGCTCGCCATGGCCACCGCCGAGGCCGGCGCGATCGCCGAGCGGCGCACCGACAGGCTGCTCGACGCCAGCCGCTCGATGGGGCTGCCGCCGTTCCTGGCGGGCGATCCCGGCGTGGACTCGGGGCTGATGATCGCCCACTACACCCAGGCCGCGATGGTGGCCGAGAACCGTCGCCTCGCCGTGCCCGCGGGCACCGACTCGCTGCCGACGAGCGCGATGCAGGAGGACCACGTGTCGATGGGCTGGGGCGCCGCGCGCAAGCTGCGGGCGGCGCTTGCGAACCTCACCCGGATCCTCGCCGTGGAGCTGACCTGCGCCGCCCGCGCCCTGGACCTGCGCGCCCCGCTGGAGCCCGCGGCGGGAACGGGCGCCGCGCGCGATGCCATTCGCGCCGCGGTGGCCGGCCCAGGCCCCGACCGCTGGCTCGCGCCGGAGCTCGCGCGGGCGGAGGGCCTGGTGGCGGGCGGGGACGTGGTCACGGCGGTGGAGCAGGCGATCGGAGGACTGCAATGAAGAGGACCATCCGTGCGCCGCGCGGCACGGAGATCTCCTGCCGCTCGTGGCCGCAGGAGGCCGCGATGCGAATGCTGATGAACAACCTGGACCCCGAGGTCGCCGAACGCCCCGAGGACCTGGTGGTCTACGGCGGCACGGGCCGCGCGGCCCGCTCGTGGGAGGCCTTCGACGTGATCGTGCGCGAGCTGCGCGCGCTGGCCGACGACGAGACGCTGCTCGTTCAATCGGGCAAGCCGGTGGGCGTGTTTCGCACGCACGAGTGGTCGCCCCGCGTGCTGATCGCGAACTCGAACCTGGTGCCCGAGTGGGCAACCTGGGAGGAGTTCCGGCGCCTCGAGGAGCTCGGTCTGACGATGTACGGGCAGATGACCGCGGGATCCTGGATCTACATCGGCAGCCAGGGCATCGTGCAGGGCACCTACGAGTGCTTCGCGGAGATCGCACGGCGGCGCTTCGGCGGCTCGCTGGCCGGCACCGTCACGTTGACCGCGGGCCTCGGTGGGATGGGCGGCGCCCAGCCGCTCGCGGTGACGATGAACGAGGGCGTCGCCCTGTGCGTGGAGGTGGACCAGGAGCGCATCCGCCGCCGGCTGGAGACGCGCTATCTCGACGAGCAGGCTGTCGGCCTGGACGACGCAATCGCGCGGTGCGAGGCGGCGCGAGCCGAGCGCCGGCCGCTGAGCGTGGGCCTCGAGGGCAACGCCGCCGAGGTCCTGCCCGAGCTCCGGCGCCGCGGCTTTGCCGCCGACGTCGTCACCGACCAGACCTCGGCGCACGACCCGCTGAACGGCTACGTCCCGTCCGGGCTCGACATGGCCGAGGCCGACGAGCTCCGCCAGGCGGACCCCGGCGAGTACGTGCGCCGCTCGCGGGCCTCCATCGCGGCCCACTGCTTCGCGATGGTTGCCTACATGGACGGCGGCGCGGAGGTCTTCGACTACGGCAACAGCCTGCGCGCGGAGGCGAAGCTCGGCGGCTTCGAGCGCGCGTTCGACTACCCGGGCTTCGTGCCGGCATACGTTCGCCCCCTCTTCTGCGAGGGGAAGGGGCCGTTTCGCTGGGCCGCCCTGTCCGGAGACCCCGCCGACATCGCGGCCACCGATCGTGCCGTGCTGGAGGAGCTGCCCGGCGACGAGGCGCTCGCGCGCTGGATCCGCCTGGCCGGTGAGCGGATCGCGTTCCAGGGCCTGCCCTCCCGGATCTGCTGGCTGGGCTATGGCGAGCGTGCCCGCCTGGGGCTTCGCTTCAACGAGATGGTGCGCTCGGGCGAGGTCTCCGCGCCGATCGTGATCGGCCGCGACCACCTCGACTCGGGGTCGGTCGCCTCGCCATATCGGGAGACCGAGTCGATGGCCGACGGCTCCGACGCGATCGCCGACTGGCCGCTGCTGAACGCGCTGGTCAACACGGCGTCGGGCGCGTCCTGGGTGTCCATCCACCACGGGGGTGGGGTCGGCATCGGCCGCTCCATCCACGCCGGCATGGTCTGCGTCGCCGACGGCACGGAGCTGGCCGCCCAGAAGCTCGAGCGGGTCCTGACCGCCGATCCCGGGACGGGCGTGATGCGTCACGCGGACGCCGGATACGAGACGGCGCTGGCGGTCGCACGCGAGCGCGGCATACGGGTGCCGATGGCCGAGGACGGCTAGCGCGCCATGCGGCGCGAGATCGTCGAGATCGGGCATCCCGTGCTGCGCGAGCGGGCCCGGGAGGTGGAGGCCCCGGAGATCGGCTCGCCCGAGGTGCAGTCGCTGATCGACGACCTCGTCGAGACCAAGCGCGCCGCCCACGGCGCGGGGCTCGCGGCGAATCAGGTGGGAGCGGCCCTGCGGGTCGCCGTCGTCGAGGTCGAGCCGGGCAACCCGCGCTATCCCTACAAGCCGCCCGTCGAGCTGACCGTGATGGTCAATCCGGAGCTCGAGCCCGTGGGGGGCGAGACCTTCGAGGTGAACGAGGGGTGCCTTTCGATTCCGAACCTTCGCGGCAGCGTCCCGCGCCACGCCGAGGTGCGGGTGCGCTACCTCGACCGCGACGGACAGGCGCACGACGAGGTGAGGCGCGGCCTCGCGGCGGGAACCTTCCAGCACGAGGTCGATCACCTCGACGGGGTGCTCTTCGTCGACCGCGCCGACCCTCGCTCGCTGGCCACGTGGGCGGAGTACGAGCGCAACCAGCGCGAGGGCTTCGAGGCCCGCGCCCGCGCCTTCGCCGAGCGGATGGGATCTTGAGCGCCGCCTGGTGGTGCGAGCGCGCCTGGCTGGGCGGCGAGGGCGTCGAGCACGGCGTGCTGGTCGAGGCGGACGGCGAGCGGATCGCAGCGGTGAGCGCCGGGGCAGGCTCACCACCCGCCGGCGCGACGGCGCTGCGCGGGCTGGTGGTCCCCGGGCTCGCCAACGCCCATTCCCACTCCTTCCAGCGGGCCCTGCGCGGGCGCACGCACTCCGGGCGCGGGGACTTCTGGGCCTGGCGGGCGACGATGTACGCGCTGGCGCAGCGCGTCGGCCCCGGCGCCTTTCACGCGCTGGCCCGCGCCACCTTCGCCGAGATGGCGCTGGCGGGGATCACCTGCGTCGGCGAGTTTCACTACCTGCACCACGGGCCGGGCGGGCGGCCCTACGACGATCCCAACGAGCTCGGCCTCGCGGTGATGGACGCGGCGGAGGCGGCCGGCATCCGCGTGACGCTCGTCGACGCCTGCTACCTGCATGGCGGGATCGGCGAGGAGCTCGACCCGGCGCAGCGGCGCTTCGCGGACGCCGACGCCGAAGCGTGGGCGACGCGCGTCGCGGAGCTTCGGCCGGGCCCCGGAGCGCGCATTGGCGCGGCCATCCACAGCGTCCGTGCGGTCGACCCGGCCTCGGCGGCCACCGTCGCCCGAGCGGCGCGGGGCGGGCCGCTGCACGCGCACCTCTCCGAGCAGCCGGCGGAGAACGCCGCGTGCATCGAGGCGTACGGGCTCACCCCCGCGGGAGTGCTGGCCGAAGCCGGCGCCGTGGATGAGGCGTTCACGGCGGTCCACGCCACGCACGTGACCGACGACGACCGGAGGCTGCTGGGCGCGGCGAGCGCGACGTGCTGCCTGTGCCCCTCCACCGAGCGCGACCTCGCCGACGGCATCGGCGCGGCGCGGGCGCTGACCGAGGCGGGGGCGAGCCTGGCGGTCGGCAGCGACTCCCAAGCGCTCATCGACCTCTTCGAGGAGGCGCGGGCCATCGAGCTCGACGAGCGTCTTGCGACCGGCCGCCGCGGCAGCCATCGCGCGAGCGAGCTGCTGGAGGCGGCCACCGCGAGCGGGCACGCCTGCCTGGGCTGGCCGGAGGCGGGCCGCATCGAGCCGGGCGCGCCCTGCGACCTGGTGGCCGTGGACCTGGATTCGCCGCGGCTCGCCGGCACCGATGACGAGGACCTGGTCGCGGCCGTGGTCTTCGCCTGCCAGGCGGCGGACGTGACCGACGTGGTGGCGAGCGGGCGTGAGATCGTCCGCGACGGCATGCACGCAGAGATCGACGTTCCCGCCGAGCTTCGCCACGCGATCGCGGGCGCATGGGCATGACCAGCCTGGTGATCGACAACATCGGCCAGCTGGTCACCTGCGACCCCGAGTCCGGAGAGGGCGAGCTGGGGCTGGTACGCGACGCGGCGCTCGTCATCGACGACGGCAGGGTCGCCGCGATCGAGGGCGCCGGCCGCGCGGCGGCCGACGAGTCGATCGACGCCGGTGGGCGCTGCGCGATCCCGGCGTTCGTCGACAGCCACACCCACCTGGTCTTCGCCGGCGACCGCGCCGAGGAGTTCGCCGAGCGCATGGCGGGCCGTCCCTACGGCGCCGGAGGCATCCGCGTGACGACGGCGGCGACGCGAGCCGCGAGCGCGGCGGAGCTGCGCGGGCTCGCCGCCGCGAGGCTCGCCGAGGCGCGCGCGGCCGGAATCGGCACGATCGAGGTGAAGTCGGGCTACGGCCTGGACCTCGATACCGAGCGGCGGCTGTGCGAGCTGGCGGCGGAGCTCACGGACGAGGTGACCTTCATGGGCGCGCACGCCGTGCCAGAGGAGTTCGAGGGCCGCGCCGACGACTACGTGGCGCTGGTGTGCGGGGAGATGCTCGAGGCGTGCGCTCCGCACAGCCGCTGGATCGATGTCTTCTGCGAGCGGGGCGCCTTCGACGCCGACCAGTCGCGGGCCGTGCTGGAGGCGGGAGGCGCCGCGGGGCTCGGCCTGCGGGTGCACGGCAACCAGCTCGGCCCCGGGCCGGGGGTGAGGCTCGCCGTCGAATGCGGCGCGGCCTCCGTGGATCACTGCACCTATCTCGACGACGAGGACATCGGGGCCCTCGCCGGGTCCGACACCGTGGCGACCTTCCTGCCGGCCACCGACTTCTCGACCCGTCAGCCCTATCCCGACGCCCGCCGCGTGATCGACGCGGGCGCGAGCGTTGCGCTGGCGACCAACTGCAACCCGGGGTCCAGCTACACGACCTCGATGGCCCTCTGCATCGCCCTGGCGGTGCGCGACATGCGGATGACGATGGAGGAGGCGCTCCTCGCCGCCACCGCCGGAGGTGCCCGCGCGCTGCGCCGCGACGACGTCGGCACCCTGCGCCCCGGGATGCGCGGACGCGTCGCGATCCTCGAGGCGCCGAGCTACGCCCATTTGGTCTACCGGCCGGGCGTTCCGCTCGTTCGCCGTACGATTCTGGAGGGTTGAAGCGGGCGGGTGCGATCGCGCTGGGACTGGCCGTGGCCGTGGCCGCGGCCGCGTTCCTCGCGTTCTCGGGGCGCGGACCGGTATCGACGCCGGCAACGCCGGCCGCGCACGCCCCGAACGTGGTCGTCTTCGTCAGCGACGACCAGGCGACGTCGACCTTTCGCCGGTCGCTCATGCCGCAGACCTTCCGCTGGATCGTCGACCCCGGCACGCGCTTCCAGCAGGGCCTGGCCGCCCCGCCGCTGTGCTGCCCCGACCGGGCGGGGATCATCACCGGGCAGTACCCGCACAACCACGGCGTCTTCAGCACGGCGCCCGGCTACGGGGCGCTCTCCGATCCTGCCTCGACCCTGCCGGCATGGCTCGCCAACGGCGGCTATGACACGGCCCTCGTCGGCAAGTTCCTGAACCGCTACGGCCGCTTCGCAGGCACGGGCCCCGCCCCCGGCTTCGACAGCTGGTTCCAGCTGCGCGAGCCCGAGTCCTACTACGGCTACGACGCCTCGGACGACGGGACGGTGCGGCACTTCGGCTACGCGCGCCGCGACTACTCGACGAGCGTCCTCACCCGTCGCGCCGACGCCTTCGTGGGTGCGCAGAGCGGCTCGTCGTCGCCCTTCTTCCTGCTCCTCGCCTATCACGCGCCCCACCTGGACTCCACCAGCAGGGTCCCCGGCTGCGAGCACGACTCGGCCGTGCCGCCGACCGCGCGCGAGCTGCGCCGCTTCCGCGGCGTGCCCTTCCCGAAGACCAAGGCCTTCGACGAGCGAAATGTCCTCGACAAGCCGGAGAACCTCAGCCGGGTGCCGCCGATGACACCGCACGAGAAGCGCCACCGCCGCCGCCAGTGGCACTGCGAGGTCGCCGCCGACGCCGCCCTCGATCGAAGCGTCGGCACGGTCATGCGCCAGATGCGCCAGGCCGGCGAGCTGCGCAACACCCTCGTCTTCTACGTCTCCGACAACGGCTTCCTCTACGGGGAGCACCGGGTCGAGGGCAAGTCTCTTCCCTACGAGCCCTCCCTGCGGGTGCCCTACGCGGTGCGGCTGCCGAGGCGCGAGCGCACGGCGCGCACGCCGGCCGTGACCGGCAGGCTGGCGACCAACCAGGACATCGCGCCGACCATCCTCGGCCTGGCGGGGCTTCCGCCGTGCACCGGAACCGGGGACTGCCGGCGAATGGACGGGCGCAGCCTGGCAGGCCTCCTGGAACGCGACGACGCACGCGGCTTCAGGCATCGCAAGGTGCTGGTGGAGCTCGACGCCATTCGCGCCCGCTACGACGCCGTGCGGACGCCGGGGCACATCTACGTCCACTACAAGCGCGGGTCGCAGGAGCTCTATGACCTGCGCCGCGACCCCAACGAACTGCGGAACCTCGTCCACGACCCGCGTGACGCCCGTCTGGAGGCGCGCCTGAAGACGGAACTCGTCCGCCTCAGGCACTGCTCGGGAATCAGGGGGCGAGACCCCCGGCAGGACGAAACTTCTTATTGCGGCTGATCGCCGCCGGAAGCCTCGAGAGTCCGGATGGCCGCCCGTCCATGGGCCTCGGGGTGCTCCAAGCGCTCGCTCATCCGGTGTCGTTCAACCTACGAGGCGCGGGGCGCCGGTACATCCGTGTGGACGGCGGCAATGAGGTGCGGGAAACTACGGCCGGTGGTGGAGCCGGTTCCGGGCTAGCATCGCTCCGTGAGCGACGACTATCCGATTCATCGCGAGGCGGATGTGGCGTTGCGGGATGGCTCGACGGTTCAGGTGCGCCCGGTGCGGCGCGGCGACGAGCCCGCGCTGCGTTCGTTTCTCGAGGCCCTGGCGGTCGAGGACCAGGCCCTTCGGTTCTTCTCGGCCGGAGCGAGCATGGAGCGCGCCGCCGCGCTCGCGGCCGATGTCGATTACGGCGACCGCTATGGCCTGCTCGCTTCCCGGGGCGACGAAGGCCACCTCGTGGCGAACGCCGGCTACGTGCGAACGGGCCCGAGCCGAGCCGAGGTTGCGTTTGCCATCGCCGGCGAGATCCAGGGCCGCGGCCTCGGGACCATCCTCCTCGCGCACCTGGCCGAGGTTGCGCAGGAGCACGGAATTCAGGCTCTCGAGGCAGAGGTCCTGCCCGAGAACCGGCGGATGCTCGAGCTGTTTCGCGAGAGCGGTCTGCCCGTCGAGGTCCGTTCCGAGCCCGGAGTCGTACACGTGGAGCTGCCCACGTCGCTCGGTCCCGGCGCGGTCGAGCGCTTCGAGAGCCGCGATCAGGTTGCCGCCACCGCCGCGGTTGCCCATTTCCTGCGCCCGGCCACGATCGCCGTGATCGGCGCGTCGCGCGAGCGCGGGACGGTTGGTGGCGAGGTCTTCCACAACCTCATCGACGGCGGTTTCACCGGCACCGTGTATCCCGTCAATCCCAGCGCCACCACGGTGCAGTCGGTTCGAGCCTACGCGGACGTCGGCGCAATCCCGGAACCCGTGGAGCTGGCGGTGATCGCCGTGCCGGCCGCCGCTGTGGTCGACGTTGCCGGCCAGTGCGGAGCCAATGGCGTTCCAGCCCTGGTCGTGATCTCGGCGGGGTTCGCGGAGACGGGGCCGGACGGGACGCGGCGACAGCAGGAATTGGTCCAGGTGTGCCGCGCCGCCGGGATGCGCCTGATCGGCCCGAACTGCCTCGGCGTGCTCAACACCGACCCGGCGGTGAGGCTGAACGCCACCTTCGCGCCGGCAGGCCCTGCGGCTGGAAACGTCGGCTTCCTCTCGCAGAGCGGCGCGCTCGGCCTCGCGACGATCGATCTCGCCGGGGAGCGGAGCCTCGGGCTCTCGTCGTTTGCCTCCATCGGCAATCGGGCGGACATCACCGGCAACGACATCCTCGAGTACTGGGAATCCGATCCGGCGACCGCGGTCGGGCTCCTCTACATCGAGTCGTTCAGCGATCCCAGGCGCTTTTCGCGAGTTGCCCGCCGCGTGGGCAAGGAGAAGCCCGTCGTCGTGGTCAAGAGCGGGCGCTCGCAGGCGGGAGCCCGGGCGACCAGCTCCCATACCGGCGCGCTGATCGCCGCCTCCGACGTCACGGCCGAGGCCCTCTTCCGGCAGGCGGGGGTCATCAGGACAGACACCCTCGCCGAGATGCTCGACGTGGCCTCGTTCCTTGCCAATCAGCCGTTGCCGAACGGGGGCAGGGTCGCGATCGTGACCAACGCCGGCGGTCCCGGGGTGATGTGCGCGGATGCCTGTGAGGCAGGCGGTCTGGAGCTTCCGGAGCTGCCCGAGGAGCTCCGGGCGCAGCTGCGCGAGTTCCTGCCGCCGGAAGCCTCGCTCGCGAATCCCATCGACATGATCGCGACAGCCACCGCCGACGACTATCGCCAGGCGATCGCCACGATCGCGAGCTGGGACGGCATCGACTCGCTGATCGTCATCTTCGTCCGCCCGCTGCTCACACGGGCCGAGGATGTGGCCACGGCCGTTCGCCGTGCGGCCGAGGGAATCTCGATTCCGATCCAGACGGTGTTCATGTCGGAACGCGACCGTCATGCGATGAGCGAGGGAGAGGGCCAGCCGTTGCCGACGGTCGTCTATCCCGAGGACGCTGCTCGTGCCCTGGCGCGGATCGTCCGCCACGTCAAGTGGCGAGCGAGGCCCGCGGAGCGTCCGCCCGCATTCGACGACGTCGATCCCGGCGCAGCCGCGCTGGCGATCGCGGACGCGCTGAAGGGAGGCGCCGGGTGGCTGAGCCCGTCACAGGTGGAGGAGCTTCTGCGGGCATATGGACTCGCTTTGCCGGAGACTCGCCTCGCGAGCGACTCTGTCGCCGCAGGCCACGCGGCCGATGAGCTCGGAGGGAAGGTCGTCCTGAAAGCCGCGGGGCCGGGGATCGTCCACAAGACCGACATCGGAGCGGTCACCGTCGATCTGGAGGGCGGGGCGGAGGTTTCCTGGGCCGCCGTGCAGATGGACGAGGGCCTGCGCGCACATGGAGTCGAGCGGGAGTCGTTCGTCGTCCAGCGCATGGCGGAGGCCGGTGTGGAGATGCTCGTGGGCGTCGTCGGCGACGCGGTCTTCGGCCCGGTGATCGCCTGCGGCGCCGGGGGGGTGCAGGCCGAGCTGCTGAAGGACGTGGCCGTGCGGATCAGCCCGATCGGCCGCGGCGACGCCCAGGAGATGATCCGCTCGCTCGCGACGTATCCGCTGTTGACCGGGTACCGGGGTGCTCCCGCCGTCGATCAGGAATCCCTTCAGGACCTGCTGCTGCGACTGAGCGCGATGGTCGAAGCCCATCGCGAGCTTGCGGAGATCGACCTGAACCCGGTCGTTGTCTCGCCGGACGGCACGACTGTTCTGGATGCGCGCATCAGGGTCGAAGCCGCCGCGCCGCCCACGCCGTGGCCGAAGACCTGGTCCTGAGCTCCTAGATCGTCTCGGGGACCATCTCTATGGCCCCGCACGGGCACTCGGCCACGCAGATCCCGCAGCCCTTGCAGTAGTCGAGGTCGATCTCGTAGCCGTTGACGTTGGCGTCCGCGGCGTCGCTCAGCTTCAGGACGGCGTTGTCGGGACAGACGCCGTAGCAGTTGTCGCACGAGAAGCAGTTGCCGCAGGACAGGCAGCGGCGCGCCTCGTAGAGAGCGGTGGAGCGGTCGAGCCCCTGCACGACCTCGTCGAACGCCGACGTGCGGCGCGCCGCCTCCAGCTGCTCCTGCTCGGCGCGCGGGGCGTCCGAGTAGTACCAGGTGTTCAGCGTGTCGAAGCCCGCGAGCTCGGGACGGGGCGGATGCACGAACTCGGCGCCCCGCAGCCAGCCGTCGATGTTGCGCGCTGCCTGCTTGCCGTGGCCGACGCCGACGGTGACGGTTCGCTCCGCGGGCACCATGTCGCCGCCGGCGAAGATCCCCGGATAGCCGGTCATCATGTTCGGCCCCACCTTCACGACGCCGTCCTCTACCTCCAGGCCGGGAACGCCCTCGAGCAGCGAGAGGTCGGCCTCTTGGCCGAGGGCGAGGACCACCGAATCGGCCTCGAGCTCCTCGGTCTCGCCCGTCGGCTGCGGGAAGCCGGTGTCGTCGAGCTCCATCTTCTCGATCACGAGCCTGCCCTCGTCGGCGTGCTTGATCGTCGAGAGCCAGCGCATCATCACGCCCTCCTCCTCGGCCTCCTCGACCTCGAAGTCGTGGGCGGGCATGCGCTCGCGGGTGCGCCGGTAGACGACGATCGCGTCGGTGGCTCCGAGGCGCTTGGCGGTGCGGGCGGCGTCCATCGCCGTGTTGCCGCCGCCGTAGACGACGACCCGGCGGCCGAGGAGGGGCTTCTCGGAGCCCTCCATGCTGCGCAGAAGGCTCACGGCGTCGAGGATGTGCGCGGCCTCGCCGGCGGGGATGTAGGCGCGCTTGCCGATGTGGGCGCCGACCGCGAGGAAGGCCGCGTCGAAGCCGCCCGCCGACATGCTCTCGCCGATGTTCTCGACCTTCGTGTCGAGGTGGAGCTCCACGCCCATGTCGATGATCCGGCTGGCCTCCGCGTCGAGGACCTCGCGCGGCAGGCGGTACTTGGGGATGCCGAAGCGCATCATGCCGCCGAGCATCGGCCCGGCCTCGTGGATCGTGACCTCGTGGCCCAGGCGCGTCAGGTGGTAGGCCGCCGACAGGCCCGAGGGGCCTGCGCCGACCACCAGCACGCGCTTGCCGGAGCGCTCGGCCGGCGGCCCGATCCGCCAGCCCTGGGCGATCGCCTCGTCGCCCAGCATCCGCTCGACGGCGTGAATCCCCACCGCCTCGTCGAGCTGCCCGCGGTTGCACGAGGTCTCGCACGGGTGGTAACAGACCCTTCCCATGATGGCGGGGAACGGGTTGTCCTCCATGATCTTCCGCCAGGCTCGCTCGTAGCCCTCCTCGCCGTCCTCGGCCTCGTACAGCCACTGCTGGACGTTCTCGCCGGCCGGGCAGGCGTCGTTGCAGGGCGGCATCCGCTCGACGTACACGGCGCGCTCGGTTCGCCACGTGCCGGTCTTGTTGGCGAGGCTCGAGCCGACGTCGAGCGTGATGGCGTATGGCTTGCCCTCGGCCATCGTCACTGCGGCCCGTGGTCGGTCTCGGCCAGGAGGCGCATCAGGTTGGATTCCTCCGAGGTGCGCGGCGGGTTGATCACGTCCCCGGGATCGCCGGCCTGGTCGCCGGCGTCGCCGGGGAGCATGGCCTCGTCCTCGGCGTCGCCGAGCAGCCCGAAGCGGCGGATGTTGCGGTCGGCGTCGGCCTGGATCGCGGCGATGATGTCCGGCCGGCCCTGCTCGCCGAAGAGGTGGGCGTAGCGTCGCTGGAGCCCGAGGTACTCCTCCACCGGCACGCGGCGGCGGATCTTCGAAACGCTCGTTACCTCGCCGCGCTCGGCCTCGAACACGGGGAAGAGCCCCGTCTCCTTGACCAGCCGCGCAAGCCGCACCGTGTCGCGGGACTGCGCGCCCCAGCCCAGCGGGCAGGGGACGAAGATGTGGATGTAGCGGGCGCCGCGGAACGTCATCGCCTTCTCGACCTTGTGCTCGAGGTCGCGGAGCTCGGCGACCGTCGCGGTGGCCACGTAGGGGATCTCGTGGGCCATGGCGATGAGCGGCGCGTTCTTGCCCTGGCCGAAGACGTTCCCCGGGTGGTCGCCGATCGGCTTGGTGTTGGCCGTGCGGGCGGCCGGCGGAGTGGCGCTCGAGCGCTGCACCCCGGTGTTCATGTAGGCCTCGTTGTCGTAACAGATGAAGAGCACGTCGTCGTTTCGCTCGAACATCCCCGACAGGCAGGCGAAGCCGATGTCGAGCGTGCCGCCGTCGCCGCCCTGGCCGACCACGCGCACGTCGTCGCGACCCTTCGCGCGCATCGCCGCGGCGACGCCGGTGGCGACGGCCGCGGCGTTGCCGAACAGGGAGTGGATCCACGGCAGCTGCCACGACGACTCCGGGAACGGCGTCGAGAAGACCTCCAGGCAGCCGGTCGAGTTGGCCGCGATCAGCTGCCCGCCGGTCGCGCGCATCGCGGCGTCCAGGGCGTAGCGCGCTCCCAGCGCCTCGCCGCACCCCTGGCAGGCGCGATGGCCCGAGGTGAGCGTGTTCGAGCGCTCGTTGCGCGCCTGCACCGAGCGTTCGTCGTGGTCGAGCAGCCGGTTGCCGACCACGAAGGTCCCCGCCTGGTAGAAGCGGACGTCCTGGGTGCCGCCCTCCTCACCGCCCGCCGGGCGGGAGACGGGGGGGCGGTTCTCGCGCTGATCCGCCATCAGTGCGACTGCCCCATGACCACGCCGATGTCGCGAAGCATGTTCTCCTCGTGCGGGCCGCTCGGGCCGCCCTGCTGCATCCGCCGAAGCTCGGCCTCGACCACGTCCCACTTCATGTCGAGGAAGGTGAGCGCCTCGAGGCGGTCGGCGATGGCGTCGTCGAACAGCCCCCGCAGCGACTTGCCCGTGATCGGGCGCCCGCCCAGGCCGGCGATGACCGTGTAGCCGTGAAGCTGGATTCCCGACAGCGCCATGCGCACGTTCGCGGAGACGATCCCGCCGACGCCGACGGCGAGCGCCTTCTCGAGCACGACCACACGCTTGGCCTCGCCCAGCGCC
The DNA here is from genome assembly GCA_963843315.1 of uncultured Actinomycetes bacterium. Lineage (GTDB taxonomy): Bacteria > Actinomycetota > Thermoleophilia > Solirubrobacterales > 70-9 > JAWVFM01. The sequence continues at coordinate 96,834 of CAWJJU010000006.1, forward strand.
TCGCGAATCTCTTCCATGGGAAACGGGCGAAACGACTTGATGCCGACAGCGCCGATGGGGATGCCCTCGTCGCGCATCCCGTCGATCGTGTCCTCGATCGTCCCGAGCACGGAGCCCAGGGCGACGACGATGGTCTCCGCATCGTCGGCGCGGTAGCCGCGGATGAGCCCGCCCGACTCGCGCCCGAAGGCCTCGGCGAACTCGCCCGCGACCCTGGGGATCACGTCGAGCGCCCGCATCTGCTTGGCGTGGGCCAGGTAGCGGACCTCGGCGAACGCCTCAGGCCCGACCATCGCGCCGATCGTCACCGGGTCCGCGGGGTCGAGGACCTGGCGGGGCTCGAAGGCCGGCAGGAAGGCGTCGACCCTGTCGGCCTCGGGGACGTCGACCTCCTCGTAGGCGTGGGTGAGGATGAAGCCGTCCATGCACACCATCACCGGGATCGAGAGCTCCTCGGCGATCTTGAAGGCCTGCACGTGGAGGTCGGCGGCCTCCTGGTTGGTCTCCGCGTAGAGCTGAATCCAGCCCGAGTCGCGCTGCGACATCGCATCGGAGTGGTCGTTCCAGATGTTGATGGGCGCTCCGATCGCGCGGTTGGCGACCGTCATCACGATCGGCAGTCCCAGGCCCGACGCGTTGAAGAGCGCCTCCGCCATGTAGAGCAGGCCCTGGCTGGCCGTCGCGGTGTACGAGCGCGCCCCGGCGGCCGAGGAGCCGATGCATACCGACAGGGCCGCGAACTCCGACTCGACCGTGACGTACTCGCAGCGCTCCAGCTCTCCGGAGCGCACCAGGTCGGACAGCCCCTCCACGATGTGGGTCTGCGGCGAGATCGGGTACGCGCAGACCACCTCGGGCCGGCAGCGCGCGACGGATTGGGCGACGGCCACGGAGCCCTCGAGCTGCTTAAGCATTGGCCCGCTCCGGCATGTGCTCGCCGACGTAGTCGTTCGCCGCCCGGGCGGCGGCCACGTTGCCGTCGCCGATGGGGCCGGGGAAGCGGTCGCGGATTGCGGCCTCGACGGCCTCGATCGAGATCCTGCCGGTGAGGGCCGCGAAGCCGCCGAGCAGCACGGCGTTGGGAAGCGGGCGGCCCAGGTGCTTGCGGGCGAGCTCGGTGGCCGGGACGGTCAGCATCCGCTCCGGCCGGTGGCGCTCGCGGAGGTCGTCGAGCCCGAGCTCGGAGAGCTCGCGCGTGGAGTTGACGAGGATGTAGCCGTCGGCGTCGAGGCCGCCGAAGACGTCGACCTGGTGGAGCAGGGTGGGGTCCTGGACGATCAGCGCGTCCGGCTCGGCGATCGGCTCGCGGGCGCGGATGGGCTGCTCGTCGATGCGGCAGAACGACACGACGGGGGCGCCGGTGCGCTCCGAGCCGAAGCTGGGGAACGCCTGCGCGTGCTTGCCCTCGCTGAAGGCCGCCACGGAAAGCATTTCGGCCGCCGTCACGGCGCCCTGTCCGCCTCTTCCGTGGATCCGAACCTCGAACACCCCAGGCCTTTCGTTTGCGCAATCGAGGTGGACGCCGACAATACGCCCCATGCCCGAGCCGCGTATCCGGGGGATGGCCGCGGCGACTTACGGATAAGTACCTACGGATAGCCGTAGGCTTGCAGGACAATCCCGGTCGCTTCGCCGACATGGCGGATCGCGACCACGAGCGGAGGTGAGCGTTGGAGACGAGTGGGGCAGGGGAGCCGGCCTGGGTGTACTCCTTCGCCGACGGTTCCGCCGAGATGCGCGACCTGCTCGGCAACAAGGGCGCGAACCTCGCCGAGATGACGCACGTCCTGGGCGCCGAGAGCGTTCCGGGCGGCTTCACCATCACCACCTCCGCGTGCGTCGAGTACATGCGCGAGGGTCGCCCGCCCGCCGGGCTCGAGGAGCAGGTCGCCGCCGCGGTCACTGAGCTCGAGGAGGCCAGCGGCCGCCGCTTCGGCGACCCGGAGGCGCCGCTGCTCCTCTCGGTGCGCTCCGGGGCTCCCGTCTCGATGCCGGGAATGCTCGACACGATCCTGAACCTCGGGCTCACCGCCGACGCCGGCGAGGGGCTTGCGCGCCTTGCCGGAAGCAGCCGCTTCGCGCTCGACTGCCGCCGGCGCCTGATCCAGATGTTCTCCGAGGTCGTGCGCGGCGCCGACGCGATGCGCTTCGAGGAGGCCCTCACCGCGGCGCGCGCCGAGGCGGGCGTGCAGGCCGACAGCGACCTGGGCGAGGACGCGCTGACCGCCCTGGACGCACGCTTTCTCGAGATCTACGCGGAGCACACGGGCGAGGCGTTCCCCGAGGACCCGCACGAGCAGCTGCACGCCGCGGTGAACGCGGTGTTCGAGTCGTGGAACAACGAGCGCGCGGCGACCTACAGGCGGTTGAACGACATTCCCGACGACCTGGGCACCGCGGTGACCGTGCAGCGCATGGTGTTCGGCAACCTCGGCGAGAGCTCCGGCGCGGGCGTCGCCTTCACCCGCGACCCCACCGACGGCGCGCGCCGCGCCGACGGCGACTTCCTGGTCAATGCGCAGGGCGAGGACGTGGTGGCGGGGGTCCGAAGCCCCGAGACGCTGGCCGGCCTGGAACGGCGGATGCCCGAGGTGCACGCGCAGCTGCTGGAGCGCCTCGCGCAGCTCGAGCGCCACTACCGCGACATCCAGGACGTCGAGTACACCGTGGAGGAGGGCCGCCTGTTCATCCTTCAGACCCGCAACGCCAAGCGCCATGCTCGAGCCGCGGTGCAGTTCGCCGCCGACGCGGTGGCCGAGGGCATGCTGGAGCGCGACGACGCGCTGCGCAAGGTCGAACCGGCGTCGCTCACGGCGCTCATGCACCCCAGCTTCGACCCCTCCGACCACCCGGCGGAGCTCACCCGCGGCGTCGCCGCCTCGCCCGGGGCCGCGAGCGGGGCGATCGTCATGAGCGCCTCCGAGGCGGAGGAGCGCGCGGCGGCGGGCGACGACGTCATCCTCGTGCGCAGCTTCACCTCGGCCGACGACGTCGGCGGCTTCCACGCGGCGGTCGGGATCCTCACGGCCCAGGGCGGCAAGTCGTCTCACGCGGCGATCGTGGCGCGGGGCATGGGGCGTCCGTGCGTGTGCGGCGCTTCGGAGCTGGAGATCGACGAGGAGTCCCGCGAGGTGAGGATCGGCGAGCGGGTTCTCCACGCCGGCGAGACGATCGCGATCGACGGGTCGAGCGGCCTGGTCACGGCCGACCTCGTCCGCCTGGTGCCCCCTCAGGTGAGCGAGGCCTTCGAGACGGTCCTGACCTGGGCCGACGAGGTGCGGCGGCTGGGCGTGCGCGCCAACGCGGACACGGGCGAGGACGCGCAGCGCGCCCGCGAGCTGGGAGCCGAGGGCATCGGCCTGTGCCGCACCGAGCACATGTTCTTCGGCGCCGATCGCGAGGAGCTGGTCCGCGAGATGTTCATCGCCGGCGAGCTCGCCCGGCGCGAGCGGACGGCCGGGCACGGCGAGGGGCCGGCGGCCGAGCGCTTCGCGCAGGCCCTCGACGAGCTGGGCGCCATGCAGAAGGCGGATTTCGCGGAGCTCTTCCGGGCGATGCGCGGGCTGCCGGTCACGATCAGGCTGCTGGACCCCCCGATGCACGAGTTCATCGGCGAGGACGTCTTCGAGCGCGAGCTCGCCGAGGCGCAGGCCGCCGGCGACGACACCGCCGCCGAGCGGGCGCGCGAGCGCATCGCGGTGGCGGGAGAGCTTCACGAGACCAACCCGATGCTCGGCACCAGGGGCGTTCGCCTGGGGCTGGTGCTGCCGGGCCTCTACGAGATGCAGGTGCGCGCCGTGGTCGCCGCCGTCGACGTGGTCGCCGCCGACGGAGACCCGCCGCGCGCGGAGATCATGCTGCCCCTGATCGCCTTCGACCACGAGCTCGCCGCCATGCGCGAGCTCGTCGATCGGACGATCGCCGACGCGGGCGGGGGAGACCGGGGCATCGAGATCGGGACGATGATCGAGCTGCCGCGCGCCTGCCTGGTGGCGGGCCGGATCGCCGCGCATGCGGAGTTCTTCAGCTTCGGGACCAACGACCTCACCCAGACAGCTCTGGGGCTGTCGCGCGACGACGCCGAGCGCGGCTTCCTGCCGCAGTACATATCCGGCGGGATCGTCGCCCACAGCCCGTTCGAGACCGTCGACGTCGACGGCGTGGGCGAGCTCGTGCGGATCGCGGTCGAGAGAGGGCGCGCGGCCCGGCCGGGCCTGGGGCTGGGGGTGTGCGGGGAGCACGGCGGCGACCCGGCCAGCATCGAGTTCTTCCATGCGGCCGGCCTCGATTACGTCAGCTGCTCGCCGTACCGTGTGCCGATCGCGAGGGTCGCCGCGGCGCGAGCCGCGCTTGGTTGACATGAGCCTGCACGAGGTCTCCCTCCTCACGGTTTCGCCGGAGCGCTTCCGGGCTGTCGTCGATGGCGAGTTCACCGAGGTCGAGTCGGTCCTCGAGCGCGCCAGGCCCGCGCTCGACGGGCGCACGATCTGGCACGTCAACTCGACGGCGCGCGGCGGCGGGGTGGCGGAGATGCTGCGCTCCTATCTCGCCTACGTGCGCGGGGCCGGGGTCGAGGTGAGATGGATGGTCGCCGATGGCAACCCCGGCTTCTTCGCGGTGACGAAGCGAATCCACAACAACCTGCACGGGGACCCCGGCGACGGCGGTCCGCTGGGGGAGCCCGAGCGGGCCACCTACGACGATGCCCTCGCCGGCACCGCCGGGGAGCTGTCCGAGATGGTGAGTCCCGGCGACATCGTCTTCCTGCATGACCCCCAGACGGCCGGCCTGGTCGCGTCGATGAAGGAGCGGGGCGCGCTGGTGGTGTGGCGATGCCACGTGGGGGTGGACCGGCCGAACGACATCGTGCGCCGGGTGTGGGACTTCCTGCGCGGCTATCTGGAGCCGGCCGACGCCCTGGTGTTCTCCCGCGCCGAGTTCGTGTGGTCTGGCCTCAACGGAGCGAGGGTCACCCTGATGCCGCCGACCATCGACGTCTTCGCGCCGAAGAACCAGCAGATGGCGCCGGGTGCCGTCGCCGCGATCCTCGGCGTCACGGGGCTCGCGCCCCCCACCGAGGGCCAGCCCGTGTTCGAGCGGGCGGACGGCAGCCAGGGCCTCGTGGGCAGGCCCGCCGTCGTCGAGCAGGAGGGGATGCTCGAGCCGGAGGCGCCGGCGGTGGTGCAGGTGTCGCGCTGGGACCGGCTCAAGGATCCCGTGGGGCTGCTCGAGTGCTTCGCCCACCACGTGAGCGCCTCCGATGCGCATCTGGTCATCGCGGGGCCCGACGTGGACGCCGTGGACGACGATCCCGAGGGCGCCGAGTGCCTGCGAGAGGTTCGCGCGGCGCTCACCGAACTGCCCGAGGGGGTGCGCGGGCGGGTGCACCTCGTGAGCCTGCCGATGGACGACCTCGAGGAGAACGCCGCGATGGTCAACGCGCTGCAGCGGCGCGCCCAGGTGGTGGTGCAGAAGAGCGTCGCCGAGGGCTTCGGGCTCACGGTTGCCGAGGCGATGTGGAAGTCGCGTCCGGTGGTGGCGGGCCGCGTGGGCGGCATCCAGGACCAGATCGTCGACGGCGAGTCCGGTGTTCTGGTCGACGATCCAAGCGACCTCGCGGCCGTCGGCGCCGCGATCGACGGCCTGCTCGCCGACCCCGGCAGGGCCGAGGCCGTCGGCGCCGCCGCGCGCAGGCGGGTGATCACCCACTTCCTTCAGGTCCGCCGGCTGCTCGAGTACTTCGAGCTCATCGAGAGGCTGATGGGCGTGAGACGGATGATTGATTCCGAGTGCAGAGGGGGCGCTACCGGCGCTGAGACCAGTCGCGCAAGCACCGGCGCGGTTCGCTTGACGAACTCCTCGAGGTCCGAGCGCTTTCGCTTTCGCGGCTCCCGGGTGGCCCTCCAGACGTAGACGCGGCTGGCGTCGCCGCTCCAGTCGTAGTCGTCCATGGCGCTGGCCTCGGCGTCGGTGGCGAACGAGTAGTTGTTGACTCCGGGCAGCGCCGGCGCGAAGAGGGTCAGGAAGCCGTACTCACTCTCGGTGTCGCCGCTCGAGAGGGCGAAGTAGCCGTCGACGTCGCTCCCGGGTAGGGGCCCGTGCGCGATCTGCGTCAGTACGCCGGGGACCGTCGCGTTCTGGTTGGCCGCCATGAACTCGTGGATGTCCATGGGCCGCATCCCGATGGTCGCGGCGAACGCCCGGAAGAACGCCTCCTCGCCGAGCTTCCACGCCTGGTCTTCGATCAGCAGGCCATGGCGAAAGCTCTTGGCCGCGTCGCGCACGCTGTCCGGAGGCTCGGTGAACCGATGCTCGGCGAGCTGCTGCTCGACCAGGTCCCGCCGAGAGCCCGACGCGGCGGGAAGCGGGGCCGCCGAGCCGGCTCCGGCCGCGACCTCCGTGACGCGCTTGGCGACCCGCCCCGACGCCGCGACCAGCTCGTCGAGCTTGGCGGGCTCGTCCAGCGTCCCGGGCACGAAGCAGCACAGGGCGCCGTCCTGGAGCTCGAACGAGAACCCCTCGGGGGCTCCGGTCGTGAGCCACTCGACGAGGCTCGGGTCGAGGATCTCCCACGTGCGCACGTTGTCCTGGTCGTGATCGGCCGACAGCGTGTAGCGGGCGAGGAACGACTCGCTCTCCAGTCGCACCGCCTGGTCGTCGAGCTCGATGAGCTGGCGCTCGCGATCGGGGTTCGAGCGCGAGGCATCGTCGAGGCCGCGGTCGTGGCAGAGCACGCGGCTCGCGACGGCGAGGCTTCCCGGAATCGCCATGAGCGCGACGGTGAACCAGTGCGCGTCGAGGCCCGACGATCCCTGTTCGGCGAAGTCCGTCAGGGCGAACTGGACCTGGCCCTCGACGCCGGGGATCGCGCCGAAGGCGATCGCCCGGGTCTCCTGCATGAAGCCGTGGCGCAGCAGCTGCGTCGGGTTGTTCAGCGACCACCACTCGAAGGTGTTCCAGCCGTGGCCCCGCGCCCAGGCGAGGAAGCCCGGGGCGGCGGCCTCGGCCGGCGCGTTCGCCCTGTCGCGGTCGTCGGTCACAGCCGCATCATCTCGCCCCGGCCAGGTGTCGCGCAAGGCGACCGGCCCACGGCTGAAAACGCAGGCATGTGGGTAGCCTCGGCGGATGCGGGCGCTGGTGGCCGGAGCGACGGGATTCGTGGGCGAGCGACTCGCCGCGGAGCTCGCCCGGCGGGGCGTGGAGGTTCGCTGCCTCGTTCGCTCGCCGCAACGGGCGGGCCCACTGAAGGAGAGGGGCTACGACGTGCACGTCGGCGACGTCCTCGACGCCGAGAGCCTCAGGGGGGCCGGGGAGGGGGTCGACTTCGCCTACTACCTGGTCCACTCGATGGCAGGTGGCGGCGACTTCGCGGCTCGCGAGGAGCGGGCCGCCGGCAACTTCGCCGAGATGGCGAGCCGCGAGGGCGTGGCGCGGACGGCGTACCTCGGGGGGCTCGGCGGCGAGGGCAGCTCGCGCCACCTTCGCAGTCGCCACCACACCGCCGAGATCCTGGCCGAGCGGGGGCCGCCGCTCACGTACTTCCGGGCGGCGATGGTCGTCGGCCCGCGCAGCGAGTCCTACCAGACCCTCCGCCACCTGGTGCGGCGCCTGCCGGTGATGATCGCGCCGGCATGGCTGCAGACGCCGACTCAGCCGATCGGCATCGACGACGTGCTCGCCTATCTCGCGCGGGCCCCGGAGATCGGGGAGTCCGAGGGGAGGGAGGTTCAGATTGGCGGCCCCGACGTCCTCTCCTACGGCGAGATGCTCGACCGGATGGCCGTGGCCCTCGGCAGGCGACGACCCCTGAAGATCCCGGTGCCGCTGCTCTCGCCGCGGCTCTCCTCGCTGTGGATCGGACTGGTCACGCCAGTCGACACGAACGTCGCCCGTCCCCTGGTCGAGGGCCTGCGGACGAAGACCGTCGTCACCGACCCGTCCGGGGCCGAGCCGTTCGGGGTCGAGCCGACGCCCTTCGACGAGGCCCTCCGGCGAGCCGTCGCCGAGGGCGACGAGGACGGCTAGATGACTGATCCCAAATACCCGCACGCACGGATGACGCACGGATACCGTCGCCGGATCGCGGTCATCGGGACTCGCCTGTACCCACCGGTACAGGCTTCGCCCTCTTCCCACGCCCGGCTCGGTCCCGTGCGCCCCCGCACGCACGCGAATTCGGAATCAATCATCTAGAGGTTGACCGAGGCCATCCCGGCCTCGTCGTAGCGCTCGCCCGCGGTCTGCGGTAGCTCCGCGGCGATGCGCTCGAGGTCCTCGTTCGTGAGCTCGACCTCCGCTGCGCCGGCGTTCTGCTCGAGATAGGTGCGACGCTTGGTCCCGGGAATCGGAACGACCTCGTCGCCGCGGGCCAGGACCCAGGCGATGGCCAGCTGGGCGGGCGTGATGCCCTTCTCCTCCGCGATCTCAGCGACCTTCACGACGATCCTGCGGTTCGCCTCGAGGTTCTCGCCGGTAAAGCGGGGACCGTGCTTCCTGAAGTCCCCGTCGTCGAGCTCGTCGGGCGAGTCGAACCGTCCCGAGAGGAATCCGCGGCCCAGAGGCGCGTAGGAGACGAACCCGATGCCGAGCTCGCGGCACGTCGGCAGGATCTCCTCCTCGACCTCGCGGGCCCACAGCGAGTACTCGGTCTGGAGGGCCGCGATGGGATGGACGGCGTGGGCGCGGCGGATGGTCTCCGGCGCGGCCTCGCTCAGCCCCAGGTGGCGCACCTTGCCCTCCTTCACGAGCTCCGCCATCGCGCCGACCGTCTCCTCGATCGGCACGTTCGGGTCGACGCGGTGCTGGTAGTAGAGGTCGACGTGATCGGTGTCGAGGCGTCGCAGCGAGCCCTCGATCGACTCGCGCACCCACTCCGGCGAGCCGTCGAGCGGTCCGAGCGTGGAGAGGTCCCCGGGCTTCGCCTGGTCGGTTCTGCGGGCGAACTTGGTGGCGATGACGTAGTCGTCGCGGCGTCCCTTCACGGCCCGCCCGACGAGCTCCTCGTTGGTCAGCGGCCCGTAGAGCTGCGCGGTGTCGATGAAGTTGACGCCGATCTCGAGCGCGCGCTGGATCGTCGCCTCCGACTCCGCCTCGTCGGTGGCCCCGTAGAAGGCCGACATCCCCATGCAGCCCAGCCCTACGGCCGATACCTCGAGGTCTCCGAGCTTGCGTGTGTCCATGGGCTCCGCCTTTCGTCGCGTTTCTCTACCCCCGCCAACCATAGGGAGGTCGGTGCCCGGCCCCGAGGCGATAGCGTCCGTCGCGTGAGCGAGCGAGGTCACATCCGAGCCAACGCCGGAGCAGGGAATGGCCTTCGCCGAGAGCGCCCAGGGTGGTGAGCCGGTGTTCATGCTGAACCTGCTGCGCTTCAAGGAGGAGGCCGACGGGCTCGACGCGGGCATGTCCGGGGCCGAGGCCTACGGCCGCTACGCCGCGGAGACGGCGCCGCATCTCGCGCGGGTCGGCGGCGAGGTCCTCTGGGCCGGCGGCTGTGACAACGCCCTGATCGGCCCTGGCGCGCGCGAGTGGGACGTCGTCGCGATCGTCCGCTATCCGTCACGGGCAGCGTTTCTCGAGATGGTCGGCGACCCGGACTACCTCGAGACCGCGCGGCATCGCAGCTCGGGGCTCGCGGACTCGCGGCTGATCCCGTGCGCGGAGGCGCCGCTTGGCGCCCTCCCCGGCTGAGGCGCGCGGGCCGATGAGTTCCCGGCGCGCTCGCGGTCTTACGGCTCGAACGGGAATCAACACCTGAAGGAGAGTTCGGAATGGGACGAATCGTCGTAACCGAGTTCATCTCCCTCGACGGCGTCATCGAGGCGCCGGGCGGCGGCGAGGACTACGAGCACGCCGGCTGGACGTTCGAGATCGAGAGGGGCGAGGAGGGCGACGCCTTCAAGCTCGGCGAGCTGCGCGAGGCCGACGCCCAGCTCCTGGGCAAGCGCACCTACGAGGGCTTCGCCGCGGCCTGGCCGCAGATGCAGGACGAGGCAGGCTTTGCCGACAAGATGAACTCGATGCCCAAGTACGTGGTGTCGACCACGCTCGAGACCGCCGACTGGAACAACACCACGATCCTGCGCGAGATCGGCGACGTGGCGAAGGTCCGCGACGAGGTCGACGGCGTGATCCTCGTCGCCGGCAGCGCGACGCTGGTGCAAGCGCTGGTGGAGAACGACCTCGTCGACGAGCTGCGGCTGATGGTGTTCCCCGTGGTGCTGGGCAAGGGCAAGCGCCTGTTCGGCGAGACCACCGCCAAGAAGCCGCTGAAGCGCAAGAGCTCCCAGGCGGTGGGCGACGGGATCGAGATCCTCACCTACGAGCCGGCGGCGTCCTGAGCGCCTAGGCTCGGCGGGTGAGCACCGACGGCGAGGACCGCTACCACGTCCACCTGCGCTCGCGCCGTGGCATGCGCCGCGCCTGGGAGTTCAACCTCACGGCCGACCGCCTCCAGCGCGAGGTGGTCGGCCCGTGGCTGTCCGGAAGCGTCATGGTGTTCGGCGACCGGGATTGGGAGCCCCGCGAGTCGGAGCTGCGGATATTTCGCGGCCCGCACCTGGAGCCGGCCGACCTGGCCCTCGGCCAGGGCCCGGCGAGCGCGGAGCGCACCGCGGCGAACGTGACCCGCGACGTGCTCGCGGGAGCGGGGTCGGAACGCAGGGCCGACGCGGCCGACGCGGCCGCGTCGAGCCTGATCGACGAGCTGCGCGGCCTCGACGGCGTCTCCATAGAGAACGCGGCGGCGCAGAGCGTGGTGGCCGAGCGCCTACGGGCGCTGGGACTGGGCGGCTAGCTCTTCACGCGTCGGGGCTGGTTGGCGAGATCGGGGGTACGCCGCGCTCGACCAGTCCCGTCTCGTAGGCCAGTACCACCGCCTGCACCCGGTCACGCAGGTCGAGCTTCGCCAGGATGCGGGTGACGTGGGTCTTGACGGTGGTTCCCGAGACCACCAGGTGCTCGGCGATCTCGGCGTTGGAGAGGCCGCGCGCCACAAGTCCGAAGATCTCCCTCTCGCGGGGGGTCAGCTCACCGAGGGCTGCCGGGGCCGGCGCGTGAGCGTGGTCGCGAACGTAGGACTCGATGAGTCGCCGGGTCACCGACGGGGAGAGCAACGAGTCGCCGCTGGCCACGACCCTGATGCCCGCGACGAGCTGCTCGGGGGGCAGGTCCTTCAGGAGGAAGCCGCTCGCTCCCGCCTCGAGGGCGTCGAAGACGTACTCGTCCAGGTCGAAGGTCGTGAGCATCACGACGCGCGGAGCCCCGGCGCCGGCGCCCACGATCCGCCGCGTTGCCTCGAGCCCATCCAGGGCGGGCATCCTGATGTCCATCAGAACGACGTCGGGCTTCGCTCGCCGGACGGCCTCGACGGCCTCGGCACCGTCCTTCGCCTCCGCGACCACCCGCAGGTCGCTCTCCGCCTCGATGATCATGCGAAAGCCCGCCCGGACCAGTGCCTGGTCGTCGGCGATGAGCACGGTGATGCTCATGCGACAGCCTCCGCCAGGGGCAGCGTGGCGCCGACCTCGAAGCGGTCGCCGGGACGGGCGCTGAGCCTGCCGTCGTAGAGGGCGACCCGCGCGGCCATCGCCTCGAGCTCCTCGTCGTCGCTGGGCATCGCGCCGTCGCCGCGAACCTCGAGCGCGAGCTCTCGAGGGCGGTAGCGCACGATGACGCTCGCGGTCGTGCTGCCGTTGCGAGCCGCGCTGCTCAGCGCGGCCTCGGCCACGCGGTAGCCCACGAGATTCACCCCGGGAGTCAGGCCGGGTTGCTCTCCTTCGACTTCCAGCCCACAGGCGAAGCCTTCCGCAGCGAGCGAGCTCACCAGGTCGGCGAGCTGGTCGAGGCCGGGCTGGGGCGCGAGCGCGCGGGGATCGTCGTCGCGCCTGAGCATCCCGAGCAAGCGCCGCAGGTCGCCGAGGGTCTCGCGCCCGGTTCGCTCGACGGTCAGGATCGACTCGCGGGCTTGGTCGGGGTCGCCCGCCAGAAGGCGCCGCGCACCGCCGGCCTGGATGACCATCGCGCTGACGCTGTGGGCGATGATGTCCTGCAACTCGCCGCCGATCCGCAGGCGCTCCTCGGCGATTGCCGCGCGCTCTCGCTCCACCCGCTCGGCGTCGGCCCGGCCGGCCAGGTCGCGAAACGCCTCGGTGCGCCCCTCGCGCTCCCGCGCGAGTCGCCCGACGAACCACGGGGCGGCCAGGACCATGGCGACGAAGAGTGCATCCTGAAGCGCCTTGCCCACCGAGCTCACGCCCGGCGGCGCCTTCAACGCCGCCGCGCCGAAGAGCACCAGGCCCAGCGAAAGCCAGCGCAGCGACGGGGCCAGCTCGAGCCTGGCGCCGACCGAGTACGAGATCACGATCGGCGGCAGGAGCACCCCGTTGATTGTCATGAGGTCGAGGCCAAGAAATTGCTGGAACACGGCAACCCCGCTGACAGCTGCGAGCGCTTCGCCGGGCCGGCGCGAGCGGAAGGCGACCGGGGCGACGAAGAGCACAGCGACGAGCCCCGTCACCGGCCGGTGGGCGTCGGGGATTCCCGAGCCCAGCCAGCACTCCATCTGGATCTCGGCCAGGAGCACCAGTGCCAGGAGTAGATCCGCGTGGCGGCGCGCGCTCCTCGTGATTGCCGACGCCGACGCTCTCATCCGCCCGATCCGCCCGCGATCGGCAGGGTCGCGCGCACCGAGAAGCCGCCCTCGCTCCGGCGCCCTGCGTTGACGCTGCCGCCGTGCAGGGCGGCGCGCTCGGTCATCCCGGCGATGCCGTGACCGCCTTCCGGAAGATGTCCGTTGGCCTGGCCGCGACCGTCGTCGTCGACGGCGAGCTCCAGCCGCTGCTCCGTCCAGCGGACGCGCACCGATGCATGGGCCGGGCCGGCATGCTTCATCGCGTTGGTCAGCGCCTCCTGCACGATCCGGAAGGCGCAGAGGTCGAGCGCGGGCGGCAGCGACGTGGAAGGGCCCTGCACGTCGAGGGTCGTCGCCAGGCCCGCGCCACACGCGCGCGATACGAGGTCGGCGACGTCCGCGATTCCAGGCTGTGGCGCCAGGGCGTGAGGGTCCGCGCCGCCGTCCAGCACGCCGAGGAGGCGGCGCATCTCGGCAAGCGCCTCGCGGCCGGCACGCTCGACCAGCAGGAGTGATGCGCCCGCGCGGCCCGGGTCGGTGTCCATGATCGTGCGGGCGCCGCCCGCCTGGATGACCATCACGGAAACGCTGTGGGCGATGACGTCGTGGAGCTCGCGGGCGATGCGCGTCCGCTCGCCGAGAGCGGCGGTGCGTGCTCGCTGCTCCTTCTGGGCGTCCAGGCGCTCGGCGCTGCGGCGGTAGGTCTCCTCCCGAACACGCCGCTCACGCAGCATCCGCCCGGTCGCCCAGGGCAGGAGGACGAGCATCACGCCGTCGAACAGGTACTCGGAGAACGCGGCCGAGGTAATGAGATCGTCGGCCCAGACCCCGGCGACCCCAACCGCCAGAGCCAGGCGCGAGCGGCGCTCGGGAAGGAACGCCCCCGCTCCGTAGAAGACAGCCAGGGCTGCGGGCAGGACGCCGATGGGCGTCGGGCTCAGGCTCCCGCCCAGGGAGTCCTGGCCGATTCCGGCAAGCACTCCCGCGACGACCGCCCCCAGCGGCCACATCCTGCGGGTCGCCATGGCGCCGCACAGCACGAGCGCGGCTGCCACGGCGACCGCGAGATTGTCGACCGAGTTGGCGGAGAGGCCCTCGGACAAGATCTCGGCGAACAGCAGCGCGGCGACGACGCCGTCCACGAGCCTCGGCGACGGGCGCCACGAGGGGAGGCTTCTGGAGGCGGAGGTCGTCACGGCGCAAACGTACTCGCGAATGGCCCGCACGGCGTCATCGCGGCCGACGATTCCGCGTCATCCTCTGGTAGTAGGCGAGGGCTCGACGGATCCCCCGCGGGGGCAGGCCGGTTCAGACGGGAGGCCGACGACACAGAGGGGGCGTGGCCCTAGGTTCGGACGACGTCAAACAACGGGCAAAGGAGTCCCAATGACCCTCAAGCAAACTGGACCTGTCGTCGCGTTCCTCGCCCTCGCCGCCGCGCTGGTGGCCGGCTGCGGGAGCGGTGGCGGCTCGAGCGGCACGACGGCGGCGAGCACGATTTCCAAGACGGATTTCGTCGCCCAGGCCAACGCGATCTGCGCCAAGGGCAACAAGGCGACGAGCGCCGACGGCGCGAAGTTGAAGAACCTCTCCAACGCGGACGCGAAGGCGGAGATAACCAACACGTTCGTGCCCGACGTCCAGCAGCAGATCGACGCCATTACGGCCCTCGGCGCGCCGGCCGGCGACGAGTCGACCGTCTCGAGCATGCTCGCCCTCGCCCAGGATGACCTGGACAAGCTAAAGGCAAACCCGAACCTGATCGGACAGCCGGACCTGTTTTCGGACTTCGCCAAGCAGGCCCACCCCTACGGCATGACGGAGTGCGCCAAGGGCAGCTGACCCCGGCCGGCGGGTCCCTGAACACGAAAAGAGGGCGCCCGGCGTATCGCCGGGCGCCCTCTTCACGTTGGTGGCTGCGGCGCCTAGGCCTGAGCCGGAGCGGCGTGCGCCGCGCCGAAGCTCACGACCTGGCCGCGCGGGACCGCGAGGACCGGTGAGGACGCCGTCTCGATTGCGTATTCCGCCGTGGCGCTCAGCTGCACGGTGCCCTGCGGGGCGCCGTCGCGCGAACCGACGACGAGCAGGTCGACGGGCCCGTTGCCGGGTTCCACGACGGTGGCGCCGATGGCCTGCGCCAGCGAGCTCGCGGTCTCGCCGGGGGCCTCGTCACCGGCCTCGGCCAGGACGCCGATGCTCTCGACGGCGAAGCCCTCGCGGACCCGCAGCTGGGCGGGAGCGACGGCGACGGCGAACCTCGAGCCGCCGAGCAGGTGCTGCGCGGAGTTGCCCGGCGCGACCGAGCCGGCCGCGGTGCGGTAATCCGAGCCGAACACGACGACGTCGGCCGCCTCGGTGGTGGCGAGGTCGCGCAGGCCGTCCGGCGTGCTCGCGTTCAGGACTACGCGCCGGGGCGCCCCGGGGCGGTCGATCTCGAGACCTCCCCTGCGAAGCAGCTCCTGCGCGTGAGCCTCCTCGCCGGCGTCCGCCGTGTGGCTGACGTACGCCAGGGACAGGTCGGCGCCGGCCGAGGCGAGCGCGTCGCCGAGGGCGAGCGCATCACGGTCGTTGTCGGTGCCGTCGTAGGAAACGATGATCTTGGCGGGCATTGCGGCTCCTCTGGGGAAGTTCGTCGGTTGCGGAAGGCTCTTTCGGGTCATCCTGGTCCCTTCCTGTCATCAGCGCAAGTACTGTTGCTAACGCTATAAAGTAGCTCTGCTAATGCTCAGCGTTCCCCGTCTAAAGATCCTGCGCGAGATCGCGGCGACCGGGTCGTTCTCGGCGGCCGCCGACTCGCTGTCCTACACCCAGTCGGCCGTGTCCCAGGCGATCGCCGCGCTCGAGGCCGAGGCCGGCGCTGCGCTTCTGGAGCGGGACCGGCGCGGGGTGCGGCCGACGCCCGCGGGGGCAGCCCTGATCGAGCATGCCGGCGCCGTGCTCTCCCGGCTGGAGGCCGCCCAGGAGGAGGTGGCCGCGATCGCGGGAGGGCGCCTGGGCCGGCTGCGGATCGCCTCGTTCCCCACGGCCGGCGCGACGCTCATTCCGCTTGCGGTATCGACCTTCCGCGAAGCCCATCCCGATGTCGAGCTGAGCCTCGCCGAGGGCGAGCCCGAGGACATCGCGCCGCGCCTGCGCAGTGGAGAGTTCGACCTCGCGCTCCTCTTCGAATTCACCGGCGAGCGGCGGCTGGTCTCCGGCGACGGGCGCGCCGAGCTGCTCACCGACCCGATGCGTCTGGCGCTGCCGGCCGGGCACCCGCTTGCCGAGCGCGACTCCGTGCGGCTCGAGGACCTTCGCGACCAGGCGTGGGTGCAGACCTCGGCGGCGAGCCCATGCGCCCGGCACGTGGTTCGATCCTGCCTCGCGGCCGGGTTCGAGCCGACGGTCTCGTTCGAAAGCGACGACTACCAGACGGTGCAGGGGCTGGTTGCGGCCGGGGTGGGCGTGGCGCTCATCCCGCAGCTGGCGCTGACCACGGTCCGCTCAGATGTCGTCGTGCGCGAGCTGTCCGGGCGCTCCAGCCCGGCGCGGACCGTGCTGGCGGGTGTCCGCCGGGGAGCGCACTCGCCGCCGGCGGCGGCGATGCTGGACGTGCTCCGCACGACGGCGCGAGCCTACGGCTACGCGGAGGGGAGCCCGGACCCCAGCGCGGGGTAGGGGCGCTCAGCTCCGGCGCCGCGACGCCGACGGCTGCGCCCCAAGCTGGCGCCTGCCCATCCCCATTGCAATCGGACCCCTTGCGAACGACGGCCCGGCCGGAGCGGAACGCGACTGCCCCCCAACGACGAGAGGCCGAGCCTTGCGGCCCGGCCTCTCGCCCGTCCTTTGCTTGCCCTATGGCTAGCCGACCGCGCCCAGCGACGGGACGTCGGACGGATAGACCTCGTGACCGTGGACGGCGATGTCGCCCTCTTCCATGTCGGCCTCGCTCATCCGCAGCGGCACGAACAGGCCGACGATCTTCAGCAGCACGAACGTCATCACGCCGCAGAAGCCGATGACCCAGAGCCCCGCGAGGAGCTGCCACTTCAGCAGCGAGAAGCCGCCGCCGAAGATCAGCCCGGATGCCGAGGACCCGAACGCGGTGACCATCGCCGAGTTGGCGAAGACCCCCGTCAACAGCCCCCCGAGCAGGCCGGCGAACCCGTGCGTATAGATCACGCCCAGGGTGTCGTCGACGTTGCGGAAGGGCGCCACCCGGCTCAGGTAGTTGTAGGCCAGGTAGACGACCGTCGTGGCGATGAGCCCGATGCAGATCGCGCCCCAGCCGTTCACGAACCCGGCCGCTGGGGTGATCGCCACCAGCCCGGTGATCATCCCGTTGACCGAGCCGATCAGGCTCGGCTTGCGCCCGGTCGCATAGTCGAGTGCGACCCAGCTCAGGAACGCGATCGCCGTGCACAGGTTGGTGTTGACGATCGACGCCGAGGCGTCGGCGTTCGCCAGGTAGGGGTCACCACCGTTGAACCCGTTCCATCCGAGCCACAGCAGGCCGGCCCCGACGGCGACCATCGCCAGGTTGTTCGGCGCGTCGATCTCACGGTCTCGCTGGAGGCGAGGCCCGATGACGGCCGCGGCGACGAAGCCGGAGATCCCGGCGGCGAGGTGGATCACGTAGCCGCCGGAGTAGTCGAGCACGCCGTGCTGGCCGAAGTAGCCGCCGCCCCAGATGAGGAACGCGTTCACCACGTACACGAACGTGATCCACACCAGCACGAACGGGATCCACGCCTTGAAGTTGATGCGGCCCAGGACGGAGCCGAGCATCAGGATCGGCGTGATCCCCGCGAACACGAACTGGAAATAGATGAGCGACGACTGCGGGAACGCGAGCTTCCCGAGGTCACCGAGCTCGGGGATCGTCCCCTGGTGCAGGAGCGACGAGCTGTCGAGCACCGGGCCCGGCTTGCCGAGCAGGTTGCCGAAGAACGTCATCGGCGCGGATGTGCCGAAGAAGTGGATCGGCGCTCCGAACGCCATCTTGAACGCGTAGAGCACCCAGATGACGAGCACGAGCGCGAACGCCATGAAGGCCATCATCATCGAGTTGACCGACCATCTCTTCTGCATGACGCCGCCGTAGAGGACGACGAGTCCGGGGATGCTCATGAGGCCGACGAGGGTGGCCGCGGTCATCTGCCAGGCGTTATCTCCTGGGCTGAGCCAGTGCATAGGGCAGTGGTTTCCTTTCCATTCGTGGGCTGTGCATCCCGCAGGTTGGAGATGCGCCGTCGAGCCCGGTACGTACAGGCGTCCAAAGATCGCCCGGAGGGCTTCGCCCCGGTGTCTAAAGTCCCCGCAAACAAAGGGATTTCGGGCGAATGCCCGGAGGTCGCGCCGCCGATGGGCACCCGCTAACCTCGCCCCATGCCGATGGAGGGCCAGTGGCGGCGCGCGAACACGCCGCTTTACAAGCTCACCCGCCGCGAGCGCGTCGCCGCGATGATCATCGGCGCCCTGACCCTGGTCGCGGTGCTCGCGCTGCTCCTCGCCGGCTCCGGCACGTCGCGCCCTGCGCCCGGCCCGGGTTGCATTCGCGCCATCGTGCCCGGGGTGATGGGCGCGCTCGAGGTCAACGCCTGTGGCCGGCGGGCCCGCAACCTGTGCGACAAACGCCGGGGCCAGGCCGACGCGGGTTCGCAATCGATCGAGAACGCCTGCCGCGAGGCGGGCATCTCCCCCTAGGGACCGAGTCCCTCCCAGAGCAGGTCGAGGGCGCCGTTGACGGCGACGCCCGGATCGGCGCCGAGGGCGGCGGCCTGGGCGGCGGGGAACAGCGCGCCCGCGACCACGGTGAGCGCCGCCGCGGCCGGGTCCAATCCCGGCCGTAGCTCGCCGCGCGTCTGCGCGCCGGCGAGCAGCTCCGCGACCAGTGCGACGAGCGGCTGGGGATGGCCGTCGCCGACGATCGCCGCGAATCGGGCGGGGTTGGCGAACACCTCCAGCAGGGCGGCGCTGTGCAGGGCGGGGGAGACCTCGGCGGCATCCAGCAGCCCGGTGAAGATCCGCTCCACGGCGGCCCGGGCCCCGGGCCGGTCGCCGGCAATCGCGTCGCCGGCCGCGGGCCGCACGCGCTCGCGGAAGTGGCGCGCCGCCATCTCGATCAGCACGTCCTCCTTGCGCGGGAAGTAGCGAAAGAACGTGGCCCACGACACCTCGGCCTCCGCGATCACGTCCTCGATGCGGGTGGCGCCGACTCCCTCCGACTCGAAGCGAGCCAGCGCGGCGCGATAGATGCGGTCGCGCTTCTCAGCGCCGCGCGTTTGGGTCGGCGGGCTCGGCAGCGGGGTCCCGCCCGCGGCGGCGTCGCCGTAGCCGACCAGCGCCCCGCCGAGACTCGGCTGAGAAACCATATTGAATATGGTATCGTCCCACCACGTCGTTTCGCATGGGAACTGGATTCCAACCGAGGAGGAGCAGCGGCTTGAAGGGGCCGCCAATGCACGGATGCTCGCAACGGCGCGTGGCGGTCTTGACCGTCGCGGCGGCTCTGCTGCTCCCGGCCTCGGCCCTGGGCGCCGGACACCCCCGGCTCGCGATCTCCCCGGCCCCGGGCACCCCGGACGTCAACCCGGCAACCCAGATCAGCATCCTCGGGCCGCCGGCCGCCGCCATCCGCTCGGTGAAGGTGACGGGTGAGGCGAGCGGGCCGCATCCGGGCGAGCTTCAGCCCTACTCCGGCGATCGCGGCGCGAGCTTCGTGCTCGACGATCCGCTCACCGCGGAGGAGAACGTCCATGTCGTCGTCAGGGTGCGCGGCTACGCGACCCGGCGCTTCTCGTTCACCGTCGCCCACCTCGGCCCGCCGCAGCCGCCGCTGATCCTCACCGCGACCCAGCCGGACAAGCTGCATCACTGGCAGTCGCGGCCGGACCTGGAGGCGCCCTACGTCGCGGTGACGAAGAGCGCGCCCGTGACCCACCACGACGGGAAGCTTCTGATCACCCCGCTGCCCTCGCCCGTTGTCCATCCGGAGAGCAACAACTCGATCTCCATCCACCCGGTTGGGCCGGGCGGCCCGATGATCGCCAATCGCAAGGGCCAGATCGTCTGGTTCAAGCAGCTCGAGCCGCCGGGTAAGGTCGCGGCCAACCTCCGCGTGCAGCGCTATCACGGCCATCGGGTCCTGACCTGGTGGCAGGGCACGGTGACGCCCACGGCGTTCGGGGTGGGCGAGGGCGTGATCGCCGACCATTCCTACAGGGTCGTCAAGAAGGTTCAGGCCGGCAACGGCTACCCGATGGACATCCACGAGTTCACGCTCACCCCCTCCGGCGATGCGCTCTTCACCGTCTACTCACCGATCCTCGTCCACCTTCCCGGGACGCCCGACGGAAAGCTCTCGCCGCTCATGGACGCGATCGCGCAGGAGGTGGACATCAAGACCGGCCTGGTGATTTGGGAGTGGCACGCCTACGGCCATATCCCGCTCTCCCAGTCCTACGCGAACCCCGCCAACAGCGCTTCCTTCGACGCGTTCCACCTCAACTCGTTGCAGTCGCTGGGAGGCGGCGGTCACGTTCTGATCTCCGCTCGCGACACCCAGGCGGTCTACGACGTCGAGCGGGCGACCGGCAAGATCCTCTGGCGGCTGGGCGGCAAGAAGTCCACCTTCAGCCTGGACTCCGGCGCCGAGTTCCACTTCCAGCACGACGCGCAATTGCTGCCGGGCGGGCGCGTCAGCCTCTTCGACGACGAGGGCGGGCCGCCGCAGACCGCTCCCAGCTCCCGCGGCTTGATCCTCGGCCTCGACACCGACTCGGGCGTCGCCTCCCTGCAGGCGCAGTTCCTGCGGCGAACGGACACTCCCGCGCAGAGCGAGGGAAGCGTGCAGACCCTGCCCAGCGGCCGGATCTTCGTGGGCTTCGGCTCCCAGCCCGCCTTCTCGGAGTTCTCGCCGAGCGGAAAGCTCCTCTTCGACGGGACCCTCCCGCAGGACGACGGCAGCTATCGCGACTACCGCGAGCATTGGAGCGCGCATCCGCACACGCGCCCAGCGGTGGTCGCGACGGCCGCGTCCAACGGCACCGACACGGTGTCCGCGAGCTGGAACGGTGCCACCGCCGTCGGTCGCTGGCGGGTGCTCGGCGGCCCCGACCCGGATTCGCTGCACCGGGTGACGGTCGCGAAGCGCCGGGGCTTCGAGACTTCGATCGACGTTCCGACGGGCTCCGCGTACTACGCGGTCCAGGCGCTCGGCGCGCGCGGACACGTCCAGGCCACCTCGGTGGCCGTCCCCGTCCATTGAAGCGGCCGAACCTCATCCTGCTGGTCACCGACCAGCAGCGCCAGCCGCGCCACTGGCCCGACGAGGCGGGCTGGGTTCGTCAGCTCATGCCCAACGACGCGGAGCTCGCGAGCACGGGCCTGACGTTCAACCACGCCTTCTGCAACACGGCGATGTGCTCGCCCAGCCGCACGACGCTCTTCACCGGCCGCTATCCGGCCGAGCACGGCGTGACCCTGACGCTGACCGGCGAGGAGCTGCAGCCCGATCCACGCTACGCGCCCGCGGTCGCCAGGACGATGGCGGGGATCCTGCGTCGCAACGAGGCCCCGCGCCGGCGGGTGCTTCGCCAGTTCGCGCGGGGCGCCCTGCGCCTCGGTCCGCACTCCGGCAACGAGCCCGTGCTGCCGACCTCGATGGACAACCTGGCGACGCTGTTGCGCGCCGCAGGCTACGAGGTGGCGTACAAGGGCAAGTGGCATCTGACCCATCCGCAGGGCGCCGATCCCGGCATGCTGAGCGGCTGGGGCAAGGCCGACGCCGAGCTGATCGCCCGCGACTACGGATTTGCGGACTGGGAGCCGCCGGATGCGGGCGAGAACACCAAGGCCGAGAACTTCGGAGGCGGCAACGCGGGCTATGGCGAGGGCTGGGACGAGGTCTACACGCGGGAGGTCGAGCGCTGGCTTGCGCGCGAGGACCTGCCGGAGCCCTTCTGTCTCGTCGTCTCCCTGGTGAACCCTCACGACGTCCTCGGCTATCCGGGCTCGTATGAGCGGGGCGGCTACGACGTCTCGGAGTTCCGCGACCTCGGGGTCGAGCTGCCGCCGACGTTCGCCGAGAACCTGCGCTCGAAGCCGGCCGTCCACTCGCTGATGCGCATGGGCATGACCGCCTACCTCGGCCCGCTGAGCGACCGGCAGGCCAACCTCGACTACGTCAACTTCTACGCGTACCTGCACGGCGTGGTCGACCAGAAGATCGGCCGCATCCTGAAGGCGCTTGGCGACGCGACCGACCCGGAGTCGCTGCGAGCCCGCACCGTGGTGGTGCGAAGCGCCGACCACGGCGAGATGGGGCTCTCCCACGGCGGCCTGCGCCAGAAGGCCTTCAACGCCTACGAGGAGACGATCAACATCCCGATGGTCGTCTCGAACCCCGTGCTGTTCGGAAAGCCGGCCGAGACGAATGCCTTCGCCTCGCTGATCGACCTGTTGCCGACGATGCTCGCCCTCGGCGGCGCGGACGCTCCGGACGACCTCCGGGGCAGAGACCTCACGCCGGTGCTCGCAAACCACGCCGACCCGCAGGGCGAGCTGGCCGAGCGCGCCGGGGTGGATCTCTCGGCGGTCGCGGGCCACCCCGCGCCCTCGCCGAGCGTGCAGGATGCGATCCACTTCACCTTCGACGATCACCAGGCGGCGACGGCCAGTCAGGAGGCGCCGGGGCAGCCCAACCGGGTGCGGGCAATTCGCACCGCCGACGCGAAGTACGCGCTCTACTACGACCCCGAGGGCCGGGCGGGCACGGAGTACGAGCTCTACGACCTGGAACGCGACTTCGACGAGACGGACAACCTGGTGGACGTGCGCACGGGGCAGCCGCGCTCGCGCGCCGGGAAGCTGCTCCGCGACGAGCTGGCGGAGCGCCTGGATCTGGCCATGGACGCCTGCCGCACGACGCCCGGGGACTGACCGGGCGCCATACCTCGTTTCGGCCGACCGCCTGGACGAATGACCGACCCGTTTCGGGTGGTATTTCCGGGTTTCTTCAAGTGCGGGCCTGCGCGGTCGATTCAGCGGGCGTGGAGGCGCAACTGCTTTCGAATCGAGTGGGCCCGGTGCCCGACCGGATCTCGATCTGGCCGCTGGACGACGGCCGCTTCGGGCTCGACGCGACGTTCCAGGGGACGAGCGGCTACGAGCGCGCCGATTGGCATGTCACCGTCCTGAACGACGAGGGCGTCGACTACTCGTTCATCCAGGAGCTCGGCGACGCCTGGACGATCCGCTTCGGCCCCCTCTCGGCGACCGACGCGGGCACGGCGATCACCGCCTTCGTGCAGTAGCGGCGGAGTCCTCAGCCCACTCCGAGAGGGTCTGCTCCCGCCGCTCGGGGGGTGACGATCACCGGGCACCGCGCGCCTGAGGTGACCTGCGCCGAGACCGAGCCCAGGAGGATCCGGCCGGGAAGGCCGTAGCCCCGCGAGCCGATCAGCAGCAGGTCGAGATCGCCGCTTGCCCGGACGATCTCCTCCGCGGCGTTGCCGTCGAGGACCTCTGCCTCGCAGTCCAGGCCCGAGGGCAGGGAGTCGCGCGCCCCCGAAAGCAGATCCTCGGCCTCCCGGCGCAGCGAGCTCATGTAGTCGGCGACGGACAGCCCGGGGTAGGCGCCGCCGACGGCGGCATGGAAGGGCTCGCAGACGGTCAGCAGGCGGAGGGTCCCGTGCAGTCGCTCCGCGAGTGCGGCCGCGGCGGCGAGCGCCCACGAGGACTCCTCGGCGCCGTCGAGCGCGACGCCGATCCGGTTGAGGTGGCGCTCGCTCTCGTCCGCGTATCCGCGTGGGGCGACCGCGACCGCACAGCCCGCGCCGTGCAGCACGGCGGCCGCGGTCGACCCCGGCAGAACCTGGCCGACGGAGCCGCGCTCCGTCGAGCCGACCACCACCAGAGAGGGGGAGAGCTCCTCGACGGCCGCGTGGATGGCGCGCGCCGGGCTCTTCGTCGCGGCGGTGCGCACCTCCGCCCGGCGCCCGATGGCATCCTGCGCGCCTCTGAGCAGGTCCCCGGTGGAGGTGTCGAGGAACGCCTGAAGGTCCTCCCGCGGAACCAGCCCCTCGGGCACCTCCGCAACGGCCAGCAGGACGGGGCGCGCAGCCAGGACCTCGGCCAGGACGGCCCCGAGCGCAAGCGCGTCGCGGCCGCTCGCCGAGCGGTCGACGGCGATCAGGACCCGGCGGCGGCCCGCTTCCTCGGTCACGGCGAGACCTCGGTCGGCGGCGCGATCAGCACCGGGCACGGTGCGTGTTCGAGGACCGTTCGAGAGACGCTGCCGAGCAACGCCCTGTTGAGCGGCCCGTGGCCGCGCGATCCGATTGCCAGGAGGTCGACCCTGTCCGCGGCGCGCTCGAGGATGCGGGTGGCGGCGGGACCGTGTTCGAACACGGCAAGCGCGCGCAGCTCGGCGGAGAGCCCGGAGACAGCCTTCTGAAGCCGTGTCTGAAGGTCGGCGCCGGGCTCGATCGGGGGGACCGGCGCGGGGTAGACGGTCGGGTGCGGCTGGGGAATCTCCACGGCGACCACCCGGAGGGTCGCCTGCGCGCTCGTGGCCAGCTCCACCGCCGCCTCGAGGGCCCTCTCCGACTCGGGCGAGCTGTCGAATCCGACCTCGATCACCCGCAGCTCGCCGGCCGGGGTCAGGGGCCGCGCGGTGTTCGAGAACCCACGCGGGGCCACTGCCACGAATCTCGACGTAATCGTCAGGAGGCGCAGAGCGGTCCCGCCCAGCATCACCCTCCCGAGCCCCTGGCGAGCGCTCGAGCCGAGCACGATCAGCCAGGCACCCGAGCGGGTCGCGGCGGCGTCGAGGCCATCTTCGGTGTGGCGGGCGGTTTCGGTGCGCACGTCGGCGCGCACAGTCGAGGGGACCAGGAGCTCGGAGACCGCGGTCTTCAACCGTGCCTCCGCGTCTTCATCTCCCGGCGTGACGACCCTCACCACCTCCAGAGAGGCGCCCGTCGTCCTTGCGAGCAGATCCCCCAGCGCAAGCGCGTCACGAGACTCGTCGCCGCCTGCGAATCCGACCATGACCTTGCGTTCAGTCATGTCATGGATGGTCGCCCCTTCTGAACCGGTGTGGCTCCGTAAGAACTACTGAGTAAAGACCGGAGGGAAATTCGGATCCGAGGCTTACCGGCGCGCGTCGCGATCGTCGCGGTCCGCTTCTTCGGCATCACCCGCGCGCTCCTGCGCTACGGGGAGCGACTCGTCTCCCACGACCTCGCTTTCCGCACCCTCGCCGACCTGCGAGCAGGGTCCCTTCCGGATGGGCTCGACTCCCGGGTGGGCGAGGCGGGCGCTCTCGTTTCAGGCGGCCAGCGCCAGCGCCTTGGCACCGCGAGGCTTCTGCTGAGCGGTGCGAGGTTCCTGATCGCCGACGAGCCGACGGCCCATCTCGACGAGTCCGGAGCGCGCGAGATGCTGGGCGCCCTCGCCTCCTTTGCGCGGGACACGGGCACGGGGGTGCTCGTCATCACTCACGAGCGCGAGGGGCTCGACGCGTTCGACCGAGTGATCGAGCTGGCCGCCGGGGTCCTGAGCGTGCACGAGCCCGCCTAGTCGGCGCGGACCGCGGGCAGGCTGACCACAATCCTCGCCCCCCGCCCCGGGGAGCTCTCGATCCGAAGCTGCGCATCCTGCAGCGCCGCGCGCTCGCGAAGCCCCTGAAGGCCGAAACCCGAGACCGGGGCCGAGGGATCGAAGCCCTTCCCGTCGTCCTCCACGGTCACGACGACCTCCTCGTCGCGCTCGACGACGCTCACAGAGATCGTGCTCGCGCCCGAGTGGCGTCCCGCGTTTCGCAGTGACTCCTGGACGAGCCGGTAGATAGCGTTCTCGAGGTCGGGATCCAGCCGTGTCGGCTCGATGCCGAGCTCGTGGGCGAGCGCCACGGCGAGCGAGATCGGAATCCGGTCGCGCAGCTCGGCCCGGCGAACCGCTGCCTCGAGTGCGGAGGCCATGCCCAGGTCGTCGAGGGCCGCGGGGCGGAGATCGGTGATCAGGCCCCGAAGCCGCTCGATCTCGTCGGAGAGTTGCGCCAGGGCCTCGGTGATCGCCGTCTCCTGCGCGTCCCGCTGGCCGGAGCGCAGGCCCATCGCGAGCAGCACGCGGATCGCACCCAGCCCCTGCAGGGTCTCGTCGTGGAGCTCGCGGCTCCAGCGCCGCCGCTCGGCCTCCATGCCGGCGATGTTCTCGGCGAGCCTCGCCTGCATGCCCGAGCGCGCGCGGATTATTGCCAGGGCGGCCCAATCGGCGAGAACCTCGATCGCGGCCTCGTCGGTGGCGGTGAATGCAGCGCCTCCCGCCTTCTCGGTGAGGTAGATGTTGCCGTAGACCTCTGTCCCCATCCGGATGGGGACGGAGAGCAACGTTTGCATTGGGGGGTGGTTCGGCGGGAAGCCCGAGGAATGCGGATTTGCGGCGATCTCCTCCACGCGAAGGGTCTCCGGCTCCATGAGCAGCCCCCTGCCGGTGGGACGGTCGCCGATCAGCGCCTCCGCCTCAGGATCCAAGCCGAGTGTGATGAAGCGGTCGAGGCCGGTGTGATCCTCGTTGAAGACCCCGATCGCCGCGTATGCCGCCCCGGTGACATCCCGGGCGGCTTGGAGCGCGTGCTCGAGGACCTCGTCGACCTCGGTCTCCGACACAAGAATTCGGCCTGCGTCCAGCAGGCGTCGAAGGTGCTCTTCGCCGAGCCGATCCGGTGGCTGAGCAACACCCGTCACGTTCGGAGAAATCTATTCCATCCGGGGACGATCTCCTCGGAATGCCAGGCGCCGCCCCCGGGCCTATGCCTCGGTATCGGCCTCGATGTCGACGAGCCCGTTGCGCAGCGCGTAGCGAACCAGCTCGGACCGGGCCGACAGGCCCAGCTTCTGCTGGATGTGTGCGCGGTGGGACTCGACGGTGCGGACGCTCAGGTACAGCTGTTCGGCGATCTCCGAGTTCGTGTGACCGAGGGCGATGAGGCGCAGGACCTCGCGCTCGCGGTCGCTCAGCTCGTCGCCCGGGGTCGTGACCTCGCGCGCGAGGCGTGCCCCGACCTCCGGCTGGACGTAGGTCTTGCCGTCGGCCGCCTTGCGCACGGCCTCGAGGAGCTGCTCGTCGGCGGCCTCCTTGAGGACGAAGCCGACCGCTCCGGCCTGGAGAGCCTCGCGGGCGAACGCCGGGTCGTTCTGCATCGTCAGGATCACGACCTCGGTGGCGGGGCTCACCTCCTTGACCTCGGGGATGGCGGCCAGGCTCGAACCGCCCGGCATTGTCAGGTCGAGGATGAGGACGTCGGGCTTGTGCCCGCGCACGTAGCGCACCGCGTCCTCGGCGCTTCCGCCCTCCGCGACGACCTCGAAGCCGCCCTCGGACTCCAGGAGCATCCGCAGCGCGCGCCTGACGACCGTGTGGTCGTCAACGAGGGCGATCCGGATGGACCCTGTGGCTTCTTCGCCGGCTGGAGCGTTCAAGGCTTGGAGTGTATGCATGGGGGGTCGCCCGAAGGGGGCGGCCAGCGACGCGGGAACCGATGACTCGTGATGGCTCTCAACCTTTGCTTTCGGAACCCCGTAGCGACTCGGTCCCGCGTCGTTGACCTTTGGCCGGCCGTGGCCGACCGATCCCAAGCATCGCTCTCGTGAGGCCCCGGTGCATCGGGGTGTGTCCGCCGACGCGGCGCGGGTAACTACTGAGAGCCTCCTCGCCCTTAGTCCCGATGACCGCCGGCCTGCTGGCGGGCATCCTCGTGGTGTGAGCACGCACCGCCCCAGGATCGTGATCGCCTTCGACGAGACGGAGGGCGCGGAGGATGCGCTCGCCCTCGGCGCGGCCCTTTCCGAGCTGCTCGGCGCACAGCCCGTCGCCGTCACCGTGATCAGGTTCCCCGCCCATCTCGTCGCCGCGGACCGAGAAGGCGACGTTCTGGACGTCCGAACCGAGCCCCGTCTCCAGACTGCAGCCGACGCGCTTGCGGCGTTCGAACCGGAGGTCCGCGGCATCCTGGACGACTCGCCCGCGCGGGCGCTGGGAGAGCTCTTGGCTCGCGAGCGACCGGCCCTGCTCGTTCTGGGCCCCACGCGGCGTGGGCCCTTCGGTCGTGCGCTGTCGGGTTCGACCGCGGCGAGGTTGATCCACGCTGCGCCATGCCCGGTCGCCATCGCACCACCCGGGTACGCGAAGACGGTCGAGCGTCGCTTCATGCGGATCGGGGTGGGCATGCCGGGTGGCTCCGACGCCAGGGCGGTGGTCGAGCTCTCCACCGCGCTCGCGCGCCGATCCGGCGGCAGGATGCTGCTGATCCACGTTCTGGCCCCCAAGGGCACGGGTGCCCCGGTCGGGTTCGCCCCGATGGCCTCCGACGCCTACGCGTCGGCGGCCGCCGACGAGCACCGCCGCGTGCTTGGCGAATGCGCCGGCTGGGTTCCCGACGACGTGCCCTTCGACCGGCGCGGGTCGCAGGGCTTCCCGCCCGCCGTCCTCGCCGACGCAAGCAAGGTCCTGGATCTGCTCGTGGTGGGGTCGCGAGGTCTCGGGTCCGTCAAGAGGGCCCTTCTCGGGAGCGTTTCCGCGCGCGTCATCGAGCGCGCGAGCTGCCCCGTGCTCGTGGCGCCGCGAGGCTGCGATCGCACCGCTTTCGCGTCAGCCGGCGACGACGAGGTCGCAGCCCCGGCGCTGGCCTGAGGCGGGCGCACGATGTCCACCGCGGCGGAGCTTGCGCTGATCGCCGGCGTCGTGTTCGCCGTCAACCTCCTTCCCGCGTTCGGGCCGCCCACCTGGGCGGTGCTCGTGTTCTTTCACTTCAAGCTTCACCCGGGTGACGTCGCCCTGGTTGCCGTGGGCGCGGTCGCCGCCGCAAGCGGGCGGCTCGTGCTCGCCACAGCCAGCCGGCGCTTTCGCTCACGCCTGAGTCCCGACCGGCTGGCGAACCTGGCGGGTGCGCGCCGGGCGATCGCCGGCAACCGGGCCGGAGCGGCCGGGGGCCTGGCGCTGTTCGCGGTCTCCCCGCTCCCCTCCGGCCAGCTCTTCGTGGCCGCGGGGCTCATGGACGTGCGCCTGCTGCCGCTGACGCTTGCGTTCTTCGCCGGGCGAACGGTCTCCTACTCGCTCTATCTCACCGCCGCCGGGATCGCGGGCGAGTCCCTGGGCTCGCTGGTGGGCAAATCGCTCGGCTCGCCGCTCGGCATCGCCCTCCAGGTTGTCTGCCTGGTCGCCCTGGTGGCGCTGGTCCGGGTGGACTGGGGCGCTCGCCTCGAGGCTCGACGGGTGCGCCGGGGCCGGCCCGCCTAGGCTCGTCGGCGCGATGCTCGTCCTGATCCTCGCAGCCACCGGCACCGCACTGGCCGGCCTCCTCGCGCCGGGGCTGCGCCAGGGCTCCACAAAGCGGTGCTCGGCGGTGCGGCCGGGGGAGTCGCCTTTCTCTATGTCGCTCGCCGCGCGCTGGGCGCGTCCACCGCCAAGGTGCTGGGCCGCCCGGAGATCCGCACGTCGGTGCTCGTGTTCGTGGTCCTCTTCGTCCACAGCCTGCCGGAGGGGCTGGCGATCGGCACCGCGTACGGATCGAAGGAGGCCGGGCTGGGGGCGGTGGGCATCCTTGCGCGGCGCCGCGGTCATGAGCGCGCTCAGCGCGCTGCTCTCTGTGTAGCTAGTCGTCGTGGTGGTCGTCGCCGGGGCTGCCCGGGTTCGTCGTCGCCGGCGGTGTGGTGGTCGTTGGAGTCGACGCCGGGCCCAGGTAGGTGGAGGTCGTGGGTGGGGCGACGGTGGAGCTGGTGGGCGGCACCGTCGTCGTTGCGCTGGAGCCCGAACGGTCGGTGCTTCCGTTTTGCGCGGTGTTCGCCGGGTGGGAGCCACCGTCGCGGGACCCTGAACGGGTCGGGGGCGCGAGCTCGCGCCCGTTCTCGAACGACTGCCCGCTCAGCCCGATCGGCTGGCTGACCACCCGGCTTGCTGCGAAGGCGATGCCGGCGGCGATCGCGAGCCCGAGCAGGGCCAGCGCGACCCAGCGAAGCCCGGCCGTCACGGCGCCGACCCCACCGGTGATCTCGTCGCCGCCGGCAGCGAGATCGTCGCCTGGGCGCCCCCGCCGGCTCGGCTTTCCAGGGCCACCGAGCCGTCCCACTGCTCGATCAGCTCCCGCGCGATCGCGAGGCCCAGGCCGGTGCCCTGCGGGCCCCGGCGCCCGGCGCTGCCGCGGTTGAACCTCTCGAACACCGTCTCGGCCTCGCCGGGGGCAAGTCCCGCGCCGCGGTCCAGCACGCTGATGCGGCCGGGCTCGGTGCGCAGGGTCACCGTCGTCCCGGCGGCCGAGTAGCGCAGGGCGTTCTCGATCAGCGAGTCGAGGGCGCGGCCCAGGTCGGCCGGGGCGCAGGAGGTCAACCCGCCGCCGCGCTCCTCGCGCTCGAGTGCGATTCCCGCCTCGGCGGCGTTGCGGCGCCAGCGCTCCACCGCGGCATTCGCCGCCTCCGCGAGGTCGACGGGCTCGGCCGGCAGCTCGTGCTCGCCGGCGAGGCTCAGCACCAGCAGCTCGTCGACCATCTGCGAGAGGCGGTCGATCTCGCGCATGCCGGCGTCGAGCCGAAGCCCGCGACCGTCGCCTTCGGGGGAGGTCTCCCGCAGCTCCTCCAGCTGCAGGCGCAGGCCCGCCAGCGGCGTGCGCAGCTGATGGGACGCGTCGGAGACGAACTGGCGCTGTCCTAAAAGCAGGCGCTCGATCCGCTCGGTCATCGAGTTGAAAGTCCTGCTCAGCGACCGCTGCTCGCTGGAGCCCTCGATCTCGACCCGCGTCTCCAGATGCCCGGCGGCGACGTCGCTGGCCGCGAGGTCCAGCCGGCGGATCGGCTTGGCGATCTGGCGGGCGATCAGGCCGCCCGCGACGAGGCCCAGCACCAGGACGACGCCGCCCAGCGCGGCGAGGCCCAGGATCGAGTCGCGGACGGCGGAGTTGACCGCCGCGACGCTCTGGGTGACCCGGACCGCTCCGATCGGCCTGCCGTGGTGGACCACCGGCACGGCCGTCGCGAGGATGTCGGTGCCCAGGGTCTGACTGTGGCGCGTCAGCTGGTCGCGAGCTCCACCCAGGGCGCTGGCGATCTCCGCACGTGAGGCGTAGCTCGAGCCCACGGCCGAGGGCCCGGCGCTGTCAGCCAGCACGGTTCCGGCGTGGTCGACGATGAGCACGCGGCCGTTGACCGCCCGCGCGGACTGCGCCACGAGGTGGTCGAGCACCGTTCCGTTCGGAGGCGAGAGCAGGTCGCCGCTCGTGCTCGCCACCACATCCGCCTGGCTCTCGGCCTGGCCCTTCACCTCGGCGTCCACCCGGTCGCGCAGGCTCAGCGACAGCGGCACGCCCAGGGCCACGAGCGCCAGCAGCAGGACGTAGGCGACGCCCAGGAGCAGGCGCGTGCGAAGGCTCACGGCCGATCAGCCCTCCGGCGCAGCGAACCTGAAGCCGACGCCCCTGACCGTCTCGATGTAGCGAGGCGTAGCCGCGTCGTCGCCGAGCTTGCGCCGCAGCGCCCTGATATGCACGTCGAGGGTCTTCGTCGACCCGAACCAGTTCACGTCCCAGACCCGCGACATGAGGTCCTCGCGCCGGACCACGTGACCCGCGTGCCCGACTAGCTCGGCCAGGAGGTCGAACTCCTTGCGCGCCAGGTGGACGTCCTCGCCCGACAGCAGTGCGCGCCGAGCGGCGAAGTCGACCTCGAGCTCGCCCACCCTGACCGGCGCCTCCGGAGCCGGACCGGTCCCTGCGGTCCTGCGCAGCACCGCACGGATCCGGGAGATCACCTCGCGCGAGCTGAAGGGCTTGACGACGTAGTCGTCGGCGCCCAGCTCGAGCCCGACGATCTTGTCGGTCTCGGTGCCGCTGGCGGTGACCATGATGATCGGCACGTCCGAGGTGCGGCGCAGCCGCCTGCAGACGTCGCGCCCGTCACCGTCAGGGAGGCGCAGGTCGAGCAGCACCAGGTCCGGTGCGAGGCGCTCGGCAGCCTCCAGCGCGCCCGCCGCCGTCCGCGCGACGGTGGTCTGAAAGCCGCTGCGCTCGAGGGCCTGCGAGAACGGCTCGGAGATCGAGTCCTCGTCCTCGACGAACAGGATTCGCGGTCGCTCGCGCAGTTCGGTCACAGGAGGAGGGTAGTCGGGGGGCCTGGCGCTTCGAGACGGCCAGCGCAAGGTTTCCCTGCTCTTAACCCGTGGGTGGGTTGCTCCTTGATGGCCGTTTCGGAGACTGGCGACGTCCTTTCATCGACGCAAGGAGATTGCAACGTGGACATCAGGACGAAAATCGCCGCAATGGCCACCGCCATTGGCCTTGGAGGCCTCGGCGGGTGGGCCATGGGCTCGAACACCGCCGCGCCGGCGGCAACTCCGGCGACGCAGGCGGCCGCCGTCAAGCCCAAGGTCCGCACGCAGGTCGTGCACCGGACCATCCATCGTCAGGCCCCGATGAAGCAGGCGTCTTCCGGCGCGGGCAGCTCGCCAGGGTCCTCCCCGGGCTCATCCGCTCCGGCTGCGGCCGCCGCGGCTCCGTCTCCGGCACCGGCGCCGGCGCCGGCGGCGACCGTGACCCCGGTTGCGGCGACGACCGCGGCCCCGACGAGCTCGCCGGTTTCGACCCACACCAGCGGCTCGAGCGGTAGCTCGACCGGCACGAGCTCCCCCCCGTCACGCACACCAGCGGCTCCGGCGGCGGCACCGGCTCCGGCGAGAGCGAGGGTGGCGACAGCGGCGAGAGCGGTGGCGACGACAAGGCGATGTCCACCGTCCGGGCGCACTCGGCCTCGCAGGCCGTCGTCCCCAAGCGGACGAGCGTCCAGAGCAACCAGAGCAACCTCGGCCGCGTCAAGAGGCATGGCTGAGCGCTCGGAACAGGGCTCGGAGCGGCCGCAGGCGACCACGGTCGTCGCGGCCGCTCCGCAGGCTCGCCGTGGCGGCGGCCTCGCGAAGCGAGTCGGGTGGATGCCCACGGCCATGGCGGCCGCATCGCTCTTCTTCGTGGCCTTCGAGTTCCTGTCCTTCCAGCTGCGCGCCGGACGCGATCCGTCCCTCGGCGGGGCGAGCACGCCCGTCGCGGCCACCGCCTCACCGAGGCCGGTCCTCGTCCACCGCGTCATCAAGCGCACGGTGGTGACGGATCCGCCGGCCACGACCGCCGTCGCGGCCTCGACCGGGTCGACGACGTCGTCCGCGCCCGCCGCAAGCTCGGCGCCCACCACGAGCTCGGCGCCGGTCGCGGCAGCTCCCGCGGCGGCTCCGGCTCCCGCCCCGGCTCCCGCCCCGGCCCCCGCCCCCGTCGTCACCAGCACGTCATGAGCCACGCCGACGTCACATGGGATGCCATGGGCAGCGAGGTCCGGCTGATCCTCGAGGATCCGACCGGAACCGCGGGCTCGGCCGCCCAGGCGGCCGCCGAGGCGGAGCGCTATGTCAACCGCTACTCGCAGGCCCTGTCGCGGTTCATCCTCGACAGCGAGCTCTGCCGGCTGAACGCCGATCCGCGCGACGTGGTGCCTGCGGGCCCACTCCTGCGGCGCGCGCTCTCCTCGGCCCTCTGGGCCGCCGAGCGCAGCCGCGGTCTCGTCGACCCGACCCTGGTCGAGCCGCTCGAGGAGGCCGGCTACGGCGAGTCGCGGGTGGGGGTGACCCCGGCCGCGCTCTCCGACGCCCTGCTGCTGGCTCCGGAGCGTCACCCCGCCTCGCCGAGCCCCGGCGAGGAGTGGAGGCTCTTCCGCGTCGACGACGGGGCCGGCACGATCATCCGGCCCCCCGGCCTGCGGTTCGATACCGGCGGCGTCGGCAAGGGCCTGGCGGCCGACCTCGTCAGCAAGCGCCTTGCCGGCTTCGGCCGGACGGTCGTGAACTGCGGCGGCGACATCAGGGTCGAGGTCGGCCCGGGGCTGCCTCCATACGAGATCGACGTCGAGCACCCGCTCACCGGTGAGCACGCTCACAAGCTGACGGTCAGCTCGGGTGGCGTCGCCACCTCCGGCCTGAACGTGCGGGTGTGGCGTAACGCCGACGGCGGCTACGCGCATCACCTGATCGATCCCGCCACTCGCAGGCCGGCATGGACGGGCCTCGTCGGCGTCACCGCTCTGGGGGCGACGGCTCTCGAGGCCGAGACGCTTGCCAAGGCGGCGCTGCTCTCCGGGCCGGCGCTCGGGCGAACCTTCCTCGCCGAGCGCGGCGGCCTCATGGTCCGCGAGGACGGCGAGGTCGAGCCCGTCGGACCCCTCGGGGTCCGGCCCAGGCTCAGCGTCGCCGTCCCGGCCTCGCTCCTCAAGGGAGCGGCCGCGTGAGCTCGACCAGCCTCGCCGGACACACATGGTGGCTCGCCAGCCGGGCCTCCGGAATCGTCGCCCTGCTCCTGGTCACAGTGTCGGTGGGCCTCGGCCTCGCCATGGCGGGCAAGGTCGCGCGCCGCCCGGGACTGCCGCGGATCCTGATGTCGATCCACGAGCAGACCGCGGTGATCGGCCTGGTTGCGATCGCCGTCCACGGAATCACGCTCCTGGGCGACCCGTGGCTGAACCCCGGCCCCAGCGGGATCGCGATCCCCTTCACGATGGCCTACAAGCCGCTGTTCACCGGCCTCGGGATCGTCGCCGGCTACCTGGCCGCGATCCTCGGCCTCTCCTTCTACCTGCGCCGTCGGATCGGCCCGCGGCTATGGCGGAAGGCCCACCGCGCGACCGTCGTCGTGTACGTCCTCGGCGTGATCCATACGCTTGGCGCCGGCACCGACGCGTCGACCCAGTGGATGCGGGCCTTCATGATCGCCACCGGCATCCCGATCGCGACGCTCTTTGTCATCCGCGTGCTCGAGGGCAGGTTCGCGAGCCGGCGCCAGCCCTCCAGGGCCCCGGCGCCGGTGCGCACGCTGCGGCCGGTTCCCCACCATCAGGCGCAGATCGCCCGGCCCCCCCGGACCGTCGCGGAGGAGGCGTGATGAGTCGGCGCGATGGAGTGGTGCTCGTCGGCGGAGGGCTCGCCTCGCAACGGTGCGCCGAGTCGCTGCGGGCGCGGGGGTACGACGGGCCGATCCGGCTGGTGTGCTCCGAGCCCGAGCTTCCGTATGACCGGCCGCCGCTGTCGAAGGGGGTTCTCACCGGTGAGACCGAGCCGGCAAGGCTGGGCTACCGGCCCGCGGCCTGGTACGAGGACAACGAGGTCGAGCTCCTGCTGGGCTGCGCGGCCACGGGGCTCGACCCCGACTGCCGGACGATCAGCCTCGACGACGAGATCGAGATCTCCTACGACCGCCTGCTGATCGCCACCGGCGGTGAGGCGCGGCGCATCCCGGGATTCGACGGCTTCTGCAACGTCCACGAGCTGCGGACCGTGGCGGACGCCGAGCGCCTGCGCTCCGAGATGCTCGCCACGGGCAGCCTGGTCATCGTCGGCGGCGGGTTCATCGGCCAGGAGGTCGCCTCGAGCGCGCACCGCCAGGGCGTGGAGGTGACGATCGTGGAGGCGCTGCCGCTGCCGCTGGCGGGCCTGCTCGGCGAGGAGGTCGGCGCGTGGCTGGTGCGGATGCATCGCGAGTCCGGGCTCGCGTTCGAGGTGGGGTCCGCGATCACCGCGGCGCACGGCAACGGCCGCATCGAGGAGCTCGAGCTTGCCGGTGGCCGGCGGATCGAATGCGGGTCGGTGCTCATGGGTGTGGGGATCCGTCCCGCGGCCGACTGGCTTCGCGGCAGCGGCCTCGACACCGACGGGGTTCGAACCGACCCGGCGGGGCACACCCGGCTCCCGGGCGTCTTCGCCGCCGGTGACGTTGCGCGCCCATTCGACCCGCGCTTCGGCGTGCACTCGCGAACCGAGCACTGGGAGGCGGCCGCGAAGGGCGGGGCGGCCGCGGGCAGGGCGATGCTCGGCGAGCCGGCGGGCGAGCCTCATCTGCCGACCTTCTGGAGCGACCAGCACGGCGTCCGCATCCAGTACGCCGGCAACGCCGAGCACGCCGACGAGATCGAGGTCAGGCCGGCTGACGGCGAGCGCGACCTGCTGGTCGTCTATCGCCGAAGCGGAGCCCCGGTCGCCGTTCTCGGGGTGGACAGGCCGCGCGACGTCCTGGCACTGCGAAAGGAGATCGAGCTTGCCCACGCGAGCGCCGAGCGCTCGCACGAACCCACCTCAGAAGGAGTTGCAGCATGAGCTACCTGCCCGTCATTGAAGAATCCGCCTGCGCCGGCCACGGCGATTGCGCGGTTGTCGCGCCCGAGGTCTTCCAGGTCGACGACATCGCCCGCGTGGTCGGTGAGGGACCGGAGGAGAAGATCCTCGAGGCCGCGAAATCGTGCCCGTCGCTGGCGATAGCGGTCGTCGACAGCGAGTCCGGCGAGCAGGTCTACCCCTAGCGAAGGCGCCGGGTCAGGATCCGTGCTGCTCTGCCAGCGATCGCCAGGCTGAGCGCTTGGCCTCGAACTCGGGAGGCAGGCGAAGCTCGAGATCCTCGGCGACGGTCAGCCAGTGCAGGGCTCGCCTGTACTCGCCGTCCTGGGCGTCCGCGCCGGCGGATGCCAGGGCGAGCGCTACCGCGTCCTCGTGCCCGGAGTCGAGGCGGCCCGGGTCGTCGGTGGGAGGTGGCGCCACGTCGCGGAGCTCATCGCCGGTATCGGGGCGACCCGATCGGCGCGCTAGGTACGGACCCAGCAGGCGGCCTCCCACCTTCGTCGGCGGCCACCACAGGATGCTGCTCGCGGCAACCGACTCGCCGTCGGGATCGCAGCGCAGGTACCGGGGCCCCCAGGGGGTCAGGAGTGCGCCGCGGAGGACGGGGCGGCACGGCTGGGCGGGCACGGCGAGCCCCGCGCTCTCGGCGATCGCGGTGGCGGCCGAGTCGGCCTGCTGCGCGGCGACGCCACCCTGCTTGACCGCGTTCCAGGTCGCGTCGCCGGCTGCATAGACGTCCTCGAGGCCCATGACCCGGCCGAACGCGTTGACCGGGATGAAGCCCGTGCGCGCGTCGCGCGGAACGCCCGGAAGCGTCGGCGGGATCGCGGCGGGAAGCGTGACCACGACGTCGGCGTCGATCGAGCGATGCCGCCCCACGTGAAGGTGCCCGTCGGAGAACCGCTTCGGGGTACGCCCTCCCTCGAAGGTGACCCCGGCCTCCTCGAGGAGCGACCTCACCGCGGCGCTGGCGCGGGGGCCGAACAGCTCCAGCGGGCTCGACTCAGGCGAGACCACGATGGTGGCCAGCTCGGCGCCATGCGCTGCGGCATGGGCCGCGGTGAGCATCGCCAGCTCGTAGAGGGGCAGCGGCCAGCTCGGATCCCCCGGCACCGCGAACGCCACCCGGGTCGCCTCGCCTGCCTCGATCGTCTCCAGCAGCTCGCGAAAGCGGGCCGCGTCGCCGAAGCCGCCGAAGACCGTGCCGCCCGGCACCGGGTCGGCGTTGCGGACGCCGGTCGTCAGCAGCAGGTGCTCGTAGGCGAGGTCGCCGTGCTCCGCCGTGTGGGCGAGCTTGGCCTCGGGGTCGACGCCGACGAGGCGGTCGCGAACGTGGACGGCGCCGAGGTCGGCGGCCATCTCGGCGACCGGGAACGCCGGCGGCTCGGTGTTCTCGAACGGGGTGGCGACTGAGAGCTGGCGATACCTGAACTCGTCGTCGGGCGCGAGCAGCGTCACGTCCAGCGCGTTGCCGGCGAGCTCGTGCAGGGCGAGGAGCGCCTCGAGCCCCGCCACGCCTGCGCCGGCGACGATGACACGGTCGCGGTCGCGGGGTGTCTCAGGATCGGCCATGCCTGCACCATGCCCGATACGGCGGCGGCGTGGAAGCGGGCAAATCCACTCGCGAGGCGCGGGAAACCCGCAACGGATCGGCCGATAAGCCCCGAGGTTCCGCGACCGGACCCGACCTAAGATCGCCGTCATGAGTGAAGTCGGACACGAATCGGGGCATGTGGTCATCGCGGGCGGCGGCATCGCCGGACTCGAGGCCGTGCTCGCCCTGCGGCATCTGACCGGAAGCCACCTTCGCATCACCCTCGTCTCCTCCGAGCCGGAATTCACGTATCTGCCCCAGCTCGTGGAGGAGCCCTTCACCATGCAGCCCGCGCTGCGGCGCGACCTCCGCGCCGCAATGAGCGAGCTCGACGTCGAGTTCGTCCTCGGCAGGGTCGCGGGCGTGGACGGGTCCGGCCACCGGCTGCTCGTCGACGGCCGCGAGCCCATCGGCTACGACCAGCTGATCGTCTGCATGGGCGGCAAGCGCACCTCCGCCTACGAGGGCGTCCCCACGCTGCACGGTGCGCAGATGGGCATCGACAGCATCGACTCCCTGCTTCGGGAGTCTGCCGCGAGCGAGAGCCCGCGTCTGGTGCTGATCGTTCCGCCGGGCGTCACCTGGTCGCTGCCGATCTACGAGTTCGCGTTCATGGCCCGCCGACGCGCCGAGGAGCTGGGCGTGCGAGTCGCCATCGACGTCTACACGCCCGAGCCGGCGCCGCTGGCCGTCTTCGGCGTCGAGGGCAGCACGGAGGTCGCCAGTCGCCTCCTGGGGCGTGGCATCCGGGTGCACAACCGCTCGCGGGTGGAGGCGCAGGGCAATGAGCTCGTCATCCACCCCGGTGGCCGCCACATTCACGCCGGCCGTGCCCTCGCGCTGCCGAACATCGCCGGCCCCGGCGTGCCCGGCCTTCCCAGCGACGCTCGCGGCTTCATCCCCACCGACGAGTTTGGCCGCGTGCGCGACGAGGAGGACGTCTACGCCGCCGGCGACGGCGTCACCTTCCCGCTCAAGCAGGGCGGCCTGTCGTGCGCCGAGGCCGACGCCGCGGTCGAGCACATCGCAATGCGCCACGGGTTGCTGCAGGACGCCCACCCCTTCCGGCCCGTCCTGCGAGCAAAGCTTCTCACGGGAGCCGACTCCCTCTTCCTGCGCCACGACGTGGCCGGGGGAGCGGGGGAGGGCGCGGCGTCGTCCGACCCGCTCTGGCATCCCGCGATCAAGGTCGGCGGCCGCTACCTCGCGGCCTGGCTCAACAGTGAAGGCGACCCTGTCGACCTGAACCGCGACGGCGTCGCCGTCGCCCTCGAGGAGCACAGGCCGCGCGAATGGCACGGCCAGCCCATCGGCCTCGACCCGCTCTGAGAGCGTGCCCGGGCCCAGCGAACTCATGCGCGACTCAGAGGTGCGGACGATCGTGGTCGCGCTCGACGGATCGGACGTCTCGCGCGCCTGCCTGCCGACGGCGGTTTCCTGGGCCCGTACGTTCGGCGCGCGGATCGTCCTCGCCCACGTGGAGCAGTTCCTCGCCGCCAGGGGCTCAGGCCCCCTGTTGGCGGATGAGAACAGGGTCGAAGGTGAGCTTCGGGAACTGGCGGCGCAGCTGAACGCGGCGGACGTGCCGGCGAGCGTCCGCTGGACGGTGGCCCGCACGGACGGTCCGGCGGAAGGAATCGCCGAGATCGCCGCCGAGGCGAACGCCGACGTCATCGTCGTCGGCACCCGGGGAAACGGCCCGATTGCGTCGCTCGTACTCGGCAGCTGCACGCAGCGGCTGCTCGAGATCGCCGGCAGGCCCGTCCTCGCCATCCCCCCGGCGAGGCGCGAGGCCTCGGCGAACTGAGCCTCAGCCGATGGTGAGGAACGCGAGCGTCGCGACCGAGACGGCGACGAGCGCGATCACGGCGCCGGTGAGGAAGCGCCCACCCCGGCCGAGTGCGTGCTCGCCCATGACCTCCGGGTTTCGGGCCAGCCGTCGCATGAAGGGCAGCAGCACCAGCAGCAGCACCGCGTTGAGTGCCTGGGAGAGGAAGAGGATGGGGATCAGCGGCGCGCCGGGAACGAGCACGAGCCCCGCGGCAAAGATCACGATCACCCCGTAGCTCGCGTAGAAGAGCTTGGCCTCGCCGAAGCTGTCGTTGAGGTCGGCGCGCTTGCCCTCCGCTTCGGCTACCGAGTACGCCGTCGACAGCGGCACGATCGCCGCGGCCAGAATCGCGGCGCCCACGAATCCGAACCCGAAGAGAGCCGAAGCGAGATGGCCCGCCAGCGGCTCGAGAGCACGCGCAGCGTCGCTTGCGTCGTTGACCGTGATCCCCTGGACGTTGAGGGTCGCGGCGCAGGCGACCACGACGAACAGACCGATCACCCCCGTCAGCACCGCGCCGACGATCACGTCGATGCGCTCGTAGCGGAGGTCCTTGACGTGCAGGCGCTTGTCCACCGCATAGGACTGGATGAATGCGAGACCCCACGGGGCAAGGGTGGTGCCCAGAGTGGCCACGGCGACGAGCAGGGCGTCGCGGGTGCCGGGAATCCTGGGCAGCGCAAGGCCCTTCGCCGTGGCCCCCCAGTCGGGATGCGCCAGAACGCCGGAGAGGATGTAGGCGACGAAGACGGCGCTCAGGGCCAGCAGGACGTGCTCGACCCGGCGGAAGGATCCGCGCAGGACGAGCAGCGAGACGCCGATCGCGCAGAGCGGCACGCTGACGTACTTCGACACGCCCGCCAGGCCGAACCCGGCCGAGATCCCGGCGAACTCGGCGCAAAGGGTTCCCGTGTTGGCCACCACGAGCGCGCCCAGCGCCAGGCGAGCCGCCGGATGGCCGGAATGCTCGCGGATGAGGCTCATCAGACCCTTGCCGGTCACGATGCCCATGCGCACCGCCAGCTCGTGGAACACGATCAGGGCGGCGGTCGACAGCGTCAGGACCCAGAGCAGCTCGTAGCCGTACTTCGCGCCCAGGATCGAGTAGGTGGTGATGCCGGCGGGGTCGTCGTCGGAGAGGCCGGCGAGGATCCCCGGGCCGACGACCGCGAAGAGCGCCGCCGCCCCGCCCAGCCGCAGCAGATGCGGGCGGCGCAGGCCGATGCGCCAATGGAGGCGGCGCCCCGGTATCCGCGGACGCCGCGGGGGGCGGCGCGAAACTGGGGTCATCGCGAACGCTCGCCGAGGTCAGTGCGCCTCGTCGGCGGCGTGCGCCGGCGGGCGCGACTCCTCCGCCAGCGACGTGATCTCGAGCACGCCGCGGGAGGCCTCCTCGAGCACCTCGGTGGCCTCCTCGGGGGAGCGCGCATAGAGCTCGACGAGCATGTGCACGACGATCCGCTCGGAGTCGTGCTTGTGGAAGCGGACGTGTGTGAAGAACTCGCGCGTGCCCGAGTCGCCGAAGGCTCCATAGGTCAGGCTGTCGGCGGCCTCCGGCCCCGAGCACACCTCCACCAGGTCCTGATCGACGGTGACCGTGCAGGAGGCGACCCAGGGGGTGCCCGCGACCATGCGCTCCCAGCGGTCCTCGATGGGGACGACCCGGCCCTCCTCGAACGTGAGGTGCGGCTGGTCGTGCATGCAGTCAAGGCACTGAACGACCGCCTCCTGAACCTCCTCCACCCGCTCGGCAGCCTCGCCGGACTCGGGATCGACCTTGAGGATCGCGTCGTAGTGGACCTGAGCCTCCAGGCGCGTGGACCAGCAGCGGTAGCAGCGCAGCCAGGCCGTGCGATCTTCGTTCATCGACTCCATTCGAACCTCACCCGGGGATTATCTCGCCCGGGAGCAGCGAGAGGGTGATCATGTCGCGGCGTGTTCCCTGGATTTCCTGAAGCGCGCGCTGGACCCCCTCCCGCCGGAAGCCGACGGCGGTGGCCGTACGCAGCGATGCCTCGTTGCCGGGCTCGATGTTCACCTCCAGGCGCTGGGCGCCGAGTTGGTCGAAGAGGAAGGCGGCGAGCAGGCGCACGGCTTGCGCGGCGACCCCTCGCCCGCGGCCCTGCGGATACACGAGATAGCCCAGCGACCAGCGACCGTGGTCGGTGTGGTGGCGGCGCCCGCCGACCCCTCCGATCGGCTCGCCGGACCCCGCGTCGGCGATCACGAGCGGCAGCGCCGTCCCGGCCGCCATTCCCTTCGCGCCCTCCCGCATCCAGGTGCGCGCGTCGTCGGCGTCGTACCCCTCGTGGACGGTCGTGAAGCGCTGGATCGCCGGGTCGTTCAGCGAGGGCACCATCTTCGGGATGTCGGCCCCGGTTTGCAGCCGCAGACGGATGACGCCGTCGGAGAGGCCCTCGACGGGGAACTCGATCGGCTCGTCGCTCAAGCCGGGCCGGCGGCGAGCGAGGCGTCCCGGTCGCCCTCGGCGACCAGCTCGGCGATCTCGCCCATGATCCGGTTGAGGTCGAAGTCCTTGGGGGTGTAGACGCGGGCGACGCCGGCGTCCGACAGGTAGCTCTCGTCGGCCGCCGGGATGATGCCGCCCACGATCACCGGGGCTTCGACTCCCAGCTCGCGCATGAGGCGAACGGTCTCGGGGATCAGCTCGCGATGCGACCCCGACAGGATCGAGAGGCCGACCACGTCCACGTCCTCCTCGTTGGCGGAGGCCGCGATCTCGGCGGGGGTGAGCCGGATGCCCTGGTAGACGACCTCCATACCGACGTCGCGAGCGCGGACGGCGATCTGCTCGGCGCCGTTGGAGTGGCCGTCGAGGCCGGGCTTCGCGACGAGGATCCGGATACGGT
The DNA here is from genome assembly GCA_963843315.1 of uncultured Actinomycetes bacterium. GTDB lineage: Bacteria > Actinomycetota > Thermoleophilia > Solirubrobacterales > 70-9 > JAWVFM01. The sequence continues at coordinate 138,926 of CAWJJU010000006.1, forward strand.
GGCCGACGGCCTCCGACGCCCGCTCGACCTTGGCGCGAGCCTCGGCGAGAAGCTCCGCGTCGGCCCTGGAGGCCGAGGCGCCCACGCCCGTGGGGCCGCGGTAGTCGCCGAAGGCCTCGCGCAGCACCTCGGCCCACTCGCCGGTGGTCGCTCCCGCCCTGGCGGCCGCGATCGTCGCCGGCATGATGTTCTCGCTCTCGTCCGCGGCGGCCTTCGCGAGGTCGTCGAGGGCGGCCCGCACGGCGTCGTCGTCGCGCTCGGAGCGCCAGCGCTCGAGCGCCTCGATGCACTCGCGCTCGACCTCCGGGTCGGGCGTCAGGATGCCCCCGTCGGCCCCAGCGGTCAGCGGGGAATCCTCCGACTCGGTGTAGGAGTTCTGGCCGATGACCTTCAGCTCGCCCGACTCGATTCGCGCCACGCGCTCGCGGTGCGAGGCGACCAGCTCGGCCTTCATGTAGGGCACGGCCTCCACGGCGCCGCCCTTCTCGGCGACCACGCGCATCTCCTCGCGCGCCCCCTCGCGCAGCTCGCCGACGAGCCCCTCGACCACCTTCGAGCCCTCGAAGACGTCGGGGTAGTCGAGGATGTCGGTCTCATACGCCAGGATCTGCTGGATCCGCAGGCTCCATTGCTGGTCCCAGGGGCGGGGGAGGCCCAGAGCCTCGTTCCAGGCCGGAAGCTGGATCGCCCGCGCGCGGGCGTTGCGGCCCAGGGTGACCGCGAGGGCCTCGAGGACGATTCGCGGAACGTTGTTCTCGGGCTGCGACTCGGTGAGGCCGAGCGAGTTCACCTGCACGCCGTAGCGCATCCTCAGCAGCTTGGGATCGGTCACGCCATAGCGCTCGCGTCCCAGCTCCTCCCACAGCTCGGACATCGCGCGCAGCTTCGCGTGCTCTTCGATGAAGCGAACGCCGGCGTTGACGAAGAAGGAGATGCGCCCGAACACCTTCGGGAAGTCGTCGTCGGCGACCTGGCCTCGCGCTCTTCACCTCGTCGAGCACGGCGATCGCGGTCGAGAGGGCGTAGGCGATCTCCTGAACCGGCGTCGCCCCAGCCTCCTGGAGGTGGTAGCTGCAGACGTTCGTGGGGTTCCACGAGGGGATCTCGTTGACGGTGAAGGCGACGGTGTCGGCGATCAGTCGCATGGAGGGCGCGGGCGGGAAGGCGTAGGTGCCGCGCGAGAGGTACTCCTTGATGATGTCGTTCTGGGTCGTGCCCGTCAGCGCGGACCTGGCGACGCCGTTCTCCTCGGCGACGGTGACGTAGAGCGCGAGCAGCCAGGCGGCCGTGGCGTTGATCGTCATCGAGGTGTTCATCTCGTCCAGCGGGATGCCATCGAGCAGCGCGTGCATGTCGCCCTTGTTGACGATCGAGACGCCGACCTTGCCGACCTCGCCGCGAGCGAGGGGGTGGTCGGGGTCGTAGCCCGTCTGGGTCGGCAGGTCGAAGGCGACGGAGAGCCCCGTCTGGCCCTTCGCCAGGTTGCGCCGGTAGAGCTCGTTGGAGCGCCGGGCATCGGAGTGCCCCGCGTAGGTGCGCATCACCCAGGGCCGGTCGGGCTGCTCGAGCCGGTGATCGCTCATACGGGGATTCTAAGTGAGGGGCTTCAGCCTCGAAAGCAGCAAGTACGGGCGGCAAGGCCGCCCGCAGGTGATCGTTATCCCAGTAGCTTGCGCGGCGTGAGTCGGCTGATCGATGTCATGCACCTGGGCCGCGACCGCGTCATCGGGGCCAACGAGCTCCCGGGCGGCCTGATCGTCGATCCGGGGCCCACCACCGGCCTGGAGGCCCTGCTGGCCGGCCTGACCTCCGAGCCGCGGGCGCTCCTGCTCACGCACATCCATCTCGACCACGCGGGCGCCTCGGGGGTGCTCGTACGCCGCTTCCCGCACCTGAAGGTGCACGTCCACGAAAACGGGGCGCGCCACATGGCCGACCCCGGGAAGCTGCTCACCAGCGCGGCGCGCCTCTACGGCGACGACATGGACCGCCTGTGGGGCGAGTTCGCGCCGGTCCCGGAGGAGAACCTCGTGGTGCTGGGCGAGGCGGGCGAGACCGAGGGGCTCCGCTATGCCCACGTCCCCGGGCACGCCTCCCACCACGTGGCCTACCTCGACGAGTCCACCGGCGACGCCTACACCGGCGACACGGCCGGGGTGCGCATACCGCCGTCGGGGGTGACCGTGGCGCCGACCCCGCCGCCCGACATCGACGTCGAGGCCTGGCTGGGTTCGATCAAGCTCATCGAATCCTGGTGCCCGCAGCGCGTGGTGCTCACCCACTTCGGCCCGTTTCCGGCGGCCGAGCAACTCGAGGCGACCCGCGAGGCCCTCGCCGCCGCCTCCGAGTGGGCGCGTGGCGGCCGGGAGGCGGAGTTCATGGCCGCCCGCGAGCGCACGCTGGCGGGCGAGCCGGAGGACGTCCGCGAGCGCGCCGACCAGGCCGTGCCGCCGGACCAGGCCTGGATGGGCCTCGAGCGCTACTGGCGAAAGCGCCGCGAGCGGGAAGGATGAACCAGCCTTCCGCGCCGGGCCCCACGGTCCGCCCGCGGACGGCTACCCTGACGGGGATGAGAGCTTCCATCTGGAGGCGCCTCGGTGTTGCGATTGCGCTCGCGCTGGCTGGATGCGCGGCGCTGTCGGCGATTGCCTGGGGCGTCGTGATCGTCTACCACAACAACTTCTCCTCCCCGCGCGACAGCCAGGCGCTCAAGCGCTCGCAGGGCTCGCACTGCGGCCGCACGATCAAGAAGGGCAGCCTGCTGGTCAAGGTCAAGCAGGGCAAGGAGGTGTGCGGCTACTACCTGCCGGTGCAGGGCGATTCGCGCCGGCCCGACCTCGACGTCCAGGCGCGCATCAAGCTGCAGAAGCCCGACTCCAAGCACCTCCGCAAGCACGCCTTCATCGGCGTCGGCGCCCGCTCAGGCCCGGATACGCGCTACCAGCTGCGCGTGTTCCCCAAGGGCCGGAAGTTCCTGCTCAAGCGTTCGCCGCATGAGAACGGCTTCAACAAGAGCGGCAAGGACAACGCGATCAACCCGATCGGCAGCTTCAACCGCCTCGAGCTCCAGGTCTTCGGCAACCGCGCCAAGGCCTACGTGAACGGCACCAAGGTTGCCGAGGCAAAGGACCCGAAGTCCGACGGGGTGAAGGGCCGCAAGGTCGAGATCGTCGTCGGCCTCCTGAAGAAGGTCCAAAAGCAGGTGCGGGCCCGCGTCGACAGCGCGGAAGCCGGCGTCCCCAACCTCTGACCGACGTCGGGCCATAGCCGATACCCAGACCATCGAGCGTCCCCGCACCGGCCCGCCGGGAGGCGGTCTCGGCGGCAGCTGGAACGTGATCGTCCTGAACGACGACCACAACACGTTCGACCACGTGGCGCGCACGCTCGCCCGGTTCATCCCCGGCGTCAGTGTGGATCACGGGTACGCCATCGCCGATCGCATCCACTCCTCGGGGCAGGCGATCGTGTGGTCAGGGCCCAAGGAGCTCGCCGAGCACTACTGGGAGCAGCTCGACGGGTCGGGGCTGACCATGGCTCCGCTCGAGAGCCACTAGCTGCGGCCTGCGGCCGTCCGCGATCGCCGCGGAGAGCTCAGGCGCTTCAAATCTGGTGAAGGAGGGCGGGAGGCCGATTTCGAGCCCTACACGCCGCCCAGCTGAGCCGCCCGCAGGCGCAGGAGCTCGGACGGGTCCGCCGTGCGCCTGAACGGGTCGGCGACCAGCTCGCCGGACTCCATCCCGAGCACTGCGACCAGCTTCCCGCCCACCGAGGCGCCGAGCAGCTCGCCGCGGGGCGGCAACGCGGAGTCGAGGGCGGCGAGCCGCCTTGTCTCCGCGACCTGCTCGGGCCCGAGGCGCGTGATGGCGATGTCCCCGACGGCGTTCATCGGGGCGGCATGGGGTTCGTGAGGTCCAGCAGCCGGCCTCCGGCGCCCGGGGGGGAGCCGGCGAGGGCGCCGCGGGAGCGGGTCCGTCGCTTCTGCGCTCGGCGGTTGCCGATGAAGATCCAGTGGAGCATTTGGTGCCTCCGTTGCCGTTGGTTCACGAGACCAATGGTGCGCCTCGGAGTCGATAAGCGCAACAGGAAGTGCTTCTCGGGCTGATAAGGTGCGCTTATGCTTGATGTCAGGCGTATGAGGGTGCTGCGGGAGGTGGCATGCCGGGGGTCGTTCTCGGCCGCCGCGGACGAGCTGTTCATGTCGCAATCCGCAGTCAGCCAGCAGGTCGCGACGCTCGAGCGCGAGGTCGGCATGCCCCTGCTCTCGCGCTCGAGCGACGGGCCGAAGCTCACCGAGGCCGGCGACGCGCTCCTGGCGCACGCCGACGCGGTGATCGCCCGCTTGGAGGAGGCCGAGCGCGAGCTCGGCGCCATCGCGGGGCTCGAGTCGGGCCGGCTGCGGCTCGCGAGCTTTCCCTCGGCGAGCGCGACGCTCGTCACCAGGGCCCTGTCGGTGTTCCGCGGCCAGCATCCGGGAGTTCAGCTGCAGTTCTCCGAGCACGAGCCCGAGACCTCGCTGCCGCTTCTGCGCCGGGGGGAGATCGACCTCGCGGTGATCTTCGACTATCCGGCGATCCCCGCCGTGGAGGATCGCGACATCGACCGCGTGGCGGTGCTGACCGAGTCGATGCATGTCGCTCTGCCCAAAACCCATCCGCTTGCCGAGGCTGCCGCCGTGGAGCTCTCGGACCTGGCCGACGAGCCCTGGCTGTCGGGGACCCGCCCGAGCACCTGCGCAGACCTCGTCGTCGAGGCCTGCCGCCAGGCCGGATTCGAGCCGCGCATGGCCTTCGAGTCCGACGACTACTCCGTGCTCCAGGGCTTCGTGGCCGGGGGGCTCGGAGTGACCCTCCTCCCGGATCTCGCCCTGACGGCCCTGCGACCCGACATCGTCGTCCGCGACGTGATTCCGAGTCCCCCCGAGCGCCGCGTCTGGGCGGCCATCAGGGCCGAGGGATCCCGATCGCCGGCTGCGGCGGCGATGGTGGAGATCCTCCGCGCCGAGGGCGCGAAGCTATCCGGCGAAGCGGAGCGGGCCGCTACTCGGCGGCCGAGCCCACGGCCGGCTCGGGCGCCGGCTCAGCGCTCGCGTCGGCCGCAAGCGAGTGCCAGTTAGGCAGCAGCGGCTTGGCGTAGTAGCTCATGGCCTGCTCGCGCAGCACGGCGATCTCGTCCGACGCCCAGTACCGCTCGAAGTCGGCCTTGTCCTCCCAGATCGAGGTCTGACGGAAGTGCAGCGGATCGTCGATGTTGCGGGTGAGGAACGAGGCGCTGGCGCCGAATGCCAGGGCGCGGTCGAGCGCCGGCCGCCAGATGACGTACCAGCGGTCCGCCCGGAAGGGCGTGATGTGCCAGTCGATGTAGTTGACGTGGGCCACGGATACCGCGCGATCCTACTGGGCTCCATCCACCCTGGTATTCAGGGCGGATCGAGCCCACTCGGCGTTTAGGCGCCCACCTCGGCCCAGATGGCGCCCGGGCCGTCCTCGTGCTTGCCCTCGTCGTCGGAGGTCGCGCCGACGCGGATCGTGATCTTGCCGGTGTGGCGGTTCTCGTGGAGCATCTGGTGCGCCTCGGGAACCCCCTCGAAGCCCATCGCCTCGGAGAGGACCGGCCGGACCTTGCCCTCGGCCATGAGCTGGTTCGCTCGCATGCACTCGTACGCGTTGGCGAAGTGGGATCCGAGGATCTCCTTCTGCTTCATCCAGAGGTAGCGGACGTCGAAGTCGAGCGTGTAGCCCGAGGTGGCGCCGCAGATCACGACCTTGCCGAACGGCTTGACCGTGAACACCGAGGTGGGGAAGGTGGCCTGCCCGACGTGCTCGAAGACGATGTCGGGGGCGTCGCCGAGGATGCCCTTGACCTTCTTGGCGAAGGCTCTGGTGACGCCGAAGCGCTCCTTCTCCTCGTCGGCGCTCTCGCCGCCGCGGCGCATCATCCCGCTGAACTCGTTGCGGTCGATGTAGTCGACGGCGCCGAGCTGCTTGACCAGCTCGCCCTTCTCCGGCGAGGAGACGACGCCGACGGCGTTGGCGCCGTTGGCCTTGCACAGCTGCGTCGCGAACACGCCGAGGCCGCCGGCCGCGCCCCAGATCAGCACGTTGTGGCCGGCCTGGAGCTTGCAGCGGTCCATGAGCATCCGGTAGGCGGTGAAGTACGTCAGGCCGTAAGCCGAGGAGTCGACCCACGAGAGGTTCCTCGGCTTCGGCAGGAGCTGCTGGGCCTGGACCTTGGTGAACTGGGCGAAGGAGCCCCAGGTGGTCTCGTAGCCCCAGATCTTCTGGCTGGGCGCGGCCATCGGGTCGAGGCCGTGGACCTCGACGTCCTCGTAGGAGGCCTGGTTGCAGTGGATGACGACCTCGTCGCCCGGCTTCCAGCGGGTCACGCCGGGGCCGACCTTCCAGACGATCCCCGACGCGTCGGAGCCGCCGATGTGGTGGCCGTACTCGGGGTGGTCGCCGTAGCCGAACACCGACACCGGCTTGCCGAGGGAGGCCCAGACGTTGTTGAAGTTGACGCCCGCGGCCATCACTCGCACGATCACCTCGAACGCGGCAGGCTCCGGAACCTCGATCTCCTCGATCTGGAATGCGTCCTTCGGCTCGCCCTCACGCTCCTGGCGGATAACCCATGCCGCCATCGTCTCGGGCAGCTCGCCCGGCTCGACGTCGAGCTTCGAAACCTCTGCAATGTCTACGGCCACGTTTCTCCTTCAGGTGGGGTCGAGAGCGCGTGCATGGTAGCCAGGCCGGGGGGATTCGAGCGCTGCTGTCAGGTTTCCGTCGGATGCCACGACTACCTTCGTGAGTCCCCATGGAAGCCTCGGAGAAACCACAGCTGCAGATCGACGAAGCCCTCGACGGCACGGTGCGCGTGCTGGGCGATCGGCTGGTCGTCGAGAATCTCACCGTCGCCGACGAGCGCGCCGCGCGCGTGGTCCGCGAGCGCGCCGAGTCGGGCCAGCGGCCCGCCGACACCGTGTCCAAGGCCGTGGAGATCGGCGTGCGCGTCCTCGACAGCGAGGAAACCGCCGTGAACGTCGACTACGTGCAGGCCGCGCTCGAGCGCGGCGTCGGCAAGGTGAGCAAGGATCTCGCCGAGCAGGCCGACGCTGCGGTGGAAGGCCTCGCCGAGCAGATCGCCATGGCCTTCGGTCCGGAGCGCAGCGACTCCGTGCAGGCTCAGATCAAGGAGATCATCGCCGCCGCCAGCCACGAGCAGCGGCAGGCGATCAGCACGATGTTCTCCGCCGAGGGTGGGGCGAATCCCCTCGCAGACTTCAAGGGTGCGGTCGTCCGCGCACTGGCGGCCAGCGACGCGAAGCGACAGTCCGAGAGCGAGGAGAATCGCAAGGTCATCGCCGCGCTCCAGCGCGAGGTGGTGGAGCTGAAGGAGGGCCGCGAGGCCGACCACCGCGTCGCCGAGGCCGAGCAGGCCGGCACTCGCAAGGGCTTCACCTTCGAGGAGCGCGTGCACGCCGCCATCGAGCGCATCGCCTCGACGCGTGGCGACTGCGCCTCGCACACGGGTGGAGAGGCCGCCGAGGGCGGAGGCAAGAAGGGCGACACGCTTGTCGAGGTCGCTGCCGCCAACGGGCCGGCGACCGGGCGCATCATCTTCGAGGCCAAGGACAAGAAGCTCTCCAAGAACGACGCGTGGAAGGAGCTCAACGAGGGCATGGCGGCCCGGGCCGCCGGCTTCGGGATCCTGGTCGTGGCGGGCGAGGACCGTGTCCCCGCGGGCCGCGAGACGCTCACCGAGTACGAGGGCAACAAGCTCATCGTTGCGCTCGACCGCGAGGAGCCCGACAGCCTCGCCCTCGAAGTTGCCTATCGCCTGGCGGCCGCGCGGATGGCGATGGCCCGTGACCGCGAGCTCCAGGTCGACGCCGTCAGTGTGCGGGACGCGGCCCAGGAGGCGGTCACGCTCCTAAAGCACGCGCAGGCGATCCGCTCGACTCTCACGGGGATCAAGACCAGCTCCGACAAGGCGCGCACGAACCTCGACACCCTCGTCGAGGCGTTGAAGCTGAAGCTCGAGAAGATCGAGTCGCTCGTCGCTGAGAACTAGCTGCCGGCGCGCTACGGCTGCAGCAGCTGGTTCTGCGAGGAGGGCCGCTCGGGCCCGACCTTGATGCTGCCGGGCGCCACCCCGGTCACGCCCTTGGCGATGGCCCGGTAGGTCCCGCGGTCGAGGTTCGTCTTGATGGTCGTGACGGCGCCGGGCTGGATCGTGCCGCTGTCGGTGTGGGTGCCGCCCGGGCCGCTCAGCTCGAACACCGCCGGATCGGTGGTGAGGTTGGCCACCGTCAGGACGGTGGTGCCGGCGCCGAAGTGATCGGGCGAGACCGTCACGGCCTTGGTGCTGATGCTGGCGGTCGTCTCGAATGGCTGAGCCGGGCGCGGCTCGTTAGCGAAGTCCGAGGCTCCGCAGCCGGCGAGCGCGAGCAGGGCAAAGCTCGCGGGTACCCACGCCTTCCTCCTCGGGCGCACGGCAGGCGACCTCATCCGCGTCGAACCCTAAATGATCGAGCGGGTGCCAAGTGCCGATTCTTACCCGGGCTCGACGAGCGGCAGCTCGGCCACGGTCGCCGCGGCGCGCGCGGCGCCGACCGCGACCTCCGCGCCCGGCTCCGCCTCACGGCGCAGCACCGCGAGCGCGACGGCGCCCACGGCGGGGGAGAGGGCGACGGTGCCGACGGTGCCAACCTCCCGGTCGCTCAGCGTCACCGGATCGCCCGGGGCGGCCGGCGCGGACAGCCGCAGCCCGCGAAGCACCCGGTTCGGCCGGCCCTTGTAGTGCAGACGGGCGACGGTCTCCTGGCCGACGTAGCACCCCTTGGTGAAGCTGACCGCTCGCTCGACGATCCCAGCCTCCGCGGGCATCGTCGCCGCGTCCATGTCGCGGCCGAACCGCGGGCGCCCCGCTTCGACCCTGAGGATCTCGAGAGCCGCCTCGTCCACCTCAGGCACGCCGGCGCCCGCGATGCCCGCCCGGACAGCCGGCTCGTCCTCTGCCTTCACGAAGAGATCGACCCCCTCGGGGGTCGCGACGGCGAATGCGGCGGCGCCGAAGGCCTCGACCTGCCGGTTGGCGTGCTCGGCCGCGAGGCCAACCGCGCCGGTGAGCTCCCGTGAGCGGGGTCCCGCGAAGGACAACACGGCCCACTCGGCCGCCGCGTCGGTGATCTGGACGTCGCGACCCACGCTGTACATGGTGAGCGCCTGCACGAGCAGGGGCCCGCACTCAGGCTCCGTGTCCAGCAGAAACGACGGCTCGTCCTCACGGCGCAGCACACGCATGTCGGCCCGCAGGTGTCCCTTGCGATCGAGCAGCGTGGCGTAACAGCCCTGCCCGGGCTCGAGGGCCTCCACGTCGTTGGAGAGCTGGCTCTGCAGGAATTCCGCGGCGTCGGGCCCCGCGACCTCGATCACGGCGCGAGCACGAGCAGCCCAGCCGGCCTCCTCGCGCAGCTCGCGGTACTGCGCGTCGAGCTCCATCCGCACGCCTGACTCCATGGACCGATTCTAGGCCACCGCCGCAAACGTCCTCCGTCACGTTTAGCGTTATCTAAACTCCAGTTTCGCCATGACGCATACACGCACGTCCAGCCGCACTAATTCCACTGACCGGCCCACCGGCCCGGCGACGGAGGCGATCGAGGACTACGCCAAGGCCATCTACGCCCTCGCGCAGCGCTCCGAGGGCCAGCCCGTCGGCACGACTGCGCTGGCGGTCCGCCTCGGCGTGGCGCCCTCGTCGGTGACCGCGATGCTGCGGCGCCTCGACGCCGCCGGGCTCGTGGTCCACGAGCGCTACCGCGGCACCCGCCTGACGCCGGCCGGCGAGCGGCTCGCCCTCGAGGTCATCCGCCACCACCGCCTGATCGAGTCCTTCCTGGTCGAGACGCTGGGAATGCCCTGGGACCGGGTCCACGACGAGGCCGAGGTGCTCGAGCACCACATCTCCGAGGAGCTCGAGCGCCGCATCGCCGCCCGCCTGGGCGACCCGCGAATCGACCCGCACGGCGACCCCATCCCCTCGCCCGAGCTCGATCTTGCGGCCGATCGCACCATCGCGCTCTCGGCGGCGGCGATCGGCGAGCCCGTGCGCTTCGCGCGGGTCTCCGATGCCGATCCCGAGATCCTGCGCTACCTCGACGAGCGCGGCATCCGCCCAGGGCTGATGCTCCGCGTCGAGGGCGTCGAGCCGTTCGGAGGGCCGGTGCGCGTGCGCGCCGAGGGCGTCGAGCATCTCCTGGGGGGCGAGCTGGTGGCGATGATGCGGGTGGACTCGGCTTGAACCGCGTCCTGGAGGATGCGATCGGCGCGGTCGTCGAGCCGGCGCCTCGCGTCGAGGACGTGCTGCCCGGCGAGGCAGCCGTTGCGGAGGCAGCGCGCCGCTCGCTCGACGGGCATACGCGCGGCGTCCGGCGGATGTGGCCGTTCCTCGGCCCGGCCTTCGTCGCCGCGGTCGCCTACATCGACCCGGGGAACTTCGCCACGAACATCGCCGGCGGCGCGAAGTTCGGCTACCTGCTGCTGTGGGTGGTCCTGGCGGCCAACCTGATCGCGATGGTCGTGCAGACCCAGTCGGCCAAGCTGGGAATCGCTACGGGCAAGAACCTTCCCGAGCTTTGCCGCGAGCTGTTCAGCCGGCGGACCGCTCTCGGTCTGTGGGTCCAGGCCGAGATCGTGGCCATGGCGTGCGACATCGCCGAGGTGGTGGGCGCGGCGCTGGGGCTGAACCTGATCTTCGGCATCGCGCTCTTCCCGGCCGCCCTGATCGCCGGAGCCGGCGCCTTCGCGATCCTCGCCCTCCAGCAGATGGGCTTCCGCCGCCTGGAGGTCGTGATCGCCGTGATGGCGGGGGTCGTGATGGCGGCGTTCGTCTTCGAGCTCCTCGACTCCAGCCCCGACGGCGGGCAGGTCGCGCTGCACCTCTTCAAGCCCGGCTTTGCGGGCACGGAGAGCATCCTGCTGGCCACGGGGATCATCGGCGCGACGGTCATGCCGCACGTCGTCTACCTGCATTCGGCGCTGACTCAGCGGCGGATCGTGGGGCGCTCGGAGGCTGAGCGCAGGCGGATCCTGGGGTTCGAGCGCGTCGACGTCGTGATCGCGATGTCGCTCGCGGGCTTCGTGAACATCTCGATGATGATCATGGCCGCGGCGCTCTTCCACGGCAGCCCGCTGGGCCAGATCGACTCGATCGAGGGCGCCTACAACGGCCTGCAGAGCACGGTCTCGGCCCACGCGGCCACGATCTTCGGCGTGGCTCTGGTCGCCTCCGGGTTCGCCTCGACCTCGGTCGGCACGATGGCCGGCCAGGTTGTGATGCAGGGCTTCATCCGCCGCCAGATCCCGATCTTCCTGCGCCGGTCGCTCACGCTGGCGCCGGCCCTGATCGTCATCGCCCTTGGCGTTTCGCCGACCAACGCGCTCATCGGAAGCCAGGTGGTGCTCTCCTTCGGCATCCCGTTCGCCCTCATCCCGGTGGTTCTCATCGCGCGGCGCCGCGACGTGATGGGCTCGCTGGTCAACCCGCGCTGGCTCTCGGCCCTCACGTCCGTCCTCGCCGCCCTGATCATCGCCCTCAACGTCTTCCTGATCGAGCAGGTCTTCTTCGCCTGAAGCTCTAGGCTTCGCGGCGATGCCGCTCGCGCCCGACTTCGAGTCGATCGTGGACTCGCTCCCCGACGACTGGACCGACATCTCGCTCGACCTGCGCCTGGCCGACGAGGAGCGCTACGTCGACGCGGCGACGATCCTGACCCAGTGCAACGCCCAGCCCTACTCGCAGGCCGATTGGCACTTCCGCATCAACGTCGCCCACCGGTTCGGGCACGCGGCCGCCGCCGAGACCGTGGCCGGCACGCTCGCCCTGCTCGACGGTGAGGGCATCGAGGGCCAGATCAACGTGCGCGAGTGGAACGAGGGCCGCGCCGAGGTGGTGCAGATGTGGGGCCGCCCCGAGTCAGTGCGCCGCGACTTCAAGGCCCGCCGGACCCTCTAGCCACCTTCTGACGAGCTGTGGTCGCATACCGACTACTGCTCGCCACTCGACCCGCGCTCAGAACGGGATCGCGCCGCTCTTCGGGTGGAATTGCTTGGTGAACAGTTCACTGATGGAGGGTGGCCGGCCGACGATTCCGTGCCGAGCCTCCCAGTTGGGCCATGTCCTGAGCCAGGGTCCAGTGAAACGTCCAGACAGCGAGAACGCATGTGCTTTTCGCAACGCCTGAAGCTCAGCCTCCTCAGTGCCCTGATCGAGGCCGTTTGCGCCCGCGAGCAGGTCAGCGAGGGCCTTGCCGGGATTGGACGTCGCCGTCTGGTTCCCCTCGACGGTCCCGTGCACGACGTGCTTGACCAGGCGTGGGTCGTTGCGGACCTCGGCTCGCGTCGTCGCCAACACCAGCTCCGGATACCGCGGCGCCCCGAAGTCGTCGACGCGGAGCACGCGCGTCGGGATCCCCTTGCGCTGCAACGTCACCCCCTCGGCATTCCAGAACGCGGTCGCCGCATCGACCTTCCCCGCCGCGAGATCCGCCACGGCGTTGAAGCCGATCGTCTCCCTGCGGACGTCGCTCGGTGCCAGCCCCGCGGACGCCAGCACCGAATCAAGCACCGCATCATCCGACGGAAGCCCCGTCACGCCGACCGTCTTGCCCTCAAGATCAGCCGGCCTCTTCACCTCCGAGCGGTTCCCCGCGATCACCGCCGCCAGTGGCCGCTCGACGATCGGCGCGACGCCCACCAGGTCGAGCCCCTTCTCGCCGGCGATGGCGAGGTCGTGAATGTCGAGGACCGCGAACTGAGCGCGGCCGGCTTCCAGCAGCCTCGGAGCGTCGGTGGAGGCGGTCGGCGCGTGCACGGAGAGGTCGACGCCCCGCTGCGAGTAGAAGCCCTCGGCAAGCGCCGCGTAGATCCCGGCGTGGACGGCGTTGGGCGTGAAGTCGAGGACCAGGGTCGCCTGCTCAGAGGCGCCCGGTTCAGCGCCGCTCCCCGCGCCGCAGGCCGCCAGGCCCAGCGCCGCGAGGGCGGCCGCCAGCAGCGCAGCGACCGATCTCATCGAACGCCGGTCAGGCTATCGGGATAGGCTCGGCGCGCCCATGGCGGACGCAAGCGACGAGCTCCTGGCATTCATCGAGATCCCGAAGGGCTCGCGCAACAAGTACGAGTACGACGAGGAGATCGGCCACGTCATCCTCGACCGCTTCCTGTCCTCCTCGACGGTCTATCCCACCGACTACGGCTACCTCATGGGGCACATGGGGCGCGACGGTGACCCGCTGGACGCGATGGTGTGCGTCTCCGAGCCCACGTTCCCGGGGTGCGTGATCCCGGTGAAGGCGGTGGCGCTCTTCGTCATGCAGGACGAGAAGGGCGAGGACGACAAGATCGTCTGCGTCCCGACCCACGACCCGGGCTGGAACCACGCGGAGACCATGGAGGACATCCCGGAGATGCTCCAGCGCGAGATCACCCACTTCTTCTCCATCTACAAGCAGCTGGAGGGGAAGGAGGTCACGGTGGAGGGATGGCGCTCGCGCGAGGAGGCGCTGGAGGTCATCGCGGAGGGCAAGGTGCTCCAGCAGGAGCGCGACGCTTAGGTGTAGTCACTAGACTGCCGCCCGCCGCGCGCCGAACCCGGCGTGCGCGCATGAACTTCGACAGGAGGTAGACCAAGTGCAGGATCGAGGACTCGCCGCGTACATCACCGAGCTGGTGGGCACGCTCATCCTCGTGTTCGTGATCGGCACCGTGGTGACGCTCTACGTGGCAACCAGCCCGACCGCCCAGACCGGCTCGGACTTCGCGGTCGTCGGCCTGGTGCACGGGTTCGTCCTGTTCGTGCTCATCGCTGCTCTCGGCGGCGTCTCCGGCGGGCATTTCAACCCGGCGATCACCCTGGCGGCGACGATCCTGAGGCGGCTCGACCCCGTCGACGGCGTGGTCTACATCCTCGCCCAGCTCTCCGGCGGCGTCCTTGGCGCGCTGCTGCTGAAGGGCCTGCTCCTCGACGAGGGCCGCGCCAGCCACTACGGCGCGGTATCCGTCAGCCCGCTGCTCGCCGGCAACTTCGCCGGGCATGCTCGTCGAGGGAATCGGCACGTTCTTCCTGGTTCTCGCCGTCTGCGCCGTTGCCTTCAACCCCCGCGCCCGGCGCGAATGGGCGCCGCTGGCCATCGGGCTGACCCTGGGCTTCGCCGTGATGATCTTCGGTCCTCTCACGGGCGGCTCGTTCAACCCCGCCCGCTGGTTCGGCCCGGCGCTCATCGGCAACTTCTGGGGCGGCACCTGGCCCTACATCGCCGGCCCGATCCTCGGCTCGGTGCTGGCGGCGGTGTTCTACCGCTTCGTCATCGTCGGCCCGCAGTTCGCGACCGGCCCGGAGCCTCCGACGTCGGATTCCGAGGCCCTCGGCAACGTCGCGGCGGACGTCGAGACCGCGGTGCGGCCCAAGAATCAGGGGCCGCACAGTGGGGCCCGAGCGGGCCCCGGCGGCGGCGTTCGCTAGCGTGAGCCCATGCGGCGCGTAACGTTCTCGCGCAACTACACGCTCTCGCTGTCGCGAACGTGTCGCTGCTATTGCAAGTACTGCTCGTTCGCAACGCGGCAGGCGCACCTGCACGCGCCGGACGAGGTCGAGCGCCGTTTGGACGAGGCCGTCCGGCGCAACGCCAAGGAGCTCCTCGTCCTGACGGGCGAGATGCCCGAGGTCAACCCGGAGGTTGCGCGGCGCCTCGCGGAGTACGGCCACGAGGACTTCACGTCCTACGTCGTCTGGGCGTGCGAGCGCGCCCTCGAGCGCGGGATGCTTCCGCACACGAACATCGGGGTCCTCGGCCGCGATGACCTGGCCCGCCTTCGCGAGGTGACGGCCTCGCAGGGGTTGATGCTCGAGTCGGCCAACCCGGACCTGGTCGTCCACCAGGGCTCGCCGACCAAGCACCCGAAGCTGCGCCTGCAGACGATCGAGGCCGCCGGCGAGCTGCGCATCCCCTTCACCAGCGGGATCCTGGTCGGCGTGGGGGAGAGCGAAGGGGACCGCATGGAGTCGCTCGCCGCCCTGGCCGAGGTGCAGGCCCGCCACGGCCACCTCCAGGAGCTGATCATCCAGAACTACGTGCCGCACCCGCGTTACTACGGCGCAGGAGGTTGCGGACATCGCGGACGCCGCTTCGCGAGAGCGGTGGGGTGGCGAGGACGCCGGGCACACCCCCGGTTCGCCGCTTCAGCATCCGGCCTCGCACAGTCCTCGCGTCCATGCTGCGGGGCTCCCCGGGGGCACGCCCGACGCCCCCGCTCAGCTCGAGCCCTCCCAGCTTGGGCGTCGGAGGTGACGCTCGATGAGATGAAGCGGCTCGTGGCGGAGTGCCGGCGGCTCATGCCCGAGGTTGGGGTGCAGATTCCGCCGAACCTCTCCGACTGGTGGGTCGACCTGATCGAGGCCGGGGCAACCGACCTCGGCGGGCTCTCCGCCAACGGCGACCACATCTCGCCCGAGCACCCCTTCCCGAGCCCGCACGAGACCCGCAAGCGGCTTGCGCCGCTTGGCTACGCGCTCACCGAGCGCCTCTGCGCCTACCCGCAGTACCTCTCGCCCGACTGGATGGAGCAGGGGGTTCTCGACGTGGTCAAGGTCAAGTACTGGAGCTTCATCCCGCGCAACGGCTCCGGAGGCCGGCGCCGTGAGTCGCCGCCCGACCCCGAGGTCGCGCCCGTCGCCATCGAGAAGGGGCGCAGGGGAGAGGCGCTCAGCGAGGCCGAGCTGACCGCCCTCTTCGCGGAGACCCGCCCCGAGGTGATCGAGGACATGCGCGCGGCCGCGGACGGGCTGCGGGCGGAGCTGGCCGGCGACACGGCGACCTTCGTCGTCAACCGCAACATCAACTTCACCAATGTCTGCGTGGTCGGCTGCGCGTTCTGCGGCTTCGGGCAGGGCAAGCGCTCGCCCGATGCCTACCTCGTGCGCGAGGACGACTTCCAGGCGCGCGTCGACGAGGCGGTCTCCTTCGGCGCCACGGAGATCTGCATGCAGGGCGGAATCCACCCCGACTACACCCTGGAGCACTATGGCCGCTGGCTGCGGCTGGCGAAGGAGGCGGCGCCGCGGATCCACCTCCACGCCTACTCGCCCATGGAGGTCCACTTCATGTGCGAGCGCTCGGGCCGTTCGCCGGCCGCGGTCTTCGACTACCTGCGCGAGCAGGGGCTGGGCTCGACGCCAGGGACCGCCGCCGAGGTCCTGCACGACGGGGTCCGCCAGCGCATCTCGCCGAACAAGCTGCCGGTGGCTCGGTGGGTCGAGATCATCGAGGCCTGCCACGCCGCGGGCCTGCGCTCGACCTCGACGGTGATGTTCGGCCACATCGAGGAGCCCTCCGAGCTGGCTCGCCACATGAAGGTGGTCCGCGAGCTCCAGGAGCGCACCGGCGGCATCACCGAATTCGTCCCCCTCAGCTTCATCCCGTTCAACACGCTGCTGGGCCGCACGCACGGAGTCGAGGAGATCTCGCGCGCCGAGAACCTCAAGCACACGGCCGCCTTCCGGCTGGCGCTGGGCCGCGAGATCAAGAACCTCCAGGCGAGCTGGGTGAAGATGGGCCTGGACGCCGCCACCGAGAGCCTGCGCTGGGGGGTCAACGACCTCGGCGGGACGCTCATGGAGGAGAACATCTCGCGGATGGCGGGCTCACAGCACGGGGTTCGTCTCGAGCCCGAGCAGCTGGTCGAGGCCGCGCGCCGCGCCGGCCGCACCCCGGCCCAGCGCACCACCCTCTACGACATCGTCGAGACCTACTAACCCCGAGAACGTCCCGGAGTGATGCCTATAGGCATCACTGAGGGACGTTCATGCGTTGGCGGGTGGGGTGTAGCCGCGGTACAGGACCCAGCTCGCCGTCACGAGGGCGATCGAGAAGGTGATCACCGGGACGAACGCGCCGAGGATGCCGTCCGCGGCGAACACGCCGCTGGTCGTGAACACCACTCCGTAGGCGAGCGGCTGGGTGATCGCCGAGAGCGCCGAGAACCCCGCCACGGGAGCGGGAAGCGCCCGGTGCCTATAGCCGGCGATTGCGACCGCGGCCGAGAAGGCGGTGAACGCAGCTGCTCCCGGGCCCGCGACGAGAAGCCCGAAGTCGCTGATCGCCTGGGTCACGTAGGCATCGGGATCGCCGGGACGGAACGCAGCGGTGGCGGTTGCGGTCACTCCGACGAGCAGCAGCGCCCCGCCGATCAGCCCCGCCCCGAACGCGATCGAGGCCAGACGCCCACTGCCGCCCTCGGCGGCCGCGATCGCACTGCGCAGGCTCCCCAGGAACCAGATGAAGAAGAAGAGACCGATCGCGACGATCGTGACGCCGACCTGGATTCGGGTCCGGTGATCGATGAAGAACTTGCTCCACGCATCGCCGAGCGAGTCGAGGCTTGGGGCGCCCGAGGTCACCAACCCGAAGCCGACGAGGAAGAGGACCGTGGCGATGATGCCGCCGAGCGCTCCCATGCGTGCGTACCTGTCGTTGCTCATTGCTCGCTCCCTCCTAGGGTGCCCGCGCCGCCGGAAATGATCTGCCGGGCGTCGGACGGATCGTGTGTCCAGGCACAATCCAGGCATGCGTGCAATTCTCATGCGAGAACAGCCCGGGGCGGTCGAGCCCGCCGACCTTCCCGAACCCACCGCCCGCCAGGGCGACATCCTGATCGCGGTCGGCGCCTGCGGCGTGTGCCGCACCGACGTTCACATCGTCGACGCCGACCTCACCGAGCCGAAGCTGCCGCTCGTCCTCGGCCACCAGGTCGTGGGCACCGTGGCCGCCCTGGGGGAGGGCGCCGAGCGCTTTGCCGTGGGCGACCGGGTGGGTGTCCCCTGGCTCGGGTGGGCCTGCGGGGAGTGCCGCTTCTGCCGCTCCGGGCGCGAGAACCTCTGCGAGCGCGCCGAGTTCACCGGCTACCACCGTGACGGCGGCTTCGCGGAGCTGACCACGGCCGACGAGCGCTTCGCCATCGCCCTGCCCGCCGAGCCCGGCGACGTTCACATGGCGCCCCTTCTCTGCGCGGGGCTCATCGGCTACCGCTCGCTGCGCGCCTGCGGCGACGCCGAGCGCGTCGGCCTCTACGGCTTCGGCGCCTCGGCCCACATCGTCTGCCAGGTGGCGGCGCACGAGGGGCGCCGCGTGTTCGCCCTCACCCGCCCCGGCGACGCCGAGGGACAGGCGTTCGCGCGCGAGCTCGGCGCCGAGTGGGCGGGCGACTCCGAGGAGGGGCCGCCTGAGCCGCTCGACGCCGCCATCGTGTTCGCGCCCGCCGGCCCGCTCGTGCCGGCCGCGCTGCGAGCCCTGGACAGAGGCGGGACCGTGGTGTGCGCGGGCATCCACATGAGCGAGATCCCCGCGTTCCCGTACGAGATCCTCTGGGGCGAGCGCAGCGTCCGCTCGGTGGCGAACCTAACGCGCCGCGACGGGGACGAGTTGATGCGCGTCGCGCCACAGGTGCCGGTGCACACGGAGACGACGGAGTACGCGCTGGAGGACGCGAGCGATGCCATCGATGACATTCGCGCGGGTAGTGTGCGCGGCGCCGCTGTGCTGACTATCTAGGAGGAACCCATGGCTGACCTCACGGCAATGACCATCGACGAGCTCGAGGCGAGCATGGGCGGAGGCTTCAAGCACGTTGCCAAGAGCCTGGGCCTCTCCTCGTTCGGCATCAACATCCTGGACATCCCGCCGGGCTTCGAGGGCTACCCGGAGCACGACCATTCCGCGGACGGCCAGGAGGAGCTCTACATCCCGATCGCGGGCAGCGCGCGGCTCGACGCCGGGGGTGAGTCCCAGGTGCTCGAGCCGGGCGTGGTCGTGCGCGTCGGTCCCGACGAGAAGCGCAAAATCGTGACCGAGGGCGACTCGGTGCGCATCATCGCGGTCGGGGGCACACCCGGGAAGGCGTACGGGGAGTGAGCACGGCCCGGGCTTGCCCGGGTCACGCGCCTACCTGAAGAGGTCGTCGGCCTCGGCTCGCCGCAGATCCGCCGCGCCGGGCCCGTCGTCCGCGGTGACGTGCCGGCCGAGGCCGCGAAGCAGCACGGCCGGCGTGCCCGAGGCCTTGTCGCGTGCAAGGTCCGCCGCCGCCGCGGCCGCGTCGGCGACGGCGATTTCCGTCGCGGCCAGCGGGCGCCCGTCGCGGTCGGCCCGCCCGCGCCAGTCGTCGAGGGGCCGCAGGCCCGCGCAGCCGATGGCGACGTCCACCTGGCCGCGGCGCCACGGGCGGCCGAAGCTGTCGGCGATCACCACGGCCGGCGATGCTCCGGACTCGGCCCGGATCTCTGCGCGCAGGCGCCGCGCCGAGCTGTCGGCGTCCACGGGGAGCAGCACGACGCGCTCGGTGCCCGGGACGTTGGAGAGGTCGATCCCGGCGTTTGCGCACACGAGGCCCGAGTGGGTGCGCACGATCAGCACGCCGCGCTCGGCGCGGACGATCGCCGCGGTCTCGCCGAGGATCAACTCCACCACGCGCGGGTCCTTGTCGAGCCGCGCCGCCAGCTCCTGGGCCCGCGGGCCCGGCTGCACGGCGGCGAGATCCGCGACCCTGCCCTCCGCCTTGGAGATCGCCTTCTGGGAGACGACGAGCACATCGTCGGAGCCGAGAGGCTCGGAGGCCCGCGCGATCAGGGCGCCGAGCGGGGTCCCCGCCTCGATCTCAGGCAGGCCCGCGATCGCGACGGCGCTGATGGCGCTCACGAGCCGGCCAGCGCCTCGGCGGTGCACGGCGCCGCCGACGGCTCGGTGGCAAGCCGCGAGCGAAGCTCCTCGAGGTCGTCGGGCGTGTCGAGGTCGAGGGCGAGGGAGGGGAGCTCCTCGATCGCGCCCTCGAGCCCGCGCGCGGCGGCGAGCTCGAGGTGGCGCTCGCGGCTGCCGGGGCCAAAGGCCGGCGAGATCGCGTCGGGGGGCGCAAGCACCAGCCCGTTGGTCCCGGAGCCGTGGCGGTCTTCGATCACGCCCACACGCCCCTCTCGCGCCCGTCCGAGCGCGCCGTCGAGCTCGGCGGGGTCGAGGAGCGGGCAGTCGCCGGGCAGCAGCGCCGCGCATGCCGAGCCCAGCGACTTCGCGCGGATCACGCCGAGGGTGGCTGCCTCGGAGTGGCCGGGGTCGGAGGGGTCGCGCAGGACCTCGATCGGCGTCGTCATCCGCTTCGCCGCCCGCATGGCGACTTTCTCGGCGCGCCGCTCACCGCTGACCACGATGACTCGCTCGATGAGCTTCGCGCGCTCGAGTGCGGCCAGGACATCCTCGAGCATGGCGGCCAGAAGCCAGGCGCGAGCGCGCAGCGTCGAGGGTGTCGCCCAGGCGGCTCTTGGCCGACCGGAAGCGCTTGACCGGCAGGACCGCCGTGGCCTTCATTCCGCACGCAGGGTGGCCGCGAGCTGCAGGACCCGCTCGGCGAGGGCGCGACGGCCGTCGGCGCCCTCCATCAACGTGGGACAGGTGTGGACCCGAAGATCCTCCGGTGGCGGATCGGGGTCGTCGGGGTCGGTGACGATCACGTCGATCACCCCCTCGTAGAGCGAGGCGACGCCCGCGGTCGTGCTGGGGCGGCCGATTGCCGCCATGAACGCCTCGGTCGGGCCCTTCACCGACCTGCCCCCGACGAGCGGGCTGACGGCGATGACCGGCGCGGTCGATCCGACGATCGCCTCCCGGATCTCCGTCACGGAGAGGATCGGGCCGATGGAGATCACCGGGTTGGAGGGCCCGACGACGATGGCCTCGGCCTCGTGGATGGCCTCGAGGGCCTCGGGGCAGCCCGCCGCGTCCTCGATGCCCTCCAGCGAGACCGCGTCGATCGGCGGTTCGCTGCGGTCGAGGATGAGGTACTCCTGAAGGTCGCGCCAGCCGCCCGGGGTTCGCAGGCGAGTCCGGACGGGCTGCTCGCTCATCGGGACCACCGACGCCGTCGCGCCGAGGGAGCGGGCGATCTGGGCCTGGGCGGCGGCGAGGGTGCCGCCCGCCGCGAGAAACTCGGTGCGATACAGACACGCCCCCAGGTCGCGGTCGGACAGTTGGAACCACCCCGGGGCGCCGAGCAGCTCGAGCCGCTCGTTCACGGTGAAGGAGTCGTCGCGGATTCCCCACCCGCGCTCCTCGTCGATCTGATCCGCGAGCCAGTAGGTGACGAGGTCAGGGTCGGGCGAGACGTGCAGCCCGTGCGCCTTGCAGTCGTCGCCCGTGTTGGCGATCACCGTCAGTCCCTCGCCCAGGAGGACCTGCATGCCTGCGGCGAGCTTCGCCCCGCCGGTGCCGCCGGCCAGCAGGACGACGCGCTCGAAGTCGCTCACGCCCAGGGACTAGCGTCGGGAAGGTTGGTGATCCTGACGCCCGCGTGGGTCTTGTAGCGAACGTTGATCGAGATGAGCAGAGGTGTGAGCTGCTCGACGATCCGCGCGGTCTCCAGAGCCCCGGCGTTGACGGCCCGCAGCCCCGGAATGGACTCCACGATCTCCGCCACGCGCGCCTTGTCGGCCTTGCGGTCACCGCACACGAGGATGTCCTCGTCGAGCGTTGCATCCAAGTCACCCAACACGGGTGCGCTCACGGTGTGAAGCGTGGCAACCACGGTCACGCCCTCGGGGACCATCTCCTGGGCCTGCTGCGCCGCCGAGCCCTGCCACACGCCCAGGGTGCGGGTCGCCTTGCCGCTCACGGCCGCTGCCAGCGGCACCGTGCAGTCGACCAGGATCTGGCCCGGCTCCAGCGCGGTGCGCAGGTTGTTGAGGTTCTCCGACTGGGCGCGGAACGGCACGGTCAGGAAGACGATCGGACCCTGCTTCGCGGCCTCCTCGTTCTGCATTCCGCGCGCCTTCGCGTCCGGCGCGAGCTCGCGCAGGCGCCCCGCAGCCTCCTCCGCGCGCTCGGCGCTTCGCGAGCCGATCACCACCTCGCGGCCGGCGAGCGCCAGGCGCAGCGCGAGGCCGAAACCGAGGGCGCCGGTCGCGCCGACGATGGGGATTGGCTGTTCGCCGCTCATCGGCGCCGCAGTCTATGGGGGAGGGGCCGCCGGTCCCGGGGGCGGCCGGATACATATGCTGCCGCCCCATGCAGTTCGAAGGGCGTAAGGCACTGGTGACGGGTGGCGCCGGCGGGATCGGCGCGGCGACGGTCCGCCGCCTCGCCGCCGAGGGCGCCGAGGTGTGGGTCGCCGACCTCAACGAGGAGGCGGCCGGTGAGGTCGCGTCCGAGGTCTCCGGGCACGCGGTGCGCCTCGACGTCACGGATCCCGAGTCGGCCAAGGCGGCCGTCGCGGCGGCGGGCGGCACGCTGGACATCCTCATCAACAACGCGGGGATGGACGAGTTCGGCTTCTTCGGCGAGACCGACCCGGGCCAGTGGCAGCGGGTGCTGGGCGTCAACCTGGTCGGCGTCCTGGCCTGCACGCACGCGGCGCTGCCGGGCATGCGGGCGGCCAGCTACGGGCGCATCGTCTCCACCTCGTCGGAGGCGGGCCGGGTCGGGTCCAAGGGCTCGGCCGTCTACTCGGCGGCCAAGGGCGGCGTCATCGCCTTCATGAAGGTGATCGCCCGCGAGTACGCGCGCTACGGGATCACCGCCAACTCCATCGCCCCCGGGCCCATCGAGACGCCGCTGCTGATGGCGGCCGCCGAATTCGGCGACATCGGCCAGAAGATCCTCGACAACATGCGCGCCGGCACCCAGATGAAGCGCCTCGGGCAGCCCGAGGAGGTCGCCGCCGCGATCGCATTCCTGGCGTCGGAAGACGCCTCCTACGTCACCGGTGAGACGCTGGGCGTCTCCGGCGGCCTCGGGATGGTCTAGGCCGCGCTTGGCCCTCGAGCCCGGGATCGAGCGCACCGACGAGTTCGTGGTCGAGGGCAGGCTGCTGACCGACGTCGGCGGCACGCTCGGCAGCGAGCGTCCTGTCGACCCCGGGGATGATCGGGATGATGGAGCGCACCGCCTCCATCCTCGCCTTCGAGAACCTGCCCGAGGGAAGGCCACGGTCGGCTTCGAGGTCTGCATCAAGCACGTCGCAGCCGCCGCCGAGGGGGCGCAATGCGTGGTCAAGGCGAAGCTGCGCGAGGTGGTCGACGACCGCAAGCTCCACTTCGACGTCGAGGTGCTCGAGGGCGAGCGGACTCTCGGCGTCGGCACCCACCAGCGCCGGGTCGTGTCGACCGAATCGAGCCTCGCCAGACCGACTTGCTGAAAGTCAGCGCGGTATCGGGATACCAGCGAGCGCCCTTGGACGCGAACAGCTGGCCCTGGCCGATCATGAGGTGACCGCGGATGGTGCGCTCCGAGCATCCGAGCTCGCGAGCGACGTCGGCGGCCGTGGCCCCCGGGCGGCGCTGCAGGAGCGCGTGGATGCTCTCGAGCTCGACCTCCTCGGTCCAGGCCTCGATCTGCCCGTACCGGCTGCCCGTCTCGGGGGCGGCGAACACTGGCTCCGCATCAGGGCGGGAGCGTCTATGACTTCTGAATCGAACATGTGTTCCGCAGGCTAGGAAGGCCTTCGGACGGAAGCCGCGCCCTGCAAGATTCCGCCCAAACCGTGCCTGCAGGCTAGATTCCAGGGCATGAGCGAGCTTCCGCAGCGAGCGCGAATCCGCGAGGTCGGGCCCCGCGACGGCTTCCAGAACGAGCCCGAGATCATCCCGACGACGGAGAAGATCCGGTTGATCGACATGCTCGCCGCGAGCGGCCTGGACCGCCTGGAGGTGACCTCGTTCGTGCGCGCCGACGTGATCCCCCAGCTTGCCGACGCGGCCGAGGTCCTGGAGGGGATCTCGCGGCCACAGGGCGTGAGCTACTCCGTCCTGGTGCCGAACGAGCGCGGCCTCGACCGGGCCCTCGAGCAGCGCGGCCGCTTCGACGAGGTGAACCTGTTCCTCTCGGCTTCGGAGACGCACAACCGCAAGAACGTCAACCGCTCGGTCGCCGAGTCGCTCGCGGGCATCGAGGCAACCGTGGTGCGCGCGCGAGCCGAGGGGATTCGCTGCGAGGGTGTCATCTCCACGTCGTTCGGCTGCCCGTACGAGGGCGACGTCCCACAGGAGCGGGTGCTCGATATCGCCGCGGCCCTGGCCGCCGCCGGCTGCGAGGAGGTCGCATTCGGGGACACGACCGGGATGGCGAACCCGCGCCAGGTCCGCTCCTTCTTCGAGGCCGCCCGCGAGCGTCTCGGCGACGTCGAGCTCACCGCGCACTTCCACAACACGCGCGGACAGGGGCTCGCCAACGCGCTCGCGGCGCTGGAGGCGGGCATCGACTCGTTCGAGTCGTCGTTCGGCGAGCTCGGCGGCTGCCCGGTTCCCCCGGGGTCGACCGGCAACGTCTCGACGGAGGACCTCGTCTCGATGCTCCACGAGATGGGGATCGAGACCGGCATCCGCCTCGACGCGCTGCTCGAGGCCTCGCGCGCGCGCGCAGCAGGCCCTGGGCCGCCCGCTCGGGGCGCACGTCCTTCGCGCCGGGCCGGTCGACTGGCAGCGATAGGCTCCATTTCGTGAAAGCGACGCATTCGTCAACGCCGTCGAGGCGATGGACTCCTCCGCGGTGCCGGACGTCCTCGCCGAGGACGTGGTCTTCAACAGTCCCGTCGTGTTCAAGGCATACAGCGGCCGGGACGTCGTGGGCGCGATCCTCACGGAGGGCGCCATGAGGGTCTTCGAGGACTTCTCCTACACGGATCGCTTCGAGAACGACGATTCGGCCGTGCTGGTCTTCAAGGCCCGGGTCGGCGATCGCCAGGTCCAGGGCATCGACATGCTGCGCTTCGACGGCGAGGGCCGGGTGCGGGAGCTCACGGTGATGGTGCGCCCGATGTCGGGATGCACGCCCTCGCGGAGGCGATGGCCGCCAGGCTCGAGGCCGCGGGAGTAGCCCCACCCGCCTGAGCCCGTCCCTGGCCGGTCCCCAGAGGGGGCAACGAGGGACGGCGTCGGTCATTCGCAGGCCGAGGGACCTTCAGTGCCGCTGCAGGCGGCGAGGGCCGCCACACGCGCGGCGAGGGCCGCCTGCTCCGACGCGTGGGCCGGGTCGCCGGCGAGGTTGTCGAGCTCGAACGGGTCGGTGTCGAGGTCGTAGAGCTCCTGGAGGCCGCCGCCGTAGTCGACGTAGATGCGGTCCGGCGTGCTGATGGCCTGGTAGGCGAACGGTTCGCCGCGGTAGCGAGTCGAGATCTCGGCGGGCACGCCACGGTCCTCCGGGAAGGTCCCGCGCCCCCCGACGAGGGGGCGGAGGCTGCGGCCGTCGAGGACCCTGCATTTGCCGGCGGCGTTGCACGGCTGCGGGTCGCCCGCGTAGTCGAGAAGGGTCGGGGCGATGTCCGTGTTCGAGACCGTCGCGTCGGAGACCCCCGGCTCGGCGTGGCCCCTGTAGGCGGCCGGGACGCTCATCGCGAACGGGACCCGCAGGTCGGGCTCGTAGGGAAGGATCTTGCCGCGGGTCAGGCGGTGCTCGCCGAAGAAGAAGCCGTTGTCGGAGAGATAGACGACGATCGTGCGCGCCAGCTGGCCGGTGCGCTTCAGCTCGGTGCGGACCCTCTCGATGTCGCTGTCGGTGGCGTGCATCGTCGCCGCGGTGCAGCGGTAGCGGCGCGTCACCCGGTTGATGACGGTCGCGTCCAGGGGCGCGAGGCCGCTGACGAGGGGAGGCTTGTCGGAGACGTCCGCCTCGTTGAAGGAGGGATCGACCGGCAGCGGCAGGTGCGCGAAGCGCGCCCCCTCGCGGTGGCCCGGGGGAGTGGGCGCCAGCGGCGGGCAGTTCAGTCCCCGCTTCGCGGGGTTGCGGCCGCCTGGGGCGTCATGGGGCGCGTTGTAGGCCAGCCACATGAAGAACGGTCGCTTTGCCTTCGCGCTGTCGGCGATGAAGCTGCGCGCGTCGGCCGTGAAGACGTGGGTCGAGTAGTCCGCACGCCTGTGGCCGAAGGTCAGCCTCCTGCCGTCGTCGCTGATCCCGTAGTTGTAGTAGCCGGGCTTGCCGTCGAAGGCGAACCAGTGGCTGAAGCCCGGAGCGGGGGTGGCCTCGAAGTGGTCGGTGTAGTGGTTGAGGAACTTGCCGACCAGCGCCGTCCTGTAGCCGGCCTGGCGCAGCCACACGGGCAGCGTCGTCCACTTGTTTCGCAGCGACGGATAGCCGGGGTGGTTGGAGAACACGCCGTTGTTGTGGGGGTACTGGCCGGTGAGGACGCCCGCGCGGTCGGGGCAGCACAGGGGCGGCGCCGCGAGGCCGTTCTCGAAGAAGGTGCCCTTGTTCACCAGCCACGAGAAGGTGTTGGGCATGATGGCCCGGGTGAACGTGTTCGAGGCCTGATCGTCGACCTGGATCACCAGGAAGTTGGGGCGGGGCCGGGCGGCGGCGGAGCTTGCCGACGCGAGCAGCGCAAGACAGGCGGCCGCCAGGCACAGCGCCGAGCGACCCCGGAAGAACCGCCTTTTCACCGGGAGGTGCAAGGCCCGGGACGGTAGCGAAGCTCCCGGCCACGGGGTCCAAATGGGTACGCTGCGCGACCCCGCCGCCCGGCGGGCGACACAGCGAAGAAGGGAAGGCATGGAGCTGAACAGGGTTGGAGTCCTCGGAGCGGGCCTCATGGGCCACGGCATCGCGCAGATCTGCGCGCAGGCCGGGTGGGAGGTCGTGCTGCGCGAGATCGATCAGGGCCGCCTCGACGGCGGCGTGGCGAAGATCGAAAAGCAGCTCGCGCGAGCCGTCGACAAGGGCAAGCTCGAGCAGGGCGACGCCGACGCCGTCCGCGCCCGCATCCATCCGACCCTCGACTACGCCGACCTCGCCGACTGCGACCTGGTGATCGAGGCGATCACCGAGGACCTGGACCTCAAGCTCGAGATGTGGCGCGAGGTGGACGGCATCGTCAAGGCCGACGCCTTCTTCGCCACGAACACCTCGTCGCTCGCGGTCTCGACGCAGGCGGCCGAGACGTCCAGGCCGGGGCGCTTCCTCGGCCTGCACTTCTTCAACCCGGCGCAGGTCATGCCGCTGCTCGAGGTGGTCAGGGCGGAGGGCACCGGCGACGAGGCCTACGACCTCGGCTTCGAGGTTGGCGAGAAGCTCCGCAAGACGACGGTCGCGGCGCGCGACAACCGCGGCTTCATCGTCAACCGGCTGCTCGTGCCGTACATGCTCGACGCGATCCGCGCCCACGAGCAGGGCGTGGGCTCGGTGGAGGACATCGACACCGGCATGATGGCCGGGGCGAGCCACCCGATGGGGCCGCTCACGCTGGCCGACTTCGTTGGCCTCGACACGCTGGCGTCGATCGCCGCGGTGATGTACGAGGCCTACGGCGAGGAGCGGTTTTCGGCGCCGGACACGCTCACCAAGCTGGTCGGCGCAGGCCACTTCGGGCGCAAGTCCGGCCGGGGCTTCTACGACTACTCCGGCGACAAGCCGGTCGCCGCCGACGCGAGCACCTGAGCCAGGGCCGATCTGAGCGATAATCGGGAGGCCGTGGCCGATCCTGCCGACAGCCGCGCCGCCGACAGCCGCGACGACGCCCGCAGCGTCGTCGACGAGGTGAGAGGCGCAGACTTCCACGTGAAGGCGCGCGGCTACGACCGTCGCCAGGTCGACGAGTTCCTTCGTTCCCTGGCGCGGCGCCTCGAGAGCAGCGCGACCTTCGACCCCGACGTCGTCAAGCGCAGGCTCGAGTCGATCGGAGAGTCCACGTCGGGCATCCTCACCGCCGCGGAGGAGACCGCGCGCCGCCTGCAGGGCGACGCTACCGAGGAGGCGGAACGCCTGCGCGACACCGCCGCCGAGGCCGCCGAGGGGCTTCGCGAGGAGGCTCGCAAGTTCGCCGAGACGACCCGGGCGGAGGCGACCGACGAAGCACGCCGCCTGCGTGCCGAGGCGACCCGCAAGGCAGAGGAGCTGGTGAGCGCAGCGGAGGCGCGCGCCGAGGAGCTGATCGAGCGAAGCATCGAGCGCCGCCGCGTGCTCGACGTGAACATCTCGCGCCTTCGCGAGCGCCGGGCGGACATCGCCGATCGCCTGCGCGAGCTCGCCGAGGAGCTCCGCGGCCTGGCCGACGACGACCCGGAGGCGTCGATGGAGGACGACGACGTCGCGGCGCTCGCGCTGGAGGCCGAGCCGGACATCGACGAGGCGGACGCGCTCGAGCTCGACGAGCCCGGGGATCTCGCCGACAAGGACGCCGCGTCCGAGCCCACGGCCGACGACACGCAGGTCCTCGAGGCCCCGGATCGGCCGCGGCCGATCGACTTCGGCTTCGAGGACGAGAACGCAGGCCGCCCGGACCTCGACCGCTGAGCACGCGGCCCACTCTGGCCCCGCGCCGGCCCATCTAGACTCCGCCCGCGATGAGCGAGACCCGCGAGAAGTCAGGGCTGCAGGCTGCGCTCGACGCGGCCTACGCCGGCGGGCCCGAACGCCACCATTCAAAGACGGAGGAGCAGGGCAAGCTCGCAGTCCGCGACCGCGTCGCCCGGCTGATCGACCCGGACTCGTTCGCCGAGGAGGCGCTTCTCGCGAACTGGGACGGCGAGGGACTCGGCGCCGACGGGGTGGTGACCGGCCTCGCGACCGTGGCGGGCCGGCAGGTCGCCCTGATGGCGAACGACCCCACGGTCAAGGCAGGCTCGTGGGGCCCCAAGACCGTGGAGAAGATCCTGCGCATCCAGGAGCGGGCGCTCGCCCTGGAGGTGCCGCTGATCTACATGGTCGACTCGGCCGGCGCCCGCATCACCGAGCAGGTGCGGATGTTCCCCGGGCGCCGCGGTGCCGGGCGCATCTTCCACAACGAGGTGAAGCTCTCCGGCCGCGTGCCGCAGGTCTGCGTGCTCCTCGGCCCCTCGGCCGCGGGCGGCGCCTACATCCCCGCCTTCTGCGACGTCGTGATCATGCGGGAGGGCAACGCCTCCATGTACCTGGGGTCGCCGCGTATGGCCGAGATGGTCATCGGCGAGAAGGTGTCCCTGGAGGAGATGGGCGGCGCGAAGATGCACACCGGCGTGTCGGGCTGCGGCCACTTCCTCGCGAAGACCGACGAGGAGGCCATCGACGTCGCGCGCTCCTACCTCTCCTACATGCCGGGCAGCTGGCGCGAAACGCCGCCGGCCGCGCCGCCGGCCGAGCCGCGCGAGGGCCCGGGCGTGGCCGACGTGGTCCCGGCCGACGAGAAGACGGCGTTCGACATCCGCGAGCTGATCGCGGGGATCACCGACTCCGGCTCCTTCCTCGAGGTCCACGCCCGCTGGGCGAAGGAGCTGGTCGTCGGCTACGCCCGCATCGACGGCCGCGTCGTGGGCCTGGTCGCCAACCAGCCGAAGTTCAAGGGCGGCGTCCTCTTCGTCGACTCCGCCGACAAGGCCGCGCGCTTCATCTGGACCTGCAACGCCTTCAACGTGCCGCTGCTGTTCCTCGCCGACGTGCCCGGGTTCATGATCGGCACCGACGTCGAGCGCCAGGGCATCATCCGCCACGGGGCGAAGATGATCTCGGCGGTCTCGGAGGCGACGGTCCCCAAGATCTCGGTGATCGTGCGCAAGGCCTACGGCGCGGGGCTCTACGCGATGGCGGGTCCCGCGTTCGAGCCCGACTGCTGCATTGCCCTGCCGACGGCGTCGATCGCCGTGATGGGCCCGGAGGCGGCGATCAACGCGGTGTTCTTCAACCAGATTCAGGCGATCGAGGACCCCGGCGAGCGCGCCCGCTTCGTGGAGGAAAAGCGCGATGAGTACTCGGCCGACATCGACATCCTCCACCTCGCCTCGGAGCTCGTCGTCGATGCAGTCATCGAGCCGGACGACCTGCGGGCGGAGCTCGTTCGCCGCTTCGCCTACGCGGAGTCGAAGGATCGCGGCTTCACCGAGCGCCGCAACCCGATCACCCCGACGTAGCGGCCATCGCAGGATTTAGCTCCCGTTGGGGGGCGGCGCTACCGTTTGGGCATGACCCGAAGCGTCAGAGCGCCCGCGATCGCAGCGGCGGCTTGCGTGAGCGCTCTCCTGCTCCTGCTTGGCGTCGCTTACGCCCTTGCGCCGTTCCCGCGGCTTGACGCGGCCGCGCTGAACGGACTCGAAACCCTGAACGGCCCGGTTCCGTACTCGCTTTCGAACTGGATCGCCCACGCCGCGGATCCGTTGCCGCTGGCCGCCATGCTTTGCGTGGTCGTGCTCGTCGGCCTCGCGGTCGGCCGCTGGCGCCAGGCGCTTGCCGCCGCGCTGGCGGTCGGCGCCGCCAACCTCGCCACCCAGATTCTCAAGGTCGCCCTCGCCCACCCGCGCTATCACGGGACGCTGCCGCACCAGATCGAGCCGGCAGCCTTTCCCAGCGGGCACGCGACAGCGGCAATGTCGATCGCCCTGGCCGCGGTGATCGTCTCGCCGTCGCGCTGGCGGGGGCTCGTCGCGCCGTTTGCGTGCACATACCCGGCGGCCGTCTCGATCTCGATCCTCATCCTCGGCTGGCACTTCCCCAGCGACGTCCTCGGCGGGCTGCTCGTGGCCGCCGCGTTCGCGTTCGGCGCGGTGGCCATCCTTCGCTTCGTGGTGGGCGGCGAGGTCACGTCCCCGCGGCTACTGCGCCTGAGCCCGGCCCCGGTCGCCGTGGGGCTGGCCGCTCTCGCATTTGCCGGCGTCTACGCCCTCGCCCGCGCGGGCGAGTTGGCGAGCTTCGCCGCCGCCTATACCGCGGCCGTGGCGGTGGCGCTCGGCACCCTGCTGGCGAGCGCGGCGCTGACGGCGTCGGCTTCGCTGCTGGCCGACCCCTAGGCGAGCGCGCGCCTCGCCTCTCTTGAGGTTCGCTTGAGGTCCGTGGATATGCTGGCCTGAGATGTCTCGTCTTGCGCTTCTCGGCGGCCGCTACCTCCTCGGGCTCGACATCGCCCAGGGCGGCGAGGAGGTGGAGATCCCCGTCGGGGATCAGCGCGTCAAGGCGATCGAGTTCGAGCGCTACGTCGTGCTCTCGCGCCACGGCCACGACGACTACGTCCTGCCGCACCGCATCGACCACGGCACGCACCTGAGGGCGCTGCGAGAGCTCCACTGCAGCCATGTGCTGTCGATCGGCTCGGTCGGCTCCCTGCACCCGGAGATCCCGGTGGGAACGCTGGTGAGCCCCGACGACTTCATCGCCTTCGGGCCCAGCCCCACGATCTTCGGCGGCGAGCGCGCCCACATCGTCGCCGCCTTCGACGACCGGTGGCGGCGCCACGTCAAGCGCACATGGAAGGAGTGGGGGAACGCCGACCTTCGCGACGGCGGCGTCTACTGGCAGTCCGCCGGGCCGCGCCTGGAGACCAGGGCGGAGATCGCGCTGATTGCCCAGGCCGCCGACCTGGTCGGCATGACCCTGGCCTCGGAGTGCACCGTGGCCTGCGAGCTGCACATGCGCTACGCGGCCGTCTGCATGGTCGACAACCTCGCCAACGGCATCGCGAGCAAGGGCCTCACGATCGAGCGCCTCGAGGCGGGCCGCGCCGCCAACGAGGAGCTCCTGGGCTCCGAGCTGCGCGCCGTGGTGCCCCGCCTCGCCGAGGAGGTCGCCAACGAGGACCAAGTCCTCGACACGCCCAACCACGTGCCGCACTTCCACCGCGAGCGATCGTCGACCGAACCGATCGGGTAGGCGGTCGTCCGCCGAGCGGGCGGCGCTGCGAAGCGGAATGGGGCAGTGAGGGTGGCCGAGTGGCTGCTCCGGCCGCCGATTTCTGCCGCCTTCCTGCCTTTGACCCCTGTAGGGGCCACAACGCAGGAAGGTTTGCTGCTTTTTCCACCTATACGGTGGTGAAAGCAGCAAAGCCTCCGAAGGACGGCCGCTCTCGTCCCCTCAATGATTTTTGTTCCGCCGGCGGCGCCGCGAACGCGCACGGCAGACCGCGAGCGCGATAATCGCCACGTGAGCAACCTCACCGTCACCGGCGCGACCCTGGATGGACAGCCGGTGGGCGTTCGCTGCGAGGCCGGCTCGATCGCCGCGATCGGCTCGGAGGTCGTCCCGGAGACCGGCGACGAGACCCTCGACGGCGCCGGCCTCGCGCTGCTGCCGGGCCTGGTCAACGGCCACACGCACGCCGCCATGACCCTGTTCCGCGGGTTCGCCGACGACCTGCCGCTGCTGGAATGGCTCTCGGAGCACATCTGGCCCGTCGAGAAGCGGATGGACGACGAGGACGTCTACTGGGGCACGCGGCTTGCGTGCGTGGAGATGATCCGGACGGGAACGACGTCGTTCTGGGACATGTACTGGCACGCCCACGCCGCCGCGAGGGCGGTGGAGGACGCCGGCGTGCGAGCGGTCACCGCGGCGCCCCTGATCGACGACGCCGACGAGTCGAAATCCGGGCGCGCCTGCGCCGACGCCGACCGCAGCCTGGCCGAGATCCGCGAGGCCGGCGGCGAGATGGCGCAGCCGGGATTCGCTCCTCACGCCATCTACACCCTTTCGCCGAGGTCGCTGCGCTGGGTGGCGGAGCGCTCGGCCGAGCTGGGGATGCCCGTTCAGATCCATCTCTCGGAGACCGAAGGGGAGGTCCTGGACTGCCTCGAGACGCACGGGATGCGCCCCGCGATGCTGCTGGATTCGGTCGGCCTGCTCGGGCCCCGGACGATCCTCGCCCACGGCGTGTGGCTGGACGAGGCGGAGCTCGACCTCATCGCCGAGCGCGGCGCGACGGTGGTCACAAACCCGGTGGCGAACATGAAGCTGGCCGTCGGCGCCATCTTTCCCTACCCGGCGGCGCGCGAGCGCGGCGTCAGCATGGGCCTCGGCACCGATGGCGCCGGCTCCAACAACTCGCTGGACCTGCTGGCCGACGCCAAGGCCTTCGCCCTGGCCCAGAAGCATGCCGCCCGCGACCCCGCGGCGGTGACGGCCGCCGAGACCATGCGGCTGGCCACCGGCGGGTCGTCGCAACTCCTGGGCGGCGGGCGCCTGGAGGCCGGGGCCCCGGCGGACTTCATCCTGGTCCGCTCCGACGCGCCGGAGCTCAGCCTGGGAGCGCTGGACGCCGGCCTCGCCTACTCGGCTTCGGGCTCCGTGGTGGACGCCACGATCGTCGCCGGGCGCGTGCTGATGCGAGGCGGCGCGGTTGCGGGATCCGACGAGGTCGTGGCCCGCGCCCGCGAGCGGGCCGCGGGGCTCGGGCTGCGCTAGGGGCTGCCTATTCGGGCCAGAAGCTCTCGAGCATCTCAGCGCGCTCCTGCGCCCCCCGCTCGAGGGTCGAGAAGAGCAGCAGCTCGGCCTCCTCGTCCGTGTCGTTGTGGATCGAGCGGTACGCATCGGCGCCGATCCTCACCGCGGTCTTCGGCCCCGCCTCGAACACGTCGTCGCCGATCTTGAACGTGACGATGCCCGTGATCACGAAGTAGATCTCCTCCTGGCCCGGATGGCGGTGGCCGTAGGAGCCGCGCCCGCCCGTGCCGGGCGGCATCGACCGCCAGCTGAAGGAGACCTGCTCGTTTCCGAGCGCCTCCGTGTAGTGGCGCATCTCGCCGTAGCCGGGCCACTTGGCCATGAGGTCCACCGCCTCCTCGCGCGAGGTGACGGTGTAGTCGCTCACTCTTCGACCTCCGGCGCGAGGTCCTCGCGCCCCGGGTCCTGCCCCTCCTCGCCGTCGTCGTACTCCTCATCGCCCTGCTCGAGCGCGGTCTCCGACACCGAATCGCCGGCGCCCGGGTGGTACCTGGTCTGAAAGGTCTGGAGGGTGACGTCGAGCGCGTCCTCGTCGACGGGGACGTCATCGGCGATGCGGACCCAGTCCGCGCCCTCGTAGGCCTCCATGTTGAAGATCTCCTGGTCGATCGAGGGGGAGTCGTCGACGATCACGACGACCTCGGTCTGAGGGTTGAAGTACGTGCCGGGGCGGACCAGGAGCTCATCGAGCTCGACGACGTGGGAATCGCGATCGGTGCTCATACCCTGATCCTAGTGGGCGGCTGTGACCGTCACTGCCCGAGGTTCTCGAGGTCGCGGAGCTGGCGCTCGATCTCGGCCTCGACATCCAGGGGCTCCTCGCCGCGACGCGCCCGGCGGTGGTTCCTGGCCACGACGAGGTCGCGGACCTCGGCTCGAATCCCCGCGTCGATCCTGGTCTCCGCGCGCGTTTCGTCGAGGAGTCGCTCGAGCTCCGCGTTGACGTCCAGCGGCGTCTGCCCCCGCTCGGCCTGACGGAAGGCCTTGGCCTCGAGCATCTGGCGAATCTCCGCCTCGCGAGCCGCGGGCGGCGTCTCGGAGATGCCCCCGCCAGATGACGCCTTGGGGTCGTGGTCCATCCCGAACGAGCCCTTGCCGATCTCGTCGAATACGTTGCGGGCCCCGAGGACGAAGCTCAGCAGTCCGAGTGGAATCGCGATCGCGACGATCAGGATGATCACGTCGCCGTTCGACACCGCCAGCGGCACGCACCCAAGCCTACGCCGTGCTCTCGGCGGAGGTGCCCAACCCTCTCGGCCATGGGGGTTCCTGCGCTATCCTGGCGTTGTTGACTGACTAGTCAATCGGTTTTTTCGCAAACCAGAGAACTTTCCGAAAAGGAGCACCTCAGTGGTCGATTTCACGCTCACCGACGAGCAGAAGGATCTGCGCGAGCTCGCGCACAGCTTTGCCGAGAAGGACATCCGCAAGGTGGCCTGGGAGTACGACCGCGAGGGCACCTGGCCCCAGGACATCATCGACAAGGCCTGGGAGGTGGGGCTCATGAACACCCACACCCCCGAGGCCTACGGCGGGCCGGGCCTGGACTACCTCTCCGGATGCCTGATCGAGGAGGAGCTCGGCTGGGGCTGCTCCGGCATCGGCACGAGCCTCGCGGCCAATGGCCTCGCCGCGGCTCCGGTTGCGCTTGGCGGCTCCGAGGAGACCAAGAAGGAGTACCTCGGGATGCTCTGCGAGGAGCCCAAGCTCGCCTCGTTCTGCCTCACCGAGCCCGACGCCGGCTCCGACGTCTCGGGCATGCGCACCACGGCCACGAAGAAGGGTGACAAGTACGTCATCAACGGCTCCAAGTGCTTCATCACCAACGGTGGCTACGCCGACTGGTTCACCGTCTACGCCAAGACCGACAAGGAGGCGGGCCACCGCGGCATCAGCGCCTTCGTCGTCCCCAAGGACGACACGGTCACGGTCGACAAGAAGGAAGACAAGATGGGCCAGCGGGCCTCGAACACCGCGACCATCACCTTCAACGACACCGAGGTCCCGGCGCAGAACCTGCTCGGCGAGGAGAACCACGGCTTCAAGCTCGCGATGATGACCCTCGACCGCACGCGCCCCGGCGTGGCGGCGATGGCCACCGGCATCGCTCGCGCGGCCTTCGAGTTCGCCGCCGAGTACTCCAAGGAGCGCGTCCAGTTCGGCGTGCCGATCGCCATGCACCAGGCGGTCGCGTTCATGATCGCCGACATGGCGACCAAGGTCGAGGCTGCGCGCCTGCTCACCTGGCAGTCGGGCGTGCTGCTCGACCAGGGCAAGCGGAACACCCTCGCCTCGTCGCACGCGAAGCGCTTCGCCGCGGACAGCGCGATGGAGGTCACCGTCGACGCCGTGCAGGTCTACGGCGGCTACGGCTTCATCAAGGAGTACCCCGTCGAGAAGCTCATGCGCGACGCCAAGATCATGCAGCTGTACGAGGGCACGTCGCAGATCCAGCGGCTGGTCATCGCCAAGGAGGTCCTCCTCGGCCGCAACGTCGACGAGCCGGCTCAGACCGCTCAGGAGACGCAGGTCGAGCAGGCCCAGTCGGAGACCGCCGCGGCAGTCGCGTAGCGGGGGTGGGGCTGGCCGTCGGGCATTGCCCCGTCGGGCAGCTCCGCGTCCTGCATCGCACCCTTCTCGCATCCATGCTGCGAAGGCCCGTCGGGCCAACGCCCGACGGCCATCCCCCGTGGACGCCGGGAGAACGCCCCGAAGTGCCGACTTGTAGTCGCATAGCGACTACAAAGCGCCACTCGCGGCGAAGACAGCCACGGGGTGCGCCTTCGCCGCCGCTCACGTACCCTCACTGATCCGCAGCGGTTCCGCGGAACCGCCTCCGCGGCGCGGACGGCCACTGGCAGCCCGGACGGCCGCCCGGGCCTACCCCTGCGGGCTCTGGCGGTTCGGGCGGACCGCCACCATCAGGCCCACGACGTTCAGGATGATGACCCCGAGCACGACGACGCTCGCCCAGTCGTTGATCTCCTTGCCCGTCCAGTAGCCGAGCGCGATGAGGACCGCGGTCGACAGGACGGTGTAGACGGCGAGCCCTCGGTTCGACCGAAGCTGGACGCCGGTGGTGGGGACGGTGAGGTCGATTCGCTCGAACTGGTTGCGGTCGGTCACCTGCATGTTCGCCATGGGGCTCTCCTCTTGTGTGGATCGGCTCGTGACCGAACCTAGTCCCGTCGCCGCCGCGCGTCGGTGACTTCGCGCACACATACACTCGGGCCATGGCGAAGGCGCGCGGCAGCCAGGCGAAGCGCTCGCCCGACGCCGTGGCGCGGGCGGCGCGAGCGGCTCGGGAGCGCGGGGCCGAGGCCGCTCCGAAGGCCCGGCCGGCCGGCCGCTCGATGGACGTGTTCGGCGGCGAGATCCGCCGCCGCGACCTCTTCCCGCTGCTGGTGCTTCACCTGCTGGCCCGGGAGCCCGGGTACGGCAACCGGCTGATCGACGAGATCGAGTCGATGACCGAGGGCATGATCTCGGTAAATCCCAACACGATCTACCCGCTGTTGCGAGAGCTGGAGGCGCGCGGGATGATCGCCGGCAAATGGGAGCATCCCGACCGGCGAACGCGCCGCTACTACTCGATCACGGCCGCGGGGCGCCGCGAGTATCGGCGCCTGGTGGCCGAGGTGGAGCCGTTCCTCGACTCCGTCATCCGCTCGGTGGGGCTGATCAAGAGCGAGATCTACGGCGCCGATGGCGACCGTTAGCTACGCGAGCGAGATCGGCGCGCCGCTGGCCGCCGTGTGGGAGCTCTACTTCGACCCGCAGCGCTGGCCCGCCTGGGTCGACCAGTTTGCGTCGGTCGCCGCCGCCGAGGGCTATCCGAGCGCGGGCGGCACCCTGGAGTGGCGCTCCGGGGCGCGCGGGCCGCGGCGTGGTGCGCGAGCGCGTCCTCGAGCACGACCCGATGCGCCGCCACCGGATCGAGTTCAGCGATCCCGAGTCCCACGGCGAGCTGACGACGACCTTCTCGGAGGCGGCCGGCAGGACGACCGTGACGCTGGAGATGGCCTACGAGCTGGTCTCGGCCGGGTTCTTCAGCCGGGTGAGCGACGTGCTGTTCGTGCGCTCGCAGATGCGAGCCTCGCTGACGCGCTCGCTGGAGGGCCTGC
The DNA here is from genome assembly GCA_963843315.1 of uncultured Actinomycetes bacterium. Lineage (GTDB taxonomy): Bacteria > Actinomycetota > Thermoleophilia > Solirubrobacterales > 70-9 > JAWVFM01. Next base: position 176,243 of record CAWJJU010000006.1, read on the forward strand.
GGCTGGAGGCGGAGTCCGCCTGAGCCGATGACCTATACGCTTCCGCGGCCTGTCCGCTGAGCGTCAGGGACAGCACCCCAATAACTTTGCGGACGGCTACGCCGTCCTTACACGCTGCTTCCGGGGCGAAAGCCCCTCACCAGCCGAACTGGAGGAACTTTGTTCGTATTCAAGGCTGCCGTCGTCGGCGCCGGCACGATGGGCGGCGAGATCGCCCAGGTCATCGCCTCGGCCGATGTCGAGGTCGTCCTCAAGGACGTCAAGCAGGAGTTCGTCGACGCGGGGCTCGAGAAGGCCCGCTCGCTCACGAAGGGCAGCCTCGACAAGCTGGTCTCGAAGGAGAAGATCACCCAGGAGCAGGCAGACGAGCAGCTCGAGGCCGTGATGGGCCGCATCCACGGCACCCTCGACTACTCGGAGTTCGGCGACGTGGACTTCGTCATCGAGGCGGCGCCGGAGCGCATGGAGATCAAGCGCTCGGTGTTCGCCGAGCTCGACGCCGCCACCCCGGGGCACGCGATCGTCGCGTCAAACACCTCCTCGCTTTCGATCACTGAGATGGGCGAGGCGACTCTGCGGCCCGACAAGGTCTGCGGCTTCCACTTCTTCTACCCCGCGTCGGTGATGCCGCTGGTCGAGGTCATCGCGGGCGAGGACACCTCTGACGAGACCCTCCAGGCCGCGTCGAACTTCGCCCAGGCCATCCGCAAGCAGGCGATCACCTGCGAGGAGGTCCCCGGCTTCGTGGTCAACCGCATCCTCAACTCGGCGGTCGGCGAGGTGTGGCGCGAGCAGGAGGAGAACGGCCTCTCCATCAAGAAGATCGACGACGCGGTCGCCGCGGCGAAGACGGCGCCGATGGGACCCTTCATCCTCGGCGATCTGCTCGGCCTGGACACGATCGTCCACGTCGCCGAGCACCTCAACGAGTCCTACGGCGACAGCTTCTACGTCCACAAGGGCATGCAGAAGCGCGTCGAGGAGGGCAAGCTCGGCCTCAAGACCGGCGGCGAGGGCCTCTACAAGGACGGCGAGCCCCAGATCGAGGGCGACGGCGACCCGCCGGAGGAGCTGGCGGAGCTGTTCAGCTCGAAGGCCCTGGTCGAGGCGTGCCTGATCATCGAGGAGGGCGTCGCCGACGTCCGCGACGTTGATCTCGGCATGATGGCCGGCGCCGGCATGGACCCCCGCCGGGGGATCTTCCCGCCGCTGATGCGCGCCGACGCCGACGGCCTGGACGTGTGCCTGGAGCGCCTGGAGAGGCTGGCGGAGGAGCGCGGCGAGCGGTTCACTCCGCCCACGCTGCTGCGCCGCCTGGTCGCCCAGGGACGCCTCGGCGCCAAGTCGGGTCAGGGCTTCTACGCCTACCCGCAGGCCGACGAGGGCGAGCAGACCGACACGGTGAAGGTCGAGACGCGCGGCAACGTGGCCATCGCCTGGCTTGCCAACGCGCCGATGAACGCGATCTCTCCGCAGGTCGTCAAGGACCTGGGAACGGTCTGGGAGCGCCTGAACGACGCGGGCGAGGTCCACGCGATGGTCATCTGCTCGACGGTGCCGGTTGTGTTCTCCGCCGGCGCCGACATCAAGGCGTTCACGCAGGCCGATCCGAAGGAGGGCGCCAAGGTGTCGGCCGGCGGCCACGACCTGCTGCGCTCGCTGGGCCAGGGCCGAATCGTGACGATCGCGGCCGTCAACGCGCTCGCCTTCGGCGGTGGCTGCGAGCTCGCGATGGCGTGCGATTTCCGCATCGCAGCGAGCTCGGCGGTTTTCGGCCAGCCGGAGATCAAGCTCGGGCTCATCCCCGGGTTCGGCGGCACCCAGCGGCTGCCGCGCCTGGTCGGCGATTCCAAGGCGCTGGAGATGAACCTCGTCGGCGACGCGATCTCCAGCGGCGACGCCCTCGTGCACGGGCTCGTCAGCCGCGTAGTTCCCGACCACGAGCTGTTCGACACCGCGCTCGCGTGGGCTCGCCGCCTGGCCGGACAGGCTCCCGTCGCGGTCGAGCAGATCAAGCAGGTCTCCCACCGGGCCGATCTCGACGACGGCATCGAGGCCGAGAAGGAGGGCTTCGCGAAGTCCTTCCTCTCCGAGGATGCCAAGGAGGGGATCTCCGCGTTCCTCGGCAAGCGCACGCCGACCTGGAAGGGCGAGTGAGCGTTGGCCGGTAGCCGCTGATGGGGAGCACGGCGGTCGAGCAGACGGCGGGCGCCCTCGCGGGCCTCATCCGCGAGGCTGGGTCGACGGTCGCGCTGACCGGGGCCGGCATCTCGGTTCCCTCGGGGATCCCGGACTTCCGCAGCCCCGGAACGGGCCTGTGGACCAAGGTCGACCCGATGAAGGTCGCCCACATCGACGCCTTCCATCGCGACACCGCGGCCTTCTGGGACTACTACCGACCGCGCTTCGAGCAGCTCGCCGACAAGAAGCCCAACCCCGCCCACGAGGCCCTTGCCACCCTCGAGAAGCGCGGCCTGCTCGACGGCGTGATCACCCAGAACGTCGACCGCCTGCACCGTCGCGCCGGCTCGCGCGAGGTGGTCGAGGTCCACGGGTCGATCGCGACCTCGAGCTGCACCGCCTGCGGTCGCCGCTTCCCGGTGGAGGAGGTCGGCGCGCTCTTCGGAGACGACGGCGTTGCCGTCTGCCCCGGCTGCGCGGGGAAGATCAAGCCGGACGTGGTCCTGTTCGGGGAGCTCCTTCCCGAGAGTGCGATGCGCCGCGCGCAGACGCTCTGCGCGGGCGCCGACCTGCTGCTGTGCATCGGCAGCTCGCTGGAGGTGCACCCGGTCGCCGCCCTGCCCGAGCTGACGCTGGCGGCCGGCGGCCAGTTGGCCATCGTGACCCGCGGCGAGACGCCATATGACTCGGCGGCGACCGTACGGCTGGGCGGCGACGTCGTCGACGAGCTCACGGCGCTGCTGGCCGCCCTGGCGTGAGCCGGGGCGCACCCGAGGCCGTCGTGTTCGACAACGACGGCCTCCTCCTCGACACCGAGATCCTCTGGACCCGCGCCGAGGAGAAGCTCTTCGAGCGCCGCGGCCTGACCTTCACGATCGAGCACAAGCTCCAGCTGGTCGGCACGTCCGAGGCTGTCGCCGGCCCGATCCTTCAGGGAATGCTGAGCGAGCCCGGCCGTGCCCGCGAGATCATGGCCGAGCTGCACGAGCTGGTCATGGCGGAGGCCAAGGGGGGCGGCGAGCCGATGCCGGGCGCGCGCGAGCTGGTCGGCGCCCTCGCCGGGGCGGGTACGCCGATGGCCGTGGTGTCCAACTCGCCAACCGCCTTCGTCGGCGCGGTCCTGGGGCCCACGGGGCTGCATGAGGCGTTCGAGTTCCTGCTCTCGCCGGGCGACGGCCTGCCGCCCAAGCCCGCCCCGGACCTGTACCTGGAGGCCTGCCGGCGGTTCGGGGCGGCGCCTGAGAAGTCGGTTGCGCTCGAGGACTCGGTCCCCGGCGCGGCGGCCGGGAAAGCGGCAGGGATGACCGTCGTCGGGATTCCCTCCGTCCCGGGGGTCGAGCTCGAGGGCGTGGACGTCGTTGCCGGCTCCCTCGCCGCCGGCGAGGTCTGGGAGGCGGTGGGCCTCTCCCACCCCTCCAAACCGCGCTGAGATGCGAAAAAGCGCCCTCCCAAGGGCCTAAATTCGCATCTCGGCGGAGATTGGGGCTAGTCGCCGAGGATCCGACGACGGCGGATGACCCGCTCGGCGATCCCGAGGAGCCGCTCGAGGTCGTCTTCGCTCGCAGAGTCCGACAGGGCCGGCGTCTCGGCCTCGAGGGTCGCGATGTCCTCGTCCTCTTCGATGCCCGGCTTGCGCGGCGCGGCCAGCAGCGCCTGGAGCGCAACCCGCAGCTCGGCGGCGGCCTCCTGCGCCCGGCCCGCATCCAGGTCCGCCCGGGCGCGCAGCAGGTGCGTCTCGTGGGCCTTCACGGACTCGTGGCCGCCGAGCGTGCGCGCGACGCTCTCCTGGGGCCTCAGCGCGTCGACGCGGCGCCGGCGGCGCTCGACGGGGGGAACGTCGAGGGCGTTCGACCACTCGCCGCCCACCAGCGCGTCGCCGTTGCCGTAGCCGACGCGCACGGAGAGGGCGCGCTCGGGCGAGACGTCGGGGACGTAGGAGTCCTGCGCTGCCGCCCGCTGGGCGTGCAGCGCCCGGTTGATCACGCGCAGGGCATCGGCCACCTCGGCCTCCAGGGCTTCGGGGTCGCGCTCGACGGCGGCCAGCCAGCCGCCGGCCGAGACCTCGTCCTCGAACGGCCGCGCCCAGGCGACCGTCACCCGCGAGATCTGCACCGACGGCGCGGACGCATCGGCAGGGCCGGGCTTCGCCCGCCGCCGGGTGCGCCGTGGGGGGCGACCGATCGGCGCGTCGACGGTGCCGACGATCAGCACGCCCAGCGGCTCCCCTCCCGGCTCCCCGGCGGGACGCACCGGGTAGCGGCCGTCGGCGAGGCCGTAGGCGTTCGCGAGGTCGAGCTGTACGAATGGGAGGATCGGCGCGCCCACTCGGCGCTACGGCGTTCTCAGTCGCCCTTGCCCGACGTCTTCGGCGAAGTGTCGAGCGAGAACTTGGAGGGGGTGGTGGGGACCTTCGGGTTGTGAATCTGTGCGATCCGGCCGATCAGGCGCTTCCACTGCCCGGGCTTCAGGAGCGAGTTGAACTGGTTCGACGCCGTCGTCGTGCCGTTCGGCCCGTAGCCCGCGTCTCCGGGCACCGGCGCGTAGCCGACGTGGATGTGGTCGTAGTGGTCCGGCAGGGCGAAGGACGGGCCTCCCAGGTTCATCAGCGAGATGACCTGATGGGGCTCCATCGTCCCCTGGAGGCGCAGGAGCGTCTTGATGACGGCCTCGGTGATGGTCCCGGGGCCCTGGTTGCCCACGATCGGGATGCCGTTGACCACCGCGATGTCCATGGCGTCGCCGTAGTAATGCTCGGAGACGTACCCGGAGGTCGTGTACTTCGAGTGGCCGCAGCGCAGGGCGGTGATCGTCAGGCGGAAACCGTTGTCGGCGAGGTACTCCATCGCCGCGAGGATGCGGCGGTCGATCTGCCCGGTCTGGATGTCCTGGCGGCCGCACTCGTAGATCGAGAGGCGCGGGTCGGCCAGCACCTGGTGCTCGAGCTGCTGCTTGGAGGCCAGGAGGGCCTGGGTGACGCTGGTGGTCGTGAAGGGGTTGCGGCCGGCGGCCCGGTAGATGGCCGTGTCCTCGAGGAGCTTCCAGCCGTCGAGGATCGGCTTCGGGTCGATCTTGGGGGCGCCGCGACCCGCCGGGCGGATCGAGAAGTTCAGGTGGGGGGCGACGTCGGTGGCTTCGCCGATCCGGCCGAGCACGGTGCCGGCGACGACCTTCGAGCCCTTGTGGAGGCTTCGCAGGTCCATCGTGTGGCGGTTGTAGTGCAGGATGTCGCCGCGGTACGCCTTGATCGACTCGAACTTGGCGCCCTGGCCCGGCAGGCTGTCGAGCTGGCCGGACAGGCCCGCGCGGTCGACGTTGTGCTTGCGCTGCGGCAGCGCGTAGAGGCGGCGGCGAGCGTCCTCGGTGTTGCTGGGGCCGGCCGCTGACTTCGACTTGAGCTTGAGGGTGTTGGACTTCGATGCGTCGGGGGCGGGGGTGACGCCGTTGGAGCCCGCGCTGGCGGCATGGGTCGGCTGCGAGTCGCCTGCCGGCTTCACCAGCTTGAAGTCGGAGGCGGTCAGCTTGTGCTGCTTCGGCACGGGATAGACCTTGGAGATCTGCCCGAGCTGGGCGTAGGTGAACTCGTTGCCGTACGCGTCGGCCAGGACGATGTAGTTGCCGAGCTTCTTGCTGTGGCCGACGTCCTTGATGGTGCCGTCGTTGACCGCGACGACGGGGGCGCCGGCGTGCGAGTAGATGTTGATGCCGCGGCGCGTCGGGGAATTGGAGACGACGTCGGAGACGTTGCCCGTCACCCCGCGGCGAGGCTTTGCGCGCTGCGCGGCCTGACGCTCGGCGATGTCGTCGGCGTACCGGGACTTGGCGGCGACCGGGAAGCGGTCGCCCTCGGTGAGGCCGGTGAGCGATCCGACCACGTCGTCGGGGAGGTTGCCGTACTGCTTGGCGTAGAGGAGGACCTCGTCGACGTACCAGTCGGCATGGTTGTAGGCGAAGACTGCGCGACGGATGTCGGTGGAGCCGCCGGCGGCCCGGAGGTAGCGCGCCGCGGCGCAGATCGCGTCGACCGGGTTGTACGGGTCGGCCCTGCCGTCGCCGTTGGCGTCGACTCCGTAGGCCTTCCAGGTCGAGGGCATGAACTGCATCCAGCCGACGGCTCCAGCGGTCGAGACGTTCAGGTTGGTGCCGAACGCGGTCTCGATGCGGTTGATCGAGGCCAGGACCTCCCAGGGGATCCCGTACTGGGTTCCGCAGGCCTGGTAGATCGGCAGCAGGAACGGCGGGATGGAGAACTGGGAGATGACGAAGTCGGGGACGCCGAGGGGAGCCGGGCCGAAGTTCGCGATGGTGACGCTGGGGTTGTCGTTCGTGGGGGCGCCGTTCGTGTCGCGCGGCGGAGTGGGATGCATCGGCGCGTCGGGCCGGGTCGAGGCGTGGCCGCCGGTGCTCGGCGAACTTCCGCCCCCGTGGTGGTGGTGGTGGCCCGAGCCGCCGCCCGGATGCCGGTGCCCTGGCCGCCGCCGCCGACCTGCCCACCGGCGCCGGTGGTGCCGCCGCCGGTCTGGCCGGGGCCGCCGCCGGTGGAGCCGGTGGAGCCGGTGGAGCCGGTTGAGCCCGTCGATCCGGTGGATCCCGTGGAGCCGGTCGTGCCCCGCCGCCGCCGGAGTCGGGCGGGGGCGGGGCGGGGGGCCCTTCCTCGGATGAGTCGAGCGGGCCGGAGCAGTCGGGGTCCGCGAGGTCGGTGAGGCCGTCGCCGTCGTCGTCGCGAAGATTCGAGCACGCCGGGAGCGAGCCGATGGGCGGCAGCGGCGTGCCGTTGCCCAGGTTCACCTGGACACCGCCCGCGCCGGTGGAGATGACCGAGGACGCGTTGGCGACAGCCGCCACGATGGCGGCTGCGATGATCGCCGAAGCGGCGATCGTGAACAGCTTGCGTCCCTTACGTCCCATGTATCTCACTGTGCCACACGCCGCCCCGCAAGATCACTCGCGTGACAACCTCCGCTGACCGTGCGAAACCTACTTGTTCTCCAGGCGGTTTGCAATGTAGAACCCACGCACCGGCCTCGACCGTTCAGCGGTCACGACCCATGCGTGAATCCCATCGGCATCGTCCGACCCTCCCTTTACCCGCTAACCTCGATTCTCAGGCGTGCAGCGGCCGTGGCCAGTTGCTCGATCCGCCGATCGGTCCCCTCCGCCATGTCAGAACAGCCCCAGACAAGCTCAGGAATCCGCGCTCGCGGCGAAGAGGCGATCTCCGAGCTCGCCCAGGCGCTGCTCGAGAATCCGCTGCTCGGATCGGCTCTCGGCCGCGCGGTCGGAGCCGGTGAGCGGGCCGTCCAGGCGCAGCGCAGCGCCATGGGAGCACTCAACATCGCCTCCAGCGCCGATCTGGAGCGCCTCGTTCGGCGCCTGCGCTCGCTATCGGACAGGCTCGAGGCAGTGGAGGACAGGCTCGACGACATCGCCGACGACATGGCTGCGCTTCGCGCAGCCGCCAACCGTGAGCGCGCCTGAGGGCCAGGACGCCGAGCGCGGCCTCGGCGACACCCTGAGATCCGCCGTGGAGGGCGCGCTCGAGGCGGCGGAGCGCTCGGCGAAGGCGGGCACCGACGCGCTCGGCTCGGGCAGAGGCGCCGAGCTGGTCGACGAGATAGTCAGGCGCGGCAGGGAGGCTCGTGACGAGTTCGCCCGCCGCGGACAGGAGGCAGGGCAGAGCTCAGCCGGCGCGGCCAGGAGGCCGGCGCCGCGATCGAGCGGCGCGGGCAGGAGGCCCGCGGGGAGATCGCCAAGCGGCTCGAGCTGCTCGAGCGGCGTCTCGCCTCGGTCGAGGAGCTCTTGCGCAACGAGTCTAAGTCTAAACCTGAGGGTTAGACATGGTCGTACAGCCGGTTGGCGAGACGTCGTCCGGTGAGCGGCAGGTAGCCGCCGCCGAGCGCCTCGCAGATTTCATCCGCGACGTCCGCGTCGGGATCGAGGCGGGCCTCGAGCCGGAGGACGCCGCGGCCGGCGCCGCCGGCACGCTCCCCGATTCCCTGCCGCAGGCGGTCGAAGCGCTGCTGCGCCGGGCCACCCAGGAGGGCCGTCCGGACCCCTGGGGCTTCGACGAGGCCTACGCGGAGGCGTGCTTTCCCTTCGCCGACCTGCTCTACCGGTTCTGGTGGCGCGTCGAGGCCAGCGGGATGGAGAACGTGCCGGCGCACGGCCCGGCGATCCTGGTGGGCAACCACTCGGCGACGATCGTGCCGTTCGACTCGGCGATGATCTCGGTCGCGCTGATGAAGGGCCATCCGCTTCCCAGATGGCCGCGCTTCCAGGCCTCGGAGGCGCTCCTCTCCATTCCGCTGGCGTCGACGGTCTTCCGCCGGGTCGGCGCGGTCTCCGCGATCCCCGCGCTGGCGCGCAGGCTGCTCGGCCGGGGCGACCTCCTGCTCACCTACCCCGAGGCCGCCCGGCATTCGGCCAAGCCGTTTGCGGAGCGCTACCGCCTGCGCCCGTTCGGGCGCGGGTCGTTCGTCGAGCTGGCGTTGGAGACCGGGGCGCCGGTCATTCCCGTGGCCGTCGTGGGCGCCGAGGAGATCTACCCGCGGCTCGGCGAGAGCGAGGCTCTCAGCCGCCTGACCCGCATCCCCGACCTTCCGGTCACGCCGACGTTCCCCTGGCTCGGGCCGCTCGGCCTGGTGCCGCTGCCCTCGCGGTGGCGGATCGAGTTCTGCGAGCCGATCGACCTCTCCGGGCTCGGGCCCGACGCCGTCCGCGATCGCCTGACGCTGATCGACGTGGCCCACTCCGTGCGCGAGACGCTCCAGGCCCGCCTCGACCACAACCTCGAGCTCCGCGGCCCCGCCTTCTGGTAGTCGCCCCGACGGAATAGACTCGCGGCGGGAGAGGCGAGCAGATGCCGGTTACGCAAGCGCAGGAAGCAGGGCCGATCACCGGCGCGCATCTGACCGAGGTCCTCGACAGCGCGCTCGCCGAGGTCGACGCGGACGAGACCTCCGGGTCGCTGCTGCGGGCGACCGGCCTCCGGGTCTGCTTCGAGATCCCGGATGTCGGCTGCGTCCTCAACGTGGAGAGCGTCGACGCCGGCGATCACCACATTCGCTGGGGCTACGGCCGCGGCCCCTGGAGCCCGAGGCTGCGGATCCGTTTCGACTCAGAGGTCGCGAACCGCTACCTGCAGGGACGCGAGAACCTGGCGATCGCCGTCGCGCGCGGCCGGGTGCGGGTGGAGGGCGACCCCCGGTTCACGCTTCTCTACCTCCCCGCCCTGCGCGTCCTGATGGCGCCCTACCGGCGCGCGGTCGAGGCCCTCTGCCCCGACATGGAGATCGATTAGCCCGGGGGTTGACGGGGTGCGCCGCCGGGCATAGGGTTGGCCGTGGATTGCAAAAGGCCGCAGTGGACGGCCGACGCCCCTCGGCGACTGGGGCGCCGGCCCATCCGCAAGGCGCCGGAGTGGGCGTCGCAGGCCGACGAAGCGGGCCGAATGCCCGCAGGGCGACGGGGCCGAAACGACCCCGTCGTCCGCTGTAAGGGCCGTCACATTCTCCTGGGAAGCCCTCGTCTAGCATCGCCGCGTGCCTGAGGATGCGATCTCCCTGCAGGAGGCCGCGCGGGTGGCCGGCGTGTCGGCGACGACGCTTCAGCGCTGGGCCCGCGCCGGAGTCCTGCAGCTGAACGACGGGCGCTGGACGCGCGCGACCGCGGTGCAGGCCCGCGTGGTCGCTCGCATGCGCGAGCGCGGGCACTCGCTGGAGGAGCTGCGCGCGGCGGGGCGCGAGGGCCGCCTGTCCTTCGGCTTCATCGAGGACCTGCTGCCGGGCGGTGGGCGGGTGCACACGCCCGAGGAGGTCGCGGAGGCCGCCGGCATCGAGCCGACGCTGGTCGAGCGCTTCATGCAGCTGTTGGGGACCCCGACCACGCGCGAGCGGGCGCTCACCACCCAGGACGCCGAGGCGATGCAGCAGATCGGCGAGACGCTCGAGGCGGGGCTTCCGCTCGTCGCCCTGCTGCAGCTGGTTCGCGTCTACGCGCAGTCGATCAGGCGCATCGCCGAGGCCGAGGTGCGGCTGCTCCATATATATGTGCACGAGCCGCTGATCAGGCAGGGGACCACGGCGCCGGACATCTCGGAGCAGATGGAGGAGCTGGTGAAGGCGGTTCTGCCCCTCTCCTCGCCGCTGATGGAGTACATCCACACGCGGTATCTGCGCTTCTTCATCGAACAGGACGTCGTGGGCCACATGGAGGCGGACCTCGGCGGCACCCGCCAGCTCGGCCGAGTGCGCATGGCGTTCTGCTTCGTCGATCTCACCGGGTTCACCCGCTACACGGAGGAGGAGGGCGACGAGGAGGCACTCGACCTCGTCGAGCGGTTCGTGGAGACGGTCGAGGCGACGCTGCCCGTGGAGGCCTCCATCGTGAAGACCATCGGCGACGAGGTGATGATCGTCTCGCCCGACCCGCAGTCGCTCACGGAATGGGCCGTCGGTTTCCTCGCGCTGTTCCCATCGCGGCCGCAGCCCCGGGTCGGCCTGCACTACGGCCGCGCGGTCTACCGCGACGCGGACTACTACGGCGGCGAGGTCAACCTCACCCACCGGGTCGTGGCGCGCGCCCTCGGTGGGGAGGTCCTCGTCACCGCGGCCGTCGCCGACGCGATCGGGTCCTCGGGGTACCTGCATTTCGATCCGATCGGCGAGGTCGAGCTCAAGGGGTTCCCGCAGCCGGTCGAGCTGTTCGTCGCGCGCGCGGGCGAGATGGAGGACGAAGAGGGCCGATAGCCCCGCAGGGAGCGGGTTTGCGCGCGGGGGCCGACTGGCCTTGGCACTAACATCGCGCCGCGATGGTCCCCAAGGAGGAGGCTCTCGAACGGCTGGCTGCCGTGGTGCGCGAAAGCGGCCTCGTCGACGCGCACTCGACGGGGGTCGTCATGGTGTCCGGCGGCGCCGACTCGGCCTGCGCCGCGGCCGGGCTCGCTCGCGCCCTGGGAGCCCACAACGTCCACGCCCTGCACGTCAACTACGGGCTTCGCGAGTCGGCGGCGGACGGGGAGCGCACGGCGCGGGCGCTGTGCAGCGCTCTGCGAATCGACCTGCACGTCGAGCGGCCGGCGCTGGGAGAGGGGAACCTCCAGGCGCAGGCGCGGCAGGCCCGCTACGACGCGGCGGAGAAGCTGCGCGCCCGCACGCGCTCGAACTGGATCGCGACGGGCCACACGCGCACCGACCTGGCCGAGACGGTGCTCTACCGCCTCGCGGTTTCGCCCGGCACCCGCGCCCTGCGCGCCCTGCCGTCGCGCAACGGCCGCGTGATCCGGCCACTGCTGGGGCTCTCGCGAGGCGAGGCCCGCGAGCTCGCCGCGAGCGCCGGCCTGCCGTTCGCCGACGACGAGACGAACGAGGAGCCCACATTCGCGCGCAACCGGATCCGCGCCGAGGTCCTGCCCGTCCTCTCGGACCTCAGCCACGCGCTCGAGGCCAATGTGGCCGAGACCCAGGCCGAGCTGAACGAGGAGGCGGAGCTCCTCGAGCGGATTGTCCTCGAGTCGCTGGGCGATGCAGGCGCCGGGCCGGGCGACGTGGCCGTGGAGGCGAAGCGGCTCGCCGAGCTCGAGCCGGCGCTGCGGCGCCTTGGACTTCGCGCCCTGGCCGAGCGGGCCGCGGGCCGAGCCATCGCGATGGGGCGCGACCGGGCGGCGGAGATCATGCGGCTCGGCGAGTCGCACGAGGGCGGCGTCGTGGAGCTGGGCGGCGGCGTGCGCGCCGTGTGCGAGGCGGGCCTGATCCACTTCGAGACCGGCACGGCCGACGCCGCCCCGGCTCCGGCCCCCTCGTCCCTGGGGATCCCGGGCCGCTGCCGCGTCGGCGACTGGGAGGTGAGGGCGGAGCTGCACCCCGCGCCGGTGGAGCCCGCCGGGCCGTCGCTTGCCACGCTCGACGCCGACGCGGTCGGGTCCCGGCTCGAGGTTCGCACCTGGCGCGACGGTGACACGATGCGCCCGCTCGGCCTCGGCGGGACGAAGAGCCTTCAGGACCTGTTCACCGACAGCGGGGTTCCCCGCTCGCAGCGACGCGCCATTCCGGTGGTGCTGGCGCGGGGCCGGGTGGCCTGGGTCGCCGGCGTCGCCATCGGCGAGGAGTTTCGGCTCTCCCCGGAGTCGACCCAGGCAGTGGTCCTGCACGCGCGCTCGGACCGGTCACGTGGCTGAGCCCGGCGTCGGCGAGACGCTGATCTCCGCGGAAGACCTCCAGCGCCGGGTCGCGGAGCTCGGCGAGCAGATCAGCGCGGACTACGAGGGCAAGGACCTGATCCTCGTCGGCGTGCTGCGCGGAGCCGTGCTCTTCCTTGCCGACCTCATGCGCGCCCTCAGCGTCCCGTGCGAGATCGACTTCATGGCGGTCTCGAGCTATGGCTCGTCGACCGACTCCTCGGGCGTCGTGCGGATCCACAAGGACCTGGACTCCTCCATCGAGGGCCGCGACGTGCTGATCGTGGAGGACATCATCGACTCCGGCCTGACCCTCCAGTACCTGGTGCGGAACCTCCGCGCCCGCGATCCGCGCTCGCTGGAGGTCTGCTCGCTCCTCACCAAGCCCGAGCGCAGGCGCGTCGACATGCCCATCCGCTACGTCGGCTTCGAGATCCCGAACAGGTTCGCGATCGGCTACGGCCTCGACCACGCGCAGCGGTACAGAAACCTCGGGTACGTGGCGGCGTTAGAGGAGTAGCGGTCCTTCAAGAATCACTTGCGGACGGCTTCGCCGTCCTTACATGCTGCTTTCGGGGCTAAAGCCCCTCACTTACCAGCCCCCGGACTGAGCGCGGCAAAGGCGCCCAGGCCCAGGTAGACGACCCCGCTGGTCCGCGCCAGCCGCCGGCCGCGAAGCCAGCGGCGCAGGCGCCCACCCGCGGCCGCCGCGCTCAGCGCCCACAGCGAGTCGCCGACGAGGGCGATCGCGGAGAAGATCAGCCCCAGGACCAGCGTCTGCAGCCAGATCGGCCCGACGTCGGTGTGGATGAACTGCGGCAGGAACGCGAGCAGAAACAGCGCCAGCTTCGGGTTGAAGATGCCCACCGCGAGGCCGTCGACGAACAGCCGGCGCTGCGAGTGCTCCATGGGGGGCAGGCCATCGGCCTGGGAGCTGGAGGAGGACTGCAGCGCGCGGATGCCCAGGAACAGCAGGTAGGCGGCGCCGGCGTACTTCACGACCTCGAAGGCGCGCGCCGAGGAGGCGATGACGGCCGCCAGGCCCGCCGTCGCCGCGATCACCTGGACCAGGTTGCCCGTCTCGACTCCCGCCATGGAGACCAGGCCGCCCCGGCGCCCGTGGACGACCCCCCTCGTCACGATGTAGACCACGGCCGGGCCGGGCAGCAGCACCAGCCCGATGCAGGCGACGGCGAAGATCGCGAGCGTCTCCGGATGGGGCATGGGCGGCAGCGTACCCACGCACGCGATCCACCAGACGCGCAACAGCGTGCTGGTACGCTGATCCAAGGTCGCGCAGGACCCGAATACCCCTGCGCACCCCGGAACCGAACCGAGCACCACAGAAGACATGCGGCGACTGTTCAGAAGCGCTCTCTTCCCGATCCTGATCGTGGTCGCGCTCGCGTTCCTGGCGCAACGGCTCATCAACCCGCCGTCGAGCACTCCGGCGCCCACCTACACCGAGTTCGTGTCGGAGATCCGCCAGGCCCCCGCCTCGTTCGACACGGTCACGCTGCAGACCAAGACCAACACCGCGGACGTGACGAAGGACGACGGCACGTCGTTCTCCACCGGCTACCCGCCCGACGGCGGCGAGCAGCTCGCGAACCTGCTCACCAGGCAGAAGATCGAGACCAAGATCGAGGGCACCGGCGGCTCGAGCCTGTTCTCCATCCTCACCTACATCCTGCCCTTCATCCTCTTCTTCGGGTTCTGGTTCTTCCTCGTCAACCAGATGCAGGGCGGCGGCTCGCGCGTGATGAGCTTCGGCAAGTCGCGTGCGAAGCGCATGTCGGTCGACGCCCCGAAGATCACCTTCCGCGACGTGGCGGGCGTGGACGAGGCGGTTCAGGAGCTCCAGGAGATCAAGGAGTTCCTCGAGAACCCCAAGCGCTTCCAGGCCCTCGGCGCGCGCATCCCGAAGGGCGTCCTGCTCTACGGGCCCCCCGGAACGGGTAAGACCCTGCTCGCGCGTGCCGTGGCCGGCGAGGCGGGTGTTCCGTTCTTCTCGATCTCGGGCTCGGACTTCGTCGAGATGTTCGTCGGCGTCGGCGCCAGCCGCGTTCGCGACCTCTTCGAGCAGGCAAAGCAGAACAGCCCCTGCATCATCTTCATGGACGAGATCGACGCCGTCGGCCGCCACCGCGGCGCCGGCATGGGCGGCGGCCACGATGAGCGCGAGCAGACGCTCAACCAGCTGCTCGTCGAGATGGACGGCTTCGAGATGAAGGACAACATCATCCTCATCGCCGCCACCAACCGCCCGGACATCCTCGATCCGGCCCTGCTGCGGCCCGGCCGCTTCGACCGCCAGGTCGTCGTCGACCGGCCCGACCGCAAGGGGCGCAAGAAGATCCTCGAGGTCCACACCCGCGGCAAGCCGCTCGCCAAGAACATCGAGCTCGACGTCCTGGCCGGCCAGACCCCGGGCTTCACCGGCGCGGATCTCGCCAACCTCATCAACGAGGCCGCCCTGCTGACTGCCCGCTCCTCCCAGCGCGAGATCACGATGAAGGAGCTCGAGGAGGGGATCATGCGCGTGATCGCCGGCCCCGAGAAGAAGTCGCGCGTGATGTCGGAGAAGGAGCGCGTCGTCACCGCGTACCACGAGCTCGGCCACGCGATCGTCGGGCACCTGCTGCCCAACTGCGACCCGGTTCACAAGGTCTCGATCATCTCCCGCGGCCAGGCGCTCGGGTACACGATCTCCCTCCCGACCGAGGACAAGTTCCTGACGACCCGCGCGGAGCTGACCGACACGATGGCCATGACCCTGGGCGGCCGCGCCGCGGAGGAGATCGTCTTCTCCGAGATCACGACCGGCGCGTCCAACGACCTCGAGAAGGTCACGGAGACCGCAAAGCAGATGGTCATGCGCTTCGGCATGTCCGAGCGCCTGGGCCCCCGAGTCTTCGGCCACGATCGCTCGATGCCCTTCCTGGGCCGCGAGTTCTCTTCAGAGCCCGACTACTCCGACGAGATCGCCCGCGAGATCGACGACGAGATCCGCCGCGTGGTCGAGGAGGCGCACCAGACCGCCAAGGACATCCTCACCGAGCGCCGCGAGGCCCTCAACGGCCTGTCGAAGATCCTCCTCGAGCGCGAGACGATCGACGCCAAGCAGTTCGTGGCGCTGCTCGATGGCAAGTCCGAGTCGGAGGTCTTCGGTGCCGACGACTCCGAGCCCGAGGCTCCGGCCGTCGAGGCCGAGCCGGAGCAGAAGGGCAGCGCCAACGAGGGCGCTCGTCCCCTCCCGCGCCCCCGCCCGGGCTTCGAAGGCGCCTAGACCACCCTCTCCGGCGACTCTCGGACGTATAGCGTCCACAACTCGCAGATGACGAAGCTCATGGGCATCGTCAACGTCACCCCCGACTCGTTCTCGGACGGCGGGCTCTACCTCGACTCCGACGCGGCGATCGAGCACGGCAGGCGTCTTGCCGCCGACGGCGCCGACGTCCTCGACATCGGCGGCGAATCGACACGACCCGGAGCGGCAGAGGTGAGCACGGACGATGAGCTCGCCCGGACGGTCCCGGTGATCGCCTCTCTTGCCCAGAGGGGTCAGACCCCGGCCGTGCAAGCTCCGGTCGGCATGCCGAGAGAGGGGTCTGACCCCCCGAGGATCTCCATCGACACCTCCAAGTCGCGGGTGGCCGCGGCTGCCCTGGACGCGGGCGCGACCATCGTCAACGACGTCACGGCCCTTCGGGGCGATCCTGAGCTCGCCGCCCTCTGCGCGGAGCGCGGGTGCGAGGTGGTGCTGATGCACATGCTCGGCACGCCGCGGACGATGCAGGACGACCCGCGCTACGACGACGTGGTCGAGGACGTGAAGGCCTTTCTCGCGGAGCGGATCGAGCACGCCGTCGGGCAGGGGGTCGCCGAGGAGCGGATCTGGGTGGACCCCGGCATCGGCTTCGGCAAGACGGTCGAGCACAACCTGGAGCTCACTCGCCGCCTGGGCGAGCTGCGCGACCTGGGCCGGCCGATCGTCTTCGGCAGCTCGCGCAAGAGTCACCTGGGAGCGATCACCGGCCGCGAGGTGGGGGAGCGCCTCGGCGCAAGCGTGGCCTCGAACGTCCTGGCGATGCGCGCGGGCGCCGACGTGCTGCGAGTCCACGACGTGGCGGCGATGCGCGAGGCGGCGCTCACGGCCGAGGTGATCGCGGGGCGGACCTGGAGGACGGTCTCGAGCGGCTATGTCCGGTGACGAGGTGAGGACGCGAATGCGACCCGTCCAGGCGGGCCACGTGAGCCCCGCGGCCCCGGGGCCGTCGACTAGCTTTCCCGCATGGAGCCGGAGCAGCCACAGCCCCCGCGCACGGAAACCTCCGTGGAGGTGACGCTGCGCGGGCTCTCGATCTACACGCACCACGGCGTCACCGAGGCCGAGCGCGAGATCGGCCAGCGCCTCCTGATCGACGTCACATTCGACGTCCCCTCCTGCGACGCGACCGTCACCGACCGCGTGGAGGACACCATCGACTACGGCGAGGTGGCCGACATCGTGGCCATGGCGGCGACCGAGCGCTCGTACCGCACCCTCGAGCGCCTCGGCCAGGTCATCGCCGAGAGGATCCTCGAGCGCTTCGGATGCGAGACGGTGCGCGTGCGGGCGGCGAAGCCGGAGCCTCCCCTGCCGCTGGCCATGGACGAGGTCGGGGTCGAGATCGTCCAGGAACGGGGCTGGGGCCCCGACGACGGCGACGAGGACGCCGGTTGAGGGGCTTTCTCGGGCTGGGCTCCAACGTGGGGGACCCGCCCGCCAACCTGCGCCGCGCGGTCCGCGAGCTCGGCGAGCGCGGCGTCGAGGTCGAGGAGGTGTCGTCCACCTATCTCACCGAGCCGGTCGGGGAGGTGCTCGACCAGCCGGACTTCCTGAACGCCGTGGCGCGCATCGAGACCGACCTCCAGCCCGAGGCTCTGCTCGACGTCTGCAAGGCCATCGAGGCGGACATGGGCCGCGAGCTCGCCGCAGCCCGTCACTCGCCCCGGGTGATCGACATCGACCTGCTGTTGCTGGGCGAGGTCGAGCTGGCGACCGAGCGCCTGCGCCTGCCCCACCGCGAGGTGACGAGCCGGCGCTTCGTGCTGGTCCCGCTGCTGGAGCTGGAGCCCGACCTGCGGCTGCCCGACGGGACCGAGCTTCGCGAGGCGCTCGCGAACCTGGGCGACGGGGAGCGAGTCGAGCCTGCGGGGCCCCTGGGGTCAGCCTCCTAGCTGTCCCTCGTACGGGCCGCGCCCGGTCATCGCGGCCGCGCCGCAGCGGGCGGCGAAGGCGACGGCCTCGGAGAGCGGGCGGCGATCCCCGAGCGCATGGGTGAGCCCGGCGGCGAATGAGTCGCCCGCGCCGTAGGCGTCGGCGATGGGGCCCGGAAGCGGAGCCGGCTCCCAGCGCGAGACGGTTCCGTCGGCCGCGGTCACCGTCCCGCCCTTCGCACCCTCGGTGAGCACCACCGCCCGCGGCGGCGGCTCGAGCTCGCCGGCCGCGTAGCGCTCGCCGGCGTCGGTTGCGCTGGCCACGAGGGCGTCGAGCCCCACGTGCGACGCCCGCAGCCCCTCGCCCGCGCGCACGGTCGCCACCATCGTCCGGGCGCGGCGCGCGGCCGCAAGCGCCCCCGCGTCGCCGGCGGTGACGTAGACGGCGTCGGCGCCCTCGAGCTCCTCCCAGGGGAGAGAATCGCCGGCGAGCGGCTGTATGCGCTCACCGGTGATGGTGATCGTGCGCTCGCCGGCGGCATCGACGTGGACGAAGCCCCGTCGCTGTGGCTCGGAGCGCCACGCAGCCTCCACTCGCACTCCGAGCTCCTCCAGCTCGCGCTTCGCGGCGTGGCCGTGCGCGTCGTCGCCGAGGGCCGTGAGCAGCACGCAATCGCCCGACAGGCGCGCGAGCTGGACGGCGGCGACCGCGCCGCCCCCGGCCGCGAGCTCCCAGACGTCGCTCGCGTGGACGATCTCGCCTGGAGCCGGAACGTGTTCGACGCGAGCGAACTCGATCCACTCGACGTGTCCGACGACGGCGGTCCGCATCGCTCCCCTGTGGCCGGCGGCGTCCCGGGTTACGCGGCGCGGCTGCCGGCGAGCGGCTCGAGCCACGGCGCGGGAAGGATCGGCGGGACCCTTCCCGGGTAGTCGGGAACGACTCGCGCGGCGAGCTTGCCGGCGGGGCGGCCCTCGATGCCCGCCCGCAGGTCGTCGAGCGTCATCAGCAGGCGCACGCTCGCGGAGATCTGGAAGTCGGCGGCGTTCGGCTCGTCGCCGCCCAGGACGCCCGCGGCGATCCAGGCGTCGATCCTGTCGAGATAGCCGGGCAGCGCGGCCAGGTCCGCGCGGGCGTTGGCGTCGGTCGCCTCGTTGAAGCGGGCCGACATTGCGACCACGGGAGCGGACATCGCCATCGCGAGCTTCAACGGCACGCCGAGCTTCGCTCCGGCCGAGAAGCTCTCGAGCGGGCCGCGATCGCGGCGGAGAGCGTTCCAGAGGATGCGCCGCGCCGGCGCCTGAAGCACCTCGTCGCCCCAGCGCTCGGCCTCCTCGACGGTCCGCCGTGCCTCGGCGTCGGCGGGGAACAGGGGCGGTGCGGGGACCATCCGGTCCAGCGCGGCGGCTATCGCCCTGGACCCCTGGACCCGCTCGGAACGGAAGCGCAGGGCCGGCACGGTGTTGGCGGGGAAGCGGGCGGCTCGCAGCACGCCCTTGGAGACCACGGGGATCAGGTCGATCCGGCGGTAGTCGACGCCCTTGCGATCCAGCATCAGGCGCACGGCCATCGCGGGGTGGGAGCCCGGAATCACGAATAGGGTCGCGCGCTCAGCCATCGGGTGCGCAATCGTATGTTGTCTCCGTGCTCCTGGCCATTGACGTAGGCAATACCCAGACCCACGCGGGCGTCTTCGACGGCGACCGGCTCGTCGAGCACTGGCGTTTTGCGACCGAGTCCGAGTCCACCGCGGACGAGCTGGCCGTCCAGAATTCGGGGCTGCTCGGCCTGAGCGGCAGGCGGCTCACCGACATGGACGCGGCGATCGTCTCGTCGGTGGTCCCGCAGCTGACGCCCGGCTACGCGGAGATGTGCGCGCGCTACGTGGGCGAGGGCGCCTGCATCGTCGTCGGCCCCGGCGTGCGCACCGGAATGCCGATCCTCCTCGACAACCCGCGGGAGCTCGGCGCCGACCGGCTCGTCAACGCGGTCGCGGCGTACGAACGCTTCGCCGACGCTTGCGCGGTGGTCGACTTCGGAACCGCCATCACCTTCGACGCGATCTCGGCCGGCGGCGAGTATCTGGGCGGCGTGATCGGCCCCGGGGTGTCGATCTCGATGGAGGCGCTCGCCGACCGCGCCGCGAAGCTCCCGCCGATCGAGCTCGGCGAGCCGCTCGGCGAGCCCGGCGGGGTCATCGGGCGGACCACGGCCCAGAGCCTGCAGTCCGGGATCGTCTACGGATTCGCCGGGGCGGTCGACGCGATCGCCCGCCGCGTCCAGCGAGAGCTTGGCGACGACGTCAGCTTCATCGCCACCGGCGGCCACGCCGGCGCGATCGTCCCCTACTGCGAGATGGTCGACGAGGTCGACGACATGCTCACCCTCACGGGGCTCAGGCTTATTTGGGAGCGAAATGTCTGATCGACCCCCTCTCACATCAGGATTCCGCATCGGCCACGTCGAGCTCGCCAACCGTGTGCTGCTCGCGCCCCTCGCCGGCATCGGCAACTGGTTCGTGCGGCTGCAGGCGCGGCGCTACGGCGCCGGGCTCGCCGTCTCCGAGATGGTTTCGAGCATCGCGATCACCCGGGGCAACCGCCGCACCCTCGACGAGATGCTGCGGATCCACCCCGCGGAGCATCCGGTCTCGGTCCAGCTCTTCGGGCCCGATCCGGGCGCCGTGCGCGAGGCGGCGTCGGTCGCGGCTCGCGCCGGTGCCGACCTGATCGACCTGAACATGGGCTGCCCGGTCCCCAAGGTCACCAAGACCGGCGCCGGGGCCGCGCTGATCGAGCAACCCGATCTGGCGATCGCGCTTGCCAGCGCCGCGCGCGAGGGCGCGGACGGCAGGCCGGTCACGGTGAAGCTGCGCTCGGGAATGCGCGCGGGCGATCGCTCGGGATTTGACCTGGCGCTGCGGCTAGAGGCCGAGGCGGGCGTCTCGGCCATCGGGTTCCACCCGCGCACCGCCAAGGCGCACCACAAGGGCGTCCCCGACTACGAATTGGCGCGCGAGCTCTCGGGCCGGCTCGAGATCCCGATGATCATCACCGGCGGCCTCGCCGACGCCGAGCGGGCCCGCAGTGCATACGAGCGATCCGAGGCCGACGCGATCATGCTCGCCCGCGGCGCGCTCGGCAACCCGTGGCTCTTCGCCGAGCTGACCGGGGGTCTCGACGAGCAGCCCGGTGGGCCGGAAATCGTCGAGGAGCTGCTGTGGCTGATCGACCGCGCCGAGGAGCACTGGGGCGCCGAGCGCGCCTGCCGCAACCTCCGCAAGCTCTACCCGCCGTATCTCGCTGCGCTCGGGCTGCGTGGGGCCCGTGCGGACGCCTATATGCGGATGGCGAGCCTCGACGCGGTGCGCGAGGAGCTCACCGCGGTGGCCGACCGCGCCGCCGTTGCGGCCTGAAGCCGTTCTAAAAAGCCCCATTTGCAGGTTCTTTCACACCGGAACCGAACCCGGAGGGCACCCGGGGGCCGCCGCGGCGCATCGCTATAATCGCGCGCCCCGCTCGATGGGGTGAGCGCCCGAGGCGCCCCCTTTTCGGGCCTTTTTATTCGTATCGGTGTCGTCCCGGGCGGGTGCCATGGGCGACGGAGGAGTGAGGTTTCCCGCAAGTGGCGCGCGAATCGATGATCACCAAGGAGGGGCTCGAGAAGCTCCGTGGAGAGATCGAGTACCTGTCGACCGAGAAGCGGCGCGACGTTGCCACGCGCATCAAGGAAGCGCGCGAGTTCGGCGACATCTCCGAGAACTCCGAGTACGACGACGCCAAGAACGAGCAGGCCATGCTCGAGCAGCGGATCGCTCAGCTCGAGGAGCGGCTGCGCCGCGCGACGGTCATCGACGAGGCCCACGTCGACACGGACGTGGTCTCCGTCGGCGTGGTGGTCCACGTGAAGGACCAGAAGTCCGGCGAGTCGCGCAAGTTCCAGATCGTGGGCTCCACCGAGGCGAACCCGGCCGAGCACAAGCTCTCGAACGAGTCGCCGATCGGCAAGGCGCTCATCGGCAACAAGCGAGGCGAGATCGTCACGGTCGACGTCCCCCGCGGGCCGAAGAAGAAGCTCAAGATCACCAAGATCGAAGCGGCCTGAGCGCTGGCCCCGGTGGGGTAGGGTCTTCCCGTCTACCGGGAGGGACCCAATGCACCGTCGGAGCAGTGCCCTGACGATCCTCGCAGTCTGCACGGCCTGCGCGCTCGGCGCGGGGACAGTCGCGGCCAAGACGCGGACCTACAGCAGCGGGAAGCTGCACGCCGTGATCCCGGGAAGCGACCATGGCCAGGTCTTCGGGATCAAGGTGCCCGACCGTGGCAGGGTCAAGAACGTCCGGGTCAGCCTCCGGGCGGATGGCTTCACCAGCAACCTCTACGCGTACGTGATGTCGCCGACCGGGCAGTCGGTCGCTATCGACGAGGAGACTGCGTCGGACGGGGAGGGGCTCGGCTCGGGCCCGAACAGCTGCAAGGGGACGCCGATGAGCGTCGACGACGATGCGGCGACCCCGCTCTCGGCCGGCACCGCGCCCTACGCCGGCCTGTTCCAGCCCTACCAGCCGCTCACCCCGTTCAACACGCACGAGATGAAGGGTCGCTGGAACCTGGTCCTGCTCAACTACAACAACGGCGACTTCGATATCAAGCCCGGCTGCTGGAAGCTGAAGATCAAGAGTTGAACTAGGCTCGGCCCGTGACCGATGAGGCGGGCCGGACCGCGCCGCACGATTCCAAGCCGGAGATCTCCGGCGTCCTCGCCGAGCGGCGCGAGAAGCTCGAGCGGCTTCGCGCAGCAGGCGTGGAGCCGTTTCCCCATTCGTATCCCGGCCGGGTTGAGATCGCCGCGGTGCGGGCCGATCACGAGGGCCTCGAGGCGGGGGCGGAGACCGAGTCGGAGTATCGGGTCGCCGGGCGGATCATGGGCCGGCGCGGCCACGGCAAGGCGGCCTTCCTGGACGTGGTCGACCACTCGGGCCGGATCCAGCTGCACTCGCGCGCCGACATCCTCGGCGACGAGGGTCACGAGGCCCTCGTCGGGCTGGATCTGGGCGACATCGTCGGGATCGACGGCGTCGCCTTTGCCACCAAGCGCGGCGAGCTCTCGCTGCGGGTCACCGCCTGGACCCTGCTGGCAAAGAGCCTGCGCCCGCTCCCCGACAAGTTCCACGGGCTCGAGGACACGGAGACCCGGTTGCGTCGCCGCGAGCTCGACCTGCTCGCCAACCCCGAGGCCCGCGAGCGGTTCCAGATGCGAAGCCGCGCCGTCGCCGCGGTGCGCCGGCAGCTCGACGAGTGGGGCTTCCTGGAGGTCGAGACGCCGGTGCTCCAGCCGCTCTACGGCGGCGCGCTGGCGCGCCCGTTCGTGACCCATCACAACGCGCTCGACCGCGACCTCTACCTGCGGATCGCGACCGAGCTCTACCTCAAGCGCTGCGTGGTCGGCGGCATCGAGCGGGTCTACGAGCTCGGCAAGGACTTTCGCAACGAGGGCATCTCGCCCAAGCACAACCCCGAGTTCACGATGCTCGAGTGGTACGAGGCCTACGCGGACTACAACGACGCGGCCGAGCGGCTCGAGCAGCTCGTGGCGGGCGTGGCGACGGCGACCCTCGGGACGACGAAGGTGGAGCACCCGCTCGGCACGATCGACTTTGCGCCCCCCTGGAGGCGCCAGACGATCCGCGACGCGATCCTCGAGAAGTCCGGCGTCGACATCCGCGAGCACCCGACGCGCGAGGCCCTGGCCGCCGCGATGGGAACCGAGCCCGACCCCGAGGAGGGCTGGGGCAAGCTCGTCGACGGCCTGCTCTCCAAGGAGGTCGAGCCCGGGCTGGTTCAGCCGACGTTCATCCTCGACTACCCGGTGGAGATGTCGCCCTTCGCGAAGGCCCATCGCTCCGAGGCGGGCTTGGTCGAGCGCTGGGAGGCGTTTGCCGGCGGCATCGAGATCGCCAACGCCTTCACGGAGCTCAACGACCCCGATGAGCAGCGCCGGCGCTTCGAGGCCCAGCGCGAGGAGCTCGCGCGCGGCGACGAGGAGGCCCAGCCCTTCGACGCCGCCTTCCTCGAGGCGCTCGAGCAGGGCATGCCGCCAACCGGTGGCGTCGGCCTGGGCATCGACAGGCTCGTGATGCTCCTCAGCGGCGCGCCCAATCTGCGCGAGGTGATCCTGTTCCCGGCCATGCGGGAGGAGCAATGAGCGCGGGCGCGGAGTCGTCCCAGGAGGCCGATGCGCGCCGCCTCGGCGATCCCTACCTCCTCTACACGGACGCCGCGGGTTCGGAGCGCGTGCTGTCGATGCCCGGCTCCTGGAACCGCGTGACGGTGGGGCGCGGGATGGCCTCCGACGTGCCGCTGTCGTGGGACGCCGAGGTCTCGACGGTGCACGCCACGCTGGACCGGCTCGGCGACGACTGGGTGCTGATCGACGAGGGGCTCTCGCGCAACGGAACTTTCGTCAACGGCGAGCGCGTCGAGGGCCGGCGCCGCCTGATCGACGGCGACACCATGAAGTTCGGCTCGACGGAGGTCGCCTTCCGGGCGCCGTTCCAGGTCGAGCAGGCGACCGAGATCTCACGCTCGCCCGAGGCGTGAGCGGCACCCCGATCCCGCAGGTTGCGGGACTCGGCCACCACGCGGGGCCAGAGCGAAAAAGGCCGCCGAAGGCCCCCGATATACTTCGCCCTCGTTCTTGACGTCGAGACCGGAGGTCTAATCCGTCGGCAACCAACGGCCGAAACAGGGAGTGGGCCGCCGGCGAGCGCGCGTCCCCCAAAACGGAAGAGGCAGTAGGTAGCTAGGTGTTCGAGCGATTCACAGAGAGGGCCCGTCAGGTCGTCGTCCTCGCACAGGAGGAGGCCCGGAACCTCAAGCACAACTACATCGGTACCGAGCACATCCTTCTCGGCTTGCTGCGCGAGGAGGAGGGCCTCGCCGCGCGCGTGCTCGAGTCGCTCGACATCACCGTCGAGCGCGTCCGCGCGCAGGTCGTCCGCATCGTCGGATCCGGCGAGGAGGTCACCTCCGGCCAGATCCCATTCACGCCCCGCGCCAAGAAGGTCCTCGAGCTCGCCCTGCGCGAGGCGCTGAGCCTGGGCCACAACTACATCGGCACCGAGCACATCCTGCTCGGCCTCGTCCGCGAGAACGAGGGCGTCGCCGCCCGCATCCTCCTCGACTTCGACGCCGACTCCGAGAAGATCCGCAACGAGGTGATCCGGATGCTCTCCGGGCCCGGCGGCCGCCGCCAGGGCGCCGGCGTGGGCGGCTCCGGCGAGGGCAAGAAGTCCTCGAAGCTCCTCGACCAGTTCGGCCGCAACCTCACCAAGCTCGCCTCCGACGGCAAGCTCGACC
This sequence comes from uncultured Actinomycetes bacterium, assembly GCA_963843315.1. Taxonomy (GTDB): domain Bacteria; phylum Actinomycetota; class Thermoleophilia; order Solirubrobacterales; family 70-9; genus JAWVFM01. The sequence continues at coordinate 201,156 of CAWJJU010000006.1, forward strand.
CGACGATCGGTCGCGACACCGAGATCGAGCGGATCATGCAGATCCTCTCGCGCCGCCAGAAGAACAACCCCGTTCTCCTCGGCGAGCCGGGGGTCGGCAAGACCGCGATCGTCGAGGGCCTCGCGTCCCGCATCGTGCGCGGCGAGGTTCCAGAGCTCCTGCGCAACAAGCAGATCTACACGCTCGACCTGGCCGCCCTGGTCGCCGGCTCGAAGTACCGCGGCGAGTTCGAGGAGCGCCTCAAGAAGGTGATGAAGGAGATCACCCAGCGCGGCGACATCGTCCTCTTCATCGACGAGCTTCACAACCTGGTCGGCGCCGGCGCGGCCGAGGGAGCGATCGACGCCGCCTCGATCCTCAAGCCCGCCCTTGCGCGCGGCGAGCTCCAGACGATCGGCGCGACCACGCTCGACGAGTACCGCAAGTACCTCGAGCGCGACTCTGCGCTCGAGCGCCGCTTCCAGCAGATCAAGGTCGACCAGCCGTCGATCCCCGACACCGTGAAGATCCTCGAGGGCCTGCGCGAGCGCTACGAGGACCACCACCGCGTGACGATCACCGACGACGCCCTGAGCGCCGCCGCCGAGCTGGCAGATCGCTACATCTCCGACCGTTTCCTGCCCGACAAGGCGATCGACCTCATCGACGAGGCCGCGTCGCGGATCCGGATCCGCTCGATGTCGGCCCCGCCGGTCTACCGCGACCTCGAGGAGGAGATCGAGGAGACCCGCCGCAACAAGGAGGCCTCCATCGAGGCCCAGGAGTTCGAGAAGGCCGCGAACCTCCGCGACAAGGAGCGCCAGCTCACCAACCGCAAGCGCGAGCTCGAGGACGAGTGGCAGACTTCCGAGGGCGGCGAGCGCCCCGAGGTCGGCGAGGAGGAGATCGCGGACATCGTCTCGATGTGGACCGGGATCCCGGTCTTCAAGCTCACCGAGGCCGAGACCAAGAAGCTGCTGCGCATGGAGGACGAGCTCCACAAGCGCGTCATCGGCCAGCACGTCGCGATCGAGGCCGTCTCGAAGGCGATCCGCCGCTCGCGCGCCGGGATCAAGGACCCCAAGCGGCCCGCCGGCTCGTTCATCTTCCTGGGCCCGTCGGGCGTCGGCAAGACCGAGCTCGCTCGGACGCTCGCCGAGTTCCTGTTCGGCGACGAGGACTCGATGATCCGCATCGACATGTCCGAGTACATGGAGAAGCACGCGGTCTCGCGCCTGGTCGGCTCGCCTCCGGGCTACGTCGGCTACGACGAGGGCGGCCAGCTGACCGAGGCCGTGCGCCGCAAGCCCTACTCGGTGCTGTTGCTCGACGAGATCGAGAAGGCCCACCCGGACGTCTTCAACATCCTGCTCCAGATCCTGGAGGACGGGCGCCTAACCGATGCCCAGGGACGCACGGTCGACTTCCGCAACACGATCGTGATCATGACCTCCAACATCGGCGCGAAGGACATCGCCAAGAACGTCAGCTTCGGCTTTGGCAGCTCGGACGAGATGGGCGCGACGTACGACCAGATGAAGGAACGGATCATGGGCGAGCTGAAGAAGGTCTTCCGCCCGGAGTTCCTGAACCGCATCGATGAGGTCATCGTCTTCCACAAGCTGGCCCGCGAGGAGATCAAGGAGATCGTCGACCTGCTGATCAACCGCGTGAAGGCGCAGGTGGCCGAGCACCAGCTCCAGCTGGAGCTCACCGAGGAGGCCAAGGGCCTGCTCGCCGACAAGGGCTGGGATCCCGCCATGGGAGCCCGGCCGCTTCGCCGCGCGATCCAGCGCTACATCGAGGATCCGCTGGCCGACGAGGTGCTGCGCGCGGGCCCGATGGAGTCCGGGACCACGGTTCTGGTCGATCGCGACGAGGCCGGCGACGAGAAGGACCATCCGCTCAAGCTGAAGCTCGTGAAGCCGCGCAAGCGCGTGCGCAAGAACCAGGAGAAGGAGCCGGTCGCCGTCGGCGCCGGCACCGACGAGGATGCCCCGGACGAGCCGGGCTCCGAGCCCGACCCGGGCGCAGACTCCTAGCGCAGCCTCCCCGGGCCTTTTCGTGCTCATGCTCGACTCGACGGTGGTCGCGCTCGCCCTGCCCTCGATCGCCTCCGATCTCGACGCGTCGCGCGAGAGCCTTCGGTGGGTGCTGAACGGCTATCTGCTCTCTGAGCGGAAGCTCAGCCGGCGCGCTTGACGCGCTCGCAGCCGCGGACCTCGTCGGTCGCGTTCACCCTGGCCCTGTCGCGGCCCGGCCCGCAGCGCACGATGTCCCGGCCGGGGTCGACGGACACGATGACGTCGGCGCCCCTGCCTCCCAGGAGCCTGTCGCTACCGCGCCCGCCGCTGAGGCGGTCCGCGCCCGCGCCGCCGTAGAGGCAGTCGCGCGCGGGCCCGCCGGACAGCCGGTCGTCGCCGCCGCGGCCGCGCAGAGCGTCGCCGGCATCGGTGCCCTTCAGGCGGTCGGCGCCCGCGGTTCCGGCCATGGGCACGGCGCAGGGCTTCGGCCTGCCCGTCGTTCCCGGGTCGGGGCGGTCGGCGTCGGCGACGAACGAGTACCCGGCCGGGAGGCCGTCGGGCTTCATCGATGAGCAGCCCTTGCGCATGTCGGCGCAGCTCACCTCGAGGCCGCTCGCATCGTGGAAGTCGTAGCGCGAGCGCAGGTAGAACGAGTAGAGGTTGGGGTCGCCGTTGGTGTCCACCTGGCCGCCAAGGGCGTCGTCGCGCCAGCGGTTCGTGAGCAGGCGGCGGTCGGCGCTCTCCTCGCATCGCCGCCGGTGCTTGCATTTCACGTAGCGGTCGAACCACGCGGTCGAGTACCAGGCCGCGACGTCCTCGCCGCGCAGGGTCGCGGTGCCAAACGGGTAGGCGGCCGTGTTGCCGGGAAGGAACGAGTACTCGTAGTGCGTCCCGCCGCGAGTGTTCACCTGCATCGAGTCGACGCCCGCCTTCCGGTAGGCCAGGAACCCCTGGTCGTGGCTCTGGGGATCGGGGTCCGACGTGTAGGGCTGCGGCGTGAGGAAGTAGTCGTTGGACATCCCCATGGCGGGCCTGGTGATCTTGGGGGTCTCGCGTGTCGCCGGCGCCGAGGGGCATGACGGCACGGAGAACGTTCCGCCTCCCTCGGGCGCGCTGAGGTTGTCCCAGGCGACCGTCGCGTCGACGCGACGGGTCCTCCTGGCCCACGAACGACACCGCCGAGGCGCCCAGCGAATGCCCGGCGATGCCGATGCGGGTGGAGTCGATCATGCTCCGCAGCGGGTCGAACGCCGCGTCGAGGCCGGCCTTCACCCGCCGGTTCTGCTTCGCCGCGTGGCTCGTCCCGGTGCCGCCGTTGGCGTTGCCGCACGACTTGCGTGGCTCGTACGGGTGCCGCTTGGAGGAGAGCAGGAAATTGAGGGCATCCTCCGTGCCGTCGTAGAAGGGCTGGCCCTCCTGGGACGGCACGCCCTCGAGCGTGTCCGGGCTCTCACCGAAGGTGTCCGAGCGGCCCTGCCCCTGGACGTCGTAGGTGAGGACGACGTAGCCGTGTTTCGCGAGCGTGGCCGCGAGTCCCCAGTACAGGGTCTCCGGAGCCTGGACGGACCCGGTCGTGATGACGACCGCCGGGCGCTTCTTCGGGCCCGAGCGCGTCGCCCAGACGTTGCCGGACAGCGTGGCGCCGTCGCGCGCCGTGAAGAGCACCGGCCTGCGGATGCCGAACCCGTCCTGCGGCCAGTCGTAGAAGCGCACGTCGCCGGCGCACTCGTTCGTGCGGTGGCCGCAGATGTTGCCCAGGTAGTTTCGCTCCGGATCGGTCGTCTGGATGTGGACGTCCTGCAGCTGGCTGTCGACGTTCTGCTGAGCCAGCCTCGCCTGGAACTCGGGGGTGGCCGTGATGTAGTGCTCGCGCTCGAGAATCTTCGCGAAGTTCTTGACCTCCAGCCCGGCGTCGAACGCGCCGGCGGGTGACGTCAGGACGAAAAAGGCAATGAGAGAGGCGGTCAGCAGGCCTGCTCGACGCATCGCTCGCGACGCTAACAATCGCTCTGCGCGCACGCGCCGGTTCACGCTCGCCCTATGCCCTTCATCATCGCATGGGTTGCGGGGGCGCGGTGGCGTCCAGGGCGCTTCCTACTCTCACTGCAGTGGCGAGATCGGCGAAATACGTCTGCCAGAGCTGCGGCCACGAGGCGCTCGCGTGGTCGGGCCGCTGCTCGGGATGCGGCGACTGGAACACGCTGGTCGAGGCGCCGCCGGAGCCGAAGCCGTCCGCGGCCGCCGGAGGCCGGCGGCGCGCAGCGGGCAAGGCCTCGCGGCCGACCCCGCTTCGCGACGTCTCGGCGCCGCCGGTCGCCCGCCTCATGACCGGCATCGACGAGCTCGACCGGGTCCTCGGCGGTGGCCTCGTGCCGGGCTCCATGGTGCTGCTCGGCGGGGCGCCCGGCATCGGCAAGTCGACGCTCACCGCCATGGCGCTCGGCAACGTGGTTGCCTCGGGGCGGCGTGCCCTCTACGTCACCGGGGAGGAGTCGGCGGCGCAGGTACGCCTGCGCGCCCAGCGCCTGGGCGACGCCGCCCTGTCCGTGCCGGCGGTCGCGGAGACCTCCCTGGAGTCGGTCCTGGCCACGATCGAGGCGGAGAAGCCCGATGTCTGCGTCATCGACTCGATCCAGACGCTTCACGCCGAGTCGATGAGCGGCGCCCCGGGGTCGGTGGGCCAGGTTCGCGAGTGCGCCGCGGCGATCATGGACCTGGTCAAGCGAATCGACACCGCGACCATCCTCGTCGGCCACGTCACCAAGGAGGGCGCGGTGGCGGGCCCGCGAGTGCTCGAGCACCTGGTGGATTGCGTCCTGTTCTTCGAGGGCGAACGGGAGCGCAGCTACCGCACCGTCCGCGCGCTGAAGAACCGCTTCGGCGCCACCAGCGAGGTGGGCGTCTTCGAGATGCGGTCGGGAGGCCTGGTGGAGGTGGCGGATCCGTCGGCGCGCTTCGTCGGTGAGGCGACGAGCGCCGCCGGCTCCGTGGTGCTCGCGTCGATGGAGGGCAGCCGCCCCCTGCTCGTCGAGGTTCAGGCCCTCGTTGCGCCCACCGAGATCGTCCCCGCCCGCCGGGTGGCGACGGGGATCGACCGCAACCGCCTCGCCATGGTGCTCGCGGTGCTGGCGCGCCACGCCGGCATTTCCCTCGGCTCCGCCGACGTCTTCGTGAACGTGGCCGGCGGCGTGCGCATCGACGAGCCCGGCGCCGACCTTGCGGTGGCCATGGCGCTGGCGTCGGCGCATCGCGGCGAGCCGCTGGCCGACGAGTCGGGCAAGCCCCTGGCGTGCTTCGGCGAAATCGGCCTCACCGGCGAGCTGCGGCACGTGGCCCACGCCGAGCTGCGCGTGGCCGAGGCTCTCAAGTTCGGCCTCGGCCCGGTGGTTGGGCCCGGCCGCGGGCGAGGGGGTCGAGGGCCTCGCTCCCAGCGCAACGCTGGGTCAGGCGTTGCGCGGCGGACGCGGTCGCAGCGCCCGCCGCGCAGCTTGAGGCGCTTGACAAGTCACAATCCGACCTATCCACACGGGATTCGGCGCCGCGCACGATTCCAGGTGGTTTGCGATCATCCACCCTGATGCCGCCACCTTCCGGGGATGAGCTGAACGAGCTGGAGTCGCGGCTGGATCCCCGGTTGCTCGGAGCGCTCGACATGGTCGCCCCGGGGACCGCACTGCGGGAGGGCATCGACAACATCCTTCACGCGCAGACCGGCGGGCTGATCCTGATCGCCGACACCGACGAGGTCTCGTTCCTCTTCTCGGGCGGCATCAAGCTCGACGTCGACTACACCCCGGCGCTGCTCTACCAGGTGGCGAAGATGGACGGCGCCATCGTCCTCAACGCCGAGGCCTCCAAGATCGCCTGGGCGAACGTGCAGCTGATGCCCGATCCCACGATCCTCTCGATGGAGACCGGCACCCGCCATCGCACCGCCGAGCGCGTCGCCAAGCAGACCAAGGCGCTGGTGATCGCGATCTCCAGCCGCCGCGACGTCGTCTCGCTCTACATCGACGGGGTCAAGTACATCCTCGTCGACATCCCGACGGTGCTCTCCAAGGCCAACCAGGGCCTTGCGACCCTCGAGAAGTACCGCGCCCGCCTCGATCAGATCTCCCTGCGGCTGACGGACCTCGAGCTGTCGGGCACGACGACCCTTCACGATGCTCTCTCGCTCCTGCAGCGCGCCGAGCTGGTGACGCGAATGGCCGCCGAGGTCGAGCGCTACATCATCGAGCTCGGGACCGAGGGCAGGCTCATCGAGATGCAGCTCGAGGAGACGGTGGTGGGTGTGATGGCGGAGCGCGCGGCGCTCGTTCGCGACTACACGACCGTCGACACGGAGCCGGAGCTCGAGCGCACGCTGCTGGCCCTCGCCCGGCTGCCGCATCGCGAGCTCCTCGACTTCGGCCGTCTCGCGGAGCTGCTCGGCTACGACCGCAAGACGAACACGCTCGACTTGCCCGTCGCGCCCCGGGGTTATCGGGCGCTCGCCGCGATTCCGCGCCTGCCGCGGCTCATGGCGCAGAAGGTCGTTCACACCTTCGGAGACCTGGAGGCCATCCTGGCGGCATCCGATGCCGAGCTGGCCCGGGTGGACGGGGTCGGGGAGGCCCGCGCGCGAGAGATCCGAGAGGGTCTGCGCCGGCTTCAGGAGGCCGACTACGTCGACCGCTACACGTCAAGTTGACGGCCGCCGCGAGGCGGCCGTCCCTATGAAGGAGGCACATATCCCACCCGCAACCATCGAGGAGACGCTGGACGCCGAGCACGAGCTCGGCCCCGTGATTTGCGAGTTCGAGATGGGCGACAACGTCGTCTATCCGCACCACGGGGCCGGAGTCGTGATCAAGAAGGAGACGAAGGAGCTCCTGGGGGAGAAGCGTGACTATCTGACCATCAAGATCCTGCACAACGACATGACGGTCATGGTGCCGTGCGAGAACGCGCACCGGGCCGGACTGCGCCGGGTGATCGACGAGGAGCAGGTCAAGAGGGTCATCGACGTGCTCACCGGCGAGATGTCGGAGATGCCGAAGAATTGGAACCGCCGGTTCAAGCACAACCGGGAGAAGATCAAGACGGGCGACGTGTACGAGCTCGCCGAGGTCGTTCGCAACCTCGCGATCCGCGAGTGGGAGAAGGGCCTCTCCACGGGCGAGAAGCAGATGTACACGCGCGCGAAGAAGATCCTCGCGTCCGAGTTCATGTACGCGCTGGAGAAGGACGAGGACGGCGCCGAGACCTACCTCGACAGCCTCTTGGAGGATCGCTTCGGAGCCCCTGCGGCTGCCGTCTGACGCGACCGCGGTCGTCGCGGCCGCCGGCTCCGGGGAGAGGCTCGGAGCCGGCGGCGCGAAGGCCCTCGTGGAGTTGGCCGGGCGGCCCATGCTCGCCTGGTCGCTCGACGCGGTGGCGGATGCCTCCGTCGCGGCCGTGGTCATCGCCGCGCCTCGGGGCAGCGAGGATGAGGTCGGGGAGCTGGCGCACGCCGCCGGAGTCGACGCGCAGGTCGTCCCGGGCGGCGCGACGCGCGGGGAATCCGTTGCCAACGCGCTGGAAGCCGTGCAGACCGAGCTGGTCGCCGTCCACGACGCGGCCAGGCCGCTCGTGACGCCGGGCCTCTTCGACGCTGTGCTGGCGACGCTGATTCGCCAACCCGACGCCGACGGAGCGATCGCCGCGGCGGCGATCGCCGACACGCTCAAGCGGACGGGCGCGCCTGCCGCTCAGGTCATCGAGGAAACGGTGAGCCGCGACGGGCTGTGGGCGGCGCAGACTCCGCAGGCGTTTCGCACGGAGAAGCTCCGCGCCGCCTACGCGGCCGACCCTGCGCGGGTCGCGGCCGCCACTGACGAGGCGATGCTCATCGAGGGGGCCGGGGGCCGGGTCATGATCGAACCGGTCGCGGCGCCGAACCTCAAGGTCACCACCCCGGCGGACCTGCGCCTGGCCGAGCTCCTGCTGGCTAGCCGCGGATCAGAACCCAGCTGAGCCCGGCGGCGAAGCCGATCTGCCCGAACGCCAGGGCGGTGCCGAAGTTGACGGCGCCGAGGGCGGCCGCAAGGGCCGTGGCGACGGCGAAGGCCCCGAAGGCAATCGAGAGGTCGCGGAGGGTCGTGGCCATTTCTCTAGCTTACGAGGAACCCTCTTGCTCACCGACTACCACGTCCACCTTCGCCCGGACGACGACCCGAGCCCGCCGTTCGAGTCGGCGTTCACCGCCGCGAACGCGCAGCGCTACCTGGAGGCCGCCGGCGCCGCCGGGATCCAGGAGCTCGGCGCATCCGAGCACATCCACCGCTTCACGCAGGCGCTGGACATCTGGAGGCATCCCTTCTGGGTCGAGAACGCCCGCGACGACCTCGGGGCCTACTGCGAGTTCGTGCGCTCCACGGATATCCGCCTGGGCATCGAGATGGACTACGTACCGGGTGCCGAGGACCGCACCGCGTCGCTGCTGGACCCGTTCGGCTTCGACTACGTGATCGGCTCGGTCCACTTCGTGGGAGACGGCGCCGTGGACCACGAGGAGTTCGACGTCTGGCGCACCGGGCGAACCGCCGATCAGATCTGGAAGCGCTACTTCGAGATGATCGGCGAGGCGGCCCGCTCGGGTCTCTTCGACTTCCTTGCGCACGCAGACCTCGTCAAGCACTGGGGTCGCGATCGCCCGGCGCCCGAGCGCGATCCGCGCTTCTACTACGAGCCGGCGGTCGAGGCGATCGCCGAGGCGGGCGTGGCGGTGGAGGTGTCGACCGCGGGCCTGCGCAAGCCGGTGGGGGAGCTTTATCCCTCCGCTGCGCTCGCGGAGATGCTGGTCGATGCGGGCGCGGCTTTCGTGATCTCCTCCGACGCCCACACGCCCGATCTCATCGGGCACGAATACGATCGCGCGGTGCAGGCAATGAGGGACTGGGGCATCGACGAGGTCGCGACCTTCCGTGGGCGCGAGCGAACGCTGGAGCCGCTGGGATGAGGATCGGCATCGGCTACGACTCGCACCGCTTCGCCGAGGGCCGCCGCCTGGTCCTGGGCGGCGTGGAGGTCCCGTTCGACCGCGGGCTGACAGGCCACTCCGACGCCGACGCGCTCACCCATGCCGTGATCGACGCGCTGCTGGGAGCCGCCGGCCTCGGAGACCTGGGGACCCACTTTCCGCCCACGGACGAGCGCTGGCGCGACGCGGACTCGATCGACCTGCTGCGAACAGTCGTGGGGATGCTCCCGGGCCCGGTCGCCAACGTCGACGCGACGGTGATCTGCGAGGAGCCGCTTCTGCGCGGGTACCGGGCCGAGATGGAACGCGAGCTCTCCACGGCCATCGGCGCGCCCGCCAGCGTGAAGGCCACCAGCAACGAGGGCATGGGCTTCACGGGCCGGGGAGAGGGCATCGCGGCGATCGCGGTTGCCCTCGTCGACGTTTCCGGCAGCGATTAGGCTCCCGGCATGGATCCGCTCGAACCCGTTCGCAGGCTGCCCGGAGTCGACCGCCTCTCGCGCCTGAACGTGGGCAAGCTGGGCGCGCTGGGCGACATCCCGGCCGTTGATGAGGGATCTCGCCGAGGTGGGGATCCTGCACCCGATCCGTCCCGACAAGCTCGGCAGGGTGCTGATGGAGCTCCGCCGCTGGGGCGCCTCGCCCGCGGCCGGCGTCGAGGCGGCCGCGATCGAGCGCGGCGACGACGAGGCGCTCGCCGACGAGATCGGCGTCCTCTCCTACAACGACCTGGCCGAGCGCTCCGACCGCCTCGCCAACGCGCTGCTCGACGAGGGCGTCCAGCCGGGCGATGGGATCGGGATCATGTGCCGCAATCACCGGTGGTTCGTCGATGCCACCCTCGCGTGCTCCAAGCTCGGCGCCAGCGCCCTGTACATGAACACGGGCTTCGCCGGCCCGCAGTTCAAGGGCGTGGTCGAGCGCGAGGGCCCGAAGGTGATCGTCTACGACGACGAGTTCACCGAGCTTCTCTCGGAGGCCCGCGATGCCGCGCCCGGAGACTCGCGCTGGTTCATCGGCTGGCACGACCCCGGCCAGGGCAGCGCCTCGGATCCCACGCTCGAGTCCCTGATCGAGGGGGGCGACTCCTCCAAGCCGCCCGCGCCCGACGAGGCGGCGCGCTTCGTGATCCTCACGTCCGGCACGACCGGCCTGCCCAAGGGCGCCCAGCGCAGCGCGCCGGAGAGCCTGGGCCCCGTCGCGGCGATGCTCTCGAACCTGGGCCTGCACGCCCGCGAGACGACGATGATCGCGGCGCCGCTGTTCCATGCCTGGGGGTTCTCGCACCTGCAGATGGCGGTCGCGCTCGCCTCGAAGACGGTGGTGCAGCGCCGCTTCGACCCCGAGGGAACGCTCGCGGCGCTCGCCGAGCACGACGCGACGGCCCTCGTCGTGGTCCCGGTGATGCTCCAGCGCATCCTCGAGCTCCCCGACGAGACCCTCGACCGCTACGAGCTTCCCAACCTCAGGGTCACGGCCGTGTCGGGATCGGCGCTGCCGGGCGAGCTCGCGACGAAGTGGATGGACCGCTACGGCGACAACGTCTACAACCTCTACGGGTCGACGGAGGTCGCCTACGCGACCATCGCGAGCCCGCGTGACCTCCGTGTGGCGCCGGGAACGGCCGGGCGCCCGCCCCGCGGCAGCATCGTGAAGATCTACGGCCCCGACGCCGAGCCCCTGCCCGCCGGCGAGACCGGCCGCATCTTCGTCGGCAACGAGATGAAGTTCGAGGGGTACACGGGCGGTGGTGGCAAGGACGAGATCGACGGCCTGCTCTCGTCCGGCGACGTCGGGCACTTCGACGAGGAGGGTCGGCTGTTCATCGACGGGCGCGACGACGAGATGATCGTCTCCGGCGGCGAGAACGTCTTCCCCAGAGAGGTCGAGGATCTGCTCTCCGACCACGAGTCGATCAACGAGGCGGCGGTGGTCGGGGTCGACGACGAGAAGTTCGGCCAGCGGCTGAAGGCGTTCGTCGTGACCTCGGGCGGGAGCCTCTCAGAGGACGACGTGAAGGGCTACGTCAAGAAGAACCTCGCGAACTACAAGGTCCCGCGCGAGGTGGAGTTCCTCGACGAGCTGCCGCGCAACGCGACCGGCAAGGTCGTCAAGCGCGACCTGGTCGAGGCCGGCTCGGAGGATTCAGGAGGCTCTGGGGACTCGGAGCCTTAGCCCGAGGCGGCGGCCGCCGCACGGGCCGCGCCCTCGACTCGCAGCTGCTCGTGCTCGACCTGGCGCTTGAGCTGCTGGAGCGTGCGGCGCAGGTGCCCTGACAGCACCGGCGCGCTGATGCGCTCGGCGATCATGCCGGCGATGCCGCCCCCGGCGACTCCGTAGGCGAAGCGAAGCTGAACGCGCGTGCGGCCGTCGGGCAGCTCGCGAAGCCGCCAGCGCCCGCGCTGGTCGATGCCGGTCACCGACGACCAGGCCATGTCGGTCGCCTGCCTGAACTCGACCACCTCCACCAGGCCGCCGACCTCGGTGGCGCCGACGCGGATCAGCATCCGGTAGCGGGCGCCAAGGCCGCGGTCGCGCGGGCTGTCGGCGGCGACCTCCCAGCGGGTGACGCCCGACATGAAGTCGAGCGCGCGGGTCGGGTCCGTCACGTGGTCCCACACCAGCGACGGCGGGGCCGAGACCGTGATCGACTCGTTCAGCCTCATCCGATCACCGGCAGCCTGCGCTCCGACGCCAGCGCCTCGAGCGTGTCCTGCATGACCCGGGTGACGTGGCGATAGACCTCGTCGATGTCGGGATCCTCACCAAAGCGCTGCTTGAGGTGGATGGGTGGCAGGACCTCGATGGTGACCTTGGCCGGCAGCGGGATCCGCGGCAGGAAGTCGCCGATGTCGAGCCCCCAGGGCGGCGCGATGAGGATCGGCAGCACCTTCAGGCGCAGCCGCTTGTCCAGGCGCAGCAGGCGGGCGAGCCAGTCGCCGCGGCTCAGCCACAGCGCCGTCTCCTGGCCGCCGATGGTGACCACCGGGACGATCGGCACGTCCTGGTCGAGGGCGAGGCGGATGAAGCCCTTACGGCCGCCGAAGTCGATCTTCGAGCTCTGCCAGCTCGGGCGCGAGACCTCCCAGTCGCCGCCGGGGAAGACCAACACGGCGGATTCGGCCTCGAGAGCCTTCTTCGCGTTGTCGTGCGAGGCGGCGACGGTGCCGAAGTTGCGCAGGAACGGGCCGAGCGGCGAGGCGAGGACGAGGTTGTGCGCGAGCTGGTGATAGCGGCGCTCGACGCCGAAGAACGTGGAGAACGCCAGCGTGAAGACGATCGTCTCCGGGGACATGTTCCCCCCGGTGTGGTTGCCCACCATGAGCACCGGTCCCTCCTCGGGGATGTTCGCGAGGTTCCGGACCTCGGCGCGGTACCAGAGGCTTGCCATGAGCCAGCTGAGCGGGAGGTTCTCGCGGATGTAGTCCGGGTCGCGGTCGTCCAGGTCGGCGCTCAGGCGCCGCTGCATGTCGCGCGCGGCGCGTCCGGCAAGGTCGGCGGCCGCTCCCGCACCCGTGCGCGCGATGCCCATGCCGATGCGGCGAAGGCCGCCAACCGCGCCCGAGACCGCGGCGGGCCCGGGGGCGTGCGAGGGGTCGGTGCCGTTGGAGTGCCCGTTCTGGCTGGCGCTCGCGGCGATTCCGGGCTCTGCCATGCCCCGATTCTACGTGCCGGTGACCGGGGCGGGGTCAGGCGGAGTCCGCGAGCGCCAGGCTCGCGACGGCCCCGGAGCTGGCCGCCGACGTGCTCGCGGATCAGGCGGTTGGCGGTCTCGGCCAGCTCGATCTGTGGAACGTGCCCGCACTCGGGCAACAGGACCTGTCGCGCCTCGGGCAGGGCGGCCTCGACGTGGCGCGAGAAAGCGGCGGGCACCAGGCGGTCGCGATCGCCCCACATGAAGAGCGCCGAGGGCTCGAGGCCCTCCAGGCGCGTCCAGAATCCCCGCTCGCCCCACGGCCGGTCGAGGTAGATGTTGCGCGCCGCCGCGTAGAAGGCCACCCGCCCGGCGCGCGAGCGGTAGGTGCGGCAGAACTCGTCGGCCACCACGTCGGCCACGGCGGGGTCCAGGCGCTCGGGGCGCGCGAACATGCTCCACAGCTGGCGCCGCACGAGCTCGGTTCGCATGGCGTGCGGAAACGAAGCGAGCTCGGGTCGCAGGAGCTTCACGAGGGGCGCGAGCTCGCGCTTGCGGCGGAAGGCGACCGCGGGGGCCAGGAGCGACAGCGAGCTGACCCTGTCGGGGTGCAGCAATCCGATCTCCAGGGCGACCCGCCCGCCCATGGAGTTGCCGACCAGGTGCGCGCGCTCGATGCCCATCGAGTCCATGTAGCCCAGGACCGCGCGGGCGAAGTAGGGGGAGTCGAAGGCGGCGCGCATGGGCTTCGACGACGAGCCGAAGCCGGGGAAGTCCAGCGCGTGGACCGTCTCGTCCGGGGCGAGGGCGGCCACCGTCTCGACGAACGAGTACTTGTTGCCGCCGAGCCCGTGCAGGCACAGCACGTGCTCCTCGCCGCCCCCGGAGAGCAGGTAGGACAGCGTGCCGACGCCCGTCTCGAGCTCGCCCACCCGTACCAACGGGGGTCGGTCGCCGGGGAGCGAGAACATCCCCTCGAAGCCGACGGCCAGGTCGAGGTCTCCCCGCACCCGCAGACGGCGGGCGGAGAATGCGTCGAGCCCGGAGAGCCGCCCCTCGCGCAGCGAGAGCCACGTGGAGGCGTCGGTGACGATCACGACGTCGGGCTCGCGGGAGTGCGAGTGGCTCACCTCGCACCGGTTCTCGCGCAGCCGCACTCGCCAGGCCCTGCCGACGTCCCCGAGGCGGATCTCGAACGCTGCATCGAACCCTGGCTCCGCGCCCAGGTAGCGCTCCGGGAGGGTTGCGAAAGCCTGGGTGACACGCTCGAGCAACCTGGCGCGCAGGGAAAGCCCCGACATGTTCCGCAGGCTAGCTACCGGCAGGCAAGGGCCGGGTAAGGGCATGCCGCAAAGAGCGCAAATAGCGATCGCCGGCGGCGCCCGCTTAGGATCCGGTCCGATGACCGAGGTCCGCATCAACGACACCCTCAGCGGCGAGCTGCGCCCGCTCGACCCCGGCCCCGACGGGCGGATCGGCATCTACGCCTGCGGCCCGACCGTGTATTCGCGAATCCATGTGGGCAATGCCCGTGCGTTCGTGGTGCCGATGGTGCTCGCGCGGTATCTGCGCCATCGCGGGCTCGACCCGAAGGTGGCGATCAACGTCACCGACGTCAACGACAAGATCTACATCGCGGCGCGCGAGGCCGGGGTCGGGTCCGACGAGCACGCCCGGGCGATGACCCGGCACTACATGGCCGACACCGATGCGCTCGGCCTCGGCCGCCCCGACGCCGAGCCGCTCGCGACCGAGACCATGGACGAGATCGTGGAGATGATCGGGGCGCTCGTGGAAAGCGGCAGCGCTTACGAGTCCGGGGGCGACGTCTATTTCCGGGTGCGGAGCTTCGACGGCTATGGCGCGCTCTCGAACCGCGAGACGGAGGAGATGGACCAGGGCGAGGAGGCCGGCAGCGCCTCGCTGAAGGAGGAGGCACTGGACTTCGCGCTGTGGAAGGCGACCAAGCCGGGAGAGGACACCGCCTGGGACTCGCCGTGGGGGCGGGGGAGGCCGGGCTGGCACATCGAATGCTCGGCGATGGCCGAGCGCGAGCTGGGCGTGCCGGTCTCCGTTCACGCCGGCGGCGTGGATCTCGTCTTCCCGCATCACGAGAACGAGATCGCGCAGACGGTGGCCGCTCGCGGCAAGCCGCTGGCGAAGGTCTGGATGCACAACGGCATGGTCCTGACCGGGCCCGAGGTGAAGATGGCCAAGTCGGAGGGCAACGTGTTCGGGCTCGCCGAGGCGATCTCGCGATTCGGGGCCGAGGCAGTGCTGATCTTCCTGCTGTCGGGGCACTACCGCCAGCCGCTTGCGTTCTCCGAGAACGCGCTCGAGCAGGCCGTGGCCCGCGGCGAGCGCTTCCGGGACTTCTTCCGGTCGGGAACCGATGGCGATGGGGAGGAGGACGCCAGGGTCGCGGCGGCGCGCGCGGAGTTCGACGCGGCGCTGGCCGACGACTTCAACACCCCGAGGGCGCTGGGAGCCCTCTTCACCCTGGTCGCCGACGCCAACCGCGAGCCGGTTGCGGGCGCTCGCGGCCTCGTCGCCGAGCTTCTGGAGGTGCTGGGGCTGGCGTCCCTGGCCGCCGAAGAGGAGGTCGCGGACGCCGAGGCCCTCGAACTGCTGCGCCTGCGGCAGGCCGCCCGGGCCGAGCGCGATTTCGAGCGCGCCGACTCGCTGCGCGACGAGCTGGCCGAGCGCGGCTTCGACATCCGCGACACGCCCGCCGGCCCAAAGCTCGTGCCGCGCTGAGCCCGTGGCGGGCGCGACCGAGATCGTCTACGGGCGCCGCCCGGTGGCCGAGGCCCAGCGCGGGCGCAGGCGAGTGCACCGGGTGATCACCGCCGAGGAGGTCGGCCCCGGGGAGCTCGAGCGGCTCGCGGGCTCGCCCGACCACCAGGGGATCGTGGCCGAGGTCGACCCGTACCCCTATGCGGACCCGACCCGGCTGCTCGCCGCCGATGACGCCCTGATCGTCGCGCTCGACCAGGTGCAGGACCCGCGCAACCTGGGCGCGGTCTGCCGCTCGGCCGAGGTCGCCGGAGCGGCCGGGGTGGTCATCTGCGAGCGGCGCGCCGCTGCGGTCACGGCGGCGGCGGCGAAGGCCTCGGCCGGCGCCGTGGAGCATCTGGCGATCGCGCACGTGCGGAACCTCGCCGACTGGCTCATCGCCGCCAAGGAGGAGGGCGCGTGGATCTTCGGCGCCGAGGCCGGCGCGCCGACTCCGTACACCCAGGCCGACCTCTCCGGGCGCGCCGTGCTCGTCGTCGGCAGCGAGGGGGAGGGGCTTCGCCGGCGGGTAGCCGAGTGCTGCGACGTGCTGGTCTCGATCCCGGCGCAGGGCAGCGTGGGATCGCTCAACGTCTCTGCGGCCGCGTCGGTCCTGCTGTTCGAGGCGGTGCGCCAGCGAGCCGCAGCGTGACCCGCAGGATCTATCAAGACCTCCGGACGCCTGCGGAAAACTGCAAGGAACCTTGCAGTCGCTCGCGGCGGGGTTGACATAGCAACGCCCAGCCGGTTAAGCTCCGCGACATAAGGGTGAAGTAAAGGTAGAGGTCAAGGCTGCCGATACCACCCGAGGAGAGAGAGGCGCCTAGGGGAGGCCGCGGCGCCACCAAAATCCGATCCGATCCAACGGAGGACCAGGTGGCCATACCTACCCAGCATCTCGCAACCAGCTCCGCTGCGCCCGTCGGCGCGGCAACTGCCCGGAGGCCTCGCCCTGAGGCTCAACCAGAGATCGAGGATACGTACCTCGTCGCTCTGGCCAAGCGGGGCAGCGCCGACGCCTACGAGCGCATCGTCAAGCGCTACCGGGGCTTCGTCCGCCTCAAGGCGTCTTCGTACTTCCTGCTCGGCGGCGAGTCCGAGGACCTCATCCAGGAGGGCCTGGTGGGTCTCTACAAGGCGATCCGCGACTACCGCACCGATCGCGAGTCGAGCTTCCGCAACTTCGCCGAGCTCTGCATCACGCGGCAGATCATCACCGCCGTCAAGACGGCCAGCCGCAACAAGCACGCTCCCCTGAACCAGTACGTGTCGTTCGCGCAGTCGCCGGCGGCGGCCGTCGAGGGCGAGGCCACGCTCGAGGACGTGCTCCCCGGGCCGCGCTCGGAGGATCCCTCCGAGCAGGTGATCGCCCGCGAGGAGCTGGCGAGCCTGGTCTCGTGCCTCTCGACCGCGCTCTCCGACCTCGAGTCCGACGTGCTCGCCCTCTATCTGGACGGCTGCTCGTACGAGATCATCGGCGAGCGCCTGGAGTGCGACACGAAGACGGTCGACAACGCCCTGCAGCGCGTCAAGCGCAAGGTCACCCAGCACGTCTCGGGCCGCGACGGCCTCCTCTAACCCAATGAACGTCCCTCACTGATGGCTATACAGGGCAATGAGGGACGTTCATAGGTATCGCCGCGGCGAGAACGTCCCGCAGACCCCCAGAAAGTGGGGGCTTCCGGGACGTTCATCTGGGGGCGGTAGATTCGGGGCCGCGCCCGCCTAGCTCAACTGGCAGAGCACTCGATTTGTAATCGAGAGGTTCTCGGTTCGATTCCGGGGGCGGGCTCTTGGCAAAGGCGCGCAGACCCGACCTCTCGACGCTGCCCGGTGGGCAGGAGTTCACGTTTCGCGATGCCGATCGCACCATCGTCGTGCGGCCCGGCGCGTTCGAGGACTCGCCGGAGCTCCTCGCCGGCTCGGGCTTCGAGCGGTTCGAGCTGCTGACCACGCCCCGTGCGCTCGGCGCGACCCCGCTCGACTTCGCCGGCCTTGCGAGCGCGGTTCACGAGGTCCAGCGCGGGCCCGTGGCCACGGCCGCGGCGGCCCTTGTCGACTCGGTCCGAACCGACGACCTCGTCGCGCTGGGGGGCGGCCGCGTGATCGACACGGCCAAGGCGATCGCCGCGGTGCGGGGCGGGCGCGTGGCGGCGATCCCCACGACCCTCTCGGGCGCGGAGATCACCGGCATCCACCGCCTCCCCGACGGTCGCTCCGCGCCCAGGCTCATCCGGCCGGCCCTGGCGATCTGCGACCCGGCCCTGATGACCGGTCAGCCCGAGGACGAGCTTCGCGCCAGCGCGATGAACGCCCTGGCTCACGGCGCCGACAGCCTGGCGACGCCGCTCGCGAACCCCGTGGCGACCATGGCGGCCCTGCGCGGCGCCGAGCTGATCGCGAAGTCCCTCGACCAGGACCCCGCCCGCCGCGACGCCACCATCGCTCGTCGCTGGAGCCGTGCTGAGCGCCTGGGCGCTGGACTCGGCCCTGTTCGCCGTGCACCACGTCGTCTGCCAGACGCTGGTGCGCGTTCTCGGCACGCCGCACGCCGAAACCAACGCCGCGATGCTGCCCCGGACCATGGGCGCGATGACCGACCGAGCCCCCCGCGCGATGGCCGCGCTCGCCAATGCGCTCGGATGCTCGGTGGAGGACCTCCCGGCCCGCATCGAGGCCCTCGGGGGCGGGCGGCGCCGGCTTTCCGAGCTCGGCGCGAGGGAGTCCGACGTCGACGCCGCGCTCGACGGCATCCTCGATCGCGCGGAGCTCGGGATGACGCCCGACCCGCCCGGGCGCGACGAGCTGCGGCGAATGATCGAAAACGCCTGGTAACCGCGTGCTGAAACCCGTGTAGGCATGGGAATGGATGCGCCACGCGTATCGGCGCCACCGCGCAGCGACTCGGTCATCAGCGATGAGCGGTTCCATGCGTACCACCGGTTTGCGCGCGAGCACGGCGTCAACCCGGTCCTCTACACGGTCGCCCGCCTGCTGCTCGTACCCGCCTTCCTGATCTGGCTGCGCCTCGCTCGCCACGGCCGCGAGCACGCCAAGGTGAAGGGCGGCCTCATCGTCGCCTCGAACCACCGCAGCTTCCTCGACCCCTTCATCATCGGCGCGACGCTGCCCTGGCGGCGGCGCATCCAGTTCGTCGCCAAGGTCGAGCTGTTCGAGGCGCGCTGGCAGGGATGGTTGCTGTCGCGCCTCGGCGCGTTCCCGATCCGCCGGGGTCAGTCCGACGAGGACTCGATGACCACCGCGCGGATGGCGCTCGACCGCGGGGGGACGGTCGTGATCTTCCCCGAGGGCACCCGCATCCGCCAGGGCTCGCTGGGCCATCCCAAGCGAGGCGTCGGCCGGCTCGCGCTCGAGACCGGCGCCAACGTGCTGCCGGTCGCCGTGATCGGGACCGAGGAGGTTCGCCGCGGCTGGCGCATCCGCCCGCGCAAGGTGAGGCTGCGCGTCGGCCAGCCCATGACCTTCCCCCGCACCGAGCACCCGTCGCCGGCGCTCGCGGCCACCGTGACCGAGCGCATCTGGCCGAACATCGAGCTTCAGTGGGAGTGGCTGGGCGGCCTGCCGCCGCTGCGAAAGGCGGCCATCATCGGCGCCGGCAGCTGGGGCACGGCCGTCGCCGTCCTGCTCGCCAAGGGCGGGGTGGAGGTCCAGCTCGGCACGCGCACCGAGGAGAAGGCGAAGGAGCTCGCCAAGACGCGCAAGAACGAGCGCTACCTCCCGGGAATCACCCTCGAGGAGTCGATCACCGTCAAGCGCGCCGCCGACATCGAGCTCGCCGGCTGCGACCTGATCTGCCTCGCCGTTCCCTCCAAGGCCCTGCCCGCCGCGGTCGGCGCGCTCGGCGACCGCGTCGGCACGCGCGCCTCGGTGCTGCTGCTCAGCAAGGGCCTCGTCCAGCCGCTTGGCCTGCTCCCCAGCGAGTACGTGTCCGAGCGCATCCGCGCCCGCGCGCTCGCCTCCCTCGGCGGCCCGGCCCTGGCGCGCGAGGCGGCAGGCGGAGTCGCGGCTCTGGTCCTGGCGTCCACGGACGGCGACCTGCGCTTCCAGCTCGGCGACGTGTTCGACCGCGCCGGCCTCGTCTGCGAGCGCACTCAGGACGTCGTGGGGGTCGAGTGCGCGGGAGTCGCCAAGAACGCCGCCGCCCTGGCGGCCGCCGCCGCCGCCCCCTTCGGCCTGAACGCAGCGGGCATCGCCGCCGCCCGCATCTGGCGCGAGTGCGTGCAGTGGGCCGACGGCCGCGGCGCCGACTCCGGCACGTTCAGCGGCCTGGCGGGGGTTGGCGACCTCACCGCCACCGTGCTCGCGCCGAGCAGCCGCAACCGCCAGGCCGGCGAGCTCCTGGCGGAGGGCGTCCCCGCCGACCGCATCCCCGGACGCATCGGCCAGGCCTCCGAGGCGCTCGACACCGTGCCGTTGCTGGCCGAGGCCGTGACGGGAGCGGGAATCGACGCTCCCGGGCTGATCGGGTTGCGCTCGCTGATCGACGGCGAGCTGAGCGCCTCGGACTGGGTCGACGAGCTGCGGCGGGCCGAGCGCGAGAGGCGCGCGGCATGAGCGAGGGGCGCCCAACCGTGTGGCGAATAGGCTGCAGCCGTGACTCCTGTCGCCGAGAAGGCCGAGCTCGACCGCAAGTTCGAGGAGCTCTATCGCGCTCACCTGCGCGACGTCTACTCGTACTCCTACTACCGGGTGGGCAACCACCACGACGCCGAGGACGTCACCGAGCAGACCTTTCTCCAGGCGTACAGGCACTTCGAGCGGGCGCTGCGCGAGTCCGAGGGCAGGCCCCTGCGCCCGTGGCTCATCCGGATCGCGCACAACCTGGCGTCGAACCTCCATCGCGACCGCGGCCGGCGCCCCGAGGCGGCGCTCGACGCGGTCGAGCCCCCGTCGCACCCGCACGACACTGTGCGCGTGGCCGAGGGCCGGGAGGAGCTCCGCTCGATCATCGAGAACGTCCAGAAGCTTCCCGACGACCGCCGCGAGGCGCTGATCATGCGCTTCGCGCTGGGCATGTCCAACCGCGAGATCGCGCGTGCCCTGGGGCGCACGGACGGCGCGACGAAGGTGCTCATCCACCGCGCGATCAAGCAGCTCTCAGAGGAGATGGGTGTTGATGACGGAGCCTGAGCGACACCTGGACCTGGAGGCGCTGCTCGCCGACGCCCTGCGGCCGATCGAGCCGCCAGAGCGACTGTCCGGGCGGTTCGAATCGGCGCTGTCGGCGATCACCGAGCAGGCCGCCGCCGAGCTCTCGAGCTGGGCCGAGGAGCTCGAGGACACGGAGCTCGAGTCGCTTCGCGACCCGCGCAACTGGGTGCGCCCGGTGGTCGCGGTCACCGCGGGGAGCGTCGCGGGCGGGGTGCTGGTGCTCTTCGGGATGCGCCGCCGCCGCCGGCCCACGGGCGTTCGCGCCGCGGCGCAGAACGTCCTGCGCTCGGTCGGCCCTAGCTCGACTCGCCCTCGGCCGTAGCGGTGCGGCGAGCGCGCGGAGCGCGCTTCGGCTTCGACTTCGACCTGGGCTTGCGCTTCGGCCCCACGGGCGTCGCGCTCCCGGCGCCGAGGCCGACCAGCCCCAGCAGCAGGTGCAGCACGTTGTCCTCGGAGTTCACCGGGATGATCCCGAGGAGGTTGTGGCCGCTGCCGAGGGCGAAGCCCCAGATCGCGACCACCAGGTAGAGCAGGCCGACCGCCAGGGCGTATTCCCGCGCCGCGCGGCGGGCCAGGGCGAGCCCGGTCAGCCCGGTCACGAGGTGGAACACGTTGTGCCAGCCGTTGACGCCGAGGATGCCGAGCACGTCCACGGAGCGGTCGCCGCCGTAGACGTCGTTGCCCGAGCCGAAGTGCCCGTTGTAGAAGAACCCGAGCAGCCCGACGATCACGAGGCTGCCGCCCACGAGGGTGGCGTAGAGGCGGGCGGGAGTCGCTCCTTGCATCGCGCCTGATCCTAATGGCGCCGGGTGATCCGGCCGCCGCCCGCGCCCGTATGTCGACCAGGAGCTCCTACGCTGCCCGCCCCCGGCCCCGCCCACCGCGAACGCCAGAAACATGCCGCTCAAGCCATCACGAACCGCGCTCGACCGCCTCGGCGACGAGGAGCTGATGGTGCTCGTCGATCGCAAGGATCCCGACGCCTTCGAGCGCTTCTACGACCGCCACTCCGGCGCCGCCTTCTCACTGGCGCACCGGATCGTGGGCGACCGCGGAGCCGCGCAGGACGTCATCCAGGAGGCGTTTCTGTCCATCTGGCGCTCCGGCGCCCGCTACGACTCCTCGAAGGGCAGCGTGCGTTCCTGGGCGCTCGGGATCATCCGCAACCGCTCGATCGACTCGCTTCGCCGCGGCGGATTGCCAACGCGAAAGCTCACCGGCGACGACGATTCCGCGCTCGAGAGCCGCCCCGCCGCCGAGCTCACCGATTCGGAGGCGATCCGGCGCGAGGTCTCCGACCGTGTGCGAGGCCTCCTGCGCGAGCTGCCCGACGAGCAGTCGCAGGTGATCTCGCTCGCATACTTTGGAGGCTTCAGCCAGTCGGAGATTGCGGAGATGCTGAGCGCGCCGCTCGGGACCATCAAGGGCCGCATGCGGCTCGGGCTCGAGAAGATGCGCACCGCGCTGGCGGAGGGGATGGGGATTGACGACGTTATGGAGGCGCTGCCGTGAGCCCGGAAGAACCGCGCCGCGACGACCTCGCGGCCTATTCGCTGGGAGCGCTCGAGCCGGGCCCCGCGGCCGACCTCGAGCGCCATCTCGCCGAGTGCGAGTCGTGCCGCGAGTACCTGACCTGGCTCCAGCCCGCCGTCGAGGCGCTGCCCACGTCGGTGGACCAGCTGCGCGCGCCGCGCTCCGTGCGGCGCGCGGTGATGGCGGAGGTTCGCGCCGACGCCGCCGGCGGGGTGCGCTCCCGTCCTGCGGAGCGCGGCCGGGGCAGGCTGGGAGCACTGCTCCTGCGCCCCGCCACCGCGTTCGCGGCGGCCTGCGCCCTGGTCGTCGCCGGGGTTGGCGGCTACCTGCTGCACGGATCGTCGGCCGGGCTCCAGCGTTCGACCGTTCCCGCACAACCCACCGCCGCGGCCAGGCCCGGCAGCGTGAAGGCCTCGCTCGATCGGGTCGACGGGTCCGCGACTCTCGTCGTCGACCGGATGCCGCATCTGCCCCCCAAGCGGGTCTACGAGGTCTGGGTCCAGCGCGGCGGGAAGATGAACCCGGAGAGCACGTTCGTGCTGCGCCGCGACGGCAGCGCGAACGCCGCCGTTCCCGGGCCTCTGGACAGCGCCCAGGCGGTGCTCGTCACCGAGGAGCCGCGCGGCGGCTCGGACGCGCCCACGGGCCCGCCGCTGCTGCGCGCGCCGCTTGGCTGAGCCGGTCTGAGTCGCCCTCTAGGCTCTCCGGCGATGGCCGAGACCTGTTACCGCCACCCCGGGCGCGAGACCCGCGTCTCCTGCTCCAACTGCGGGCGGCCGATCTGCCCCGACTGCATGACGCCGACGCCCGTGGGCATGCGCTGCCCCGAGTGCGCGAGCCAGACCACGCCGGTGCGCAAGCTCAACTCGGGGCGTGCGGGCCTCGGCCGAGCGCCGGCGACGATGGTCCTCATCGGACTGAACGTCGCGGCGTTCATCGCGGAGATCGCGAGCGGGAGCGGCGGTCTCTCGACCGTCGGCGGCACCGTCTTCCGGCACGGCGCCCTCTACGGGCCGGCGGTCGCGAACGGCGACTACTGGCGCCTCGTCACCAGCGGATTCCTGCACGCGGGCCTCATCCACATCGCCTTCAACATGTACGCGCTGTACATCCTCGGCAACCTGCTCGAGCCGGCGATCGGCACGCCCCGGTATGTCGCCCTGTACTTCACGGCGCTTCTCGCGGGCTCCGCCGGAGCGCTGATCCTCGATCCGAACGTCCCGACCATCGGTGCGTCGGGCGCGGTGTTCGGCCTCATGGCGGCGGCGTTCATCATCGCCCGGCGCCGCGGCATGGGCGACCTCGCGAACCAGATCGGTTTCTTCGTCGTCATCAACCTGGTGTTCACCTTCTCGGCATCGAACATCTCGGTCGGGGGGCACCTCGGCGGCCTGCTGACGGGAGCGATCATCGCCTTCGTGTTCGTCGAGGCCGAGCGCCGCCGCCCGAGTCTCGCCGTCGAGCTCGGCGTGATGGCCGCCCTGGCCGTCGCCTCGGTTGCGATCTCGCTCGCCGTGGTCTAAGAACGTCCCTCACTGCCCTGTATAGGCATCAGTCAGGGACGTTCATCAGGGGGTGGAAGGTGACGGTCGGCGGCGGCGGCGCCAGCTCGGGGTGCAGCAGGTGCGCGAGCAGCTCGACTCCCTCCACGAGCCGCGGGCCCGGGCCGGGAAAACGAAGCCGCCGCATCGACCGCGAACACGGAGGACACGCCCAACCCCGCGAGCTCCCCTCGGTGCTTCTCCGCCTCAGCTCGCGGACTCCTCCGCGTAGCAACCACACGGCATGACGACGGCAACCTCGGCCGCCAGCTCGGCGAGAGCCGACCACTCCACGATCCGCGACCGCTCGCCTGCCTTCCCCGCGGCGTCCTCGCCCCCGGCGATCTGCGATCATCTCCGGGACCCAGTGGCCGCCCACGTAGGGAGGGTCGAGCCACTCCAGCGCCAGCACCCGCGGGCGCCGGGCGCCGGCAACCGATTCGCGCACCCCGTCGAGGCGCGCGCGCAGGCGGGAGGACAGCTCGTGGCCCCGCGCGGCGTCCCCGCAGGCCTCCGCCAGCGTGACCAGGTCGTCGATCACCTCGTCGAGGGTGGTCGGGTCGAGCGAGACCACATCCGCACGAGAGGGCAGGCGCGCTGCGGCGTCGCACACCTCCCCGTAGGAGACGGCGCATACCGCGCAGAGCTCCTGCGTGACGATCAGGTCGGGCTCCAGGGCCGCCAGCGCCCCCTCGTCGAGCGTGTAGAGGGGCTCGCCCGCCTGCGTGCAGCTCCCGGACCCGCGCGTCGATCTCGGCGGCGGGGAGCCCGGCGGGGAGGACGCTCGCCGTCAGGCGCGGCAGGCGCCGGGCCTCGGCGGGCCAGTCGCACTCGTGCGTGACGGCGACGACGTCGCCGCCGAAGCCGAGTGCGAACAGGGCCTCGGTGGCCGACGGCACCAGGCTCGCGATCCGCATCGGCAGGACTATAGGCTGCGCCCATGGACCTTCTGAGCGACGCGGAGATCGAGGCAGAAGCTGGGCGAGATCGAGGGCTGGGAGCGGGCGGGAGACGCCATCTCCAAGTCCTACGAGCGCGGAGATTTCGTGGGCTCGGTGAAGTTCGTCGACGCGATCGTCGGCCCCGCTGAGGACATGGGACACCATCCCGACCTGGAGATCTCGTGGGACACCGTGAAGGTGTCGATCACCAACCACGCCGCCGGCGGGCTCACGCAGGCTGACTTCGAGCTGGCTCGCCGAATCGACGAGCTGGCTTGAGCACCCGAGACGACGTTCGCTTCCACTGCGGCGGCGAGGCCGTGGCGGGGTGGCTCTACCGCCCGGACGAGCCCGGTGAGGGAGCTCCCTGCGTCGTCATGGCCCACGGGTTCGGCGCGCTCAAGGAGGGTCGCCTGGACGCGTTCGCGGAGCGGTTCGCCGCCGCGGGCTGCTTCGTGCTGGTCTTCGACTACCGGCACTTCGGCGAGTCCGGCGGGCAGCCGCGCAACCTCGTGGACATCCCCCGCCAGCACGAGGACTGGCGCGCGGCGATCGCCCACGCGCGGTCGATCGAGGGGGTCGATCCCGAGCGGATAGCGCTGTGGGGCTCGTCGTTCTCGGGCGGGCACGTGATGGTGATCGGCGCCGAGGACCGGAGGGTCGCGGCGATCGTCGCCCAGGTGCCGCACGCCGACGGCGTGGCGACGCTGCGGGCCGCCGGCCCGGTGCGACTGGCGAAGATGACCGCCGCGGGGCTTCGCGACGAGCTCGGCTCTCGAGTCGGCCGCGGCCCGCGCTACATCCCGATCGTCGGCCCGCCGGGGACCCTCGCCGCCATGGCGACTCCCGACGCGCTTCCCGGCTACTCGGCGATGTATCCGGCGGGGTTCGACTGGCAGAACCGGGTTGCCGCCCGCGCTGCGCTGCACGTGGGCACCTACGCGCCGCGCAAGCACGCCGCCGACATCCGCTGTCCGATCCTCGTGCAGGTGGGCAAGCGCGACGTCGTCACCCCGCCGGAGCCGGCGCGCGCGGCCGCCCGCTCGGCGCCGCGGGGCGAGCTCGTCGAGTACGACCTCGGCCACTTCGACGTGTACGTCGGCGACGCCTTCGAGCGCTCCGTCAGCGATCAGCTCGAGTTCCTGGGCCGGGCGCTCGACACCTAGAGGCATGCGGGTCGTACACGTCCTCGGGACGCGCCCGAACTTCGTGAAGATGGCGCCCGGTGATCGCGGCGCTGCGGGAGTCGCTGGGCCCCGGCGCCGAACACCGTCGTCCACACCGGCCAGCACTACGACAGGGCGATGTCCCAGGTCTTCTTCGAGGAGCTGGGCGTGCCGGAGCCGGACCACATGCTGGGCGTGGGATCGGGCAGCCACGCCGAGCAGACCGCCCGCGTCATCGAGCGGCTCGAGCCCATCCTCGCCGCGGAGCGCCCGGACCTCGTGATGGTCCCCGGCGACGTGAACTCCACCGTCGCCGCGGCCATCTGCGCATCGCGCCTGGGCATCGACGTCGCCCATCTGGAGTCCGGGCTGCGGAGCTTCGATCGCACGATGCCCGAGGAGATCAACCGCATCGTCGCCGACCACATCGCCCGCTTCCTCTTCCTGCACTCCCAGGAGGCGATCGACAACCTCGCGGCCGAGGGCATCGACGACGACCGCCCGAGCTTCGTCGGCAACACGATGATCGACACTCTGGTGGCGCTCCAGGAGCGCTTCCGCGCCCGTGAGGCGGCGCGCGGCCTGGGCGCGGAGCCCGGCGGCTACCTCCTGGTCACGCTCCACCGCCCTGCGCTCGTCGACGGGCCGCTGCTCGGGGCGGCGATCGACGCGCTGGAGCAGGTTGGTGCGAGCCTGCCGGTCCTCTTTCCCGCGCACCCGCGCACCCGCAAGATGCTCGGCGACCGGGTGCCCAGGGGGGTGGAGCTGATCGAGCCGGTGGGCTACCTCGACTTCCTCTCGCTCGAGGCCGACGCGGCCGCGGTGCTCACCGACTCCGGGCGGCATCCAGGAGGAGACGACGTACCTGGGCATTCCCTGCTTCACCCTGCGCGACAACACCGAGCGCCCGGTGACGATTCGCGCCGGCACCAACACCCTCCTCGGGCTCGACCCGGCGAGGATCGCCGAAATTCCGGGGTTGCTCGGAGCACGCTCCGAGAGCGGTATTCCGGAACCTCCGCCAAAGTGGGACGGGGCGGCTGCGCGGCGGGTGGCCGAGGTTCTCGCCGATTGCTAGCGTGGCGCCTCCGTGGCGCTCCCGAGCCTGATCCCGCGCGATCGCGTCTTCTTCGACCTCTTCCACCAGGCTGGTCAGAACACCCTGCGCGCCGCGCGCCTGCTGCAGGAGATGCTGCGCGGCTGGCCGGACTCCGCCGGCCTCTCGCGGGAGATCCTGCTGGCCGAGCAGGAGGGCGACAAGATCACCCACGAGATCATCCGGCGCCTCAACACGACCTTCGTGACGCCGCTGGATCGCGAGGACATCTTCGGTCTCGCGGGAACGATCGACGACGTCGTCGACTACATCGAGGAGGCCGCGGATTTCTTCGGCCTCTACCAGATCGAGGCGCCGATGGAGCAGTCCCAGGGGCTCGCCGACATCATCGTGGGCTGCTGTGAGCAACTCGCCGAGGCGCTCTCCAAGCTGCGGGGCTTCCAGAACCTCGAGGACCACTGGATCGCCATCCACAGCCTGGAGAACGACGGCGACCGGCTGTCGCGAGACGCGGTCGCGTCGCTGTTCGCCAACGGCATCGATCCGATGGTCGTGATCCGGTGGAAGGACATCTTCGCCGTGCTCGAGCGCGCCATCGATGCCACCGAGACGGCCGCCCACATCCTCGAAGGCATCGTCATCAAGAACGCCTGAGGTGAGGCGTGCATAACGACGCAGTCCTGGTGATCGTGATCGCGACCGCGCTTGCGTTCGACTTCACCAACGGCTTCCACGACACCGCGAACGTCATCGCCACGTCGATCTCGACCAGGGCGATGTCACCCCGGCTCGCCGTGGCCTACGCGGCGGTGCTCAACTTCGCCGGGGCGTTTCTCTCCGTTGCCGTGGCGGCCACGGTGGCGAACGACGTCGTCGACGCGGCTGAGATCACTCCCCAGATCATCTTCGCGGGCCTTGTCGGCGCGATCGCCTGGAACCTGATCACCTGGAACGTCGGACTGCCGTCGAGCTCCTCGCACGCGCTGATCGGAGGCGTGGTCGGCGCGGCGGTGGCGGCCGCCGGCACCCAGGCCGTACTGGTCGACGGGCTCGTCGGGAAGGTGCTGGTCCCCGCCGTCATCGCGCCGATCCTCGCGTTCGCCGTTGCGCTCACGGGAATCTTCATCTGCTACCGGATCCTGGGCCGCCAGCGCCCGGGCCCGGTCACGAGGGGCTTTCGCTACGGACAGGTGCTCTCGGGCGGCCTGCTCGCCCTCGCCCACGGGACGAACGACGCCCAGAAGACGATGGGCGTGATCACGCTTGCGCTGGTCGCCAACGGCAACATCGCCGCGGACAACTTCCACGTGCCGACCTGGGTGATCGTCTCCTCGGCCACCGCGATCGCGCTCGGCACCTACACCGGCGGATGGCGGATCATCCGCACGATGGGAACGCGGATCATCAAGATGGACTCCGCGCAGGGTTTCTCGGCGCAGGGGGCCGGCGCGGCGGTCATCCTCGCCTCGTCCCACTTCGGGTTCCCGCTGTCCACGACCCACGTGATCTCGGGCGGCGTGATGGGCGCGGGATCGGGCAAGCGCTTCTCCGCCGTCCGCTGGGGGGTCGCCGGAGACATCGTCGTCGCGTGGGTGCTCACCCTGCCGTGCGCGGCGGCGATCGGGGCGGCCGCCTACGGGGTGGCCAGGGCCTTCGGAACGGGCGCGCTCGGGCCCGCGATCGTCGCCGGGGCCGGCCTCGCCATGGTCGCCGTCGCGCTCGTGAGGCGTGTTCGGCGCGCGCCGGTGCCGGCGTGATGAAGCCGCTTGGGCATCTCGCCACCCTGGTCGACGGCAAGGCCCTCTGGCAGACGATCGTCTACGCGACGCTGGCGGCGGTGGGCGTCACGCTGGCGTTCGCCCTCGCCCTGCTGGGCGCGGTGCGCTCCATCGACCTGCGCCGCGACGGGCGGGCTTCCGCCGCGTTTGCGTCCGCGGGCCTGGCGGCGCTCGCCCTGGCGGTGGTCGGCGCGGCGGTGGTGCTGGGCATCGTCGTGATGACGACGAAGTCCTGATCCGGCGACGGCCCGCGCCGCGCGGCGTAGCATCTGTGCCGATGCGCGCCCTTCGTAACTTCGCGATCATCGCCGCGATCGCCGCCGTGGTCGACTTCGCTCCGGGCGGCGGCAACGCCGCGACCGCCGTGCTGACCGCGCTGCTGCTCGCGTTCCTCGCCTCGCTGGCGCTTGCCGGCGCCCAGCTCTACCGCGAGAACCGGATGACCATCGACGGCCTGAACGAGCGCGACCGCGTCGTCGTGTTCGCCGCCGTCGGCCTGATCGTCCTGATGGTGGCCGCCGCCCACCGCATGCTGCTGACCGGCGGTGGGACGCTCGCCTGGATCCTGCTGCTGGTGGGGGCGATCGTGGTCATCGCCCGAATCTGGGTGCGCGCCAACAGCTACTGACCCGGCGCTGAGCCGGCACGCTCGCCGCGCAACCCGCGCGCCGCGCGCTCGTAGCTTCGGGGCATGTCGCGCCCTCGCCATCCGTCGCAGGCCGGCCAGGCCTCGGTCGAGCTCCTCGCGGTGGTTCCGGCGCTGGTCCTGCTCGTGGGCCTCGCCGTCGAGCTCGCCCTCGCGGGATGGTCCCTGTGGAGCGCCGAGGGGGCAGCGCGGGCCGGAGCGCGCGCCGCGGCGGTCGGCGCCGATCCTGGGCACGCGGCTCGGTCGGCGCTGCCGTCCGTTCTGCGCTCGGGGGCTTCGATCGGGCACGGTGGCGCCCTGAGGGTGCGGGTCGCAGCGCCCGGCCTTCCCGGGGTGCAGGCGTCGGGCGGTGGCGGGCTTCCCGGAGCCGGCGATGCGGTTCGCTGAACGCTCCGGACAGGCCTCCGTCGAGCTCCTGGCCTCGGTGCCGCTCTTCGGGCTCGCCGGGTTGGTCGCGTTCCAGCTGCTGGCGCTCGGCTACGGCTCGACCCTCGCCGACGGCGCCGCGGAGGCCGGCGCCGTCGCGTTGGCAGCTGGCGCTCCGGTGAAGCCGGCGGTCGGCCGGGCCCTGCCCGGCTGGGCGCGCGACCGATTCCGCATCGAGCGCGACGGTGGAGAGGTGCGGGTAACCCTGCGCATGCCCTCGCCCCTGGCGGCGGTGGGCAGGGAGCCGTCGGTGGAGTCCTCGGCGTGGGCGCGCCCGCCCGGCGGCGGATGAACGCCGACGCCGGCGGCGCGGTCGTCGTCGCGACGGAGATCGGCTCTGCCGCCGGCGGGCTGGCCTGGGCGGCCTCTCTGTCGGTGGCGGCCGCTCGGCGCGAGCCCATGGGCGAGCCGGGGCCGGCCCTGCTGATCGAGGTCGGCAGCGCGGGCGGGCGCGGCCCGACGATGCTGGCGAGTCGTTCCGCGCGCCGGCTGGAGGGCGAGCTGCGCGAGGCGGGCTTTCCGGCCGCCGCTCGCGGCGCGATCTGCTGGCTCGGGATGCGGGCGGGCGCGGAGGCCGAGGCCCAGGTGCGGGTGGCGGCTCGCGCGGCCGCCGGCGCCGGAGCGCTCGTCGTCGTGTTCGCACCCGCGGAGGTCGCGCGCGGGCTGCTCGCGGTAACCCCCGGGATCCACGGGCTCCTCGTGCGGGCGCACCTGCCCGAGGACCGCCGGCTCGCAGCCCTCGCCGTGACCGAGGGCCGTCGCGCCGGGCGGTTGGTGAAGGTAGTCAGCAGGCCGCTCGGTCCGCTGGCCGCGCGGCGAGCGCTGACGGGCATCGACCCGGGCGGACCGGCCTCGGCTCGTGCGGCGCGGCTGTGCGCGTTCCTCGACCCACGACCCGAGGCTTCGCGGCGGGCGCCTCGCCCGCGGGCTGCGGGGCTCGCGTCGGCCGGCGGCCAGGTGACGCTGCTGGCGCTGGGCGCCTGCCTCGCGCTGCTCCTCGCGACGGCGGTGCTGATCGCGCTCGCCGGCTCGGTGACGGGCGCCGAGCGCGCCCAGAGCGGGGTGGACCTCGCCGCGCTGTCGGCCGTGCGCTCGATGCGCGACGACCTCCCGAGATTGCAGGCGCCCGCGACGCTCCCGGGAGGACACCCGAACCCGGAGCATCTCGCCAAGCCCGCCTACCTCGAGCGCGCACGCGGCGCGGCCCTCGACGCGGCGCGGCGAAACGGTCTCGATGGCGATCGCCTGAAGGTGAGCTTTCCCGACTCCGCGTCGCCGGCGCCGCTGCGCGCGGCGGTCGCCTACCGGGCGCAGGCCCGCCCAGGCGACGCCCTGCCGGGCGCACCCCGAGCCGGCGCGATCTCGAAGCCCCTGCGCGCCGCGGCGCAGGCGGCCCCGCCGCAGGCCGCGATCGACGCCCGCGCCCGATACGCGACCGGCGGCGGCTACTCCGGCCCGCTCGCCTACCGGCAGGGCCGGCCGATGCGCCCCGATGTCGCCGCCGCGTTCGACCGCCTCGAGGCTGCGGCGACCCGCGACGGGGTTGCGCTCACGATCAACTCCGCCTATCGCTCCGACGCGGAGCAGGCGCGCCTCTACGCCGCGAACCCCGACCCGCGCTGGGTCGCTCCGCCGGGCACCTCGCTTCACCGCTGCGGCACCGAGCTCGATCTCGGGCCGCCCGACGCGCAGCCATGGCTGGCGGCGAACGCTCCGCGCTTCGGGTTCGCGCAGCGCTACTCCTGGGAGGCCTGGCACTTCGGCTACGTGCGCGGCCCGGCGCCATGCTCGGCGGCGGGGAACGCCGTCGGCGAGCCCGACGGCAGGGCGGGCGCCGCGGCCGACGCTTCCGGCCTTCGTCCCGGCCGCGTACGAGCGCCCGGTCCTCGCGGCCGCCCGGCGCTGGAACGTCCCGGCGGGGCTGCTCGCCGCCCAGCTCGAGGCGGAGTCGGGTTTCAACCCTGGCGCCGTCTCGCCCGCCGGCGCGGAGGGGATCGCCCAGTTCATGCCTGCGACGGCGGCCGGATACGGGCTGCCCGACCCCTTCGACGCGGCGGCGGCCATCGACGCGCAGGGGCACCTCATGTCGGACCTGCTGCGGCGCTTCGGCTCGCCCGCGCTCGCGCTGGCCGCCTACAACGCCGGGCCGGGCGCCGTGGCTGCCTGCGGCTGCGTGCCCGCCTACCCCGAGACCCAGGCCTACGTCGCCCGCATCCTGGGGCTGATGGACGCGACCGGCGCGATGTCGCTGCCGGCCCCGCTCGAGGTGCGGTTGGTCGCCTAAGCCTTCGACGCGACCGCGCCCATGCGGTCGCGAAGGCGCTTGGCGTCGGCGTCGGACGATGGTGCGCAGCTGGCCCTGGAACGCGAGGTGCCAGTGGGCCTCGGGCCACTTCTTCAGGTGGTCGAGCTTGCCGAGCATCGACTCGGCCGGGACGAAGTCGTCCTCGTCGAGCACGAGCACCGGCTCGCCCTCCACGCGCCAGGGGTAGGCCTCGGGCTTTTTCTTCTTGCCCTGCGGCCAGATCGAGCGTGCGGTCCTCGAACATCGTCGAGCGCACGCGGGCGATGCCGCCGAAGGCCTGCACGCCGGTGACGTAGAAGATCACCTCGTCGCCCGGCTGGAACTCCGAGGCCTGGTTGCGCCGGCCCTCCTTCAGCCCGATCGGGTCGAAGCCGCGCTCGACGTTGATCCGGAAGTTCTCGAGCGAGCCGGTGAGGATCCAGGTCTTGCCGCCGTCGCTCATGGCCCGATCATACGGCGGGCCGGTAGTGTCCCCGCCCATGGCGATCCAGAAGATCGGGAGCCTCGAAGAGCTTCAGGGCCTCGTGGGCCAGGAGATCGGGCCCACGGAGTGGAAGACCATCTCCCAGGAGACGATCGACGCCTACGCCGACGTCTCCGGTGACCACCAGTGGATCCACACCGACGTCGAGCGCGCCAAGCGCGAGAGCCCCTTCGGCGGCACGGTCGCCCACGGCAACCTCACCCTGGCGCTCACCGACGCCTTCCGGCTCGAGCTGATCGAGCAGGAGGGCGTCGTCGCGGGCGTGAACTACGGCTTCGACAAGGTGCGCTTCCCGGCGCCGGTGCCCGCGGGGTCGCGGGTGCGGGCGCGGGCGCAGCTGCAGTCGGTCGACCAGCTCGAGGGCGGCTGGTGGCACGTGGTCACCCGCATCACCGTCGAGGTCGAGGGCAACGACAAGCCCGCACTGGTGGCCGACAGCGTCGGCCGCGCCCTCGCCGGCTAGGCCCCACCAAACCCCGCCGAGATGCGAAAAAGGGCCCCCTGAGGGGCCCAAATTCGCAACTCAGCGTTGTTTGCGGCGCGGACGCGCCCGTTACTTGACGGTCAGCGTGCCCTTCATGCCGGCGGCCTCGTGGCCGTCGACCGAGCAGTAGTAGGTGTAGGTGCCCGGCTTGAGGTTCACGGTCGTGGAGGTCTTGCTGCCGGCGATCGTGTCGGTGGCGCCGATGTCGTTTCCGCCCGACTCGATGGTGACGTTGTGGTCGAGCGGGGACATGTTGGTGAAGTTCACCGTCACCTGGCCGGCCTTGGCGGTGAGGGACTTCTGCTGGTACGCGAGCGCACCGCTCGGGTCGGCGGAGACGTCCAGCGTCGAGGCGCCGCCGGATGACGAGCTGCCGCCTGACGAGCTGCCGCCTGAGGAGCTGCCGCCCGAGGAGGTCGTGCTGCTGGCCGTGGTGCTCGAGGTCGTGCTGGAGCTGCTCGACCCGCACGCGGCGAGCGCAAGCGCCGCGACGCCCGCAAGGGCGAGCGAAAGTGCGAGCTTCTTCATGTGTCTTCCACCTTTCATCGTGTTCGGAGCCGTAGTACCAGATGGGGACTACTCTAGGTTCAACGACCTACTCGCCCGTGAACTCGGGCGTCTGGCCGGCGAAGAAGGCCGGAACCGCGCGGGCCAGGTCCGCCGTGCCCATCGAGTCGGCGATGCCGTGGCGCTCGAGCTGGAGGTGGTCGGCGAGCGAGTTGTCGAGGCTCGACGCCAGCAGGCGCTTGCAGGTCGCGACGTAGTGCGGCGCAGCCTTTGCGAGCTCGGCCGCGAGCTCCTGCGCGCGGGGCAGCAGCTCGTCCGCCGGGACCACCTCCGACACCAGGCCGCGCTCCTTCGCGTCGGCCGCGGTCATGTTGGGGTCGCGCAGCATCAGCTCCAGCGCCGGCCCGGGGCCGATCACTCGAGGCAGGAAGTAGGTCATGCCGCCGTCGGGCGATGCCCCGATGCGCCCGTAGGCGACTGCGAAGAACGCCTGTTCCGAGGCGATCCGGATGTCGCACTGGAGCGCGAGCGAGAAGCCGGCCCCCGCCGCGGGCCCGTTGACGGCCGCGATCACCGGGTACGGCACCCGGCGCAGGTCGACGATCGCCTGGTGCAGCACGTCGGCGCCGCGGCGCACCGAGGCGGGCAGGTCGATGTCGTCGCGCTCCAGCCCCTCCTTGAACCAGTTGACGTCGCCGCCTGCGGAGAAGGCCCGGCCGGAGCCGGTGATGATCGCCGCACGCACGGCGGCGTCGTCGGCCATCCAGGAGGCCAGGACGGTGAGCTCGCCGATCATCTCCGGGCTCATGGCGTTGAGCGCGTCGGGGCGGTTGAGGGTGACCGTGGCGACGGCGCCGTCGACCTCGATGTCGATCGTCTTCAGCTCGGGCGGTGCGGCGGTTTCGACTGCGCTCATCTGCGGCTCCTGGGTTGGGGGACGGCGGGAGCGAACCGTACCCTGTGGGCATGGCAAGGGAGACCCTCAAGGAGCAGCGCGTCGGAGCTGCCGGACCAGCCTGGCGTGTACCTGATGAAGGACTCACGCGGCGAGGTGATCTACGTCGGCAAGGCGGTCTCGATCCGCAAGCGCGTGGGCTCGCACTTCTCGGGAAAGGGCCGCTCCAGCCCGGACATGCTGAGGCAGGTGCGCTCGTTCGATTTCGTCGTGACGGAGACGGAGGCCGAGGCCCTGCTGGCCGAACAGCAGCTGATCAAGCGCCACCGCCCGCGCTTCAACATCCGCCTGCGCGACGACAAGTCGTACCCCTACATCGGGATCAGCCTCGACGAGGAGTTCCCGCGGGTGTACTTCACGCGCGAGCGCCACCGCCCCGGGCGCGTGTACTTCGGTCCCTACGCGAGCGCGAAGCGCACCCGGGAGACCCTGGAGCTGCTCGGCAAGCTGTTCCAGTACCGCACCTGCGAGGGCCCGGATCCCGGCCGCCGCTCGGGAGTGCCCTGCCTCGACTACTACATCAAGCGCTGCCAGGCGCCCTGCGTGGGCTACATCGATCGCGCCGAGTACCGCCGCAACGTCGAGGCGATCGCGGCGTTTCTCTCCGGCCGCTACCGCGACGTGGAGCGCGACCTGGAGTCGAAGATGGAGGAGGCCTCGCGGGGCGAGCAGTTCGAGCGCGCCGCGGTGCTGCGCGACCGCCTCGCCGCCGTCCGCTCGCTGATGCAGCGCCAGCGCGTGGCGGGGGATTCGCTTCAGAACGTGGACGTGATCGGCGTCGCCGTCGACGGGCGCGACGCCAACGCCCAGGTCTTCCAGGTCCGCGACGGGGTGCTGGCCGAGCGCCAGAGCTTCTACCTGGCCAACGAGGGCGAGCGCTCGGAGGCGGAGGTGATCGAGGAGTTCCTGGCGCAGTACTACTCGGCGGTGCCCGCGATCCCACGGCTGATCGTGGTGGGCTCGGCCCTCGCCGGCCGGGAGGGCCTGGTCTCCGAGGCGCTTGCGGAGCGTCGCGGAGGCTCGGTGGAGGTCCGCGTCGCCGAGCGCGGCGACAAGCGCCGGCTGCGCGAGATGGCCGAGCGCAACGCGAAGCTCGCGCTTGCACAGGACAAGCTGCGGCGCGAGCGCAGCCGCCAGCAACGGGTCGACGCGCTCGCCGACCTGTCCGAGGCGCTCGGCCTGGAGACGCTTCCCGTGCGGATCGAGGGGTTCGACATCTCCAACCTCGGGTCCGAGCACACCGTGGCGTCGATGGTGGTGTTCGAGGGCGGGGCGCCCAAGAAGTCCGACTACCGCCGCTTCCGGATCCGCGGCGACCGCGCCGACGGCCCGGACGACTTCGCCTCGATGGAGGAGGTCCTCTCGCCGCCGCGTGGCCCGCCTCGACGCCCAGACCGACCTCTCACCGCACGATCGAGCGCGGGACGCGAGCTTTGCCTCGCGCCCCGACGTGGTCCTGATCGACGGTGGCAAGGGCCAGCTGGGCGCGGCCATGCGCCCGCTCGCCGGGCTCGCCGAGCGCGGCGTGACCGTGATCAGCCTGGCGAAGAAGCTCGAGGAGGTCTACGTGCCGGGCCGCTCGGCCCGCTGCCGGTCCCCGCCGACTCCGAGGCCTCGCGCCTGCTCCAGCGGGTGCGCGACGAGGCCCACCGCTTCGCCATCGAGCACCACCGAAAGCGCCGCGACGCCTCGATGCGGCGCTCGCTGCTGGACGAGCTGCCCGGCGTGGGGCCGGCGCGAAAGCGGGCGCTGCTGGTCCACTTCGGCTCGCCGGAGCGCGTGGCCAACGCCTCGCGCGAGGAGCTCGAGGCCGTGCCGGGCATTCCCGGCAAGCTCGCCCGCGACATCCACCGCCAGCTGAACCGCACGGGCTGAGGCGACCGCGGGGGCCGCACCGGCGTGTCAACAACCAACCGCGCCCGCGATAATCGCTTCGTGAGCGCGTTGGCGATCGAGGTCAGGGGCCTGCGAAAGGCCTACGGCTCGAACGAGGCGGTGCGCGGCATCGACCTGCAGGTCCAGTCCGGCGCGATCTTCGCCTTCCTCGGGCCGAACGGCGCCGGCAAGACCACGACGACCGAGATCCTCGAGGGCTACCGCGAGCGCACCGCGGGCGAGGTGCAGGTGCTGGGCTCCGACCCCGGAGAAGCCGACCGCGCGTGGCGCGAGCGCATCGGCATCGTCCTCCAGCAGTGCGAGCTCCAGCCGCTGCTGACGGTGCGCGAGACGCTGGAGCTGTACGCCGGCTACTTCTCCTCGCCCCGCCCGATCGACGAGACGATCGACGTCGTCGGCCTGGACGAGAAGGCGGACGACCGGGTCGGGCCGGCTGTCGGGCGGCCAGCAGCGGCGCGTGGACGTCGGCGCCGCGCTCATCGGCGACCCCGAGCTGCTCTTCCTCGACGAGCCCACGACGGGCTTCGACCCGTCGGCGCGCCGCCAGGCCTGGGAGGTCATCGGGAGCCTGCGCAGGCTCGGCAAGACCGTCTTCCTGACCACGCACTACATGGAGGAGGCCCAGGCGCTGGCCGATCGCGTGGCGATCATCCGGCGCGGCGAGATCGTGGCCGAGGGGCCGCCCTCGGAGCTCGGCGGGCGAGGCGAGGCGGCGACGCTCGTGGAGTTCGACCTGCCCGCCGGCGCCGCCGACCTGCCCCAGGCCGTCGCCGCCGCCCGGGTCGACGGCTCGGGCGCGACCGGGCGCGTCAACCTCAGCACGCACGACCCGGTGACCGTCCTGAACTCGCTCACCGGCTGGGCGCTCGAGCGGGGCGTGGCCCTGGGCGACCTCGAGGTCCACCGCCCGAGCCTCGAGGACGTCTACCTCGAGCTCACGGGCGAGGACGAGGAGGAGGGCTCGTGAGCTCGGCGCCGCCCTCGTCTGGCATCAGTTCCGCTACGACCAGAAGGTCTTCTGGCGCAACCCGGCGTCGGTCTTCTTCACGGTGATGCTGCCCGTGTTCTTCATGGTGATCTTCCAGCTCCTGTTCGGCGGGCAGACCGTGAGCGGGCGCCACATCAAGGTCAGCACCTACTACGTGCCCGCGATCATCACCCTCGGGGTGATCTCGGCGACCAGCGTGAACCTCGCGATCAACCTCACCCGCGAGCGCGAGGCGGGCCTGCTGAAGCGCGTGCGCGGGACGCCCCTGCCGGCGCCGGTGTTCATCGCGGGCCGGGTCGGCAACTCGATCGTCGTCGGCGCGCTCATGCTTGTCGCTCGTCGCGGGCCTGGGCGCAGTCGCCTACGGCGTGCCGATTCCGTGGTCGGAGGCGGGCGCCGTGATCGTCACGCTCGTGGTCGGCGCGGCCTCGTTCTGCGCGATGGGCATCGCCCTCACCACGATCATCCCCACCGAGGACGCCGCGCCCGCGATCACGCAGGCCATCTTCCTGCCCCTCTATTTCCTGTCCGGGAGTCTTCATCCCCGACGACCAGATCCCGTCGGGCGTCCTCACCGTCGCCGGGATCTTCCCGGTGCGCCACTTCTTCCTGGCGTTCCTCAACGCCTGGGTCCCCACGGGGAGCGGCTTCGACCCCAAGGACCTCGCGATCGTCGCCGCGTGGGGTGCGGCAGCCCTCGTAGTCGCAATCCGTAGATTCCGCTGGGCGCCGGCAGGGCGACTGACAGCTACCGTCTCGTCTCGTACTCAAACGAACCGAAAGGACTGAGCCCACATGCCAGTAAAGGTCGGAATCAACGGCTTCGGGAGGATCGGCCGCAACCTCCTCAGGGCCGCGCACGCTGCGGGGTCCGATCTCGAGTTCGTGGCCGTCAACGACATCACCGACGAGCACACGCTCGCCCACCTGCTCAAGTACGACTCGATTCTGGGGCGGTTCCCGGGCAAGGTCGAGGAGGGCAAGGACGCCCTGATCGTCGACGGCGCGACGGTGCGCGTGCTCGCCGAGCGCGACCCGGCCGACCTGCCCTGGGGCGACCTCGGCGTCGACGTCGTGATCGAGTCGACCGGCTTCTTCACCAAGCGCGACGACGCCGCCAAGCACCTCGAGGCCGGCGCCAAGAAGGTGATCATCTCCGCGCCCGCCACCGACCCCGACGTGACGGTGGCGCTGGGCGTGAACTTCGACACGGCGTACGACCCGGAGAAGCACAACATCATCTCCAACGCCTCGTGCACCACCAACTGCCTGGCGCCGCTCGCGAAGGCGGTCAACGACGCGGTCGGCATCGAGCGCGGCCTGATGACCACGATCCACGCCTACACGTCAGACCAGCGCCTTCAGGACATGCCGCACAAGGACCTGCGCCGGGCGCGGGCAGCGGCGCTCAACCTGATCCCGACGACCACGGGGGCGGCCAAGGCGGTCGGCCTCGTGCTTCCCGAGCTCGCCGGCAAGCTCAACGGCATCGCCGTGCGGGCTCCGGTGGCCACCGGCTCGGTGGTCGACCTGACCTGCGTGCTGCGCGACGAGACCACCGCGGAGGACCTGAACGCGGTGGTGAAGGCCGCCGCCGAGGGGCCGATGGAGGGCATCCTCGCCTACACCGAGGACCCGATCGTCTCGACCGACATCGTCGGCGACCCGCATTCGTCGATCTTCGACGCGCCACAGACCATCGTGGTGGACGGGACCTTCGCGAAGCTGGTCACCTGGTACGACAACGAGTGGGGCTACTCGAACCGCTGCATCGAGCTCGCGGAGAAGGTCCTGCCCGCTTGACCTTCGCCAAGAGGAGCGTCCGCGACGCGGACGTCGGCGGTCGCGCGGTGCTGGTCCGCGCCGACCTGAACGTCCCGCTGTCGGGCGGCGAGGTGGCCGACGACACCCGGATCCGGGCGGCGCAGCCCACCATCGAGCTGCTGCGCGAGCGCGGGGCGAAGGTGATCGTCGCCTCGCACCTCGGCCGGCCCAAGGGCCGGGACCCGCAGCTGAGCCTGGCGCCGGTGGCGGCGCGGCTGGGCGAGCTGATCGGCGCCGACGTCGCGTTGGCGCCGGCCGTGGTCGGCGAGGAGGTCGAGCGCCTCGTCGCGGGCCTGGAGCCCGGCGACGTGCTGATGCTGGAGAACACCCGCTGGGAGCCCGGGGAGACGAAGAACGACCCCGAGCTCGCCCGGGCGCTCGCCTCGCTCGCCGAGGTGTTCGTCAACGACGCGTTCGGGACGGCCCACCGGGCCCATGCCAGCAACGCCGGCGTGTCGGCCCTGCTGCCGGCCCACGCGGGGTTGCTCTTGGAGCGGGAGGTGACCGAGCTCGAGGCCGTGCGCGACGACCCGGCCCGGCCGCTGTGCGTGATCCTGGGCGGCGCGAAGGTGTCCGACAAGATCGCCCTCATCGACCAGTTCATGGAATCCGCCGACGACATCCTGATCGGCGGGGCCATGTGCTTCAGCTTCTTTCAGGCCCAGGGCCGGGCCACCGGCGACTCCCTGGTGGAGGACGAGGGCGCCACGATGGCGGCGCGCCTGCTGGCGATGGAGCCCGACGCGCGGGCGACGCTTCACCTTCCCACCGACCTCGTCGCGGGCGATCGCTTCGCCGCGGACGCCGAGCGGCGCGAGCTCGACGGCGTCGAGGTTCCCGACGGCTGGATGGGCCTCGACGTCGGCCCCGAGACCTCGCGTGAGTACGCCGCGGTCATCGGCTCGGCCGGCACCGTGTTCTGGAACGGCCCCATGGGCGCGTTCGAGATGGAGCCCTTCGCCGCGGGCACCCGCGCCGTGGCGGAGGCCGTCGCGGCGGCGCCCGGGAGGACGGTGGTGGGCGGCGGCGACTCCGCCGCGGCCCTCGCGACCTTCGGCCTCGCCGACAGCGTCGACTGGCTCTCCTCGGGCGGCGGGGCGGCTTTGGAGATGATGGAGGGCCGCGAGCTACCTGGAGTGGAGGCCCTCGACGATGCCTGATTCGAACCGGCGACCCCTGGTCGCCGCGAACTGGAAGATGAACAAGACCCGGGCCGAGGCGATCGCCTTCGCCGACGAGTTCGCGGGCCCCGCCGCCGAGCTGGGCGCGGCCGATGTCGTCATCTGCCCGCCGGCGACCGCGCTGGCCGAGCTGGCGGGCCATCTCTCCGCGAGCGAGGTCCGGGTCGCCTCCCAGAACATGCATCAGGCCGACTCCGGGGCGTTCACCGGCGAGCTCTCGCCGCCCATGCTGGTCGAGGCGGGGGCGTGGGGCGCCGTGCTGGGGCACTCCGAGCGCCGCCAGCTCTTCGGCGAGACCGACGCGGCCCTGGCCGAGAAGGTCCCGGCGGCGCTCGCGGCGGGGCTGGTCCCGATCCTGTGCGTCGGCGAGACGGAGGGCGAGCGCGACGCCGGCGAGACCGAGGCGGTCCTGTCGCGGCAGATCGCCGCCGACCTCGCCGCCGTCGAGCTCCGGTCGCCTGGCCGGCGTGGTCGTCGCCTACGAGCCCATCTGGGCCATCGGCACCGGCCGCACGGCCACCGCCCAGCAGGCCCAGGAGGCAATCGCCCACGTGCGCTCGGAGCTCGCGAAGATCGACGCCGATGCCGCGGCGGCGGTGCGCATCCTCTACGGCGGGTCCGTCAAGCCCGCGAACGCCGCCGAGCTGATGGCCGAGCGCGACGTCGACGGCGCCCTCGTCGGCGGCGCCTCGCTCGAGCCCGGCGAC
Source organism: uncultured Actinomycetes bacterium (assembly GCA_963843315.1). Lineage (GTDB taxonomy): Bacteria > Actinomycetota > Thermoleophilia > Solirubrobacterales > 70-9 > JAWVFM01. Next base: position 242,159 of record CAWJJU010000006.1, read on the forward strand.
TTCCTCGCCATCTGCCGCGCGGCAGCGGAGAGCGTTCGTGGCTAGCCCCGCGCCCGGTCCCTCGGAGTACCCGGTTCCCTCCGTCGCCCTGGTGATCCTCGACGGCTGGGGCATCGCTCCCCCCGGGCCGGGCAACGCGCCCTCGCTCGCGTCGACGCCAACGTTCGACGAGCTGATCTCCACCTACCCCAACGCCACGCTGCGGACCTCGGGGCACGACGTCGGCCTCCCCGACGGCCAGATGGGCAACTCGGAGGTGGGGCACCTCAACCTCGGCGCGGGCTCGATCGTCAAGCAGGACCTGGCTCGGATCGACGACGCCATCGCCGACGGCAGCTTCTTCGAGAACCCTGCGCTGCTGGCGGCCTGCGAGGCCGCCCGCAACAGCCCGCGCGGCCGGCTGCACCTGATGGGCCTGGTATCCGACGGGGGCGTCCATTCCAGCCTCGAGCACCTGGAGGCGCTCGTCGAGCTCGCGGCGCGCGAGGGCGTGCCGGACCTGGTGGTGCACGTCTTCACCGACGGCCGCGACACGTCGCCGACCTCCTCGCCGGGCTACGTGAAGGAGCTGGAGGGCTGGCTGCGCCACGCGGGCCGCATCGGGACCGTGGCCGGGCGCTACTGGGCCATGGACCGCGACAAGCGCTGGGATCGCATGCAGCTTGCCTACGACGCCATCGTCGGCGCCCGGGGCGAGACGGCGGCCGAGCGCGCAGGAGGCCATCGAGGGCGCCCGCACGCGCGACGAGACCGACGAGTTCATCCGGCCCACGGTCATCGGCGACTACGACGGCATGGCCGACGGCGACGTCGTCGTGCACTTCAACTTCCGCCCGGACCGCGGCCGCGAGCTGGTCATGGCGCTGGGCGAGCCCGGGTTCGGCGAGTTCGAGCGCGACCCCGCGCCGGAGGTCGGCGTCACCACCCTGGCCCAGTTCCGCGAGGGATGGCCCTACCCCGTCGCCTTCCCGCCGCACGCTCCCGCCACCACCCTGGCCGAGGTGCTGGCCGGCGAGGGCGCCCCGCAGCTCCACGTCGCGGAGACGGAGAAGTACGCACACGTCACGTACTTCTTCAACGGCGGCCGCGAGGCCGAGTGGGAGGGGGAGGACCGGCGCCTGGTGCCCTCGCCGCGCGACGTGGCCACCTACGACGAGAAGCCCGAGATGAGCGCCGCGGGCTCGGCCGATGCCTTCTGCGCGGGGTGGCGGGAGGACAATGCCCGCTTCGGGATCATCAACTTCGCCAACCCGGACATGGTTGGACACACCGGCAACGTGCCCGCCGCCACGGCCGCCGTCGAGGCGGTCGACGCCGCGCTCGCGCGAGTCGTCGACGCGGTCCACTCCTCCGGCGGCGCCTGCGTGATCACCGCCGACCACGGCAACTGCGAGCAGATGATCAATCCCGACGGCTCGCCCAACACCGCCCACTCCCTGAACCTGGTCCCGGTGATCGTCACCGTCGCCGGGTGCCGGGTCGCGGACGGCATCCTCGCCGACGTCTCGCCGACCATCCTCGCCCTGCTGGGGATCGAGCAGCCCGCCGGCATGACCCGCACCGCCCTGGTCCAGCCGGGCGCGTGAGCCGGGCCGGGCGACCGGCACCCTGGGTCACATAGCCTCAGGGCAATGCGCAGCGACCCCGGGCGCCTCGCCTTCGAGATCGAGGCAAGCGATGGAGCCGCCCGGACGGGGCGGCTTCGCCTTGGCGGGGGCACCGTCCAGACCCCGGCGTTCATCCCGCTGGCGACCCGCGGCAGCGTGCGGGCGCTCACGGCCGCCGACGTCGCCTCGCTCGGCTTCGAGATGGTGCTGGGCAACACCTTCCACCTCTTCCTCGCCCCGGGGGAGCAGCGGATCGCCGAGCTCGGCGGCCTCGCCCGCTTCATGGGCTGGGACGGCGCGGTGATCACCGACTCCGGTGGCTTCCAGGTGTTCTCGCTGGCGCACGGCGGCGTCGCCGACGAGGTGAAGGGCCGGGGCGGGACGGTGCGCTCGCAGGGCCGGATCCTCGAGATCGCCGAACGGGGCGTGCGGTTTCGCTCCTACGTGGACGGGTCGGAGCGGTTCATGGGCCCGGAGGAGTCGATGGCGGTGCAGGCCGCGCTCGGCTCGGATATCGCACTGGCCTTCGACGAGTGCACGCCCTACCACGCCGACCGCGAATACACCGCGCGCTCGACCGAGCGCACGCATCGCTGGCTCGAGCGCTGCACCGCGTGGCACCGCGACAACGCGCCGGCGGCCCAGGCCCTGTTCGGGATCGTCCAGGGCGGGGTTCACGAAGATCTTCGCCGCGAGTCGGCAGCGGCCGTGAGCGCCGCCCCGATCGACGGGCTTGCGATCGGCGGCACGCTCGGCCGCGACAAGGACGAGATGTACGGGGTGCTGGCGCTCACCGCGCCGCTGCTGCCCGCCGAGGCGCCGAAGCACCTGCTGGGAATCGGCGAGCCCGACGACCTGCTCGAGGGAATCGCGCGAGGCATCGACCTGTTCGACTGCGCCGTGCCCACGCGCCTGGCCCGTCACGGCATGGCGCTGGCGCCGCTGCCCGGCTCGCGCTTTCGGATGAACATGCGCGCGCCGGGCCTGGCGCGCGACGAGGGCCCCCTCGTCGAGGGCTGCCCCTGCGCGGCCTGCGCCTCGCACACCCGCGCTTACGTTCACTACCTCTCGCGGATCGGTGAGCTGACGGCAGTCCGGCTGCTGTGCCTGCACAACCTGACCTTCCTGATGGCGCTGGTGCGCGGAGCGCGCGAGGCGATCCGGGCGCAGACGTACGACCGCTATCGCGAGGCGGTGCTGGCGGGGGCGGCGCCGTGGGCGGAAGCGGCGCCGGTGCCGTAGCGGCGGATCGAGCGCACGAACGCGGGGCCGTCGCAGTTCGTGGCTACTGCGTGTGGTCCCGCACGAACTGGATCACCGTGTCGACCTGATCCTTGACGTTCGTCTTCAGGAAGCTGCCGACGTCGGTCTTGCTGCCGGCGTCGGTGAGCGCGAGGACCACCGCGGCGATGATCGCCGCGAGCACGAGCACCAGCACGATGAACCCCAGGAAGCGGGCGAAGCGCCGGCCCGCCGACGGCCTTGCGGGCCGCTGCGGTCGGGGCGCGGGCGCAGGGCGGGGTCGCGCGCGCGGCGCGGGCTGTGCCGCCGGCGTGAGGGGCTCCTCGGCGCCGAGGACGCGGGTCTGCGCGCTGTCGCCGCGAAGCGAGCGCGTGGGCGCCTCGCCCGCGTCCGGTGGCGGCGGCTGGGTGCCCGCGACCCCCGCGCGCAGCGCTCGCGAGAGGCTGCGTGCCGTCCGAGTAGCGGGCGGCGGGATCGCCGGCCAGCGCCGTGAGGACGGCGCGCGAGAGCGTCTCGGGCACGGTCGAGTCGTACGAGCTGGGGGGCAGGGGCGACTCGGACTCGCGGCGCATCGCCAGCTCGGCCAGCGTCGTGCCCTCCCAGGGCAGCCGGGCGGTGAGCAGCTGATAGAGGACGACGCCGAGGGCGTATACGTCGGCGGCGGGAGTGGGCTCCTCGCCGCGCGCGAGCTCCGGCGAGAGGTACGCGGCGGTGCCGACCACGGAGCCAACGAGCGTGAGGCGCGTCTGCTCGGCGGCGCGGGCGATCCCGAAGTCGGTGAGCTTCACCGTCATCTCGTTGGTCGGCGGGTCGTGGGCGTCGAAGCTCGAGGCTCGCCGGCCGGCGGGGCCGCCGATGACCATGAGGTTCCCCGGCTTGACGTCGCGGTGGATGATCCCCTGCTTGTGGGCGTAGTCCAGGCCGGCGCAGGCCTGGGTGCCGATCTCCACGGCGGCCTCGGCGCCGAGCTTGCCGCGGGTCTGGAGCAGCTGCGCCCCCGACTTGCCCTCCACGTACTCCATGACGATGAAGTGGCGGTCGCCGTCGACTCCGGTGTCGTAGACCTGGACGATGTTGGGGTGGATGAGCTTCGCGACGGCGAGCGCCTCGCGGCGGAACCGGGCGATGAACTTGTCGTCGTCGGAGAGGTGCTCGGCCAGGATCTTCACGGCGACCGTGCGCTCGAGCACCTGGTCGGTCGCCTTGTACACGGTGGACATGCCGCCTGAGCCCAGGCGGTCGCCGATCTCGTAGCGGTCCGCGATCACGCTGTGCGCCATCAGCCGGCCCCGATCCCGCCGGATCCGCTGGAGCCGCCGCCCGACGGCGAGCCGCCCGCGCCGCCCTGACCCTGCGAGCCGCCCTGGTTGCCTGCGGCCGGGCCGCCGCCCTGGCCGTTGCCGTTGTTCGTGGCCGGCGGCGTGGGCTGCTCGGGCGCCGTCGACGTCGTCGTCGAGGTGGCGCTCGTGCCGTGTGGTCGTGCTGGGCGTCGTGGTGGTGGAACGGGTCGAGCCGTTGCCCACGAAGCCGCTCAGGCCGCTCGCGCCGGTCGCGCCGCTGCCGCATCCCGTGCCGCTGTCGGCCAGGTCGCGCAGCCGGTTGGCCGGTCTCGTCGAGGATCTTGATCGTGCCCGGGTCCACGGAGCTCGGCACCGCCTGGACCGCGATGATGTAGCGCCCGACGGCGTCGCGGAGGGCGGGAAGGTCGCCGTTCGTGCAGGCCGTCTGGACGGCGTTCAGGTTCGTCTCGAGGCTGTCGGCGGTCGCCGGCGGGATGTCCTTGGGAAGGGTGTTGGAGCTGCCGCAGCCGGCGGTTGCCACGGCCGTGACCGCGGCCGCCGCCAGGGCCGCGATCGTTCGCGGGGCTCGCATCGCGGCGAGTGTAGTGACTGCACCCGGTCCTCTGAATTTGCCTGCACCCATGCGAATTGCGCTCACTGCCCCGCGTACAGCCGGCGTCCCAGGTGCGACGGCAGGTCGGTTGCGTCGATCGCCGCCGCGGCACGGTCGATGTCGTATTCGACGCGCCGGAACGTGGCCGAGTTGGCGCCGGTGTCGAGCTCCAGCCAGGCGGCGCGGGGATCGCGGTCTCGCGGCTGGCCCACGCTGCCCGGGATTGACCAGCCAGCGGCCGTCCTCCAGGTCCAATCGCGTGCCGGGGACGCCCATCGCCCGGATCACCATGCGCTCGCCGTCATCGCCCTCCTCCTCGTCCGGGGCGAGAAACGAGAGCGCAACGTGGGAGTGGCCGATCAGGCTCACCCGCGCCGCCTGGGCCTCGATGCATTCGGCCGCCTGGTCCTCCCACAGCACGTACTCCCAGACGTGGTCGCGCGGCGAGGCGTGGTAGAGCGCGATCTCACCGGTCTCGTCGGCCTGGCTCGAGCTCACCCAGGAACTCCAGGGACTCCGCGCCGATGTTCCGGCGGGTCCACTCCGCCGCGCGGGCGGCGCTGGGGGAGAAGGCAGCGAGGTCGATCTTGTCGAGCACGCCCAGGTCGTGGTTGCCGGCCAGGCAGCGCTTGCAGCGCTGGGAAACCAGCTCCGTGCACTCGTCGGGGTTCGCCCCGTAGCCGACGACGTCGCCCAGGCACCAGAGCTCGTCGAGCGTATGCTCCTGCCCACGTCGTCGAGCACCGCTTCGAGCGCGGGCAGGTTCGCGTGGATGTCGCTGATGATCCCTAGGCGCATTGGTTGCGAGGCCCCGCTCGCCGGCTGCCTATCGTATGGCGATGGGCCCGCCCGGCCGATCGTTCCGACGCGCCGGGCTGGTTGCGGTCGCGATGGTGGCCGTGGGAGAGGTCGCCGTCCTGCTGCTGCGTCCCGGATCGAGCACGCCGGCTCCGGTCCACGTCGACGAGAGCCACTACTTCACGCCGGCGCAGATCTCGCGCTCGCGCGACTTCTCGACGGGCTCGCTGTGGATCTTCATCGGCTCGCTGACGGTGGAGCTGGCGGTGCTCGGCGTGCTCGCGAGCGGGCGCCCCCGCGCGGCCGGCCGGGCGCTCGAGCGCTTCGAGGCCCGGCCGCTCGTGGGCGGCGCGGCTGCAGGGGCGGCGCATCTCGCTCACGCTGACCGTCGCGGGCATCCCCCTCGGGATCGCCGGCCACGAGCACGCCGTCGACTACGGCCTCTCCACGCAGTCGCTCGACTCGTGGTTCGCGGACCTGGCGAAGTCGGCGGGCATCGGGATGCTCACGGCGGCGGCCGGCGGCGCGATCGTGATCGCGCTCGTCAGGCGGTTTCGCGGCGCGCTGGTGGATTCCCGGCGCCGTCACGGCGGTCGCCATCGGCGCGGCCATGACCTGGCTGGCGCCGGTGGTCATCGCGCCGCTCTTCAACCACTTCGAGGCCCTGCCGAAGGGCAGCCCCGCGCGCCGCGGAGGTCCTTGAAGATCGGTCGCCGCGCCGGCGTGGACATCGGCAACGTCTACCGGGTGGACGCGAGCCGGCGGGTGACCTCCCTGAACGCGTACGTCGACGGGATCGGCCAGACCAAGCGCGTGGTGCTCTACGACAACCTGATTCGACGGCGCGGATCGCAGCGAGCTCGCGTCGGTGGTCGCGCACGAGCTCGGGCACGTCAAGCACGACGACATCCTGCGCGGGCTGGCGTTTCTCGCGATCGTGGCGCCGCTCGGCGTGCTGTTCGTGGCGACGCTCGGCGGCGCGATCGCCGCGCGCGAGCGGGGTCGAGCCCGCCTCGCCGCGGGCGGTCCCGGCGTACGCGCTGTCGCTGACCCTGGCGACGCTCGTCCTCGGGATGGTGAGCAACCAGCTCTCGCGCTCGGTCGAGGCGAGCGCCGACTCGTTCGCCCTGCAGGTCACCCACGACCCGCACTCGTTCATCCGCCTCCAGGAGAAGCTCAACGATTCCAACCTCGGCAACCCGGACCCGCCGGCGGTGAGCCACTGGCTGTTCGGCACCCACCCGACCGCGATGGAGCGGATCGGGGCCGCCGTCGCGTTTCGCCGCGAGGCGGCCGGCTAGGAGGACTGCGTCCGGGCCCAGTCGAGGGTGCGGGCCAGGCCGTCGGCGAGCGGGACCTCCGCGTTCCAGCCGAGGTCCCGGGCCGCAAGGGAGCTGTCGATGGCGATCCGCCGCACCTCGCCGGGGCGCTCGGGCGCCATCTCCGGCTCGAACTCCATGTCGCAGAGGCCCGCGAGTGTGCGGCGCCAGCTCCAGCACGTCGGTCTCGACCCCGGTGCCGACGTTGAACGCTCCGGTCGCCGCCGGAGTCGGACGCGGCCAGGAAGGCGCTGACGACGTCGCCCACGTAGATGTAGTCGCGGGTTTGGAGGCCGTCGCCGAAGACCGTCGGCGTGCTGCCCGCCAGCATCGCGCCGCAGAAGATCGCGATCACGCCCGCCTCGCCGAGCGGGTCCTGGCGCGGCCCGTAGACGTTGCCGAAGCGAAGCGCGACGGTCGACAGCCCGTGCAGGCGCGACCAGAGGCCCAGATAGCCCTCGGCCGCGAGCTTGGACTGGCCGTAGGGGGCGTCGGGCCGGCACTCGGCGTCCTCGCGAAGGGGCAGCTCGCGCCCCTCGCCCTCGCCGTAGATGGCCCCGCCGGTGGACGCCAGGGCGAAGCGGCCGACCCCGGCGAGCGCGGGAGGCCTCGAGCAGGTTGATCGTGCCGCCCACGTTGACGCCGAGGTCGAAGACGGGGTCGGCGACGGAGCGCCGCACGTCGATCTGCGCCGCGAGGTGCATCACGGTCTCGGGCTGGGCCTCGCGGATCGCCGCGTCGACGTCCGCGCGCAAGGAGATGTCGCCCTCGATCAGGGTGGCCCCTGCCGCCAGCGCTCCCTCGAGGTTCTCGCGGCGGCCGGTGGAGAGGTCGTCGAGCACGGCGACCTCGTCGCCACGGCCGATGAGCGCGTCGACGACGTTCGAGCCTATGAAGCCGGCCCCGCCGGTCACCAGAACTCTCATGGAGGCAGCTGAATCTAGTATCGGTGCGTGCGCGGCGATCCACTTACCGAGCTCCATGACGCGGTGCGTGCAGCCGCGCGCGCCCTCCGCGGAGGCGGCGACGGAGCGGATCCGGGCCTCGAGCGGCCGCGCCAGGCGGGCCTGGGCGACTACTCCACGAACGCCGCCATGCTGCTCGCGCCCGCCCTCGGCAAGCCGCCGCGCGACGTCGCGGTCGACCTGCGCGAGGAGCTCTCGTCCCGGATCCCGGGCGCGGACCGGATCGAGGTCGCCGGGCCCGGCTTCCTGAACCTCACCCTCGGCGACCGCTGGCACCGCGAGGCGATCGAGCAGGTGGTCGCGGCGGGCGAGGACTACGGGTCGACCGCGCCTCGGAGCGACGACGCGACCCTGGTCGAGTTCGTGTCCGCCAACCCCACCGGGCCTCTGCACGTCGGCCACGGCCGCGGGGCCGCGGTGGGCGATTCGCTGGTGCGGATCCTCCAGCGGGCCGGCCTGCGGGTGCACCGCGAGTACTACGTCAACGACGCGGGGGGCCAGGTGGAGCGCTTCGCCGCGTCGCTGGCCGCGCGGATGCGTGGCGCCGAGCCGCCCGACGACGGCTACGCGGGCGAATACGTGGCCGAGCTGGCCTCGGAGCTGAAGGCCGCAGGGCGCCGATCCGGACGACCTCGAGGACCTTGGCGCCGCGGGGTCGCCGCGATGCGGGCGCGGGCCGAGCAGACCCTCGAGCGCTTCCGCGTGCACTTCGACCACTTCAGCTCGGAGCGGGAGATCCTCGAGTCGGGCGCGGTCGAGGCGACCCTCCAGGACCTGCGCGAGGCCGGCCGCGTGTACGAGAGCGAGGGGGCCGTGTGGCTGCGCACGAGCGATCTGGGCGACGAGAAGGATCGCGTCCTCATCCGCTCCGACGGCCAGGAGACCTACTTCCTTCCCGACATCGCCTACCACCGGGGCAAGCTCGAGCGCGGGCACCGGCACCTGATCGACGTGCTCGGCTCCGACCACCACGGCTACGTGCCGCGGATGCGCGCGGGGCTGATGGCCCTCGGCTACCCCGAGGACAGCCTCGAGGCGCTGTTCCTGCAGTTCGTCCATCTCCTGGACGACGGCCAGCGGGCGCAGATGTCGAAGCGAAGCGGCGAGTTCGTCGCCCTCGACGAGCTGATCGACGACATCGGCGTCGACGCCGCGCGCTTCCTGATGCTCCAGCGAAGCCACGACACCACCGTCGACCTCGACCTCGAGCTGGCCCGCAGCCACTCCCAGGACAACCCCGTCTACTACGTCCAGTACGCCCATGCGCGAATCGCGAGCATCCTGCGCAAGGCCGCCGAGGAGAAGGGGATAGAGGAGGCGGCGATCGTGGCCGGGATCGCGGAGCCGGCGGCGCGCGAGGCCCCGGCCCCGCAGGCGGAGCGCGCGCTGGTCGCCAGGATCCTGTCCCTGCCCGGCGAGCTGCGCGAGGCGGCCGCGCGCCGCGCGCCGCACCGGGTGGCCGCGTACGCCACCGCCACGGCGGCCGACTTCCACGCCTTCTATCGTGACTGCCGGGTGGTCGGCGCGGAGCCGCCGACGGAGATGGCGCGGCTGGGCCTGTGCCTGGCGACGAAGCGCGTGATCGCTTCCACGCTCGACCTTCTCGGAGTCGAGGCGCCCGAGCGGATGTAGCGAAGGGCTACTGGCCCTTGCCGCGCACGACGTGGCCGGCCGTGAGAACGAGGATCTTGATGTCGTTCCACAGCGACCAGTCGGCCACGTAGTGGTAGTCCAGATGGACCATCTCGCGGACCGGGATCCGCGAGGAGCCGAGGATCTGCCAGGGGCCTGTCATCCCTGGGGCGAGGTCGAGCCTGCGCCGGTGCCAGCCCTCGATCCGCTTGTCCTCGGCAAGCGGCAGGGGCCGCGGGCCGACCAGGCTCATGTCGCCGCGAAGGACGTTGACGAGCTGCGGGAGCTCGTCGATGTAGAGCTTGCGGATGACCCTGCCCGCGCGCGTGATCCGCGGGTCGTCGGCCATCTTGAACACGCCCTCCGCCTCGTTGAGCTCCAGCAGGGAGTCGAGGCGATCCTCGGCGTCGGCGACCATGCTGCGCAGCTTGATCATCGTGAAGGGCGTGCCGTGGCGCCCGGCGCGCTGCTGGCGGAAGAAGGCAGGCCCGCGCGAGTCGATCTTCACCGCGACCGCGGCCACGCGCGATCACCGGCGCGCAGATCAGAAGGCCGACGACCGATCCCACGACGTCGAACCCGCGCTTGATCAGTCGCGAGGACTGAGTGAACTGCGAGCGCCTGACCCCCAGGAGCGTGATTCCGTTGAGGCGGTCGAGCTCGATCGATGACTCGACGACCCGGAAGAGGTCGGGAAGGATGCTGACCTTCAGCCCGTCCTCCTTGATTCGGCGGACGGAGTCGACGATGTCCTCCGAGGCGCCGATGCCCGGGCCCAGGATCACGCGCTCGACTTCGCGCTCGGCGACCACCGAGCGGATGCGCTCCGCGAGGGTGCTCGCCGTCCGGCTGCCGGAGACCCGGCGCTCGTGGAACGGCAGCCAGCCCACGAGCTCGGTGCTGATCGCGCGCGAGGCTGCGAGCTTCTCGCGGATCCGCTCGGCGTCGTCGGCGTCGCCGACCACCAGGCAGCGCTCGGCGGGGGTGCTCCTGCGTCCGGCGAAGCGCGCGAGCGAGCGCAGGAAGATCATCGAGACGAACAGGGTCAGCCAGATCACCAGGATCTCGCCGCGACCCGGGGCCGCGGTCATGATCAGGTCGCCGGCCATGGCGAGCAGCAGCGAAGCGAGGGTGGCCAGCCCGAACAGGCCCGGCACCTCGTCGAGCGTCGTCTTGTGCATTAGGTGCTCGTCGCGGTCGTAGAGCCCGAGGGTCTTGGCGGTTACGACCATGACGAGGGGCGCAAGCATCGCCGATGGGCGCAATCCAGAGCTAGCCGGAAACGACCGAGCCGACGGCCAGCGCGAGAAGAATCGAGCACGCATCGGCGACGCCCAGCAGGCGGCGGAAGGTCATGTCGCGCACGAGCGCCGGCGGGCGGCGAGGGTCCGAGGAGTCGCGATGCCTTCGATCCAGGGCGCGCGGATCGCGCAGCGCGAGCGATGACGATTCCGATCCAGTGTCGATCAGGGAGCGGTCCGCTTCCACACTGCTCTCAGTCATGTGTTCCACCTGATTCCCCCACGGAGGCCCATCCCAAGGCCATCCGTTCTCACAGGGTACGAGAAGCTGGCCGGCCAATCAAGTGGCTACCGCGCGGTGGTTCGCGCGTGTCTTCGCCGCAGCTCCATGCCGAGCCTGATGGCCGCGGCGGCGAGGACCATGGCCAGGAGGACCTCGATGAGCGGCGTCAGCGGATAGCCGGTGAACGGCAGATGCCCGGTGGCGCTCAGGTTCGCCCTGGCCACCTGTCGCACCTGCTTCGCGGCCGTGCCGCCGGAATCGGTGGCGGAGGAGGATCCGTCCGCTGGGGCCGCAGTGCCCGCGGGCAGGCCTGCGGGCACGGGGCCCGTGTCGCCCCCGGGGCCTCCAGCAGGGCCGCCCCCGGTGGGCCCGCAGCTGAGCGAGTACTCGCTGCAGCCCCCGGCGCCGGACGCGGCGTTGGCTCCGACCGGTGCGGCTAGCATTAGCACGCAGGCGAGCAGAAGGGCAAGGCGGCGCCCGCGCCCGGGCGGCCCCGCGTCCGAGTGAGGTTCACGTGCGGTCCCGCATCGAATTCCCGTCCAATCGCCTTCAGCACCTGATGTCGACTCCCCAGCCCAGCCCAATATAGCGCGGTGTCTGACGGCCAAACCCCGGTGCCCACAGGGACCGTGAGGGGCGGCGGCGAGCCCAGCCGGCGGCGTCGCCGGCGGCCCGCCGAGCCGCCCCCCCGCGCGGGCGGTACCCGGCGCAGGCTCACCTGGGGCGGCTTGCTCGAGCGTGGCGTGGCCTTTGCGGCCGGTGGCGGCGTCCCGGTGTACCTGGCGCTGAACGAGGGCGGTTACGACCCCGTCATCCGCCAGCAGGCCGGGATAATGGTGTGGGCTGCGGTGCTCATCTCCTACCTGTTCGGCCTTGCCCCCCGGGTCCCGTTCGGGCGCCGCCGCCGGGTCGCGGTTGGGGCCGCGCTGGCCTTCGCGGCGTGGACCGCGCTCAGCCTTCTGTGGACGCAGAGCGCGAGCGCGACCACCGACGATCTCGCCCGCATCGTCGACTACATCGGAGTCGTCGTCCTCGTCTGGTCGTTTCTGGACGCCGCGACCTGGCGGTGGGCCGCCGCCGGGCTCACCGCCGCCGGCGTGGCCATCTGCGGATTGGCGGTCGCGGCGCGGCTCTTTCCCTTCGACTTTCCCGATTCCCGCGCCGACCTGCTGTTCGGTGGCGATCGCCTCACCTACCCGCTGGGCTACTGGAACGGCCTCGGCTGCTGGGCGGCGATGACGTTCGCGATGCTCGCCTCGTGGGCTGCGCACCATCGCGACCGCCTCATTCGCGCCCTGTGCTGGCGGCGGCGCCGGTGGCGCTGCTCCGCCGTCTATCTCACCTACTCACGCGGCGCCGCAGGCGGGGTCGTCGTGGCCGCGATCTCGGTCGTCTGGCTCAGCCGGCCGCGGCGGGCAGCCGTCGTTCAGATCGCCGTGGCGCTGCTCTCTGTGGTGCCGGTCGTCGCGGTGGCCTATTCCCGCCCGGAGCATTGCGGACGCAACCGGGGGCTCGGGGGGAGCCTTGGTGGCGCTCTGCCTTGCCGCCGCGATGGCCGTGTGCGCGCTCGCCGCATGGCGAACCTCCCGGGGCTTCACCTGGTACCAGGAGGGATCGCCCAAGCTGGGCCGGCCAGATCGCCGGCGTTCGTCGCGCTGGCGGTGGTCGTCGGGGCACTGTTCGCGGCTCGAGCGCGGCAGGGCCTGCCTACGGGCGGCGGCGGGCCCCAGGCGTCGGGTCCCTTGACGGGCGTCATCCCGCCTGACTCAGCTCGGAGGCGCGCGGGGGACGATCTGGTCCTCGGCGCTGGCGCGCGTTCACCTCGGCGCCCGTCAATGGAATCGGCTCGGGCTCGTTCGGCCTCTGGTGGCAGACAAACACGACGGATCGCTCCTACGTTCGCGACGCCCACTCGCTCTATCTCGAGACCCTGGCGGAGGACGGGCTCGTCGGGTCGCTGCTGCTGCTCGTGGCTCTCGGCACCCTGGCGGGCCCCGGGAGTGGGATCCCTGCGGACGGCGCGACGAAGGTCGCACCTCGCCGCCTGCGTCGGGCTCGTCGCCGCCTTCTGCCTGTTCCTGGTCCAGGCGGGGGTCGACTGGATGTGGGAATCGCCCGCGGTCAGCGTCTTCGCGCTCATGGCCATCGCGATCGCCGGCAGCGCCGGCACGCCCCGCGCCCGCGGGCCGCCCGCCTGACGGCGCGGCGCCTTGCGCTGATCGCGGTCGCAGCCGTGGCAATCGCCGTGAACGTTCCCGGCCTCGCCGCAACCGATCGGATCCAAAAGGCCGACTACGCGCGGTGCTCGGCCTCGACGCCGCGGGCGCTCTCCTACGCCGACCAGGCGGTCACGGCCGAGCCATGGAGCGCGCAGGCCTACTCGACGCGCGCCGAGGTTGAGCTGGTCTCGGGCGACTACCCGGCAGCCCGTGCGGATTCGTGCGGGCGATCTCGAAGGAGCCGCGCAACTGGCAGCTTCAGACCCAGCTCGCCCGCATCGAGTTGGCGGCCGGTAGGCACGAAGCGGCGATCGAGGCGCTCAGCGTGCGCGGCGCCTGCGCCCGGCTTCGCCGGGCCCTCGGGGAGACGATTCGCAGGATCGAGGGGCAGTAGTTGCGCGCGCGGCTCGACCGGCTTTGGCCGCAATTCAACCGCCTACAATCCGCGCGCCGTGAACGCGCGGCCGGGATGCTGCCGGTAGCGGCTTCGGGACGAGGCCTATGAGGTTGTCCGGCTGCGCGTCTCCATCGGCCCGGTGAGTGGCTTGAACGAGCAGGAAATTCGCCCACAGGTGTCAGAGGTGGCGGGCCAGTCCCGCTACACGACCCTTGCCGACTACGTGAGGGTGATCAAGCGCTCGCGGTGGATCGGATCCTGCTGGACGCTCGGTTCGGCGTGCTCGCACTGGTCTACTCGCTCAGCCAGCCGACCGAGTACCAGGCGAGCGCCCAGCTTGTCGTTTCGCGACCCCCTGGCCGACGCGAACATCCTGAGCCCCTCCAACACGGTGCCGGTTGAGACCTCCGCGCAGCTCGCCACGGAGGGCGCGCAGCTCGTGACCTCCGGAGGTGGCGAAACGCGTGGTGAAGGATGCGCCGGGCGGCGAGGTGACCGGCACGGTTGAGGCGCAGGTGTCGGTGGAGACCGGCCTGGTCGTTGTCACGGTCACCGACCAGGACCCGAAGGCGGCCGCCGATCTCGCGAACAGCTACGCCGATGCCACCGGGCGGTGCAGTCGAGCGGCAACGCAGCCGCCTGAACCGCGCTGAGCAGGCCATCGAGCAGCAGATCGAGAACTCCAAGAGACACGGGCAATCCTGCCGTCGACGCCGTACCGCTGTCGGTCCTTCACCAGCAGCTCTCGCGGGTGCAGCGAGCTCGAGCAAATCGCCCAGCCCGTCCAGGTGGTCCAGAGCGCGGTCGAGCCGACGTCGCCCTCGTCGCCGCACCCGGGCCGAAACACAGTGCTCGGCGCCATCGTCGGGTTCGCGCTCGCGCTGCTCTTCGCGTTCTCGCGAGACTCGCTGGACCGGCGTCTGCGCTCCTCTCACGACGCTCATCAGGCGCTGGGCATGCCGATCCTCGGGCAGGTGCGGGACAGCGCCATGGGGCACCCCGGCCTGGCCGGCAAGGACAACGTGCGGGTCAGCGACGCCGACTTCGAGGCGTTCAGGGTCCTGCGGATGAACCTGGGCTATCTCGCTGCCGACGGGCCCCTGCGCACGCTGCTGGTCACCAGCGGCCTTGCGCAGGAGGGCAAGTCAACCGTGAGCATGTCGCTGGCCTGCGCCTCTGCGCTGGCCGGCCAGCGCACCCTGCTGGTGGAATGCGACCTGCGCCGGCCGACCTTCGCCGAGCGCCTGGGCATCGCCTCGACGCCCGGCCTCACCGACTTCCTCCAGGGCAAGGCGTCTCCGCAGGACGTGCTCCAGGTGATCGACCTACCGGGCGGTGCCTCGAGCAACGGCGCCTCCGAGGGCAACGGCGAGCAGTCGCGGCTGGTCGCCGTCACCGCCGGGACCCGGGTCGAGAACCCCGCCGAGTTGCTCATCGGCGATCGCTTCAAGGGTTTTCTCGAGAAGGTCTCGAAGGCCTACGATCTGGTCATCCTCGACACCAGCCCAATGCTGGCGGTCGTCGACCCGCTCGAGATCGTGCCCCTGGTCGACGCGGTGCTGCTTTGCGTTCGCTCGCAGCAGACCACGCGCGAGCAGGCGCGCGCGGCGCGCGGCGCGCTCGCGAACCTTCCGGCGCGCCCCATCGGCGCCGTCATCGACCGGCCTCGGCCGCAACGACGAAGAGGCCTACGACTACTACTACTCGTACTGAGGCCTCGCGCGCGCGGCGAGCGCGGGAGCGACGACGGTGGTCTGCGCGATGCCGAGCCCGACCAGCAGCCAGCCCGCCAGCGCTCCCGCGCCCTCGCTGTACAGGCCCGCGTAGAAGAGGAACAGCATCGCGGCCAGGGTTCCGGCACCGCCCGCCGCGAGCGCGGCCTGCGGACGGCTACGAAACCGGATCGCCGACCTGCCCAGCCCGAGCAGCAGCACCACAGCGACGCCGCGAACAGCACCATGATCAGAAAGCCCTGCTCCGAGGCCCGACCTTCAGGTACGAGCTGTCCAGGTACGGGGTGACGGCGGGGCCGAACTGGTTCTCGCGCGCGGCGACCCCGCCCGCGGTGCCGAGGCCCCGGCCGAGGGGATGGTGCGACATGTCGTCGAGGGCGGCGTTCCAGCGCTGGAGGCGATCGGTGTAGCCCTTGTCGTTGCCCGGCGAGAAGATCGGCCCCGAACCGCTCGTGCGAGGAGCCCCGACACGGCGAGCCCATAGGCGGCGAAGCCGATGGCGCCCGCCATCAGCAGAGCGGCGACGATCGTGAGCCGGCGCGACCGAAACGAGGACGAGAGGTAGAAGAGCAGGAGCACCAACAGGGCGCCAATCGGCCGCGGCGACGATGCCGGTGCGGATGTCGGAGGCGAAGGTCGCGAACACCAGGGCGCCGATCGCCCCAACCGCGGCCAGGCGCCAGAGCCCCCGCCACAGCAGCACGCCTGGCTGACCGCGCAGCGCGCGTGAGCTTCGCCCGGGTGGGCGTCGTGGACCCGACGTCGATCGCGAGGACGACGCGCGCACGGCGGCTGGGCCGGCCTTCGGAGGGCGCTGTCGCTCGCGCCCGCGCAGGTCGTGCAGGAGGTCGCCGACTCAGGGCTGCGCGGCCGTGGCGGGGCCGGCTTCCCGGCCGGGATCAAGTGGCAGACGGTCCTCGAGACCGACTCCGACCTGAAGTTCGTCGCGTGCAACTTCGACGAGGGCGACTCCGGCACCTTCGCCGACCGGATGGTCGTCGAGGGCGACCCGTTCACGCTGGTCGAGGGGATGACCATCGCGGCCCACGCGGTCGGCGCCAGCGAGGGTTACGTCTACGTCCGGTCCGAGTACCCCCATGCGATCGCCGCCCTGCGGCGAGCGGTCGAGACGGCGTACACCCACGGCTACCTCGGGCGGGACGTCCTCGGCTCGGGACTGAGCTTCGACCTGCACGTCCGGGTCGGCGCCGGTGCCTACATCTGCGGCGAGGAGTCCTCGATGCTCGAGAGCCTCGAGGGCCGGCGCGGTGAGGTGCGGGCCAAGCCGCCGATCCCGGCCATCAAGGGCCTGTGGGGCCGGCCGACCGCGGTCAACAACGTGCTCACGCTCTGCGCGGTCCCGATGGTCCTGGCCGACGGCGGCGCGGCGTACGCCGCACTCGGCACCGGCCGGTCCCGGGGCACCCAGGTCTTCCAGCTGGCCGGCAACGTCAGGCAGGGCGGCATCGTCGAGCTCGCCGTTCGGCGTGAGCCTGCGCGAGCTGGTCGAGGACTACGGCGGCGGCACACTGACCGGCCGCCCGGTGCGCGCCGCGCAGGTCGGCGGCCCACTCGGCGCCTACGTGCCGGCGTCCGGCTTCGACGTCCCCATGGACTACGAGGCTCTCGCGGAGTCCGGCGCGATGCTCGGGCACGGCGGCATCGTGGTGTTCGACGAGACCGTCGACATGGCCCGGATGGCGCGGTTCGCGATGGAGTTCTGCTCGATCGAGTCGTGCGGCAAGTGCACGCCGTGCCGGATCGGGTCGACCCGCGGTGTGGAGACCATCGACCGGATCATCGCCGCCAGAGACGACCAAGATCAGGGCGACGTGCGGCCAACCTGGTGCTGCTCGACGACCTGTGCGAGACGATGACCAAGGGGTCGCTGTGCGCGATGGGCGGGCTGACGCCGATGCCGGTGCAGAGCGCGATCAGGCACTTCCCCGAGGACTTCGAACGACAGGGCGGCACCCGCATGACCCTCATCGAGCACCTGAGCTCCTGGGCGCCGGAGGTCGACCTCGGCACGCCGGCCGTCCGCGACGCGGACACCGTGGGCACCGCGTCGGTGACGATCGACGGCCGCGAGGTGCGGTCCCCGACCGGCACGTCGGTGCTGCGCGCCGCCACCGAGGCCGGCGTCGACCGATCCCCAAGCTGTGCGCCACCGACTCGCTCGAAGGCGTTCGGCTCCTGCCGGATGTGCCTGGTCGAGGTCGACGGCGCCAAGGGCGTCCCGGCATCGTGCACGACGCCGTGCAGCCGACGGCATGGTCGTCAGCACCCAGACCGAGACGGTGCGCGAGCCTGCGCCGCAACGTCATGGAGCTCTACCTCTCCGACCACCCCGAGGACTGCGACGGCTGCGCCCGCGGCAACTGCGAGATCCAGGCGCATGGCCGTCCAGGTCGGCGCCGCCGAGGTCCGCTACGGCCGCCCGGCGTCGCGCGACCGACGTCGCCCACCCGCAGCCCGTCGACCCGAGCAACCCCTACTTCGCCTTCGACGACGCCTCCTGCATCGTCTGCTCGCGCTGCGTGCGCGCCTGCGCCGACATCCAGGGCACCTTCGCGCTCACCGTCGAGGGCCGCGGCTTCGACTCCAGGATCAGCGCCGGCGGCACCGACTTCCTCTCCTCCGAGTGCGTGTCGTGCGGGGCGTGCGTCCAGGCCTGCCCGACGTCCGCGCTGCAGGAGCACTCGCATCGTCGAGCTCGGCATGCCGACCCGTTCGGTCGAGACCACCTGCGCCTACTGCGGCGTCGGGCTGCTCGTTCCGCGCCGAGGTCCGGGGCGAGGGCGCCGACGCCACGGTCGTGCGGATGATGCCCGTCGAAGGACGGCGGCGCCAACGAGGGCCACAGCTGCGTCAAGGGCCGGTTCGCCTACGGCTACGCCGCCCACAAGGACCGCCAGCTGTCGCCGATGGTGCGCGACTCCATCGACGACGAGTGGCGCAAGGTCTCGTGGGAGGAGGCGATCGCCAGGGTGGCCGACGGGTTCACGGGCCCTCCAGGCCGAGCACGGCGTCGGCGCGATCGGCGGCATCTCCTCGAGCCGGTGCACCAACGAGGAGGTCTACGTCGTCCAGAAGATGGTGCGGGCGGCGTTCGGCAACAACAACATCGACACCTGCGCGCGGGTCTGCCACTCCCCCACCGGCTACGGCCTCAAGCAGACCTTCGGCACCTCCGCCGGCACCCAGGACTTCCGCTCGGTCGAGAAGGCCGACGTGATCCTGCTGATCGGCGCCAACCCGACCGACGCGCACCCCGTCTTCGCCTCCCGGATGAAGAGGCGGCTGCGGGAGGGGGCCCGGCTGATCGTCGCCGACCCCCGCCGGATCGACCTGGTGCGCAGCCCGCACGTCGAGGCGGCGTACCACCTGCCCGGTGCTGCCCGGCTCCAACGTCGCCTTCGTCAACGCGATGGCCCACGTGATCGTCACCGAGGGGCTGCACGACGAGGGGTTCGTGCGTGAGCGCTGCGAGGACGCCGAGGACTACCTCGCCTTCATCGCCGACCCGGCGAACTCGCCCGAGGCGATGGCCGAGGCGACCGGCATCGATCCCGAGCGAGCTGCGCGCGGCCGCCCGGCTCTACGCGCACCGGCGGCAACGCCGCGATCTACTACGGCCTCGGCGTCACCGAGCACTCGCAGGGCTCGACGATGGTGATGGGGATGGCCAACCTGGCCATGGTCACCGGCAACATCGGCCGCGAGGGCGTCGGCGTCAACCCGCTGCGCGGGCAGAACAACGTCCAGGGTTCGTGCGACATGGGCTCCTTCCCCCACGAGTTCCCGGGCTACCGCCACGTCTCGCAGGACGACGTCCGCGGCATCTACGAGCAGCTGTGGGGGCGCACCCTCGACCCCGAGCCGGGCCTGCGGATCCCGAACATGTTCGACTCCGCGCTGGCCGGTACCTTCCGCGGCGCTCTACGTCCAGGGCGAGGACATCGCCCAGTCCGACCCCAACACCCAGCACGTCGAGGCGGCGCTGCGGGCGATGGACCTCGTCGTCGTCCAGGACCTGTTCCTCAACGAGACCGCCCGGTTCGCCCACGTCTTCCTGCCCGGCACGTCGTTCCTGGAGAAGGACGGCACCTTCACCAACGCCGAGCGGCGGATCAACCGGGTGCGGCCCGTGCTTCGCCTCGAAGGTCGGCATGGACGAGTGGGAGATCACCTGCGCGATCGGCCGGGCGATGGGCTACGACATGTCCTACGCCGCGGCGTCGCGAGATCATGGACGAGATCGCGGCGACCACGCCGACGTTCGCCGGCGTCTCGTTCGCCCGGCTCGACGAGCTCGGCTCGATGCAGTGGCCGGTCTACGACGCCACCTCGACCGGGCACCCCGACGATGCACGTCGGCGAGTTCGTGCGCGGCAAGGGCAGGCTCGATCGAGACGGTCTTCGTGCCGACCACCGAGCGGTCGACGCGGAAGTTCCCGCTGATCCTCACCACCGGCCGGATCCTCAGCCAGTACAACGTCGGCGCCCAGACGCGGCGTACCGCCAACAACACCTGGCACCCCGAGGACGTCCTCGAGATCCACCCCGCCGACGCCGAGGTGCGCGGCATCTCCACCGGCGACCTGGTCGACCTCTCCAGCCGCGTCGGCTCCACCACCCTGCGCGCCCTGGTGTCGGAGCGGATGCCGGCGGGCGTCGTCTACACGACCTTCCACCACCCGGTGACCGGCGCGAACGTGGTGACGACCGAGAACTCCGACTGGGCCACCAACTGCCCGGAGTACAAGGTCACCGCCGTCCAGGTCGGCGTGGCCAACGCGCGCGGCGACCGACGCCGTCGCCGAGGCCGCGCACGCCCGCGGAGACCCACGCATGAACGCCCCACGATGACCTCCGCCGCCGAGGCGCGGATGGGCAACGACATCGCCCGTCAGTTCGCGCACCTGCCGGCGGCCGAGGCGGCCGAGGCCGTCGCCCGGCACATCGAGACCTTCTGGGACCCCCGCCTGCGCCGGGCGCTCGAGGCCCTCGCCGCCGCCCACGACGACTCCCTCGACCCGGTCCTGGTCGACGCCGCCGGCCGGCTGGCCGCGCACGCCTCGCGGTCGGAGCCGGAAGCGCAGCCATAGCCGGCCCGGGGCGCGGCCGGAGTCACCCGTCCCGTCCTTGGCATGCAGCCCTACTCCGGCAGCGCGTCGATGGCCTCGGAGACCATCGCGACGATCGCTCGCGCGTCGCGTGCGTCTCGGTCGAGGTCCGGGTTGTAGACGCCCAGGCTCCAGCCCCGGCACCCCGGGTGCCGCACCGCCTCCGTGACGGCCTCCGTCAGCTGCGGCCAGGTCAGTCCGCCGGCCAGGAGACGAGGTGCGCGAAGGTGACCCGGGGCGTGTCGGTGAAGTCGAGCCGCGCAGACGGTTGTTCGGCGGTGGTGGTCATCGGGTGGCTCCCTTCGAGGTCGAGCTCGCAGCGAGCGACCCGGGTGCGGGCGCGCTCTCGCGTTGGGTCGAGGAGGTCAGCTCGAGGAACAGGTCCTCGAGACCATGCGCGCCGCTGCGCAGGTCGGTGAGCAGGACGCCGTGCTCGACGGCGACCCGGCTGACCTCGACGGTGCTGGCGGCGACGCGGAACCCCTCCCCCTCCGGCGTGGCCCGGTGACCGGCGCGCTCGAGGGCCAGGCCCAGCGCCTGGTTGTCGAGCCCGGTCACGAGGGCGCTGTCGGAGGCATCGACGGAGCCCAGGCTCTTCTTGTCGCCCTGCGCCACGATCCGGCCGCGCCCGATGAGGATCAGCTCGTCGGCGACCAGCTCGACCTCGTTGAGCAGGTGGCTCGACAGCAGCACGGTCCCGCCACGCCGGGCGTAGTCCGTGAGCAGGTCACGCATCCAGCGGATGCCGGCGGGGTCGAGGCCGTTGGCCGGCTCGTCGAGGATCAGGACCTCGGGATCGCCGAGCAGTGCGTGGGCGATGCCGAGGCGCTGCTTCATGCCCAGCGAGTAGCTGCGCAGCTTGCGCTTCGACTCGGACTCGGACAGGGACACCATGGCGAGCATCTCGTCGACGCAGCCGGGCAGGCGCATGGTCCGGGCGCCGATCGTGAGGATCTCCCGGCCGGTGCGTCCGGCGTGCTGCGCGCCGGCGTCGAGAAGCACACCGACGTGCCGGCCGGGGTTGACGATGTCGTGGTAGAGGTAGCCGCCGATGGTGGCCACACCCCGGCTGGGGCTGGTCAACCCGACCATCATCCGCATCGCGGTCGACTTGCCCGCACCGTTGGGTCCGAGGAATCCGGTCACGCGCCCGGGTCGGCACGTGAAGCTGATGCCGTCGACGGCGGCCTGTCCGCCGTAGAGGCGCGTGAGTTGCTTGACTTCGATCATTCCCTCAAGCCTGCGAGGGCGCGCGCCGCCGCGCATCGGACGAGGGGTCGGGACCGTCGGTCTTTCGTAGGGGGTCGCTCGGTACCGGAGGAGGTAGTCGTCGTACGCCGCTTCGGCAAGCGATATAGGAATTTGCCTAAGCCTCATAGGTAGCCCACAATCGGACCATGGACCGCCTCACCGAGACCGATGTGCGCGGGAGCTTCGTCAACGCGACCAAGGGCGAGATCGGTCGCATCAGGCTCCCTCCGACCTCGACCAGCAGCCGTGGGCCGACCTCGGACACCTCGCCTGGGTGGACCCCGGGTCACCGAGGGCCGCCTACCTCGTCACGCCGACGCCGGAGAGCGGACTCGTGGGCGTCCAGCTCAAGCGCAACGCCGCCGGCGGCACACGCCGAGCGCGGATGTGCTCGCTCTGCGCCACGACCCACAGCGGTCAGGGCGTCGCACTCATGGTCGCTCCACGCGCGGGCCGACCGGGCCGCGCCGGCAACACCGTCGGCCTCGAGATGTGCTCCTCGTTGGCCTGCTCGTCGTACGCGCGCGGCACCCTCCCGCTCCCGCACGCGACCGCCGTGCAGGAGACGTTGACCGCGGCAGAACGCGTGGACCGGCTGCGCCGCAACCTGCTCGCCTTCGTCGATCGCGTGCTCACGCAGTGACGGAAGGGCCACCGACCCGGTCGGTCGGCTGCTGTTCAACGTTCTTGCCATCGTGGCGGAGTTCGAGTCCGATCCGATCCGGCTCCGCACCCGCGAGGGCACGGAGCTGTTCGGCGTCGGCCTGTTCGTACGAGCGTGCTAATAATTGCACGTGCGTACGAAACCGATCTCCGGGCCATCTCCAGGCGGCCTCGCCCGGCAGACCCAGTTGGTCACGTGTGCGGTGGACGCCTTGGTCGAGCGGGGATACGCAGGAACGTCGATCGCCGAGGTCGCCCGCCGTGCCGGTGTCAGCAAGGGGGTGGTGACCTATCACTTCCCGAGCAAGAAGGATTTGCTGGGCGAGGTGGTGGCCTCGCTGTACCGCGATGCCGGCGAGCAGATCTCCAAGGCTGCGGGTGACAGCGACTCGGTCATGGGCAAGCTGACGGCGTACATCCGGACCAACTTGGCGTTCGTCGCCGACCATCCGCGACACGTGCGCGCGGTCATGGAGGTGGCGGCCAACATCCGGCCCACCGACGGGGCCCCGGGAGGCGACGACCCTCTGAGCGCCCACCTTCGGGAGCTGATCGAGAGCGGGCAGGCTGCGGGCGAGTTCGCCGACGTGGATGCGGGAGTGCTGGCCCTGACGATCCGGGCCTCGATAGACGCCGCGGCGGCCCGCGCTGCCTGCGACCCGACAGTTGACCCCAGAGGCCACGCCGAACATCTGATCACCATCACCCGACGCGCCTTGCGGACCCAGGAGTCCTGATGGGAACAAGGAGAACCAGCCCGGCCTCGTTCGCCGGCTTCCTGCTCCTCGACGTTGTGGTGCCGCTCGCGTCCTACTACCTGCTCCGCGCGCTGGGGGCATCCATCTGGACTGCACTCGTCGCCGGGGCCACGTTGCCCGCGCTCCGCTTGGGCACCAGCCTGCTCCTCCAGCGACGCGTCTCTCGAGCCAGCCTGCTCACCCTCGCGCTCCTCACCGTCGGGACCGCCATGGGTCTCATGACCGCCGATGCGCGGCTGCTGATGGCCCGCGAGAGCTACCTCACAGGCGTCGTTGGCGGCTGGATCCTGCTGTCGCTGCTGTGGTCACGGCCTCTCGTCTTCACGGCAACAGTCGGCTTCATGGCCCAGCCGGCAGCCGAGGAGTGGCACCGGTCCTGGGAGAGCAGCGCGACCCTCCGCCGGGCCATGCGGGGCATGACCTGGGGCTTCGGGCTGGCCTTCCTCATCGACGCCGCTGCCCGGGTCGTGATGAGCTACACCCTGCCCCTGGACGTCGTCCCGGCGGCTTCCGCCGCACTCCTCGCCATCATGCTGGTCGCCGTCGTCCAGACGGGCAAGGCATGGGGACAGCGGCGCCAGTCCCAGCCCGCAGAAGTCTCGGCTGAGCCTGCGTCGATCACCGCGGAGGAACCTCCGACGGCGACGGGCGGCGTCGGTGGTGGAGACGCACTGACGACCGCATGAGGATCCTCACGCGGGACGGGCTCCAGTCAGAGTCCGCTTGCGGGCCCACGCAGCCCGGCGCTACCGCCGGCGTGGTGCCGGCTTCGTGCCGTCCTCAAGATCGGCGGCCTTCAACCAGCCGGTCGGACACGACTCGTGGATGCCTGAGTCGGCCGCGATCTGCTCTGATGAACGCCGGTGCACCGTTCCTTGCGACAGCCACTCGAGGCGCGGCTTGTTTGCGCAACCCGGGAAGCAAACGACTGTTCTGCGGTTCCACGTCAAAGCCAGAACCGGCCATGGGTTGCGCCTACAGCACTGACCTGGTGGCGGGCTCAGGCCCGATCAGGAGTCGGGCGAGAGCGGATCGCGCATCGTGCACGGCACGACCGCCGAGGCGAGCCCGCGCTGTACGTGGAGGCGAAGACCCAGCCCTTCCTGGACTGGCACCGCGGAGTACTGCCCTGGGCAAGCGCACTTCGAACGCACGGGATCACCGTCCGCGGCGACCGCACCATGGCAGCCGAGCTCCCGACCTGGAACTCACTGAAGCCAAGCTGGGCAAAGTCGGCCATGGGCTCCTGAGGCACCTCTCCGGGGTCGCGGCCAGCACTTGTGCAGGCTGAGGCCATTCGTCCGGCCCAGCGGACGCGACCGGTCGTTGCTGGAAGGCCCTCAGGTACCAGGGCTTCTGGAGGTGCGCAGACATGCGCACAAGGGCTTTAATGGACCATGCCAGGCGGTGCGGCCCGAGCACGCGAGTCCTATCTGACCTATGCCTGGAAGGAAGCGTGCGACGGCTTCCTCGCCATCCGCGACGAACTGAGTGCCGACGACCTCGGACGACTCGCCGTGAGCGCCTACCTTGTGGGCAGGAACGCCGAGAGCGATCAAGCCTGGGGACTCGCCTACCGGCGTCGTCTGGACGATGGCGATCCGGGGGGTGCCATCCGGTGCGCCTTCTGGGTCGCGTTCCGACTGGTCAACGCCGGCGAGCGAACAGAGGCCAACGCATGGATCGCCCGCCTTCAGCGGCTTGCGGCTGCCACGCCCGACGACTCGCTGGCGAACGCGCAGTCGGACTACCTGACTGGGCTGCGTGCTGCCTTCGAGGACGACGTCGGCGCGGCTGCAGCGGACCTGGAACGTTCCGCCACAACGGCGACCCGCCATGGTGACGAGGAGCTGGCCGCGCTGGCCAGATTGTCCCTGGGCCGCGTTCGGATCTTCATGGGTGAGATCACAGCCGGGGTCCGTCTGCTCGACGACGCCATGCACGTCGTCGGATCCGAGCCGATCTCGCCGATCGCGGTCGGCGACAGCTACTGCACCGCAATCGATGCGTGCCACGACCTGTACGACGTGCGCAGGGGGCAGGCGTGGACCGACGGGCTGACCCGGTGGTGTGAGAGGCAGCCCGACCTGGTTCCGTTCGCCGGCGTGTGCCAGGTCCATCGCGCCGAGTTTCTCCAGCTCAAGGGTGCCTGGTTCGAGGCGATGGCCCAGGTGGCGATCGCGAAGGAGCGGCTGGATCGGCCGTTCCGGCAGCTCCCCTACGGCGCCGCGGTGTACCAGCAGGGGGAGCTTCACCGGCTGCTGGGCGAGTTCGACAAGGCCGAGGCGTGCTATCGGGGCGCCAGCGCGGCCGGTCGCGACCCACAGCCCGGGCTGGCGCTGCTGCGCCTTCGCCAGGGGCGGACAGGCGATGCCGCGCAGGCGATCGACCGGGCGTTGTTCGAGACCACCACTCCACTCAGCAGGTCCCCGCTGCTCGCGGCGTCCGTCGAGATCATGCTCGCCGCGGGCCGCCTGGCCGAGGCGAGGACTGCGGCCTCGGAGCTGGCCGACCTCGCGACCTCGCTCGAGTCCCGCTTGCTCAATGCCGCGGCCAGCCGTGCTGCCGGCTGGGTCAGGCTGGCCGAGGACGACGCGCGCGGCGCGCTCGCCGACCTGCGCACGGCCAGTGACGGATTCCGCGAGCTGGAGGCGCCCTATGAGGTGGCCCGCACCGCATTGCTGATCGGCACGGCGCGTGCCGCACTCGGCGACGCCGAAGGGGCTGCGCTGGAGTTCGAGGCCGCGCGAGCGACGTACCAGCGGCTCGGAGCCCGGCCAGACCTGTCTCGCGTGCCCGGACAGGCCGCTGCCGACCTGACGGCTCGAGAGCTCGAGGTGCTCCGGCTGGTCGCGCAGGGGGCGACGAACCGGTCCATCGGCACCGCACTCGGACTGAGCGAGCGCACGGTGGACCGCCACGTGAGCAACATCTTCGCGAAGCTCAGCGTCTCGTCGCGCGCCGCCGCCACCGCGGCGGCCTACCACTCAAAACTCATCTGAGCATGGTTGTACCCATCCCTCCGACCGAGAAGCCGTGGGTAACTTCCCCGATGCCGTGCCGCGGCGGCAGTCCTAGCGTCGGGACATCCCGATCCCGCTGGACCTGAACGCAAGGAGGACACCATGCCCAACGTCTCCCCCAACACTGCCGAGGAGTCGATCTCCCTGTTCGGAATCGACGTCAGGCTCACCAACTTCGACGGCGGCTACACCGTCTGCTTCGAGTCCCACTCGAATGACCAGGACCTTGGTCCGCTGTTCGAGGGCCTCCCCGACGGCGAGTGCCAGTTCATCCGGCTCGGGTACGTCGTCGAGGGCACCGTAGCCTTCCGCATCGGCGATCGAACCGAGACCTACTCGGCCGGAGACGCCTACTACGTGCCGCCCGGGCACGTTCCGATCCAGCACGCGGGCGCACGCCTCGTGGAGTTCAGCCCGACCGAACCGCTGGGCGAGGCAGTCGGCGTCCTCATGGCCAACGTCAGGCGCGGCCTAACACCGCAAGGGCTCCCCTCAGGAGTGTGACGGCGATGAACACGTTCTACCGGCTGTCGTACGCAGTCGGGTTCCACCCCTGGGAAGACCTGGCGGAGCACCAGCCGTTCGCACAGGCCCTGATCACCCTGGTCGAGCACGAAGAGCAAGGCCGCACCCCGCCGTACGGAACGGCGCTCGACATCGGGTGCGGCAGCGCGACCTGGGGAGTGCGGCTCGCGGCACGAGGTTGGAGCGTGAGCGGCCTGGACAACGTCCCCCGGGCGCTGCGACGTGCCCGGCAGAGGATCAACGACGCGGGCGTGGAGATGCGGCTGGTGCACGGAGACGTCACCCGGGCGCGGGACTCCCATGTTGGTTCGGGGTACGACCTCGTGCTCGACACGGGTACGTTCCACGGGCTGACCCCGGCTCAGCGCCTCGACATGGGACGCGAAGTGTCGGCGATCACCGCACCCGACGCCACCGTGATCCTCGACTGCTTCTCGCCGAGGAGGCGCGGTCCGCTGCCCCGCGGGTGCACGCGGACCGACGTCGAAGAGGCGTTTCCGGGCTGGGCCGTGACGGCCGTCGTCGACGCAGACACCGACCCCGATCCCATCGCACGGGCCTTCCGGTTCGACGAGCTCTTCTACCGGCTGCGGCGTCAGTGATGGTGCCCGGCGGGCGACCCGATCACGTCCTCGTCGTCGGCGGTGGAGTCGCCGGGCTCGCCACGGCCAGGGCGCTGCACCGGCACGGCATCGAGTGCGACGTCGTCGAGCGAGCGGATGGTTGGACGCGTCCGGGCGGCGGGATGTACCTGCCGGCCAACTCCGTCCGCGCCCTGGACATGCTGGGACTGCGGCTCCCGATGCTCGAACGCGGCCAGCAGATCGTTCGGCAGCGTTTCCTCGACCACCGGGGGCGTCTGCTGCTCGACGTGGAGCTGGCACGCGTCTGGGGCTCGACCGGCCCGTGCCTTGCATTGGGGCGGCAAGAGCTTCATGAGGTGTTGCGCGACGGCGTCACCGTGCGCTTGAAGATGCAGGTCGACGCCCTCCGCGAGGACGGAACCCGTGTCCACGCCGTCTTCACTGATGGATCGAGCGCCGCCTACGACGTCGTCGTCGGCGCCGACGGCGTGCACTCGTCGATACGGACCACCGCGTGCGGCGGCACCCATCCCGACTTCCTGCGGCAGGTCAGCTGGCGCTTCCTCGTCGATGGCTTCGCAGAGGTCTCGACGTGGACGGTTTGGCTCGGGCACGACAGAACCTTCTTGGCGGTCCCCCTCGGGGACGGACGCCTCTACTGCTACGCCGACGTCTCCGCATCGGAGCCGATCGACCCGAGTGGCGGGGACCCGGCAGCGCTGGCCGAGCTCTACGGCCGTTTCGCAGAGCCGGTCCCCGCCATCCTGGCGGCCCAGCTGGCGACTGGTCGGGCGACATACTTCTCGCCCATCGAGGAGGTCGTCCACGAGCCCTGGGTCCGTGGACGGGTCGCCCTCGTCGGAGACGCGGCGCACGCCATGTCGCCGAACATGGCCGAGGGCGCCGGGATGGCGCTCGAGGACGCGCTTGTCATCGCGGACGTGCTTGCCTCCGGCGCACCGCTCGACGCCTTCGAAGCCCGACGCCGAGATCGCGTTGCGTTCGTGCGAGCCCAGACGCGACGAAGAGACCGCACGCGAGGCCTCCCGCCCGGCGTCCGGAACGCGGCGCTGCGGCACGCTGGCCAACGGATCTTCCGGAGCAACTATTCTCAATTGTGCGCGGAGCCGTAGCGGTCCGTGGCGAGGGTCCACTCGCCACCTCTCAGGCCAGCCCGGACGGTGAGGTTGACGAACTTGAGCCCGACTTCGGCATAAGACTGCAGTGGGAGTGGCGTGGCCACTCCTCCGCGCAGCCCTGCACCTCAGCGCCCACGCCAGGATCACCACCGCGATCGTCAAGCGCACGTTCCGTGAAACCGCAGGCCAATACGGCATTCCCGCCTCCACGCTGACCGACAACGGCATGGTCTACACCGTCCGCCTGGCCGGCTTCGGCCGCCAAGGAGGCCGCAACGGGTTCGAGCAGCAACTGCGCACCTGGAACGTGGTCCAGAAGAACTCATGACCCAACCACCCCACCACCTGCGGGAAGGCCGAGCGGTTCCAGCAGACCATGAAGAAGTGGCTGCGCGCCCAACCCGTCCAGCCGACCACGACCGCCGAGCTCCAGGCACTTCTCGACGCCTTCGCAGACGAGTACAACCACAGGCGGCCGCACCGATCGCTGCCCCACCGGGCCACCCCGGCGACCCTCTACGACTCGATGCCCAAGGCCCTACCAGGCCCGACCACGGACCCCGCGACCCACGACCGCATCCGACACGACCGCGTCGACAAAGCCGGCTCCGTCACCCTGCGGCACAACAGCCGACTGCACCACATCGGCGTCGGGCGAACCCACGCCGGAACCTGCGTCATCCTGCTCATCCAGGACCTCGACATCCGGGTCGTCGACGCCGCCACCGGCGAGCTCCTCAGAGAGCTCATCCTCGACCCCAGCCGGGACTACCAGCCCACCCGAGCACCCAAGAAGCCCGCCAAATGAACGACACCCGGACCTGCATTCGCAGGTCCGGGTGTCGCCGATGTCCTGAGACATCACACGGTCGGGCTGACAGGATTTGAACCTGCGACCCCTTGACCCCCAGTCAAGTGCGCTACCAAGCTGCGCCACAGCCCGAATGCTCGCCGAGGCGAGCGGTGGAAACCATACCGCAGGGTTTCCGGGGCTCCCGCATCGGCACCGGGAGGCGGGATCAGGGGGTGCGGACGGCGGCGCTGCCGCGGCTGATCCGCAGGCTGCTGGTGTCCACGGCGACGAAGGCGGAGGCCGGGATCCGCTTGAGGTCACGGATCAGGCGGTCCGGCCAGTGCGCGTTGCGCTCGCCCTGGAAGAACCACGGCGAGCCGTTGTCGGCGAGCACCAGGCCGTAGGTCTTCATCGCCCGCACGACCGTCCTGGCGTGCGCGCCCAGCCCGCTCCCGTCGTACGACGCCTTCAGCCGGAAGCGGGCCCCCATCGGCGGGAGGCGGGTCGCCGGGCCCGAGCCGGCGTCGTGCCGCGCGGGCCACAGGTGGGCCGCCGCCGTGGCGTCCGTGGTGAACCGGATCGCGTGGTTGACCCTGCCTGCCTTGACCTCGTTCCAGCGCAGCAGGCCGGGCAGGATCGGCAGGCCGGCGGCGTCCGCGGAGGTCCAGCCGTTCGGACGCAGCCGGTTGCTGGACAGCTTCCAGGTCGCGCCCGAGCCGGCCCGCCAGCGGCCGTCGCGGACCCGGGTCAGCCAGGTCTCGTAGAGCTTGCATGTGGCCTTGTCGACGACGACCGTGTGCTTGTCGCCGGCCGAGCCGCGGCCGCCCTCGACCCGGGTGTCGGCCCCCAGCGGGTAGCGCTCCCGGTCGCTCTCGCGCCGGTAGTCGAAGCGCACCGGCACCGTCCGGTGTCCACCGCCGACGACCGTGACCGGGATGCCGTAGTCCGGCCCGTCGCCGTACGACGGCCCGAAGTCCGGGTGCAGGTCCCGCTCGGTGTGCATGTGGGACAGCCAGGCCCGGCTGCGCGCGTGCACCGGCAGGGCGGAGACGTCCGCCTTCCACCAGTTGTCCGCCGGGAACACCTGGCACGACGTACCGGCCACCGGTCGCGGGGCGACCGGGCCGCGAGCCGACACCGACGTGAACGTGGCGCCCGACGAGGGCACCACCGCGCAGCCGAGCACCGCCACGAGGGCCCCCGAGACCAGCCGCCGCACGGCGACTACCGCTTGCGCTTCTCGCGCGGGCGCACCGAGATCTCGATCGGCGTGCCGACGAAGCCGAACTCCTCGCGCAGGCGCCGCTCGATGTAGCGCTCGTAGCCCGCGTCCAGCTTGCCGGTGGTGAACAGGATGAACGTCGGCGGTGCCACACCCGCCTGGGTGCCGAACAGGATCCGCGGCTGCTTGCCGCCGCGCACCGGGTGCGGGTGCTCGGCGACCAGCCGGCCGAGGAAGGCGTTCAGCTGGCCGGTGGTGATCCGGGTCTCCCAGCCCTCCAGCGCCCGCTCCAGCGCCGGGACCAGGCGGTCGATGTGCCAGCCGGTGCGGGCGGTGACGTTGATCCGCGGCGCCCACTGGACCTGCACGAGCTCGCGCTCGATCTCGCGGTCGAGGTAGTAGCGACGTTCCTCGTCGACCTTGTCCCACTTGTTGAACGCGATCACCAGCGCCCGACCCGACTCGCGGATGGTCTGGATGATCCGGACGTCCTGCTCGGAGATCGAGTCGGAGCCGTCGACCACCAGGACGGCGACCTCCGCACGGTCGATCGCGGTGGTGGTGCGCAGCGAGGCGTAGTACTCGTGGCCCGAGGCCTCCTTGACCCGCTTGCGGATGCCCGCGGTGTCGATGAAGCGCCACGTCTTGTCGCCGAGGGTGATCAGCTCGTCGACCGGGTCGACGGTGGTGCCGGACGCGTCGTCGACGACGACCCGGTCCTCCTTGGCGAGCTTGTTGAGCAGCGAGGACTTGCCGACGTTGGGCTTGCCGACGATCGCGATGCGGCGCGGGCCGCCGAGCTCGGGGTCCTGGTACGGCGGGGGCTCCGGCAGCGCGGCCAGGATCGCGTCGAGCATGTCGCCCGAACCACGACCGTGCACCGCGGAGACCGGCCACGGCTCGCCCAGCCCGAGGTTCCAGAGACCGTAGGCCTCCGCCTCCATGCGCTGGTCGTCGACCTTGTTCGCGGCCAGCACGACCGGCTTCTTGGAGGCGCGCAGGATCTTCACCACGGCCTCGTCGGCGTCGGTGATGCCGATGGTCGCGTCGACCACGAACAGCACCGCGTCGGCCAGGTTGACCGCGATCTCGGCCTGGGCGCGGATCGCCTCGGCCAGGCCGCGGGCGTCCGGGTCCCAGCCGCCGGTGTCGACCACGGTGAAGGCACGGCCGTTCCAGGTGGCGTCGTAGTAGACGCGGTCGCGGGTGACGCCCGGGACGTCCTCGACGACGGCCTCGCGGCGACCGATGATGCGGTTGACCAGGGTGGACTTGCCGACGTTGGGGCGACCGACGACGGCGAGCACCGGCACCGGTCCGGACGCGTACGGGGTCTCCCCCGCGGTCTCGTCCGGGGTCCCCTGGTTCTCGGGGGCAGCGTCAGTCATCGAAGGTTCTCCTTGGTGGACACCGGGCACGTCACGAGGACGTCCTGCGGTGGTGGTTCGGCGATGGGTCCGGGTGGGTCGAGCCCGGTCTCGGCGCGCGCCCGGCCCGGGTGCGCGCGAGGATCCCGGTGGGCGAACAACGCGGTGACCCGGGCTTGTTCCCGGGGCGGCGGCTCATGCGCCCTCCGGGTCCGCGGTGGCCGCCGCCAGCGCGACGACCTGGGAGATCACCTCGTCGAGGGTGTACGGCGTGGTGTCGATGTGGTGCGCGCCGTCCGGCATCACCAGCGGCGCGGTCGCCCGGCCGGAGTCGATCGGCGTCGCGGGCGCGGAGCGAGGCCTCGGTGGCGGACACGTCGGAACCGCCCTCCTCGGCCGCCCGGCGTACGGCGCGGGCACCGGCGTCGGCGGTCAGGTAGACCTTCACGGGGGCCTGGGGCCACACCACGGAGCCGATGTCGCGGCCCTCGACCACGATGCCTCCCGCGCCGATCTCGGCCCGCTGCAGCTCCAGCAGCCGGGCGCGCACCTCGGGCACCGCGCTGACCGGGCTGACCGCGTCGGTCACGCGCTGCTCGCGGATCGCGGCGGCGACGTCGGTGCCGTCGACGGTGATGGTCGGTGCCAGGGGGTCGGTGCCGGACTCGATGAGCGGGGTGTTCGCCTTCGCGGCCACCGCGGCGGGGTCGCTGACGTCGACGCCCTCCCGGAGCATGAACCACGTCATCGCCCGGAACATCGCGCCGGTGTCGAGGTAGCGCAGTCCCAGCCGGGCGGCCACGCCCCGCGAGGTGCTCGACTTGCCCGACCCGGACGGTCCGTCGATGGCGACGACAACGGTGCTGCTCACGGCGGACGGGCCTCCTGCTGGGCGGAAAGGTGCGGGGGCAGCCTATCGTCCGGCGCGCCCGCGACCTCCATCCCCGAGGCGGCTAGAGGTGGACGGTCCACTCCCGCTCGCCGAGCGCGTCGGCCAGGTGCCCGGCGCGCTCGACCTCGACGACCAGCTCGACCTGGCCGACCGGGCGGCCCGGGTCGTGGTCGATGTGGACGTCCTCGATGTTGACGCCGATCTCCCCGGCGTCCGCGAACAGCCGGGCCAGCTCGCCCGGGTGGTCGGGCACCGCGACCCACACCGACGCCGTCGGGCGCAACGGGCCACCGTGCTTGCCGGGGATGGCCAGGGTGCCGGCAACGCCCTCGCTGAGCAGCCCGGACAGGGGTGCCCGGGCGCCGTCGGCGACCGCGGCGCGGAGCTGCGTCGAAGCGGCCTCGCACCTCGTCGAGCAGGGCCAGCACGGCCGGGGCGTTGCGCGACGATGATCTGCTGCCACAGGCCCGGGTCGCCGGCTGCGATCCGGGTGACGTCGCGGACCCCCTGCCCGGACAGCGCCAGGTGGTCGCCGGGGGCACCGGCCAGCCGGCCCGCCACCAGCGCGGCCATCAGGTGCGGCAGGTGGGAGGTCCGGGCCACCGCCAGGTCGTGCTCGTCGGGCGTCAGCGACACCTCGACGCCGCCGCAGAGCGCGACCAGCGCGCGGACCGACGCCACCGCCTCGGGAGTGGAGTCCTCGTGGGGGGTGACCGCCCACGGGCGGCCCTCGAACAGGGTGGCGGAGGCCGCCAGCGGGCCGGACCGCTCGGAGCCCGCCATCGGGTGGCCGCCGACGTAGCGGGCCAGGTCGGCCCCGGTGGCCCGGGCCTCGACGAGCGGCTGGCCCTTGATGCTCCCGACGTCGGTGACCACGGCGTCCGACGCCGCCAGCTCGCGGACCACGCGTCGCGCCGAGGTGGTCGGGCGGGACCGCGACGACGACCAGCTGCACCGGCGACCCGTCGTACGGGCGGCCGGCGCCCAGGCCCGAGGCGGTCCGGACGTTCTCGGCGGAGACGTCGGAGAGCAGCACGTCGAGGCCGGCGCGCGCGGCAGCGCCAGCGCCACCGAGGTGCCGAGCAGGCCGGCGCCGACGACGTGCACCGGCCCGGTCAGGGCGTCGGCACCGGGGCCGTCGCCACCCTCGTCGGCGCTGTCGGGCACCGAGCGGACCCGGGTCAGGTCGCGGCGCAGGTTGGCGGCGCCGTGCAGGTAGACGTGGGTGATGTCGGCACGCGGCAGGTCGGTCTCGACGTGCGCCATCATCCGCACCACCCGCGGCATCGAGCCCTCGATCTCGAGCTCGCGCGCACAGATCAGCGGGACGTCGCCGAACCCGAGCCGGCGGGCGGCGTACGCCGGGAACTCCGAGACCAGGTCGGAGGTGGCGGTGAAGATCACCGAGATGAAGTCGTCGACGGCGAGGCCGTTGGACTCCATCACGTCGAGCACCATCTCGGCGACCCGCTCGAGCATGTGCTCGCGGACGTCCTCCTCGAGCTGGGTTGCTCCGCGTACGGCGCGCACTGCCACGGATCCGTCCTCTCCTCGCCTCGGTCCGCGGGTGCGGACGAGGTCCAAGGCTAACGACCCGCCGGCCGGACCGGCCTCCGGCTCTCAGGACGGCTGGTAGTCCCCGAAGGACCAGTGGTTCCCCTCCGGGTCGGCGACGCTCCCGCCGCGGCCGCCGTAGTCCTGGTCGACCATCGGCCGCGAGCACGGTGGCGCCGGCCGCGACGGCGACGTCGAAGACGGCGTCCGGGTCCGGAGTCACCAGGTACGCCGCCGAGCGACCGGCGTTGTCGACCGCGCCGTCCGGTCGACGGGAGCCGAACATGATCCCGCCGCCGCCCGGCCACAGCCACTCGGCGTGCACGACGACGGCTCGGGTCACCCTCGTCGCGGTACGTCGCGTGCTCGGTGAAGCCGATCGCCGTGAGCCAGTCGGTCATCACGCGAGCATCATGGACGGTCATCGTGTGCCAGAGGCGGACGGTGCTCGGGTCGGTCATGGGAGGTCCTCTCGTCGCGGTCGCCCTCAGGCTCCCCCGGTCCCCTCCTCCGCGTCTTGGACGGAATGGGAACTCCGCGCGCAGCCAGGTCGCCGGCGGCGACCCGGCCAAGCACGCCCCACTCGCGGGTCAGGTGCGCCTGGTCGGCGTAGCCGACGGCCGCGGCGATGCCGGCGAGCCGAACCGGGCGGCCGCCCACCGCGGCCCGCCGGAGCAGCCGGTGGCTGTGCTCGAACCGGGCCAGCCGCTGCCAGGCCTTCGGGGGCAGCCCGGACTCCGCACGGACCAGGGTGCCGAGGTGGCGGCGGCTGAGGCCCACCTCGGCGGCGACCCGGTCGACCGGCACGCCGCGGGTGAGCCGCGCCATCGCCTCACCCACCTCGGCCCGCGGGCCGGGAGCGCCGGTCCTGGCCAGCGCCCGCAGCAACGCCCGCTGCACCAGGGCCACGGCGGCCCGCGAGTCGGGAGCCTCGGCGACCCGTCCGGGCAGCTCGCGCAGCTCCGGCGGCGCGCCGGGGAGGTCCTCGAGCTCCACCAGCTCACCGACGAGGGCGGCTGCGGGGAGACCGAGCAGGGCGCGCGCCCCGGCGGTGCTGAGGGCCAGCTGGACGCCGCTCTGGCGGCCGTCGTGATGGATCGCGGCGGGACGGGTGTGCAGACCCGAGAGGGTGGACCAGCGCACGGCACGCGTGGCGGGTCGTCCCGACCAGCCGACGTCCAGCGGCGCGCCGGTCGGCAGCACGAAGGTCAAGGTGGTGGCCGGCATCCCCACGTGCACGCCCGGCGCGCCCACGTCCAGGTCGTAGGCCACCAGGGAGGCGACGTACGGCCGCAACGCCGGAGCAGGTGCACGGGGTGCATGGCCCCACGGTACGTCGGGCGCCGGCGGTGGCTCAGAGATCCGCGCCGAAGAGCAGGGCCGCCATCTCGTCGAGGTCGTCGTCGGCCATCTCCCGGAACCGGAGCCGGAGGTCGGTGCGGGAAGCATCCCGCCAGCCTTGGGACGGGTGCCCGCGCGATGGCTCAGAGCTGGGCGCTGTCCATCAGCTCGCCGAGCTCGTCGAGCGCTCAGCTCGCGGATCTCGCCGTCGCGGAGCCTGGCCAGCTGGACCGGGCCGATCGCGGTGCGGGTCAGCCGGCGCACCGGGTGGCCGACGTGGTCGAGCAGCCGGCGCACGATGCGGTTGCGGCCCTCGTGGATGACCAGCTCGACGATCGAGCGACCCTGCGCGTTGCCCTGGCCGGCGCTCACGACGCGGGCCTGCGAGACGGTGACCGGGCCGTCCTCGAGCGTCACGCCGCGCCAGCAGCCGGTCGAGGGTCTCCTTGGTGACCTCGCCCTCGACCTCGGCGACGTAGGTCTTGTCCACCTCGTAGGACGGGTGCGCCAGGCGCTGGGCGAAGTCGCCGTCGTTGGTGAGCAGGATCAGCCCGGAGGTGTCGGTGTCGAGCCGGCCCACGTGGAAGAGCCGCTCGGGCCGGTCGGCGACCAGGTCGGTCAGGGTGCGGCGGCCCTCGGGGTCGCTCATCGTGGAGACCACGCCGCGGGGCTTGTTGAGCACGAGGTAGACGTTCGGGGAGATCGGCGGCAGCCGCTTGCCGTCGACCCGGATCACCGCGATGCGCGGGTCGACCTTGGTGCCGAGCCGGGTGACGATCTCGCCGTCGACCTCGACGCGGCCCTCGAGCATCAGCTCCTCGCACTTGCGGCGGCGTGGCGACACCGGACTGGGCGAGCAGCTTCTGGAGCCGGATCAGGCCGTCGTCGTCGGGCTCGAGGCTCACGAAGGCTCGGTCCCGCCGTCGGGCTCGGTCGCCGTCGCCGCTGTCGGGGCGTCGGTGCTCGCCGCGGCTCGGGTCCGGGCTCGGGTGCGGGGTCGGGTGCGGGCTCGGGTGCGGGCTCGGGTGCGGGCTCGGGTGCGGGCTCGGAGGCGGCGGGGGCGCCGACGAACCCGGCCAGCTCGTCCTCGAGGTCGTCCATGTCGGGGAGGTACGGCGCCAGCTCGGGCAGGTCGTCGAGCGCGGTGATGCCGATCCGCTCGAGGAAGTAGGCCGGTCGTGCGGTAGAGGTTGGCGCCGCTGTGCCGTCCTGGCCGGCCTCCTCGACCAGGCCGCGGGTGAGCAGGGTGCGCATCACGCCGTCGACGTTGACGCCGCGGATCGCGGAGACCCGGGCCCGGGAGACCGGCTGCTTGTAGGCGACCACCGCGAGCGTCTCCAGCGCGGCCTGCGTCAGCCGGGCCTGCTGGCCGTCGAGCACGAACGCCTCGACGACCGGCGGCGAACTCCTCGCGGGTGTAGAACCGCCACCCGCCGGCCACCGAGCGCAGCTCGAAGCCGCGGCCCTGCTCGTCGTACTCCCCCGCCAGGTCGGCCAGCGCGGCCGCGACCTCGTCGACCGGGTAGCCCACCGCGGAGGCGCAGGGTGACCTGGTCCAGCGGCTGGTCGGACACCATCAGGATCGCCTCGAGCGCCGGCCGCAGCTCGGCGACCGCGACGGCCAGGGTGTCGTCCACCTCGACGGTCTCGCTCACGTCGTCTCCTCGCTCGGCCTGCCGACCCGGCACATCTTGTGCCGACTCGCCGCCCGTCGCCCTGCCGACCCGGCACATCGTGTGCCGACTCGGCGTCCGGCGGGTGCGCCGTCGAACTCGTCGTTGATCTCGAACTCGGCGTCCTCGGCCCCGGTCCAGCGCACGGTCAGCTCGCCCAGCGGGGTCACCTGGTCGAAGGCGACCGCCCCCTCGCGGAAGAGCTCGAGCAGCGACAGGAACCGCGCCACCGTGGTGAGGCGTGTCGGGCGAGTCGCCGCACAG
The DNA here is from genome assembly GCA_963843315.1 of uncultured Actinomycetes bacterium. Lineage (GTDB taxonomy): Bacteria > Actinomycetota > Thermoleophilia > Solirubrobacterales > 70-9 > JAWVFM01. The sequence continues at coordinate 279,666 of CAWJJU010000006.1, forward strand.
GGCCCGGAAGGTCATCGTGCCGCTGCGGCGCAGCCGGTCGACCACGATCTGGCGCCTGCTCGCGCACGCTGACACCTTGGCGGCGTGGATGTGCTGCAGCGAGACCTCCAGCACCGGCTTGGGCTCCATCGCCCTGGCGGCCAGCTGGGCGAACTGCTCCAGCCCGATGCCGATCAGCACCTCGGGCAGCAGCGTCGCGAACCGCTCCTCCAGCCCGACCGCCCGCGGGTGCCGCAGCGACTCGGCGGCGAGCCGCTCCTCGAGCACCGCGGCGACCTGCTTGAACGCGCGGTACTGCATCAGCCGGGCGAACAGCAGGTCGCGCGCCTCCAGCAGCGCGAGGTCCTCCTCGTCCTCCACGTCGCCCTGCGGCAGCAGCCGGGCGGCCTTGAGGTCGAGCAGCGTCGCGGCGACCAGCAGGAACGACGTGGTCTGCTCGAGGTCCCACACGCCGCCGAGCTTGACGTGGGCGATGAACTCGTCGGTGACCTGCGACAGCGCGACCTCGGTGATGTCGAGCTTGTGCTTGGCGATCAGGCCGAGCAGCAGGTCGAAGGGGCCCTCGAAGTTGTCCAGGCGCACCGCGAACGCCGGGGTCCTCCGCCTCGACGAGCGCCTCGCTCGCCGGGGTCCCCGACGCAGCGGACGCGGGGCGGCTCACTCGTCCATCAGCCGCTGGACCAGGGCGCTGTCGGCGCCCTGCTCGAGGTCGGCGAGCACCAGCGCAGCGCCTCGCGCACCAGCCGACCGCGGTCGACGGCCAGGCCGTGGTCGCGGCGCAGCGTGAGCCGGGCGTGCTCGAGGTCGAGCAGCTCGTCGGCGGTGACGTAGACGGTCATCTTCTCGTCGTGGCGCACCCGCCCGCTGGGCTTCTTCGGCTCCTGCGGCTCCGGCGCGGGCGCCGGGACGCGGCTCCGGCGCTGCCTCGGCCGCCTCACCCGGGGCGGTCGGACGGAACAGGTCGTCGGCGGCCGGCATGCTCACCGTCTGCTCATGCGGGGTCCCGGCGGAGGTCGTGGGCGGAGGAGCGGGGCGCAGCGGCTACGACTCCGTGGGGGGAAGCCACCGGGTGAGCACCTCCTTGGCCAGCTGGCGGTAGGCGTCGGCGCCGGTGGACGACGAGGCGTACGCCGTGATCGGCTCGCCGGCGACCGTGGCGTCGGAGAACTTCACGGTGCGGCGGATGACGGTGTGGAAGACCTTGTCGCCCCAGGCCGAGACCAGGCGCTCCATGACCTCGCGGCTGTGCAGGGTGCGGCCGTCGAACATCGTGCCGAGCACGCCGTCGATCTCGAGCTTGGGGTTGAGCCGCTCGCGCACCTTGTCGATGGTGGTCTTGAGCAGCGCGACCCCGCGCAGCGCGAAGTACTCGCACTCCAGCGGCACGATCACGCCGTCGGAGGCGGTCAGCGCGTTGACCGTCAGCAGGCCGAGCGAGGGCTGGCAGTCGATCAGGATGATGTCGTAGTTCTCGAGGGCCGGCGCCAGCACCCGCGGCAGCGTCTGCTCGCGGGCCACCTCGTGCACCAGCTGCACCTCGGCGGCGGACAGGTCGATGTTGGAGGGCAGCAGGTCCATGCCCGGGATGCCGGTCGGCACCACGACCTCGTCGAAGTCGACGTCGCGCTGCATGAGCAGGTTGTAGATGGTCAGGTCCATCTCGTGCGGGTTGAGGCCCAGGCCCACGGACAGCGAGCCCTGCGGGTCGAAGTCGACCAGCAGCACCTTGCGGCCGAACTCCGCCAGCGAGGCGCCGAGGTTGATGGTGGTGGTGGTCTTGCCGACGCCACCCTTCTGGTTGCACATCGAGATCACCCGGGCGTGGCCGTGCGTGGTGACGGGGCCGGCTCGGGGAAGACCGGACATCGGGCGGCCGGTCGGGCCGAGCGCGACGTCGGTGGTGGCCTCGGCCGCTCCGGAGGACGCCTCGGCGGGGGTCGAGCCGGGGCTCGAAGGGGATGGGCTGGGTCACGCTGTGCTCGTCTCGGGGGGAAGGGCTGGGCGTGCGGGGCAGGAACTGCGGGGGCCGTACCAGCGGCGGCATCTCGGGAGCACTGCTGCCGACGTGTCCGGGAAACCCGGGGTCCGGCACCGCTCATGTCGCTCCTCGCCGCTGCGCCGCCCTGGTGGGGGCTGTTTGTCGACTCGGCGACTTGTGCCCCGAGTCTGCGCGCGACTCTACGACCCGGCTCCCCCGCGGTCCAGCCGAACCGTGCCTCTCCTTGCTCCACAGGGAAACTGTCGATGGGGTGTGCACTCGGCCCCGCTCCCCTGCACAGGCACGGCCGTACCTGTGCACAAACCTGTGCATGACGAGGTGCGCGTCCTGGCGTGCCGAAGCGTCGGTTCTGGCGTGCCGAGGTGCGTGTTCTTGCGCTCACAGCCGCCGCATCGCGGAGACCGTCGCCAGCGAGCTCGCCGGCCTCGTCGGTGGCGTCGCAGTCGACGATCGCCTCGATCACCCAGTCGTGGTGGCCCTCGGGGTCGTGCGAGCGTCTGGCGGACTCGCCACAGCCGGCGGGTCGTCCTCCTCGGCGCCGACCGGCTCGCCCGTGCGCTCGGCTCCACCTGCGAGCAGCGTCGGGCCGCGGGCGTCGCCGTCGGTCAGCCGAGCTCGTGCTCGGCGTAGTAGTCCTCCAGCGCGGCGTCCCAGGCGGAGCGGCCACGACGACCTCGCGCGGCGGCTCGATGCGGTCGGCGGCTGCCGCTCGAGGCGGACCAGCGCGTCGAGGTCGTCGCGCGCGACCGCGTCGACCCGGCGCGCACATGCGCGTTGCGCACCATCACCCGGAAGGACCCGCTCCTGCGTCGAGAGCGGCCGCGGCGGGGGCGGCGGCTCGCCGGTGCAAGACCGCTCGGCGAGGTGGTCGGGGTCGGACAGCGCCTCCCACTCGTCGAGCAGCGAGGAGTCGGTCTGGCGCACGGTCTCCCCCAGCCACTCGATGACGTCCTCGACCTCCGGGGTGCGGTGCGCCTCGGGCACGGAGTGGCGCAGCGTGCGGTAGGCGTCGGTGAGGTAGCGCAGCACCAGGCCCTCGGAGCGGGCCAGCTGGTAGCGGCCGACGAAGTCGGTGAACCCCATCGCCTTCTCCCACATCTCGCGCACCACCGACTTGGGCGCGAGCGCGTCCTCGGGCAGCCAGGGGTGGGTCTGCCGGTAGGTCTCGTAGAGCGCCTCGAGCAGCTCGGCAGCGGCTGCGGCCAGGTGATCTGCTCCAGCAGCGCCATCCGCTCGTCGTACTCGAGCCCGTCGGCCTTCATCTCGCCGATCGCCTCGCCGCGGGCCGCGTGCTGCTGGGCCATCAGGATCTGGCGCGGCGCCTCGAGCACCGCCTCGATCGACCGAGACGACGTCGAGGGTGTAGCTCTCGGACTCGGGGTCGAGCACGTCGAAGGCGGCCAGCGCGAAGTGCGCCAGCGGCTGGTTGAGCGCGAAGTCCTCGGGCAGGTCCACGGTCAGCACGAAGCGGCGGCCGAACTCGTCGGGCTCGTCGAGGCGGGTCACGATGCCGAGTGCGCACCAGCGAGCGGGCCAGCCGCAGCGCGCGGCGGGCCAGCCGGAGCCTGCCGCGCTCGGTCCTCGTGGTTGTCGGCGGATCAGCCGGCGGAGCACCGGCGAAGGCGTCCTCCTCGCGGGAGACGACGTTGACCAGCATCGCGTTGTCGACCTTCATCCGCGACGCCAGCTGCTCGGGCACCCCGGCCGACCAGCTTGTCGAAGGTCTGCTCGGTCCACACGACCGTGCCCTCGGGCGGCTTGCTTCAGCTGCGGCTTGGACTTCTTCTTGCCGGCTTCCGCTGAGCGCGCGCTGGCCTCGGACTTGGCCTTGGCCTGCTCGTTCTCGATCACGTACTCCGGCGCCTGGACGACGACGTAGCCGGCCGTGTCGTAGCCGGCGCGGCCCGCGCGCCCGGCGATCTGCTGGAACTCCCGCGTCCGGAGCACCCGCTGCCGGGTGCCGTCGAACTTCGCCAGCCCGGTGAACAGCACCGTGCGGATCGGCACGTTGATGCCGACGCCGAGGGTGTCGGTGCCGCAGATGACCCGCAGCAGGCCCGGCCTGGGCCAGCGGTCTCCACCAGCCGGCGGTACTTCGGCAGCATCCCGGCGTGGTGCACGCCGATGCCGTTGCGCACCAGCTGGGACAGCGTCTTGCCGAAGCCGGCGCCGAAGCGGAACGCCCCGATCCGCTCGGCGATCGCGTCCTTGTCGACCTCCCGCGTCACCGCCCGAGGCGTGACTGCAGCAGGTTGGTCGCGTGCTCGACGGCGGCCGCCTGGGTGAAGTGCACGACGTAGACCGGGTCCTGGCCGGTCGTGACCAGCTCCTCGAGCGTGTCGTCGAGCGGCGCCATCGACCAGCGGAAGCTCAGCGGGACCGGCCGCTCGGCGTCGTCGACCACGGCGGTCTCGCGGCCGGTGCGGCGGTGAGGTCCTCGACGAAGAAGGAGACGTCGCCCAGGGTGGCCGACATCAGCAGGAACTGCGCGTCCAGCAGCTCCAGCAGCGGCACCTGCCAGGCCCAGCCGCGGTCGGGCTCGGAGTAGAAGTGGAACTCGTCCATCACCACCAGGCCGACGTCGGCGCGACCGGCCCTCGCGCAGCGCGATGTTGGCCAGCACCTCGGCGGTGCAGCAGATGATCGGGGCGTCGGGGTTCACCGCGGCGTCGCCGGTGAGCATGCCGACGTTGTCGGCGCCGAAGACCTCGATGAGCGCGAAGAACTTCTCGCTCACCAGCGCCTTGATCGGCGCGGTGTAGAAGCTGACCTTGTCCTGGGCGAGGCGCGGCGACGTGGGCGCCGACCGCGACCAGCGACTTCCCCGAGCCGGTCGGCGTGGCCAGGATGACGTTGTTGCCGCCGAGCAGCTCGATGACCGCCTCGTCCTGGTGCGGGTAGAGCTCCAGGCCCTGGTCCTCCACCCACGCGGTGAAGGCGTCGTAGACGCCGTCGGGGTCGCTCCCGGCGGACGCCTTCAACCGATCCACCATCACTCAGCCCCGCGCTCTCGGGTGCGCGGTGGCGAAGACCTCGCGCAGGTTGTCGACGGTCACCAGCGTGTAGATCTGGGTGGTGGTCACCGAGGCGTGGCCGAGCAGCTCCTGTACGACGCGCACGTCGGCGCCGCCGTCGAGCAGGTGGGTCGCGAACGAGTGCCGCATCGTGTGCGGCGAGACGTCGCGGGTCACCCCGGCCCGGTCGGCGGCCTTCACCAGCACCGTCCAGGCGCTCTGCCGTGACAGCCGACCGCCGCGGGCGTTGAGGAACAGCGCCGGGGTCCCGGCGCCGGTGGCGACCAGCTCGGGCCGGCCACGGACCAGGTAGGCCTCGACGGCGGCGCGGGCGTAGGACCCGACCGGGACGATCCGCTCCTTGCTGCCCTTGCCGCGCAGCCGCACGGTGCCGTCGGCCAGGTCGAGGTCGTCGACGTCGAGGCCGATGGCCTCGGAGATCCGGGCGCCGGTGCCGTAGAGCACCTCGAGCAGCGCCCGGTCGCGCAGCGCCAGCGTGGTGCCGGCCGCGCCGGCCGCCTCGAGGATCGCCTCCACGTCGGCCAGCGGCAGCGCCTTCGGCAGCCGCTTCGCCGGTGTCGGCGGCTTCACCGCGGCGGCCGGGTCGGTGGGCACGATGCCGTCGCGGACCGCGAACTTGTGGAAGCCCCGCACCGCGACCACGGTCCGGGCCGCGGAGGTGGCGCCCAGCGGCGGGTGGTCGGCGTCGCCCTCGCGGAGCCGGACCAGGAACGACGGCGACGAGCTGCTCGGTCACCGCGCCGAGCTCCGTCACCCCGGACTGCTCCAGGAACTCCGCGTAGCGGCGCAGGTCGCGGCGGTAGGAGGAGAGGGTGTTGGCGGCCAGTCCGCGCTCCACGCCGAGGTGGTCGAGGTAGGTGCGCACCGCCCTCCCGACGATCATCGGCGGAGCTCGTCGCGGCGCGCCGCGTAGGCGAGCACCGCCTGCACGACCGGCCCGTCGGCCACCCGGCCGTCGAGCACCGCGGCCAGCAGGTCGACGTACGGCACCCAGGCGGTGGTCAGTGAGGCCTCCTCGTGCTCGAGGACGAAGTCGCCGCGGTCGCCCGCGCTCAGGCCGCGGGCGAGGTAGACGAACATCCGCTCGTTCGTCAGCCCCGGCGAGGACCAGGTCGACAGCAGGTGCGTCCACTCGGTCGCCTCGAGCGCGGCCTCCTCGAGCAGCTCGCGGCGCGCGACCTCGAGCGGGTCCTCCCCCGCCACGTCGCACAGGCCGGCGGGCAGCTCGACGAGACGCCGCTGGACGGGGTGGCGGTACTGCGTCTGGACGTGGACACGCTCGTCGTCGTCGACCGCCATCACCATCGCGGCACCGGGGTGCTCGACGGCCAGGCGCCGGAAGCCCTCCCCGCCGTCGGGGGTGGTGACGACGTCGGCGCGCAGGGCGACCACCCAGTCGTCGCGGTGCAGGTCCTCGCTGGAGATGACCGGCCACGACTCCGCGGTGTCAGCCAGCTCGAAGGACGCCATGGCCCGACCCTACCGGCGGGCGGTCGTCCTCGTCCTTGCGGACCAGCTCCTCGTCGATCGGGAACCGCAGCTCCTTCTGGCGCTCGATCGCGGCACCCACCAGGCCCGCGAACAGCGGGTGCGGCCGGGTCGGCCGCGAGCGGAGCTCGGGGTGCGCCTGGGTGGCGACGTAGTAGGGGTGCACGTCGCGCGGCAGCTCGACGAACTCGACCAGGTCGAGCTCCGGGTTGATACCCGAGAAGACCAGGCCCGCCTCCGGCGAGCTGGTCGCGGTAGGCGTTGTTGACCTCGTAGCGGTGCCGGTGGCGCTCCTCGATCCGGGCCTCGCCGTAGGTCTCGCGCACGACGCTGCCCTCGGCCAGCTCGGCCGGGTAGAGGCCGAGCCGCATGGTGCCGCCCAGGTCGCCGGCGCCGTCGACGAAGCTCTTCTGCTCCTCCATCGTGGCGATCACCGGCTCGGGGACGTCCGGGTCGAACTCGGTGGAGGCGGCCTTCTCGAGGCCGGCGACGTTGCGGGCGTACTCGATGACCATGCACTGCAGGCCCAGGCAGAGGCCGAGCGTCGGGATGCCGTGGGTGCGGGCGTAGGTGCAGGGCGCCGAGCTTGCCCTCGATGCCGCGGATGCCGAAGCCGCCGGGCACGCAGACCGCGTCGACGTCGTCGAGGTGGCGCTGCGGCGCCGGCCGGGGTCTCGCACTCGTCGGAGGGGACCCAGCGGAGGTGCACCTTGGCCTCGTGGGCGAAGCCGCCGGCGCGCAGCGCCTCGGCGACCGAGAGGTAGGCGTCGGGCAGGTCGATGTACTTGCCGACCAGCGCGACGGTGACCTCCTCCTTGGGGTGGTGCACCCGGCGCAGCAGGTCGTCCCACACGGTCCAGTCGACGTCGCGGAACGGCAGGTCCAGGCGGCGTACGACGTAGGCGTCCAGGCCCTCGCGGTGCAGCACCTTGGGGATGTCGTAGATGGACGGGGCGTCCGCGGCGGTGACCACGGCCTCCTCGTCGACGTCGCACATCAGCGAGATCTTGCGCTTCACCGACGTCGGGATCTCCCGGTCGGCGCGGCAGACGATCGCGTCGGGCTGGATGCCGATCGAGCGCAGCGCGGCGACCGAGTGCTGGGTCGGCTTGGTCTTCAGCTCACCCGAGGGCCCGATGTAGGGCACCAGCGAGACGTGCAGGAAGAAGCAGTTGTCCCGGCCGATCTCGTGGCGGACCTGGCGGGCGGCCTCGAGGAACGGCAGCGACTCGATGTCGCCGACGGTGCCGCCGACCTCGGTGATGACGACGTCGATGTCCGGGCCACCCATGGCCAGGATCCGGTCCTTGATCTCGTTGGTGATGTGCGGGATGACCTGCACGGTGTCGCCGAGGTAGTCGCCGCGGCGCTCCTTGGCGATGACGCTGGAGTAGACCTGCCCGGTGGTGACGTTGGCGATCTGGTTGAGGTCGGTGTCCAGGAACCGCTCGTAGTGACCGATGTCGAGGTCGGTCTCCGCGCCGTCGTTGGTGACGAACACCTCGCCGTGCTGGAACGGGTTCATCGTGCCGGGGTCGACGTTGAGGTAGGGGTCGAGCTTCTGCATGGTGACCCGGAGGCCGCGGGACTTCAGCAGGCTGCCCAGGCTGGACGCCGTGAGCCCCTTGCCGAGGGAGGAGGCGACGCCTCCGGTGACGAAGACGTGCTTGGTCGGCGCGCTCGAGGCCAAGAAAAACTCCCGTGGTCAGACTGGTCAACCCACAAATGCAAGGTCTGCTACGGGGTTCTAGGCTACCAACGAATCGGGCCCGGTGAGCAATCAGGTCGGTACGACGCGCCGCTCCGGGTGGTCCGGCTCACCAGCCGGACGCGGTCAGGAGGTCGGCAGGGCCCCGTCGGCGCCCTCGGCGCCGTACTGACCGGCGCCGTCCGAGGCCGCACGGTCCAGCGCCAGGACCGCGACCAGGCGGCCGGCCGCGGTCTGGGCGGAGTCGACCGAGGAGACGTCCTCGGTGAACGCCGCGTCACCGCGGAGCGTCTTGAGCAGCCCGCCGGTCGCGGAGGAGGTCGAACCGGTCACCACCACACCGTCGGCGGTGGCCGCGATCCCGGCGGTCAGCCCGCCGTAGATGTTGGTGACACCGGTGGTGTCCTCGGGCTCGCTGCCGAGCACCACCAGCACCAGGCTGGCCCGGCGCAACCTCGTCGACGCCTTTGAAGGAAACGGACATTTTGGGCGCAGTATCTTCCTTGTGAAACTCTTAGGCAACGCCTCAGAGACAACGACAGAGTGTGCAAATGGGGGATAGTTAATCTGTTGACTCGCTAAAGCGTGTGGTGTGTCAGCTGGTTAGGATGATGGGGATCCCTAGTCCGAAGGCAGTGCGGCAAAGCTCAACTGACTGGTGAGCAGATGGCAACATCTGGAGGGTTATCTTTAAACATGTCCGCGAAACTCATGATGCGTTCAGAGCTTTCTTTAAGCCTTGAAGCTAGCGTTGATGGTTCATACTTGCCAACAACGATGGGTTGTTCACCGAGAATTTGGGCCAGCGGCATTTGTATCTGGATGGCCGCGTTGTGAAAATGAATTCGTGCCCTGATTTTCCTAAGACGCTGCCCAATAGCTGAGCCATATCTGATGTGTTTTCCTGTGCAGGCATCATACCAAATTTTCATTTCTTCACCTTTTTCTTGAATTTATGAAGGCTTCACGTTTGGCTTCATATTCTTGTAAAGTCAACACGGCTTTTGCTGGACACCCGCCCACACAGTTTCGGGCAGGCACGTTTTTGGTGACAACGCTGCCGCCGCCGATAACTGCTTTCTCGCCTACAGCCACGTCTGGCAATATCGTGACGCCTCCACCTATTCTCAGCGCCATCCTTGATGATTGGCGGTGTCATGAAAGATGCTTTTTGGATATTTGTCGTTTAGAAGGGAACTATTAGGCGCAATAAACACATCATCGCCGAGAATACAGCCGTTTGAGATGGTGACGTGGGCTTGAATGTTGCAGTTTTTGCCTAAAGTAACGTTTTTGCCTATATCACAGAAGCTTCCAATGAGTGGTGCCATCGCCAATTTTCGTATTGTCTCCGATCACTACATAATTCCAAATTGAAACGTCCTTGCCTATTTCCACATTTATCCCTGTAATTATTCCCTGTACCTTTCTTTGCATTATGCATAATTTTTTCTTTCGGCTCCAGATTTAAATAGTTTAACATTAACTTGACATTCAACTAAACGGAGGCAATCATTTGGCTCAAGAAAAAGTCTTAATTATCGGCTTAGGCGAAATCGGCCACACCCTTTTTGCATTATTGAATGATGCGCAAGAGAGTTTTGCGGTTTACGGGTTAGATCTGGATCAAGCAAAAATGAATGCTCTTGGGCAAATAAAGGAAAAGATTACAAACAAAATCGACACGTTGCATGTTTGCCTTCCATGCAGTAGCCCAGAGAAATTTGCCGAAGTGGTTGAAGGATATGTTGATCAATTTAACCCTAAACTCGCAATCATTACGGTATTGTTCCCCCAGGAACTACCCTCAAAGTTGCTGAAAAATGCAAGTGCTTAGTTGCCCATTCACCAGCACGCGGCGTACACAAAAGCGCTGAGCATATGATCTGGGAGATGAAGAGGTGGACTAAATATGTAGGCGGCGCGAACGAAGCTGCTGCGAAAGCCGCACAAGTCCACTTTCGAGAAACTGGGGCTAAAAGTAAAAGTATTAAAGAGTTGTCGAGAAACCGAACTAGCTAAACTCTTCGAAACCACTTATCGTGCATGGATGATTGCATGCTTCCAAGAGATGCATCGAATCTCCAAAGCATTTGACGCTGACTTTAATGAAACGGTTGATTTTCTCGAAGATACTCACCGAGTGCGTTTTGATAGACCCGTCATGTTTCCAGGTGTGATTGGCGGTCACTGCTTGATTCCAAACACAGAATTGCTCCTGAAATCCTACGATTCAGAGTTTTTGAGGTTAATTCTTAAATCCAATGAGAAGCGCAAAGAAGAAATCAAAGACAAAGACGTTAAAGCTGAAGCCGATAAAGTTGCTGGGCGAGCTAAGGTTCCGAGAAGGAACTAACCGAACAAAAGAACCAATTAGAATGCCCTTAAATCTTTTTAAAAATATTGTCTTCAAAACCCCGCAATTTTAGAAGTAAATTTTCCTGTTATTCCTTCTTTTAATAATAAAAAGTCCCCCTTATCTCTTTGGGTTTTTGTGCACAGTATTTCTATTAAAAAAAGCTATTTTTTTAAATTCCACTGTAAGTGTACTATAAGCGATTTCTATGTAGCGTTTTTAGTCAGCTGGAAGAGCTCATTTATGTATGCATTTACGGTTTTCTGGTTTTTTTTAGCTATTCTTTTTACGGCATCGTTTATTCCAGTAGAGTACTGCACGGCTTTCTTAGGTTTCTCCGTGATCAAGTTTGGCATGCCAACATTCAGTCGCCATCTTTCTCAGCACAAGCTTCCTTTGGGTGTCGGTTTTGTTTTCGATTTTCAATTCAACGGGCAAACCAAGCGCAAACTCAGCCAAATCAAAAGATCCGAAAGGCACACGCAATTCAACATTATGAAAACTGGTAATTTTCAAGTCCCGCTCAAGGTTGCTATCATGAATCCTAATTACGTCATTAAACATGGTTTTTCTCACTGCTTCGATTCCATCCTTGCAGTACTCATTTACGTAGCGTTGGTCGCCTCCGAACAACTCATCAGCACCCTGACCCGCCAACATCACTTTAAAATTCCCCTCAGCTGCCTTTTCTGCAGCCCAATAAAATGGAATTCAATGCTTGCCTTAATGGGGTCAGGCTCTTCAATTAGCTCCACAACTTTAGGCAAAATCATTTCCACATCAGAATCCTTGAACAAATGAACCTGCAGTGGCAAATTTAACTGATCCGCAGCTTTAATTGCTTCTTCATAGCTTGGTTCTCCAAACTAACATGCAACAAACTAACTTTTACTCCACACTTGCTTGCCAAAAAAGCCACCAAACTACTGTCCAACCCCCCTGAAAACGCAACGGCAACTTCTTTTAACCCTTGCACTCGTCGCTCAATTGAATCTTCAAGGAGAACTTGAAGCTTCTTTGCCGCTTCATCCATTGTTATTTGCTTAGGTTCCATGTAAGTTAAAGTTTTGATAGATTTGAACTTGAAACCCTCTTTATTGGCAAACCCAAGGCTTCAGGGCGGAAAAGACACTGGGTTTTCTATTCCAAGTTTCCATAGGGCTGTTCGGTTTGTGGCGAAGGCTGCTATGTTTTTGTTTTCGCCATAATAGAGCGGTTGAACGCCTATGGAAACTTGGAATAGAAAACCCAGTGTCTTTTCCGCCAGGAAGCCTTGGGTTTGCCAATAAAGAGGGTTTCAAGTTCAAATCTATCAAAACTTTAACTTACATGGAACCTAAGCAAATAACAATGGATGAAGCGGCAAAGAAGCTTCAAGTTCTCCTTGAAGATTCAATTGAGCGACGAGTGCAAGGGTTAAAAGAGGTTGCCGTTCGTTTTCAGGGGGGTTGGACAGTAGTTTGGTGGCTTTTTTTGGCAAGCAAGTGTGGAGACAAAGCTTAGTTTGTTGCATGTTAGTTTGGAGAACCAAGCGGAAACTGAAGAAGCAATTAAAGCTGGGGATCAGTTAAATTTGCCACTGCAGGTTCATTTGTTCAAGGATTCTGATGTGGAAATGATTTTGCCTAAAGTTGTGGAGCTAATTGAAAGAGCCTGACCCCATTAAGGCAAGCATTGGATTGCCATTTTATTGGGCTGCAGAAAAGGCAGCTGAGGGGAATTTTAAAGTGATGTTGGCGGGTCAGGGTGCTGATGAGTTGTTCGGAGGCTACCAACGCTACGTAAATGAGTACTGCAAGGATGGAATCGGAGCAGTCAGAAAAACCATGTTTAATGACGTAATTAGGATTCATGATAGCAACCTTGAGCGGGACTTGAAAATTACCAGTTTTCATAATGTTGAATTGCGTGTGCCTTTCGGATCTTTTGATTTGGCTGAGTTTACGCTTGGTTTGCCCGTTGAATTGAAAATCGAAAACAAAACCGACACCCAAAGGAAGCTGGTGCTGAGAAAGATGGCTTATGAATGTTGGCATGCCAAACTTGATGACGGAGAAACCTAAGAAAGCCGTGCAGTACTCTACTGGAATAAACGATGCCGTAAAAAGAATAGCTAAAAAAAACCAGAAAACCGTAAATGCATACATAAATGAGCTCTTCCAGCTGACTAAAAACGCTACATAGAAATCGCTTATAGTACACTTACAGTGGAATTTAAAAAAATAGCTTTTTTTAATAGAAATACTGTGCACAAAAACCCAAAGAGATAAGGGGGACTTTTTATTATTAAAAGAAGAAGTAACAGGAAAATTTACTTCTAAAATTCCGGGGTTTTGAAGACAATATTTTTAAAAAGATTTAAGGGCATTCTAATTGGTTCTTTTGTTCGGTTAGTTCCTCTTAAACCTCAGCCTCGCCCAGCAATTTTATCGGCTTCAGCTTTAACGTCTTTGTCTTTGATTTCTTCTTTGCGCTTCTCATTCGATTTAAGATTAACCTAAAAACTCTGAATCGTAGGATTTCAGGAGCAATTCTGTGTTTGGAATCAAGCAGTGACCGCCAATCACACCTGGAAACATGAGGTCATCAAAACGCACTCGGTGAGTATCTTCGAGAAAATCAACCGTTTCATTAAAGTCAGCGTCAAATGCTTTGGAGATTCGATGCATCTCTTGGAAGCATGCAATCATCCATGCACGATAAGTGGTTTCGAAGAGTTTAGCTAGTTCGGTTTCTCGACAACTCTTTAATACTTTTACTTTTAGCCCCAGTTTCTCAAAGTGGACTTGTGCGGCTTTCGCAGCAGCTTCGTTCGCGCCGCCTACATATTTAGTCCACCTCTTCATCTCCCAGATCATATGCTCAGCGCTTTTGTGTACGCCGCGTGCTGGTGAATGGGCAACTAAGCACTTGCATTTTTCAGCAACTTTGAGGGTAGTTCCTGGGGGAACAGTACTGTTAATGATTGCGAGTTTAGGGTTAAATTGATCAACATATCCTTCAACCACTTCGGCAAATTTCTCTGGGCTACTGCATGGAAGGCAAACATGCAACGTGTCGATTTTGTTTGTAATCTTTTCCTTTATTTGCCCAAGAGCATTCATTTTTGCTTGATCCAGATCTAACCCGTAAACCGCAAAACTCTCTTGCGCATCATTCAATAATGCAAAAAGGGTGTGGCCGATTTCGCCTAAGCCAATAATCAAGACTTTTTCTTGAGCCAAATGATTGCCTCCGTTTAGTTGAATGTCAAGTTAATGTTAAACTATTTAAATCTGGAGCTCGCAAGGACAAGCTATGCAGAATCCAAAGAAAGGCACAGGCATCATAACTGGTACAAACGTGGAAATAGGCAAGGACGTTGCCATCTGGAACTACGTTGTAATAGGTGACAACACAAAAATCGGAGACGGCACAACAATTGGAAGCTTTGTTGACATAGGCAAGAAAGTAACTTTAGGCAAAAACTGCAACATCCAAGCACATGTAACCATCTCAAACGGCTGCACGCTCGGCGACAATGTTTTCATAGCCCCAAACAGCAGCCTCTTAAACGACAAATACCCTAAAAGTATCTTGCTGACACCACCCACCATAAAAGATGGAGCTCAAATAGGGGGAGGAGTCACCATCTTGCCAAACGTCACCGTAGGAGAAAAAGCCATAGTAGGCGGCGGAAGCGTAGTTTCTAAAGATGTGCAACCCAAAACAGTGTTGCAGGATGTCCAGCAAAAGTGGTGATGTCTTTAGAAGTATATGAAGCTAAACGCGAGGACTTCATAACTAAGTATCAGGTGAAGAAATGAAAATTTGGTACGACGCCTGCACTGGTAAACACACCAGATATGGCGCTGCAATCGGAAAGCAATTAAGAAAATCAGGACACGAATTTATTTTCACAACCCGAGAACACCCCGACACCATACCACTTGCGAAAATCCTCGGGGAAAAACCTACAGTCGTCGGCAAATACAACCCATCCACCCTTGCTTCAAGGCTTGAAGAGAGCGCAGAACGCATCATAGAATTTTCAAAATTATTCAAAGACAACAAACCAGACGTTGCAATATCGCACCAATCTGTGGAGCTATGCCGAACAGCCTTCGGATTAGGAATCCCCATCATCCTAACAGCTGACACACCACACGCTTTAGCAGTCAACAGATTAACTATCCCATTTGCACACTCTGTCGTTGTCTCTGAGGCGTTGCCTAAGAGTTCACAGCAAGATACTGCGCCCAAAATGTCGTTTCCTTCAAAGGCGTCGACGAG
>CAWJJU010000007.1:0-309092 GCA_963843315.1 uncultured Actinomycetes bacterium
GGGCGGGTTCCCCATGGACGAAGCGGCGCGAATCGAGGTCGAGGAGGTGCGCCTGCACCTCGAGGGCGAGAGCTCACTCGAATCGGTTGTGTTCGCGGCGAGGGGCGCCGAGGCGGTGGCGGCTTTCGAGCGGCGCACTCGCGATGGACGCGAAACGCGGAATAGGTTGCGTTTCTCGTCCATCGGGAGGCGGCGGGTGAGCTATCCGGACCCGGGTGCGGCACGAGCCGCACCTCGCGGGCGAAGTTCTGCGCCGCGATCAGGTGCAGTGATTCCTGGCGGTCGAGCGCGAGGGTGGCCACCCAGGCGTCGGGAAGCGGCGCCGCAGCGCTGGCGTCGCCGACCCCGCCGTCGGACTCGCGCAGGTCGAGCAGGCGCACGCCCGACGCGGCCACGTAGGTGCGCCCTCGGGCCGACGCGCCGCGGGGCTCGGCCGTGACGATGACGTCGACAAGTCGGCCCACCGGGGAGCGGCCCGACGCCGCGAGCGCCGAGGCGCCGGTCACCGCAATTTCGACCGGCTCACCTCCTGCCAGGCGGCGGCGTGGAGACCTCTCGCCCGAGCCCGCAGCGGCCAGCGACGCCGACATCAGGTACGCGCCGGCGGGGACCGCCCCGGAGGGACGCCGGCCCACGGCCTGGGCCACGCTCGCGAAGGTGCCCGGCGGCAGGAATCGGGCCGGGACGCGACGCACCGCCAGGGCCGCGGCGCCGATCGGCCGGCCCGCACGCAGCGGGCGCTCCACCACCACCGCGCTGCGAAGCGGTCCGTAGCGGTCGGCCACCCCGGCGCTGTAGCCGGCGACCGAGCGCGCGGCGAGGATCGCGCAGGCCAGCGCGGCCACGGCGAAGGCGATGCCGCGGCGGCGGCGGCTCACGCGGCGCCGGCGAGCGGAAGCTCGAGCACGGCAATGGTGCCGTTCTCCGAACGCAGCCAGAAGAAGCGGCCGCCGTGACGCCTCGCGATCTCGGTGACGATCGCATGACCGTGCCCGCGGCGCACGTCGCGGCGGCGACGCAGCCGCGATCCTCCCCCCGGGGGCGGCGGCGAGCCCGCGTCGGCGACCGCCAGCCGGGCCGCGCCCGGCGCCAGGGTTGCGGCGACCTCCACCCCGCCCGAGCCGTGCTCGACGGCGTTGGCGACGAGGTTGTCCACCGCCCGGATGAGCGCCACCGGATCGGCAAGGACGAACGCGTCCGTCGCCTCTGCGCGCACGCTGATTCGCCGTCCGAGGCACTCGGCCTCGCCGCGCCAGCGCTCACCGGCCTCCCGGGCCAGGGCCGAGACGGCGACGGGGCGCCTCTCCGGAGCACGCGGCTCGCCGTTGATCTCGCGATCGAGGCCCGCGACCGCGTCGACGGTCATCTCCAGGGCGTGGCGAGCTCGCGGCTCCGGAGCCCCTGCCAGGAGGAGGGCCTGGAGGGGGCGGCGCAGCTCATGAAGGGCACGGTTGAGGCCGAGGCGGCGGCGGCGCTCGCGCATCTGCCCGGCGGCCGCGGTCAGGGCCATCGCGAAGCCCAACGGCAGAAGCCAAGGCGCGAGCGAGCCGATGGCGAGCGGGAACACCTCAGCCCTCCACCAGCCGGTAGCCGACGCCCCACACGTTGAACACCCAGCGCTGGCTCTCCGGGTCGAGCTTTCGCCGCAGCCGGCTTGCGTGGGAGTCAAGCGTGCGGGTTCGGGCCGTGGACTGAAAGCCCCAGACGTCGCGCAGGAGCTCCTGCTTGGTGAAGACGCGACGCGGCTCGGCCGCCAGCGCGACCAGCAGCGCGTACTCCTTCGCCGCGAGGTCGACCGCCCGTTCGCCGACGGTGACGAGCCGCCGCGAGGGGTCGATCTTCAGGTCGCCCACGCGGCGAATCCCTTCGCGACGGTCCGCGCGCCGGCGGAGGACCGCGGCGATCCGCGCTTCGACCTCCTGGTAGTCGAAGGGCTTGACAACGAAGTCGTCGGCGCCCTCGCGAAGGCCACGCAGGCGGTCGGCGTGCGAGCCGCGGCCGGAGAGGACGATCACCGCCAGGCGCGGATCGCAGCCGTCGGTCGAGCCGTCGGCCCCGCGCACGGAGCGCAGGACGTCGATGCCTGGAGCGTCGGGCAGGACGAGGTCCAGCAGCAGGACGTCAGGCTCGTTGTAGCGGCACATGCGCATCGCGTCGGAGGCCGACGGCGCCTGGAGCACCCGGTAGCGGTCGGCCTCCAGGTGATCGGCGAGGAGCTCCAGCGTGGCCGGGTCGTCCTCGCAGACGACGACGGTGGCGATCGGGGTGGCGTGCGGGATCACTGGGCCTCCTTCGCTGTCACTGGGATCTCGAGGACCGCGCTCGCCCGCCGGTCGGAGGCGAGCCGCCGCGGCGGAAGGGCGCGCCGGCGCGAGAGCTCCGCCAGCTCGCCCGAGAGGAAGACGACATCGATCGGGAAGCGCATGCCGAACGTGTGGACCGAGCGGCAGCTCGGGATCAGCAGCGCCGGGGGCGCCGCCCCACGATCGACGCCGGCCAGGCCGAGCAGCCGTGAGCGCCGCGAGACCGCGACGCGGGCCGGCAGGCCGAGGGCCTCCGACAACGGCAGGCGCTTCGTTCGGGAGGACTCGGCTGCGGCGTCGATCACGGGGACGAGAACCCCGGGTGCTCTGATCGCGACCCCCTGGGTGCAAAGGGTCGTTCAGCCGTCGAGGTCCCCTGACGAACTCCTCCCCGATCCGAAAAGATTGCCAAGCTCTTAGGGAGGCTCTGAAGAGGGCCGCAGATCGGAAAGAAAGAACGAAGGGTCAAGTGGAGAAAGCAACTCGCAGAGGGAACTACGAGTCGGGCGCGGACTACGTATTGGAGTACGGCGAGCTGCGCTTCTCCTTCAACGAGTCCGACTTCGGCCAGCGCGTCGAACAGGCCGCCGTGAAGCTCGACTTCGTCGACCCCGGCCTGGCCCCCGAGGAGCTCCACGACCTGCTCGAGCTCGCGGTCAACGGCGAGATCATCGAGCCCTCCTCGACCCTGGGTGAGCACATCAACGAGAACTGGACCGAGCTTGTCGGCCCCGCCAACCGCAGCCTCGTCCACTGGATCCGCCGCCTCGTCTTCCGCGGCGCCTGGCTCGACCAGCGCGTCAAGGAGGGCGAGCTGGACATCTCGTTCGAGCCCGACACCAACACCTTCACCTACATCCAGCCCGACCGCGAGGGCGAGCCGATCGAGCTCTCGCGCGAGCCGAGCTGGTCGCGCCTGGCCTACCGCCCGTAGGCGCCTCTATTCGCTGACGCGCTTCGCGGCTTCGGCCGGGGAGAGGCCGGTGAGCTCGCCGCGCAGGGTGCGCAGGTCGGCGAGCTCGTCCTCGGAGAGGATCGCGTCCTCACCCGAGGCGCGGGTGCCGGCGGCGTCGATGGGGATGATTCCCTGCCCTGCCAGCTCGGCCGACAGCGCGATCGTCGCGTTCTCCGTGGTCGACACGGCGCGGTGGGCGTCGTCGCCGGGCTCGAGCGTGGTGGCGACGACGGTGAGCGAGCCCGTGTCGTCGCCCTCGAGCTCGCGCCCGGAGCCGAAGATGCGCTTTGCGGGGGCCGCATCGCCGGCCGCGGCGACTCGCGAGAGGGAGTCGACGATCAGCACCGCGTCGCCGCCGCGCTCGGCTATGCGCGCCGCGCGGGCGAGGCCGAGCTCGGCGATGCGGATCTGCTCGTTGGGCGACATGTCGGCCGTCGCGATCGCGAGCTCGGTGTCGGGAAGGGCCTCCCGCCAGGCCGTGGCCTCCTCGGGGCGCTCGTCCACCAGCACCACGACGACCTCCACCCCGTCCTTTCCGGCAAGCGCGGTCGCGATGCCGCGAAGCAGCGTGGTGCGCCCGGAGCGCGGCGCGGCGTCGACCAGCACGCGCTGGCCGAAGGCGAGCGGGGCGAGGCGGTCGGCCGCCCGCACGAGCGGGTCGGCGTCGCCCAGCGGCAGGCGCCGCGACGGGGCGACGGGCTTGAGGGCGTCGATGCTCGGGCGATCCTCGGGCTTCTCGGCCTGCGGCTCGGTCCCGTTGACCGTGTCGACGTGGACGAGGGCGCGGTGGCGCTCGCCGCGGCGCGGCGCTCGGGCGGGCCCGGAGACCTCGTCGCCCGCCCGCAGCTCGCAGCGGCGGATCTGCGAGCTCGAGACGTAGACGTCGTCCTCCTCGCGCTCCAAGCCCTTCAGGCGGATGAACCCGTGGCCCTGGCCGGTGATGTCGAGGACGCCGCTGACCTGCTCGGTCTCCTCGTCTTCGGGCGGCTCCTCACGCTCTCGGGGGGCACGCTCTCGGGGCGCCCGTTCGCGGTCGCGCTCGCGACCGCGACCGCGGCCGCCGCGGCGCCGGCGTGGGCGCTCGGCCTTGGGCTCGTCGCCTGCCTCGGCTTCCTCGACAGGCTCGTCGTCGCGCGCCTCGTCGTCCGGCTCGGGCTCGCCGCCGCCCTGCGCCTGGATGGCCTCGATGAGGTCATCGCGGCGAAGGGTGCGGTACGCGGCGATGCCCAATTTCGCCGCGCGCTCGTGCAGCGCGGCGATGTGAAGGTCCTGCAGGTCGGCCGGGCTCATCCCGGCGCGCAGGATACGGACTTGGCGCTCAGGCCTTCGCCGCCGACTCGCGCTGGGCCACCAGGCCGCTCAGCCACTCGCCGAACTCCGGGCGCGACTGCCAGTCGGACTTGAACTTCTCGGAGCCCGCCGTGGTGAGCGGGTGGTCGAGCATCTGGCGCAGGACCTTGCCCGGAACGGTGGCGATCTCGCAGCCGAGCTGAGCCGCCGTGATGACGTGCTCGGGATGGCGGATCGAGGCGGCGATGATCTGCGAGGTGACGCCGCCGGCGCGGAAGCACTCCACGATCTCCGCCACCACCTGGCCGGAGTCCACCGAGATGTCGTCGAGGCGGCCCATGAAGCACGAGACGTAGGTCGCGCCCGCGCTCGCGGCGAGCAACGCCTGGTTGGCGGAGAAGACGAGGGTCATGTTGACCGGGATGCCGTCGGCGGTGAGCGCGTGGGTCGCGCCGAGGCCGGCCTCGCAGAACGGCACCTTCACGGTGACGTGCTCGTGCAACTCGAAGAGCGCGCGGCCCTCGGCGACCATGCCGTCGACGTCCTCGGAGACGACCTCCGCCGACACCGGCCCGCCCACCAGATCACAGATCCGCTTGACGATCTCGCCCGGATCGCCGTCCTCCTTGGCAAGCAGCGACGGGTTGGTCGTAGCGCCCGCCAGGACCCCCCACTTCGCGATCTCCTCGACCTCGGCAACGCTGCCCGTGTCGACGAAAAGCCTCAACTCGTTCCTCCGTACATAGCTTCGATCACCGGTTCCTACTGTACGGGAGCACCCGGCGATCCTCAGCGGCGCCGAAGCCCCCGGACGTCCGCAAATAGCAGGGTTTCGGGCAGCTCAGGCGGCGGCGGCCGGGTCGATGCCCTCGACCGCGGCGTCGTGGCGCCAGCGCTCGGCCTCGTCGCCGACCCGCCCCTCGTCCCAGCCGAGCTCCCGCCCCATCTCGCGCGCGACGTCCGCCACCGCCTCGGCGGTGCGCAGATCGGTCGCCGAGACCAGGCCGAGCCTCGTGCGCCGAAGCAGGACGTCGCCGACGGAGCAGGCCTGCTCCAGCCGCGCGGCGACCACGACCTCGGCGAGCAGGTCGGGCATGCCCGGCACGATCGGCCGCGAGAGCTCGGGCCGCTCGCTCGCGACTCGCAGCACGGTCTTGGCGGCGTGCCCGTAGCGGAAGGCGAGGA
Source organism: uncultured Actinomycetes bacterium (assembly GCA_963843315.1). Lineage (GTDB taxonomy): Bacteria > Actinomycetota > Thermoleophilia > Solirubrobacterales > 70-9 > JAWVFM01. The sequence continues at coordinate 5,734 of CAWJJU010000007.1, forward strand.
GCTTGCGGGTCTCGTCGGAGAGCGCCTCGCCCGCGAAGCCGGCCGGCGGCCGGAGGTCCTCGTCGGACGCCGTCATCCCCAGCGGGATCTCCGCCGTGCGGCAGGGCGCCTCGCGGCCCTCGCGCTCGACCATGCGGTCGACGACCTGCTTGGCCATCCGCCGCCAGGTCGTGAGCTTGCCGCCGGTGATGGTGAGCAGCCCCGACGAGGTCTCATACAGCTCCGCCTTGCGGGAGATGTCGACGGACTTGCGCGGGTCGCCCGTGGAGATCAGCGGGCGCACGCCCGCGTAGGCGCCGGAGATGTCGCCGCGGCCGAGGTCGGTGCCGAAGAACGAGTTGGCGGCGTCGAGCAGGTAGTCGATGTCGTCGCCGGAGGGCTCGACGTGGGAGATGTCGCCCTCGTAGTCGCGGTCCGTGGTGCCGATGAGGGCGCGCCCGTACCAGGGCAGCGCGAAGATCGTGCGATCCTCGCCCGCGGGCAGGATGCAGGCAGCGCTGCCGATCGGGAGCTTGTTCGTGGGGACCGTCACGTGCGTCCCCCGCGAGGGCTTGATCCGCGGAACCTCGGCCTCATCGTGGATCTCGTCGGGGCGGATACGGTCGGCCCACACACCCGTGGCGTTGACGACGTTGTCGGCGCGCAGCTCGAACTCCTCGCCGCTGTCGCGCTCCAGGCAGCGCACCCCGTCGGCTCGCCCGTCCTGCTCCAGCAGGCCGACGACCTCGGCCCTGTTCAGTGGCACGGCGCCGAAGCGCTCGGCCTCGCCGAGGATCGTCAGCACCAACCGTGAGTCGTCGGTCTGGCAGTCGTAGAAGAGATAGGCGCTCGAGGGCGCCAGCGGCTCGAGGGCCGGAACCAGCTCGATTGCCTCGGAGCCCTCGATGGTTCGGTGGCCCTCGGGCGCCCAGAAGTCGCCGGCCGCCTGGCGTGCGGCGCGCTCGCGGCGGGCCTGGCCCACCCGCGTGGTCGCCATCACGTCGTAGAGGTTCAGGCCCATCGCGAGCTTGCGGCTGCGGCGGTCCTCGCCCACGGTCGGCACCAGAAACGGCGTCGGATAAACGAGATGCGGCGCGAGCTGGACCATGAGCTGGCGCTCCAGCAGCGCCTCGCGGACCAGCCCGAGGTCGAAGTTCTGCAGGTAGCGCAGCCCGCCGTGGACCATCTTCGAGGAGCGACTGGAGGTGCCGATCGCCCAGTCGGCTCGCTCGACGATGGCGACCGAGTAGCCGCGCGACGCGGCGTCGAGCGCAACGCCGACGCCGGTCACCCCGCCGCCCACGACCGCGACGTCGAAGCGCTCGGAGCGCAGTGCCTTCAGTGCGTCGAGCCGGGAGATCAACGCGTCAATCCAGGAAGGCGAGCAGCTCGCCCACGGGGGCGCGCTGCGGCGCAGGCTTGGGCTCGATCGGCAGGCCGAGGTGGATCAGGCCGACGAAGCGCTCGCGAGGCCCCACCCCCACCGCGTCGAGCCCTTCGCGGGTGCGGAGCACCTCCGGGGTGCGCCAGTACCCGGCGAGGCCGCGGTCGTGTGCGGCCAGCAACAGGGCGTACGCGGCGCAGGCGCCGGCCATGTGGTCCTCCTCGTCCTGAGACGGGTCGTCGCTTCGCAATGTCGAGCAGACCACGAGCGTCGGCGCCCGGTCGAGCTTGGCGGCCCCCTCCCCCGCCGCGGCCTTCAGTCGCTCCAGCGTGCGCGGGCCGATCACGCGGAAGCGCCAGGGGTTGGTGAGGTGGTGGTTTGGCGCCCAGCGCGCGAGCTCGACGAGCTCGGAGATGACCTCCGGCTCGACCGGATCGGACCGGTACGCCTTGTGCGTCCGGCGCGTGCGGATTGCCTCGGCCAACTCCACGGGCGAACCGTATCGCGGCCGCCTCGCCGCTCAGGCGTACCAGCGGCGGTAGTACCAGCCGCCGCCCGCCAGCGCGAGCGCGCCGGTGGCGATGAGCACGTAGAGCAGCGTGTGGCTGTCGCCCCCGCCGCTCGACGGGGCCTCGGCCGTGGGATCCTGAGCGCGCGGAACGGGCACCCCCGCCACGAGCCTTGGGTGAACGTCCACCGGCGCCGCGGTGTCGTCGCGGGCCGCAGGGGACTGCGCCTTGCCCTTGCCGCCCTGGCTCGGGTCGTAGGGGTGCGGCGCCGACGAGGGGCCGGGCGCTGCGCCGCCGCCCAGATAGTTGGACGCGATTCCCGAGCCGGGCGGGATCGGCGTGAAGTTGGGCGTGGGTGTCGTGCCGGTCTCGGCAGTGGAGGTCGCGCCGGTGCCGCCCGAGCTGTCCCCGGAGCCGCCGCCGGATCCGCCCCCGCTCGACCCGCTCGAGCTGTGCGTGTGTCTTGTGGGCAGGACCTTCGCGAGGGGCAGGGCCTGCCCGCTGGCCGCCATGAGCGCCTGACCCGTCACCCATACCGGGGTCTGGTCGCTGGAGGCCGAATACCGGAAGTGCCCGTCACCGCCGCGGCGGTGGCTGAGGTAGTCGCGGCCGCTACGGCCCTTGTGCGCGACGGCCCCGGGCCTGACGCCCGCAGCGATCAGGCCCTGAATCGCCCACGCGGTGGACTGCGTGTTGGAGGGCCCGGAGCCTCCGAGCGGCCAGCCGCCGTCGGAGTTTTGGTCTCCGCGCAGGTAGCGCACGCCCTTGTCGATGGCCGTCGCGCCGGGACGCACGAGCGCGATCCCCTGAAGGGCCGCGCCGGTGGAGTCCGGGTCGCTGGCGATGCCGGAGCGAAAGCCCCAGCCCCCGTCGTGGTTTCGCGCCTGCACGAGCCAGTTCGCCGAGCGGCGAAGCGCCGAGCCGGGCAGCCCGGCGGAGCGCAGGGCGAGGATTCCGAACGCCGTCAGGTTCACCTGGGAGGAGAACGAGCCGCTGCCCGAGCGCCGGCCGGCGAGCTTGTCGACCAGGTCGCGGCCGGCGAAGTTGCGCGGGTCGGCCCCCGCCGCCTCGAGGGCGAGGATGGTGCGCTCGAGGTCGCCGGTGGAGGTGATCGACGATGCGTGCCGGCGCAGGTAGGAGATCGGGTTGGCCGAGCCGCGCCCGAGGCCTTGCGGGCTTGTCCCCGCGGCCTCGAGCCCCAGGACGGCCCAGCCCGTCATCTGCGGGCTGGAGCTCGAGCCGGGCGCGGAGCCGAAGCCGCCGTCGGCGTTGCGCGCGGAGCGCAGCCACGAGGCCGGGCTCTGGCGGGCGTCCGCTTGGCCCGGCGCGAGCGCCGGCAGCGCCAGCACCACCACCAGGAGCGGCGCCGCGAGCTCGGCTCGCCAGCGGAACTCGAGCCTGCGGCGGTAGCGCGAGATCATCCTCACGAGCGCCGGCCCCACCGCGAGCGCGAGCACGACGTTGCCGAGCGCGTGCGCGAGGTTGAACGGAACGCTACGAGCGGATACCGCGAGGTAGCGATCGAGCGAGAGCGCGCCGCCTGCCGTTGCCATGACCGAGAAGTCAAGAAGAACACCGTAGAGGATGCCCGCCGCCCCGCAGGCAATCGCGAGCCCGGCCCGGCCCAGCCTGCGACCGGTCAGCGCGCCAAGCGCGGCTCCACCCATGCCGACGATGCCCCAGCCCGCCATCTCCCAGGGCGTCCAGGGCCCCTGCCCCAGCCAGAGGTTGGAGACGAGTGCGGCAAGCGCGCCGACCGCGAAACCGGGCGCGGCGCCCAGGGCGAAGCCCGTGAAGAGGACGATGTCGGTGGTCGCCTGGACGTTCGGGATCGGGGCGAAGGCGAGGCGCCCGGCGACCGCGAGCGCCGCCAGGGCCGCGACCAGCGCGACGATTCGCGACGACGGCCGCGAGCGCTCGTACCAGGCGAGCCCGCCCACCAGCAGGAGACCGAGGATGGCGAAGGCTGCGATGCGCCAGCTCATGCCCGGACCTTCCGCTCGGCCAGCCGCAGGAGGTGCTCGGCGCCCTGGCGCGGCGAGATGGCGCCGGGGACACCGAGGATCCGCGCGACCTCGGTGGCGAAATACCAGCCTCCGGACAGGATCTCGTCGGGGTCGCCGTCGGCGATGACACGCCCGTCGCCGAGCAGCACGACGCGGTCGGCGAACGCCGCGGCGAGCTCGACGTCGTGCGTGGCGACGACGACGGCGCTGCCACCCGCCGCGAGCTCGGAGATCCAACTCGCGAGCGCGTCCTTGCGGGCCTGGTCCATCCCGCGGGTGGGCTCGTCGAGGCAGACGGCCCCCGGCATCGAGTCGCCCGCCCGGCCGGCGGCGACGACCGCGAGAGCGAGCCGCTGGCGCTCGCCGCCAGAGAGGTCCCGCGGGTCGCGCCGGCCCATGTGCTCGAGTCCCGCGGCGAGCAGCGCGGCATGGCCCTGCTCGCCGGGCAGCTCATCCTCCACCCGCTCGTAGAGCAGCATGTCCGCCGGGCTCTGAGGGACGAGCGCGATGCCGGCCGGAGCGCTCGCCGAGCCGCGAAGGGCCGGAACCAGTCCCGCGAACGCGCGAAGCAGGGTGCTCTTGCCGGCGCCGTTTCGGCCCATCAGGGCGACCCGCTCGCCCCGCTCGACCGCGAGGTCCAGGCCGCGCAGGACGTCGCGAGGGCCGTCGCCCGGGTCCAGAGCCACCCACACGCCGCGAGCCTCCAGCGCCGGGTCGCGCGGCCTTGCGCGGCGCGGCGGGGGCGCGTTGCCCGCGTCGAGCCCGTCGCCGCGCGTCGCGAGCCCGGCCTCGCGCAGCCGCGCCCGCGCGTCGCGAACCCCGCCCGGCAGCGGCCGCAGGCCGGCGAGGTCGAAGAGGCGCGCGGCCGGCGTGGCGAGTGCGGCGTCGCTTCGAAGCGCCCACTCGAGGTAGCCCGCCGGAGCGCCATCGAAGGCGATCCTGCCGGCCTCGACCGCGACCACTCGGTCGGCGTGGGCCAGACAGCGCTCCAGGCGATGCTCGGCGAGCAGCACCGACATCCCCCACTCCTCGTTCAGCCGCCGCAGCAGCCAGACCAGCTCGTCGCCGGCCACGGGGTCGAGCTGCGAGGTCGGCTCGTCGAGCAGGATCAGGCGGGGCCGGAGCACGAGCGCGGCGGCGAGGGCGACCCGCTGCAGCTCGCCGCCGGAGAGCGAGTCCGTCGCCCGGTCGAGCAGATGCGGCATCCCGAGCGCCAGGGCGACCTCCTCGACCGCACGCGCTCGCGCGCCCGCCGCGGCGCCGCGAATCTCCAGCGGCAGCTCCAGCTCGGCGCGGACGGTCGTGGACACCACCTGGGTCTCCGGGTCCTGGGCCACGAGACCCACCGCGCCGCCGAGCTCGGCCGGCCCGTGCTCGCGCGCGTCGAGCCCCGCGACCTCGACGCGGCCGGAGACGTCGCCGCCGTGGTAGTGCGGGATCAGGCCGCAGCACGCCCGCAGCAGCGAGGTCTTGCCCGAGCCGGAGCGGCCGGCGAGCACCACGAGCTCGCCCTCAGCCACCTCGAGGTCGACTCCCGCCAGCGCCGGGCGCGCGGCCTCCGGGTAGCGGTAGTGCAGGGCCTCGATCCGCAGCAGGGGCTCAGCCACGGCGGACCTCCGCGATCCGCGCCGCGGCGAAGGGCATAGCCGCCAGCACCGGCAGCGCCACCGCCGCCGCGAGCGTGCCGACGCCGGTGGCCATTGACATCGAGGGATACGCGTCGAACGCGTTGGCGCCGCTCAGCGCGGCGGCGATGGCACCGCCGGCGATTCCCGCGCTCGCCGCCCACAGCGCGGCGTCGTGGCGGGACGGGCGAGACGCGGCCGCGACACGCGGCGCCCCCGCGCCGTACCCCCGCAGCTCCAGCGTCGCGGCAACGTCCACGGCGCGGTCGAGCGACCCCGCCACCAGGCGGCGAGCAAGGGCCGCCCGTCCGGCGGGCGCCGCCGCGGGTCCGCGTAGCGCGGCGGCTTCACCCAGGCGCGCGTAGTCGCGCGCGGCGAGCGGGACCATCCTGGCGATCAGCGTCGCGGTCAGCGCCGAGCGCGCCGCCAGCGGGCGCAGCAGGCGCATGACGCGGTCCGGGTCAACGGTGGCGGCATGGACGGCGAAGGCCATCATCACCACCGCCAGCCGGGCGGCGAGGACGGCGCCCTCCGCAAGGGCCTCCAGGCTGACGTCGAAGGCGCCGAACGGCGGGATCACGAGCCCGTGCACGAGCACGGTGTCGCCGCGCTGCGAGGTGAGGCCGTTGACCAAGACGAGCACGATGCCGAGCGCCAGGCTCCATCGCAGCGCGAGCGCCAGCGCCCTTCGGGCGCCGGCGAGCAGTCCGGCGATCGCCACCGCGGCGAGAGCGCCCGCGAGGAAGATCGGATTCGCCCCCACGAGGCCCGCCAGGCCCAGGGCCGCGCAGAAGGCGCTCGCCGCCGCGGCCCCGCCGTCGCCCAGCGGGCCCGGCCGGTGGCGATATGCGAGCGCAGGCCTCACGCTCCGGCACCCACCGGCAGCGCGACGTCGCTCCCGCCGGTCCGCGCGATCGCGTAGCGGTTGCGCAGCGTGCCTTCGGTCAGCGATCGCGACGCCGATGCGACCCCGGCGGCGCGCTCGCCCGTGACCACCCAGGTCGGCGGCGCGTCGCCGTCGCGAAGCGCCGCGACCAGGCCGGCCCGCCTGGGCGCGACCTGCGCAGTTCGCGCCTGGTCGTCGAGCAGGTCGAGGCGGCGGCCGTCGAAGCGCGCGAAGACCCCGCTCGTCGACGGGGGGCCGGCGAGCAGCGCAGCGGCAGGATCCCTGCGAATGGAGCTCCACGTTCCCACGACGACGCGCGGGCCGTCGCTGGGACGGATCTCGCCGACGACCTTGGCCCGCACGGCGTCGTCGGCCAGCGCTGCGGCCACGCGGTCGCAGACGGCGGGGGGAGCCGTGCACTGGACCGGAACGGGCCCTGTGCCGGCGCCGGAGACGAAGGGCTGCGGGAACGACCCCACCACGGCGGGAACCCGCATCGCGTCCGTCCAATCGCGGTAGTCCCACCAGATGCTGTCGTCGCCGCTCAGCCTGACGTCGGCCGCGCCCACGGGCGACTCGATGCCGTTGCGGTAGAAGAACCAGTCCTGCACCCGGCCGCCCGAGCTTGCGCCGGCAAGGCCGTTGATGGACTGCACGAACCCGCCGCCGTAGCGCGTGGTGATGTCGGTCTCGCGGTCGAGGAAGCGCAGCACGGTCTCCGACTCGCTGGGATCGGTCTCGGCGGCGGATGCCAGGCTCTCGGCCCCGTAGTCGCGGGTTACCGACAGGCTCACGGTGCCCTTCGAGGAGGGCCCCGCGCCGAAGCCGCAGCCGGCGAGGGCGAGGGCGCAGCCGAGCGCCCACGCCGCCGCCCGGCCGCGGCCGGGGCTCACCTGCGACTCACCTTCTCGCAGCTGGCGCCGATCCGGTCGTGGCCCTTGCCGCCGTGGGTGATGACCACGTCCTTGCCGGGCCCGCAGTCGACGATGTCCTTCCCGCCACGGCGGATGTCCACCCGGTCGTCGCCGGCGGCGGCGTCGATCTGGTCGCTGCCGGGCGTTCCCTTGATGTGGTCGGGTCGCCCGCTGCCGTGGATGCTGCGCCCGAACGCCTTCGGGCAGTTCGACGGATTGGCCTTCACGCAGACCTCGTACGTCGCGGTCGGGATGGCGCCCGCGAGGCGAGCCCTCACGCCCGCGTTCCCGGAGGCCGGGTAGGTGACCAGGGTGTGGCCGTCGGCGTCGGTGGGAGCGGAGGCGAAGTCGACCGTCGCACCCGCGACCGGCGAGCGCTCCCCCGTGTCCGGGTCGAACGCGGAGACTTTCACCTGCATGGGGTCATTCGGGGCGGCCTGCGGCGAGATCTTCAGGCCGAGCTCGTCGGCCGGCGGGAAGTCCGGCGACTCCCACCACAGGATCGAGTCGTCGCGGGCGACCGCCTGGCCGCCGCCCACCTGCGAGTCGACGTGGTCGACCCGCAGGTCCCAGTAGGCGTTCGCGGTGGTCTCGTGCCCGCCGATGCCGCAGATCCCGGGCCCGAAGGAATCCAGGAAATGGTCGGTGATGGACAGCGGGCGAAGCCCCGGTGCGCCCGAGACGGCGTCGGCCACGGCGCCCAGGGCGGTTGGGCCCTTCAGCTTGAAGGGATGGCCGCTGCCGCCCGATCCGGGGCCGAAGCAGTTGGCGTGCTTGTCGGTGGGCACGCTCGTCGTGGTCGTGTATTGCACGACGTTTGCGAGCTCGTTGCCGTGGCTCGCCACGACGCGGAGGTCGACCGGAACGGTCTTGCTCGCCGAGGCGCCGGCGGCGCAGGCGAGGGAGACGGCGACGGCGATGGCGCCGGCGGCGCGAAACGTGGGAAATGACATGGATGCCACCCTTTCCTCGAGGGATCTCTGACGGCTGGCCGGTGCCGGGTCTCCTGGCTTCCGGGACCGATGGCCGCGCCTTCCGGGAAGCGGGGCTTCCCGTGGCCGACTCCGCGTCAGGCGGCTATCGCATCTCCCGGTCACAGTGGCGGGACCGCGCCGGTTTCACACCGGACTTCCCACGACCACCGGCCGTATGAATCAGCCGCAGTCTAACCGCGGCGAGGGCGCTATTGAGAAGAGGATCTTTCCTCGACCTTGCGCCGGAGCTCGTCCACCACGTCGGGCATCGACTGGCGCATGCGCGAGAGCTCCCAGTGCTCGATCTTGATCACGCGGATCTCGGACGTGGCGATGACCGTCGCCGAGCGCTCGGAGCGCTCCAGCAGGCCCTGCTCGCCGAAGACGTCGCCGGGGCCGAGGTCGGCGAGGTGCTCGCCGTCGCGCTCGACCCTTGCGGTCCCCTCGATGATCGCGTAGAAGTGGTTGGAGAAGCCGCCCTCCTTGACGATCTCCTTGCCCTCGGGCCACTCCTCGGTCGTCGCCCAGGGAGCGATCTTGCCGAGGGTCTCGTCGGGCACGTCGGCGAACAGGGGAATCTTCTTCAACGTGGTGGCGTCCAAGGGGAACCTTTCAGTCTTCTCCTACCGCGAGCAGAGAACCTAACCGATGGGGCGGGCATCTGCCAACGGAGAAACGTCACGCAGCGAAGCGCCCGAGGCCCTCCCGCACCCAGTCCGGGATCTCGGTCTTGCGCCAGTCCGTGCGCGAGACGATCACGTGCCGAAGGGTGCCCTCCACGAGCACATCGCCGGCCCGCACCACCTCGATCTCCGTCGTGATGCTGGTCGTGCCCAGGTTCGCGATTCGTGCCCGCAGATCGACGACGTCGTCGAAGCGGGCCGGCGAGAGGTAGCGGACGTTCGCCTCGGCGACAACCGCGTCGATCCCGCGCTCGACCATGTCGTCCCACGGGCCGAGGGCCTCGCGCCACAGCTCGGTGAAGACCACATCGAAGTACAGGAGGTAGTTCGCGTTGAAGACGATCCCCTGCGGGTCGCACTCCCCGTAGCGAACGCGAATCTCGTGCACGAACGGCGCCGCCATCAGCCGCCGAGGATGCCTGGCAGCGAGGGAATCGAGACTCCGAGCTGCCCGAGGAGCTTGCCGCCGTCGCGAATGCCGGCGATGAGCTGGTCGATCGGCACGTTCGCAGCGGCCTCCCGAAGGAGCGTCGCCACCAGCCCTGGGATCTCGCCGGAGCTCTCGGCGTCGTCGATGGCCCGGACGAGGCCCGCCCGCAGCGCCTCGTTCAGGCGCGGGTCGTCGGCGAAGGCCTGACGCCCCTGCGGGCTCGCCAGGCTGATCACGAGGGTCTCGCGGCTGACGTGCAGCTCGCAGGCCGCGCCGTCGAGCGCCGAGAGCGCGATCTGCTGGGCGGCGTGGTCGATGCCGCTGCCAGGCTCCCATGCGCGCGGCTGGCAGGGGTCGGCAACCCCCGCGGGCTCGTACGAGGCGCCGCCGAGCGCCAGCGACGTGACGATCAGCGCCATGGTGGCCACGATCGCGCTCACCACGAGAGCCCGGCCGGTCACAGGGTCGTCCTCCGCGCGAGGGTAATCGGCAGCAGCGCGGCGAGCGCGAACCCGGCCGCCAACAGGAACGAGGGGCTGAACGCGTGCGTCGCCGCGCGGTCGAGCTGGTCCTGGAGCTTCGCCTTCAGCGCCAGGGCGCCGGCGCGGTCGGCCGGGTCGGAGGGCAGCGGGTCGAAGGCCGGCGCGATCACCGGCACCTTGCCGTCCTCGGCGGCGAGGCGATCCGACAACCGCCGGGCGAGGTCGTACTTGACCGGCACCGAGACCTGAGCGTCCAGCAGCGCCGCGGTGCCGGCCTGCTCGGCGTTCTGGCGCTGGTGGACGAGGTCCGCGGTGAAGATGGGGGTCAACACCAGCAGGCCGGCGACCACCCCGGCGTGGCGCGCGGCCAGGGTCCAGCCGCCGTGGATCGCCTGGGGCGCGCGGCCCTCCAGCGCAGCCTCGGTGAGCGCCGACAGCACCAGGGCCAGCCCCGCGCCGAGCAGCACCTGCGCCGGGAACGTGGCGGGAATCGACGCCTTGGGCAGCAGGCCCAGCCCCGCCAGGCCGCCCGCGAGGGCGACGATGCCCGCGATGGCACGCGAGCGCGCGTCGCCCGCCTCGCCCGCGAGCCTGCCGGTGGTGAGAGCCGCGATCGGCATCACCGTCACCGCCATGGCCGCGACGATCGGCGAGTGGCGCCAGCCCTCGATCAGCAGCAGGACCAGCAGGAAGAGCGCCGCCGCGAGGCCGGCCGAGACCAGCGCCAGCGCGAGGTTCGCCGGCCCGTGCGGGCGCCCGGTTCGCCGCAGCTCGGCCGCGATGGCCTCGCCGCGATCCTCGTTGCGCGCCGCGGGCAGAACCGTGAGCGCGATCATCAGCGCCAGCGGCGTCTGCACCAGGAAGATGGACTGCCACGAGACGAGCTGGGTGAGCAGGCCGCCGACCGCGGGGCCGATCGCCGCCCCCGCCGCCCCCGCGGCGGCCCATACCCTGGCCGCCCGCTGCTCGGTCCCCACGGTGGCGGGAAGGAGCTCGAGAGCGGCGCCCGCGGCCAGCGCACCGCCCAGGGCCTGCAGGCAGCGGAACGCGACGAGCGGCTCGAGCGACGGCGGACAGGCCGCAGCCGAGGCTGGCCAGCCCGAAGACCGCGAGCCCCCCGACGACGCCGCGCGCCGGGCCGATGCGACGAGCGGTCGCGGCCGCCGGCACCGCCGCCGCGGCGAGCACGAGGTTGAACGCGATGAGCACCCAGATGACCGCGTTCACCGACACGTCGAACTGGCGGTAGATCTCCGGCAGCGCGAGCACCACCACAGAGGAGTCCGCGAGCACGAGTCCGACCGCGAGCCCCAGGCTCGCCGTCGTCCGCCGCGATCTGAGGCTCGGCATCGCCTCCAACATATTGCCCCTGCCCGATTTCGCCGAAAGCGAATAGCGTCCCGGCATGGTCTCGATCCCTCGCGTGCCCGGAGTCCCCGATCCGCTGCGCCGGATCCGGGTCCCGGGGGACCTCGACTCGATCACCACCGTCGGCGAGGAGGAGCCGGCCGCGGCGGGCGACTGGGACGACGACTCCGTCGACCGCATCTGGCACTCGGCCACCGACCTGTACCGGTCGAGGGTCCACCCTGCGCTTCAGATCTGCGTGCGGCGCCACGGCGCCGTGGTGCTGAACCGCGCGATCGGCCACGCGCGGGGAAACGGCCCGCGCGACGACGGGGACAGCGAGAAGGTCGCGGCCACGCCCGAGACGCCGTACTGCGTGTACTCGGCGTCGAAGGCGATCACCGCGTTCGTCGTCCACATGCTGATCGAGCGCGGCGTCCTGGATCTGGACGACCCGGTGGCGAAGCACATTCCCGGCTTCGAGCGCCACGGCAAGGACGGAATCACGATCGGGCACGTGCTCTCGCACCGCGCCGGCGTGCCGAACCTGCCCCGCGAGGCGATCTCCGACCTCGACCGGCTGCCCGACCACGAGCACATGTGCGAGATCCTCTGCGACGCGAAGCCCATGCACGCGCCCGGCAGGCTGCTCGCCTACCACGCCGTCTCGGGGGGCTTCATCCTCGGCGAGGTGGTGCGGCGGGCCACCGGCAGGGACATCCGGCAGGTGCTCGCCGAGGAGGTTCTGGGCCCGCTCGGCTTCCGCTGGACGGGCTACGGGGTGCGCCCCGAGGACCTCGGCGAGGTCGGGATCGACTACCTCACCGGCCCGCCGCTCGTCCCGCCGCTGTCGAATCTCCTCACGAGGGCGCTCGGCTCGCCACTCGGCGATCTGATCGAGGCCACCGCCGACCCGCGCTTCCTCACCGCGGTGGTGCCCGCCGCCAACACGGTGACCACCGCCTTCGAGCTGTCGCGCTTCTTCGAGCTCATGCGCCGGGGCGGCGAGCTCGACGGGGTTCGGGTGATGAAGCCGGCGACGATCAAGCGCGCCCACACGCAGCAGTCGCACCTGGAGCTCGACTTCTCGCTCGGGTTCCCCACGCGGTTCGGCTACGGGTTCATGCTGGGAGCGCAGGTGCTGAGCCTCTATGGCCGCGACACCCAGCACGCCTTCGGGCACCTCGGGTTCACCAACATCCTGGCCTGGGCCGACCCCGAGCGCGCGACCTCGGTTGCGGTGATCACCAGCGGCAAGCCGACCATCTACCCCGAGATCACCCGCTTCTACGGGCTCATGTCGCGAATCACGAGCGAGGCGCCCAAGGTCCCGGAGCGGGAATGGATGGTCTGACGGGCGCGGGAGCCACAGAGGCCATGGAGGCGCCGGAACCGTGACGAGCCTCGGGGTCCTCGCCCTGATCGTGGGCCTGGGCCTCCTCGGGCCGGTGCTCTCCGGGGCGACGCGGAACCTCGCGCCCGTGGTCGTGGGCGAGATCATCGCCGGGGTCATCTTCGGCACCAGCGGCACGGGCACGATCGACCCGACCCAGCCGACGCTTCAGGTGCTCTCCGACGTCGGCTTCGCCACGCTCATGTTCAGCGTGGGGATGCACGTGCCGCTGCACGACGAGCGGCTGAAGCAGGCGTTCGGCCGCGGGGCGCTGGCGGCCGGCGTCGGCGCATTGCTCGCCGTGCCCGCCGGTCTGCTCGCTGCCGGCGATCGCAGGGGGCGGGCACGCCGCGATCTACGCGGTGATCCTGGCGTCCAGCTCTGCCGCCATCGCCCTGCCCGTGCTGGGAGAGCGCGGCGGGCCGCCGGACCTCGCGCTGATCGCGCAGATCACCGTCGCCGACGTGGCCGCCGTGATCGCGGTCCCGTTCGTGATCCAGCCGTCGCGCACGCTGCACGTGCTCCTCGGGAGCCTCGCCGTGGTGGCGGCGACGCTCGCCGCCTTCGCGATCATGCACCGCCTGCGCCTGGTCGACTCCTACCGCTCGCTGCGCGCGCAGTCCAAGAAGCGCGGGTGGGCGCTGGACCTGCGCATCGCCCTGGCCTTCCTCATCGGCCTCGCGGCGCTCGCGAAGGCAACCGGAACGAGCATCCTCATCGCCGGCTTCGGCGCCGGCCTCGTCGTCGGGGCCATCGGCGGCCCGGAGCGCCTCTCGCTGGAGGTGCGCGGCGTGGCCGAGGGGTTCCTGGTCCCGATGTTCTTCGTCCTCCTCGGCGCCCGGCTCGACGTGAGCGCTCTGGTGAACCACCCGTCGAACCTGGCGCTGATGGCCGCGCTGGCGGGCCTGGCGGCGGCGGTCCACGCGGGAGCCGCCCTGGTCAGCCGCCAGCCGCTCTCGTCGGGCCTGATCTCGGCGGCGCAGATGGGGGTGCCCGCCGCGGTGGTCTCGCTGGGTTTGAGCGAGGGCATCCTCGGGCCGGGCACCGGCGCCGCGGTGATGGCCGCCGCCCTGCTGAGCCTCGCCACGTGCGCGGGCGGGATCGCGCTCCTGGACCGCAGCCGCCGGCCTCAGCGGTAGGCGCGGCTCCATATCTGCAGGCAGGCCTCTGCGCGAAGCGTCCGTCACATCGCCGCTCGGTAAGTACCGGGGCGAATCCGGCCGAAGGGGTTGTTGTAATCCAACGCAAAGGCAGGCGACGGTCCATGGATGGAATCTCGGCTGTGACACTTCCGAATCCCACAAGAGACAGTGATCCTCCCGCGGGGGCCCCTTCGCCTTCCGGCGCGCACCCGAGCGAGCAGAGCGGGCCGCGCCTGTTCAGAACGGCGGCGGACCTGGCGGCGCTCGACTGGCGCTCCCTGCTGGACGCAGCGCGCGCCGAGGGGTGCGCACAGGTGCGCGTCTGGGTCGCCGGCTGGGAGGGCGACGCCGAGCCGTACGTGATCGCGCTCGCGGCAAGCGAGGCGCTCGGTCCCTACGCCGGCGCGCTGGCGATTCTCGCGACGGATCCCGATCCCGCGCGCGTGGCCCTCGCCGCGGAGGGGCGCTTTCCCGCGGGCGACCTCGACGAGATACCGCTGCTCCTGCGGGACCGCTACTTCGACGCGGCCGCCGGCCGCCTCACCGCGCGCCCCGGGCTTCACCAGGCGATCGAGTTCGCCCCGCACGACCTGACCGGCAGCGCGGGCCCGCCCGCTGCGGGCCCGTTCGACGTGATCAGCTGCCGCTGCGGCCTCGAAGAATGCGGGGCGGACGTGGTCGAGAGGGTGCTCACGACGATGGAACGCGCCCTTCGGCCCGAGGGGGCGCTGGTGCTCGGCCCCCGGAGCACGGAGGCGATGGGCGAGCGTCGCGTCCGTCCGCGGCGGCCACGTGAGCTCGCGCGCACCCTTCGCCGCGCCCTCGGACTGGCCGAGGGCCGCCAGCCGCGAGCCGTTCCGATCGTCGACCCCGCGGAGGGGCCTCGCAGCCGCCTCGACGACCGCGTCGAGCACGCGCTCATCGCGATGGAGGCGGGCGACCACGCTTCGGCGCTGAAGATCGCCAACGGAGTCCTCGAGGCCGATGCCCTCCACGCCGACGCGCACCTGGTCCGCGGGATCGCCCTGCTGGAGAGCGGCGACGCCCCCGGGGCGGTGCATGCGCTGCGGCGCGCGACCTTCGTCGACCCCGCCTTCGGGCTCGCCTTCTTCGAGCTGGGGCGCGCGCACGAGGTCGCCGGCGAGCAGCCTGAGGCGCGCCATGCCTTCGAGCGCGCCCTCGCGTTCCTCGGCGCCGAAGCCGAGTCGCACGAGATCCTCCGCGGCTACGTGGACGCCGCGGAGGTGCGCGAGGCCTGCGAGGCCCGGCTGCGCGATCCGCTCGAGCCCGTCTGAGCGATCAGGCGGCCTCGGCCTGCTCGCACACGACCTCCAGCAGGCCGTTCACGAGCACGTGGGCGCCCGAGCCCACGCCCAGCGTCCAGTAGCGCCGAAACCAGCGGCGAGCGTGCTCGTCGGTGGTCGCGGTGCGCATCACTCCCCAGGCCAGCGTGCGCTCGTCGTCGATCGGCGTGACCCCGAGCGCGTAGATCGTCTTCGCAAACCCCGGCTCGGCGAAGCCGGCGAAACCCTCGGGCGTCACGTCGGCGAACTCGATGACCGGGCGCCAGAACTTGCCGACGAGCCCGAGGTCGATCTCCCTACCCTCGCGCTCCCCGAGCAGGGCCCATCCCCCGCCCGACATCGGCAGCTCGGCAAGGTCGCGCAGACGCATGCTCTGAGGCGCGTCCCCTGGGCGCTCGCCGTGCAGCCCCTGCCAGACGATGTCCGGGAGCATGCGCACGGCGCCGAGCAGGCCCACCATCGGGCGACGGCGGCCGACGTCGATCAGGTCGACGTCCATCAGCGCCTCCCACGTGCGCTGCCGGCCGGCAGCGACCACCACGCCGAGCTCGTCGGAGACGTCGAAGACCGGCAGTAGCTCCTCGACCAGGCGGGTCAAGGCAGGAGCCGGCGCCCGCCGGCGGATCCGAGTTCGCGCATGAGCGCATCCTCTCACCCGCCCGCGGGCGCCGTTTGCCGCTCAGGGCGAGCTCGACGAGCCGCCGCTGCCTCCCCCGGGCGCCGGGTAGAGCTGGCCGTTCGGCAGCCCCTGCCCGCCCGACGGTGGCGTGGGCAGCGAGCCATCGCCGCTCATCCCGGGCGGCGCCGGGAAGCCGGCGGGCAGGCCGTTCGAATCGCCGTTCCCGGCCGTGATCGCGATGATCGCCAGGGCGGCGATCACCGCCACTGTCGCGATGGCGCCGGCGATCGCCCAGGAGCGCCGGATGGTCAGCGTCGCCGGACCTGGCGTGCTGACCGCGGTTGGTGCTTCGTTCATTTCGTCCTTCCTGTTCGGGTCTTGGTCTCAGGCGCCGGCGAGCGCAGCCGGTCTGGCCGCCCGCGTGTCGAGGAGCCGGCCGTCGGCCATGCGCAACAGCACGGGCGCCTGCTCGGCGATGGCCCGATCGTGGGTCACGAGCACGATCGTCTGACCCTGCTCGCGCGCAAGCTCCCGCAGGAGTGCCAGGACCTCGATCCCGGTCGCGCTGTCGAGGTTGCCCGTCGGCTCGTCCGCGAGGAGCACCCGCGGCGCGTTGGCCAGCGCCCTGGCGATCGCGACGCGCTGCTGCTCGCCGCCGGAGAGCTGGCTGGGCAGATGCCCCCGCCGGGGCCCGAGGCCGACGCCCTCCAGCAGGCTCGCCGCCCGCCCGCGGCGCTCGGCGGTTGAGCCTCCGCTCGCCGCGAGCGCCACCTCGACGTTCTCGGCTGCGGTGAGGGTCGAGATCAGGTTGAACTGCTGGAAGACGAAGCCAATCGCTCGGAGCCTCAGATCGGACAGCTCGCCGTCTCCGAGCCCCGCCAGGTCGCGGTCCTCGAACTCGATCGTCCCGGCCGTCGGCCGATCGAGGGCGCCGAGGAGCGCCAGCAGGGTCGACTTGCCCGACCCCGACGCCCCCTCGATCACCACGAACTCGCCCGCGCGAACCTCCAGGTCGACGCCGTCGACGGCCCTGACCTCGCCGCCCGCGCCCCGGTAGGACTTGGTCACCCCTCGCAGGCGGTATATGGGGCCGGCTTCGACGGGGCGAGGGCCGTTGCTCATGTCGTTTCCTTTCGTCAGCGATTTCATTCGACGCTCCTGAGTGCCTCGGCGGGCCGCAGCCGGGCCGCCCGGCTCGCCCCTGCGAGGCCCGCGACGAGCCCTGCCGCCATCGCGAGGGCGACGGCCAGCGCGATCACGCCGAGGGACACGGGCGCGCCGAGGGTGACGCTGCTGGAGCCGGACGCGATTCCCTGGCCGAACGGGCCGGGAGCCGCGCCGGACTGGCCGACCGTTGCGTCGAGGGTGACCCCGAGGGCGCCGATCAGGGCGGCGCCGCCGATTCCCAGCGCCGCTCCGGCCAGCCCGCCGATCAGGCCCTGTGCCGTCGCCTCGCCGCTGATCTGCCTGACCACCCGCCAGTTGCGCCAGCCGATCGCCTTCAGCGTTCCGATCTCGCGCGTGCGCTTGCTGACCGAGCTGAGCGTGAGCAGGCTCGCGATCAGCGTCGCAGCGATCAGGGCGATGACCGCGAGGGCGGTGCCGAGGTCGCGCGAGAGGTTGCGCGCGCTCTCGAGCGACCCGGTGACACGGGAGGCGAGGTCCTTGGCGGTGGTCACGTCGGCCCCGCTGAAGCTGCTCTGGATCTCGGACGACACGGTGCTCACCTGCGAGGCGCTGTCGGCTCGCACTGAGACGGTGTTGATGCGTCCCGCGTGATCCGAGACCTTCTGAAGAACGCCCAGCGGGACGTAGATGTCCGAGGACTGCCCGCCCAGCGGGGCCTTCGAGATGCCGACCACCTTCAGGCTCTTGCCGCCGACCTTGACGGCGTCGCCAACCGACAGGTCATTCTGGTCCGCGTAGGTCTGGGACAGGACGGCCTGCGGCCGGTTCCCGGAGCTCAGGTAGCGGCCACGAGAGATCTGCGAGCTGGTCAGCTCACCGAGATCCGAGTGGGAGGCGTCGACGCCGGTGACGCTCGACGGGCTCGAAGCCAAGGCCCCCCTGAGCCGAGGGCGAGCCGCCCGAGGCGCTCGGCGGGGGCGCGCCGAAGCCCGTGGCTCCCGAGTCGGTGGAGCTCGAGGCCGACGGGACCGTTCCCGAAAGATGGATCATGTTGAGGGTCAGCGAGCCGGTCGCGCCCGAGACGCCGTCCAGCTTCTCGACCTTGCGCAG
This sequence comes from uncultured Actinomycetes bacterium, assembly GCA_963843315.1. GTDB lineage: Bacteria > Actinomycetota > Thermoleophilia > Solirubrobacterales > 70-9 > JAWVFM01. The sequence goes on from CAWJJU010000007.1 coordinate 23,649, forward strand.
CTCCCGCGCCGGAAAGCTCAGGTTCGTCGCCATGAATCGCGTGGTCGAGAAGTGCGACCCGGGCTTACCCAGCTTCGAGAAGTCGAGCTGGGTACCGCCGTTCTCCCTCTGAAGCTGCCGCTGCTCCTTCGCCGAGAGCTGAGGCGGCCCCGCCGCCGGCCCACCGGCCCTGAAGGACGTCTCGCCGCCCGAGCCGCTGACCACTATCGGCCTCGTCACCGACATGTCGGTGCCGACGCCCGTGAGGGGCTCCAGGACCTTGCTCTGGGCGTCGTTGAGGCCGCGCGAGAGGGCGGCGACGGTGACGACGAGGGCGACGCCGACGGCGAGGCCCAGGGCGGTCAGGACGGTACGGCTGCGCCGGCGTCGAAGCTCGGACGCGAGATAGCGAAGGTAGAACATGGCGCCCATCCAACCCGGGGCGCGTAAGGCACCGGGAAGAGCGGCGTAAGAAGCGCCGAAGAATCGGCTAGATGCCCGGCGCGGTCGCGCCCGGGAAGCTCGCGCGCAGCACGGCGCCGCCGCCTGCGGCGTTGCCGGCGCTGACCGTGCCGCCATGCGCCTCCACGACCTGGCGCACGATGGCGAGGCCCAGTCCCGAGCCCGGCAGCGAGCGCGCTGCGTCGGCGCGGTAGAAGCGGTCGAAGACGTGGGGAAGATCGGCCTCGGCGAAGCCGCGCCCATGGTCGCGCACCGACAGCTCGCCGCCCGCCAGGCGGACCTCCACGAGCCCGCCCTCCGGGCTCCATTTGGCGGCGTTGTCGAGGAGGTTCGAGACCGCCCTGCCGAGGCGATCGGCGACGCCGCGCACCACGATCGGCTCGGCATGGCAGGTGAACTCGACGCCCGGGGCGTGGGCGCGGGCGCGGGCGACCGCCTCCTCCACGACCTCGTCGAGGCGAACGTCGGCCAGGTGCTGCGGAAGCTCGCCGCGCCGGGCCAGTTCCACCACGTCGTCGATCAGCAGCCCAAGCTCGCCGGCCTGCTCCAGCACGCTGTGTGCCAGGTCGCGGCGCTCGGCTTCGGAGATGTCCTCGCGATCCATCAGCTCGGCGTTCGCGCGCACGCTCGCCAGCGGGGTGCGCAACTCGTGGGAGGCGTCGGAGACGAGGAGGCGCTGGGCAGCCACCGATCCCTCGAGCGCCTCGAGCGTTGCGTTGTAGCTCCGAGCGAGGCGGCCGAGCTCGTCGTCGCCCTCCTCGGGCAGCCGGCGCCCGACCATGCCGGCGCCCGCGATCTCCTCCGTGCGGGCCGTGAAGTCGCGCACGGGAGCGAGCGACGCGCCCGAGACCGCGCGGCCCAGGAAGACCGCGATGATCACTCCGCCGACGTTGATCGCCGCGAGGATCCAGAGCAGGGAACGAAGCGTGGAGTCCACCTCGTTCAGGGGCCGCGCCACCTGAACCGCGCCACCGACGGGGAGCGGCGCGGTGAGGATGCGAAGGTGTTGGCCGCTCACGGTGACGTCGCCGATCGTCGTCTCTCCGCCCTGCGCGGCGAGCGCGCGGGTGCCGGCGCCGACCGGAAGGGTGGGGCCGGCGTCACTTGCCGGGGCGACGACGCCGCCTCCGGGCGCGACGAACTGGATCACGCCCTCCGCCCCACCGAACTCAGCTCCGGGGTCGCCGGGCGGCGGCACCGGTATATGCCGAAGGGGGCCCTCTTGGGCCTGGCTCCCGCCGAAGTCGGGCTGCGGACCCTGCGCAACGAACTGCTGGATGCCCGCCGCACGGTCGCGCAGCGACGAGTCGATCTCGCCGAGCATGTTCGAGCGAACCGCGAAGTAGGCGGCCACGGAGGCCAGGAGCACCGCCGCAGCGACGGCGATCCCGGCGGCCAGCGACAGCCGGCGCCCGATCGGGATCCTGCTGTCGGTGAGATGCCCGGGGAGCCTCATGGCTCGCGCAGGACGTAGCCGACACCGCGCTTGGTGTGGATCAGGCGTCGCTCGCCGCCGGCCTCGAGCTTTCGGCGCAGGTAGCCGACGTACACACCCAGCGAGTTGGAGGTCTCGCCGAAGTCGTAACCCCAGACCCGCTCGTTGATGAGCGAGCGGGTGAGCACCTGGCGCGGGTTGCGCATGAAGAGCTCCAGCAGCAGGAACTCGGTGCGGGTGAGGTCCATCTCGCGCCCCGAGACCGTGGCCGTGTGCGCTCGCAGGTCGAGGCGCAGCGGGCCGAAGAGCAGCTCGCCGGCCGAGCCCTCGCCGTTGTCGGAGGAGCGCCGCAGGAGGGCCTTCAGGCGAGCGATGAGCTCGGCGAGCGCGAACGGCTTGACCAGGTAGTCGTCGGCGCCGGCCTCGAGCCCGGCGACCCTGTCGTCGACGGTCTCGCGGGCCGTCAGCATGAGGACGGGAGTGCGGTCGCCGGCGGCGCGCAGGCGCCGGCAGACCTCGAGCCCGTCCACGCCCGGCATCAGCACGTCGAGGATCACCGCGTCGAAGTGCGAGTCGCGCAGGGCGACGATCCCCGCCTCGCCGGAGTCCACGACGTCGACGTCATAGCCCTCGAGCACGAGGGCGCGGCGCACCGCGGTGCGAAGGGCCTCCTCGTCGTCGACGATCAGGACGCGCATGGGCGCAGTTTGGCCCGCGGGGCGAAGAATCGCCTAAGAATCGCGCCCGCCGGGCGCCGTCGGCACTCGGGCGAGCGGCATGGCATGGTCCCCTCATGGCAGACGGGAGGCTCATCCTCGTCGCGGGAGCGCTGCTGGCGGCAGGGCTGCTGGCGTCCCTGCTCGCGGTCCGGCTGCGAATGCCCAGCCTGGTGCTGTTCCTCGGCATCGGGATGGCGGTGGGCTCCGACGGCCTGGGGTGGATCGAGTTCAACGACTACGAGCTCGCGCGGACGATCGGCATCGTCGCGCTGACGCTGATCCTCTTCGAGGGCGGGCTCAACTCGGGCCTGCTCGAGATCCGTCCCGTTCTCGCCCCCGCCGTCGCGCTGGCGCTGCCGGGGACGATCCTCACCGCGGCCATCACCGCGCTCGCGGCGGGACTGCTCTTCGGCCTCGACGCGAAGGAGAGCATGCTCGTGGGCTCGATCGTCGCCGCGACCGACGGCGCCGCCACCTTCGCGCTGCTGCGCGGTTCCACGATGGCGCGCCGCCTCGCGCAGACGCTCGAGGCGGAGTCGGGCCTGAACGATCCCGTCGCGGTCGTCCTCGTGCTGGGGTTCATCGACTGGATCCAGAAGCCGGGCTACGACGCACTCGACCTCCTGGGGCTGTTCGCCAAGGAGCTCGGGCTCGGCCTGGTCGTGGGCATCGCCGTCGGATACCTCGCGGTTCGCGCGTTCACGCGCGTGCGGTTGAGCACGGCCGGCCTCTACCCGGTCGCGTCCCTGGCCGCCGCGGCGCTCGCCTACGGCGGTGCCGACGCGCTGCACGGGTCGGGCTTCCTGGCCGTCTACATCACGGGCCTCGCGCTGGGATCGGCCCGGATACCCGCGCGCCAGACCGTCGCCAGCTTCCACGAGGGCCTCGCCTGGGTCGCCCAGGTGGCGATGTTCCTGTCGCTGGGGCTCCTGGTGTTTCCCTCGCAGCTCGGCGACGTCGCGCTGAAGGGCGCCGTGCTGGCGCTGGTGCTGATCGTCGTCTCGCGGCCCGTCGCGACGTTCATCGCCACCGCCCCCTGGCGGTTCACCGGCCGCGAGCGGCTTGTGCTCGGCTGGGCGGGGCAGCGAGGCGCGGTGCCGGTGGTGCTGGCGACGTTTCCCGTGATCGCCGGGGTCTCAGAGAGCCTGGACTTCTTCAACGTCGTCTTCTTCATCGTCCTGTTCTCGACGGTGATCCAGGGAACGACCTTCGAGCCCTTCGCCCGCAGGCTCGGCGCGACGTCGGGCGAGCCGGCGCTGCCCGTGACGCCCATCGACGTCGGGACCATCCGCGAGCTCGGCTCGGAGATCCTCGAGTTCCGGATGCGCGAGGGCGACGCCGCGGTGGGCGTTCACGTGCGCGATCTGGGGCTCCCGCGCGCGGCGCTGGTGACCGCGATCATCCGCGGCGACCGCGCTGTCGCGCCGCGCGGCGCGACCAGGGTGCGGGCCGGCGACCGGCTGCAGGTGATCGCGCCCAACGAGGGCTCCCGTGAGATCGTCGAGCTCGCCCGGTCGTGGAGGACCGGCCCGATCGGCCCTCCCCCGCGCCCGCGGCTCAACGTGCGCACCTCTCCCCCGGTGTTCTCGGTCGGCCCCTGGCCCAATGCGTGTGGCGACCCCTCGAATCCGTCCGCCATCGGCGGCGAGACGGTTGTCGAGCGCCTGCGCGTGCGGGCCGAGCACCCGGGCGCGCTGGTCCTCCTGGCCGACGGCCACTATGCGCTTACGGGCGAGCTCCTCGTCACCGGCAGCCGCGAAGCCGTCACCCAGTGGGCCCGCCGCCGGGTGCGCGACGCCGACCTCGACGACGAGGAGAGCGTGTGGCTGACCGGGGTCATCGCCAACCTCGCGTCCGACCGCGGCCTGCCGCCGGAATGAGACGGCGCGAGAGGCTCTCGCGCTCCCGGGATAGAGTCGGGCACGACATGACCCGACCAGCATGATCGGCCGGCGCACGATCGACGAGATCGAGGTCCTGACGCTGTCGAGCGGCGACCCGGCGGATCTCGAGGTGGCGTTCGCGCCGGGCGCGGGGATGGTGGGGTGCTCGCTGCGGCATCGCGGCGAGGAGCTCCTGGGTCAGCGCGGAGGCCTGCGCCGCTACGTGGCCGAGCACTCGACGATGGGGATCCCGCTGCTGCACCCCTGGGCGAACCGGGTGGGCGCACGCAGCTTCCAGGTGGCCGGCCGTGAGGTGAACCTGAAGCTGCCGGGGCTGCCGCTCTCCTTCGACCAGCAGGGGCTGCCGATCCACGGGCTGCTCTCGGCGGCCGGCGGGTGGAGCGTGGAGGATCATCGGGCCACGGACGCCGGCGGCGTCCTGGAGGCGAGCTTCGACTTCGCCGCCCACCCAGGCCTGATGGCCGCGTTCCCGTTTCCGCACGAGCTGCGGCTGCGAGCCTCGCTGGACGACACGACCCTGACGATGGTGACGACGGTGCGCGCCTCGGGGGACGTCGACGTCCCGCTCGCGTTCGGCTTTCACCCCTACCTGCGCCTGCCCGTCGAGCGCGCCGGCTGGGAGGTGCGGATGCCGGTCAGCCGGCGGCTCGAGCTCGACGACCGGATGCTGCCGACGGGCGAGCTCGAGACCGTGCGGATCGAGCCGGGGAAGCTGGGCTCACGCACGTTCGACGACGGCTACCTCGCCCCGGACGGCCAGGCACCCTTCGTCCTCTCCGGCGGCGGACGGCGGATCGAGCTGACCGTCGGCGAGGGCTACCCCTACGCGCAGGTCTACGCCCCGGCCGACGACGACGTGATCGCCTTCGAGCCGATGGCCGCTCCCACCAACGCGCTCATGGGCGACGGCGCCGGCCCCGTGCTCGTCGAGCCCGGCAAGAGCTTCAGCGCGACCTTCTCGATCGCGGTGCTCGACGGCGACTGAGCCTCAGCCCAGCGCCTCCTCGCCCTTCTCCTCGACGATTGAGCGCTGGGCGAGCGAGTAGAGCCAGGCGAGCGAGGGCAGGACGAGCACGACCGCGATGACGAAGACCACGAGGACCGTGTTCAGGGTCTCGCCGACGCCGGCCCCCGCCTTGATCGTGAGGGTCTGCGGCAGCAGGTACGGATACTGCGCGACCCCCCAGGCCCACACCATCGCAACGACGGCGCCGACCGCGAGGACCCGGGTGCCGCGCGGCCGGTTGCGCGCCAGGAGGGCGATCACGGCGCCGCCGCACACGAGCGAGGCGATCACCAGCGGGATCGCATCGCTCGTGAGGCCGTCGTAGATGAAGCGGTCGTCGGCTCGGTAGACCAGGATCGCCGCGATCGCGAGCGCGCCGGTGGCCAGCGCTGCCCCGAGGGCACGAGACCGGAAGTAGCGCTCCATCTCGGGCTCGCCGAAGCGGCGCGAGTCGTGCACGAGGAAGACGGCCGCCAGGTAGGCGCTGGTGGCCACGAACAGGAGGCCCGTGGTGATCGAGACCAGATTCAGCCAGCTCGTCACCGGATCGCCCTGCGCGTTGCCCGGCGGGACCCTGCCGGCCGCGATTGCCCCGACCGCGGTGCCCATGAAGAACGGGGTCAGCAGCGAGGAGAGCCCGAAGAAGCGCTCGGACGCCTTGCGGTTGCGCGCCTTGCCCGCAACGTGCTGGAAGGCGAAGCCGGAGCCGCGGAGCACGATCCCCAGAGCCGCCAGGCTGAGCGGGATGAACAGCGTCGACATGATCGCCCCGAAGGCGGTCGAGAACGCCGTCCAGAGGACGACGAGGACGAAGATCAGCCAGACGTGGTTGGCCTCCCAGACCGGGCCGATCGCCCGTCTGATCATCTCGCGGACGTGGTCCGCGCGCTCGTCGCTTCCGGCGACGAGCCCCCAGAAGCCGGCGCCGAAGTCGGCGCCGCCGAAGACGGCGTAGAACGTCGCCCCGAGCCACAGCACCGCCGCGACGGCATCGGCCGTGCTCACGTCGCCTCCCCCGCGGGGGCAGCGTCCAGGGAGGGCTGCGGGCCCGTATGGCCCCTCGGCGTCGGGGTCGGCGTCGTGCTCGCGCCAGCGGCGCGCCATGGTTCGCAGGATCAGAACGGTCGCGACGGTGAGGGCCGTGTAGAGGACGACCACCACCGAGAAGGTGATCCAGACTCCGCTCGCGCCGGTGATCGCCTGGCTCGTGCGCATGAACCCGTTGACGATCCAGGGCTGACGGCCCACCTCGGTCACGATCCAGCCGCATTCCAGGGCCACGAGCGTGGCCACCCCCGAGACCGCCACCGCCCGCAGGAACCACTTGGTCTGGGGGATGTCGCGCCGCCGCCACCACACGAAGCCGAACCAGGCCCCAAGGCCGAGCAGCGCGGTGCAGATGCCGACCATCGCGTCGAAGGCCCAGTGGAGCATGGTGTTCGCCGGCGGGCGGTCGTTCGCCGGCACCGAGTCGAGGCCGGTCACCTTGGTGTCGGTGCTGAAGCCGACCAGGAACGAGTCGAGGCCCGGAATCCCGATCCCGCCCTTGACCCCGTCGGCGGTGCATCTGCCCCCGAGGTACTCGGTCACGTCGGAATGGGTCTTGTCGACGCACTCCATCGCCGCGAACTTGACCGGCTGGTCCTTGGCGATTGCGCGAGCCGCGGTGTCGCCCACCATGAACTGGACGGGCGTGGCGATCAGGGCGACCGTGAGGGGGATCAGGAGCCCGAGGCGGTGGTGGCGGTCACGGCGCCCCCTCAGCATGCCGACGGCGTAGACCGACGCGATCAGGAACCCGGTGAGCATGTAGGCCGCCAGGATCATGTGCGGGACCTCATACGAGGTCGCCGGGTTGAAGATCGCCTTGAGCGGATCGACGTTCGTGACCTTGCCGTGGACGAGCGTGAAGCCCTGCGGCTGGTTCATCCAGGAATTGGCGGCGACCACGGAGAAGGCGCCGCCCAGGCCGCAGATGAAGATCGGGATGCCGGTCCAGAAATGCGTCCAGGGGGACAGCCGCTTCCAGCCGAAGATGTAGATGGCGATGAAGATCGCCTCGATGAAGAAGAAGATCCCCTCGATCGCGAACGGGACCCCGAAGACGTTGCCGAAGCGGCTCATGAACGCCGGCCACAGCAGGCCGAACTCGAACGTGAGGACCGTGCCCGTCACCGCGCCGACGGCGAAGGTCACCGCCGCGACCTTCGACCACCGCTGCGCGAGCTCCAGGGCGACGGGGTCGGAGCGCTTGATGCCCAGGTAGTTGGCGATCAGCATGTAGGCCGGGAAGGCCACCCCCAGGCAGGCGAGGATGATGTGGACCCCGAGAGTCAGGGCCATCTGCTCGCGCGCCGGCAGCAGCTGGGACGAGGTTGCGAGCGTGAACACGTTTGCCATGGCCGCGCTCAGCGCTCCTCGCCCAGGCCCGCCATGATCACGCGCTCACCGCGGATGCCGAAGCGGGCCTCCAGCCACGAGCGCAGCACCGCGATGCGGTGGCCCGGCACCCCGCCCAGGTAGTAGAGGTGGACGCTCAGGTACATGTAGAAGGCGATGCGCCCCGAGATCCCGCGGCCCCGGACCTCGCAGACCGCCTTGCCCCGGCCCACCACGGCCAGCGCCCCCTTGTCGAGGTAGGAGAATGGGGCCGCGGCGCCGGGCTCGCCGGCCTTGATGCCCTTGGCAACGTGACGGGCCTGCTGGATCGCAACCGTCGCCAGGCCGGGCAGTGGCCTGTCTCCTGGCCCTGGATGGGACGCCATGTCGCCGATCACGGAGATCTCGGGGTGGCCCGGCACGCTGCAATCATCGCCGACTTCGATGCGTCCCCCGCGGTCGGCGCTCGCGCCCGTGGCCGCCGCGGCGATCTTCGCCACTCCTGCCGCCTGCACCCCGGCTGCCCAGATGACCGTCCGGGCGGCGATTCTCTCGCCGGCGCCGCCGTCGTCGAGGTCGATGCCCCGGTCGTCGATCCCCGTCGCCCGCATCCCGTCGCGAACGGTCACACCCAGCGATCCAAGCTCCTCGGCGACCTTCGCGGAGAGCTCCTCCTTGAACGCGGGCACGAGCCGCTCGCCGGCGTCGACCAGGATCACCCTGGCGCGGCGGGTGTCGATGCGCCGGAAGTCCTTCTCCATCGTGTCCTGGGAGAGGATCGCGAGCTGGCCGCTGACCTCGACCCCGGTCGGGCCGCCGCCGACCACGACGAAGGTCATCCACTCCTCGCGCGTGGCCGGGTCGCGGGCGCGCTCCGCCTGCTCGAACGCCCCGAAGATCCGATCCCGCAGGCCCACCGCGTCGGCGAGGGTCTTCAGCCCGGGCGCGGGGCCCTCCCACTCGTCGCGGCCGAAGTACGAGGTCTCGGCCCCCGCCGCGAGGATCAGGCTGTCGTAGGGAAGCTCCTCGCCGGTGTCCAGCTTCACCCGGTGCTCGGCGGCGTCGATTCCGGTGACGCTCGCCATCAGCACGGTCGCGTTGCGCTGGCGCTTGAACATCGTCCGGATCGTCACCGCGCACTCGCCCTCCGACAGCGCGCCGGCGGCCACCTGATACAGCAGCGGCTGAAAGAGGTGATGGTTGTTGCGGTCGACGAGGGTCACGTCGACGTCGGCGCGCCGGAGCGCGTGGGCCGCGGCCGCCCCGCCGAAGCCCCCGCCGACGATTACAACCCTGCGCCGCCCGCCGGATTCGGGCTCAGCCGACACCGGCGGCCTCACGGGCTGCTGGCGCCCCCAGCCGCTCGAGCAGGTGGTCGCCGACCCGCAGCCCGTTGGCCATCGCTGTCAGCGCGGGGTTGACGGCGCCGATGCTCGGGAAGAAGCTGGTATCCACCACGTAGAGGTTGTCGAGCTCGTGGGCCTTGCAGTCGGCGTCCAGCACCGACTCGGCAGCATCCGCTCCGAAGCGGCAGGTGCCGGCCTGGTGAGCGACCCCGGCCACGGGAATGTCGGTGCGCAGATAGGCGCTTCGCGTCAGCAGATGGCGCTCGTGCATCCCGAGGTCGCCCAGCATGGACTTCAGGCGCTCGTAGAGGCGGCGCTTGGGCTCCTCGTTGGTCGGCCGGTAGGCGAGCTGCACGGTGCCGTCGGCGTGCAGGGTGACCCGGTTCTCCTGGCGAGGGAGGTCCTCGGTGGACAGCCAGAAGTCCACCGCGTGCCGGGCGATGTCGTCGAGCGCGAACTCCGGCGCAAGCGCCGTTTGCAGCGGCTTCTCGCCCCGGTACATCTCGGCCTGCGACTTGCCGACCATCTGGATGTTGCCCAGCGGGAAGTCGAAGTCCTCGGAGCGAAAGTAGAAGTCGTTGACGCCCAGCGTCTTCTGGAAGACCGTTGGGTTCTCCTCCTTGGAAATCGCGAGCACGGCCTGGCTGGCGTGGAACATGTAGTTGCGGCCCACCTGGTCCGAGCCGTTTGCCAGGCCGGCGGGATGCTTGTCGGTAGCCGAGGCGAGCAGGAGCTTGGCCGAGTTGGCCGCCCCGCAGGAGACGACGACGATGTCCGCGGAGTGGCTCTCCGTCTCACCGTCGCGGCGAACCACGACCCCGGTCACGGTGCGGCCCGAGGGGTCGGTCTCCAGCTTCACGACCTCCGCGTTCGTATGCAGCGTGACGTTGTCGTGCTCGAGCGCCGGCCGCACGGCGAGCATCTCCGCATCGGACTTCGCCTGCACCAGGCAGGGGAAGCCGTCGCACGTCGAGCATCGCACGCAGGCTCCGTGGGGCATGTCGGCCTCGTTCATCCTCACCCCGCAGGGCGCATGGAACGGCTTCAGGCCCGCCGCCGCCAGGTCGTCGGCGAGCTGCTGGATACGCGGCTCATGCGAGATCGCCGGGAACGGATAGTCCGCGCTGGCCGGCGGCTCGGTGGGATCCTCGCCGCGCGCGCCGTGCACCTGGTAGAGCGCCTCGGCCTGGGTGTAGTAGGGCTCGAACTCGTCGTAGCCAACGGGCCAGGCGGGCGAGACGCCGTCGTGGTGGTGGAGCTCGCCGAAGTCCTCGGCCCGCAGCCGGTAGAGCGCCGCTCCGTAGAGCTTGGTGGCGCCGCCCACGTAGTAGTGCACCTGGGGCTGGAACACCTCGCCCGCCTGGTCGTGCCAGGGGTCCTCGGAGATGTAGCGGTTCTCGACGAATACGGACTTGGCGGACCAGTTGTCGGGACCGCGCGGGAGCCAGTCGCCGCGCTCGAGCAGCAGGATCCGCTTTCCGGACGGCGCCAGCCGGTGCGCGAGCGTTCCGCCGCCCGCACCGCTGCCGACCACGATCACGTCGTAGTCGCTCACGAGATCTCCTGGATTCGCTCGGCGAGGATGATCCGCGCCGCCGCCTGGATCAGCGCGAGGTGGGAGAAGGCCTGCGGGAAGTTGCCCAGGTGGCGGGCCGTGTCGGTATCGAACTCCTCGGCGTAGAGGCCGAGCGGAGAGCCCACCCGCAACAGGCGCTCCATGAGGTCCCGGGCGTCCTGCTCGGAGCCGACGATCGCCAGGGCCGAGACCAGCCAGAACGAGCAGATCAGGAAGCTGCCCTCGTGCCCCGACAGGCCATCGTCGGTCTCGTCCGTCTTGTAGCGCAGGACGAAGCCGTCCTCGGTCAGGTCGTCGGCGATGGCCTGCACGCTCGCCCGCAGGCGCTCGTCGTCGCCGGGCAGGAACCCGAACAGGGCGGCCAGCAGGGTCGACGCGTCGAGCGCGTCGGTTGCGTAGTGCTGGCGCAGCACGCCGTCGCGGACCCCGTGCTCGAGGATGTCGTCCTTGATCTCGGCCGCGGTCTCCCGCCAGGCCGCCGCCGGCTTGGGATCGCCCCTGATCTCGGCCAGCTTCGCGGCGCGGTCGAGAGCGACCCAGCACATCAGCTTCGACGACACGTAGTGCTGAGGGTCGCCGCGAGCCTCCCAGATCCCCTGATCCGGCTCGCGCCAGACCTTGGTGGCGCACTCGGCCTGGCTCTGCACGATCGGCCACAGGCGCCGCGGCAGCCGCTGGCTGCGCCGGGTGTGGAGGAGGATCGAGTCCAGCACCGCGCCGAAGACGTCGTTCTGGCGCTGGTCGAACGCTCCGTTGCCAACCCGCACCGGGCTCGCGCCGGCGTAACCGGAGAGGTCGTCGCGCGTCGACTCCGTGAGGTCGCGGCGCCCGTCGATCCCGTACATGATCTGCAGCGCGCCGTCCTCGTTCGCCTCGAGGTCGGCCACGAACTGCATGAACTCGTCGGCCTCCCAGTCGAGATCGAGGAAGTGGAGCGCCTGGAGCGTGAAGGTCGAGTCGCGCATCCAGGTGTAGCGGTAGTCCCAGTTGCGCTCCCCGCCCGGGGTCTCGGGCAGCGAGGTCGTCAGGGCCGCGACCGTTGCGCCGGTCGGCATGTAGGTGAGGCCCTTGATCGCCAGCGCCGAGCGCTGGATCGGCTCGCGCCAGCGATGGTCGGGCAGCCGCGCTCGGCCGAGCCACGAGCGCCAGAACGTCGCGGTCGCGGCGAGGCGCCCGCGTGGCCTCGTCGACGTCCTTCGGGCCGTCGAGCTCCTCCGCCCACGACAGCGCGCAGAACGCCATCTCGCCCTTCTTCAGCAGGTGGCGACCGCGAACCCGGTCGCCCTCGATCCCCAGGGGGATGTCGGTGCGCAGCCGGACCGTGAGATCCCCCGCCGTGGCGTCGGCGACATGCTCGTCGCCGTCGACCAGGCTCCAGTCCGCGGTGGTGCGGCCGTAGTCGAAGATCGGCTCGCAGACGACCTCCATCTCGACGCGTCCCCTCGATGCAGAGAACGGTGCGGACCAGGCCGTGATCGGCGTCGTCGTCGGCCGGCGGCCGCGTGTGCGGAGTGACGCTGTCCGTCCCCCGGGTGGGTCCCATCGTCAGCGCGTCGCGCACCATCACCCACCCGCCCGGGCTCTTCCACGTCGTCAGCAGGATGTTCGTGCCCGGCTCGTACACGCGGGCCGACGGCACGTTGATCCCGAAGGGCGCGAACCGGAAGGAACCGGCCTCGCGGTCGAGGAGGCTGCCGAAGATGCTGGGCGAGTCGAAGCGCGGAACGCAGAGCCAGTCGATTGAGCCGTCCGGAGCGACGAGGGCGCCCGTGTGGCAGTCGGAGAGGAAGCCGTAGTCGGCGATCGGGGGGAACGGCGACGGCATCGCCGCGCTCTGGGGCGCGCCCGCGGCTGCCTGCTCCTCGAACGTCGCCGGCGCTCACGAGTGCGATCCAGGGCTCGTGCCAGCGGCCGTGGCCGGCCAGCAGCTTGTTCGCGGCATCGGGGCCCCACGAGTCCTGCTCGTAGGGGTGGACCTCCGGCGGCGCGTCGAGCAGCGGCTGCAGGACCCTCCAGGCCTCCTCGACGCTGTCCTGACGAGTGAAGCGCGCGCTGTCGCCGACCATCGCCGCGCTCAGGAGCACCTCGTAGGGGGTCGGGCCCTCGCCGCCCTCCTGCGCGAACTCCATGTCCAGGTGAATCTGCTCGGGTTTGCGAGCGCCGCTTCGCTGCGCCTGCATCAGGATCTGGACGCCCGTACTGGGGTCGAGCTTGACGACGATCTGGTCGGGCTCCGGGTGGGCCGCGAGCCCGAACCCGAGCCGCGGGGGGTTCTTGAAGACCAGCCGCACCTCGGTCTGGGTCTCGGGCAGGCACTTGCCCGTGCGGATGTAGAAGGGAACCCCAGACCAGCGCCAGTTCTCGATGTCGAGGCGCAGAGCGGCGTACGTCTCGGTGGCTCGAGTCGGCGGCGACGCCGTCGATCTCCCTGTAGCCGGCGTACTGGCCGCGAACGTAGTGGGCTGGATCGGCGTACACGATCGACCTGAAGACGCTGTAGATCGAATCCTTCAGCGTCGCGGGATCGCCGCCGGCCGGCGGCTCCATCGCGGTCGCCGCGACTACCTGCATCAGGTGGTTGACCACCACGTCGCGCAGCGCTCCCACCGGGTCGTAGAAGTGCCCGCGGTCGGCGACGCCGAAGCTCTCCGCCATCGTGATCTGCACGGACGCCACGTAGTTGCGGTTCCAGACCGGCTCCAGCAGCGTGTTCGCGAAGCGCAGGAAGAGGATCTCGACCAGGCCCATCTTTCCGAGGAAGTGGTCGATCCGGTAGAGCTGCGACTCGTCGATGTAGCGGTGGACCTCCTCGTTCAGGGCGCGCGCCGAGGCGACGTCGTGGCCGAACGGCTTCTCCACCACGACCCGGGCCGACGCCGTCGAGCCCGGCGTCGGAGAGGCCCTTGATCACCGCTCCGAACAGGAACGGCGGGATCTCGAGGTAGAAGACGGGGGTCTGCTTTCCCTCGATGGCCTTCGCGACCTTGGCGAACGTCCCGGCATCGGAGAAGTCGCCGGAGACGTACGAGAGGCGATCGGCAAGGCGCTGGAACACGGCGTCGTCGATCGTCTCGCCGCAGTCTTCGATCGACTGGCGGGCCCGCGCCACGAGGTCGTCCACCGTCCAGTCGTCGACCGCGACGCCGACGATCGGGCAATCGATCAGGCCGCGCGCCTCCAGCCTGTAGAGGGAGTGGAAGGTCATCACCTTCGCCAGGTCCCCGGTGATCCCGAAGATGACGAAGACATCTGCCGCTGGCTGATCAGACATCGCTGCGCGCGAACCTATAACTCCGAAGCCGGATTGATGTCACCAAATATGGGTGATATCCGCCCTTGGCGTGCGGCCGGGCCGGGGCCGGCGTCAGTCGGCCTCGTACTTGAACGAGAGGTTGAGGCGAACGCGGTAGCCGCTCACGCGGCCGTCTTCGATCGTCACGTCCTGACGGACCACCTCGGCGACCCGCAGGTCGCGAAGCGACTTTCCGGCGGTCTCGACCGCGTTCGCAGCCGCCGCCTCCCATGACTCGGTGCTCACTCCGATCAGGTCGGTGACCCGATAGACGCTGTCAGCCATCTGAGCTCCTTCGATTGCGGTTCGAGGGGACTCTCCCACTTCCACGCGAGCCGTGCCGAAAAGGCTATGACCGAACGCGCCCTACGGCGTCGGATCGGCCTACGAACCTCCGAAGATGTCGGAGCTGCCGCTGCGCCCCGGCAGGATGCGAAGCACCGCTACGGGGATTCGAACCCCGGTTTCCGGACTGAGAATCCGGCGTCCTAGTCCCCTAGACGATAGCGGCGTGTGGGCCCGATTCTAGAGAGCCTCGGCGCGGGCCGCCAAGCGTGCTCCCGCTAACCTTCGCCGGCCTGCGGGTGTGCTGGAACTGGTAGACAGCATCGGCTCAGAACCGGTGGCTCGGAAGAGCGTGTGGGTTCGATTCCCTCCACCCGCATTCTCGTTTCTATGCTTTTACGCCGATGCGCGCGAGCATCCTGGCGACGCTGGCTCGTCGATTGATCCGGACCTGCCAGAGCCGGCGCGACCGCGTGAACGTGCATCGGTAGTCGACGCCCACGCGTTCGCACGACTCGCAGAAGAGTCGGCAGATGTCGGCCGACTTGTTGGAGAACGAGTAGCTGAGGTACTCGTACGGACCAGGCCCGCGGGCATCTGTGATGTTGATGAAGACGCATCCATCCGAGCGAATGAGACCGCGCAGGAACGCCCAAGGTTCCGCGTCCAGGTGGGCCACCTGCCAACGCTCCAACTGGATTGCACGAAGGTGCTTCTTCCCGGGGCCATGCTGGGGCAACAGGCAGGGCCAATGACGTGAATAGGTCGACACGTTGACGAACTTCCCCTTGGTGCTCTTCCCACCGACCACGTCGACTCGGTTGTCCGGCATGCAGCGGTCCAGAAGCGCGCGGGTGTCCTCGATGATGCTTGGGTACTTCTCGTCGAGGGAGATCCTCAGCCGGTAAGCCCTGGGACCAGGCGACACGCAGCCATCACCCAGGTAGAGGCCGAGAAGCTCGGCGTAATCCCGCGAGGAGAACCAAATGGGTTTCGCGGATTCCCAGCACCGAGGACAGACCTGGGTGTCGATCTTGCGCACGTAGCTCGGCCGGCGCCAGTCGCGGATCGTGGCTCTCGGGATGCCGGTCCGCCTCGAGATCTCGCAGTCGTTGACGCCGGCCGCGATCAGCTTTTCGGCTTCGGCTCTGGCGGCGGGCGGGTGCACGCCGCCGAGCGTGGCGGGGCATGGCGCGCGAAAGGCGGGCTGATTGTGCCTTTACGTCGGCAGGACTGGGACAATGGTGCAATGAAGGTCGCGCTCGTCCTTGGCGCAGGAGGCATCCAGGGTGGTGCCTGGCTGACGGGCGCCCTCGAGGCCATCGCCGCCGAGACGGGCTGGGACCCCATGGAGGCCGACGCCATCGTCGGGACCTCGGCGGGCTCGATGATCGGCGCGATCGTCTCGACGGGTGTGCCGCTTTGGTGGATGGTCGCCCACTCCGCCGGCGAGTCGATTCCCGGGCTGATCGACGCCACCGGGCGCCCGGCGCAGGACGCCGACCGCTCCGCCGGCGCGCGCTTCGGCCTCGACCTCTGGCCGCCCCCGCGCATCCCCGGCTCGCTCTCGCTGGTGGCCAACACGATCCGGAGCCCCCGCTCCTACCCGCCGGCGGCGCTCACCGCCGGCTGGCTGCCGCGCGGCTTCATCTCCACCGAGCCACTGCGCGAGACCGTGCAGCGCATGGTGCCCAACGGCTGGAGCCCGCATCCCCGCCTGCGCATCGTCGCCTGCGACTACGCGACCGGCAAGCGAGTCGTCTTCGGCCGCGCCGGCTCCCCGAAGGCCGAGCTGGCCGACGCGGTCAGCGCCTCGTGCGCCATCCCCGGCTTCTACAAGCCGGTCGAGATCGAGGGCCGCCACTACGTCGACGGCGGCATCTGGTCCACGTCGAACCTGGACATCCTGCGCGAGCGCGACTACGACCTGGTCGTCTGCCTGAACCCCACCTCCTCCCTGCACCCCACGCGCGCCTGGAACCCGGCCGAGTGGATCCCCCACGCCGTGCGCCGCGGATCGGGGCGGCGGCTGGGCAGCGAGGCGCGCAAGCTCCGCTCGGAGGGCGCCGAGGTGATCTTGATCCAGCCCACCCGCGAGGACCTGGATTCGATGGGCCCCAACCTGATGTCCAACCGCAACCGCCATGCGACGCTCGAGAAGGCGCGCGAGACCACCCGGCGGGAAATCTCCAAGCCCGAGATCGCCGAGTGGCTTGGCAAGCTGCCCGCCGCATCGCGGCCCGAGAAGGTGCGCCGGCCCGACGGGCCACCCGAGAGCTGGCCGGCCCAGGCGCTGGCCGACCTCCAGCCGGGCGCGCCCGTCTACGGCGCCGGCTGAGCCCCGGCGACCCGGGCGGCGATCCGGCAGCGGGCGCGATCTGTATCGTGGCCGCAGCCCGGCCAGGCGCCGGGCGTTTTCTCACACAAAGGAGCAAAGCCAGCATGGCAACAGGAACGGTTAAGTGGTTCAGCGATGAGAAGCGGTTTGGCTTCATCACCGCCGATGACGGCGGCAAGGACCTCTTCGTCCATCAAAGTGGAATCGCTGACGGCTCGACCTCCCTCCCCGAGGGCACCAAGGTCGAATTCGACGCCGAGTCGAGCGACCGCGGCCCCAAGGCCGTCAACGTCCGGCGCGTCTGAGCGTCACACGGCGGCCGGCGCGCGGGGGAAGTAACCCCCGCAGCGTCCGGCCAGTCCGTATCTCGCCCGAAGCACCCGACGATGCTCGGCGCGAGCCGGGAATCACCGCATGGTCGAACCCCCCGAGCGCCTCATGCACCCGCGGGCTCCTCAGCTTTGGCCCCTGCCTGACCTGAAGGTCAGCCGTGCTTGTTGAACAACCTGCGGACGGCTTTCGCCGTCCTTACCTGCTGCTTTCGGGGCAAAGCCCCTCACCGGCCTCGACAGGCACGGCTTTCAGCCGTGCTTGTCGAAGGTGATGACCTGCTGGATGCCGCTCGGGCGGTTCGCGTAACGCATCGACGGCATGACCGGCAGACCCGCGAAATGAATCCGCTCGGCGGTGGCGTCAGCGCGCCACTGCGTCGGATCCGACGTGCCCTGGTCGGTCGTCAGCTGTGCGCCGGCCGCTGCGATGGCGTTCCAAACCGCCGTCTGGCACTGCGAGAGGTTCCCCTTGCCGCAGTAGTTGTTCTTCATCGGCGTCGGCTGGTTCTTGCCGAGCAACTTCTTGACGTCACGGTCGAAGTACTGATACCAGCCGGAGTATTGCCCGCCCGGCGGGTGGTCGAACCGCGAGAACAGGGTCGAGAGCTGGTTCTCCAGGTCGGTGCCGAGCTGGGGCTTCATGACAGCGTTGGCAATGTTCGGCCACGCCTCGTCCATGATCGCCGCGCCGGGGTCGTCGATCTTGCCGTCGAGACCGACGTCGAGACGGCTGCCTCCGGCGGCACGCCACTGATCCAGGAGCGCCAGCATCTGCGCGGCCTGAGGATTCGGGGCGCTCGAGCCCTGTAGGAGCTGGTCCAGCAGCGGGACTGTGTCGATCGCCCGGACGTCCTGCGTCGCCGCGGCGTTCATCGCCGAGGTGACGGTGGCGAGCGACCACTTGCCGTTGACCTCCTGCGCCTTGAGCTCCTTGTTGAGCATGTCCACCCGAGCCGCGGAGCCGTTGCCGCCCCACGCGTCGTCGGCGGCCCCGAACCCGTGCGCGGAGATGTTGTTCCAGTTGACCATCGTGCCCTTCACAGGGGTGTGCTGCGGATCGACGCCCTGGATGTGCTTGCTGGGCTTCACGAAGCCGTGCCACTCGTACTTGCCCGTGCCCTTGGTCGGCAGGCTCGGGTCTACGCCCTTGGGCCGCTTGGGCAGCAGGCCGGCGCCGTACATGGCGACGTTCTTGTTGTCCAGGTAGAAGGAATTGAACGTCTGCGGAGTCAGCGCGGCCGCCTTGACGAACGTCTTCGCAGAGTGCACCTGGCCGTCGGACAGACGGCGGTTGTAGAGCAGGTCGAGCGAGTCCTTGCCGTAGCTGGAGCGCTTCGAGCTGATGGCGACCTTCCTGCCCTTGGCCTTTGCGTAGCCGATGACCGGCCCGTGCTTCGTGGTCCAGAACTGGACCGGGTCGCCCTCCAGCGTGCCGGCGTCGAAGTGCTTCATCTTCAGGCACTTGCCCTTGTACCTGTACTTGTGCTGGCTGCCGCCGCAAAGGGTCTCCGCGTACTGGTCGATGACGTCGGAGCCGGCCGAAGTCAGCGTCGTCGCGAAGTCCTTGCCGCGGCCGATCAGCATGTAGCCCGGGAAGGGTGCCGACGTGGCCCCGCGCCAGTTGAGACCCGGTGCGTGCATGTCGATCTCGTAGGTGAAGCCGGGGAAGAAGTATCCGATCTGGGGGCCGCCGACCAGGAGCGGATGGCCCGTGGTCGAGTGGCTCTTCTCGATCATCAGCTCGTTCGAGGCGTGCGGACGCTCGAGCGGCGTCTGCGCGGCCTTCGGCGCCTTGGCCGCCGGCGTCGGCGAGAAGCTGTCGGGGGCGAGGACGACGCTGCCGGGAGCGCCGGGCTTGGTCGGGCGCATGCTCGTAGTTGAACTTGCCATCGACCGTCGTCGGGCTCCCGTTGTTGAGGTTCTGGCGGAGGTCGTTGAAGACGCTGTAGCCCTTCTTCACGCCCTTCTTCTTCTCGAGCGCGCCGAGGAACTGCGAACGCCGCGCCTCGTCGCCGCCGCCCTCGCCGACGAACTGGTCCTTGAGTGCGTTCAAGGCGAAGATGTCGGTCCGGGTGAAGCGCGGCGTCGCGGGAGAGTTCGCATCCAGGTAGGCGTTGATGCCCTTCACGAACTCGTTGATGTCGTGGAGGACGGCCTTGCCCTCGGGTCCGGCCTTCTTGAGCACCTTGGCCTGCTTGTCGACGAGGTCGATCTGTCGCCTGGTTGGGTTCGAAGGTCTTGCCGGCGCCGATCAGGCCGACGGCGTCGAGGCCGGGAGCGTCGATTGCGGACACGTAGGCGTTGCCGCGCGCCACGGCGAGCAGGACGCTGCGGTCCTCAGCGGTGATCCAACCGGCGGTCTCGACGGCGGCATCGTGGCTGGTGGCGGTGACGTGGGGAACGTCGTAGGAGTCTCGGGTGAGGGTGACGCCCGGGAATGGGACCGACTCCGGAACGCCGGGACCATCCGGCCCCACCCCGAATCCCTCGGACTTGAAGTAGGTGTCGAGGTCGCCATCGGTGACGTTGTCGAACAACGGGGTGAGCCCGTCATACATTGTCGCCTGCGTGGTATACGGGCCCACCGGCAAGCCCGGCTGCCCCGAGGGAATGATGTTCAGCGCTCGCTGCGCATCGTCCGTGGCCGCATTCGCCGCCGGAGCCAATCCAAGCGCTCCCAGCGCAACCAAGACCGCCACGTACCGCCTCATAAACCTCTCCTTCGATCTCCCTGACAAAGCCCGGTCATCCAGACCGGTTCTCGGATTCTATAGAAGTGGCGATGCTGCCAAGTGGAGGGACTCGGAGGATTCCTCGAACTCGAAACCCGCCTCCAGGGCGCGCCTGAGCGGACAGGCGGCGGCTACCCGCTCCATGGCCGTGCGCTGCTCTTCCGAGAGCTCGGCCGCGAGTCGCAGGACGATCGCGAACCGGCGAGGCGTCACGTCCTTGTCGTAGTCGACGTCGACCGCGATCTCGCCCACTTCCCAGCCGCGGCGCTCGGCGAACATCGCCACCGTCGTGCCGACGCAGGAGGCTAGTGCGGCCGGAAGCAGCTCATGGGGAGCCGGGCCGACGTCCGTGCCCCCCACGGAGCGCGGCTCGTCGGTGATGAGCTCGTGGCGACCGTTCACGTCGACCCGGAACTCGAGTCCGTGTGACCTGGTCGCCGTCGCGGTGAAGCTCATGGCCGAGATACTACTAGATAGTTGTTTAGTTGTGCTAGGCTCGCGGACATGGCGACTCAGGAGAAGATCTCCCATCCCCTTCCGGACGCGTTCGTCGAGCGGGTCGCGGAGCGGTTTCGCGTTCTCGGCGAGCCGATGCGAATCCGCGTTCTCGAGCGCCTGCGCGAGGGCGAGGCAACCGTTTCCGACCTGCAGGACGCGACCGGCGCCTCGCAGCAGAACGTCTCCAAGCACCTCGGCGTCCTGCTTCGCGAAGGTGTCGTGCAGCGTCGCAAGGAGGGCAACTTCTCGCATTACTCCATCGCCGACCCGCTGATCTTCGCCCTCTGCGACGACGTCTGCGGCTCGCTTCAGCGCGAGGTCCAAGAGCTCGAATCGCTTCTCGTAGGACGAAGCCGATGAAGTCGTCGACGCCCTGGCCGCTGGAGCGCGTGCTGTTCGCGCTCGCCGGCACGATGACCCTCCTGAGCGCGGCGCTCGCCGCCCTCATCTCGCCCTGGTTCCTGCTCCTGACGGCGTTCGTGGGAGTCAATCAGTGGCTCTACGTCGCCCTCGGCGCGTGCCCGGCTTCCTTCGTCCTCGGCCGGCTCTTCCACCTGCGCTCGGTGATCTACCCGCCCTGCGGAGCGTCCCCGCGATGACGAGTCTCGGGCCCGTCGGTCGCCTCGGCCGCTATACGGCAACCCATTTCCGTGCCGTCCTGATCGCATGGGCGATCGTTGCGATCCCGCTTGCCATCCTCTCCCCTCGGGTCGAGACAGCGCTGTCTGGCGCCGGCTGGGAGACGACGGGCTCGCAGTCCGTTGCCGCCCGCAAGCTCATCGACGCGAACTTCGGCGGCCTCGGCGGCTACGGCCTGATGGCGGTAGTCCACTCGCCCGGCTCGGTGTCAGGCGACCCGCAGTTTGACGCCGTCGTCACTCGAGTCGAGCGCACCCTCGCCACCGACCCCGCCGTCGCGCGGGTCGTGGCCCCTCGCCAGGGCATTTCGATCTCGGCCGACGGCCACACCGCGGTAGTCCAGGCCGGCGCGGCTCGTAACTCGAACGGAATGGTCGATGCGGCCGACTCGCTGAAGGGAGACCTCTCGGCGCTCGGCTCGGGCTCCGTGCAGGTCCACCTCACCGGCGCCGCCGGAATGTGGTCGGACTTCAACGCCGCCAACCGCAGCGCGATGCTGCGCTCGGAGGTGATCTCCTGGCCGGTGACCCTCGCGATCATGGTCCTCGCCTTTGGCTCACTCGTGGCCGCCGGCCTGCCGCTCATGCTCACCATGGTCGGCCTCGTCGCGGCGGCGGGGATGCTCTTCCTCGGCACGCTCCTGATGCCCATCTCGATCTGGGCCATGAACTTCGCGCTCATGTTCGCCCTCGCCCTCGGAATCGACTATGCGCTGTTCATCGTCTATCGCTTCCGCGGGGCGTTGTTCGGCTCCCGGCTCTCGCCGGCCGAGGCCGTGGCCGAGACCATGGACACAGCCGGAAAGGCGGTCCTCTTCTCCGGGCTGACGGTCCTGATCTCCCTGACCGCGGTGATGCTGGTTCCAAGCCCGGCGTTTCGCTCGATGAGCCTCGGCATCATGCTCGCCGTCCTGTTCGTGCTCGCGGCGGCGCTGACCCTCCTGCCCGCCGTGCTCGCGAGGCTCGGTCCGCGGGTCGACCGGCTCTCCCTGAGCTGGGTTCATTCCGGCGAGCACCGCTCGCCGCGCTTCGCGGCGTGGGCGGAGCGCCTGTGGCGGCGTCCCCTCGCCTACGGCGCCGTCGCGCTCGGCGTGCTGGTCGTGCTCGCGCTCCCGGTGACCCAACTGCGCACCGCGATGCCCTCGATCAAGGTGGTCCCGCCCGCGGACTCGTCACGAGTCGGCTACGAACAGGTGCAGACGGCCTTTGGACCCGGCGCCACCGGCCCGCTTCAGATCGTGACTCCGGCCGGCTCCGCTCGGCAGGCGGCCGCCGTGGCGACATCCGACCCGGGCGTGGCGGGAGCAACCCCCGCACGGATGTCGGGCGGCCTGGCTTTGATCAACGCGATTCCGGCCGCCGATCCGTCGAGTCCCGCGGTCGGCCGGACGATCGACCGGCTTCGCGCCGATCTGCCGGCCGGCACGCTGGTCGGAGGCGCGGTGGCGGAGAACCACGACCTCGAGGGCTCGCTGTCGGCGAAGACGCCCCTCGTGATCGGCGTGGTCATGGGCCTCGGCTTTCTGCTGCTGCTGTTCGCCCTGCAGGCTCCCCTGATCGCCGCGATGGGCGTGCTCACCAACCTCCTCGCGACTGCGGCGGCGTTTGGCGTGGCCAAGCTGGTCTTCCAGGACGGCGACCTCCATTCCCTCCTCGGGTTCCAGCCGCAGGGCTTCCTCGACGCCTGGGGCCCCGTGTTCTTCTTCGCGATGATCTTCGCGATCTCCATGGACTACACGGTCTTCCTGCTCTCCTCCGCGAAGGAACATTGGGATCGCACGCGAGATCCCAAGGAGGCGATGGTCGGCGGGCTGGCGCATTCCGGCCGGGTGATCTTCGCCGCGGCCGCGGTGATGGTCGCCGTCTTCTTCACGTTCGCCCTCTCCGGCCCGTTGCCGCCCAAGGAGATGGGGGTCATCCTCGGAGTCGCCGTCCTCCTCGACGCGATGCTGGTCCGGCTCCTGCTCATGCCGGTGATCCTCCGCCTCCTCGGGGCACGTGCATGGTGGCTGCCGAAGTGGGCGCACCGGATCCTGCCCGACGTTCGGTTCGGCCATGCGTGATCGCACGGCGGTAGGTTGTTCTCGATGAAGCGGGTGGTGATCCTCGGCGGTGGCAGCGGCGGCGCGGTGGCCGCCAAGCGGCTCGCCCGCTGGTCGCGCGAGGGCGAGGTCGAGGTGGTCCTGATCGACCGCAGCCGCTACCACGAGTACCGCCCGAGCTACCTGTGGGTGATGACGGGCAAGCGCGAGCCGGACCAGGTCCGGCGGGAGCTCTCGATCCTCACCGAGCGCTACGGCACGCGGGTGGTGAACGCCGAGGTAACCGCCATCGATCCCGAGGCAAGGCGGGTGGTAACCACCACCGAAGCGTTCGACTACGACTACCTGATCGTCGCGCTCGGCGCGGAGCTGGATCGCCGCGACGAGCTGGCCGGGCTGGAGGCCCCCTGGGAGCTCGACGACGCCCTCAGCGCCCGCGACCACCTCGCCGGCTTCTCCGGCGGCCACGTGGTCGTCGGGGTCGAATCATGGCCCTACCGGTGCCCGCCGGCGCCGTTCGAGGCGGCGATGATGCTGCGCTACCTCGCCGAGCAGCGCGGAGTCTCGGAGCGCACCGACATCTCGGTCTTCCACACCTGGCAGAAGCCCATGGAGACCTTCGGGCCGCTGATGGTCGACGGCTTCGGGAGGTTCCTCCAGCAGCGTGAGGTTGACTTCGAGGGAGCCTTCGAGCTCGACAGCCACGACGCGTCGAATCGGGTCCTCGCCGGCAAGGACGGGCGCAGGCTCGAATACGACCTCGCGCTCGTCGTCCCCGCCCACCGGGCCCCCTCCGTGATCCGCGACGCGGGGCTGCTCGCCGAGGGCGGGTACATGGACGTGAAGCTCCCCTCGATGGTCTCGCCCACTCACGACGACGTCTGGGGCATCGGCGACGTCGTTGCCCCGACCATCGGCCTCGGCATGGCCGGCGTCTTCGCCCATTTCCAGGCCGAGCACGTGGTCACGCAGATCCTCGACCGCGTCCGCGGCACCTTCGTCGGGGAGCTCTACAACATGGTCGGCATCTGCGTGATGGACACCGGCTACGAGGGCGCGGCGGTGTGGTGCGACTTCACCGACAAGCTCTACGGCCGCAACCCGGTGCCGGACTGCCGCCTGCTCGGAGGGATGCGGGCGTTCCGCGCCGTCAAGACCGGCTTCGAGTCCTATTGGTTCGCGAACCTGTTCGGAGGCTGACGATGGCGGCTGAAGACAACGCCCTGACGCCCGACGAGCGCGCCGCGCTGGAGCGCGTTCAGAAGCGGATTGCGGCAAGCGCCGACGAGATCGAGCAGGCGATCGACATGGTCGAGCGACTTGCCGACAGCGGGGTGCTCGCCGGCATGAACGCGTTCCTGGGCGAGTTCGACGAGAACTTCAGCGCCCTCACCCGCCCGGACATCATGACCATGGTGGCCAACCTGATGATGCTGGCCGGGACGCTTGGCCAGGTCCCATACGAGGGTGGCTTCAAGCTGGCGATGGAGGGCCCGCCCGCAATCGCGGAGGCCTACCCGCGGTTCCGCGAGCGCACCGAGCCGATGAGCATTCGCGAGGCCGTGCGGATCATGCGCAGCCCGGATGTCGCCGCCGCGCTGGAGATGATGGTCGCTGTGCTGCGGTCGCAGCGCGGCGCCTGACCGCGTGGCGCCGGCGCCGTCCCTCAGCACGGACTGAGACCATTCGCGCGTGCGCCGCACTTCGCCGATCGCCGCTTTGCTGTTCCTCGTCGTCGCGGCCTCCAATGGAAGCGCCCTCGCGAGCGTCAGGGTCAGCGACGCCACCGTTGTGGTGGGAACCCGCGCAGGGCAGCGGGCGCTGATCACGCGTTCGCCCTTTCGGCTCGCCTTCGAGGACTCGCACGGCCGCCGAGTGCTGAGCGAGATCGGCGGCGCCAACGGATCGACCCTCGTGGAGCCCCCGGCTCCGCAGATCGAGTTCGGCTCGCAGACCCCCTCCCCGCCCTCGCTGTACGCGCCGCTGGCGTTCGTGGTCGGCACCCATGCGATCACCCAGACCCCCGGCGGGCAGTGGCAGGGCACCCTCCAGTCGGTGACCCAGGGCGGCACCGCGTATTCCGCGGGGAGGGTCATCTCGGCCCGGCACGCGGGCGGCGGCGTCCGCCTGGTCGTCTCGACGAGCGACCCGACGGGGCGCAAGCTGGTGGTCGGAGTGCGGCCGAGCGGCGGCGACGCAATCTCGGTTACGGCCCGGCCGACCCCCGCCAAGGGCGTCGTCGCGGTCTCGGACAGCTTCGGCTCCAACCCCGGCGAGGCGTTTCACGGCTTTGGGGGGCGTCACGACGGCATCGACCAGCACGGCGCCGACTTCTTCAGCTTCCTCGAACAGGAGAACGTCAGCTCCGGGTCGGCGAGCGGGCTCGCGGCCCTCGCACCCGGGTCCGCCGACAGCTTCATGTTCCCCAACGGGCCAAGCGCCGCCTACTACGTCCAGTCCTCGTTCCTCTCGTCCGACGGCTACGGCTTCCTGCTCGACCGCGACCAGATCTCACACTGGCGCCTGGACTCCGATCGTGACAGCGCCTGGCAGACCGAAGCCGCAGCGCCGTCGATCCGCTACCTGGTGGCTCCGGGAGGCCCGTAGGCAGGCGGTCTCGACGCTGACGGCGCTTGGTGGCCGCCAGCCGGCGCCACCCCGCTGGGCCCTCGGCCCGATCCTCGATCGCCTGGTCAAGTTCCCCAGCGACCCGGCCGACCAGTATCGCGGGGAGGTCGCGAGCGATCTCCGCAATATCCGCCGCTACCACCTGCCGCTGGACGGCTACCGGATCGAGGGCTGGCAGTTCCTGCCCCG
The DNA here is from genome assembly GCA_963843315.1 of uncultured Actinomycetes bacterium. GTDB lineage: Bacteria > Actinomycetota > Thermoleophilia > Solirubrobacterales > 70-9 > JAWVFM01. The sequence continues at coordinate 49,429 of CAWJJU010000007.1, forward strand.
CCCGGTCTTGCGCCATTTCATCGAACGTCTGCATCGGATGGGGATCCACCCGATGCTCTACTTCCGCTCGTTCGTCGGGCAAGACACGATCGGCACGGACGATCCCGCGCAGTACGACCGGGCGATCGCCAAGGGCTACGTCGCCACCCACGCCAACGGCTCTCCATACATCTTCACCTCCAACTTCAACGCAAACGCCGCCCAGATCGACTTCACGAACCCGGCGGCTGTGCGCTGGTGGCAGCGACGAATACGGGCGGCCTTGCGGCTGGGCGCCGACGGGTTCATGGAGGACTTCGGCGAACAGGTCTTCGACGACATGCACTTCCACGACGGGTCGACCGGATCGACGATGCACAATCGTCTCCCGGTCCTCTACCACCGCGCGACCCGTCGGGCCATCCAGTCCTTCGAGAGCCGGCACCCGGGACGCCACATCTTCTCCTACACCCGTTCCGGGTACAGCGGCACACCGGGGTCGGCCGCGTTCGAGGGCGGCAACTTCCCCGGCGACGAGACCACGGACTGGACGAAGGCCTCGGGACTCGCGTCGCAGACCCCTGACATGCTGAACCGGGCGGTCGGCGGCGCCTTTGGATTCACCACCGACATCGGCGGCTTCTTCGACGTCGGCCCCTACCAGGCCACCACCAAGGAGCTGTTCCTGCGCTGGGCCGAGTGGGCGGCCCTGTCGCCGTTCTTCCGGCTGCATGGCTCTGTCCTTGCCGGTACCCACACGCCCTGGTCATACGACCACCAGACGCTGCGCATCTACAAGCGGCTCGAGCGCCTGCATCTGCGGGCGCGGCCGCTGATCGCTCGCCTGTGGCACCACGCCGACGCGACCGGCATCCCCATCACCCGGCCGCTCTGGCTCGCCTACCCTCGTGACCCGGCTGCGAGCACGCAGGATCAGGAGTGGCTCCTGGGCCGCGACGTCCTCGTCGCCCCCGTCGTGACGCAGGGGGCGACGTCGCGCAGGGTTTACCTACCGCGGGGGTGCTGGCGCGATCCCCACTCCGGCGCGCGAATCACGGGGCCGGGCGCACGCACCGTGGCGGCGCCGCCGGGACGGCTCCCCCACTTCGTTCGCTGCGGGACGAAGCCGCTCGCGGCGCGCGGTTAGCGCTTCCGCACGCGCACGGCCGTGCCGTAGGCGCAGATCTCGGTCCAGGTCGAGCCGAGCTCGGACGTGTCGAAGCGGAATGCGAGGACCGCGTTGGCGCCCTTGGCCTGCGCCTCCTCGACGAGCCTTTCGGTCGCGTGAGCGCGTCCCTCCGCCAGCATCTTCGTCATTCCCTTGAGCTCGCCGCCGACGAGCGACTTGAGGCCCGCGCCGAACTGCGAGCCGATGTTGCGGGCGCGCACGGTGAGGCCGAAGACCTCGCCGAACACCTCGTCGACCTCGTAGCCGGGCAGGTCGTTCATGGTCGAGATCATCATGTCGCTCACGGTCGCGGCTCCTCCTCGGGCTCCTTGCCCGCCGCCTCGACGGCGGGGAAGTCGACGGTCACGGCGTTGGGGTCGACGGCGGCCTCCGGGGCCTCGGCGGGCGCCTGCGTGGCGGGGGGGTCCTCCTCCTGAACGGGGTGCTGTGGCTCGGCGGCCGGCGCGGGCTCGTCCGCGGCGGGGGCCACGGTCGGCTCGGCGGCCGGCGCGGCCTGCTCCGCGGCCGCCGCGGCGTTCCTGGCATCGAGCGCTGCGAAGTACTCCTGCCCCTCGATTCCCAGCCGCGGCACGCGCCGCTCGAGGACGGCGGGGAACCACCAGTTGCCGTTTCGCATCAGGACCATCGTGGCGGGGACGAGCAGGCAGCGGACGATCGTGGCGTCGACCGCGATGGCGACCGCAAGCCCCAGGCCGAACTGCTTGACCGTCGGGTCGCCGTTGAAGAGGAAGCTCGCAAACACGCAGACCATGATCAGCGCCGCCGAGGTGATCACCTTGCCGGTCTTCCCCAGTCCGAGGATCACCGATTCGACGTTGTCCTCCGTCTCGCGGTAGTGCTCCTGGATCTGCGTGATCAGGAACACCTCGTAGTCCATCGAGAGCCCGAAGAGGATCGCGAACATCAGCAGCGGCACGAAGCTCACGATCGGGACGGCGTGGTCGAGGCCGATCAGGGTGACCCCGTGGCCCTCCTGGAAGACGAATGTCACGACTCCGTAGGCGGCGCCGATCGAGATCAGGTTCATCACGCCCGCCTTCAGCGGGACGACGATCGAGCGGAAGGCGAGGAGCAGGAGGACCACGCTCAACAGCACGACGATCGCGATCAATTCGACCAGGTGGCCGGAAATGCGATCGGCGAGGTCGATGTATGAGGCGGTGGTGCCGCCCACGAAGGCGCTCATCTGCTTGCCCTGGGTGGCCTGGGGAATGGTGGTGTCGCGCAGGCTCCTGACCGTGCCCTCGGTGGTCCGGCTGGCGGGCGAGGTCGTGGGGATGGCGGTCAGCACGGCGGCGTCACCGCTGTTGTTCACGAGCGCGGGGGTGACCGACTTGACGCCTGGCGCCTTGCCGATCTGCTTCGAGAGGTTCTGCAGACGCGGATCGCTCTCGGGCGTGTTCACCTTCTTGCGCTGGGCGTCGAGCTGGGCCTTGCCCTGGTTGATCTGCTTCGTCGTCTTGGCGAGCTCGGCATCGGGCTGCTGGGCCGCGACGTCGGGCGGCAGGCCCGACGCGATCCCCTGCTGGGTGGCGGCGTTCGCCTGCGCTTTGGCCTGCTTCTCCTGCTTGTCGAGCTTCTGCTCCTTCTTGTCGATCTTGTTCAGCGCCGCCTGGTCGGGGTGGGCCTTCTTCTCGAGGTCCACTGCCACGAGGAAGGGGCCGTTGACACCCGGGCCGAACCCCTTCGTGAGCAGGTCATAGGCCTGGCGGGCGGTCGTGTCGGTCGGCTGCTGCGCAACGTCGTTGGCGCCGAGGTGAAGCAGCCGCGCCGGCGTCGCGAGGACGAGGAGGAAGGCGAGGCTCGAAAACAGCGCGAGCCACGGCCGGTGGGAGATCCACCGCGCCCAGCGCACCCAGCCGTGCTCGCCGCCCTCGTGGGTGAAGCGATGCGGGATCGGCACCCGCATCGACTCGATGTGCGGCCCGAGCCAGCCGAGCAGCGCCGGGATCAGGGTCACTGCGGCAAACACCGCGGTGACCACTCCGATCGCCGCCGTGTAGCCGAGCGCGCTGACGATGGGGATCCCGGCGATCGCCAGCGAGCACAGGGCGATGATCACCGTCGTCCCCGCAAACACCACGGCGCCGCCGGCGGTCGCGCCGGCGCGCGCAGCCGACTCGCGGTAGGAGAGGCCCTCTCCCACCTGCTGCCGGTGTCTGGTGACTATGAAGAGCGAGTAGTCGATGCCGACGCCCAGCGCGATCATCGTCGCGAGCACCGGCCCCTCGGTGGGGACGTTGATGAGGTTGGAGATGAGGGCGATGATGCTCAGCGACCCGATCAGCCCGAGCACGGCGGTGAAGATGGGTAGGCCCATCGCGACCACGGTGCCGAACGCGAACAGGAGGATCACAACGGCCGCCATCAGGCCGATGGCGTCGCTCTTGGTCGACCGCGTCTTCGAGAGCTCCTGGCCCACGTAGCCGCCCACCGCCACCTGCCAGCCGGCGTTCACGGCGGGGTCCGCGGCCGAGGTCGCATCGCGCGCCTGGTTGGCGTCGAGGTCGGTCGGCCCGACGCTCAGGAGCACGTTGGCGTAGCCAATGGTCCCGTCCTTCGAGAGCTGGCTCTTGCCCTGCTTCGAGAGGGGGCTGACCACGCTCGTGACGTTCTCCGTGGACCTGAGGTTCTTCACCACCGCGTTGACGACCTTGCGGTTCTTGGCGTCGGTGAGCTTGCCCTGCGGAGGCTCCATTACCACCGGGTTGGAGCCGTACTGCTGCTTCGGGAACTGCGCGGCGAGCAGGTCCTGGGCCGCCGTGGAATCCGTGCCCGGAAGCGTCAGGTCGTCGTTCGTGTCCTCGCCCACCCACTTGCCGGCGATCGCGACCGCGACGACCAGGATCACCCACAGAGCCACCGTCACGCGGGCATGGCGAACACATGCACCGGCGATCCGGTAGAGGGGCCCAGTCACGCGCCTCACCCTATATGCGAAGGCGGAGCCTCCCGGTGGCGAGTTGCGCCGGGCGGTAATCCCGATGGCTGTGCTGGGTTTTCGGCTGCCCTAATTAGGGCAGCCTAATGTCCAGGGAGCCGGCGATTGCGGCCGACGCCCACATCCGCCTCGCCCATCCCGACTTCAACGACGGCGTGCGGATCATGCGCCGCGGCTACTCGTTCACCGACGGCGTCAAGGAGGAGCTCGGCGAGCTCGACGTGGGGCTGGCTCTTCTTCATCTGCTTTCAGCGCGATCCGGCCAGGCAGTTCGTGGCGATCCAGCGCCGGCTGGGTGCGCACGACGCCCTCGGCGAGTACATCCGCCACACCGGCAGCGCGGTCTTCGCGGTGCCGCCGGGGGTGCAGCCGGGCGGCTTCATCGGGGAGGGGCTCTTCGCCTAGCCCCCGCCGGCTCCGCCGACGGGGTGCGCCGCGCAGTAGGAGTCGCGGGTGTCGCGGTAGCCGGGAGGCAGCGTGAGGTTGGCGCTCGCTATCGCCTGCGCCCACCCCGCGGCGTAGGACTGAATCTGGCTCGCCACCTGCTCGCGCTGAGCCTGGGTGGCCGCGTTGACGAGGCGCTCCGCCTCGCGCCAGACGATCTCGCGCCACCCGCGCACGAGCTCGAGCCCGGCGACGTCGTCGAGCGGCGTGAGATCGGAGTTCGTGACCCCGACCAGCGGGTCGTAGTGGTCGCGAATCGCGTGGACCACCGGCGCGTAGGCGTGGCCCAGGACCTCGTTGACCGCGTCGTGGTCGGCCTTTCGCGATTCGCCCGAGCGCGTGCGCAGGCCGAGCGCCGCCACGACGAACGGCATGTCGTTCTGCACGTGGGCGTTGATGCCGAGCAGCATGTCCTGGGCGCCGTTCGCGTTGCCGCTCGCGGCGGTCTCGAAGGCGATCCTCCAGGCGGGCGCGACAGTGGCGCCGCGCCGGTAGGCGTGGACGGTGTCGAAGTACACGTCGGCGAACAGCGCGTCCTCGGTGTAGAGGTAGTGCGGGTGCTCGTAGAGCCCCGGCTGCGTTCGCAGCAGGTGGCGGAACACCTTCGTCAGCGTCAGGTAGGTGGTGGTGAAGACGGCGCGGTGATCGCAGCCGAGCTTCGCCTGCAGGCGCTTCATCCGCTTCACCTCGGTGTCGACGCACGCGATGGAAGAGACCCGGCAGTGCGGCACCGGGCGCGGCTGGGGCTCGTTCGGGCTCGACAGCGGCGGAAGCAGCCTCACCCAGTTGAGGTCGGGAACGGTGCTCGCGGCGGGCGCACTCTCACCCCACGCCGAGCCCAAAGCAAGCGCGCACGCGCCCGCAAGCGCTGCGATCCACACCCTCCGTCGCATCCCACCGTGAAGCCTACGCCACCGCGGCTTGCGTCACCCCCATTGGGGTCAGACCCCTTGAGTGGGGTCGACTCAAGGGGTCTGACCCCCCCCGCTGACCCCCCGCTAGATGAAGCCCTCCGCGCGCAGCGCCGAGACCATCGAGTCCAGCGTCTCGCGCGAGGAGTGTCGTGGCTGCCAGCCGAGCTGCGAGCGCGCCCGCGAGCAGTCCATCGAGCACCGGGGTGCGGAAGGCCTCGATCCACGCGATCTCGGCCGGCATGCCGGGCAGGCGGGCCACCACCTCGGCGACGACGTCCACACCCGCCCTCGGCATCGGCACGCTGCGCCACCCGAGGGCCCGAGCCAGCTCGGCAATCGAGAGCTCGTCGTCGGCGGCGAGGTTGTAGGGCCCGGGCTCGCCCTTGCCCAGGACGGCGGCGACCAGAGCCTCGGCGACGTCGTCGTGGTGCACGAGCTGGAAGGGAACGCCGGGGTCGGGCAGAACGGGGGCGATTCCGGGAAGCGAGCCGAGCACCTTGCCGATCGAGCGCAGCCGGCCGCCGAGCCGAACCGTGTCGACCAGCTTCTTCACGAGCGTCGGCGCGTCGGGGCCGGCGACCACGCAGGGCCGGAAGAGGTAGGCGCCGGCATCCGAACCCGCGAGCGACTCGGTGACCGCGCGCTCGAGCTCCGCCTTCTGCTGGGAGTAGTAGAAGCGGTCGGTGCCGAGGGGCTCGACCTCCTCCGTGATGCGCCCGTCGACGTGCGGAAAGCCGTAGGCCGCGACGGACGACGTGTAGACCAGCCGGCTCGCGCCGGAGCCGACCGCGGCCTCGAAGACGTTGCGCGCGCCATCGAGGTTGACCTGCCGGGTCTCGTCGTGGGAGCCGAAGATCGCAAACGCCAGATGCACGACCACGTCGGCCCCGGCGAAGAGGGTCGCCAGGGAGCCGGGGTCGAGGATGTCGCCCTGGCGGTACTCCGCCCGCGTCCAGCCATGGCTTGCCGGGTCGAACGGCCGGCGGGCCATCCCGATGATGCGCTCGACCTCGTCCCGGGCCTCCAGCCTGCGGACGACCGACTTGCCGATGTCGCCCGTGGGCCCCGTGACGGCGACGGTCAGGCCCACGGCGCGGTCACTCCAGCCAGTCCGCTATCCGCCGGCCGATCTCCTCGCCCGCGTCCTCCTGGAGGAAGTGCGAGGCGTTCTCGATCTTCTCCGGCGGCGGCGCGCCGATGGCCTCGGCGAACCTCTCACCAACCCCGAACGGGATGATGAAGTCCGAATCCGCCCACAGGCACAGGCGCGGTCGGGCGTCGGCCTTGAGCGCGTCGAGCGTGCGCTGACCGGCCTCGGCCCCAGGCGCGTCGGGAGTCGTGGGAAGCATCAGCGGGAAGGCGCGCGCTCCGGCCTTCGACTCGGGAGTCGGGAAGGGAGCGTCGTAGGCGGCGAAGACGCCGTCGTCCATATCGCGCGCAACCGCGCCCTTGACCAGCATCGCGACGGGGATGTCCTCGGTGCGCTCGACGAAGTCGCGGAACTGCTTCCAGGCGTCGGTCATCGGCTGGTGGCCGGTGAACAGCCCGGTGTCGCAGATCACCATCCGCGCGAAGCGGTCGGGATGCTCGACCGCCAGGCGCAGCCCGATGGGACCGCCCCAGTCGTGGACCACCGCGGTCGCGTCGCGGACGTCGAGCTCGGCCAGGAGCTTGGCCATCAGCTCGGTGTGGTGGTCGTAGGAGTACCAGCCGATGTCGGTGGGCTTGTCGGAGCGCCCGAAGCCTGCGTAGTCGGGCGCGATGCAGCGGTGCCCCGCCTCGAGCACGGGCGGGATCACCTTGCGCCACAGATAGGACCATGTCGGCTCGCCGTGAAAGAAGACAACCGGCGAGCCCTCGCCCTCGTCGACGTAGGCCAGGCGCAGGCCGTCGATCTCCGCGAAGCGGGGCTCGAACGGGTAGCCCGGCAGGTTCTCGAAGCGCTCGTCGGGTGTGCGGTAGGCGTCCACGCACCATCAACCTATCGACACGCACGTCCTGCGGGAAATTACGGAGCCGGTCCGCGGGCGCTCCAGTCGCACACGCGCCATTCCCCTGATGCAGCGGCGTCGCCCAGGCAGTCCAATTGCCTTCGACCCGAGCAAGGCGACTACGCAGGCCGGCAAGGTCGACGTCACCCTGGACAACAGCCAGGGTCAGGCGGCGCACGAGATGGTCCTCGCGCGCACCAACCTCGACCCCTCGAAGCTCCCCACGACGGCGAACGGAGAGGTCAACGCTGCGCGGCGATCCTCTCCACGCGCGACGCTGTTGCTACGCCGACGCGATGGCCTCGGCCGTGCGGTGGGCGAGCGCCATGATCGTGATCATGGGGTTCGTCCCCGACGCGGTCGGGAAGGCGCTGGCATCGCCGATCCACACGCCCGGCGTGTCGTGCAGCTCGCCCCACGGGTTGGCCACCGACGTGGCGGGGTCGGAGCCCATGCGGCAGGAGCCCATCTGGTGGGCTGAGAACACCGCGTGCTCGAAGGGCGCGAGCGGCGCCTCGAGGAGTTGCTTGCGGAAGCCGTCGAAGTCCTCGCCGCGCCGCCACTCCAGGCCCTTGCGCTGCAGGGCGACGATGCGCTCCGCGCCCGCGGCCTCGTGGACGCGGGCGACGGCCTCGAGGCCATGGTGGAAGTTGTCGACGTCGAGCTCGTCGCTGAGCGGGTAGGTCGGGACGGCGCTGCCGTTCGCGTCGATGCCGACGCGGCCGTGGCCGCGGTCGCGGATGAGGAAGATCAGGCCGGAGGTCGAGCGGAAGCCAGCCATCTCTTCCTTGTGCCGGCGGCCCGTGTGCCAGGGGGTCGCCGCGGCGCTGATGCCCACGGCGTGATGCGCGCCCTCGAGCAGCCAGCCATGGCCCTCGGGGCCCTCCGCGAACTCGTGCGAGAGCGCCACCTGCGGACCTCCCCACCAGGCGTCCTGCGGCTCGGCGTAGTTCGCGAACAGCGCGCCGGCCGGATGCAGCCTCAGATAGTCGCCCACGGCGGGACCGCCGATGTCCGAACGCAGCAGGAGGGCGGGCGACTCGATCGAGCCGCACGCCACGACCACCTGGGACGCGCGAACCACGACGCGGGCGGTGATCCCGTCGGGGCCGGTGTAGGTGCCCTCGACGCCGGCCGCGTGACCGTCCTCCACCAATACGCGGTCGACGCGGCAGTTGACCACGAACTGGGCGCCGCGATCGTGGGCGTCGCGGAGGTAGGTGCGCTGGGTGGAGTTCTTCGCGCCGGTCACGTCGCCGAAGCCGACGTAGCCGGCCAGGTTGGGGTCGTGGCGCGAGCGGTCGACGTTGCGCGTGATCAGGTCGAAGTCCCAGCCCAGGGCCTCGCAGCCTTCCTTCAGGCGCTGGTGCGGGCCGTTCAGCTCCGAGCAGTCCGCGTTGGCGTCGAGCCGGGTCATCACGGCGTCGAGGTGGCGGTCGTAGTCGGGTCCGGCGAGCCCCTCCAGGCCGAACTCCTCCTCCCATTGGCGGCGGACCCAGGGGAACGGGCGCAGGCAGTTCTGCCAGTTGATGACGGTGCCGCCGCCCAGCGAGGAGCCCGCCTGGATCGAGACCTGGCCCTCGGCGGTGGGCATCGGCCCGCCGCGCAGGTACAGGTTCTGGTAGCCCCAGGCCTCGAGGCTGTTGAAGTCCGACTCGTTGTAGTAGCCGCCCATCTCGACGACGCAGACCTGCTTGCCGGCCGCGGCCAGCTCGCCCGCGATCACGCCGCCGCCGGCCCCCGACCCGACGACGCAGACGTCGGCCTCGAGGGTCATCACGTCGCCGTCGGCGGCGGGGCGCTGCACCTCGATCGGCTTCGGCTCGTCGGCGGGCAGCGCCTGCGGCCCCGGGTAACCGAGCGCGTCCCAGTTGGGGTTGCGCCCCGTGCCGAGGTCGGGCAGCACGTAGAAGAGCGAGAGGGTCAGGCCGCGCAGGGTGGTGATGCCGGCAAGCGCCTCGGGGCTGGAGTCGGCGACGCCGTGGATCACGGCCTCCCGCACCTCCTGTGGCGAGGAGGCGACCAGCCCGTTCGCCTCCAGGGCGACGAGGAGCTCGGCCAGGCCGGCGAGCTGCTCCGGCGGGGCGCCCGACTGCAGCAGCGCGATCTCGATCGCCTCGGGCACGGCCTGGTGCGACGCGGCGCGCGCCCAGAACCCGTACGGGTCGGGCTCGCCCTCCGGAGGCTCGAGCGACGGGACGAGGGTGTCGGTGAACACCATCAGCGTGCGCCGCTGCGCGTCGGTGAAGAGGTCGCTCGTGGCGAGCGCGGCGAAGGTGTCGCCCAGCGTCTGGGAGACCTCCGCCGAGTACGGGAAGAAGTGGGCGTCGCGCGAGGGCGCGTAGCCGGGAGTGACCATGATCGACTGGCGCTTGGAGTACTTGCGGATGCCGTCGGGGCCGTGGCGCGAGCCGAGGCCGGAGGCCTTCCACCCGCCCATGGGCAGCTCGAGCGCGCCGTAGTTGACCTGAGCGTCGTTGACGCACGCGACGCCGGCTTCGATGCGCCGGGCCAGCGCCTCGCCGCGCTCCGTGTCGCGGGTCCAGACCGAGGCCTGCAGGCCATACGGCCCGTCGTTGGCGAGCTCGACCGCCTCGTCGGCGTCGGCCACCTTCATCACGGGCAGGGTCGGCCCGAAGGTCTCCTCGCGCATGCAGAGCATGGAGTGGTCCACGCCGGTCAGCAGCGTGGGCTCGTAGAAGCGCCCCGGCCCCTCCCCCGGCTTGCCGCCGGTGACCGCCGTCGCTCCCTTATCGAGCGCGTCGCGAACGTGCGAGTCGATGAGCTCCAGCTGCGGCTCGTAGATGATCGCGCCCACGTCGACCGTGCCCGGCATGCCGGGCGGGCCCTGGCGCAGCGCCTCGATCTTCGTGCGCAGCATCTCGACCAGCTCGTCGTGGATGGGCGCCTCGGCGTAGAGCCGCTCGACCGAGATGCACACCTGGCCGGAGTTGTTCATCCCGTAGCTCACGGCGGCATTCGCGGCCCGCTCGAGGTCGGCGTCGGCGAGCACGATCATCGGGTCCTTGCCGCCGAGCTCGAGGCTCACCGGCGTCAGCGTCTGCGCGGCCTGCGCCATCACCTTCTTGCCGGTGGCGACCGAGCCGGTGAACATCACCACGTCGACCTCGTCGACCAGCGCCGCGCCGGTCTCGCCACGGCCCGTCGCCACCGAGAAGACGCCCTCGGGGAGGCCGCAATCGGCCAGCATCTCGGCCATCAGCAGCGAGGTGAGCGGGGTGACGTCGCTGGGCTTGAGGATCACGGCGTTGCCCGCCGCGAGCGCGGGGATGCAGTCGCCGAACGAGTTGTTGAGCGGGTAGTTCCACGGTCCGATCACCCCAACGAGCCCGATCGGCGCGTAGCGGACCAGCAGCTTGCGGCCGCGCACGAAGGGCGAAGCCGAGTGAATCTCCTCGTCGGCGAGGTAGACCGGCGCCATCTTCGCCCAGAACTCCAGGGCCGCCAGCCCGTAGGAGAGCTCGGCGAACTGCGTCTCGTCGGCGGGCCGGCCCGTCTCGCCGCAGATGGTCTGCACCACGCGCTCGGCGTTGCCGGCGAGCCACGTGCGCGCGGCGAGCAGCACCTTGGCGCGCTCCTCGAACCCCGCCTCCGCCCAGGCGGGCTGCGCCTCGCGGGCGGCGACGGCCAGGGCGTGGACCTCTTCGGCGCCGAGCGAGGGGACGGTCGCGAGGGTCTCGCCGGTCGCCGGGTTCTCGACCGCGATCGCGTCGCCGGGCACGGACGCGCCGGCGCCGTTCGTCGGCGTCTCTACTTCCTCGGCAACCGCATCCGGCGGGGAGGCCGGCTCCATCGCCGCGAGTCTATCGCCGCGCGGCGCTCAGGCCTCGACGAGCTTGCGCAGGCGCCTCAGCGAGGAGTTCATCGCGCGCTTGGTGACGCGAGAGGAGAGCTTGCCGGCGACGGCGCCTACCCCGCCGCCGGGAAGGTCGTAGTCGTTGAAGTAGGTGAAGCGGGTCGTCTCGCCGTCGCCCGGCTCCAGCCCGTAGCGCACGCGCGCGCCCGACCCGCCGGGTCCCCTGGCCGTCCACTCGGCGGCGCGCGGTTTCTCGATTCCCGACACCGTCCAGTTGACGTCGAACTTCGCGCCCGCGAGGGAGAGCGTCTGCTCGAAGCTGTCACCGTCGCGCAGCTCGCGGTCGGGGACGTCCCCGAGGCCGGACTGGATGGTCACCCAGTCGCCCAGCCGGCGTGGGTCCATCAGCACCTTCCACACCTCCTCCGGCGCGGCGCCGATCTCGATCTCGGTCTCGACCTTCGGCATCGCTAGGCGGCCCGCTCCTCGTCCTCTTCGAGCGCCCGCTGGATCGCGACGTTCACGGGCTCCGGGGTCACGGGGAAGTCCCGGGCCGGCTCGGGATCGGTGACGACCGTGTCGGTCACGAGGCTCAGCGTCAGCTCCGCGGCCAGCGTGTCCTTGCCCTTGGTGACGATCGCCGCGGCGGCCGCGACCGCGCCCGGGCTCGCCCCCGGGATGCGCAGGCGGCGGCGGCGGCTCGCTCCCAGCTCACGCGCCATCGCGTCGATCATGTCCAGGTGGGTCAGCACCTCGGGGCCGCCGATCTGGACCTCGCGGCCCTTCGAGGACTCGACGAGCGGCGCGAGCCGCAGGTAGCGGATGACGTCGCGGGCGCCGATCGGCTGGCTGCGATGACGGATCCACTCCTTGTCGGGCACCGCCGGGCTGCGCTCGACGATCGAGCGGATCAGGCGGAACGACTCGCTGCCGGCTCCAATCACCATCGCGGCGCGGAAGTAGGTGAGCGACGGGCCTGTCTCCTGGAGGGCCAGCGCCGTCTCGTGGCGGCTTCGCAGGTGCGGCGAGACCGAGGGGTCGCCGAGGCCGCCCAGATACACCACGCGATCGACGCCGGCCGCGGTGGCCGCCTCGCCGAAGCGGCGTGCGGCGGCGGTCTCGACGGCGCCGTAATCGTCGAACGTCCCGATCATGTGGACGAGGAAGTAGGCCACCTCGACGCCGCGCATGGCCTGGGAGAGGTCGGCGTCGGTCGCGAGGTCCGCGACCGCGATCTCCGAGCCCGCGCTGCGCAGGCGCTCGGCCCTCGCGGGATCGCGCGCCAGGCTGACCACCTCGTGGCCGTCGGCGACGAGCGCGGGCACCAGCGCCCGCCCGATGAAGCCGGTCGCGCCGGCAACGAGGATCCTCACGAGGCCTGAGCCGAGCTTCGGTCGTCGATCTCGCCGCGCAGCGCGCCGATTCGCGAGGGAGCGAGGTCCAGGCGCCCGAGCGAGCGCAGGAAGCGGTTGCAGACGATGACGTGGATTCGGAGCTGCGTGTTCGCGTACAGCCAGCTGCCGAAGCGGGCGAACCGGCCGCGCCCGCGCAACCACGGATAGAAGTTCGCCACCTCCACGCGAACGCGGAGCAGCACCGACGACGGGTCCTCCCGGAGCCTGTCGACCTCGATGCGCAGGTGGCCGCGCCCCCGGCCGTCCTTGGCGACCAGGATCCCGCGGGCGATCTTCCAGGTCACGCAGGCGCCTTCCGAGTCGCCCTCGTATTTCGGCGCGTGGAACCTCAGCAGCGGCAGGCGCCTGCTGAGCAGCACGACCGTTCGCGAGTCGTCGCCGTAGACGACCCGGATCAGGCTGAGCGTGATCCGGCTGAGGAAGCGCCAGTAGGTCCGGGCCAGCCGCTCGAGGTACTCGGGCGTCCAGAGGCTCTCGAGGATCTCCGTCGGCACGCTCAGGTCGGCCTCCTGCACGGAGGCGACCGATCCGGTGAGCGGCACCCGCTCGCGCTCGCGCGGCGGCAGGATGTCCACGTGGACCTGTGCTTCGGGGGCTTCTTCCATCACCTTCGCCGGCATCCGTTCACTCGTATCCCGGCTCGGCGACGGCGAAACCGGGCCGGGTGCGACGATTCGGGCCGTGCGCACGGTCATCTTCTCCGATCTGCACCTCGGCGCGGGAGGCGGTGGCGACCTCCTCAGGCGCCCCGCCATGCGCGAGATCCTCATGCGCGAGCTCGAGGGTGCGGACCGCGTGGTCATGCTGGGCGACGTCCTCGAGCTGCGCGACCGGCCGGTTCGCGACGTGGTGGAGATCGCGGCGCCGTTCTTCGCGGACCTCGCCAAGGCCGGGGGCGACGCGGAGGTGCTGGTCGTCCCCGGCAACCACGACCACCATCTGGTCGAACCGTGGCTCGAGCGCCGGATGCTGGAGGGAGCCGCCGACCTGGAGCTCGAGCAGCGCGCCGAGCCCGACGGCGCGCTCGCGGCGCTGGCGCGCCAGTCCGGCCTGCGGGTCGAGCTGGCCTATCCCGGGGCCTGGGTGGGCGAGCGTGTCTACGCCACCCACGGCCACTATCTCGACCGCCACCTGACCATTCCGACCTTCGAGCGACTGGGGGTCGGGGCGGTCGAGCGCGTACTGGGCCTGCACACGTCCGGCCCCGACCCGCTCGACCCTCCCGGCGCCGACGAGCCGCCCGGCCCCGAGCAGTACGAGCGAGCGCAGGGTCCGATCTACGCGCTGCTCTACGCCCTCGCCCAGGCGACCGACGCGGACCGCGTGGGCGCGGGCAACCCGACCCTGCGCCTGTGGCGCTCCGTGTCGCGCGGCAGCTCCCGCTCCTCGCGCGCCCGCAATTGGCTGCTGGGCTCGGTGGCGGTGCCGGGGGCGGTCGGCATCGCGAACCGCCTGGGCCTGGGACCGGTGCAGGCCGACATCTCCGCCGGCGCCATCACCTCGGCCGGCCTGGTGGCGATTGGCGACGTGGTCGAGCGCCTGGCGATCGACGCAGACTTCGTGATCTTCGGCCACACCCACCGCCGCGGCCCGCTGCCGAGCGACGGCGATTGGAAGCTCGCCGGCGGCGGCCGGCTGCTGAACACCGGAAGCTGGGTGCTCTCCCCCACGCTGCTGCGGGCGAGCGCCGCGCAGAGCCCCTACTGGCCCGGCACGATCGCGGTCGCCGAGGACGGCTCGGACCCGGAGCTTCGCCACCTCCTCGACGACATGACCCGCGACGAGCTGCGCGAGCGCGCCGGAGCCGCCCCGCCCGGGCCGAGCCTCAGACCGTGAGGCGCGCGCCGTACGCTGCCTGTCGATGACCCGCCTGGCCAAGGCCAACCTGCTCGTGTTCGTCCTGTTGATCGGGCACGTGATCGACCACGCGGTCAACCAGCCCCAGCGCGACCTGCCGCCGACCGGCGGCGTGTTCGGGGTGGTGGGCTTCATCATCGTCGCCGTCTCGGCGACGGTCGCGATCAGCCGGCGCCCCGAGGCGCCCCTCGTCTCGCTGTTTGCCGGGGCGTCGACCGCGCTGGGCTTCGTCGCGATCCACCTCCTTCCGCGCTGGAGCGGCGCAATCAGCGACCCGTATTGGGACTTCTCCGCCAACCCCCTCTCCTGGGTGCTGCTGCTGGCGCCGCTGGTGGCGGCCCTGGCCCTCACTGCGATCGCCGCCTCCGAGCTTCGAGCCGTTCCGCGCCCGGCCCGGCACGCGTAACGACCGGTCGGCACCAGGCCGCGCCGGCTTCAGAGGCGCGAGGTCTCCGCGAGCAGGAACGGCTTAGGCAATGAGGGCAGTGACTTTGGTCGATTGGTGGTCCATATGACCCTCTATGCACCAAAGCTTCGGTTCGCGCTTCGGTACGGCCGGCGCCTTCATCGATTCGTAGAGCCGCAACGCGATGAGAGACTGCGCGCGTGCGCGTGCTCTCGATCGTCCACCAGCGCGACGCGGGCCCAGGCGTCTTCGCCGACGCCGTGCGCGCGGCCGGGTGGGACATGGACGAGTGGCTCGCGCCCGCGCAGCCGGACGCCCCTGATCTCGGCGGCTACGACGCGGTGATGACGTTCGGCGGCGCGCAGAACGCGGGTGACGGCAGCGGGTGGATCGAGCGCGAGCGCGAGGTCCTGCGCGACGCCATCGCGCGCGATCTGCCGCTCCTGGGCATCTGCCTGGGCGCGGAGCTGGTCGCGGAGGCGGCCGGCGCCCGGGTGCGGCGCTCGGCCGAGCCCGAGATCGGCTGGTGCCCCGTCGAGCTGACCGCCGCGGGCGCCGGCGATCCGGTTCTCGGGGGCGCGCCCTCCTCGTTCGACGCCTTCCAGTGGCACAGCTTCGAGTTCACCGTGCCGGCCGGAGCCACCGAGCTCGCGCGCAGCTCGGTGTGCCCGCAGGCCTTCGTCCTCGGCAGGACCTGGTCGATCCAGTTCCACCCGGAGGTCTCGCTCGCCGATGCCGAGCGCTGGATCGACGACTACCGAAGCGACCCCGACGCCGTCGCGATCGGGCTCGACCCCGAGCACCTACGAGCGCAGACCCGCGAGCGGTCCGGTGCGTGGGGCGAGCTGGGCCGCACGCTGTGCGCGCGCTTCCTGGAGGCGGCTACTCCGGCGTGATGTACGCGCCCGAGATCCCGCCGTCGACCATGAACGTCGAGGCGGTGACGAAGGATGACTCGTCGCTGGCAAGGAACAGCGCCGCGCTCGCGATCTCGGAGACCTCGCCGAAGCGCCCGACGGGCACGTGCGTGAGGCGGCGGGCGGCCTTCTCCGGGTCCTTGGCGAACAGCTCACGCAGGAGCGGCGTGTTGACCGGGCCCGGGCACAGCGCGTTGACGCGGATGCCCTGGCGCGCGAACTCGACGCCCAGCTCTCGCGACAGCGAGAGCACCGCGCCCTTCGACGCCGTGTAGGAGATCTGCGAGACGGCGGCGCCCATCACCGCCACGAACGAAGCGGTGTTGATCACCGAACCGCCGCCCGCGGCAATCAGGTGCGGGATCCCGTGCTTGCAGCACAGGAAGACCGAGCGGACGTTCACATCCTGCACCCGCTGCCACGCCTCGAGCGTCGTGTCGGTGACGGTCGTGTCCTCGTTGGGGTTGATCCCCGCGTTGTTGAAGAGGACGTCGACGTGGCCAAACTCGTCGCGGACGCGGTCATAGAGCGTTCGGACCTGGTCCTCGTCGGTGACGTCGGCGCGGATCGCCAGGTCGCCCTCGGCGCCCGCCTCGAGGTCCACTCCAACCACCGTCGCGTCCTCGCGGCCGAACATCCGCGCCGACTCGGCGCCGATGCCGCTCGCCGCGCCGGTGATCACGCAGACCTTGCCATCGAGCCGTCCGGGCATTACGAGCCACCGCCTTCCGTTGCGTAGAACACGTTCTTGACCTCCGTGTAGGCATCGAGGGCGTCGGGGCCGAGCTCGCGGCCCACCCCCGACTGCTTGAAGCCGCCGAACGGCGTCGAGACCCTTACGGAGTTGTTCGAGTTGATCGAGACCACGCCCGTGTCGAGCGCCCGCGCGACCCGCAGGGCTCTGGCGCCGTCGCCGCTCCACACCGAGCCGGACAGGCCGTAGATCGTGTCGTTGGCAAGGGCGACGGCCTCCGCCTCGTCGCGAAAGGCGATCACGCAGGCCACCGGGCCGAAGATCTCCTCGCGCGCGACGCGATCGTCGTTGGAGACCGGGCAGAGGACGGTGGGCGGATACCAGTAGCCGGGCCCGTCGGGCGCGGTCCCGCGGATCGCGACGGGAGCGTCGTCGCCGACGAACGCCGAGACAGTCTCGCGATGGCCGGCGGAGATCAGGGGGCCCATCTGGGTGTCCTCGGCGAGCGGGTCGCCGACCCTGATCGACTCCACGGCGTCCTCGAGCGCGTCCATGAAGCGATCGAGGACGCTGCGCTCCACCAGGATCCGCGAGCGCGCGCAGCAGTCCTGGCCGGCGTTTCCGAACACGGCGCCGGGCGCGGCGGCCGCCGCGCGCTCCAGGTCGGCGTCGGCGAAGACGACGTTGGCCGACTTGCCGCCCAGCTCCAGCGTGACCCGCTTGATGGTTCCCGCGGCGCCGGCCGCGATCCCGCGGCCCACCTCGGTGGAGCCCGTGAAGGCGATCTTCGCGACGTCCGGATGCTCGACCAGGCGCGAGCCGCAGACCGACCCGGGCCCCGCCACGACGTTCAGCACGCCCTCCGGGATGCCCGCCTCGAGAGCGATCCGCTCGAGCTCCAGCGCGGTCATGGGCGTCAGCTCGGCGGGCTTCAGAACGACGGTATTGCCGGCGGCAAGCGCGGGCGCGGCCTTCCAGGAAGCGATGACCAGCGGAAAGTTCCACGGCACGATGAGACCGACGACGCCGAGCGGCTCGCGGAAGGTCATGTCCACGCCGCCCGCGACCGGGATCGTGCGGCCGGTCAGGCGCTCCGGGGCGCCCGCGTAGTAGCGGTAGGTCTCGGCGACCATGGCCATCTCGCCGCGCGCGTCGCCGATCGGCTTGCCGGCGTTGCGCGCCTCGATGACGGCGAGCTGCTCTCCCCGCTCCTCCAGCGC
The DNA here is from genome assembly GCA_963843315.1 of uncultured Actinomycetes bacterium. Classification (GTDB taxonomy): domain Bacteria; phylum Actinomycetota; class Thermoleophilia; order Solirubrobacterales; family 70-9; genus JAWVFM01. Next base: position 67,213 of record CAWJJU010000007.1, read on the forward strand.
ATCGGCGAGCCGGCCCATCAGCCGCGCGCGCTCGCCCGGATTCACCGCCCGCCACCCGGGAAACGCCGCCTTTGCTCTGGCCACCGCGGCGTCGACATCCTCGGCTCCGGCCCGTGGGACCTCGGCCATCACCTCTGCCGTGGCCGGCTCGACAACGGAGATCGCGGTCACGCGCCGGCCCCCACCCGCTCGCGCGCGGCATCGACGAGCGCGCCGATCACCCGCGAGCGCTCGTCCTCCTCCGGGTGCCACAGCACGCCCAGCACGTGGCCGGCGCCCCGTAGCTCGACGGCCTCGATCACGCCGTCGTCGGGGCAGCGGCCGGTGACGACGAGCCCCTCGCCCAGGCGGTCGAGGCCCTGGTGGTGGTGCGAGCGAACGGTGCTCGCCGGCGAGCCGACGGCCCGCTCGGCCAGCGATCCGGGCTCCAGCTCGACGTCGTGGGTGGAGTACTCCCCGCCCTCGGGACAGTGGCGATCGGAGCCGATGCGGCCGGGCAGGTGCTGCTCGAGGGTCCCGCCGAGCGCCACGTTCAGAAGCTGCATCCCGCGGCAAACCCCCAGCACCGGCAGCCCGCGGTCGATCGCGGCGCGAACGAGAGCGACCTCGAAGTTGTCACGGTCGGGCCAGCCCGCTCCCGTCTGCTCCTCTGCCGTTTCGCCGTAGGCCGCCGGCGTGATGTCGCCGCCGCCGGCCAGCAGCAGGGCGTCGATGCGCCCGAGCCAGGCATCGGGGTCGTCCGGGGCGGCCCGGTCGGGCGGCATGATCCAGGCGATCCCGCCGGCCGCCTGGACGGCCGTGGCGTAGGTGCGAGGCGCGAACGTGATCGCCACGCCCACCCAGGTCCGGTAGCTCGCCAGGTCCACGGCGGCGCAGATCCCGACGGCGGGTGCGCCCCCGCTCACAGACTCTGGGGTTCGCGTTCGGCAAACACACCTGGCCCCAGCCGCACCCTCCGCTGATGCTGCCTCCCGCTCACAGTCGCTCGAAACCGCGGAAGCGCTCCCAGTCGGTCACCGAACGCTCCATCGCCTCGATCTCCACGTGGGCGCGGTTCACGTAGTGCGCAACCACCTCGGAGCCGAACGCGCTCGCCGCGACCTCGCTGCCGGCAAAGAGGTCGCGGGCCTCGTAGATGTTGGTCGGGACACGCGGCGCATCGGACTCGTAGGCGTTGCCCGCAAGCGGCAGCTCCAGCGGCAGCTCCGAGTCGACGCCGTGCAGCCCGGCCGCGATCATGGACGCCAGCGCCAGGTAGGGGTTCACGTCCGCGCCGGGGAGCCGGTTCTCGAGGCGAAGCGACGGCCCGTCGCCCACCACCCTCAGCGAGCAGGTGCGGTTGTCGCGTCCCCAGGCCACGGCCGTCGGGGCGAAGGAGCCCTTGGCGAAGCGCTTGTAGGAGTTGACGTTCGGCGCGTACATCAGGCTCAGCTCGCGAAGGCAGGCGAGCTGCCCGGCGAGGAAGTGGTCGAAGAGCTGCTGGTCGCCGCCGAAGGCGTTCTCGCCAGAGCCCTCCCGCGCGAGCGAGAGGTGGATGTGGCACGAGTTGCCCTCGCGCTCGTTGAACTTCGCCATGAACGTGATCGAGTAGCCCTCCTGCGACGCGATCTCCTTGGCGCCCGTCTTGTAGAGCGCGTGGTCGTCGGCCGTCTCGAGCGCCTCGGCGTAGCGGAAGTTGATCTCGTGCTGGCCGAGGTTGCACTCGCCCTTGGAGTTCTCGACCGTCATCCCCGCCGCGGCCATCTCGTTGCGGATGCGGCGGATGAGGGGCTCGACCCGCGCGCCCCCCAGCAGCGAGTAGTCGACGTTGTAGAGGTTGGCCGGGTTCAGGTCGCGATAGCCCTTCGTCCAGGCGTCCTCGTAGGTGTCCTTGAACACCATGAACTCGAGCTCGGTGCCCGCCATGGCCTGCATGCCCCGCTCCGCGAGCCGGGCCAGCTGGCGGCGCAGGATCTGCCGCGGGGAGGCGACGACGTCGGAGCCGTCGGCCCAGCCGAGGTCCGCCATGACCATCGCCGTGCCCTCGTGCCACGGGATCGGGCGCAGCGTGTCGAGGTCGGGCTTCATCTCGAAGTCCCCGTAGCCGCGCTCCCACGAGGACATCTCGTAGCCCGACACGGTGTCCATGTCGACGTCGACGGCCAGCAGGTAGTTGCACCCCTCCGCCCCATGGTGGGCGATCTCGTCGAGGAAGTGAGTGGCCGTCAGGCGCTTGCCCTGAAGGCGGCCCTCCATGTCGGCGATCGCGATGAGCACGGTGTCCACCGCGCCCTCCGCGACCGCCTTCTTCAGCTCGGAAAGGGTCAAGCAGGACGCTACGGATCAGGCGGGCCGGGTGGCGACTCGCCGGTGGGATTCGCCTGCGGCTCATCGGGCTCCTCGTAAGCCTCGAGCCGGGTGTGGGCGAGTGGATCCGCGCGATGCTGCTCGCGCTGAGCCATCGCGAACTCTTCCTCCGGCGAGAGGACCAGGCGGTGCCTCCCCGCGATCGAGAAGTACGCGAGGGCCACGATGTAGAAGATCGCCACCCCGTAGACCCCTGGGCGGTAGTCGCCGTTGTCGAGGATGGCGATCAGCGAGGCGAGCGCGATGGCGGCGGCGATCGACGCCCCGGCAATGCCCAGGCGACTCTTGTAGGGCCGCTCGATATTTGGCAGGTTGCGTCGCAGCAGGATGAAGGACGTGCACTGCATGAAGTACGAGATCACAGCGCCGAATACGGCCATGTAGAGCAGTGAGGCCCCGACCGTCGTGTTGCCCTTCTTGTAGATCACGTATGCGGCGATCCAGCCGACCACGGCTCCGAGGAGCAGCGCGACCCATGGGGTCTGACGCTTGCCGTGGGTCACTGAGAACGGGTGTGGGTAGTAGCCGGCCCGCGAGAGCGAAAAGATGTTCCGCCCGTACGCGTAGATGATCGTGTGGAAGCTGGCCACCAGCCCAGCGACCGCGATCAGACCGAGGATCGAGGCCGAGGTCCCGGACCCGAAGATCGTCTTGAGCCCGTCGAGGAGCGGCTCGGACGAGTTGCCGATGTGCTTGGCGCCGGGCGAGATCCCGGAGTTGAGGAAGAGGACCAGGACTGCGGTGACGATCAGCGTCCGCAGGCCCCAGATCGTTCCCGAGGGAATGTCCTTCTTCGGATCCGCCGACTCTTCGGCCGCGAGTGGCAATTCCTCGATCGCCAGGTAGAACCAGATCGCGAACGGGAACGCATAGAAGACGCCCTTGACGCCGTCGATGAACCAGTGGCCACCATTGGCGTCGATCGCCCACCGCGAGAGGTCGAACTTGGGGATTGCGCCGATGAAGAACACGGCGAGGATCGCCAGGGAGGTGAAGCAGATGACTATCGTGAAGCGAAAGCTCGCCTCGACGCCGACGTAGTTCAGGCCGACGAAGATGGCGTAGAAGATGATCCACCAGACGGGCTGCGAGAGGTTCAGCGAGATCAGGTCGTTCGCGATCGTGTCCATGTAGGAGCCGATGCCGACAACGATCACCGCCGGGGTGATGACGTACTCGATCGTCTCCGCAACTCCGGTCGCGAATCCACCCCAGGGACCCATCGCTGAACGGGCGAACGAGTAGGCGCCGCCGGTGTGCGGCAGCGCCGGGGACATCTCGGCGATCGAGTAGCAGAGCCCGAAGTACATGACGGTGATGATTACCGTCGCGACGAGCAGCCCGCCGAAGCCATACTGGAGTCCGAAGTTCCAGCCGAAGAAGTCGCCGGAGATAACCGCAGCGACCCCAAGCGCCCACAGAGACCAGACCCCAGCATGGCGGCGAAGGGTGCGCTTGCCGAAGTAGTCATCGCCCGCTTCGCGGTAGGTGACCCCGCCAACTTTCCGAGACTCAGCCACTCCTCGCTCCTTCCCTCGCGTCGCCGCCCCGTCAAATGGTCTGACGGACCGACCTATTGCGCGCCACCCTATGCCCGCCGGCGGACGAAAGTCAAGGCCTTGGTCAGGATCGGCCTCGCTACTTGGGCAGCAGCCCGGCGAGGATGTGCTCGGTGCCCTCGATGTGGTCGCGCATCTGGCGCACCGCCTCCATGCCGTCGCGCTTGCGCAGCAGGGAGACGATCTTCCCGTGCTGCTCGTTCGAGTGGGTCAGCACCTCGTCGGGGTGGGCGATGATCGAGATCAGCCCGCTCATCTGGCCCTGGACCTCGGTCATGGCCTCGACCAGGCGCGGCGAGCGCGCAGCCTCGGCGATCCCGATGTGAAAGCGGATGTCCGCCCGCCGGTACTCACCGAAGTCGTCCGCCGCCGCCATGCGGGCGACCAGGTCGTCGAGCCGCTCGAGGTCGACGGGCTCGGCGCGCTCGGCGGCGAGAAGAATCGCCCCCGCCTCCACCGCGACGCGGTTGTCGAGCGTGGCCCACGCCGCCTCGGAGAGCCCGGCGTCGGCGCCCGCGGAAAGCGGCGGCTCGGGAGCGACGAACGTGCCGCCGCTGCGTCCGCGCCGCTGGGTCAGGTGGCCGCTCTGCTCGAGCGTGGTCAGCGCCTGGCGCAGCGTCGATCGCGAGATCTGCAGCTCGTCGGCGAGCTCGCGCTCTGGCGGCAGCTTGGTGCCGGGCAGCAGGAGGCCCAGGCGAATGGCGGTGCCAAGGCGCTCGACGGTCTCCTCGAACATCGTCGGCGCGCGCACCGGCTTGAACACGGCCTGAACCGCGGCCTCGCGCTCCATCAGCCCAACCGTACAGCGCGGGGCGCGTCGCTAACGTGGGGCCGCGTGAGCTCGACGGACGAATTCGAGGCGCGCGAGCAGTCGCTGCACGGCCACCGGGTCGTGTACCGCACGGCCGGGAAGGGCCCGCCGGTGCTGCTGATCCACGGGATGATCAACTCCTCCCGCCACTGGCGCGACGTCGCGCTGCGCCTCGCCGAGTCGCACACGGTCGTCGCCCCCGACCTGATCGGCCACGGGGACTCGGCCACTCCGCGGGGCGACCACTCCCTGGGCGCCCACGCCGCGAGCATCCGCGACCTCCTCACCGCGATCGGAATCGAGCGGGCGAGCGTCGTCGGCCACTCCCTCGGTGGTGGGATCGCTATGCAGTTCTTCTACCAATTCCCCCAGCGCACCGAGCGCCTCGTCCTGGTCTCGAGCGGTGGACTGGGGCCCGAGGTAAGCCCGCTTCTGCGCGTGGCCGCGATGCCCGGCGCGGCGACGCTGCTTCGAGGCCTGGCGTCGAAGCGCGTCGTGGCCGGCATCGCCGGCTCCGGCGCCCGCATGCGCGCCCGGGGCATCGGCGCAGGCGTGAACGCGGAGGCGGTCGCGCGGGCGCTGCGCCCGCTGGGCGATGCGGGCTCGAGGCGCGCCTTCCTCGAGACGCTGCGAGCGGTGATCGACATCCACGGCCAGCGAGTCAGCGCGATGGACCGCGTGTACCTGCTCGACGGCATGCCGGTGCTCGTCGTGTGGGGCGGGCGCGACCGCACGATCCCGGAGGCGCACGGGCGCGCCATGGCCGCGGCGATCCCCGACGCCCGCCTGGAGATCCTCCCCCGGGCAGCCCATTTCCCGCATCTCGACGACCCGGCCGGCCTGGCCGAGGCAATCGAGCGATTCATGGCCGAGACGACGCCCGGGCCGATCGCCGACGAGCGCTGGGGAGAGATCGTCCGGTCGGGCGCGCCGTTGACGCCGGGCGCCTAGTCAGTATTCCTGCGCCTTGGCGCAGGCTCCCCATCAGCACATCCAGCGCGCAAGCCGGGGTCTCCTCGCGGTCGCGCGCGGCGACTCAGCGACGCACATCCACCTTCGCAACCGGCTGCTGGCGATCATCTGGGTGACGATCGGAATCGGGATCGTCTCGACGCTCATCGTCTTCTTTCTCGAGCGCAACGCGCACCACACCCAGATCCACAACCTCTTCGACGCGTTCCTCTTTGCGATGGCGCAGCTCCTGACCGCTTCCTCGGTCGCTGCACCCACCTCGAACGCCGGCAAGGTGCTCGAGCTCTTCTTCGACATCTACGCGATCACCGTGGTCGCGACCCTCGCCGGCTCGTTCGGGTCGTTCTTCCACCGCCGAAGCGAGGAGCACGACCGGGCGAAGGCCGACGCGCTCGCCGCCGGCACCCCCGACGCCGACCCGCCGCCGGCCGGCGGCGGGTGAGCCTCGTGCCCGCCGGCTAGCGGAACTCGGGCGCCAGCTTCGCGCCCTTCGGCAGCACCTTCTTCGCCGGCTTGCGGACGAAGCCGCCAAGGGCGCCCGGCTTCTGGTGCACGGGCAGGCGCAGGCTCAGGTGCGAGACCTTGATCGCGTTCTGGTCGTTCGAGGCGCGGCCGTAGGGAGCGTCTCTCGGCAGCAACTCGAGCTTCGCGACGTCGCCCTTGGCGAACGTCCAGCCGCCGGGGTGGAGCTGGAACACCTGCTTCGTCGCCTTGGCCGAGGGCTTCGGCCTCCAGAGGCCGCGGGCGACGAGGGTCTCGTTGCCGTCCTTGCCCACGTCCAGCAGGCGGGCGGCGATCTCCGAGTCGGCCGACGCCTTGAACTTCGCGACCACGGTCGCCGAGCCGAGGAGCGTGTAGCCACCCTTCGGAGCCTTCTTCACGCGGTACGTCGCCACCCCGGCCTGGTCGGCCCCGTCGGCCGTGGCGCACGCGCCACCGCCGGTGACCGGGTCGAATGTGGTGGCGATCGACGGATCGCCGGCGCTCGGATCGATGGTCTGGGCCTTCTTGCTCGAGAGCCGCACCTCGCCCGGGTTCAGCTTCGCCCAGTTCGCCGCCCTGTACGGGCCGCCGGAGTCCGCGCCGCTCGGGCAGGTCTGCGTATAGGAGGTCACGCCTCGGAACGGCTTCTTGCCCTTGCCCTGCACGTAGTGGTCGAGCCACTTGTAGGTGGACTTCGCGAGCGCCTGGCTCACGTCGGGCTTGTTCTGCGCACGCGGGTGCCCGAAGTCGCCGAAGAACAGGCCGACCGGAGCGTTCGGGTACTGGCCCTTCGTGCGGTTGTAGAAGCGGATCGCCTCGTCGACCGGGAACAGGTCGTCCGTGTAGCCGTTTGCGATGAGCAGCGGCGCGGGCGGCTCGGAATGGTTGATGTAGAACGACGAGTGGTGCTTCTTGATCTCGTTGAGGGAGTCCTTGATCGTCGAGTCGCCCTGATAGGGCTCCCCGGCGTCGAGCCGCGTCTTCCACGTCGTCAGGTCCGCGTCCGGGTCGACGCCGGGAGCCGAGCAGAAGTTGAGCGTGCAACCGAGGAGATAGAGCCCGCTCACGAGGCTCTGCTTCTCGATCCCGACCGGCCCGCTGTACGGGTTGTTCTCGACGTAGTCGAGGGTCGAGCCGTTGGGCACGAGCGACGCCGCCAGGTCCGTCCAGGGGATGACCGGAACGGCCGCCGCTAGTCTCATCCTCTTGCCCTGCGGGCTCTTCCAGGGGACCAGCTTGCCGCTCGGCATCATCGTCCGGTCCTTCAGCGCCGCGAGGGCCATCGAGATGCCGCCGCCGTAGGAGCCACCCGTCGCGGCGATCTCCTTGGGCGCCACCAGCCCCTCGTCGGCGAGCTTGCCGGCGAAGTACTGGGCATCGCGGACCTCGTAGCGGTCGTCCATCAGGCGGATGTAGCCATCGGCGCAGCCCGACGGGTCGGCGGCCTTCGAGGCGGAGTTGCCGCACGAGCCGTTGAACCCGCGGTCGGTCATGCGGAAGACCGCGAATCCGCGATCCAAGAGCGCCTGGGCCTCCGCGCCGTTGTCGCTCTTCGAGCCGCCGTAGCCGTGGCCGACGATCACCAGCGGGAACTTGCCATCGGGGCCGTGGTTCGGCTTCGGTGGGAAGTCGATGCTCATGTCGATCGGCATCCCGTCGAAGGTCTTGCTTGTCGTCAGCGACGAATCGCTCCCACAGAACCGGTCGCCATTGCCCTGCACCGTGCAGGTGAGATCGCCGCCGAGCACGGAGTTGATCGTCGCCTGCGCGGGCGCGGCAACCATCAGCGCGGCACCGGCCACGACCATCGAAACGACCTTCCTCATGGAGCTCTCCTCTCGCGTTTTTCCCTGGCCCGCGTCGAGCGGCCCTGGCGAATCCTACCCCCCCGATGATCGTCCCGCACTGATGGCTATACGGGGCAGTGAGGGACGTTCTTGGGTCAGAGGATGAGCTTGCGCTCCATGTAGCGGATCGCGAGCCGCCACATGACGAGCGCGAAACCGACCAGGAACCCCAGGTGCCAGAGGTCGACCCATTCGACGCCGAACACCGCGCCGCGGACGAGCTCGACGCAGTGGTAGAGCGGGTTGAGGTTGCTGAGGAGGGTGAATCCCGGCGAGGTGTTGACCGGAAAGAAGGTCCCGGCCACCAGGAACAGCGGCGTGAGCAGGCCGCTCTGCCAATAGGAGAAGGTCTCGATGGCGCTCGATCGGGCGGCGATGAAGATGCCGCACGCGGCCCAGCCGAAACCGGCCAGTGCGGCGATGAAGGGCACGAGCAGCATGCCCCACGCCGGGTCGAGGCCAAAGGGGATGGCGACCAGCATCGGGAAGGACCCGTAGACGCCGGTGCGAGCCGCGATCCACGCCGCCTCGCCGGTGACGAGCTCCTCGGTGTCGACCGGCGCAGCGAGGATCGCGTCGTAGGTGTGCTGGAACTCGTACTTGATGAACGTCCCGTACATCGACGGGAAGGCGGCCGAGAAGAGCACCGTGGTCGCGACGATCCCCGTGCCGACGAAGGAGATGTAGGGCACGCCGCCCACCTCGCTGCTGACGAGCGCGCCAAGCCCAAGTCCGAACGCCAGCAGGTAGATCGTCGGGTCGATGGTGGACGAGAAAGTCGAGGCCCGCCAGAACGAGGAGAAGTTGACGACCTCGCGGACCATCACGCCGCGCAGCGACGACAGCTCGAGCCGGCCGACCTCTTCCCGGGCGCCCCGCATCAGCTGATCTCCTCGCCGGTGAGCAGCACGAAGACGTCCTCGAGGTTCGTGACCCGGCGCTCGCCGTCGAACCCGGGGTCGCCGTTGGAGTGGAGGATCGAGATCGAGGTGCCCGTGCGCCGGGTGGACCAGCCCCGCTCGCGCGCCGTCGCCTCGACCTCGTGGAGCTGATCGGGGGACCCGTACACCTCGAGCGCCTCGGTTCCCGCGTGCTCGGCGACCAGCTCTCTCGGCGAGCCCACGGCGACGGCCTGCCCGTGGGACATGATCGTCACCTGGTCGCAGAGGCGCTCGGCCTCCTCGATGTAGTGCGTGGACATCAGGATCGACACGCCCTCCGTGCGCAGGCGGTCGATCAAGGCCCAGAGCTCCTGGCGGACCTGCGGGTCGAGGCCGACGGTGGGCTCGTCGAGCAGCAGGAGCCGCGGCTGGTGGATCAGCGCCCGCGCGATCAGCAGCCGCCGCCGCATGCCGCCGGAGAGCTCGTCGACCTTCGACTCCCGGCGCCCGGTGAGGTTGGCGACTCGAAGCGCCCGCTCGATGGCCTCGGAGCGGTCCTGCGAGGGCACGCGGTAGAGGTGGGAGAAGACGACGAGGTTCTGCTCCACGGTCAGCGAGACGTCGAGGTTGTCGAGCTGGGGCACGACGCCCATCTCCGCGCGCGCCTGCTTGGAGCGGTCCGGCAGCGGATACCCGAGCACGGTGAGCTCGCCCTCGTCGGCGATCACCTGCGCCGTCAGCGCCTTCATCGTGGTCGACTTGCCGGCGCCGTTCGGGCCGAGAAGGCCCACGCAGGAGCCGTACGGCACGTCGAGGTCGAGGCCGCCGACGGCCGTGATCTCGCCGAAGCGCTTGACGAACCCGCGCAGCCGGATGGCCGCGTCGGTCCGCGTTCGGGTGTCGTCCGGGGCCGTCACGGGCTGACAGTCAATTTAGAGACAGGGCCGCGGCCCGGAAATCATCGGTTTCGGAGCTAGAGGCTTGCGCCCGGTGGGAACCAGGCGGAACCTCATCGCCCACTTCCGGGTCCACCGGCTAGCCGGCAGCGCTCAGACGCGCGCCGAGCCGACGACCAGCGGCCGCACGATGGGCGGCGCCGGCTTCAGCTCGTCCCTGCGCACCGATTCCACCGCGAAGCCCGCGGCCTCGATTCCGGCGAGCGTCGAGCGGTTGCAGTTGCAGCCGTGCGCGACGCGGAGCTGAAGCCAGTTGAGGCGATCCTGCCAGCGCGCGAGCCGAGGCTCGGCGGCGCGGACGTGCTCGATGAAGAGCAGGTGCCCGCCTTCTCGCAGCACGCGGCGGATCTCCGCGAGCGCCCCAGGCTGGTCGGCGACGGTGCACAGAACCAGCGTCGAAACGACGGTGTCGAAGCTGTCGTCTTCGAAAGGCAGTGCCTCGGCCGCCGCCTGCACGAGCGTGGGCCGAAGCCTTCCCTCGCCGCTTCGCGCCTCCAGGCGCTTGAACATGGGCGCCTCCGGCTCGGTCACCGTGAGGCTCTCGGCCCCGGGGCCGTAAAAGGACAGGTTGGCGCCGGTGCCGCCGCCGATCTCGAGCACATCGCCGCGGGCGTCGGCGAGCAGGGCGCGCCGGTGCGCCGCGAGCGTGGCGCGCTCGGTGCCCGCCATCACGCGGTCGTATCCGGCTGCGAAGAGTTTTCCCCAGAGGCTCATAGGACTTCGGTCTACGTCGCGGCAATCCGCTGCGTTCAACCTAGCTGCCCTGGCGCGATTGCGGTTAGGCTCGCGCTCCTTCGCGCCGCGTGTGGCAGTCCGGCCGGAGACCAAACCCGCAACCGGAACGAAGGGAAGGCCGTGAAGCTGGTCATCGGAATCGTGCGCCCCGAGAAGGCGAACGACGTGCTGGAGGCGCTCTACCGCGCCCAGGTGAGAGGGGTGTCAATGAGCCGCGTGCAGGGCCACGGCGGCGAGCTGGATCGCGTCGAGACCTATCGCGGGACCACCGTGAAGATGGGCCTGGCCGACAAGGTGCGGTTCGAGATCGCCGTCTCCGACTCGTTCGTCGAGCCGACTGTCGAGGCGCTCTGCTCCTCGGCGCGAACCGGCGAGGTGGGCGACGGCAAGATCTTCGTTGTCCCGCTCGAGGAGGCGGTGCGCATCCGCACCGGGGAGACCGACCGCGGCGCCGTCACCCCGGTCGCGGACTCCTGATGGCCTCGCTTCCGCTCGGCGCGGCCGGGATCAGCCCGGGCGACACCGCCTGGATGCTCGCCGCCACCGCGCTCGTCCTGCTGATGACACCCGCCCTCGGGCTCTTCTACGCCGGCCTCGTGCGCGAGAAGAACACCCTGAACACGTTCATGATGTGCATCGCCGCGCTCGCGGTCGCGACGGTGCTGTGGGCGGTGATCGGCTACTCGATCGCATTCGGCGGGACGGGCTCGATCATCGGCGGGTTCGACAACGTGCTGCTGCGCCACGTCGGCCTCGGCCCAAGGAGCGGGACGGCGATACCGGAGCTCCTGTTCTTCGCCTTCCAGGCGACGTTCTGCATCGTCACCACGGCGCTGGTGTCCGGGGCTGTGGTCGAGCGCATGCGGTTCGGGCCGTTCCTCATCTTCGCCGCGCTGTGGTCGGTGCTGGTGTACTCGGTGCTCGCGCACTGGGCGTTCGGGGGCGGGTGGCTTCAGGCCCACGGCACCCTCGACTTCGCCGGCGGCGTCCCGGTCGAGATGGGCTCGGGCTTCTCGGCCCTCGCCGCGGCCCTCGTCGTGCGCGCCCGCAAGGACTACGGGCGGCAGGCGCTGCTGCCCCACAACGCCGTGTACGTGCTCGTCGGCGCGGGCCTGCTGTGGTTCGGCTGGTTCGGGTTCAACGGCGGCAGCGGCTTCTCCGTCGGCAAGCCAGGGGTTCTGGCGTTCACCAACACCCTCCTGACCCCGGCGGCGACGCTCTCGATGTGGTTCCTGCTCGACCTGATCCGCGACCGGCGGATCACGGCGATCGGCGCGGCCACGGCGATCATCGTCGGCTGCGTCGGCATCACGCCCGCGGCCGGCTTCATCAGCCCCGCCTGGGCACTCGTCCTGGGAGCGGTGGCAGCGCTTCCGAGCTACGCCGTGATCGTGCTGCGCCCGCGCACCCGGGTCGACGAGACCCTCGACGTCCTCGCGGCGCACGGCGTCGCGGGCTTCACCGGGATCCTGTTCATCGGGTTTTTCGCCCAGCAGGGATGGAACGGAGTAGCCGACGGCCTGCTCTATGGCAACGCGGCGCAGCTCGGCCACCAGGCGGTGGCCGCGCTCGCGGGGCCGGCCTACGCGTTCGCCGCGACCTACGGGATCCTGCGACTGCTCGGCTGGCTGATGCCCCTGAGAGCGTCCGAGCTCGAGGAGGCGGTCGGAATGGACGTCCTGGAGCACGGCGAGGAGGCCTACGCGAGCGGCGAAGGCGCGATCCTGCTCACCCCCGACGCCGACGAGCCGGTGGCCGAGACGGCCTGAGCGAGGCCCCCCAGCGGTCAAGCGGGGCGCGCCGCATGCCGAAACAGGTCATGCAGCGCCCCCTACCACCAAAAAAAGAGCGCATGGAGAGACATCGCTGGCTGGCCGTTGGCCGGTCGAGTTCCGACGACGCCTACGAGGCGGGGGTTCACGCTGCCCGCGAGGCGCTGGCGAGCGACGGCCCGAAGCAACCCCGACCGAACGACTCCCACGGGACCCTCGAGAACTGGGGCACCCAGCAGCTCGCCGAATTCCTCGACCTCGTTCCCTCCTTCGCCGACGAGGCCTCCGCCATGGCCCGCTCCGCCGAGCGCGCGGCCGAGGCGCTGGACGCCGAGGTCTGCGCCGTGGTGGTCCGCGGCCGCGTGGAGGCGGTGATCGGCTTCCCCCGCGACGAGGTCCCCTACGACAAGCTGATCGAGGCCGCCTCCGGCGAGGAGCAGTCCATCGATCTCCCCGGACTCGGCCGCTGTGTCACTGCCTCGGCGCCGATCGACAGCCTGGCCCGCGGCCGGCTCCTCGTGGCCCGCCAGGGCGAGGAGGGGTTCGGCAAGGAGGAGATCACCCTGCTTCGCGGCATGGCGCGGGTGCTCGCCATGGCGCTGCGGATGCTCCGCGGCATCGCCGAGGAGCAGGACCTGCGCCTGCTCGGCGAGAAGGAGGCGCTCGTCCGCCGGCGCGCCGAGTCGAACTACCGCAACCTGGTCGAGCGCCTTCCCGCAATCGTCTACGCGGCCGAGATGGGCGAGGAGGGCGCCTTTCGATACGTCAGCCCCAAGATCCACGACATCCTGGGCTTCACGCCCGAGGAGTGGACGGCCGACCCGAAGCTGTGGTCCAAGCAGCTGCATCCCGGCGACCGCGACCGCGCCCTGGCGCAGGAGCGGCCCGAGATGCTGGGAGAGCGGACTCCGCCTCCCATCGACTACCGGATGATCGCCCGCGACGGACGGGTCGTCTGGCTGCTCGACGAGGCGGTGCTCGAAACCGACGCCTCGGGCGAGGCCATGTGGCACGGCGTCCTCTACGACATCACCGACCGCAAGCTGGCCGAGGAGGAGCTCGGCCGCCGCGCGGCGCAGCAGGCGGCGGTCGCGAACCTCGGCGAGCGCGCCCTGGAGGGAGACGACCTCGATGCCCTAATGGAGCTCGCCGTCAGCGTCGTGGCGGACCTGGCGCATCTCGACCTCTGCGGCGTCATGCAGGCGCTTCCCTCCGACGACTCGCTGCTGCTGCGCGCCGGCACCGGCTGGCCCCAGGAGGCCAGCGGCAAGATCAAGATCCCCAGCGACCCCACGAACCCGGCCTACGTCGCGCTTCAGTCGAACCGGCCGGTCATCGTCGAGGACTGGAAGCGCGAACAGAAGCTCCGCCTTCCCCAGGTGCTCGCCGGAATGGACGTGAGGCGCGGGATCACGGTGGTGATCGAAGGCGGGGGCGGCCCCTTCGGGGTGCTCGACGGCCAGTCGACGGGCGAGCGCCCCTTCACGCCCGAGGACGTCCACTTCGTACAGGCCATCGCCAACGTCCTTGCCGATGCCATCGCGCGCATCGCCGCTGACGAGGTCATGAGGGAGCGCGCGCTGCACGATCCGCTCACCGGCCTTCCCAACCGCGTGCTGTTCGTCGATCGCCTCGCGCGCTCGCTTGCCCAGGCCCGCAGGCGCGGCAACGCGGTGGCGGTGCTCTTCCTCGACCTCGATCACTTCAAGCTGATCAACGACAGCCTCGGTCACCAGGTCGGCGACGAGTTGCTCATGGCGGTGGCGCCGCGCCTGCACCAGCAGATCCGCCCAACCGACACGATCGCCCGGTTCGGCGGCGACGAGTTCGGAATCCTGATCGACGAGATCGCCGACGAGCGCGACGCCATCCGCGTGACCGAGCGCATCCAGGCGGCCTTCACGCGTCCATTCGTCCTCAACCACGTGGAGCATTTCGTCTCCGCGAGCGTGGGCATCGCGATGGCGACCAGCGGCAACGAGCCGCCCGAGGCCCTGATCCGCGATGCCGACGCCGCGATGTACCGGGCCAAGGACCGCGGCCGCGCCCGCTACGAGCTCTTCGACGAGCTGATGCGGGCCCGGGCCGTCGAGCGGCTCGAGGTCGAGAACGAGCTGCGCCGCGCCATCGAACGCTCCGAGCTGGAGCTCCACTACCAGCCGGTGGTCTCGCTGGTGCGCGGCGAGATCGTCGGCGCCGAGGCGCTCGTGCGCTGGCGCCATCCTCACCGCGGGCTCCTCGCGCCGTCGGAGTTCATTCCGGTCGCGGAGGAGAGCGGCCTGATCGAGCCCATCGGGCGCTGGGTGATCCAGGAGGCGGCGCTCCAGGCCGCAGAGTGGCACCGCGCCCGCCCTGACGCGCGGCCCATCGAGATCGCGGTCAACCTCGCCGCCCGCCAGGTCGCCCAGCCGGACCTGGCCGACATCGTCTTCGGCGTGGTCCAGGGAACAGGCCTCGATCCCGCCTGCCTGAACCTGGAGATCACGGAGAGCGCCCTCATCGAGGACTCCGGCCTGCCGGTGGAGACTTTCAACGCGCTGAAGAAGCTCGGCATGCGCATCGTCCTCGACGACTTCGGGACGGGCTACTCCTCGCTGGGGTACCTGCATCGCTTCCCGATCGACGGGCTGAAGATCGACCGCTCCTTCGTGCGGGAGCTGGACGCTCCCGGCGGCGGCCAGGTCGCCATCGTCGAGGCGATCCTCGCCATGGCCCGTGCCCTCTCGCTGCGCGTGGTCGCCGAGGGCGTCGAGACCGAGGAGCAGCTGGAGAAGCTCCAGGAGCTCGGGTGCGAATACGCCCAGGGCTTCTACTTCGCGAGCCCCCTCGCAGCCCAGAGCATGACCCGGCTCATCATGTCGATGGCGCCGAGCCTCGGGCGCTAGCCGCGCGCAGCGGTCGCGCCCAACGAGCGAGCGGCGCCCGTGGGCGCCGCTCGCAGGTCGATCGAAGGTGCCGGCTCTAGCTGTCGGTGGGCTCGCCAAGCACGAACAGGCCGTGGATCACGACCACGCACAGGGCGAAGATCCCGAGCGACCACCAGGGATAGGCGCCGCCGACGTTGAGCAGTGCCGCAGTCGCGCCAAGACTGGCCGCGAAGATCCCGACCAGCCGCCCGTAGGTTCCGCCTCCGAAGAGGGAGAAGCCAGCGGTCAGCTGGACGATGCCGATGAGCACGGTGACCCACCCCCACGTATGCAGGCTCCCGATCACGTAGTGGGTGCCCGTTGAGGTGTAGAAGTGGGCGTCGCCGATCGCGGCGATGCCGTAGATGATGTTGAGAATGCCGGCGATCAGCAGCAGCGTTGCCGCGAACATCGCGCTTCCGACTCCTCGCATGGAGGCCTCTTTTCGGTCGTGGACAGGGACAGGACAGGGACAGGGTGACGCTCGGCCCGGTCGCCCCCGCCGGCATCCCCCGGTTCGGGTGATCCGGCAGGAACCCGCGGTGCGGACTACGCTCCGTCGTCCGTGACCCAGGCGGGGACGCCGATGATCGTCTACGGATCGAAGATCTCCTACTTCACGGGCAAGTTCGAGGCCTACCTTCGCTACCGGGCGATCCCCTACGAGCTGCGGGCCATCGACCCCCTGCACTACGGCTGGATCGTCCCGCGGAAGCTCGGCGCCTCCCAGCTGCCCAGCGTCCGCCTGCCGGACGGGCGCTGGATGAGCGACACGACGCCGATGATCGCCTGGCTGGAGCGCGGGCGGTCCGATCCCTCGGTGATGCCGGCGGATCCCGTGGTGAGGTACGCCGCCCTGCTGGTCGAGGACTACGCCGACGAGTGGCTGTGGCGCCCGGCGATGCACTACCGCTGGAGCTACGCGGAGGACCGGCACCTGGCCGCGACCCGGCTCTCCCGGGAACTGCTGAACCTGCCGCTGCCCCTCGCCGCCAGGCGCGGCTGGATCGCCCGGCGCCAGACGCGCCTGTTCGTGGCCGGCGACGGCATCGACGCCGCCACCGCCCCCCACGCCGAGGGCGCCTACCGCCGAGCCCTCGCCTGCCTGGAGCCGGTGTTCTCGGCGCGGCCCTTCCTGCTGGGCGAGCGGCCCACGATCGCCGACCTCGGGCTCATGGGCCCGTTCTGGCGCCACTTCGTGCACGACCCCACGCCTGCGCGGATCATGCAGGACACCGCGCCGGCGACTTTCGAGTGGGCGGCGCGCACCTGGAATGCAAGCGCCGAGGAGCTCGCGAGGGCCCCGGTCGCGAGCGAGGTGCCCGCCGACCTCTCCCCCCTGCTTCGCGAGATCGGCGCCTCGCACCTGCCGGCTCTCGCCGCGAACGCCGAGGCGCACCGCGCCGGGGCCCCGGTCCACCGCCTCGAGCTCGACGGCGCCGTCTACCGGCGGGTGCCGACCAGCGCGTACCGGGTGTGGTGCCTGGAGCGCCTACGCGCGCGCTTCGCGGGCCTCGAGGAGAGCGCCGCGCGCGAGGTCGAGGCGCTCCTTCGCGAGCACGGCTGCTGGGAGCCCCTGTGGCGCCCCGACGGCATCCGCTCGGGTCACGACCCCCGTGGCGAGGCGCCCTTCTGCCGGGTGACGCGGATGGTCAGGGACTGAGTCCCGAGCCCATGCGGCGCCCTTCACACAGGCGATTCGCCTCGATTCTGGCGGTGGGCACCTCGCTCGCCCTCACTCCCTCAGGGGTGGCCTCCGCCGACGTCATCCAGCCTCCCATCCCCGCGTTTGGCCCGGGCTCCATCCACGCCTCCCACGACGGCGTGCGGGTCAGCTCGGGCGGGTCCGGGCCCGACGCCTGGTTCGCCTTCGAGCCCACCCGGCCGCGCCCGAAGCGCGCGCCGCTCGCCATCGTCACCCACGGCTACTACGAGTTCTCCGGCCATTCGCAGCTCGACGCGTTCATCGACCACACGGTGCGGACCGGGCATGTCGTCATCTACCCGCGCTATCAGACCGCGATCGCGACCCCTTGTCCCGGCCCGTACGACATCGAGCCCTGCATGCGGTCGGAGGTGAACGGGATCCGCGGCGCACTGAAGCATCTGCGGTCGGGCTCCCGCAGGGTGCATCCGGACCTCGACCGCACGAGCTACTTCGGCTTCTCCTTCGGCGGGATCATCACCGCCAACCTCGTCAACCGCTGGCGCGAGCTGGGAATGCCGAAGCCGCGGGCGGTGTTCCTCGACGACCCGCACGACGGCGGGCTGAACGGAGATGGCGAGCCCTCGCTCGACGAACGCTTGAGTGGGATCCCGCGCTCGACCCTGTTCGAGTGCCACTCCGGCGCCGACGGGATCATCTCCCAGCCCGGCAAGGCCGACTCGAGCTGCAACGCGGTCTTTCCCAAGCTCTCGCGGATTCCGAAGCGCGACAAGGACCTCGTCCTCACCCACACGGATGTGCACGGCACCCCCGCCCTCTCCTCCGCGCACGGAGTCTGCGCCGGCGGCTCCGGGTTCGGCGGCCCGCCGGATGCCTACGACTGGAACTTCTGCTGGCGCGTCTGGGATGGCCTTCAGCGCTGCGCATACGCGGGCAGGTGGTGCGGCTACGCGCTGGGCGACTCCGCGAAGCACACCGACCTCGGCCGCTGGAGCGACGGCGTTCCCGTCAAGCCGCTCGAGGTCCGTAACCGGGCGCCGATCCGGCCCTAGGTGCGGCCGGGCTCGCTCAGGCCCTCAGGATCACCAGCCCCACCGCGAGTGCGACGACCGCCCAGCTGAGGGCGCTCAGTGCTCCGTCGAGCGGGGCAGTCAGCCGCGCCACTGTCAGCGGCACGGCCGTGCCGTCGGCGAGCCGCTGCTCGCCGCTGACCGCGACGGTTCGACGGCGGAGCTCGCGAACGGGCGCCGACAGGCGGCGCTGCGCCACGCTCAGCCCGAAGCAGGCCCCCGCGACCAGCAGGCCCGCGGCCACCGCGTCGGCATGCTCGAGCGACAGCGTGTTCGCCCACCACGAGGTCAGCGCGGGAAAGGCGCCCCAGGCCGCGGCAAACCAGAAGTCGGTGTGAAACCGGCCGCCCGCGAGCTCGAGGTTGTACGCCGCGACCAGGAACGCCCCCACCACGACGAACGGCGCCAGGGTGGCCGACACGGTGAACACCCCGACCAAGCCGATCGCGACCGCCCCCGCAAGCGAGACGACCGCCAGCCCGATCAGCGTGCGGTCGGAAAGGTGCGTGCGCAGCGGTCGCCCCTGGAGCTCGTCGAGCGCATGGGCTGCAACTCCGACCGCGAGGAAGAAGGCGACGAGCGCAGCGGCCAGCCGATCGCCGTGGATCCGCGCCGCCGCGGCGGCGCCGAGCGCGACGTAGGACAGATGCCACGCGGTGTAGGGCGGGTGCAGCAGCGTGACCAGGTCCCTCCAGCCGCCCGAGCGCAGCGCATAGAAGGCGGGACGGGGAGCGCCCGCGTCCGCGGTACCGGCCGGCGGCTCACGCACCGCGGGTGCCCCAGATCACGACCCCGCCGCCGAGGCTCATGACCCGGGCCTGCGCATCCCCAACTCCGGCCGCCCGCCATAGCTCGAGCTGGCGCTCGATCGGGAAGCGCTCGTAGAGGCCGGTGATGCTCGGCCCCAGGAACCTGCCCACCTCGTACCAGTCGCGTGAGATCAGGCGGCCAAGAGCGGGGAGGCCGAGTCGCACGTACACCCGCCACAGCGCGCGGGCAGCAGGGTTGGGGGGCAGCATGAACTCGAGCGAGGCGATCCGCCCGCCGGGCTTGACCACGCGCGCGAGCTCGCACAGCGTCGCCGCCGGGTCGTCGACGTAGCGCAGCAGGTAGGTGAAGGTCAGGTGATCGAACTCGCCGTCGCCGAACGGCAGCGCCTCGGCCTGGCCCCTCACCAGCTCCACGCGCTCGGCGAGGGCGGGATCGGCCCGCAGCCTCGCCTCCGCCTGGGCCAGCATGTCGGGGCTCTGGTCGAGCCCCACCACCCGGCAGCCGTAGCTGCGGTTCAGAGCCGCGGCGACCATTCCGGTGCCGGTCGCCACGTCCAGCACCCGGTCGCCCGATGAAGCGCGCACCTCGGCGACCATCGCCCGGCGCCAGCGCGGGTCCTGGCCGAAGCTGAGTGCGGCGCCGGCCGCGTCGTAGCGGCGCGGGAGCCCCGAGAACAGCGCCAGCGCGTGCTGCTTGCGGGCGCCGACCGCCTCTGAGTCGCGATCCGGGACGCCGCTCATGAAGGTCACGATAGTCGGCCCGGACGCTCAGGCCTGCGCCATTCGACGCCCCGCGAACGACTGGAGCGCCATCGTGAACTCGGCTGGGTGGGTCACCTGCGGATCGTGCGCCGATCCCTCGATGACAACGCCGCTCGCGCGCGGGAGGGCGTCGATCACGAGCTGGGCTATGCGCCTGAAGAAGGTCGGCCTGCGGTTGCCGTACGTGACCAGCGCGGGCCCGGTGTACGCCCGCAGCTCATCGAGCTCGATCCCCAAGGCGTCCGGATCGCGGCACTGGTCCAGGTACGTGGAGGCGTTGGCGAGCAGCGCCGCCTGCCTCTCGCGGCCGAGACCGTCCCAGCCGCCGGGCGGCTCGGCCACCCGGTCGAAGTACAGGCGCGCGCCTGTCTGCCGATCGCCCGCCTCCAGCAAGGACCGTACGGCGTCGATGCGAGCGCGCAGGTCTGTCAGCTCCGGCAGGTCCGCCCCTTGGCCAAGGAGATCGAAGAGTGGCGGCTCGTGAACGGTCAGCGTGCGCAACAGCTCGGGATGGGAGGCGGCCAGCCGCAGGGCGATGGAGCCGCCCAGGGAGGCGCCCGCGACGTGGGCGGGCGCGAGGCCGAGGTCGTCGATCAGCGCGGCGAGATCCTCGGCGTCTTCACGGATGCTCCCCTGGACGGGCGGGCACGAGCTGCGGCTGTGCCCACGCCGGTCGTAGGCAACGACCTCGAAGGACCCGGACAGAAGCGGCACGACTTTGTCCCAGGTCCGGCCGTCGATCCACGAACCGTGGACGAGGACGAGGGGCTCGCCCTCGCCGCTGCGCCGGTAGTGAAGTTGCGCCCCATTGACACCGGCGAAGGCCATTCGCTCATTGTCGCGGGTGGCTCGCTAGTCGGGCGCTCGCCTGGCGGCCCAGTCCCGCTCCGCCTCGCGCTCCATCTTCTCGAGGCGCTCGTAGTAGTCGGGAAACTCCTTCATGTGAGCGAGGGCGATCTTGCCCGTGACGATCGGGTCGTCACCGGTGACGTCCGTTTGCGGATCGTGGCTGCCGTGCTCGAACTCGACGTCCATTCCGGCGCGAAACAGCTCCAGATCGAACTTCTCCCAGTCCACGCCGATTGCATCGCCGACGCGCTTCGCTTCCTCCGTGGTGGTGCGGCGAACCTCGCTCATCCTGGCCCACGATAGCTATCGCGCCAAGCCTGGCGCTGATTCTCCATCGCCCCGGCCGTCAAGCCGTTGTTCGAGGTCGCCCGGCGCTGGAGCTGGTGGATCGCCTGCTGCCCGCCCCTCAGCGGAGGGCTCGGTCAGCCTTTGGTCGCGGCGGGATCGCCGCGCGCTGCCTGGATGCGCTCGGCGAGCAGGATCTCCACGCCCTCCAGCAGGACATAGAGACCCGAGGCGACCAGGGCGGCGACCGGCCAGCC
Organism: uncultured Actinomycetes bacterium; assembly: GCA_963843315.1. Taxonomy (GTDB): domain Bacteria; phylum Actinomycetota; class Thermoleophilia; order Solirubrobacterales; family 70-9; genus JAWVFM01. Next base: position 88,140 of record CAWJJU010000007.1, read on the forward strand.
GAAGAATCCGTTCAGCGCGGTTGCCATCGCGAGGGCCCCGGCCACCGAGGCCGTTACCGAGAACACGTTCATCGCCGTGCCGAGCATCACGACCTCGTTCGGTGCGCGCTTGAGCCGCCGTCGAAAGCCCCGAGTGATCAGACCCTCGATCACCGCCACGGCCACGCTGGCAGCTGCCGCAAAACCGAAGAGCTCGGCGATCGTCGGCGTGCCCTGAACCCGCGAGACCATCCCGAATGTCACGGTGATCATGATCGAGTAGCCGAAGGCGGTGCTGTTGCCCATCGCGGAGGTTGCGATCGCCTCCTCCGCGCCACTCCCGCTCGATTCGCTCCGACCCGGGCGCTCGCCCATCCCCACGTGTTCGTCGTGTCGGCGTCGAGACCTGCGCCTCGAATCGCCTCGCGGCCTCCCAAAAACTGGGGGCGCCATACTCGGTTGACGACCCAGGCCGTAAAGCCGGCTGGGAGCCGCCCAGCGACGGTCAGACGCCGGGGGCGGAAAGCGACTTGGGAGGAAACGTGGTTTCGATGAGCACGCACGTGCAGGAGTCCGACGGCGCTACCCGGGTGGCCTACATCCTCGGGGTGCCCCTGGCGGAGAACGTCGTTCGCCAGTGGCCACAGATGGGCGAGATCGTCCGCACGAGCAAGCTCGTCGCCGATGTGGAGGGCAACTTCCCGGAGCTCACGCTGGAGGTCGGTAGGCGCCTGGAGCTGGATGACGTCGTCGTCGTCGAATGGACGTGCAACTACGGCGACGGACGCCTGTATCGAAACGTGACCATCGGCGAGCTGGAAGACGGCGAAGCCGTGCGCGTCACCGACTACTGGGGCGAACCCACCGTGACTCCGGAATGGCGCCGGGAGCTGACGGATCGTCTGGACATGCCCGGCAACGCCGGCATCTGGCCGGACAACGACCAACTCGGCCACTACTAGAAGACGCGGCCACTAGGCGGGGTTGGCGATCTCGGCCTCGATGGCCTCCTCGACCTCGCGCTCGAGGCCGCCGTGCTCCAGCTCCTCGACGACCTCGCTCTCCTCGTGGCGCGAGCCGAGCGTGCCGATCACCGGCAGGTCGCGCTCGGCCGCGAGCTCATCCAGCGCCTCCTGCATCATCGCCGTGACCGCGTGGTAGACCAGCTCCTCATCGGGGTCGGGACCGAACAGGTCCGGCAGGTCGATCTGGGGCAGGACCTGGATCGTGATCTGGGAGGGCAACGGGACGCGGCCCGGAAAGTCCAGGACCGTCACGCCGAATGGAGGCGCGACCTGGAGCGGCACGACCTTGAGGCGCAGCATCCGGTCGAGGGCAAGAAGATGAGCCAGCCGCTCGCCGCGCGTTAGAAAGAGGGCCGTTTCCTGGCCGCCGATCGCCACCACGGGGACGATCGGAACCTTGGCGGCGAGCGCCAGGCGGACGAAGCCGCTGCGGTGGCCGAAGTCGATCTCCCCGGAATGCCAGGAGGGGCGATACGTCTCGTGGTCACCGCCGGGGTAGACGAGGAGCGCCGCGCCCCGCTCCAGCGCCGCAGTCGCGTTCACGTGGTTGGCCGGGATCGTCCCGTACCTGGGAAGCATCACGAGGCCCGGCACCCGGAAGACGAGGTCGTGGGCGAGCTGGTGGAACAGCCGGTCGGGGCCGAAGCGGTTGTAGAAGGCGTAGGCGAAGGCGAAGGTGTCGGCGATCAGGGTGCCTCCCGAGTGGTTGCCGACCAGAAGCACCGGCCCCTCGGCCGGAATGTGCTCGAGACCACGCACCTTGGGGCGGAAGTAGAGCTGCGCCAGGCGGCTGTAGGCCGGCAGGGTCTCCCGGATGAACCGCGGGTCGCGCTCGGCCAGCGGATCGTCGGCCCGGGACCCGAGCAGGTCTCGAATCGTTTCCCGGGTGGTCGCCCGGGTGGCGCCGATCGCCTGGCTGACGAAGTCCCTCACGCTCATCCTTCAGGTTGGTCAGCCATCACGCTACGACGAGTTGGAACGCTCGACAGTCGTACATGCCCGCTGACCGGCCGCGGATAGCCCGCATCGCCGGCGACCGCAGGGAATCGTCAGACGACTCGTGAGCCCCGCTCGCCGCGCAGTATTGCCGCGGCGTCCTCGATCGCGCCGATCCCGGCAGTGCCTCCGCGAAGCTCCACGAAGCGGCAGGCCGCCTCGATCTTGGGGCCCATCGAACCGGGGTCCCAGTCGAGCGCGCGCAGCTCGGCGACGGAGGCCTCGGCGATTGGCCGTGCCCGGTCGGTTCCCCATCCCGCCTCCACGGCCGCGACGTCGGTGAGCAGGAGCAGCGCCTCGGCGTCGATTTGACAGGCCAGCAGCGACGCCGCCAGGTCCTTGTCGATCACTGCCTCGACTCCCTGCAGGCGCCCGTCCTCGCCGGCCAGCACCGGGATGCCCCCACCGCCGACGCAAACGACCAGGACCCCCGCCGCCAGCAACAGCCGGATCGTCGCCAGCTCGACGATGGCCTGCGGCTCGGGAGAGGGGACGACCCGGCGAAAGCCATTCCCGTCGGGAGCGATCGCCCAGCCGCGCTCGGCTTGCAGGCGCTCCGCCGCCTCGCGCTCGTAAACCGGCCCGATCGGCTTCGTCGGCCGGCTGAACGCGGGATCGTCGCCTTCGACGAGCACCTGGGTGAGCAGGGTCGCGACCGGCTGGCCGGGGAGCTCGTTCTCGAAGCCCTGCTCGAGCAGGTAGCCGACCATCCCCTCGGTCTCGGCGCCGAGGATGTCGAGCGGGTAGCCGGGGACGTCGCGGTAGGCCTCGCCCTGGAGCGCCAGCAGGCCGATCTGCGGGCCGTTGCCGTGGGTGACCACCACGTCCGCGCCGCGCGCGATTTCGGCGACGGCGCGGACGGCCGTCGCGACATTTCGCTTCTGAACGGCGGCGTCGGCTGCCTGGCCGCGGCGCAGCAGCGCGTTTCCACCGAGCGCCACCACCACGGGTCCTCGCTTCATGCTCAAAGTTCTATCGTCTGCATGTGTCCCGCAGGGTGATCATCGTCGGTGCAGGCGGGCGGGACTTTCACGACTTCAACGTCCTGTACCGAGACGACCCGAACGTGGAGGTCGTCGCCTTCACCGCGGCCCAGATCCCGGGGATCGCCGATCGCACCTATCCCCCCTCGCTGGCCGGCCCGCAATACCCGCAGGGCATCCGGATCTTCGCCGAGGAAGAGCTGGCGGGGCTGATTCGAGACCGCGAGGCCGACGAGGTGGTCTTCGCATACTCCGACGTGACCTACGCGCGCGTGATGCACCTCGCCGCGATCGCGCAGGGTGCCGGGGCCGCCTTCACGTTGCCGGGGCAGAGGGCGACGATGCTGGCGAGCTCGAAGCCCGTGATCGCGGTCTGCGCCACTCGCACCGGCAGCGGCAAGAGCCAGACGAGCCGCGAGGTCGCGCGCATCCTCAAGGGGGCCGGCCTGCGGGTGGCGCTGGTGCGTCATCCGATGCCGTACCACGATCTCGAGCGGATGCCGGTGCAGCGGTTCGCCACCGTCGCCGACATCGACGAGTCGAATCCGACCATCGAGGAGCGCGAGGAATACGAGCTTCCGGTGGAGATGGGCCTGGTGATGTTCGCCGGCGTGGACTACGCGGCAATCCTCGCCCAGGCCGAGAGCGAGGCCGACGTGATCATCTGGGACGGCGGCAACAACGACATGCCCTTCTACGTCCCCGATGCCCTGCTCGTGGTCGTCGACCCGCTCCGCGCCGGGGACGAGCTCACCTACTACCCCAGCGAGGCGAACCTGCGGGCCGCCGACGCGCTGATCGTCAACAAGGTCGACAGCGCGACGGAGGAGCAGCTGAGCCGGGTGCGCGACGACATCGCCGCGGCAAACCCGGACGCGACGGTGATCGAGGCGGCCTCGCCCGTCACGCTGGCCGACGGGCCCTCACTCGAAGGACGGCCGGTCCTGGTGGTGGAGGACGGCCCGACGATCACGCACGGCGGCATGGCCCTCGGCGCGGGGTCGGTGGCCGCCGCGCAGGCGGGCGCCGAACCGGTCGATCCGCGCTCGTTCGCGGTCGGGTCCATCGCCGACACCCTGCGCCGCTTCCCGCACATCGACTCGGTGCTGCCGGCAATGGGTTACTCGCCCGAGCAGCTGCGAGACCTGGAGGAGACGATCAACGCGATCGACTGCGAGGCCGTGATCACGGGGACACCGATGGACCTCGACCGGGTGATCAGCTGCCGCCACCCGATCCGGCGCACGACCTACGAGTACCGGCACGCCGGCGGCCCGACGCTGGAGAGCGTGCTCTCCAGCGTGGTCGACATCGCCGGCCGGACTTAGTCGGGGCGACTGGATCGAGACCAGCGACCCCTTCGGCCCCAAGGGCCACGGATTGTCAGCTCGCTGACGGTTCCTCTCGCCGCATGCCGCACGCCCGGCTAGGTTCGAGCGAGCTAACGCGGAGGTCACGCATGACGACTGAGCACATGGGCCGCGCATACAGCGCCCCGAATTGGTTCGACCGCAGGGTCTTCAATCCGCTGATCGGTGGGCTCACGAGATTGGGTCTCAGCTTCGCGGGATCGCGCATCCTCGAGGTGCGAGGACGCAAGAGCGGAGACCCTCGGCGAAATCCGGTCAACCCACTCACGCTCGACGGCCGGCGATACCTGGTCGCGCCGCGCGGGCATACCCAGTGGGTGCGAAACCTTCGCGTCGCCGGCGAGGGCCACCTTCTGCTGGGGCGCCGGCGGGAGCACTTCTCCGCCTCCGAGGTGGACGACGCGGAGAAGGCGGGGATCCTTCGCGCTTACCTTCGCCGCTGGAAATGGGAGGTGGGCCAGTTCTTCGACGGGGTTGGGCCGGACGCCGCGACAGCGGACCTCGCACGGATCGCGCCCGACCACCCCGTCTTCCTGATCGATTCCTCGGATTAACGCTCTGTCGCCAATCCGTGCCATCACCCTCGGATTGCGCGCGCTGATGGAGCTCGGCATCGTGGCCGGCTTCGCCTACTGGGGAGTTCAAACCGGAGATGGCGCAGCCGGGAAGCTGTTTCTCGGCGTGGCGGCGCCGGCAGTCGGTTTTACCGTTTGGGGAACCCTCGACTTCCGTGGCACCGGCGGTCACGCCGAGCTGTTTCGCCTGGTCGAGGAACTCGTGATCTCAGGACTCGCGGCCCTGGCGCTCACCGTCTCCGGGCAGGTGGCAATAGGCGTCGGTTTGGCCGTGGTCTCCGCTGTACACCACGTACTCGTATACGCGATCGGGGACCGTCTCTTGAAGCCGCCACGAGCCACGGCATCGCCAACCGAAGCAAAGCGAGCCAGCTAGTCGCCTAGGCGGGCCTCACGGCTCGCCCGCACTCGCAGCCTTGATCTGGTCGGGATGGATCACATCGCCACCGCGCAGATGACGACGCCGGGGATCTCGTAGCCCTTGGAACCGGCGAACCGCTCCAGCATCGCCTCGCACTCGGTCTTGATCCCATCGCGGGCCGCTGCGGACAACGCGCGGACCGCGAGGCCGATCGGGCCGGCCGTGTCGGCGATCATCGACACGTACTCGTCGATGCTGGGGAGCGCGAACCGCACCGCCACCTCCTCGGTGGTCACCTGCTCGAAGCCCGCGCCTGCCAGCAGCGCCTGTGTGCGCTCCTCGCTCGCCATGCTGAAGAGGCCCGGAGTCTCCGGGTCAGGCGGCTCGAGGTGACCTGCCTGGACCAGGGTCATCACGACCGCTGTGAAGTAGGGGTTTCGCTCCGGCGGCCCCCACACCCCAAGGGCGAGGCGCCTGCCCGGGCGCAGCACACGCCGGGCCTCGCGGAGGGCCGCCGCGGGATCGGCCAGCAGCATGTAGCCGAACCGGCAGAGAATCCCGTCGACGGCGTCATCGTCGAGCTCGATGCTCTCGGCGTCGATCACGCGATAGTCGACGTTCTCGACGCCTAGCTCGGCCCCCCGGCGGCGGGCGGATTCGAGCATCCTCGGCGAGAAGTCAGTCGAGAGGAGAAGGCCACGCTCGCCGATTGCCGCCGCGGCCGCGAAGCCCGTGTCGCCTGCCCCTGCGGCCAGCTCGAGCACGGTGTCACCCTCTTCCGGCGCCAGCCTGCGCACCATCCATTCGCGGACCGGGGCCGCGATCTCCTCGACCTCGGCTCGCCGCCGTTCCCATGTCGGAGCGATGGCCTCCGCAATCTGGTAGCTCATCTGTCTGTGGGCGTCGAGATCCGCGGTCGTCGTCACGATGTCCTCCTCGTCCCTGCAGTCCGCCCGTCCTTCGGGCATCGCAGGTTCAGCTTTCAGATCCGCGATGGACGCTACGAGCGCGGCTCGGTGCGCGCAATCGGGAGTTCTCCCCAGGTCACCAACCCGTGCCCCATGGCAAACAGGGTCGCCGCGGAGCGGCTGGAGACGCCGGCCTTCGCGTAGGCATTTTGGATGTGGTGATCGGCGGTCTTGACGGCGATCCCGAGCTCGCGAGCGACCTGCTTGGTCTGCAGACCGCGGGCCAGAAGAGCGATGACCTCCGCTTCGCGCGCGGTGAGCCCGGCAGGTCGCTCGATTCGCGGCACCGGCTGACCGGCCGCGTCGATCACCCCTGCCACCGCGTCGGGGTCCAGCTTGCCGGCGCTGGCCTCGGCCCCGAGCTCTTGCGCAGCGCGCTCGGGGGAAAGCGCCTCCCGGTGGGGTCGCGGCTCGGTCATCGCCCGATAGGCGTCTGCCGCGGCGAGCAAGCGAGCAGGGGTCGCCAGTTCGGCGCCATGCGACCCGCGGTGGTACCCCGAGCCGTCGAGCCGCTCGTGGTGGGCACCGGCAATTGAGGCGAGCTCGCCGAGGAACCTGGAGGGCGCCAGGACGCGCTCGGTGTGGTACGGGTGAAGCCTCACCTGCTCCCACTCATCGGCGCTCAGCGATCCGGGCTTCTGCCAGGTGCGAGCCCAGACCGCGACCCGCCCGAGGTCGTGGACGAGCGCCGCGCGGCGGACCGCGACCCTCGAGCGGGCATCGAGCCGGCACCCTCCGGCCGCCCTCACGACGAGTTCCGCGACGCCCGTCGAGTGACCTGTGAAGTAGGGGGAGATCAAGTCGGCGAAGGTGCCCATTGCGGCCAGCGCGCGGTCGATCGCCTCGCCCTCGAGCGTCAGCCGAGGCTCGGGCTCCGCTTCCAGGACTTCATCCCAGACCGACCCCTCGGGAGGGGGGGCGAGGATCTCCTCGGCGTTATCGGCGAGGCAACTCGCGACCTCCGGGTCGAGCCCGCCGCCGCCCCGTTCGCGCACGATCCGCCCTGCGTCAGTCGGACCGGCGAGGAGGCGCTGGAAGCTGGCATCGACCGCGACGTGGACGATTCGCATCGGCAGTGGGATCTCCTCTCCCTTGGCGCGACGCAGCGGCCCCTTGCCGTCCCAGCGATCGGTGAGGAAGGCGAGCAGGCCGGCGACCGGCTTCGGAACCCCCACCCCGCCGGCGAGCATCTGCGCCACCTCGCAGAGGGCGCTGAGGTGCGGGCGCTGCGCGCGGATCATCCGCGGCAGCCGTCGAGCCGTCTGTACAACCCGCACCGGCACAGGGCGGTCCGGCTGAGGGAGCGCGCGGAGGAGCCCCGCGACGAGCTCGCGCTGCGACCCGTAGATGACGGGGTTGAGATGGGTGGTGAGTGAAGCCCCGAACACGTCCGAGGTCAAATCTGCGTCGGTGGTGCAGCCCGCGTGCGAAAGGAGGCAGGCGTAGTAGGACTCCGACGCCGTGCGCGAGTCGACCTCGAGTCTGTCGGCAAGCCGTGTCGCGACGAGCGTGGTGTGCAGGCCGTGCTCGAAGGGAAAGCCCATGCCCAGATCGGTCGCGAGGCAGAGCGCGGCGATCACTTCCGCCCCGCGGACATACTCCTCACTTCCCGACACTGATGCGTACCCAGTTCTCGACCGGATCGAGATCCGGTCAGCGTCGTCTCGGAGCGCGATCGCGGCGAGCGCCGACCGGCGCATAAAGCCCGCAGGCCAGTCCGAGCACGAACAATCCGATGCCGAGCATGAAGAACCCCGATCCGACGCGCGCTCCGCTGAGCGCGGCATGGACAGCGACCCCGATCGCGGTCACCGCCAGGGCCGCAGCCGCCCACCTTGCTCCGTTCATGGCGCCCCCTTGCTTGCGCGGGAATCCCTCACTGCCTCCACGATAAAGGCACGTCGGACGCCTCGGCGGCCCTGGGCGAACGGTCCCCCCACCATCGAAGCGGGTTGGCGCGTGCTTGTCAGATCCCTGACATGCACGTTGTAGCCAATCGCGATCGTGGTCAGGATCAGAGCCGATGCGATCGATCCATCCGATGGAGTCCCGACCAACTGCGGCGCTGGCCATCGATCCAGAGAAGGGAGGGCGGTGAGCGTGTCTCCACAAGCGTCGATCGCGGACCACTGGGCCGATAGCGACGTCTATGGCCTGATCGTCTCCGCGCTTGAGCGAGCCTCGAAGTCCCAGGACGGGTTGACCGTGGAGGATCTGGCGCCGGTCGACCACTTCCACGCACGCGGCTTTCCCGCCACCGTCGACCTTGCGGATCGGCTGCCCGTGGAGGCCGACGACCAGCTGCTCGACATCGGCTGCGGGATCGGCGGCCCGGCGCGCTACCTCGCGCAGCGCTTCGGGTGCAGGGTGAGTGGAATCGACATCACCGGTCCATTCGTCGAAGCGGCGAACAGGCTCACCGCGCTGCTCAACATGGACGACCGGGTCTTTATCGCGCAGGGTGACGGCGAGCGGCTGCCTTATGACGACGGCTCCTTCGACGGCGCCTACGCCCAGCACGTGACCATGAACGTCGCCGACCGCCCGCGGTTCTTCAGCGAGGCTTGGCGCGTGCTGCAGCCCGGCGGGTTCTTCGCGCTCACCGAGCACGGCCTCGGCCCGGTGGGAACCCCGCACCATCCGCTGCCCTGGTCGGAGGATGGCACGGGCGAGTTCCTCGTCACGCCGTCGGAGACCCGCGTGCTTCTCGCTGATGCCGGTTTCGTGGACATCGAGATGGAGAACACCGGGCCGAAGTACCTGGCCGCCTACCGAGGCGCACTCGATCTCGCCGAACGGGGTGAGCTGCCGGCGCTCGGCCTGCACGTGTTGATCGGCCCGACAGCGCCCGAGAAGATGCGCAACTCCGCTCGCAATATCGAGGAAGGGCGCACGCATCCCGTGCAGGTGGTCTGCCGCAAGCCGTCCTGAGCTGAGCGACGGCGCGCCCGGCGTGTCAGTTCCCTTACCGGCCCGTTGGCCGTGCCGCCAAATACGATTCGCTCGTGCCGGCCGCCATCGAGACAGAGGGATTGGTCAAGGTCTTCGGCGAGACCGTCGCCCTGGATCATCTCGACCTGCGTGTGGAGCCCGGGCAGGTGTTCGGCTTCCTCGGGCCGAACGGCGCCGGCAAGACGACGACGATCCGGATGCTCCTCGGTCTGCATCATCCGACCGCCGGCCGAGCCTCCGTGCTGGGTTTCGACAGCCAGCGCGAGTGCGTCGCGATCAACGCGCGCTGTGGATACCTGCCGGGGGAGCTCGAGCTCTATCCGCGGATGACCGGCCGGCGGCTCCTCGAGTGGTTCGCCAACGTGCGCGGCGCGCCGGACGAAGCGTTGCGCGAGGCCCTGGTCGAGCGCTTCGATGTCACGCTCGAGCGGCCCATCCGCGAGCTCTCGAAGGGAAACCGCCAAAAGATCGGCCTTGTGCTCGCGTTCATGCACCGCCCGGATCTGCTCGTCCTCGACGAGCCCACGTCGGGACTGGACCCACTGATGCAGGAGGAGTTCCATGGCCTGCTGCGGGAGACCACGGCCGAGGGGCGGACCGTCTTCCTCTCGTCGCATGAGCTCGACGAGGTCCAGCGGGTGGCCGACAGGGTGGCCATCATCCGCGAGGGCAGACTGGTCATCAGCGGCTCGGTCGAGGGGCTGCGCAGGCAGACGCCGCAGACGATCGAGGCACGCTTCGCCGCTCCGTTTCCCGGCGCGGCGCTCGACGGGCTCGAGAGCGTCCAGCGGGTGCGAGTGAGCGGGAACCGGGTGACCCTCCAGGTGGTCGGCGAGCTGGGACCGCTCCTTCGCGTGATCGCCGACCACGACCCGATCGACCTCGTCGCCCGTCACGCCGACCTCGACGAGCTGTTTCTGACCTACTACCGCGACGCTTCCACGGCCGTTGTCGACTGACGTCACCCGGCTCGATCTGCTCAACCGCCGGCGCCTGCTGATCGGCTACGTCCTCGGCATGGTGCTCTACATGCTGGTGATCGTCGCGCTCTATCCGGCGTTCAAGGACTCGAGCGAGCTCAACAAGCTGACCTCCGGCGACTCGGCGGCAGCCGCCCTGTTCGGCGCGACGGGAACATTGACGTCGCCTGCCGGGTGGATCGACGTCAACGCCTACACGAACTTCCTGCCCCTGATCATGCTTTTGATGACGATCGGCTACGGGGCCTCGACGCTCGCCGGCCAGGACGAGGACGGGACGCTGGGCCTGGTCGTCACCCTGCCGCTGACCCGCCGCTCGATCCTGGCTCAGAAGGCCGTCGCGATGGCCGTCCAGGCCCTGCTGCTGACCCTCGCTGTCGCCGCCTGCGTGTACGTGGGCCGGGCATTCGAGGTGACGCTCGACCCCTGGAACGTGGCGACTGCGTCGTTCGCCGTCATGTTGCTCGGCGTCGACCTGGGGCTGATCGCCCTCGCACTCGGCGCCGCGACCGCAAGCAGGGGAACCGCGATCGGCGTCGCCACCGCGATCGCGACGGTCTGGTACCTCATCAGCGCGCTGGCGCCGGTCGTCGACTGGGTGCACCCAATCCGGTTCGCATCGCTCTTCTACTGGGCGGTCGGCGATCAGCAGCTGGAGAACGGGGCAGGGATCGGGTCGCTTGCCGTGCTGGTCGGGGTGGGCGCGATCGCCGCGATCGCCGCCCAGGCCGCGTTCCGGCGCTTCGACGTCCGCTGACGCGGAGCAGCCGGAAGAGACCGGGGCCGGCCAGGTGATCAGGCCGAAGCCGTTCAAGGACTTCGGCGCCGACACATGGACCAGCTTCCTGCGGCCGGTGAGCTCCGGCGATAACCCTGCCGCCTATGCCCTCGCTGGGCCCAACTGGGAGGACTCCGCCACCTACGCTCCCATCCCGCCGCCGGGGTCGATCATGTCGCCGCTGTTCTCGGCGATCGCGGACCCGCAGGCGTCACCGCCGCCCCCGCCTGTCGTCAACAACACGGCGACGGCGCTGGGACTCTCGAAGGCTCAGTTCTACGCGGGCGTGATCAGCGAGGCAGAGGCGAACAACACGGTGTTCCAGGCAACCGAGAGCGACAACAAGTACTGCGCGTTCCCGCCATAGGGACCCCGTGCAGTTCCGAAGCCTTGGAGGTCGGTGTGGGGCCGGAGCGTCGTCGGCCGGTGCCTCAGGGCGCCTTCAGCTTGAAGCTGCGGCTGACCACTTTCGAGTTGCCCAGGGCGTCGGCGACCATGGTGCTCGCCTTCACGCGGACGTGACCGAGGCGCTTGACCAGACCGCGCTCGTCGGCACCCAGGTGCACGGCGACCGAATGCGAGGAGCCGGAGCCGATCGAGTAGGCGGCCGTCCCCAGGGTGACGCGGTGTTTGTGCCCACGGAACCGCACCGCGTGCGCCGTCTTCAGCTTCAGGGTCCCGGCGCACGGCCCGTCGGGCTCCGACCCGGGGCAGGTCAGCTTCACCTTGGCCTTGCCGTGGCTCGACATCACGACGCTGCCGGCGGCGATCGCCAGCCCGGGCGCGGTCCTATCGACCCGGAAGCTGCGCGCCGCCGGGCTCGGGTCGACGTTCCCGGCCGCGTCGGTCGCCTCGACCGAGAGCGTCACCGGGCCGTCGGCGAGCGCCGGCGAGGTGTACGGCGACGTGCAGGGCTTGAAGCCCGACGAGCCCGCCGCGTCTTTCGTCTCGCACTTGAACGTCGCGCCGCCCTCCGAGGCTGAGAACCCGATCGTGGCGCTGGTGTCGCGGGTCGCGCTGCCCGCGGCCGGGCCGGAGGTGATCGTCGTCTGCGGCGGCGTCGTGTCGAGCTGGAAGTATCGCGACGCAGGCGATGCGTCCACGTTTCCCGCCCGGTCGATCGCCTCGACCGCGAAGAGGACGTTGCCGTCGTGCAGGGCGGGGGTCGTGTAGGGGGAGGTGCAGCTCTTGTAGTCCTGGCTGCCCGCCGAGTCGGCCCAGGCGCACTTGAACTTCGAGCCCGACTGCGAGGACTTGAACTTGAACGTCGGCGTGGGATCCGACTTCAGCGAGCTGTCGGCAGGCCCGGAGGTGATCGTCGTCTGCGGCGCCGCCGTGTCGACGGTGAAGGTGCGCTTCGCGGGCGTCAGGTCGGTGAGGCCGTCGAAGTCGGTGGTCCGGACCTCGAAGGTGTGCTGGCCGTCGGCGAGGTGCGGCGAGTAGCCGCATGAGCCCCAAGCGCCGCCGTCGCGGCGGCACTGGAACGTCGAGTAGCTGGGCGCCGGCCCCTGGTAGGAGGAGGCGACGCCGAAGCTCGGCGTGGAGTCGTTGGTGTACGACCCGTTGCCGGGGCCCGAAGTGATCGTCGCGTTCGGCGGCAGCGCCTTGAAGCGCTCGATGCGGTCGTTGCCGTAGTCGGCGACGTAGAGGTAGGCGATCTGCTTGGCCGCGTCGAGATAGGGGGCGACGCCCGACGCGCCCTCGAACTTCCCGTTGCCGGTCCCGGTGCCGCCAAATTTGTCGTAGAGCACGTTGCCCACGTAGCGCTGCACGCGGTCGTTGCTGATGCGGCTCACCCAGACCGCGCCCGCGCCGAGCACCGGGTCGGGGCCGAGGCTGACCTCGCCGCTGACGCCGAAGCCGCCGAGGTCGGTGTGACTGGGCGCGAGGTGCTCGACGACGGGATTGGAATCGCCGTTGTCGGCGTAGTAGAGGTCGCCGGCCCCGGGGACGACGGTGAGCACGGGCGAGGAGAGCCCGCTGCGAACCGTTCCGAGGTACGTTCCCGCGGCGTTCAGCTCCTCGATGTCGGAGGGGTAGCCGACATCGGGAGCTATGAAGTCGCCGACGATGATGTTCCCGCCCGGCTCGAAGTCCACCTCCACCGGATTGATGTACGTGACTTGGTCAAGGACGGCCAAGAAATGCCCCGTCGAGTCGAATTTCTGGAGGCGGTGGTTGTTGTAGTCGGCGACCAACACGACGCCGCTGCCGTTGACCGCGAGATCGAAGGGATCCTTGAACTGCCCGTGGCCCGAGCCCCTGGACCCCCACTTGCGGATGAAGCCCCCGGCGGGACCGAACTCCTCGATCCGGTCGTTGCGATCGTCGGCTACGTACACGTTCCCGGTCGGCCCGACGGCGACTGCGGTCGGGCCGTCGAACTGCCCGTTGCCGGTGCCGTGGCTGCCCCAGGCCAGGTCGAACTTGTAGTTGGCCTGCGCCGGGGGCGTCGCGCCGAGCACGGCCAGGCCGAAAGCCAAAATCAGGGCCGCTCCCCGTGCTCCCCCGTCACGGTGAGGAAGATTTCGAGATGACCAGCGTATCCAGCCCCCCATACCAGGCCCCAGTTTCCCACATTCTCGAGGTCGCTTGGGCATCAGCCGCCAGTCCCTGACACGACCTTGTGGCGAGCCGCCGCGGTGGCCGGCGAGCGGGAGCACCGCTACGGGGATTCGAATTCCGTGAAGCGGCTTCCGGCTGAGTGAGCTCGACGCAATGTGCGGAAGCTTTCGACCGCTGATCGAGGCTCAGTCGCGGTTCGCGTTTTCCAACGTAGAGTTGGATTGAGCCACCGTCCGCGGGCGTGTACGGTCTAGACGTATAGGACCTGGCAGTCGGTACCAAAGCGGTACCGGCGCGGTCGGGGGCTGAGAGCGTGAGCGGAATTTGCGCCCGCCCCGAGCGCTAGGACGGACGCTGGGGTGCGTCAGTGCCGCCGCACCTTGGCATTGAACTGGAGCTCGTTGACGTTTTTCGAGCTCGGCTTCCGAGCGTCCGCAAACTCCACCGGGGGACTGAAATAAAGAGCTTTCGCCTTAGCGTTAAGGATGCCGATGGTAACCGTGCCCCTGAGGCCGACATAGTCGCCCTTGTGGATTGGCATGTTCACCGAGAACTCGAACTCGCCCTCCTCGGACGTCGACCCGACCGATGACTCGCCAACGTTCTTGAACTTGCCGTTGGGTTTCTTATGCAGCACCACGAGCTGATAGTCGGTGCCGCCGGGGGGGGAGACGACACGCCACTTGCGGACCACGCCGGAGAACGGCGCGCGGACCTGAGCCCCGGGCAGGCGTTTCTGTACCTCAATGCACCCCTCGGGCCCCGAGCCACACGCGGCGCGGAAGTCCGACTGCGCCGCATCGATGTGGGAGCTGCCGAGCGTCACTGCCCCGGCGGAGCTCGGCGACAAACCGACGGCTCCCACCGAAAGCAGACAAAGACATCCGACACGACGAGCACCAACTCCCATGGAGGCGATCCTAACAGCCAAGTCCGCGTGAACCGAGCTTTCGAGCAAGTCGGGGCGACTGGATTTGAACCAGCGACCTTTCGGCCCCCAGCCGAACGCGCTACCAAGCTGCGCCACGCCCCGTGGTGCGTCCGCGATTCTACGCGGATAAGCGCCGGCGAATCGGCCGGCGCCGCTCAGCTGTGGCGAAGACGCAGACGCGGCGCGCGGCGCGAGCGTACGGCGTGGCGGTCCTCGGTATCGCGAGCGGCCCTGGCCCGGACGCGCTCGACGGCAGCGGGGCCATCAAGGGCCTCCAGCAGGGCCAGCGCCTCGTCGACGCGGGCCCGGAAGGCCTCCTCCTGCTCGTTCGCGCCGCCCGCGCCCAGGCGAAAGCCGAACAGGGAGTTGGCGCCGACGCACAGCCCGGTGGCGGTGGCGGGCCAGCGACCCCGCAGGGCGATCACCGCCTCCTCGAAGATTCGAACGTCCCCGCTGGAGCGATCCGCTCGCGGGCTCAACGGGGTCAGCGGGTTGTCGGTGTTGGCGATCATCGGCTTCCTTTCCACCTCCAAACGTACGCGGCGCAGGGAAAGGCCCGGTCAAGGCTTTCGCAAGGAGAGATCAAATTCGAGGGCCCCGACGTTCTCACGACGCGCGGCGAGCGAAGAGCGGGCGACCGGACTCGAACCGGCTTCCTTCAGCTTGGAAGGCTGACGTGCAACCAGTTACACCTCGCCCGCGAGGCGCCCGATCATACCTTCGGCACCCGCGCGCCGAGGACGCCTGAGACTGCCCTAGCCCTGCCTCATCCCGAAGTCGGTGGTGTAGATGCCGCCGTCTCCGTGGGGGTTGCCCGGGGTGCCCCAGGTGACCCCAACGCCGAGGTCGTCGAAGGCCGGGTTGAGGATGTTGGCGCGGTGATCGGGACTGTGCATCCACGCATCGACGATGTTCGCCGGCGAGCCGCGACGGTCGCCTCCCCAGGCGATGTTCTCGCCGTACATCCAGCGGGTGAGGCCGGAGACGAGGTAGTGCGAGCGGCGCAGCCGGCTCTCGACGGTGGGCTCGCCTGGGCAGTCGTGGTCGAAGCATCCGCTCGACTCCATATGACGCGAGTGTCGCCGCGCAGCCTGGTTGAGGTCGTTGCTCACGTGCAGGCGCGACAGGCCCGCCGAGTGCCGGCGGCGGTTCAGCAGGCAGATGACCGCGTGCTTCGCGTGGCGTGTGGAGATCGCCTTGGGCGAGGCCTTGGCGTGCCGGCACGAGGCGGCCGACGCGGCCGGGGCCCCCGCCGAGGAGAGCGCGACGAGGGCCAGGAACGCCAGCGCCAGCGCGAATGCCGCGGCGACGGGAGAGGCGAGGAGCTTGCGACGTGACCCATCGCAATGGAAAATCGGCGTGCCGGCCACCGGGCTTGAGATGGCCGGCGGCCTGGTGGACTTATTGCGTAAGGGCCCCCAGATCGACCGTGTAGGTGACGAACTTCCGGTCGGGGACGCCATGCTCGGGCGCGCCCTTGACCACCCCGACGCCGAAGTCCTCGAAGCCCGCGTCGAGGAGGTTCTTGCGGTCGCCGGACGCCTTGATCCAGCGCGCCACCATCTGACGCGGCGTCGACTCGTACCCGAGCTCCTCCGCATATTGAAACGACGTCGAGCCCTTCACGTACGGGCTCTGGCGAAAGCGGCGCTTGACGCTGGGCTCGCCGTGGCAGCGGTGGGTGAAGCAGTTGTCGGAGACCATCGCGCGAGTGTGGTCCTGCGCGAGGTTCTCGAGGTCATGGTCGTAGTTGAGCTTGGCGCCGCCGCGGCTGGTGCGGGCCTTGTTGATCAGGCAGATCATCGCGTGGCGCAGCTCGCCCTTGGTGGCGGACCCGGGCGACGCGCCGGCGTGCTTGCACCCCGAAGCGCTCGCCCCCGCGGCGACGCAACGAGCGCCGCCGCCGTCAGCGCAAGCACGACGGCGAGAAGAGTCCGCGGCAGGTGTCCCGCATGCCCGGCCATTCGTTTCAAAGGGTAGCCGCGCGCGCCATCCGATGCGGCTGACACAATCGAACATATGTTCGACACCGACGCGAAACCGGCCAGGAGATGTGCTCGCTGTGGTCGCCACCGCCCACTCGAAGAGTTCAGCTGGAGGCAGAAGTCGAAGGGCAAGAGAAGCCCCTACTGCCGATCATGCCGGGCGGTGTATGGCCGGGCGCACTACGAAACAAACCGCGCCGCTTACATCGACCGAGCTCGCAAACGAACGGTGACCATTGTCGAGGAGCGAACAGCGTACCTCATCGACTACTTCCGGTCCCATCCCTGCGCCGACTGCGGCCAATGCGATCCAATCGTCCTCGAGTTCGACCATCTGAAGAACAAGGAATTCACGATCTCGCAGGGTCTCCGCGACCGAAACTGGGAAAGCGTTATGCGCGAGATCGAGAAGTGCGACGTCGTCTGCGCGAACTGTCACCGGCGCCGGACTGCACACCGTGGCGGGTTCAGGCGCGCGACGTTGGCCGACAGACGGGGCAGCCAGGACTCGAACCTGGAACCGCCGGTTTTGGAGACCGGAACTCTAGCCAATTGAGCTACTGCCCCTGGGGGGTCGCAAGTGTAAGTGCGGGCGGAGGGACTTGAACCCCCACGGGCCGTAACAGCCCACCAGGACCTAAACCTGGCGCGTCTCCCAATTCCGCCACGCCCGCAAGAGCTGCTCGGAGGATACGAGCAAGTCGGCTACGCGGCGAGGGATGCACAAACGCGGCGCGTGAGCGCACCCGTGGTGCCGCTCACGCGCCGCCCCGTGAACTCCTGTCTAGACCGTGGTGCGGCCGCGCCAGCCGCTGAAGAACATCCAGAGCGCGATCAATGCGAGCACGAAGATGATCGGGTGAATGATCGCCCCGCCCGCGATTGCGATGACGAGGAGGACCACACCCAGTATCAGCCAGAGCATCCTTATCTCCTTCCCTTGTCCTTCCTGGGCACGGGCCGCTTTGGCCAAGGGAGTGATACCCGGGCAATCCGGGGGCGAATCCGACCAACCGTCGCGCGCGACGGGCCGAGATCATATGCTTGCGGGCAGGAATGGCGGTCAACGTCGCAAGGCCGGGCTATGAGCTCTGGCGGCCTAACCGGGAGAAGGCTGAGTCGAAGACGACGAAGGCCGTGGTCGCGCTGATCTTTCTTGCCTCCGCCGGCCTGCTCGTCCTGATCACCCTCGGCGGCTGGACGCGCCTCGAAAGCCAGAGCGTCGGCGCGATGACCCTCGCCTGGGCCGGCCTCTACGTGCTCTTCGCCTTTCTCGTGCTGCGCTGGAACCGCGGCGTCCTGCCGGTCGCGGCGGCCCTCGCGATCATCATGGCCATCTTCGCGGCGATCGCCGCGCCGCACTGGTTCGCGCGTGACAAGCCGGGCCTGAGCTCGCCGGCCCTCCCGGAGGACCTGCTGGGCCTGCTGACGGTGATCATGATCCCCCTCCAGCTCGTGCTGGTCGCGGTGGCGATGATCGGCTTCACCCAGAACTGGCACGTCGAGGAGGAGCGGCCCGTCGGCGGCACCGTCCCGGCGGCCTACGCGGACGATGAGGACGACGCCCCGCCGCACGCCGCGGACGACGAGGCACCGACGCAGACCGACGATCCCGACGCCGAGGACGAGCGCGGGCCTCCCCCGCCCCCGGCCTAGAACAGCCGGCTTGCTTCGCGAGGCTCCACGAGCCTCGCGTCGTCGTTTCTGACGTCGTTGACCAGATCCGAGACCTCGCGCGCCGCCATCAGCTCGGCGGGCAGCGGCCTCAACAACCCGAGGAGGTCTTCCTCCGCGGCCTCCGGGTCGAGCCAGGCGGCCTCCAGCTCCGGGTCGAGGATCACGGGCATCCGGTCGTGGATGGGCTCGACCAGCTCGTTCGGCGCGCCGGTGACGATCGCGCAGGTATGTAGGTGAGGGCCTTTAGGCCCGAAAGCAGCAGGTAAGGACGCCGAAGGCGTCCGCAATTGTTTGTTCGCGTCCTCCCCCGAGCGGCCGCTGGCCTTCGCCGGCAGCGCCGCCCACACCCCGGCGAAGGCGAACAGGCCACCGTCGGCCAGGCCGATCCAGTAGGGCGTCTTGCCAGACTCGCCGCCGCGCCACTCGTAGAAGCCGTCGGCGGGGATCAGGCAGCGGCGCTCGCGAAACGATTCGGCGAAGGCCGGCTGGGTATCGATCGACTCGGCCCGCGCGTTGATGAGCGGGCGGCCCGAGCGCTTCTGCGCCCAGCGGCCGGGCACCAGCCCCCAGCGCAGCCGGCCCAGCTCGCGCTCTCCCGACTCGACCCGCCTCACAGCCGGCACCGCGTCGGTCGGCGCCACGTTGAACCGCGGCTCGAACTCGGCCGCGGACTCCCCGACGAGGAACCGGCGGCGGAGCTTCACCGGGTCGGGGTTGGTGAGCGTGTAGCGCCCGCACATGCCTCGAAGTTAGCGAGCCGCCGCGACCGATTTGGCCCAAGCGGGGCGCAATTCGTGACGGTTGCCCGCCTACAGTCGGCAGAATGAGGGAACCAGCGGCGGTGCCGGAACTGGGTATACGGAATGCGCTCAAAACGCATCGTCCTTCGGGACATGTGGGTTCGAGTCCCACCCGCCGCATCGGATGACGAGGTCGCGCGAAGATGTCGCGCGGGTTCAGAGCCTCGTCGCCCAGGGACTCAACGACTGTCAGTCTCCCGTCATCTGGGCATTCCGCGGGGGACGGTCAGGGATTGGCGCCACGGCCAAGTTCCCTGTCACGCCGGCGCCATCGAAGATCAACCCGGCCTTCCGTGCAGCGGCTGCGACCCCGGCGAGCGGCTCTCCCCGTCAGTCCATTCGGCCTACTCGTATCTCCTCGGGCTCTACCTCGGCGACGGCTGCATCTCTTCGTATCCGCGCGGGGTGTTCTGTCTGCGGGTGGTGCTGGATCGTCGATACCCGCAGATCGTGCGCGAGTGCGCGAGCGCGCTGAGCGCAGTTGTCCAGGTCAGCAAGGTTCGAATCCTTCAGCACACCAGAGAGCAGGCCGACGAAGTCGTGTCGTATTGGAAGCACTGGCCCTGCCTGTTTCCTCAGCACGGACCCGGGAAGAAGCACGAGCGACGGATCGAGCTCGCCGGTTGGCAGCGGGAGATCTGCGATCGGCATCCGCAGCGGTTGCTTCGCGGATTGATCCACTCGGATGGCTGCCGCGGCACGAACACCATCCGGCATCCGAAGAAGGTCTACGCGTATCCGCGCTACCAGTTCTCGAACCGCTCGGACGACATCCGCGAGATCTTCTGCGAGTACTGCGACAAGCTCGGAATCGAGTGGCGGCGGATGAATCGCTGGAATATCTCGGTGGCTCGACGCGCCTCGGTGGCTGCGATGGACGAGTTCATCGGACCCAAGCGGTGAGCGGCCCGCGATAATGGCCGCCGCGTGGCGGGCGAGGATCGCATGAAGACCATCCGCGAGCTCTGCTCCTTCGAGCAGCGGCTCACCGGCAGCGATTCCGAGCGGCGGGCGGCGAAACTCGTGGCCGACCGGCTGCGCAGGGCCGGGATGCGGGTCGACGTGGAGCCCACCTACGTCCATCCCCAGATGCCGCTGGTCCAGGCCCTTCACTGCGTGCTCGGCGTTGCCGGCAGCCTGGTGGGCGTGGCGAGCCCGCCGGCGGGCTTCGCGATCATCCTGTTCACGTCCGCGTCGCTGTACCTCGACGTCGACGCGCGCTTCTACCTCGTGCGCCGCCTCTTCTTCCGCCGCGCCTCGCAGAACGTCGTCGCCCGCCCCGCGGGCGACGGGTGGCGGGCTCGCCTGGTGCTCACCGCCCACCTCGACGCCGGACGCGCGAGCCGGTTCCTCGCCCCCAGGCGGGTGAAGCGGGTGAGCTGGCTCCTCCCCCGACCCGTCGGCTCCATCGGCGTGATCTTCCTGGCGCTCGCCTCCCTGCTTCCGATCCTCGGCCTGCGGCTGGCCGGCATCGACACCACCGGCCTCTCGGTCCTGCAGGTCATCCCCACCCTGGTGCTGCTGGTGGCGGCCTACTTCTTCGCGAATGCGCAGATCGCCAAGGTCGTCCCCGCGGCCAACGGCAACGCCTCGGGCGTCGCCACCGCGCTGGCCCTGGCCGAGGAGCTGGCGGACGAGCCGACGGGGCAGCTCGACGTCTGGGTCGTCGTGACGGGCGCGGGCGAGGCGCTCATGGAGGGCATGCGCAGCTTCCTGCGCGCGCACCGCAAGGAGCTGGCCGAGGGCGAGACCTACTTCGTCAACCTCGATTCGGTCGGCGCAGGGGCCGTCCGCTACACCGCCTCCGAGGGGCTCGCCGTCGGCGTGCGCGTCGGCGGGCGGCTGGGCGAGCTCTGCGCGGCGATCGCCACCGCCGACCGCGAGGATGGCCGCCGCTTCGACGCCGACGCACTCCAGGTCGCGCTGGCTACCGACGCCCTCCCCGCAGCCCTCGCGGGATTCCCGGCGACGACCGTGACCTGCCGTGAGCCCGGCGAGATCCTGCCGGCCAACCACCACACCGCGAACGACCTGCCCGACGCCATCGACCCGAAGGCCCTCGACCGCACCCACGACTTCACCCTCGAGCTGGCCCGGCGGCTGGACGCCGATGTCGCGAGGAGGCGGGGATGAGCGAATCGCCGACGCCGCTCTGGACCCCATCCGGGGCGATGGTGGAGCGCTCGCAGATGACCGCCTACATGCGCTGGCTCGCCGCCGAGCGCGGCGTGGAGGCGGCGAGCTACGCCGAGCTCTGGGAGTGGTCCGCCAACGAGATCGAGGACTTCTGGGCCTCGGTCTGGGACTACTTCGGCGTCATCTCAAACGCGGAGCGCCCGCCCGCCCTGCCCGATCGCACCATGCCGCCCTCCGGCTGGTTCGCCGGGGCGGAGCTGAACTACGCCGAGCACGTCTTTCGCGACCGCGACCCCGCCGCCCTCGCCGTCCAGCACCAGGCCGAGGGCGGCGAGCTGGGCGCGATCACCTGGGGCGAGCTCGCGTCCCGCGTGGGGGCGATGGCCGCCGGCCTTCGCAAGCTCGGGCGTCGGCCGTGGCGATCGCGTGGCCGCATACCTCCCCAACTCCCCGGCGGCGCTGATCGGCTTCCTGGCCTCGGCGTCGATCGGCGCGATCTGGTCGAGCTGCTCGCCCGACTTCGGCGCCAGCTCGGTCGTCGACCGCTTCGCGCAGATCGAGCCCAGGGTCCTGTTCGCCGTCGACGGCTACACCTACGGCGGCAAGGACTTCGACCGCATGGACCTGGTCGCGGGCCTGGAGCGCGAGATGCCCTCCCTCGAGCACACCGTCCTCGTGCGCTACCTCGACCCCGGGTCCGACCCGGGCCGCCTGGCGCACGGCACCGCCTGGGCCGACGTCGAGCAGTCGGGCGCCGGCGCTGTGCTCGAGTTCGAGCGGGTGCCGTTCGAGCACCCCCTGTGGGTCCTCTACTCCTCCGGGACCACCGGGCTTCCCAAGCCGATCGTGCAGTCGCAGGGCGGCATCCTGCTCGAGCACCTGAAGAAGCTGAACCTCCACGTCGACACCCACGAGGACGACCGGCTCTTCTGGTTCACGACCACCGGCTGGATGATGTGGAACTTCCTGGTCTCCGGCCTGCTCAGCCCGGCGTCGATCGTGCTGTACGACGGCAACCCCGGCCATCCGGACATGGCCGTCCTCTGGCAGCTCGCCGCCGACGCTCAGGTCACCACCTTCGGCACGAGCGCGAGCTACATCGCCGCCTGCATGAAGGAGGGCGTGGAGCCCGGCCGCGATCGCGACCTCTCGAGCCTGCGCGCAGTCGGCTCCACCGGCTCGCCGCTCTCGCCCGAGGGCTTCGACTGGATCTACGAGCACATCGGCGACGACACCTGGCTCTTCTCCACCAGCGGCGGCACCGACGTCTGCACCGCCTTCGTCGGCGGCGTGCCCCTGCTGCCGGTCTACCGGGGCGAGCTTCAGGGCCGCGCCCTCGGCGCCAACGTCCAGGCCTTCGACGAGGACGGAAAGGCCGTCATCGACGAGGTGGGCGAGCTGGTCATCACCGAGCCCATGCCCTCCATGCCCGTCTTCTTCTGGGGCGACGAGGACGGCTCGCGCTACCTCGCCTCCTACTTCGAGGAGTTCCCGGGCGTCTGGCGCCACGGCGACTGGATCGAGATCACCTCGCGCGGCACCGCGATCATCTACGGCCGCTCCGACTCGACGATCAATCGCCAGGGCGTTCGCATGGGCACCAGCGAGATCTACCGCGCGGTGGCCGCGGTCCCGGAGGTGCTCGACTCGCTGGTCGTCGACCTTCCTCGCGAGGGCACCGAGGGGTGGATGCCGCTCTTCGTCGTGCTGCGCGACGGCGCCGAGCTCGACGACGAGCTGACGGCGACGATCAAGGGATCGATCCGCGAGCGCTGCTCGCCGCGCCATGTCCCCAACGACGTCTTCCAGATCGCCGAGGTCCCGAAAACCCTCTCCGGGAAGGTCCTCGAGGTCCCCGTGAAGCGGATCCTCACCGGCACACCCGCCGACCGGGCCGCGAGCCGCGACTCGCTCGCCAACCCGGCGGCCCTCGACTATTTCGTGTCCTTCGCCACGAGCCTGAGCGCGGATTAGGAGGATTCCCGCAAAGAGCGGGAAATGAAGTGTTAAGGCGTCCTCACAATCCGTTAGCGTTGTGGGTCGCAAAAGTCGAAACCGCCTAATCGCCCGACGCCGGGCGAGCGGGGGAACCAGTTGGCCCACATCCGCGGGCCTGGGGCGAATCGGCAACAGGATCTGCCGTAGCGCATCTCTTTCAGCGCGAGCCCGTCAGCTAACCCCGCCGGCACGAGAGAAAGAGGTTTGGATGAGCACGTTCGAGCGACTGGCCTACGAGCCCATGCCCAGCGCGCGACTGTGGGGATACATGCTCGGAATCCTTCTCGGGGGTGTTGCCGGAGCGCTGCTGCTGCTCCTGCTGAGCTGAGCCGAACGGCTCGCCGCCCGCCGGCGCGGCCTTCGTAGGATGGGGCCGTGCTGGCCGAAGGCGACAGGGCACCCGACTTCACCCTTCCCGACCAGGACGGCAACGATGTCTCGCTCGCCGACCTGAGCGGGCAGACCGTCGTCCTCTACTTCTACCCGCGGGCGGACACACCGGGCTGCACGACCCAGGCCTGCGGCATCCGCGACCGCTCCGCGCGAGTACGACGCCGCTGGAGTGCGCGTGGTCGGCGTCTCCCCCGACACCGTCGAGGCGCAGCGAAAGTTCGCCGACAAGTTCGCGCTCGACTTCACCCTGCTGGCCGACGCCGATCACCAGCTGGCCGAGGCGTTCGGCACCTGGGTGGAGAAGAAGAACTACGGGCGCACGTACATGGGCGTGCAGCGGGCGACCTTCATCATCGGCCCCGACGGCAGGATCGCCCACGCGATCCCGAAGGCGTCACCAAAGACGCATGACGATGAGGTCCTGAAGGCGCTCGCGGCGGCCTGAGCCGGCGCGGCCGCCCCCTTTCAATGAGGGGTGCGAGACCACGAATAGTGGGGTCAAGTCGCCATGAAGGGTTGAGATGGGCGTTCCTGACGGGTTGACGAGGCCGCCCCTTCAGTGATTTCGAAGTGCCGGCGCCCTACGCGAAGCCGAAGACGAACGCCAGCAGCACGTAGATCGCCATCAGCTGGACGCCCTCGAACCAGTTCGACTCGCCCTCGGCGCAGACGTAGTTGGCGATCAGCGCCGCGAAGACGATGGCCGCCACCTCCAGGCCGTTCAGGACGAACGGCATGGGCCCCGGCCCGATCACGAACGACGCCAGCACGAGAACCGGCGCGACGAACAGCGCGATCTGGGCGCTCGAGCCGATGGCGATGTTCACCGACAGGTCCATCTTGTCCTTGCGGGCGACGACCACCGCCACCCAGTGCTCCGCGGCGTTGCCCACAATCGCCACGACCACCGCGCCGATGAAGAACTGCGACAGCCCGATCGAATCCGAGGCGTTGCTGATCGAGTGCACGAGCACCTCGGACATCACGCCCACCGCCACCCCGGCGACCGCCAGGGCGATCACCGAAGTGCGCGTCGACCAGCCGAGCGTCTCCTCGTCCTCGTAGTTCGGGTTGAAGAGCTCGCGATGCGTTCCCAGCGAGAAGCGCAAGCCGGCGAGGTAGGTGAGGATCAGGATCACGGAGATCGCCACGGACAGGTGCTCGACCGTGCCGCTGAACGAGACGCGCTCGACGTCCGGGAGCGGCAGCGAGCCGCCGGAGACGAGGACGAAGACCGCGGGCATCACCGCCGCCGCCGCGCCCAGGAGCAGCATCGTCGTCTGGGCATTCGCCACGGTGGCGTTGAAGCGCTGGCGGTCGCGGCCGATCCCGCCGACGAACATCGACGCGCCCAGGACGAGCAGGACGTTGCCCATGATCGAGCCGACCAGCGTCGCCTTCACGACCTCGTGCAGCCCGCTGCCGAGGGCGAACAGGGCGATGATCAGCTCGGGCGCGTTGCCGAAGGTGACGTTGAGAAGCCCCCCGATCCCGGGCCCCGACCGGGCCGCGAGCTCCTCGGTCGCCAGGCTCATCAGCGCGGCGGTGGGGATGATCCCCAGGGCGGCGGTGAAGAAGACCAGCACGTCGCTCGCGCCGACGAGGGCGAGCAGGATCGCGATCGGGATGAACGGCGTCAGCAGGTAGGGCCAGCCGTTCGCCGACCTGAGCCTGAACTTGTGGCCGCCGGCCTCCATCGTCAGATCACCTTACGGGGCGGGGGTTTGTCCCCCTTCACGCGAGCGGGCGCTGGATCGCAGCGCCCGCTCGTTCAGGATCTGTCCGCGCGCTACTTCAGCAGCGAGAGGCACTTGTTGATGTCGGCGGGGTTGCCCGACGACTGCGCCTTCAGAACGCACTTGGTGTAGGCGGCCGAGCCGCCCGACGAGCTGCTCGAGCCCCCGGTCGACTGGGTGCCCGAAGTCGAGCCTCCCAGCGACGAGCCCAGGATTCCGAGGCCGCCAAGCTGCTGCTGGAGGTCCGAGAAGGGCTTCGCGTTCGACGGCGCGTTGATGGTCTGCGGGTCGTTCACGCCGGAGATCGTGATCGAGAAGTCCAGGTGGATCCCGTCGATGCCGCTCGAGCTTGCGCTCGACGGCGGGTTGACGTCGAGCGAAAGCTCGAGCTTGCGCAGGACGTGGTCGTCGGCGCCCGAGTAGATGTCCACGTGGGCGTTGTCGACGAGGCCCGCCGCCTGCGAGATCTGCGACGGGTCGAGCTGAGTCGACGCGTTCGGGACGCTCTGAGCCACCTTGGACAGGTCGTCCAGGATCTTCGGGACGTTCGCGTCGCCGGAGATGTGAATGGTGGAGTCGCCCTCGATGTCGGTCGTGCCCTCGTTCTTGGTGTTCGTGAGCCATGTCGACGGGTCGATCCCCAGGTCCTTCAGCAGCGAGGCGCCGGCGGAGGACGAACCCTGGCCGGCCTGCTGGGCGTACGCCGTCTTGAACTGGCTGAACACGTTCGAGGGGATCTCGTAGGCCTGGTCCTGGTAGGTCACGAACGCCTGGTCCTGCGTGGCCGTCACCCCGCCCTTGAAGTTGATCGACTGGCCGCCGCCGGAGCCCTTGACGTCGGCCGTGAGGTCGAGCTGCGGGAGCTGCGAAGGGTCGTTCGGGTTCGACTCGAACGGGCCGGAGACCGAAGCTGTGAAGTTGCCGCCGGCGCTGCCCGACGCATCCGCCGAGAGGCTGATGTTCAGGTTCCCGCTCGAGACCTTGGTGTCGTTGTTGAAGGTCTGATCGAGGACCTGCTGGGGGTCCTCGCCGGAGCTCGAGCTGGAGCTGCCACAGCCGGCCGCGACCGCGGCCGCGGTGACCAGGGCGATGACGAGTACGAGGATGCGGGCGAGGTTCGTTCGCACGTGCGGTTCTTCTCCTGCTTGGTTGACGGCGTTCCCGGCGTCCGGCCGAGGCCTGCGGACGGACCAAAATAGCGAAGCGCCCTCGCCGGGGCACCTGGGAGCGGGAGCGAGTTGGCATGCGTGACGAGTCTCACCCCGGGCCCGGGGCCGCCGCGTACCCTTGACCTCGTGACGGAGAGGACATGCTCGGCGTGCGGGACCGCCAACCCGCAGCATGCCCGCTTCTGCATGTCATGCGGCGCCGCTTTAGCGCCCACCTGTCCCTCCTGCGGCGCCGAGAACCCGCCGGGCGCAAAGTTCTGCGTCGAGTGCGGCACCAACCTCGGCGCCCCCTCGCCGGCGCCTCCCTCCGCCCCGGTCACCCAGTCCCTGCCGGAGGAGCGCCGCAAGGCGACGGTTCTCTTCGCCGACCTTTCCGGCTACACCGCCGTCGCCGAGCGCATGGACCCCGAGGCCGTCAAGTCGCTCGTCGAGCGCGTCCTGCGCCGACTCGGCGCCGAGGTGATCCGCTACGGCGGGACCGTCGACAAGTACATCGGCGACAACGTCATGGCCGTCTTCGGCGCCCCCGTGGCGCACGAGGACGACCCCGAGCGAGCGGTCCGGGCAGGCCTCGCGATGCAGGCGGCGATGGAGGAGGTCAACGCCGACTCCGAGAACGCGTTCTCGCTGCGGGTCGGGATCAACTCGGGCGAGGTCCTCGCCGGCGAGATGGGCGGCGACTACACAGTCATGGGCGACGCGGTCAACGTGGCCGCCCGCCTGCAGGCCGCCGCGCGACCGGGGTCCGTGACCGTCGGCCGCACCACCTGGCGGCTCACGCGCGGCGCGATCGCCTACGAGGAGCTCGAGCCGCTGGAGCTGAAGGGAAAGTCCGAGCCGGTGGCGGCCTGGGAGGCGGTCAGGGTGATCGTGCAGGGCCCGACCCTGCGCCCCGCGAGCTCGGCGACGCCGCTCATCGGCCGCGCCGACGAGACGGCGCTTCTGACCTCGCTGCTCGACCGGGTGATCGGTGAGTCGCGGCCCCACCTGGTCACGATCCTCGGCCCTGCGGGCGTCGGCAAGTCCCGCCTTCTGCGCGAGCTCTCGAGCGATGCGGCAAAGCGCGCCGAGGAGCCCGCCGTCCGAGTGGGGCGCTGCCCCGCGTACGGCTCCGGACTCTCCTACTGGGCGCTCGGCGAGATCGTCCGCGGCCAGTTCGAGATCGTCGACTCCGACGACTCGAAGACCGCCTGGGGCAAGCTCCTGCGCGGCGTCGAATCGCTGATGGAGGACGGCGACGAGGCCGAGGGGCCGCCCGAGCGCGTCGCCGCCGCCATGGCGCGCCCGCTGGGCATCGAGCCGCCGGCCGAGCCGGAGCCGAGCGCCGAGAACCCCCAACAGACCCGCGACCGCCTCTTCTCAGCCGTGCGCACCGTCCTCGAGGCGGTCGCCCGCAGGCGCCCCGTCGTGCTCGCGATCGAGGACATCCACTGGGCCGACGAGGGGATGCTCGACCTGATCGAGCACCTCGCCCGCTGGGTCACCGGCCCGGTGCTGATCGTGGGGCTGGCTCGCGACGAGCTGCTCGACCGCCGCCCGTCGTGGGGAGGCGGCCGGCTCAACGCCACCACGATCCCCCTCGAGCCGCTCGACGCCGGCGCCGTCACCGAGCTCGTCGCGTCGCTCCTACGGGCCTCCGAGGCGAACGGCGAGGCCCAGGCGGTCGCCGCCAACATCGCCGAGCGCTCCGGCGGCAACCCGCTGTTCGCCGAGGAGATGGTCAACCGCGTCGTCGAGGAGGGCGCGACCGACGCCGGCGAGCTTCCCGAGACCGTGCACGCGGTGCTCGCCGCCCGCCTGGACTCGCTCTCCAAGGCCGAGCGGCAGCTGCTGCAGCACGCGAGCGTCGTCGGACAGGTGTTCTGGGAGGGGTCGCTGCGCTCGGTCGCCGACGAGGAGGGTCTGGACCTCGGAGCGACCATCGCGAGCCTTCGCGACAAGGACCTGGTCGCGCCCACCGCGGGCAGCCGCCTCGCGGGCGAGCGGGAGCTGGCCTTCAAGCACGTGCTGATCCGCGACGTCGCCTACTCGACGCTGCCGAAGGCCGTCCGGGCGCGCAAGCACGCGGTGGTGGGCGGGTTCCTCGAGGAGCGCGCGGCCGACCGCGCCGATCGGGTCGCCGGCCTGGTCGCCGAGCACTACGGCCGCGCGGCGGTGCTCGGCGAGGACTCGAGCCTGCCCGAGGACGAGATCGCCCCGATCGCGCGCCACGCGATCACCTCGCTCGAGGCGGCGGGCGACGTTGCGGCTTCGCTCTACTCGAACCTGGAGGCGCTCGGCCACTACGAGATGGCCCTTTCGCTTCGCCGCGAGCTCGACTCGGCCTCGCGCGCACGCATCTCCGAGAAGCTCGGCGACGTCGCCCTGCGCATCGGCCGCGTGGACCGCGCCGCCGAGGTCTGGGAGAAGTGCCTGGAGTACCACCGCGGCGAGGAGGACCTGGCCCGGGTGGGCGACCTGCACCGCAAGATCGGCGCGGCGCTGTGGCACAAGGGCGAGCGCGAGTCCTCCATCGAGCACTACCAGCGCGGCATCGACCTGCTGAAGGACGGCCCGCCGTGCCTCGAGCTGGTTCGCCTCTACGAGGAGGCCGCCTCGCTCTACATGCACACCGGCGACAACATGCTCGCGATCTACGCCTCCGAGAAGGCCCTGCGCCTCGCCGAGCGGCTGGGAGAGGCCGCCGCGGCGAGCCGCGCCCACAGCATCTTCGGCCGGGTGTTCGGGCGGATCGGCGACGCCGAGCGCGCGCGGGAGAACCTCGAGCGCTCGGTGGAGCTCGCCCGCGACTCCGACACCGGCGAGGCGATCCGAGCCCTTCTCAACCTCGGCTATCACCGCGAGGTGTCAGAGGCCGACTACGCCGGCGCCGCCGAGGCGTACAGCGAGGGCCTCGCGCTCGCCGAGCGCATCGGCGACCTGCCGAGCCAGGTGGACCTTCACGGCGCGCTCGGACAGCTGGCCGTCTATCGCGCCGACTGGGAAGCGGTGGAGCGGGCGCGCGACGCGTCGCTGACCCTGGCCGAGCGCGAGGGCCTGGCGGGCAAGCTCTGCCTGCCGCGCCTGATGACGGGCTGGCTCGAGTGGCGCACCGGCGACTTCGACAGCGCGGCCGAGGCGCTTCGCAGCGCCGCGTCGCTGGGCGAGCAGGCCGGTCGCTCCGAGGTGGCCTTCGCGGCCCTGGCCGCGCTGGCCGCGACGCTTCGCCAGCAGGGCGATCACGCGGCCGCCGAGGCCGAGCTCTCGCGCGCGCTGGACCTCTGCGAGCGGGCGGGGCTGGTGGCGCAGTCGATCGAGGCGATCTCGGCCCGGGCAGTGACCCTGGTGGCCGCCGACCGCCGCGAGCAGGCCCGCGACGCGGCCGACGAGGCGGGGCGCCTGGCCGAGCGCCTGCGCTACCCGGTCGGCAAGGCCGCGAGCATCGAGGCATGCGGCGCGAGCGCCGAAGACGCCGCCGAGGGGGCCCGCGAGCTGGGCGAGGCGGCGACCGCCTGGCTGGAGCTGGGTCGCCCGCTCGACGCCGCGCGCTGCGACTACCTGCGCGGGCTGCGGCTTCGCGACGCCGACCCCGAAGCCGCGCGCGACGCGCTGGAGAGCGCGGCCGCTGACGCCGAGCGGCTCGGCATCCGCCACCTGGCGAAGCTCGCCCGCGGCGCCGGCTGACGAAGCCGTCGCTCCCGTGCTCTAGCGTCCCTGGCTCGTGGCGAGCGAGGGACGAAGCAATCACGAACGCCACTACACGCTCGAGGATGCGAACGCGGCGCTGGACTGGCTGCGCCCGTGCATCACGGAGCTCCGCAAGGCGCGCGACCGCCTGAGCGATCGCGAGGCCCACGAGGCGATGACCGAGGCCGCCTCGACGAACGGCGGCGGCGATCACGGCCGCACGATCGGCGAGGGGTTCCTCGAGGTCCGGCGCCTGCTCGGCGTGATCGCCGAGGCCGGCATCGTGCTTCGCGACCTCGACCGCGGCCTCGTCGACTTCCCGTCGCTGCGGGAGGGACGCGAGGTCTATCTCTGCTGGCAGGAGGGCGAGGACGACGTCGCCCACTGGCACGAGCTCGACGCGGGCTTCGGCGGCCGCCAGCCAATCTAGTTCGGGAGGGGTCTGACCCTCCCCGGCACTCCGCTTCGAAGCGCCACCCACAGGGGTCTGACCCCTCAGCAAGTTTCAGGAGGGGTCTGACCCTTGTTGACGGTTCGCTTCGCAGCGCCACCCACAGGGGTCTGACCCCTCAGCAAGTTTCAGGAGGGGTCTGACCCTTGTTGACGGTTCGCTTCGAAGCGCCACTCTCAGGGGTCTGACCCCTCAGCAAGTTTCAGGAGGGGTCTGACCTTGTTGACGGTTCGCGTCGAAGCGCCACCCACAGGGGTCTGACCCCTCAGCAAGTTTCTGCGGGGTCAGACCCGTCGTTGCGAGCCTCGAACCTGCCGTTTACAGGTCAGACCCCGCCCTCGCCTTCAGGTCAGACCCCGCCCTCGCCTTCAGGTCAGACCCCGCCCTCAAAAAGAAGCGAGGCGCCCGCCCGGCGCCCCGCTCCGCATGGGAGGTGCCCCACTGGGACGTTCGTCCCGAGGGTCAATATGAGGCCGTCTTGCGGCCAATCACCTCATCGGCCGCTCGCTCCAGGCGGCCACCCGAGGGCCCTTCGCCTGGACGTCTGTTCTAGGCCGCGAGGGCTGCGACCCTCGTTCCGGCCTCGGCGAGCAGGACGTCGACGATCGCCCGCAGCGCAGCCTCGGCCTCGGGGTCGCGCAGTCGCTCCCCCTCGGCAATCGCCTCGTCGGCCGCAGCGATCGCCAGCTCGCCGTCGATGACGCGTGCGCCGCTGACGCCCAGGACCTTGCGCAGCTCGGCCTGCGCCCAGATCGCGCCGAAGCGGCTGGTGCTCGCGCCGACGACGGCGACGGGCAGCCCCGTGAGGGCGCTGTCGCCCAGTGGCCGCGAGGCCCAGTCGAGGGCGTTCTTCAGCTGCCCCGGGATCGACGAGTTGTACTCGGGGGTCGCGATCAGCAGGGCATCGGAGTGCTCCAGCGCGTCGCGGAACGCGGCCGCCCCCGCCGGGGTGACGCCGGCGTCGGCGTCCTGGTCGTAGGGCTCGACCTCGGCGAGGCCATCGAATACCTCGACCTCAACGCCGGGCGGGACGAGCCCGGCCGCGATCCGCACGAGTGCGGAGTTGTGCGAATCGCGGCGCAGGCTTCCCGAGAGCGCGAACAGGCGCATCGCTACGCGTCCTCGCGGACCAGTTCGAGGATGACCGTCAGGCGGATGTCGTTGGCGAGGGCCTTCCCTCCGCCCGGCAGGTCCATGTTCCAGCCGAGGCCGTAAAGGGTGCGGTCGATCGTCGTCTCGAGCTCGAGCTCGACGCGATGCTCGCCCTCCGGACCGACGCCCGGCTCTCCGGCCGTCGCGCGAGCCTCCACCGGGTGGGCGGTGCCCCGGATCTCGAGCTCGCCGCGAACGACGAGCCCGCCGGCCGTCTCCGCGAGCTCGTGCGCCCGGAACTTGATCTCCGGATGCCGCTCGGCGTCGAAGAACTCGGGCGAGAGCAGGTGCGCCCTCAGGTTGGGCTCGTCCACGTCGAAGCTGTCGGCGCGGGCGCCGCCGGAGAGCTCGAAGCGACCGTCGGCCACCTCGAGGCGGGCGTCGAAGTCCTTCAGCGAGCCGCGAAACGTCGAGACGCCGAAGTGGCGCACGGCGAAGTTGGCGCTGGAGTGGGTGCGGTCGGCGGCCCAGGTGCCGTCGGGGATGGTGCGGGCGGCTGTGGTGATGCTCATGGTCGTCCTTCCTTGCGGGTGTGTGGACCGTAGTCCGTTTATGTGAGATACTGTACCACACAACCGGACCACAGTCCAGATGAGCCTGACGACGACGACATCCACCCCCTTCGGCCTCCCCATGGCGCAGACTGTCCACATGCGAGAGCTCGACCAGCTCACCACCGGCGAGGCGCCCGAGCGCGCGGACGCCGCGCGCAACCGCCAGAAGGTGCTCGAAGCCGCCTCGAAGCTCTTCGCCGAACGGGGCACGGACTGCGTGTCGATGGACGACATCGCCGCCGCCGCGGGCGTCGGGAAGGGGACCCTCTTTCGCCGGTTCGGCGACCGCGCCGGCCTCGCGCGGTCGCTGCTCTCCGAGGACGAGCGGCGCTTCCAGGACGAGATGCTGCGCGGCGGCCCGCCCCTGGGGCCCGGCGCCGCGCCGTGCGAGCGCATCAAGGCGTTCGGCCAGGGCCGGATCGCGCTCCTGGACCGCCACCTCGGGCTGCTCGTCGACGCCGAGTCGGGTCCACCCTCCCGGCGTCTCGACCACGCCGTGTACGCCTCGCACCGGGCCCACCTGTTCCTGCTCGCGCGCGAGGCGGACCCCAACCTGGACCCGGAATACGTCGCCGACCTGCTGCTGAACTCGCTCTCGGCGCAGTTCTTCGCCTACCTGCGGAAAGCGCGCGGGCTGAGCGTCGAGGAGATCGACTTGCGATTCTGCGAACTGGTCGACCGCCTCTTGCAGGACTGAGAAGCCGGTCGGTTACCTTAGGCCCATGTCCGCCGATCGCCCCGCAACGGTCACGCCCGGCGACGTGGAGGAAGCCGCCGCCGCCATCGCGCCCCTCGCGCGCCGCACGCCCATGCTCGAGGCCGGCGAGCTGACCCGCCGCTTCGGCGCGCCCATCGCGCTCAAGGCGGAATGCCTGCAGCGCACCGGCTCGTTCAAGATCCGCGGCGCCGCCAACGCGGTCTCGCGTCTGGACCGCGACGCCCTGGAGCGCGGCGTCTGCGCGGCAAGCGCCGGCAACCACGCGCAGGCGGTCACGGTGGCCGCGGCGCAGCGCGGCGCGCGGGCCGAGCTCTTCATGCCGGACTCGGCCCCGCTGGCCAAGGTGGCGGCCGTCCGCGACCACGGCGGCACCGTTCGCCTGGTCGAGGGCGGCTACGACGAGGCCCAGGCCGCCGCCGCCGAGCATGCTCGCACGACGGGCATGACCTTCATCCACGCGTTCGACGACCCGGTCGTCGTCGCCGGCCAGGGGACCGTGGGCATCGAGATCGCCGAGCAGGCGCCGGAGACCCGCCTCGTGGTCGTGCCGCTGGGCGGGGGCGGCCTCGCCGCGGGCACGGCGATCGCCGCCGGGTCGCGGCTGCCCGGGCTGCGCGTCGTCGGCGTCCAGTCCGAGGCGTGCGCCCCCTACCCCCCTTCGCTCGCCGCGCACCGCCCGCTCGGAGCCCGCTCGACCAGCACCATCTGCGACGGCATCGCGGTCAAGCACCCCGGCGAGCTGACCCTGCCGCTGGTGGCCGAGCACGTGGACGAGGTCGTGACCGTCTCCGACGACGAGGTCGCGCAGGCAATGGTCCTGTTCTGGAGCGCTCCAAGCTGGTCGTCGAGGGCGCCGGCGCGGCGGGCGTGGCCGCCATCCTCGCCGGCAAGGTCTCGCCGCCGGCCGAGGGGCGCACCTGCGCGATCCTCTCCGGCGGCAACGTCGACGCCTCGCGCCTGGCGGAGTGCATCCGCCTTGGCGAGACCGCCGCCGGCAGGCGCCTGGTGCTCGTCACCGTCGTGCCCGACCGGCCGGGAGCCCTCGCCGCGCTCCTTCGCTGCGTGGCCGAGGAGGGCGCGAACGTCCTCGACGTGACCCATCTTCGCGAGGGAGTCGACATCCACATCCGCGAGACGGTGATCCGCCTCGTGCTCCAGACCGACGGCGCCGACCACGCCGCGCGCACGGTCGCGGCCGTCGAGGCGCACGGCTTCCACGCCCGCATCGAGGCATCGGCTCTGCCGGGCGCCCCGGCGGAGGCGCAGGCGTGAGCGCCGAGGCCTACGCCGAGGCGGCCGCCCGGCTGGGAGAGATCGAGGACATCGGGCGAGCGGCGTCGCTGCTCGCCTGGGACGAGCGCACCCAGATGCCGGCCGGCGGCGCGGCGCCGCGCGCCGAGCACATGGAGACGCTCGCCCGGATCGGCCACGAGCGGCTGACCGACGAGTCGCTCGGGTCGCTGCTGGAGGGCCTCGAGGGCTGGGGCGAGAGCCGGCCCTACGACTCCGACGAGGCGAGCACCATCCGCTCGGCGCTGCGGACCTGGCGCAAGGCGCGCCGGGTGCCAACCGAGCTGGCCGCCGAGATCGCGGGCGCCGAATCGCGCGCCGAGCACGCGTGGGTCGAGGCCAGGGCCGCTTCTGACTTCGACGCCCTCCTCCCCCACCTGCGCCGCTTGCTCGATCTCAAACGCCGCCTCATCGACTGCTTCGACGACTTCGACCATCCCTACGACGCGCTGCTCGACGACTTCGACCCCGGGATGACCGTCGCGGTGGTGCGGCCGCTGCTCACCGACCTGCGCGAGGGCCTCACCTCCCTGCTCAAGCGGTTCCCGCGAAGGCGACGAGCAGCGCGACGCCTGCCTTCGCGGCGACTTCGACCTCGACCGGCAGCGCCGGCTCTGCCTGCGGCTCTGCAACCTGCTGCCGCTGCGTGAGAACGGCTGGCGCCTCGACACGACCCCCCACCCCTTCGCCACCTCGATCGCGCCCAGCGACGTCCGGCTGACCACGCGCTACGAGCAGGGGTTCCTGGGCTCGGCGATCTGGTCGATCGTGCACGAGGCCGGCCACGGGCTGTACGAGAGCGGCATGCCCGACTCGCTGCGGAGGCTTCCGATCGGCTCGCCGAACTCGCTCGGCCTGCACGAGTCCCAGAGCCGGCTGTGGGAGAACTGGGTGGGCCGCAGCCGGCCGTTCGCCGAGGGCCGGCTGCTGCCCGCGCTTCGCGAGTGCTTCCCCGGCGACTTCGACGACGTCGACGGCGAGAAGCTCCACCGGGCCGGCAACGCCGTGCGGCGCTCGCTCATCCGCACGGAGTCCGACGAGGTCACCTACAACCTCCACATCGCGATCCGCTTCGAGCTGGAGATCGAGATCTTCGAGGAGCGACTGGCGCTCGAGGACCTGCCCGAGGCCTGGAACGACCGCTACGCCCGCTACCTCGGCATCGAGGTCCCCAACGACGCCGACGGCGTGCTCCAGGACGTCCATTGGCCGAGCGGGGCCTTCGGCTACTTCCCCACCTACTCCCTGGGAAACCTCATCGCGGCGCAGCTCTGGGACCTCGCCAGCGACGAGATCGACGACCTCGACGGCGTCCTGCGCGACGGCGACCTGGAGGTTCTCCGCGGCTGGCTCGACGGCAGGCTGTTCAGCCTCGCCGCGCGGTTCACCCCGGCCGAGACGGTCGAGCGCGCCACGGGGGCGCCGCTGTCGGTCGAGCCCCTGCTGCGCCACCTCGAGCGCAAGTACGGCGAGCTCTACGAGCTGCGCTAGCGGCGGCGGCTCCGCCGCCGCGCGCAGGAGTCCGACGAGCCGCGCTCGAGCTCGCGGCCAAAGGCCTGATCGACCGAGTCGGTCATGGCGAGCTTGAAGACCGCCAACAGCGCCTCGCCCGCCAGCGGGCGCAAGCGCTCGATCGCCTCGACGACCTCGGGCCAGCGGTCGGCGGGGCGGCCCGCCTCGTCGAAGGGCTTCCAGACCTCCTCGAGGAAGAGCTCCACGAAGGTCCGCGCGACCCCGTCGGCGTGGCGGCGGAGCTTGGCCAGCGCGGCCAGCGTGGTCTCGGGCGAGACGCCGAGGGCGGCGAGCTCGGCGCCCGCTGCGGCGAGGCGCGGGCTGCGCAGCTCGTAGCGGTCATCGCCCACCTCGCGCACGAGCCCCAGCTTCAGGGCGCGGCTGCAGCAGCTCGGGGTCGGCCTCGGTCCCCACGGTCGACGCGAGGTCGGCGCCGTGAGGATCTGCGGCTCCTCGTCCTCGAACGGCTCCTGGACGGCGCGGGTGAATCGCAGGACGTCGGCGCTCGAGCCGCCCGCGTCGATCAGGCGCTTGATCGCCTCGAGGTTGAAGCCCTCGGCCTGGAGCTCGCGGACGAGCTCGATCCGCGCGCGGTGCTCCTCGCCGTAGTAGCCGGTGCGGCCGCGCACCTCGGCGAGGCGGCAGCAGGCCGCGGGACTGGTAGGCGCGGATGTTCCGCACCGTCATGCCGGTGCGCTGAGCGAGGGCGTCGATCGTCAGCCCGTCGGCGCCCGCTTCCTTGCTCTCGCGCTCAGCGTCTGTGACGTCGCTCACGACCCGAACAGTACACGCGTAACTGTGCCATCAATCGGTGTAACATCGTCCCATGACAGCGATTTCCCTCGCAGCAGCCACGCCCACGTCCGCTCCCCCGGCCGGCGGCGCCGCCATCGGCCAGGTGATCATCGCGACCGCGTTCGCGGGCGCTCGCCACGAGCCTGCTGGTCTGGCTCGTCGGGCGCCACCGCAGCGGCCGCACCGAGCTCCTTCAACGCGCCTCAGACATCTCCGAGCGCGTCATGGGCCTGCCCGGGTGGGCGGGCCTGCCCCTCGCCCTGTCGGCCGTCTCGCTGCTGTCGGCGTTCCTCGGCGTGTACTGGGACGTCTCCATCCACATCGACCAGGGCCGCGACCCGGGGCCGCTCGCCAACCCCGCTCACTACTTCATCCTCGCCGGCCTCTTCGGGATCTTCGCCTCGGGATACCTGTCGATCTCGCTGCCCAGAGGGGGCGAGCGCCCGGGGCCGGCCGCGCTGCGCATCGCCGGCAACTGGCACGCGCCGGTCGGAGGCCTGCTGCTCTTCGGCTGCGGCACCTTCGCCTTGATGGGCTTCCCGCTCGACGACGTCTGGCACCGCATCTTCGGACAGGACGTGACCCTCTGGGGCCCAACGCACCTGATCATGATCGGCGGCGCGGTGATGACCGTCGTCGGGATGATCGTCCTCATGGCCGAGGGCCTGGCGGCTCGCGACGCCGCCGGCATCCCCGGGCCCCCGTCGCTCTTCGTGCGCCTGCGCAAGGTGGGCCTGGCCGGCGCCCTGCTCATCGGCCTCTCGGCGTTCCAGGCCGAGTTCGACTTCGGCGTGCCGCAGTTCCGGATGCTCTTCGAGCCCGTGATGCTCGCGTTCGCCTCGGGCATGGCGCTGGTGTTCGCGCGGATCTGGCTTGGCCGCGGCGGCGCCATCCAGGCGATGCTCTTCTTCGTCGTGGGCCGCGGCATCATGGCTCTCATCGTCGGCGACGTCTTCGGTCAGAGCGTCCCGCACTTCCCTCTCTACGCCGCCGAGGCGCTGTGCGTCGAGGCTGCCGGCATCGCGATCGGCCGCGACCGCCCGCTCCAGCTCGGAGTTGCCTCCGGGCTGCTCGTGGGCACGGTCGGGCTCGCGGCCGAGTGGGGCTGGTCGCAGCTCGTGATGCCGATGCCGTTCACCTCGGACCTGCTGCCCGAGGCGCTCATCGCCGCGCCGATCGCGGGTGTGGCGGGCGGCGTCGCAGGAGCGCTGCTGGGCGCGGGCGTCCGGGGCGAGCTGCCCTCGCGGCAGATCGCCAGGCGCTCGTTTGGCCTCGCGCTCGCCACCATGGTCGTGCTCATCGTCTATGGCCTGCAGCACACGGCGCCCACGAACACGCGGGCCACGATCACCCTCAGCCACGAGACATCCGGACCCGACCGCACTGCGATTGCCACGGTCCACCTGCACCCGGGCGACGCCGCCGACGACGCCGCCTGGTTCGTGGAGACCGCCTGGCAGGGCGGCGGCCTGGTCCAGCACCCGCTCGACCGGATTCGCGAGGGCGTCTACCGGACGCCCCAGCCGCTGCCGCTCACGGGCGAGTGGAAGTCGATCGTCCGCCTGCAGCGCGGCAACGAGCTGACCGACGTGCCGGTCTACATGCCGGCCGACCCGGCCATCCCGGTCGGGGCGATTGCGGCCCCCCACCCCACCGCGACCCGCGCGTTCGTGCCGAGCAAGGAGGTGCTGCAGCGTGAGACCAAGGGCGGCATCCCGAGCTGGCTGTGGACCCTCGCCGACGCCATCGTGATGAGCCTGTGGATCGCCTTCATCGTGGCGCTCGCCGCGGGCGCCGGCCGGGCCGGCCGCGCCTTCGAGCGCCGCGACGGCGAGCCGCAGCGCCGCTCCGCGCCGCGGCGCCCGCGACTGGGCATTCGCCGCCCGCGCGAGGCCTGAGGGACAACCGGCGCAACCCCCGCGCCCGGTGTCTATCTTGCGGGCCTCATGGGTGTAGGGACCCACGGATCCAAGCTCGGCGCCTGGCGCTTCATCATTCTCGCAGCGGTCGCGGTAACGGCTGTTGCGGCGGCGTTCTTCCTGCTGCGCGCAGGATCCAAATCCGAGGCCAACTCGCCCGCAAGCCTGCTCGCCGACTGCATCGCCGAGCACGACGCGGCCGGCGCGCAGGACGCCGATAGCGTGATTCGGACGCCGAGAGCGCCGACCCCGACAAGGGCAACTGCGGCGTCGGCGTCGAGTCGTTCGCCGACCTGAACACCGCTTCCAACGCCCTCGGCGCCCGGATCGGCGCCGACTCCCCGGCCGACTACGCGACGAGCGCGGCGGTGCGCGCCCAGGCGGCCCGGGCGCACGGCGTGCCGGGTACCCACGGCAAGTGGCATCCGGTCGGCCAGGGCCCGCTCATCGCCAACGACCCCACCTACTCCGGCACCTACGGCGAGGGCTTCGGCCAGCTTGCCGGGCGCATCTCCGACTACTCCTACGACGCCAAGCACAGGGTTCTCTACGCGTCGGTGGCGAGCGGCGGCGTGTGGATGTCGAAGAACTCCGGCGCGAGCTGGCGCTCGATCGGCGACAAGCTTCCGACCCAGACCGTCGGCTCGGTCGCCTACTCACGCGCCCACGGCGGGACCCTCATCGCCGTCACCGGCGACAACGCCTTCGGCGGCAACACCTACGGCGGCATGGGCGTGTTCCGCTCGACGAACCAAGGGCGAACCTGGAAGCGCTCACGCGGCGTCCCCACGGGCGCGCAGGGCTTCAAGGCCGCGGTCGATCCGCAGCGCCCGAAGGTGGTCTACGCCGCCACCGGCGCGGGCCTCTTCCGCTCGCGCAACGACGGCCGCAGCTTCAAGGACGTGAGCCTGCCGATCGGCGGAGCCTGCCAGGGCAACACCTTCCGCACGCGCAACTGCTTCTTCGCCAACACGGTCACCGACGTCGTCGTGCAGGCCAAGGACAAGTTCGGAAACAAGGGCGGGCGGGTGCTGGCCGCCGTCGGCTGGCGCGCGGGCAACCGCGAGAACTTCAACGGCGTCCCCGAGTCGTCCTCCAACGGGCTCTACCTCTCCTCGAACGGGAAGCCCGGCACCTTCAAACGCCTGCCCGTCGGCTCGAACGGCTTCGCGCCGCAGGCCAACGATCGGGCGGGTCGAGCTCGGAGCCGCCGTCGGCGCCAAGCAGAACCACGGCTACGTGTACGCGCTCGTCCAGGACGCGGACCTCTTCAACAAGGGCACCCTCGAGGGCCTCGACGTTCCCAGCGGCGACCCGCTCGGGACCGGCATCAATCCCACGGCCACGCCCACCTACCTGAACGGCGTCTACGTCTCATCCGACTTCGGCAGGACCTGGACGAAGATGGAGGGCCGCCAGCAGTTCCTGCTGCCGACCAGCGGCTCGACGCTCGCGCAGCTGATCGCCCTGGGCTTCGGCCCCGGCATCCAGTCGTGGTACGACGAGTGGATCCGGCCGGACCCCACCAAGCAGACGGGTAACGGCGTCCCCACTCGCGTGGTCCTCGGCCTCGAGGAGCTCTACGAGAACCGGCTTCCGGTCGCGCAGAACGGCCCCAGCGACTTCAGGGCCATCGGCACCTACTCGGCGCAGGGCGCGGGCTGCATCCTGGTGCTCGCCGAGCCGCTGTGCGCCGACCTCGAGCAGACGACCCAGGCGACCACCACGCACCCCGACCAGCACTCGGGCACCTTCATCCCGGATGGCCACGGCGGCGTCACCCTGGTTGCCGGCAACGACGGCGGCAACTACACGCAGCACGTCAGCTCCAGCGGCGACTTCTCCAACTCCGACTGGGGCGTCGGCGCGCAGAAGGGCTTCCACACGCTGCTTCCCTACGGCGTCAGCGAGCTCGAAGGACGGCGTCGTCTACGCGGGCCTGCAGGACAACGGCGAGCTGCGGATCGCAGCCGACGGCACGCAGAACGAGACCTTCGGGGGCGATGGCGTCTTCACCCAGGTCGATCCGAAGAACTCGAACTACGTCTTCGAGGAGACGCCGGACGCCGGCGTGTCCGTGTCCACCGACGGCGGCCAGAACTGGACCGACGTGAACCCGCTCGTTGCCAACGCCTCGTTCTACGCCCCGCTGGTGATGGACCCGAAGAGCTCCAACCACGTGCTCACCGGCGGCAAGCAGATCGTCGAGACCACCGACGGGCCCAACGTCACCTCCCCCTCCACCCCTCCGGCCGACACCGACTGGAAGACCGTCTTCAATCTCGGCAAGTCGAAGCGGACCGGTGTCGACAACCAGGTCTCCGCGATCGCCGTCCGCGGCAAGAGCGTCTACGCGGGCTTCTGCGGCAGCTGCGACGTGGTCGTCAGCGGCGAGCGGTTCTCTCGATGGCATCGCCACCAACGTCGGCGGCAAGCGCAGCGCCGCAGCCGGGCACGCGCGCACGGCTGGCACAAGGTGAAGGCCAAGGGCCTGCCGAAGCGCTTCATCTCGGACATCACGATCGATCCCAAGCGCAAGAAGACGATCTACGTGACCCTCGGCGCCTCCGACCTGCGCCCCTACGCCGGCCCGCGCGCCGCCGGGCGATCGGGGATCTCCGCCAGCGGCGGCCACGTCTACAAGTCGACCGAACGGCGGCCGGACCTTCCATGACATCTCCGGCAACATCCGCAAGCTCCCGGCGCTGTGGTCGGTGATCCACGGCCACCAGCTCGTGGTCGCCACCACCAACGGCGTCTACGCCTCGCGCGGCAGGGGCGGCCACCACTTCGCCCTGCTGGGCAGGACGCTCCCGCGCGCCCCCGTATTCAGCCTCCAGAACGTCCCCGGCCACCGGCGCCAGATCGTCGCCGCCAGCCTCGGCCGCGGCGTCTACCGCTACACGTTCCCCAAGCGCCACTGACGCCCTGGGCGTCGCACCGCCCCCGGACGGGCTGGTAGCCTTGCCGGGCCTCACGGCGGAGCCGAACCGCTCCCCACCCCGCATCCCTCACGCATGAGCACGACTGCCCCGCAAGTGGCCGATCCCACCGCGTTCGCCATCGGATTCGACGAGCGCGATCGTGTGCGCCTGCACGAGCTGTGGGACGGCGTCCTGGACTCGGGCCAGTGGACCGAGGGCAGGCTGACCGCACAGCTCGAGGCGACGTGGGGCGCGCACGACGGCATGGCGGCCGTGGCAACCTCGGGGTGGAGCGGCGGCGCGCTCGCAGCGCTCGACTTCTGCGGGGTCGCCGGCGAGACCGTCCTGTGCCCCTCCAACACCTTCATGGCCACGCCGCTGGCTGCAATCCACGCAGGGGCCAGGCCGGTGTTCGTCGACTGCAACCGCGAGGACCTCTGCATGTCGTTCGACGACTTCGAGCGCAAGGCGTCCCAGCACCAGCCGAAGGCCGCGTTCCTCGTCCACATCGGCGGCCACATCGCCTTCGACACGGAGCGGATCGCCGCCTACTGCGAGGCGAACGACATCTTCCTGATCGAGGACTGCGCCCACGCCCACGGCGCCGCCTGGAACGGCCGCCGGCCGGGCTCCTGGGGCCGCGCCGGCATCTACTCGCTCTACGCGACAAAAACGATCTCGACCGGCGAGGGCGGCATCCTGGTGACGTCCGATGACGACCTCGCCGAGCACGCGCGCGACTTTCGCAACTACGGCAAGCCCACCCACGAGGTCCACGGCCTGGGGCTGCGCATGAGCGAGTTCACCGCCGCCCTCGGCATCGTCCAGATCGAGCGCCTCGACGAGATCGCCGGGTGGAAGCAGGAGGTCGCGGCGAAGCTCCTCGACCCGATGTTCGGCGGCCACGTCCAGCTCCCGGACGGAATGACGTCCGGCTTCTACAAGTACGTCGTCTTCGAGAAGCTCGCCCGCTCAACCGGGCTCGTCTACGCCGACCCCTGCCACCGGATCATGGGCGAGCAGGCCGACCTCCCCAACACCGACTGGGTCGCCCAGAACCACAGCTGCGTGCCGCTGTACTACCGCGGCCCGGACGTGCCCGAGACGGCCGAGGCGTGGGCCGGCGTGAAGGGCCCCGCGTGAGGGTCCTCGTCACCGGCGGGTCGGGCTTCATCGGCTCGCACGTGGTCGACAAGCTCATCGACACGGGTCATGAGGTCCGCCTCTACGACCTCGCCCCGTCGCCGTACCGCTCGCCGGAGGAGGTCGACTTCCGCTGCGGGGACATCACCAGCCTGGAGGCGATCACCGAGGCATCGCGCGGCGTGCGACGCGATCATCCACCTCGCCGCCGTCGCCGACGTCAACGACGTCGTCGCGGATCCCGCGAAGGCGCAGATCATCAACTCCGAGGGCACGCTCAACGTGCTCGAGGCCGCCCGGCGGGCCGAGGTGCCGCGTGTCGTCTACGGCTCGACGATCTGGGCCTACTCCGACTGCCCCGAGCGCGAGGTCGACGAGGACACGCGCGCCGAGCCTCCAAGCCACCTCTACACGGCCACGAAGCTCGCGGGCGAGCACTACTGCAAGTCCTACTCCGAGCTCTACGGCGTCGAGTACACGATCCTGCGCTTCGGCATCCCGTACGGCCCACGCGCTCGCGACGCCACGGTGCTCGCCGCGTTCTGCGCCAAGGCCGAGCGCGGCGAGCGCCTGACGGTCGCGGGCGACGGCAGCCAGTCGCGGCGCTTCGTCTACGTCGAGGACCTGGCCGAGGGCGTCGTCGCCGGCCTGCGGCCCGAGGCCGCCAACCGGCTCTTCAACCTCACCGGCGACGAGGACACCACGATCCTGCAGATCGCCGAGGCCGTGCGCGACCACGTCGCGGACTCCGGCATCGTCCACACCCCGGGCCGCAAGGGCGACCTGGGCTCGAAGGAGGTCTCCTCCGAGCGGGCGCGCCGCGAGCTGGGCTGGACCGCGGGCACCCGCTTCGCCGAGGGCTTTCGCTCGTACCTCGCCTGGCGCCGCGCGCGCCCCGAGCGCCGCAAGGTGCTGATCCTCACCGCCGACATCGGCGAGGGCCACGATCTTCCCGCCCGCGCCCTGCAGCGCGACCTGCGGGCCGAGCATCCGGGCAGCGAGGTCGAGGTGACCGACGGCCTGCGCGCCATGGGGCGGTTCGTCAGCTCCATCGTGCGCGACGGCTCGTGGTTCTCGTTCAACTGGGTGCCCGCGATGTTCCAGGTCCAGTACCTGCTGCTCAGCCGCTTCGCGCCGACCCGCTGGCTTTCGATTCGCCTGGGCTACCGGCTCGGCTCGCGCGGGCTGATGCGCGTGATCCGCGCCTACGACCCGGACGTGATCGTGTCCACCTATCCCGGCACGACCGCCATCCTGGGCGAGCTGCGGCTGCGGCGCCGCCTGGACGTGCCCGTGGTCTCGGCGATCACCGACCTCGCGGGCCTGCGCTTCTGGGCGCACCCGGGCGTCGACCTCCACACGATCACGCACCGCGAGTCGATCGAGGAGGTCGAGGCGATCGCCGGCCCCGGGAGCGCCCGCTGGGCGCGCCCGCCGACGGCACCTGAGTTCAACCGCCCCTGCGACCGCGAGGATGCCCGCCGCTCTTTCGGCATCGACGACGAGCGGCCCGCGATCGTCGTCTCCGGCGGCGGCTGGGGCGTGGGCGACCTCGTCGGCGCAGTCGAGTCCGCCCTGGAGGTCGCCGGACTCCGAGGTCCTCGTCCTCAGCGGGCACAAC
This sequence comes from uncultured Actinomycetes bacterium, assembly GCA_963843315.1. Taxonomy (GTDB): domain Bacteria; phylum Actinomycetota; class Thermoleophilia; order Solirubrobacterales; family 70-9; genus JAWVFM01. Next base: position 132,242 of record CAWJJU010000007.1, read on the forward strand.
GAGCACGCGTGGAAGCGCCTGCGCGAGCGCTTCGGCGCGAACCCGCGCGTTCAGCTCCTGGGCTTCACGGATCGCATGAGCGACCTCCTCGGCGCCGCCGATGCGCTCATCCACTCGACCGCGGGCCTCACCGTTCTGGAGGCGCAGATCCGCGGCTGTCCGACGATCTCCTACGGGTTCGCGGTCGGCCACATCCGCGTCAACAACGCCGCCTACGAGCGCTTCGGCCTCGCCCGGGTGGCGCGATCGCGCGCCGACCTGGCGGCCTGCCTGCGGGAGGCGCTCGAGCACCGGCCCGAGCCCGACGAGTCGTTCGCCAAGCTTCCCTCCCCCGCGACGCTCGCCCTCGAGGCCCGGCCGCGGGTCAAGCCGCTGCCGACGGCCCGCCTGCGGGCGACCCGCTTCGCCACCGCCGGCGCCGCAGCATCGCTGGTCGCCGCGGGAGCGCTGCTCACCGACCTGGGCTATCCGCTCATGGCGCGCGCCCTCGGAGTCGACGCCATGCACTCGGCGCCCGCACAGGGCGACGAGGTCGGCATCCTCGTCGACACCAACTCCAGCCGCGCGCGAAGGCTCGCCCGCGACCTCTCCCGCGCCGGGATCACCGCCTCGTTCGCGCTCGACAGCGCGCCTGGCCCGAAGACCCTCGATCGCCTCTTCGCGTCGGGCGACGAGGCGCTGCCGCGAATCGACTCCGGTGGCATGTTCCACTCCTTCGGCACCGGCGGCCGGCTCGCCGCGGCGGCTCAATCGCTCGGCCTCGACCGCCCCTTCTACTACGAGCCCCCGCCCGACGGGCGCACGGGCCTCCAGGCGCTGCTGGCTAAGTCGGCGGGCGGACAGCCCGTCACGGGTGCGATTCGCGTGAGCTCACCGGACTCCGGCCTCTCGCTACGGCCGGGCCAGTTCGTGGAGGTCGACCTCACCGGCGGCGGCAGCGCCGACGCGACGGTCGCCGCCCTCGCCTCGGATCTGCGCGCCTCCGGCCTTCAGGGCGTGCGGCTGACCCAGCTGATCTCCCCCTAACCCCAAGAACGTCCCGCACTGATCCCTATACGGGGCAAGGAGGGACGTTCATCCGTCGCTAGCCGGCCTCGGCGGAGGCCGCCACCAGGCCGGTGACGGCCCGCGTCGTGCCGATCAGCGCCGCCCCCGACGCGAGGACCGCCAGGAACCCCACGAGGGCCAGGCCCCCGAGCGGCGTGTGGGCCCAGCTCTCGCCGCCGAGCACGGGCGCGAGCGCAACCGGGACGCTGATCTGCACCGTGAACACGATCGGCGCGACCTGGGTTGCGGGGCGGGTCTGAAGCGCGCTCATCTCGCTGAGCAGGCCGACGTAGGCCACAGCGCCCGTGGCCATCATCCAGGCGAGGGCCGGGACGACCGAGCCGCTCGAGATGAAATCGGAGACGAGCTTGGAGGCGACGCCCGTCCACGCGAAGGCGCACCCGGCGCTGAGCGGCACGAGCACGCTTCCGCTCGCCCTGACCCGCAGCAGGTAGGGCAGCAGCATGAGCAGGCCGAGCCCGCCAAGCGTCACCGCGATGCGCGCCGAGTCGGCGTGCGTGGCGACCCTGTCCGGCGCGGCCCATGCGATGCCCGCGACGCCCGCGACGATCGCCAGCACCGAGAGGACCTCGCGGGCCCCCACCTTCTCGCCCAGCATCCGCTGGCCCAGGACGAGCAGGAGCAGCAGGCCGCTGGCGAGGGCGGGCTGGACGATGGTGAGCGGCGCCAGCAGCAGCGCCCCGAGGTGAAGCGGCCAGCCCGAGCCCGCGAGGATCGTCCCGCCGAGCCAGCGCCTTCGCTTTGCGAGGCCGCTCAGCAGCGAGGGGCGCAGCTCGTGGTGCTCGTCGGCCTCGCGAGCGTCCAGCGCCTGGATCGCCACGCCGACGGCGAAGAGCGCGGAGGCGCAGCACGCCAGCAGAACTCCTAGGGCAACCACGGCGGGGATGATAGGAACGTGCGACTCTCCTCAGCCATCGCCCTCGCCTCGGCCCACACCCTGCCGGCCGCCGCGCCCGTGGTGCCGGCCGCCGCAGCGCTGCTGCGAATATCCCGCAGGGTCGACTCGCCGGGCGTCGCGATCACCTTCGACGATGGGCCCCATTACCAGGGGACGCCGGCCGTCCTGAAGGCGCTCGAGGGCGAGGAGGCCGTCGCCACCTTCTTCCTGGCCGGCGAGCAGGTCGAGCGGATGCCGGCCCTGGCCCGCGAGATATCGGCGGCGGGGCACGAGGTGGCGCTGCACTGCCACCGCCACCGCAACCAGCTCCGCCTCACCCCCGGCCAGATTGCCGACGACCTGCGCCGCGGCGAGGCGGCGATCGTCGACGCCACCGGCCGCCCGCCGCGCCTGCACCGCCCGCCGTATGGCATCTACTCAGCCGCCGGCCTCGCCCACGCGCGGCGCCGCTACGGCCTGCTGCTGTGGTCGCGGTGGGGCCATGACTGGCGCGCGGATGCCACTGCCGAATCCATCGCCGCCGAGGCCGCGGGCTCGCCGGCCGCGGGCGACGTGATCCTCCTCCACGACGCCGACCACTACTCCGACCCCGGGGTGCTGGCGCGACACCGCCGCGGCAATCCCGCGGATCGCGGAGTCGATCCGCGAGCACGGCCTCGAGCCGGCGCCGGTGCCGGCCCTCAGCGCGTGACCCGAACCCAGTCCACGACCAAGCGGGCGGGGAAGTGCGTACCGGAATCGGGAGCGCCGGGCCAGCCGCCGCCGACGGCGAGGTTCAGGATCATGAACATCGGCTGGTCGAGGGCCCAGGCGTCGCGACGAGGGTAGTCGCGTCGCCTGGCGGTGAAATAGGGCCGCCCGTCGAGGCTGAACCGCACCAAGTGCGGCGTCCAGCGGGCGGAGTAGGTGTGGAAGCCGCCCGCCAGCGACGTGCGTGCCCGGCGCCGGCCCCCGATCCCGACGTCGAGGTCGGGTCCCGGCCCATGAACCGTGCCGTAGACGAGGCGAGGCTGCTGCCCGAGCAACTCCATGACGTCGATCTCGCCGCAGCGGGGATAGCCGACTCGCTCGATTGCCGAGCCCAGCATCCAGAAGGCCGGCCAAAGCCCCTGCCCCGCCGGAACTCGCATCCGCACCGCCACGCGCCCGTACTTGAAGTCAAAGCGGTGTTGCGTCTTCAGCCGCGCGGACGTGTACCGGTGCCGAGCCGCCGGTCCGGCGTCGCGAGCGGAGATGACGAGGTGCCCATGTCCGTCGAGGTGGGCATTGCGCGGAGAGCGCGTGTAGCGCTCGAGCTCGTGGTTGCCCCAGCCTCCGGCGCCGGTGTCGTACGTCCACTTGCTCGGGCTGGGCCGGTCGCCCCGGGGCCCGTCGAAGCGATCGCGAAACAGCACCCGCTGGGCGTGCCGATGAGAGGTCGCCGGGGCAGCGCCGGCCAGCCCAGACGCCAGGGCGAGGAGCGCGACGGCGGCTGCGGCGTTCGCACGCAGGCTCATCGCCTCAGGCTACCCCCGCCAAGCCCCCTCAGCCCAGGCGCTCCACCTGGGAGCCCCCGACGATGGCGTCCTCGCCGCCGTCGAAGCGCACCCACGCCTTGTTGCCACCGTCGTAGTCGGGCGCCCAGAGGACGAGCTGGGCCTCCTGGCCGTCGGCGCCGCCGACCCGGCAGCGGTCGTCGGACTCGGGGTCCAGGCCCCTCCAGACCCGGATGAACGGGTTCTCATCCCACTCGGCGCCGACCGTCGTGGGCTCGCGGTGGCCCGGGTGGACCGCGGTGGAGGGCGGAAGCTTCATCAGCTTGTCCATGACCGAGCCGCGCAGGTCCTCGAAGCCGGTCGCGCCCGGGGCCCGGGTGCCGCCGACGGTGCCCTTGAAGAGCACGTCCGCGGTGAACACGTCCTCGCCGCCGACGAGCAGCGCCAGATGGTCGGCGCAATGACCCGGAGTCTCGATGACCTCGATCCGGGTATCCCCGGAGATGACGACGTCGCCCTCCGACAGGGCGCCGTCGATCGGGTCCATGATCAGGTCGGGCATCATCGGGTGGGCTAGCACCGGCGGGCTTCCAACCTGCTCGCGAAGCTCCGCGAGCCCGACGACGTGGTCGTAGTGATGGTGGGTGAGGAGGATGTGGCTGATCGTGATGTCCTTGGAGCTCACGCTCTCGGTGAGCGGGCCCGTGACGTCGTTGGAGTCGATCAGGACGCCGGTGCCCCCGGGCGCGTCGTAGACCAGGTAGGCGTTGGACAGGAACTGCGGGTGCTCGGCGCGCTCGACGATCACGGGGCGGTCCTCCTCAGGTATTCGACGTGGGCGACTCGCGCCCGCCAGAACATGAACGCATACGCGATCGCGAGGGCAACCAGGAACGCCGGCTCGGCGAACACGGTCGCGTAGACGACCGCGGCGGCCACCGCTGCCAGGATCAGCGTCCCGGCTGCGCGCGGCCATGACCAGGTCCCCGGAGCGCCCTGGCTCATGGCGGCCCACGCGCCGCGATCGACCCGCGCCTCGATGCTTGTTCCCGGCACCAGCCGCTCGAGCTCGGCCCGGCGCTCCGCCCCTCTGTTCTCGACGATCGGCATGAGGCGGGAATGTAGCGTGGAGGCCCACCACTGATACCCTAGGGGGGTATGAGCAACGTGATCGATGTGATCGCCGACGGGCTGCGGAACGCGGGACTCATGGCGTGGCAGGTGTGGTGGGCGCTGGTGCTGGGGTTCGCGATCTCCGCCGTCGTTCAGGCGTGGGTGCCTCGCTCCAGGGTGGAGGGCGCGCTGTCGGGCTCCGGCGCGAAGCCCGTGGGCGTCGCGAGCGCTCTGGGCGCCGTGTCGTCCTCGTGCTCCTACGCAGCCGTCGCCATCGGCCGTTCGCTGTTCGCGAAGGGGGCGTCCGCCGCCTCGGCCCTCGCCTTCCAGTTCGCGTCCACGAACCTCGTCTGGGAGCTGGGGCTCGTGCTGTGGGTCCTGATCGGCTGGCAGTTCACGGTCGCCGAGTACGTGGGCGGCATCGTGATGATCGTGCTGATGGCGGCGATGCTCCGCCTCTTCGTCTCGCCGCGCCTGGAGGCCGAGGCCCGCGAAAACGCCCGCCACGCCGAGGGCGGCCACGACCACGGCGCTGGAGCGGCCGAGCCCTCGAGCTGGGGCGAGCGCCTCTCCGCCGACGGCATGACCGAGGTCGCCCGCCGCTTCGTCGCCGACTGGTCGATGCTGTGGCGCGAGATCGGGGCCGGCTTCCTGCTCGCCGGATTCATCGGCCTGCTCGGCGACGACTTCTTCAACGGCCTGTTCCTCACCGACGCCCCGCCGCTGCTGCAGACGCTCGAGAACGTCGTCGTCGGGCCCCTCATCGCGATCGCGAGCTTCGTGTGCTCCATCGGCAACGTCCCGCTCGCCGCCGTCCTGTGGTCCGGCGGGATCTCGTTCGCCGGCGTGATCGCGTTCATCTTCGCCGACCTCGTGGTCATTCCCATCATCCTCATCTACCGCAAGTACTACGGCGCGCCCTTCGCCGCGCGGATCGTGGCGCTGATGCTGGTGACCATGGTCCTCGCCGCGCTGGTCGTCGACGCGGTCTTCTCGGCGATCGGGCTCATCCCGACGGGCCCCCGCCCCACCCGCGACAACGTCTTCGGGTCGATCCAGGTGGACTACAAGTTCGCCCTGAACGTGTTCGGCGCCGCGGTCTTCGCCGCGCTCTTCGCGCTGTCTCGCCGCGCCGGGCCCGGCGCCGGCCATTCCCACCACTAGATGATTAGCCTGGAGGCGATGGCCCCCGGGCCCAAGGCACCACCCGAGTCTCAGGGCCTCGAGGAGGAGATCCACGAGGTCGGCGCGGCGCTCGCCGCGGGCATGGACAAGCACCGGTCGCGCACCCGCTCCATCGACGACCGGGCGATGCAGATGGCCTCCGCCGACGACGAGCTGCGCGCCGCGCTGTTTCGCCTGGTGGACGTCACCCCCGCCTGCCGCAGCCTGAATGACCTCGGGGCGCACCTCGCCAGCCTGCTGGGGTCGGTGAGCGAGCCGCCCCCTTCCCTCGCCACGGCGATGAGAGCGGCCGACACGAGGGCCGGCCGCGTCGCCCTCGGCGCCGCGGTGACGGCCGGGGTCAGGCACATGTCGCACCGCTTCATCGCCGGTGCGACTCCGCGGGACGCGCTTCGCGAGCTGGGCAAGCTGTGGGAGCGCGGGATCGCCGCATCGGTCGACCTGCTGGGCGAGGCGACCGTCACCGCCGCCGAGGCCGACATCTACGCCGAGCGCTGCGCGGAGGCTCTGCGGGACCTCTCGGAGGGCGCCGCCAAGTGGCCCGGCCGCCCGGCGCTGGAGAGCGACGGGGCCGGGCCGATCCCGCGGGCGAACCTGTCGGTGAAGGTCTCCGCCCTCAGCCCCGTCCTGCACCCGGAGGCGCCGGAGCGCGGCGCCGCCGACGCGGCGGGCCGCCTGCGGCCCCTGCTGCACCTGGCACGCGACGCCGGCGCCCACCTGCACGTCGACATGGAATCGCTGGACTCGCGCGAGACGACCCTGGAGCTGATCGGCGGCGTGCTCGGCGAGGCGGAGTTCGCCGAGGGCCCGTCGTGCGGCCTCGTGGTGCAGGCCTACCTTCGCGACAGCCCCGCCGAGCTCGACCGCGTTCTGGCTTGGACGGCGCGCACGCCGCGCGCCTCGCCGCTCGTGGTGCGGCTGGTGAAGGGCGCCTACTGGGACCACGAGGCCGCCGAGGCGCGCCAGGTGGGCTGGGAGGTCCCCGTGTTCGAGTCGCGCGCGGAGTGCGACCGCAACTTCGAGGCGCTCACCCGCCGTCTGGTCGACGCGATTCCGTCGGTGAGGGTCGCGATCGCATCGCACAACCTCCGCTCCGTGGCCCACGCGATCGCCTACGCCCGCCGCCACGGGCGCGACGGCAACCTGGAGGTCCAGGTGCTTCGCGGCCTGGGCGACGAGCTCGCCGGGTCGGTCGCCTCGCAGGGAATCCGCACCCGGGTGTACTCGCCGGTGGGCGAGCTCGTCGCCGGCATGGCGTATCTGGTGCGCCGCCTGCTCGAGAACTCCTCGAACGACTCGTTCCTTCAGGCGCAGGCCAGTGGCGCGCCCCTCGACGAGCTCCTGGCGGCGCCGTGAGCCTGTCCAGCTTCGCCAACGAGCCGCTGCTCGAGCTGCGCCGCGCGGGCGAGCGCGAGCGCCTGACGCAGGCGCTGGCCGGGATCGACCGCAGGCTGCCCCTGGAGGTGCCGGTGATGGTCGGCGCCGACGCGCTCACCGGCGGAACCTTCGAGTCGGCCGACCCCGGGATGCCCGAGCGCGTGGTCGCCCGCGCAACCTCGGCCGGCGCCGGCGCCGTCGAGCGGGCCGTCGAGATCGCCGCGCAGGCCGCGCCCGGCTGGAGCCGGACCGCGGCGCAGGAGCGCGCCGCCGCGCTCGAGCGCGCAGCCGGCATCCTGCGCGAGCGCCGCTACGAGATCGCTGCCCTCGAGGTCCGCGAGTGCGCGAAGCCGTGGGCGGAGGCCGATGCCGACGTCTGCGAGGCCATCGACTTCCTGCGCTACTACGCGCGGGGCTGCGTCGAGCTCGCGCAGGGACGCGAGCTTGCCCAGGCGCCCGGCGAGCACAACACCATGACCTACGCGGCCCGGGGCGTGGCGGCCGTGATCTCGCCCTGGAACTTCCCCCTCGCGATTCCCACGGGGATGACCGCGGCCGCGCTTGCCACCGGCAATACCGTGGTGCTGAAGCCCGCCGAGCAGTCGCCCGCATGCGGCCTGGAGCTGGTGCGCGCCCTGCGCGAGGCGGGCGTCCCCGCCGGAGCCGTCTCGCTGGCGCCCGGATTCGGCGAGGCCGGCGCGGCGCTGGTCCGCGACCCGCGCGTGCACATGATCGCCTTCACCGGGTCGAGCCCCGTGGGCCTGGAGATCATCCGGGCCGCGGCCGAGACGCCGCCGGGGCAGGCCCACGTCAAGCGCGTCGTGGCCGAGATGGGCGGCAAGAACTGCGCCATCGTCGACGCCGACGCCGACCTGGACGAGGTCGTGCCGGAGGTGGTGCGCTCGGCTTTCGCGTACGCGGGCCAGAAGTGCTCGGCCTGTTCGCGCGTGCTGGCTCACGAGGCCGTGTACGAGCGGCTGGCGCATCGGCTCGGCGGGGCGGTCGCGGAGCTCGCAGTCGGACAGGCCGAGACCTTCGGCACCGACGTGCCGCCGGTGATCGAGCCCGAGGCCGCGGAACGGGTCCGCGCCCGCCTGGCCGAGGCGGAGTCGAGCGGCCGGATTCTCGCCCGCGCGGCGCCCGCGGCGCCCGGCGCGTGCTTCACCGACGCCGCCGTGGTCACCGGCCTGCCCGGCGACTCGCGGATCCTCACGCAGGAGATCTTCGGGCCGCTTCTCAGCATCGAGCCCGTCGCCAGCGTCGAGGCCGCGTGCGAGATCGTCGAGTCGCTGCCGTTCGCGCTCACGGCGGGACTCTTCTCCCGCAACCCGGCGACCGTCGACGCCGTGAGCGCCCGCCTGCCCGTCGGCAACCTCTACGTGAACCGGCGCCTGACCGGGGCGGTCGTGGCGCGCCAGCCGTTCGGCGGCAACCGCCTGTCGGGCGTCGGCTCGAAGGCGGGCGGCCCCGACTACCTGCAGCAGTTCGTCGAGCCCCGCGTGGCCTCGGAGAACACCATGCGCCACGGGCTCGTCACCTGAGGGCTCCGGGCCCGGTCGCGTCCAGATAGAGAACGGTCGACTCGAGGCGAGCAGCGAGCGCCCCGAGCGACGGGAACGCTTGCGCGCCGGCCGCCTCCAGCTCGCGCTGCGAATGCGCGCCGCTCGCCACGCCCAGCGCCGGAATGCCGAGCATTCGCGCGGCGCGGGCGTCCCAGGTCGAGTCGCCCACGAGCACGACTTCGCCTCCGAGGGCGCTTCTCACCGCCACCTCGACCACGCGCTGCGCCGGCGCGAACGCACCCACCACCGAAGCTCTGCGGAAGTCGCCGCGCGGTGGGCGCAGGCGGCTCGCGAAGTGCTCCAGCTCGGTGGGCCCGATGCCGGCCACGACGATCTTCGCTCGCCGCCGCGACAGCTCGGCCATCAGCTCCCGGGCTCCGTCCAGCAGGGATGCTTCGTAGGCAAGCTCGCGGAACAGCTTCGTCGCCCTGGCGCGGACTGCCGAACCCGCCCGGCGCTCGAGTTCCGGACCCGCCAGCGCCTCGACCATCAGGTTCCCGCCGAGGCCGATCTGCCGGTGCACTGCCCAGTCGCTCAGCTCGCATCCATGCTCCGAGAGGGCCCGCTGCCACGCAATCGCCCGCTGGTGATCGCGGTCGGCCAGCACGCCCTCGAAGTCGAGCGCGACGACACGACGGCAGGGCGCGGCCGCCCCATCTTCATTCCCGTAAAGGCGAATCCCCTTCACCCCACCCGAAAGTCTGCTCCTCGCCCGTTCGACGTGGCAAGTTCGGCCTCACCTGGCAGCGAAGTTGCAGCTAGGCCGAGGCCGGGCCGACGCGGCGCCGGGCCACGCGCCGCGCGACGCCCTCGAGCTCGGCGCGGCGAAGCGCGCTGCGGAAGCGCCCCGGCCCCCAGCGCCTGGCGCCGACCAGGCGCGCCAGCTCGTCGCGCGAGAGCTCACCGTGGCGAGTGAGCGCGGCGGAGATCGCCGCGACCTCGGGGCCCAGCTCGTCGGCCGCGTGCGAGTACGCGGTCGAGCCGATCGGCATGGGCGAGTAGCCGTAGCGGCCCGGACCCGGGCGGAAGCGAGCGCGCGCCGGCGCCGGCGCGGGAGCACCAGGCTCGCCCCCGCGCCGTGCCTCGCGCGATCCATCCCCCGCCTCGCCTTCTGCTTCCTCGGCGGTGAGTGGCTTGGCGATGTCCTCCAGCGGCTTGCGCTCGGCCGCGACCCCGAAGAACAGCTCGGCCATGCCGCCCACGGCCATCACGGCGGCGGCGATGTAGAAGCCCTTGGCCAGCGTGTCGGTGTCGCCGCTGGCGATCAGGTGCCCGAACAGCAGCGGACCGGTGATCCCGCCCGCCGCGGTGCCGATGGCGTAGAAGAACGCGATCGCCAGGGCGCGCGTCTCCATCGGGAAGATCTCGCTGACCGTCAGGTAGGCCGCGCTTGCACCGGCGGAGGCCAGGAAGAAGGTGCCGATGACGAACGCCATGAACGACCACGTCGTCAGCGGGTTGCCGCCGCTCATGACGATGGCCAGCACCCCGACCACGGCCGCCGAGCCCAGGTAGGTCCCGGCGACCATCGGCTTGCGCCCGACCGTGTCGAACAGGCGCCCCAGCACCAGCGGCCCCATGAGGTTCGCGACCGCGAACAGCACCGTGTAGTAGGGCACGGAAGAGGACCCGACGCCGAAGTACGTGCTCAACAGGGTTCCGAGGTCGAAGGTGATCGCGTTGTAGATGAACGCCTGGCCCACGAACAACGAGAGGCCGAGCACCGTCCGCCGCGGATAGTCGGCGAACGCCGTGCGCGCGATGGTCGAGAACGGGATGCGGTCGCGCTGGCGGACCTTGATGGTGCCCTCGGGCTCGGGAAGCTTCTCGTCGGACTCCTCCTCGACCTCGTGCTCGATGCCGTCGACGATCTTCTCGGCCTCGTCCTCGCGCCCGTGGATGAAGAGCCAGCGCGGGCTCTCGGGGACGTTTCGCCGGACCAGCAGGATCACAAAGCCGAGCAGCGCGCCGGTCCCGAACGCGAGCCGCCAGCCGACGTCGCCCGCGAAGACCGACTCGTTGAGGAAGAACAGGGCGGCGACGCCTCCGACGGCCGCGCCGAACCAGTACGAGCCGTTGATCATCAGGTCCACCCGGCCGCGAACGCGGGCCGGGATCAGCTCGTCGATCGCCGAGTTGATCGCGGCGTACTCGCCGCCAATGCCGGCGCCGGTGAGGAATCGGGCGGCGAAGAAGTACCAGGGAGCGAACGAGAAGGCGGTCGCCACCGTCGCCGCGATGTAGAGGAGGAGGGTGATCAGGAACAGGCGCTTGCGGCCGAAGCGGTCGGTCAGCTGGCCGAAGAACAGCGCGCCGATGCAGGCGCCCGCCACGTAGAAGGCCGCCGCTGTGCCGATCTGGCCCGCGCCCAGCTCGATGCCGCTGCCGGCCTCGGCCAGCCTGGCGGCGACGCTGCCGACGATCGTGACCTCGAGGCCGTCGAGGATCCACACGGTCCCGAGGCCGATGACCACCAGCCAGTGAAAGCGCGACCAGGGAAGTCGGTCGAGCCTGGCGGGGATGTTCGTCTCCAGAACTCGCGATTCGGCGTCCATTGCCTGCGCTCCCTCTCTCACGTCGAACGCGGTTGTTCCCGCCCGGCCGGGTGTTCAAACGCACACGCGCCGCGAGCGGCCAGCCCGTAAGGTCGAGGGCGTGATCCGCTGCCGCGTGATGGGCCATCGATTCCGCTTCCGCGCGGAGGGAGCGGAGATGACCTGGGAGTGCGAGCGCGGGTGCGGCGAGCGGGGCTCCAAGCTCTACGCCAGCCCGCAGGATGCGGCCCGCTACGCGGCGGCGTTCGACCGCGAGGACTCGGCCGACGCGGGCCGCAGGCCGACCATCTCCACGGCGCCGCTCTGGGTGCTGCGGCGCCTGCGAAGACGCTGAGCGTCAGTCCTGGTCCGGGCGCGCCGGCGCCTCGGAGTCCGGCGCCGGGATATCGCTCTGCGCGGCGATGATCGGGGTGGAGTCGAGCTCCAGCACCAGTCCGGTCAGCGACTCAAAGACCGGGTCGGCTCCCGCAGCGCGCAGCTCACGGTCGGAATGCGCCCCGGTCGCGACGCCGACGCACGGGATGCCGCAGCGCCCCGCCGCTCGGGCGTCCCACGTGGAGTCCCCCACCAGCGTCGCGGGCGCATCGCCCACCATCGCCAGCGCTGCCGCCAGCACATCGGCGGCCGCAGGGAACGGCTCCTCCACCGCGGCGCGCAGGGCGGTGTCGGCCGACGCGCCGAGGATGCGCGCGTAGTGCCCGATCTCGCGGCTGCCGGCTCCGGCGAGCACGATGTCTCGACCTCGCCGCCCGAGCTCGGCGACCAGCTCGCGCGATCCGTTGATCGGCGCGGCCTCGTAGGCGAGCTCGCGGTAGAGCTTGCGCGCCCGCGCGCGAATCGACTCCCCCAGCTCGCCCTCCACCTCCGCCCCGCACAGCGCGTCGACGATGAGCGAGGCGCCCATGCCAACGTGGCGGTGGACGCTCCAGATGCTGAACTTGCAGCCCTCCTCGGCCAGGGCCCGATGCCACGCCAGGGCCCGCTGGTAATCGCGGTCGAAGAGCGTCCCGTCGACGTCGAGGATCGCGACTGAGGGCACCGCTGCGCCGGAGGATGATTGGCTGGAGCCGGTCAACCGCCTGCATTCATAGCCGTTTGGCCGGTCAACCAGTTTGGTTGCCGGCCAAGGCCGCGGGGTAGGACAGCGCCACCCCGTCCCGAGGCCTTACAGAACCGCCCAAAACCGCTGAAAGGAGACCAAATGTCAGGGCCGGTGCCCGTGGCCAAACGCGCCGCCGGCCGCGCGCTCGACGCCGGCATCACCGAGCTGGCCGCCGCGCTCGCCTACTACGGCGCGCTCTCCATCCTGCCGATGGTGGCGGCCCTCGTGGCGATGCTCGGCCTGTTCGGCAACGAGGGCACCAGCCATGTGCTGCTGGACGCCATCGACTCGATCGGGCCGAAGTCCGCGGTGCACACCCTGAAGGGCCCGATCGACGGCCTCGTCAAGGCCAACGGCACGGCCGGCGTCGCCGCGCTGATCGGCTTCGCCGGCGCGCTGTGGGCGGCCTCCGGGTACGTCGGTGGCTTCATGAGCGCCGCCAACCGGATCCACGGCGTCGAGGAGACGCGATCGCAGGTGCGCCGCCGCGCGGTTCAGCTCTCGCTCACGCTCACGAGCCTCGGGATCATGACGCTGATGCTGGTCGCGGTCGCGCTGAGCGGCCCGATCCTCGACTCGGCCTCGCGCAGCCTCGGCCTCGGCTCCACGGGGGCATCGGTCTTCGCGACCGCCCGCTGGCCACTGCTCGGCCTTGCGGGCGCGATCGCGATCGCGCTGCTGGCGCGCCACGCCCCTGCCCTCGACCCTCGGCCGTGGGGCGCGATCGTCGCCGGGACGGCGCTCTCGACTGTGCTCTGGCTCATCGCCTCGGGCGCGTTCGCCCTCTACGTGGCGACCCTTGGCTCCTACCAGGCGACCTACGCCACCCTCGCGGGCCCGATCGTCTTCCTGGTCTGGCTGTGGATCTCCAACATCTCGCTGCTCGCCGGGATCGCGCTCAACGCGACCCTCGCCGACTCCACGGAAGATCGCGCCGCGGCGTAGGTCATGCTGCGCGTATGGCGGCGCCCGCAGAAGGCGGCCAGGACCTCGCTCGCGACCACCTGGCGAACGAGCGCACCTACCTGGCCTGGCTTCGCACCTCGGTGAACGTGATGATCCTGGGCCTCGCGATCGCGAAGCTCGTGCACGGCAGCGGCGCGCGCGCCGAGCTGGCCGGCGTGACCCTGGGGGCAATCGGGCTGCTGCTGCTCGGCTACGGCACGCGCCGCACGCGCAAGCTCACCGCCGAGCTCGAGGCCGGCCAGTTCACCGCCGACACCGACGGGCCGCTTCTGATCGCGGCCCTGGTCGTGCTCGGCCTGGTCGCCGCGGCGCTTCTTCTGCTGCTCTAGGGCTAGACGGCCACGGGCTCCTGGCCCGCGCCGCTCGGGGTGATGTTCTGGTTCAGCCGGAAGACGTTGTCGGGATCCCAGCGATCCTTGATCTCCTGGAGCCGCTTGAACGTCTTTTCGCCGAAGGCGGCCACCACGCGGTCGTGCCCCTCGTCGCCGATGAAGTTGAGGTAGGCGAAGCCGGACGTGAACGGCTTCATCGCCGCCGCCAGCTCCCGTGTCCACGCAATGCAGGCCTCGTCCATCGACTCCTCGGGCCACTGGGTGAGGAGGTGGAGGTTGTACGGGCTCTTGCGCTGGCCGAACGCCATCTCGTCGTCGGCGACCCGCGCAATCGCCCCTCCCCCGGGCAGCAGGATGATGTCGGCCAGAGGCGAGGGCTTCTCCATATGGGCCTTGGAGAGGATCTCAGTCGCCTCGTCGGGCAGGCCGGTGAGGAACTCGGCGTTCCAGTAGTTGCGCATGCCGGGCGGGTTGCCGGGCTCGATCAGCCGCTGCACGCCGAGGTAGGGCATGGGCCCGACCATCGCCATCGCCGGGGGCCCGAACTCGGTGAGCGGCCTGAGCGCCTCCTCGCCGTCGACGACCGGCCCGCAGTAGACGACGATCACCGCCACGGCCGGCTTGCCGCGCGCCGGCTCGGGGACGAAGTCCTCGGGTGGCGCCGTGATCATGGCGACGCCGCCGCCCACCTCGTCCGGCGCCGACTCGATGAAGTCGCGGAAGTTCCGCAGGACGGCCGCCCCCATCTCGCCGGGGTACATGAGCATCCCCGCGTAGATCTCCGGACCCAGCTCGTGGAGCTGGAACTCGAACTCGGTGACGACGCCGAAATTGCCCCCGCCGCCGCGGGTGCCCCAGAAGAGGTCGGCGTTCTCGGACTCGGAGGCCGTCACTACCTCTCCCTCTGCCGTGACGACCTCGACCGAGAGCAGGTTGTCGCATGTGAGGCCGAACTTGCGATCGATCCAGCCGGAGCCGCTGCCGAGCGCCAGGCCGCCGACGCCGGTGCCGGGATAGCGGCCGCCGGTCACGACCAGCCCGTGCGCCTGCGTCGCCTCGTCGACCGGGCCCCAGGTCGCGCCGCCTTGCACGCGCGCGACCTTGGCGCCGGCGTCGACCTCGACGCCGTTCATGAGGCGCAGGTCGATGACCAGGCCCTCGTCGGCGAGCGCAGCGCCGGTGACCCCGTGCCCGCCGCAGTAAACGGAGACGTCGAGCCCGTTGGCCCGCGCGAAGCGGATCGCGGCGCCGACGTCGCCGGTGGACGTGCACCTGGCGAACACGGCCGGTCGCTTGTCGACCATCGCGTTGTAGACGTGGTTGATCTCGTCGTAGGACGAATCGCCCGGGACGACGACCTCGCCCGCCATCTCCGCCGCCAGCGCGCCCGTGTCCAGCTCCGTCATTGCCAGTCCCTCCAGATCGAAGTCGTTTCAGCCACGGCCGCAGACTATTCGCTCAGCGGCCGTGGTTGAGGGCCGCCGCGCTAGGGAGCGATGGCCGCGACCGCCGCGACCAGCGTCGCGCGCGAGCCGGCCCAGCGGCGCTCGATCTCGCGCTCGCCGACCACGAATCCGAGCAGCGCCAGGCCACGCATCGTGGCGAGCGATGCGTCGACCGCCTCGCGAAAGGCCGCAACGCCCGCCATCTCCGGGAAGAGGTCGTCGATGGCGGCGGCGGTGAGCACGGCGATCTCGCGCTCGACCTCGACCAACCGGGCGCGGAGCTCCTCGTCGGAGCGCGCCGCCACCCACAGCTCGACCGAGGCGGCGAAGAGCGGGCCCATGTGAATGCCCCACAGGAGGTCGAGCATCCGCTCGAAGCGCCGGCGCCCGCGGGCGGGGACCTCCTTCGCCTCGGCGATGAACTCCTCGGCACGGCGCTCCGCGAGGTGGCGCACAGCCTCGGCCATCAGCTCGGCCTTGGTGGGGAAGTGGTGGACCTGGGCGCCGCGCGAGACTCCCGCGCGCTCGACGATGCGCGTGGTGGTCGTGCCGGCGTAGCCGTCTTCGACCAAGCAGTCGATGGTCGCGTCGAGCAGGGCGCCACGCGTGGCCGCACGGCGCTCCGCCTGCGTTCGTCGCGGCGAGGCCTTTGCGGCGTCCTGCTGCTTGCCCCGGTTCTTCGCCGGCGCCTGAGCTTCCATCCCGCGGGCGACTCTAACAAACAGTCGTGACTGTACGTTGATGCCAATCCCCCGTTGGCGCGCCGGCACCATTGTGGCGGATAGGGTTCGGCCGTGGCGCGCTACGAGCTGCAAGGCAAGATCGCCCTCGTCACGGGAGCGGCGCGGGGAATCGGCTTCGAGACGGCCCGCGCGCTGACCGAGCGCGGCGCGACGGCCGTGATCCTGGACCTCGACGAAGACGCCAGCCGGGCCGCGGCGTCCGTGATCGGGCCGCAGGCCACGGGCATGGCCGCCGACGTGACGGACCGCGACGCCATGGAGGCAGCCGTCGCCGAGGTCGTCGAGCGCTTCGGCGGCCTCGACATCGTGGTCGCCAACGCCGGCGTCGCCCCGCCCACCGCGACGATGCGCTCGATCGACCCCGACGTCTTCGAGCGCACGATCGAGATCGACCTCCTCGGCGTGTGGCGCACGGTCCGGCCGGCCCTCCCCGAGATCACCGCGCGCAGGGGCCACGTCGTCGTCGTCTCCTCCGTCTACGCGTGGGTGAACGGAATGCTCAACTCGCCGTACGCCATGGCCAAGGCCGGCGTCGAGGCGATGGGCCGAGCGCTGCGCACGGAGCTCGCGATCCACGGCGCGAGCGCGACCGTGGCGCACTTCGGCTTCATCGACACCCGGATGGTCCAGGACGCCTTCGAGGACGAGGTCGTCCAGAGCGGCATCGCCTCGCGGACGCCGCGGATCATGATGCGGCGCCTGCAGCCCCCGGACGGCGGGCGTCGGGATCGTCGACGGCATCGAGCGGCGCGCGCCGCGCGTGATCCTCCCGCCCTGGTGGCGGGCGTGGTTCGCCGCCCGCGGCGTCCTCAATCCCATCCTCGACCGCCTGATGCTGCGCGACGAGGAGATGCTCGCGACGCTGCGGACGGCCGACTCCGAGGAGCGCTCAGCCCTTCGCGGCGGACTCGACCGCACCGCCGGGCGCGACTGAGGCGAAGAACCCGTCGATCGCCCTCGCGGCGCCGGCGAGGGCATCGCGACTGACCTCGAGGTAGTCGCCCAGCACCTGGAAGTCGTGGAAGATCCCGTCGACGCGGCTGTATTCGAGCTGTGCCCCGATCTCCCGCAGGCGACCGCGCAAGCGCGTCCGCGTCGCTCAGGTGCAGGTCGTCGCCCGCGCCGACCAGGTGAATCGGCGGCAGGCCGGAGAGGTCGGGCGCGTACATGGGTGAGAGCCGCGGGTCCGTGAGCGACTCGCCGTTCGCGTAGAGCAGCGCGTTGTGGTTCGAACGGCCTTGGCGCAGGATCGGCTCGCGGCGGCCGTTGACCCGAAACGACTCGCCGGAGTTGGCAAGGTCGAGCCACGGGCAGAAGAGCACCAGGCCGGCGGGCGCCGGCTCGCCACCGTCGCGAAGGCGCAGCGCCAGGCCCAGGGTGAGCCCGCCGCCGGCGGAGTCGCCGACCACGGCAATCGGCCCCTCCTCGGCGCTCGCGAAGCGCGAGATAGGCGGCGCTGCGCCGCGTCAGGGGCGGCCGGGAACGGGTGCTCGGGCGCGAGCGGGTAGTCGGGCGCGTGCACCGTCGCGCGCGCCGCCTTCGAGAGCGCCGCGAGGAAGGCCCCGTAGGCGACCGGGCGAGCCGGCGACGTAGGCGCCGCCGTGGAGGTAGAGGATCGTGCGGCCCGGCTCGGCCCATGGGCCCGCGACGGCGGTCGTCGGGACGCCGCCGAGCGTCGGACTGACGTGCGGGTCGTTCCCTTCGGCGGCCTGCGCCAGCGCGGGCGATGGAGTCGAGCCAGCGGCGCTCGGCGCCCGGCGACATCCGTGCGAGCGCGGGCATGCCCACCGTGACGCGGGCGATGCCGCGCGCCAGCGGGCGCGGCAGGTTCAGCTCCACGGCCGCCGCCTGGGGATCAGGCGTGCTCGCGGGAGCGCTCGGCGTGCGAGATCCGCTCCTCGTAGGCGGCGCGCTGGGCCGAGTCGATGTTGGTCAGCACCTGGTCGGCCTTCAGCGCATGCGCGATGGCCTCGCGGCCGCGGCGCGGGACCATGTTCATGACCCAGCCGATCCGGCCGGCCGACTTCGGCACGTGCACGTCGAACCTGGGGAACTCCAGCGCGTCGGTGATCGCGTTCGCCACGTCCTCGGGCTCGGCGACCTTCACCGCGCGCGGCTGCTCGGCGCCCGAGATCAGCTCGGTGTTGACGAATGCGGGCATGACGACGGTCATCTCGACCGGGGTGTCGCGAAGCTCGCTGCGCACGGCCTCGCTGAGCCCCACGACCGCGTGCTTGGTGCCGCAGTAGGTCGCGATGCCGGGGAAGCCGCCTTTGCCGGCCTGCGAGGCGATGTTCACCACGTGGCCGCTGCGGCGCTCGATCATCCGTGGGAGGGCGATCTTCATGCCCAGGATCACGCCGTGGACGTTGATGTCGAACTGGCGCATCGCCGTCTCGTCGGACTCCTCGAGAAACGGGCCCGCCGGCATGATGCCGGCGTTGTTGACCAGGATGTCGATGGGGCCCACGGCCTCCTCGGCCGCGTCGATGAAGCCGGTGAACGACTCCCGGTCGGTGACATCGAGGTCGAAGGCGACGGCGCCGCCGCCCAGCCCCTCCGCCGCCTTCTCGGCGAGCTCGAGGTCGAGGTCGCCGATGGCGACGCGCGCGCCCTTGCGGCTCAGCGCGGTCGCGATGGCGAGGCCGATTCCTCGAGCCCCTCCGGTGATCGCGGCGACTCGCCCGCGGATTGGAATCGGTTGCTTGGCCATGGGTTGATCCTCTCGCTCGAAGCCTTGGAGACCCCTCGAATCCTATCCCTGAGCCTGAAAGGCCGCCTTCACCGCGGCGACGATCTCCGGCGAGGCCTTCTCGACCGAGCCGGAGTCGAACGGCGGCTGGGGGTCGTACTCGATCCCCAGCTGCACGGCCTGCGCCGCCTCGTCGCCGTGAAGCCTCTGAACCAGGCGCAGCGCCATGTCGATTCCAGACGAGACGCCGGCCGCCGTGATGATCTTGCCCTCCTCGACGACGCGCTCGGGCACCGGCTTCGCCCCGAGCTCGCCCAGGACGTCGCGGGCCAGCCAATGGGTGGTCGCCGGGACGCCGTCGAGAATGCCGGCCGCCGCCAGCAGCAGCGCGCCCGTGCAGACCGACGTCGTGAACGTCGTGGTCTCGTGAGCGGTGCGCAGCCAGTCGAGGATGGGCTCGTGGCCCAGGAGCGACCGGGTGCCGAAGCCGCCCGGCACGACGACCACGTCGGGCGAGGGGACCTCGGCCAGCGAGCGGTCGGCAACGATCGACATCGTGTCCGACTCGTTGCGCACGGGGCCCGCCTCCTCGGCGACGAAGACCGTCTCGTGCCCGGGCACCGAGCCGAGGACGTCGAACGGGCCGACCGCGTCGAGCGCAGTGAACCGAGGGTAGAGAAGGAACGCGATCTGCATCTGAATCTCCTTGTTCGTTTGTCAGGCTGCGCGGTGAAGGGCGGAGCCGAACCGGCCGCGGTACTCGGCCGGGCCGACACCCAGCCGCCGATGAAACGCCCGGCGCATGGTCTCCGGGGTGCCGAAGCCGACCCTGCGCGCGATCGACTCCACCGAGGCGACGCCGTCGGCAAGCGCGTGGCGGGCCGCCTCCAGGCGCGCCGCCTCCACGTAGGCGGCCGGCGTCTGCCCCACCTCGCGCCTGAAGGCGCGGGCGAAGTTGCGCGGGCTCATGAACGCCCGCTCGGCAAGCGCCTCCACGCGCAGGTCGGCCGCCAGGTTGCCCGCGATGTATCCCTGGATCTCGCGCAGCGGCTCGCGCTCTGCGCGCCGGGCCGACAGCGCTGCGCTGAACTGCGACTGCCCTCCCGGGCGCTGGACGAAGAGGACGAGCCAGCGGGCGACGTCGAGGGCCGCGTCGCGACCCAGGTCCTCCTCGACCAGCGCGAGGGCCAGGTCCATCCCGGCCGTCACCCCGGCCGAGGTCCAGACGTGCTCGTCGCGGACGAAGATCGCGTCGGGCTCGACGTCGATGTCCGGCCCCGTCGCGGCCAGCCGCTCGCAGTACGCCCAGTGGGTGGTCGCCCGACGCCCGTGGAGCAGGCCCGCCCGAGCGAGCAGGAACGCCCCGGTGCAGACGGAGGCGACCCGCCGCGACCTCGCGGCCACTCGCCGCACGGCGGCGATGAACAGCTCGTCCTCGGCCGCCTTCCTGGTCCCCGCGCCACCCGCGACGACCAGGGTGTCGACCTCGCCCCGCACTTCGGCAAGCGAGCCCTCGGGGACGATGGCGAGGCCGCTTGACGAAGCGACCGGGCTCGCGGTTGGCGCGACGACCTCGATCGAGTATGTGCCCTCGGCGAACCGCAGGGCGGTGTTGAAGACCTCCATCGGACCCGTCAGGTCGAGTGCCTGGACGCCGTCGAAGGCGACGAGGACGAGGCGACGGGGCTTCTTCGAATCGCTCATGTAGGTGATCATGCCGTGCGGCGGTTCTGTCTGCAATGACAAGGACCGGACGATTCCTGCCATATCGCTGGCCCGATTGACATCCGGCGCCGCGGGAGTAGGCTGGCAGTCGGTGTCTCGATGACGCGATGAGGTGGGCTTCGGCACGGTTCGGCTTGGCGACGGCCATCGCGCTCGCCGCGCTCGCCGCGACCGCTCCAGCCTCCACCGGAGGGCTCACCGCGAAGGGCTGCATCGCCGAGGCCACGGCCAACCCGGACTCCTGCCACCCGACGACCGCCGGCCTCACTGGGTTGAACGCCCTGGCCGTGAGCGCCGATGGCCGGTCGGTGTATGCCGCGGGCGGCAGTTCGAACGCACTCGCGATCTTCAAGCGAAGTCGCACGACGGGCGCGCTGACGCCGAAGGGCTGCATCGCCGATCCGGCCAACAACCCCGACGGCTGCGCGAAGACGGCCAGGGCGATCGACTACCCCACCGCCGTCGTCATCAGCCCGGACGGCAGATCCGTCTATGTGGGGAGCTACGAGAGCAACGCGGTTGTGCGCCTGAAGCGCAACCGCAAGACGGGCGCGCTTCACCCCGCCGATTGCATCGCCGAGAAGGGCGCCAATCCGGACGGCTGCCCGAGGACGACGCCGGGGCTCTACAACGTTGAATCGCTGGCGATGAGCCCGGACGGCAAGTCTCTCTACGCGGGCGGCGACGCCAGCGCCGTCGTTCGCTTCAAGCGCAACAGGACCACCGGCGCCCTGGCTCCGAAGGGCTGCGTGCGGGACAAGTCGGACAGCTACGAGAACTGCAAGCAGACCGCGAAGGGAATGCGCGGGGACATCGGACTCGCGACGAGCGCCGACGGGAAGTCGCTCTACGTCGGCGGCGGGTCCTCGAACTCGATCGCGACCTT
This sequence comes from uncultured Actinomycetes bacterium, assembly GCA_963843315.1. Taxonomy (GTDB): domain Bacteria; phylum Actinomycetota; class Thermoleophilia; order Solirubrobacterales; family 70-9; genus JAWVFM01. The sequence continues at coordinate 153,366 of CAWJJU010000007.1, forward strand.
CAGGCGCGATCGCAAGACGGGCGCGCTGCATGCCAAGGGCGGCTGCATCGCCGACGCGAGCGGCAACCCCGACGCCTGCGCCGAGACGACGGCCAGCATGGCCGACCCCCTCTCGCTCGCCGTCAGCCCCGACGGCAGATCGGTGTACGCCGGGGGCTACAACTCGGACTCGCTGGTCCGCTTCAAACGCGACAAGAAGGGCATCCTCACTCCGCAGGGCTGCTACGCCGCCGCCGGCTGCTCGCACGTCGTCGGAGGCCTGCACAAGATCGACTCGATCGCCGCCAGCCCCGATTCCAAGTCCGTCTACACCGCCGCCTACGGCTCCAACGCAGTCGTCGGCTTTGCCCGAAACCCCAAGACGGGCGCGCTGACGACCAAACAGTGCGTCGCCGACTCCTCGAGCAACCCCGACGGGTGCGTCGAGACCGCCCCCGGCCTCGGCGGCGCCAGCGCCGTCGCCGTCAGCCCGAACGGTAGGTCCGTGTACGTCGGGGGCAAGGTGGCCAACGCGGTCGCGCGCTTCGCCCGCAAGCGTTGAGGCGCCCTGGAACGGCGGGGTAAGTCAGCAGAGGCGCGCTGCAACCACCCTCTGCACGGCGTCCGGATCGTCGGGCGTGATCGTCGGGATCACTCGCCCCCCGACATCGATCTCGAGTCCGACCGACTTGCGGGGACGTCCGAGGTCGAGGTTCCACCAGTGCTTGAAGTCGCCCGAGCCCCAAAGCCGCCATCTGCCGCGGATTGTGCCCAGCGGACGCCGCCTCATGCCACGAATCGAGTCGTACGGGACCCGCTTGGCGCCCCAGGGGTAGTAGCGCCTGATGACGAGCCCATCCTCGTCGCATGCCACCCTGCCGTCGTCGTAGAGCATCGACCCGAGTCTAGGACTCAGGCCGCCGTGAGCTCGCGCGGCTCGAGGACAGCCGTGCGCAGGAAGCGCTCGATGCCCTCGACCACGTGCACGGTGCGAAGCGACGGCAGCAGGTCGAAGGCGTGCTCGGCGCCGGGCAGCTCGACGTAGAGCACCTCGCTGCGCGAGGCCTCGCGCAGCCGCTCGACGAAGGCCCTGGCATCGCCCACGGGCACGAGGGTGTCGCGGTCGCCGTGGAAGACAAGGAACGGCGGCGCGCCCGCGTGCACCCGGTAGGTGGGCGAGACCGACTCGTAGAGCTCGGGCGCCTCGTCGTAGGAGCGCTTGAGCACGACCTTCGGGAACAGCCAGGTGCGCAGGCCGGGGTAATAGACGCCGCCGGCGTCGGCCATGTCGTAGACGCCGTAGAAGGGAACAGCGGCGGCGACAGACGTGTCCGCGTCCTCGAATCCCGGCTGCAGCGCCCTGTCGTCGGCCGTCAGCGCGGCGAGCGCCGTGAGGTGCCCGCCGGCCGAGCCGCCGGTGAGGCAGATCCGCCGCGGGTCGATCCCGAGCTCCTCCGCGTGCTCGCGCACCCAGGCGATCGCGCGCTTGACGTCGATCACGTGGTCGGGCAGCGTCGCGCGCGGGCTCAGGCGATAGTCGATGTTGAAGCCGATCCAGCCGTTCGAGGCCAGGTGGTTCAGCAGCGGGATCCCCTGCTCGACCCGGCTGCCCGAGATCCACCCGCCGCCGTGGACCTGGATCACGGCGGGGCGCGGGCGCTCGCCCTCCCCCGCCTTCGCCGGCCGGTAGACGTCGAGGCGCAGCCGGTAGCCCTCGCCCTCGAAGAACACGACGCCTCGCTCCTTGCGAACGGTGTTTGCGAAAAGCATCAGGACCGGGAAGAACAGGTGGCTGCGCGGCACCCGGAACTGCGAGGGCTCGCCCGGGATGTCGCCGAGCGCCCGGTCGACCGCGCGCGAGCTGCCGACGCTGATCCAGGCCAGCCGAGCCTCGAAGAGAAGAAGGAGGGCGATGAGCGCGATCGCGACCTCGCCGAGGATCGAGCCGGAGGCGCCGAGGGCGATGAGGGCCACCAGGACGATCGCGTTGAGGCCCGCGAACTGCCAGGCGAGCTCCCTGGCGGCCGCCGCGGTCGCCCAGCGCAGGACGCGCAGGTTGAGCGAGGTGGGCGGGTTGAGCCCCCAGAGCCGGCGGACGAGTTTGAGCTGTGCGCGGATCAGAGCCCGTAGGTCTTGGAGATGATCTCGCGCTGGATCTCGCTCGTGCCCGCGAAGATCGTGGAGACCAGGGTCGCGCGGACGTAGCGCTCCATGTCGTACTCGGTCGCGTAGCCGTAGCCACCCATCATCTGCTGGCCCTCCAGGGCCACCTTCTTCGCCGTCTCGGTGACCTTGAGCTTGACCATCGAGGCCTCTCGCGGAAGCGTCTTCTCCGGGTCGGCGTCAGTCCGCTGGGCCACTTCGTAGACGAGCAGGCGGCAGCACTCGATCTCGGTGGCGAGGTCGGCGAGGCGGTGGCGGATCGTCTGGAACGAGCCGATCGGCCGGCCGAACTGCTTGCGCTCCTTCACGTAGGCCAGGGTGTCGTCGAAGGCGCGCTCGGCGATGCCCAGGAACATCGCCCCGGTGATCAGGCGCTCGTGGTTGAGGCCCGTCATGAGCTGCATCCAGGCCATGCCCTCCTGGCCCACCACCGCCTCGGCGGGAATCTCGCAGTCGGTGAAGTAGAGGTCGTTGACCTCGTCGGGCCCGGCCATCGTGCCGATCCCGTGGATCTCGAGCCCCGGCGTCTCGCGCGGGACGTTGAACATGGTCACGCCCTCGTGCTTGGAGCCGTCGCGGCTGGTGCGGGCGACGAGCAGGATGTGGTCCGCCTCCTGCGCCGCCGAGATCCAGGTCTTCTGGCCGTTGATGACGTAGCCGCCGTTGCGCCGCTCGGCGAAGCAGGAGAGGTTGCCCACGTCCGAGCCGGCCTCGGGCTCGGACATCGCGATCGCCTCCACCCGCCCGCCGGCGATGCCGCCGAGGATCTCCTGCTTCTGCTCGTCGGTGCCGAAGCGCGCATACGCGCCCGCGACGATCATCGAGAGGCCGAACGCGCCTGCGGGAATCTGGTTGCGGGCGATCTCCTCGAGCAGCAGGACCATGTCGACCGCGCCGCCGCCCGCGCCGCCGTACTTCTCGGGAATGGCGATGCCGAGCCAGCCGAGCTCGGCCAGCTTCGCCGCGATCTCGGGGCTGTGGTTGGTCTGGCCGCCCCTGGTCAGCTCCCGCCGCTTCTCACGGCTGCCGCACTCGCGCTTGGCGAAGTCGCGGATCGCCTCCTGGAAGTCGCGCTGCTCGTCGGTGAAGGCGATCGCCACGTCGCTAGCCCCGCGCCGGCTTGTAGACGGTGACGACGGCCGCCCCGCCGAGGCCGATGTTGTGCTGGAGGGCGACCTTGGCGCCGTCGACCTGGCGCCGCTCGGCCGTGCCGCGAAGCTGCCAGGTGAGCTCCGAGCACTGCGCGAGGCCCGTCGCTCCGAGCGGGTGGCCCTTGGAGATCAGCCCACCCGACGGGTTCACCACCGGGCCGGAGCCGCCGTACGTCGTCGCCTCGGCGTCGACCAGCTCGTGCCCGTGGCCCTCCTCCGCGAACCCGAGCGCCTCGTAGGTGATGAGCTCGTTGGCGCTGAAGCAGTCGTGCAGCTCGCAGACGTCGACGTCGACGGCCGAGACGCCGGCCTCCTCGTAGGCCTGACGTGCCGCCTCCTTGGACATGTCGTAGCCCACGATCTTCATGCAGTCGGTCTCGTCGTCGAAGGTCGAGCGCATGTCGGTGACCATCGCCTGGCCGGCGATCTCGACGGCCTGATCCCACAGGCCGTGCTCGTCGACGAAGCGCTCGGAGGCCACGATCGCGCAGGCCGACCCGTCGGACGTTGGCGAGCACTGGAGCTTGGTGAGCGGCTCGTGGATCATCTTCGCCGCCTTGATGTCCTCGAGCGAATACTCGTCCTGGAACTGGGCGTAGGGGTTGTTGACCGAGTGCTTGTGGTTCTTCCACCCGATCCAGGCGAAGTGGTCGGGAGTCGATCCGTACTTCTGCATGTGGTCGCGGCCCGCGTTGCCGAACATCTGCGGCGCGGCCGGCGACTGCTCGGGCTGGCGGATCTCGAACATCCGCATGGCGTGCTTGTCCATGGGGTTCGTGCGGTCGGTGTACTTCACGCCCAGCGACCCCATCTCCATCTTCTCGAAGCCCAGCGCGAGCGCGCAGTCGGCGAGGCCGCCGCGGACGGCCTGGCGTGCCATGTAGAGGGCCGAGCTGCCGGTGGAGCAGTTGTTGTTGACATTGACCACCGGGATGCCGGTGAGGCCCAGCCCGTACAGCGCGCGCTGGCCGGAGGTCGACTCGCCGTAGCAGTAGCCCGCGTAGGCCTGCTCGACGTCTTCGTAGGAAATGCCGGCGTCGGCGATCGCCTTCTCGCCCGCCTCCTTCGCCCAGTCGGGGTAGTCGCCCTCCTTCGTTCCCGGCTTGTCGAACTTGGTCATGCCGACGCCGATCACGAAGGTGCGGTTGCCGTTGGCGCTCATGTCTCTCCTAGGCTCGTTGTCGCAGCAGGCGGTGGGCCTCCGCCGCGGGCGAAGGCGGGCGGAAGATATCAAGAAACAGTCAGCCTGGTATGTAAGTTTGGGCGAGCGGCCGGAAGCCCGAGCAGAGGATCCGAAGCCAGGCGATGCGCTCGCCGTCGACTCGCAGATAAGCCTCCTGCTCGAACACGAAGCGCCCTTCCGGATTCGAGACCGTCAGCCGGTAGCGCACGCGCCCGGTGTCGGCGACCTCCCCGGCCTCCACCGAATCGAGCGTCTCGACCTCATCGGAGTCTTCGAGCCAGACCGGCAGGACGTTCGCCGCCACACCTTCAGCGCTCGTCTCCTGCCAGAACCGGTTCGGTGTGAGCGCCCGGAAGTCGACATCGTCGGCCAGGAGGTCGCGGGCGGCGTCGAAGTCCTTCGCGGCCAGCGCCCGGGCCCAGGCTCCTGCGAGATCGGATCTCGAGGCCATCCGGGCGCGAGTCTATCCGCGCGGCTGCACACGGACGCCGGCCCGGGCGCTTCCTGCGCCCGGGCCGGCGTCGGGTGGATATGTCGGTCAGGCGGTCAGGCCGTGGCGTGACCCTCGACGCCGACCTTGCGATCGACCTTCGTCCCGTCGAGACGGGGGCGGAGCACGCCGAGCGTGAGGACCATCAGGCCCACTCCGACCAGGAGGAGGGCAACCCCCATCACGATCGAGAAGATCGAGACCTGCTGGGCGAAGTACGACGTGTTCAGCGCCGTGCTGAGCGCGGTGTCGGTCACCCAGATGTCGCGAGCGGCGTTCGCGGCCGGCCCACCCGTCTTCGGGTCGATTGCGGCTGCGTTCTCGTCGTTCGTCGGCTTGCCGTTCTTGTCGATGTAGCGCGGCATCTCGGCGTATGTCTTGCCGCCGGTCGCCTCAAGCGTGTGGATGCGCATGTACGACGCGAAGCACTTGGCCCTGGTGCCGCTGTTGATCGCCTGATTCGCAACCGAGCAGCTCGGCAGCGAAACGTCGCTCAGCCCGGCCTTCTTGGCCTCGGCGGCGATGGCCGACGGGGTCATGTCGGGGGCGCCGACGATCTTCTCCTGGCTGATCTGGTTGCCGACCTCCGAATGGCCCTTGGTGCCGATGACGATCGACCCGGCTCCCATCGCGAGGAGAACGACGCTCGCGCCGATGCCTCCCCAAATGAAGATCCTGTTCCTCATGTCTTTCCTCCTGGGCGGTTGAAATTGCCTGGAGAGACCGTAAGGACGAGAAGGAGCTGCGCCATCAGGGTTGCGCCGCCGAAAGTGTGCGTCACACCCGGCTTGGGCCTGCGGGTTTTCCGCAATCCGTGCTGAGGCGCGCCTGTGGCGCGCGGCGGGATCAGGCCCGGCAGACGTCCGCCGTTCACGCGCAGGTAGCCAAACGTCTGCGCGCCGTTTGGCAGCTGCTCAGCCATCGCGGCGAGGCAGAGCGGGCCATGGTGGTCGTTACGCGGCTTGATCGAGACGCGGACACCGTCCACGAGGGCTCCTACCTGGGCGATGTGTCGAAGGAGTTCCCGTGCGGAGGGACGCAGGGCGACAAGAGCCACGAGCACTTCTTCCTCGAGTACGCGCCTCCGGGTCAGGGAATCGGAGCCCAGTCAGTGCCGATGTCGGTAGCGACGGCCACGCGCCCTACTTGCCGGCAAACGCCACGCCGTCAACCGAGATGCCGTTGCCGAAGACCGTGGCCGAGACGTTGTCGTTGTTGGGCACGGCGAGCACCTGCCCGTTTGGGTCGACATCGATAACGGCAAGGTTGTCATCACACTCGCCCCCTGCACAGGCCGTCGTCTGCCCCATTGCGACGGCGAACTGGTGCGCGGCGCTCGGCCGGTAGCCCTTCGGAAGGATGAACGCCGCGGTCGACATGGTGGGGCTGGCCGCGGAGCGCACCATCGTCCCCGCCAAGTGCACCGTGCCGAATGCGTCCCGAGAGTATGTGACCTTCGCGAACCGGCCCGCGATGTTGCTCCAGCCTCGCAGCCCCGACAGACTGCCGGCTCCACAGAAGACGCCGGTCTCGTTCGTGACGCACGGGTCGGCGTCCCCCACAGGATTCGCCTTCACCGCGATCTGCTTGACAGCGGCAAGATCCTGGGACTTGACCTGGCCGTTCACGATGTCGTCCGAGCGGACCGAGTTGTGGCCCCGAAGAGCGACCGCGGTTCCGCCTGCCACGGCGATGAAAAGCGCGACGAGGGCGATCACGGTTCCCGGCCGGGGTCGCAGCCTCCTGATGTCCCTGCCCTCCATGGTCATGCGAGCCTAGTCGGAGCACCCCCCGCCGTCAACTCGCCCGGCCGATGCCTATCCCGGCCAGCGTCGACGAACAGGTCGAGCGCCTGCCCGCCGGCGCCTCGATCTCCGCAGCAGCCGTGTGGATGGTCCCCGGGAGGCGCGGATGGGGCTCGTCGGTCTTCGCCATCAGTGCCACGATTGCGCCCTCGCCCGGTCCCTGACGGCGATGGCGAGGCCGATGCCGCGGCTGCCACCCGACATTAAGAGCGTGCGCCCGGAGAGGTCGGGGAGGGTGGCCACCTTGGGTCAGACCCCTTGACCGGTTCTGCGTCGGCTCCGAGCGACCTGCTTTCGGTGCTTTCGGGGTCAGGCCCCAGGGGGCGCTGCGCCAGCTCGCGCTTGAGCACCTTGCCGGTCGGATTGCGAGGCAGCTCGTCGAGGAAGAGAACCTCCCTCGGCACCTTGTAGCGGGCGAGGTTCGACTTCACGAACTCCTTGACATCGGCCTCGTCCAGGGTCTGGCCCGGCCGCAGGACCACGAATGCCCGCAGGCGCTTGCCCCAGTCGGAGTCGTCGACGCCGATGGCCGCCGCCTCGTGAATCGCGGGATGGGTTGCGAGGAGCTCCTCGATCTCCCGCGGGAACACGTTCTCGCCGCCCGAAACGATCATCTCGTCGTCGCGGCCGTCGATCCACAGGCGCCCGGACGGGTCGAAGTGGCCGACGTCTCCCGAGGACATGAGGCCGTCGATCACCTCCTTGGTGCCGCCGCCCGTGTAGCCCTCGAACTGGAAGCCGTTGCCGACGAAGATCCGGCCGACCTCTCCGGGCGGCACGTCCGCGCCCCGCTCGTCGAGGATCCGCACCACCGCTCCGAAGGGCACGCGGCCCGCGCATCCAGGCGCGGCGCGGAGGTCCTCTGGCGTGGCGAAGCTCGCGTACGCGACCTCGGTGGAGCCGTACATGTTGTAGAGCGTGTCGCCGAACGCCTCGAGCGAGCGGCGGGCCAGGTCGGCCTCCAGCTGCGCGCCCGAGCAGAACACGATGCGCAGCGAGCTGGTGTCGTGGCGGGCGAGGACCTCCTCGGGCAGGGCGAGGATCCGCATGAGCATCGCCGGGACCACGATCAGCGCGGTGGCGCGGTGCCGAGCGATGCCGTCGAGGACGGCCTCGGGCTCGAAGCGGCGCCGCAGCACAAGGCGCGAGCCGAGGCCGATGGCGAGCATGGCGTGGGCGAAGCCGAGGGCGTGGAAGAGCGGCGGTGCGTCGTAGGTGGCCTCGCCGGCCCGGAAGGGAACGCGCGAGAGCAGGGCCCCGATCGGCGCAAAGGACGAGCCGCCCTCCCGGGGCGCGCCCTTGGGCGTTCCGGTGGTGCCGCTGGTCAGCATGATCACCTTGGCGGCCTCGTCGGGCGCGGGAGGCGGCGCCGGGTCGCCCGACTCGACGAGGTCCTCGAGGATGGGCTCTCCCGGGTCGCCATCGCGCCAGGCGACGAACTTGCCCCGGGCGACCTCCGCCTCGGCGGCGACGCCGGCGAACTCCTCGTCGTGCACCAGAATCTCCACGCCCTCCCGGGAGGCCACGTCGCGAAGCTGGGGACCGGCGAAGTCCGTGTTGAGCAGGACGACCCGCGCGCCAAGCTTGCCCGCCGCGAGCACCGCGTCGAGCATGCCCCTGTGGTTGCGTGCGAGGATGCCGATCCCGACGCCGGGCCCGGCCCCCATCTCGAGCCACGCGTTGGCGAGGGAGTTCGAGCGCCGGTCCATGTCGCCGAAGCTGAGCGTCCCGAGCTCGTCGATCAGGAAGGTGTCGTCCGCGTGGCGGGAGGCGGCGGCGGCGATCGCGCCGCCCAGGGCGCCGTAGCGGCGCAGACCGCCCAGGGCGCCCACCGTTCGCGCGGGCGACTCGACGGGAAACATGCCCGCTCTGCGCATGTGATGCAGCGCCCGCACCTCCGCCGCGGCACGGCCCGAGGCTCGGCCGAGCGCTCCCATTCTCGGCAGCTCCATGGCGCGGCAGTGTAGTCAGCGATGGCGGCCAGGGCTCACGAAGAAACAGTCAAGACGGTATGTAAGCTGTGGCGCTCGGTCCACGCCGCAAGGAGAGATGAAATGAGCACGGCAACTCAGGAGTTCAACACCGAGGCGATCGGCAGGTGGAGCGACTCCGTCGAGTTCGCCGTCGATCGCGAGCGAATTGCCGCCTACGCGGCGGCGACCAACGACTCGATCGAGGCGCACGCCGCCGGCGATCTCGCGCCGCCCGTGTTCGCGATCGTCCCCGCGTTTCAGGCGCTCGCCACCGCGTCGGTAACGGTCATCCCGGGCGAGCTGATCATGCGCATCCTCCACGGCGAGCAGGACTTCCACTTCCACGCGCCCATCCGCCCCGGCACGACGCTCACCACGCGCGCCGCGCCGGTGGGGATCCGGGGCCGCTCCTCGGGAGTCACGGTGGTCTGCAAGGGCGAGACCCGCGACGCCGAATCGGGGGAGCTCCTGGTCGAGCAGTACATGACCTCCTTCGTTCGCGGCGCCGAGACGGGTGCCGAGGCGGGCGACGAGGCCCCTCCCCACGCCTTCGACGAATCGCTTCGCGACCGCGAGCCGGACGCCACGGTCGAGCGGTCCTTCGACGCCGACCAGACATTTCGCTACGCCGAGGCCTCGGGCGACCCGATGCCGATCCACCTCGACGAGAGCGTCGCCAAGTCGGCCGGCCTGCCCGGGATCATCATCCACGGGCTCTGCGCCATGGCCTTCACGTCGGTGGCCGTCATCGAGCACGCGTGCCCCGACGATCCCGAGCGCCTGCGCCGCCTGGCGGTTCGGTTCGCCCGCACGGTCCGGCCCGGCCAGACGATCACGACGCGACTGTGGGACGCCCCCGGCGGCATCTCGTACGAGACCTCGTCCGACTCGGGCGACGTCGTCATCACCGACGGATTGGCGCAAATAGGCTGATCCCATGGACACCGTCGGCCCTCCCGAGCAGCTGAGCGACAACCCGTTCCGGCGGATCGCCTCCGACCTCTGGACCGAGCGCTCCTACGGCGACCGATTCCCGCCCGGCCCGAGCAACTTCGACCTGCGGCGCACGCGCGAGTTCATGCGCGACCCGCTGCGGCTGCTCCTCACCCTCTACGAGGAGCATGGGCCGATCTTCTCCATGCGCCTGTTCCACATGCGCGACGTGTTCATGCTGGGCCCGGCCGCGAACCATTTCGTCACCGTCTCCGGCACGGAGCACTTCCACTGGCGGGAGGGAAGCTTCGGCGACCTCATCCCGCTGCTCGGCGACGGCCTGCTGACGATCGACGACACCTACCACGACCGCGCGCGGGCGATCATGATGCCCGCGTTCCACCGGGAGCGGATCGAGGCCGCCGTCGCGACCATGGCGCAGGAGGCCGAGCGCGCGCTCGACCCGTGGGAGCCGGGGCAGGTGGTCGACGTCTACGACTGGGCGCGCAACCTCGCGATGCGCATCGCGATGCGCGCCCTCTTCGGGCTCGATCCCGACGACGGCGACACCGGTGCGCTGGCCGCGCATCATTTCGAGCGGGCGCTCTACTGGTACAGCACCGACCCGTGGATTCGGGTGCTGCGCGGCCCGGGCACGCCGTGGAGCCGCCTGAACGACTCGCGGAAGGTCCTCGACCGCATCGTCGGCGAGGAGATCACCCGCCGGCGGCGCAACCCCGATCCCGACCGCGCCGACGTCCTCAGCCTGCTGGTCGAGGCCCGCGACGACGACGGCTCTCCGCTCAGCGACACCGAGATCCGCGACCAGGCGATGACGCTGCTGTTCGCGGGCCACGACACGTCGACCTCGACGATCACGTTCATGCTCTACGAGCTCGCCAGAAACCCGACCGAGCTGTCCAAGCTCACCGCCGAGCAGGACGAGGTCCTGGCGGGCGAGGTTCCCCGCGCCGAGCACCTGGGCGGCGCGCTGCCCGGGCTGGAGCTGGCCCTCGACGAGACGCTTCGCCTCTATCCGCCGGCGTGGATCGGCCCGCGCCGGGTGATGAGGGAGTTCGAGTTCGGCGGCTACCGAGTCCCGGCCGGCGCCTACGTCAACTACTGCTCATGGGCCAGCCACCGGCTGCCGGAGATCTTCCCCGAGCCGGAGGCGTTCGTGCCGGACCGCTTCACCCGCGAGCGCAAGGCCGCCCTCCCCAGGGGCGCCTACGTGCCGTTCGGCGGCGGGCAGCGGATCTGCATCGGCAAGCGCTTCGGCCAGACCGAGGTCCGAACCGTGGTGACGATGATCCTCCAGCGGTTCCGCCTGGAGCTCCGGCCCGGGCGCTCGATGTCGGTCAGGCAGATGCCGACGCTGAGCCCGCGTGGAGGGCTCGAGATGATCGTGCGGGAGCGAGGGTTGCCGGTCTAGGCGGCCAGGCGCCTGCGCGCCTCGTCGATCCTCGCCCAGCTCGGCGAGACGGCCAGCGCCTCGGCGAACCTCACGGTCCTGGGGTCCAGTTCGCGGGATTGCGATCCCCGGTGGCGCACCATCGGAAGCACCGTCGCGGGCTGATCGAATTCCTCGCGCACGCTCATGAGGCTGCTCCAGTCCGAACTGCTCAATTAGACCTCCGTAATCGAGCCCTGGGACGGCTCGTGCTGTCTCGTCCGGAGGCGGAGGAAGGAAATGTGTCCCGGCGTCGTCGCTCGCCCTCTCCCCGCCGCGGCGCCCATCGTCCACGGAAGCGACCGTACCGCAGGTGGGCGCGCGCGGTGTAGCGTCCCGGCGATGATCGAGGATCCCGCCCAAGGGTCCGGCCCGCCGGAGGGCGAGGGGGCCGGCGGCCGCATGAAGGCGATCGACTCGTCGCCCGGGGCGATGAAGGTCGCCAAGGCGCTGCGGAAGATCCTGCCCGGCGATGCCGACTACGGCGACCGGCTCTCCACTTCGGGTCGCCAGCCCTCGCAGGTCCTCGGCCAGCGCGTCGCGGCGCTGACGGCCGAGCGCCCCTCGGCGCTTCGCGAGATCGGGCTGAGCGCGCTGCAGGTCTGGCAGGCGCTCGCCGAGGGCCAGGGCGACGGCGAGAGCTCGGCCGAGGTCGCGATCCTCTTCACTGACCTGGTCGAGTTCTCGCGCTGGGCGCTGCAGGCGGGGGACGCCACCGCCGTGGCGCTCCTGCGGCGCGTCGGCGAGGTTTCCGAGCCGCCCATCGAGGCCCATGGAGGCAAGCTGGTGAAGCGTCTGGGCGACGGGCTCATGGCCGTGTTCGACGAGCCGCAGGACGCCGTGGGGGCCGCGCTCGAGGCGAGCGCGGCGACGGCACGGCTGGAGGCCCCCGGATACCGGCCGCGCATGCGGGCGGGCGTGCACTTCGGCTGCGCCCAGCGGGTTGGCGACGACTACCTGGGCGTCGACGTCAACGTCGCGGCGCGCGTGGCGGCGGCGGCGCGCTCCGGCGAGGTCCTGATCTCCGAGCCGGCGCGTGAGCGGATCGACGCCTCCGAGCTTCGCCTGCGGCGCAGGTGGCTGTTTCGCGCGAAGGGCGCGCCCGAGGACCTGCGCGTGTACTCCGTCCGCCAGGCCGCGGCGAAATAGGCTTGCGGGCGTGAGCGCGGTCGAGATCACCCGTGATGGAGCGGCGGCGCGAATCGCGCTGAACCGCCCGCAGGCGCTGAACGCCTGGAACGAGGAGCTGGGCCGTGACCTCGGTGCCGCCGTTGCCGACGTCGCCGCCGACGACTCGGTGCGCGCCGTGCTGGTGACCGGCGCCGGGCGAGCCTTCTCCTCCGGAGCCGACCTCCGCGAGACCCGCAGCGACAGCGAGGGAGGCGTCCCCGACCTCTCGGCGCGTCTGCGCGAGCTCTACCACCCGATCATCATCGGCATCCGCGAGATGCCGAAGCCCGTCATCGCCGCGGTCAACGGCCCCGCGGTGGGGATCGGCTGCTCGCTGGCCCTCGCGTGCGACCTGATCCTCGCGGCGGAGTCGGCCTACTTCCTGCTGGCCTTCGTGAACATCGGCCTGGTGCCCGACGGCGGCTCCACGGCGATGCTGCCCGCGCGAGTGGGGTTCGCGCGCAGCGCGGAGCTGACGATGCTGGGCGAGCGGCTGCCGGCGCCGCGAGCGCTCGAGTGGGGGCTGGTCAACCGGGTCGTCGCCGACGACGAGCTCGATGCGGCATCGGGCGAGCTGCTCGAGCGCATGGCCGCCGGCCCGACCCGCTCCTACGCGGGCGCCAAGCAGCTGCTCAACCGCCGCGCGTACGCGGGCCTCGCCGAGCAGCTGGAGGCCGAGGCCGACCAGCAGCGCGAGCAGGGCCTCACTGCCGACTTTCTCGAGGGCGTCCTCGCCTTCGTCGAGAAGCGTCCGGCGCGGTTCACGGGAGCGTAGGGCGATGGCGGTCATCCCCCCGGGGCTGGGCGACCGCATCGCGCGCCTGGGCGCCGCGGCTCAGAACGCGCTCGAGGTGGCGCGCTTCGGCGGCCTGGAGACCGGCGAGGAGCCGTCGCCGTTCGACGTCGTCGCCGAACAGCCGGTCTACCGCCTGCGCCGCTACTTCCCCGACGTCGCGTCCGGCCCGCCCGTCGTGCTGGTGCCACCGCTCATGCTCTCGGCGGAGGTCTACGACGTCTCCCCCGCATCGAGCGCCGTGACCGTCCTCTCCGAGAACGGCGTGGATCCCTGGGTCGTCGACTTCGGCGCGCCCGAGCGCGAGGAGGGTGGCCTCGAGCGCGATCTCGCCGACCACGTCCTCGCCGTCGCCGACGCCGTCGCCCGCGTTCGCGAACGGACCGGTCAGGACGTGCACCTCGCGGGCTATTCGCAGGGCGGCATGTTCTGCTACCAGACCGCCGCCTATCTTCGAAGCGAGGGGATCGCCAGCCTCATCACCTTCGGCAGCCCCGTGGATACCGCGGCGGCGCTGCCGCTCGGCATCCCGGAGGAGGTCGGCTCGCGCGCGGCCGGCGTCCTCGCCCGGGCGTTCGAGCGCGGCGCGGTCCCGGCGTGGATGAGCCGCGAGGGCTTCCGGCTGCTCGACCCGGTCAAGTCGCTTCGCCAGCGCCTCGACTTCGTCCGCCGGCTGGGCGACCGCGAGGCTCTCCTGCCTCGCGAGCGGCAGCGGCGCTTCCTGATGAACGAGGGCTGGGTGGCCTGGCCCGGGCCCGCCCTCGCGGAGTTCATGCGCCAGTTCATCGTCCACAACCGGATGCTCTCCGGCGGCTTCGTGATCGAGGACCGGCTGGTGACGCTTGCCGACATCACCTCACCCCTCCTCTACTTCGTCGGCGAGATCGACGAGATCGCCCCCGCCACCGTCGTGCGGGCGGCGCGGCGGGCGATGCCGAGCGCCGACATCTTCGAGGTGGCGCTTCGCGCCGGGCACTTCGGCCTGGTTGTCGGCAGCGCCGCCACCGAGTCGACGTGGCCGGTGGTGGCCGCCTGGGCGCGCTGGCGCGCGGGCGAGGGCAGCCGGCCGGCGGAGGTCGAGGAGATCGAGGAGATCGCCGAGAAGGTCGATCACGACGCGGGGCTGCCGGCACGACTGGTGCACGCCGCGGGACTCACCGCCAACGTCGGCTACGGCGTCGCCCGCTCGGCCGTCGGCACGGTGCGCGCCGCCGGAGGGGCCGCACGCGACCTCACCGGCGAGGCGGCGGGGCAGCTCACGCGGCTCTCGCGGCTCGAGCGGGTGCGCCCGGGAACCCGGATCTCCATCGGCCTGCTGCTGGACGAGCAGGAGGCGGGCTCGCCGGACGAGGTCTTCTTCCTATGGGAGGACCGCGCCTATACGCGCGCGCAGGTCAAGAACCGGATCGACGCGGTGGTACGCGGCCTGCTGTCGCTCGGTATCCGCCAGGGCGAGCACGTCGGCGTGCTCATGGCCCCGCGGCCGAGCGCCCTTTCGGTCGTGGGCGCGCTCAACCGCCTGGGCGCCGTCGCGGTGATGATGCGCCCCGACGGCCCGGTCGCCCGTGAGGCCGAGCTGGGGCAGGTGAACCGGATCATCGCCGACCCCGAATTGGCGGGCCCCGCGCGGGAGGAGGTATCGGTGCCCGTCCTGGTCCTGGGCGGAGGCGCCGAGCCGCGCGAGCTGGAGGCGGGCCTGGTCGACATGGAGGCGATCGATCCCGACGAGGTTGGCCTCCCGGCCTGGTATCGCCCCAACCCCGGCCGCGCGGAGGACCTCGCATTCATCCTCTTCACCGGCGAGGGCGACCGCACGCGTCCCAACCGCATCTCGAACGGACGCTGGGCTGTCTCGGCCTTCGGCACCGCCACCTCGGCCGCGCTCGACGCGGGCGACACGGTCTACAGCGTCACGCCCGTCTACCACCCGTCGGGCCTGCTGATGTCCATCGGGGGCGCGGTGGCCGGTGGCAGCCGCCTGGCACTCGCCCGGGGCTTCGACCCCGAGACGTTCTGGGACGAGGCACGGCGCTACGGGGTGACGGTCTCCGCGTACACCTGGACGATGCTGCGCGCGCTGGTGGAGGCGCCGGACGACCCGCGGGAGCGCCACCACCCCGTCCGCCTGTTCATCGGGTCAGGGATGCCGCGCGGGCTCTGGCGCCGCGTCGCCGAGCGCTTCGCCCCCGCGTCGGTGCTCGAGTTCTATGCCTCGACGGAGGGCGACGCGGTGCTTGTGAACCTCACCGGCTCCAAGCCGGGCGCCAAGGGCCGGCCGCTTCCCGGGAGTGCGGAGGTGCGAATCGCGGCGTACGACCCGGAGACCGGGACGATCGAGGAGGGCCCCGACGGCTTCGCGATCGCCTGCCCCCGCGGCGAGGCCGGGATGCTCGTCGCTCGAGCGCGGAGAAGCCTCGTGATCGCCACCAGCGAGACGCCGCTCCGTGGGCTGTTCGAGCCCGGCGACTCCTGGTTGCCCACGGGCGACCTCTTCCGGCGCGACGTCGACGGCGACTACTGGCTCGTTGCCCACGCCCACGCCCTCGTGCGGACGGCCGACGGCCCGGTGGCGACGATCCCGATCGAGGACGCGCTCGGCGACGTCGACGCGATCGACCTGGTGACCGCCTACGGCATTCCCGCGGCCGGCGCCGAGATCGCGGTGGCGGCGGTGACGGTCCGCCAGGGGAAGCGGCTCGGGCCGCAGGCGCTGACGAGCGCGCTCTCGGTGCTGGACGAGCATCGCCGGCCCGCGGTGGTCCACGCGATCGACGAGATGCCGCTCACCACCTGGTATCGCCCGCTCACAGGGCCGCTGCGAAAGCGCGGCCTGCCGAAGGCAGGCAAGGGCGTCAGGGCCTGGTGCTGGAACGGGGACCGCGGCGCGTACGCCAAGCTCACCGCAGCCGCGCGCGACGAGCTTCTGGGCTCCTGAGCTCAGCCGCCGTTGCGAGAGCCACCGGCGGAGTGGTAGAACCCCGGGCGTAGGGACGTTTACGAGGAGAGGTCTTATGAAGAGTGGCCGTGGTTCGCTTGGCTTCATCGCCCTGATCGTCGCCGCGTTCGCGCTGGCGCTGGGGCTCGCTGCGTGCGGCAGCAGCGGAGGGTCCACCTCGGGCGAGGGCGAGTCCGACCTCGGGCCCTTCTCGGAGATGAACGCGCAGCAGGAGCGCGCACACGAGGGGCAGGAGAACCACAAGGCGACCCTCGAGCAGGGCCAGGGCGGGGAGGCGAACCGCGAGGGGCCCAGCAACCCCGTGAACGAGCTCGTCGGCGATCGCGCCTACCCGCGCACGTATGTGGACGACCGCGTCGCCCGCGCCGAGGGCAAGGCGTATTCCGCGATCCCCGTCCGCAAGGCGGCCGGCGCTTCGTGGAAGCAGCTCGGCCCCACCACGCCCAACGTCCCCGGCGTCGACTCGCAGTTCTTCGACCCCGAGTCCCTCACCGGCCCCGCCACCCAGGAGTCGGGCCGGGTCACAGCCCTCGCGATCGACCCAAACTGCGCTCCCGGCGACTGCCGCATGTGGGTTGCTGCCGCGGGCGGCGGCATCTGGCGCACCGACGACGCCCTGGCCTCGAACGTGCATTGGATCGCGCCTCCGGACGACCTGCCGACGAACGCCTTCGGCTCGCTGTACTACGACGCCGCTCACGACACCATCTACGCGGGCTCGGGAGAGCCCAACGGCTCCGGCGACTCCGAGGCGGGCCTCGGGCTCTTCAAGTCCACGGACTCGGGCGCCAGCTGGCAGCTCGTGCAGGGAAGCAAGTCCGTGGCGACCAACCGCTCCATCGGAGCGATCGCCGTCGACCCGAGCGATCAGAACACGATCTACATCGGCACCGACGTCGCGCGACACGGCTCGTCCTCGGTGAACGGCGGCCGGTTCACACCACCCGGCGCGCCGGCCCTCGGCGTCTACCGCTCGACGGACGGCGGCGCCCAGTTCACGCTCGAGCAGAACCTCTCGAACAAGACGCCGGCGAACCCGAACCCGCCCGAGTCGGGCGCCGACTGGTTCCAGGGTGGCGTCAACAAGCTCGAGGTCGACCCGAACAACCCGGATGACCTCTACGCGGCCGTCCAGGGATACGGCATCTGGCGCGCGGACCAGAGCGGCAACTCGCCGGCCTGGTCGCAGGTGTTTCACACCATGAACCAGAACGATTTCTCCGACCCCGACAACCCGGTGGGGGACGCGTTCGGCGACCGCACCGAGTTCGACCTCGTCGATCTCGGCTCGGCGACGCGCATCTACGTGGGCGACGCCTCCGACGACTGGGCGACCGACGGCGACGACACGACCCCGCTGCCCGAGGCGTGGCGCAACGACGACGTCGGCAACGTCGCGGGCGATGCTGGGGGCAGCCTCGACAACGACGCCGCGGGCTACGTGCAGATGTCGAGCGACGACCCAACGAAGAGCGGCTTCGCCGCGTACGGCTACTGCCAGAACGGGCAGTGCGGCTACGACAGCTTCGTCGCCCATCCGCCGGGCGCCGGGGCCGGGACCGTCTGGTACGGCGGCTCGATGAACTACGACGAGCTGAAGGCCTACGACCAGTTCGGGCAGGGCGCGCCCCCGCGCTCCAACGGCCGCGCGGTCATTCGCACGACCAACGGCGGCGCCGTGACACCGGACGCGACGACGACCTGGGGCGACATGACGGCAGTGCTGGCCACGCCGCTGAGCGACTGGAACGTGAAGGAGGGGATCCACCCCGACCTCCACGCCATCGCCTTCGCGAACAACGGCAACACCGCGTTCGTCGGCTCCGACGGCGGCGTGGTGCGCATCAACGTGTCGTCGACCCAGGATCAGTCCTCCTCCTGCGCGCAGCGCAAGTGGAACTACGACGAGGAGGACCCCACGACGCCGCCGGTGCCGCTTCAGGCAGACGACCTTGCGCTCTGCCAGCAGCTGCTCAGCAACGTCCCGCAGTCGGTGACGCCGCTGAACAAGGGCCTCAACGACCTGCAGTTCCAGTCGCTGTCAGTGAACCCCAAGCAGCCGAAGGGCGAGCTCCTGGGCGGGACTCAGGACAACGGGACGTGGTCGTACAGGACCTCTCGCGCGCACTCGAACCGCTGGTTCGAGACCGTGGGCGGCGACGGCGCCCAGTCCGGCTTCGACTCCAAAAAGCCGGCGATCCACTACCACAACTACTACGACGCGACGCCCGAGGTCAACTTCCACGGGTCCGACCCGACGAAGTGGCTCGACATCTACGACCCGCTCCAGGAGTCGGCGGAGAACCGGTCGTTCTATACGCCGTTCGTCGCCGACCCGAAGGTCGGCGGCCGCGCGTTCACCGGGATGGAGAGCGTCTGGCGAACGGACGTGAAGGCCAAGGACGAGCAGCGGCTGGTCAACAACGGGTGCCTCGCCTACGCCCTCGACCCGTTCCGGGAGGCTCCGTGCGGCAACTGGCGCCAGATCGGGCCGAACCTGACGACGAGCTCCTTCGGCCAGACCAAGGCCGGGCAGTACGTCGTCGCGGTCGAGCGGGCCCCGAGCGACAAGGGCGCCCTGTGGGCGGCAACCCGCACCGGCCGGCTGTTCATCACGAAGAACGCCGACGACACGCCGGGCTCGGTGAACTTCCGGCGCATCGACAAGAAGCGGACGCCGGGACGGTTCGTCTCGGGGATCGCGATCGATCCGGACAACCCCAACCACGCCTGGGTCTCGTATTCGGGCTACAACGCCTACACGCCGCGGACCCCCGGGCACGTGTTCGAGGTGACCTACAGCCCGAAGACGCACAAGGCGAAGTTCAAGGACCTCTCGCGAAACCTCGGCGACCAGCCGGTCACCGGGATCGCTCGGGACGTCACCGGCGACCTCTACGTGTCGACGGACTTCGGCGTCCTCGAGCTCGCCGACCGCTCGAGGAAGTGGGTCCGCGCCGGACACGGCATGCCGAAGGCCGCCGTGTACGGCCTGACGATCTCGCGCGGCGCGCGCCGCCTCTACGCGGCAACTCACGGGCGCGGGGCGTACGTCCTGAAGCTGCCCGCGGTCCACAGCCACGGCACCCCCTAAACCTCGAGAACGTCCCTCACTACCCCGTATAGGGATCAGCCAGGGACGTTCTTAGAGGCGGCCGGCCTCGAGCAAGCGCCGCAGGAAGCGGCGCGTCTCGGGCTGCTGCGGATCGGAGAGCAGCTCCTGCGGCGTGCCCAGCTCGAGGATGCGACCGTCGTGCAGGAAGCCGACGAAGTCCGCGACCTCGCGGGCGAAGCTCATCTCGTGGGTCACGATGAGCATGGTCATGCCGGCGACCTTCAGCTCGCGGACCGCTTCGAGGACCTCGCCCACCAGCTCCGGGTCGAGGGCGCTCGTGATCTCGTCGAGCAGCAGCGCCCGCGGGCGACCAACGAGGGCGCGGACGATCGCGACGCGTTGCTGCTGGCCGCCGGAGAGCTCGTCCGGCCGTTCTCCCTCCCTGCCCTCGAGCCCGAAGCGGGCAAAGAGGCCGCGTGCTCTCTCGGTCGCCTCGTCGCGGGGCATACGGTGCCCCCGGATCGCCCCGAGCACCGCGTTTTCGAGTGCGCTGAGGTGGGGAAACAGGTTGTAGGCCTGGAAGACGACTCCCAGGCGGCGGCGCACCGAGATGGGATCGACCGACGGGTCCGTGATCACCTCGCCGTCGAGGAAGACGTCGCCGTCGTCGATCTCCTCGAGCAGGTCGACGCAGCGCAGCAGCGTCGACTTGCCCGACCCCGAGGCGCCGATGATGGCGATCGCCTGGTGCTCGCGAACCTCGAGGTCGATTCCGCGCAGCACCTCGCGCTCGCCGAACGACTTGGTGACTCCCCGGGCCTCGATGACGGGCGTCGCCGTCATCCCCGGGTCTGTCCCCCCAATCCGAAGCGGTCGACGATGCGCGCCAGCGGGATCGTGACGCACAGGTAGAGGAATGCGGCCGCGACCAGCGGCGTGTAGTTGAAGGTGGACGCGGAGATGATCGAGGCCTCCCGGTACGCCTCGATCACGCCGAGCACCGCGACCAGCGCGACGTCCTTCTGCAGGGAGATGAAGTCGTTGAGGAGCGGTGGGCCGACGCGCCTCACGGCCTGGGGCAGGATCACGTGCCGGAGCGCCTGCTGCTCGGTGAGGCCGATGGAGAGTGCGGCTTGGCGCTGTCCGCGGTGAATCGAGTTGATGCCGGCGCGGTAGACCTCGGCGACGTAACCGCTGTAGGAGAGCGTCAGCGCCAGGCAGCCGAGGACGATCGGGTCCGTGGGCAGTCCCTGCAGCTCAAGCGCCGGGATGCCGAACCCCACGAGGTAGATCAGCAGGATCGTCGGGATGCCCCGGAACAGGTCGACCCACACGGCGGCGAGAACCCGAAGCGGGAAGAGCGCGGGAGCGCGAGAGGTCCGGAAGAGCGCGATAACGAGTCCGAGCGATCAGGACCACGATCTCGACGACAACGAACATCTTCACGTCGAGCCAGAAGGCTCGCAACACGTCCGGGAAGGAATCGGCGAAGGCGCTGGCGGAGAAGAACGTCTCCTTCACGGTCGACCAGCCGGGGCTGGTGACGGCCAGCAGCGTGAGCCCGCCGAGGACGACGACCGACGACAGCGCCGCGATCGCCTGGCCGCGGCGCGCCCGGTGGCGTTTCGCCGCGGCGCGCGCGGCGCGGCGATCGGTCGAGATGGCCTCGCTCACCGCCGCGACCATGACGGTCGCGGCGGACGGCTAAGCGGCCCTTTCCGGCTCTAGTTCAGGTTGGGAGCGGAAGCGGCCTGGCTCATCCAGCGATCGGTGATCTGCTGGAGCTGGCCGGAGGATTGGAGCTCGCCGATCGCCCGGTCGACGCAGCCGGTGAGGGCGGAGCCCTTCTCGAGCAGCGCGCCGAAGTGGTCGCCGCCGGGAGCCGCGAACTGGCCGACGATCTTGGAGCCCCGAACCTGGGCCGCCGTGATGTAGAGCGCCGTCGGCAGGTCGGCCACGACGGCGTCGACCTGACCCTGCTTGAGGGCGGTGACGACGTCGTTGGAGGTGTCGAAGACCTTCTCCTGGGTCGAGGGCTGGATGATCTCGCGCACGGCGTCGAGGCTCGTGGTGCCGATCTGCACTCCCAGCTCGGCCGACTTCAGGTCGGCGAGCGACGTGGCCTTGGCCGCCGGCGAGCCCTTGAGGGCCACGACCGCCTGGTTGGCGGTGTAGTAGGGGTCGGAGAAGTCGACCGCCTTCGCGCGGGTCGGCGTGATCGAGATCTGGTTGACGTCGAAGTCGAAGTTCTTGGAGCCCGGCGCGTAGGAGGCGTTGAACGGCTCGACCGTCCACTTCACCTGGTCGCGGGAGAAGCCGAGCTCGTCGGCGATCGCGTAGGCGACTGCGCTCTCGAACCCCCTGCCGTTGGTCGGGTCGTTGTCCTCGAAGTACGGCGGGTAGGCGGGCTTGTCGGTGGCAACCGTGAGCGTGCCCCGCGTCTTCGTCGCGAGCTGCGACGGCGCGCAGTTGGCGGCGCTGGGGGTGGTGGTCGCAGCCGGCTCCTTCTTCTCGCCGCAGCCGGCGGCAAGGCCGAGCGCGAGCACGGCGACGAAGGCCGCAGTCTTGCGCGCGCGGGTCATGCGCCGGGCTTTAGAACCATGTCGAATACCACGAGGATCAGGATGACGAGCTCGATACGTGAGACGAGGAAGATACGGCTTATCCGCTTCTGAGCCCCGTCCGACTCGACTCCCTTCTCCTCGATCGTCTTCGCCAGAGGCCCGACTCGGGCCCCAGGAACGTCGCCCCGGTGATGAACGACGCGGCCCAGGCGCAGATCGCGAAGACGAGCCAGAAGTTCCATTGCCAGTCGCGCTCGTGCACCAGGCCGAAGCCGAGCAGGACGAGGATCAGCGAGGTCGGCACGAGGATTCTCGTGCCGACCCACTCGATGTCCTTCATGAATGCGGCCAGGTGGCCCGGGTCGTTCGCCCGGCGCGCGCGGATCGCGTAGACCTGCGTGGCGAAGGCGCTGCCGACCCAGATCACGGCGGCGAAGATGTGGAAGGTCAGGTATCAGTCGTACGTCGTGTAGGTGGCGAGCGGCAAGGCGCGAATGTCTGTCAGCCCGAGCCGATCGCATAGCGCTCGAGCGCCTCGCGGCGCGCCTCGGCGTGATCGACGATCGGCTCCGGGTAGTCCCGGCCGATGACGCACCCCGCCTCGCGCTGGACCTCCTCGGTCATGGTCCACGGCTCGCGGATGTACTCACCCGGCACCCGCGCGAGCTCGGGCACGTAGCGGCGGACGTAGTCGCCATCGGGATCGTGGGACTCCATCTGGCGCGTCGGGTTGTAGATGCGCCGGAAGGCCGGCTGCGGGTCGGTGCCGACCGAGGCGATCCACTGCCAGTTGCCGTTGTTGTTCGCCTCGTCGCCGTCGAGCAGCAGGCTCATGAAATGGCGCTCGCCCCGGCGCCAGTCGATGCCCAGGTCCTTGGTCAGGAACGAGCCGACCACCAGCCGCCCGCGGTTGTGGATCCAGCCCTCGCGGCGCAGCTGGCGCATTGCCGCATCGACCAGCGGATAGCCGGTTCGGCCCTCGCGCCAGGCGTCGAAGGGCTTCTCGGCGCGGCTCCAGCGAATCGAGCCCCGGTAGCGCTCGCGGAACTCCGAGCGCGCGTTGCGCGGGAAGTGCAACAGCACGTGTCCGTAGAAGTCGCGCCACGCGAGCTGGCGGCGAAACGCGGCCGGCCCCGCGCCGGGGCCCAGCCGCTCCTCGATGGCACGCGCCGAAACGCAGCCGAAGTGAAGGTACGGCGACAGGCGCGAGGTCCTGTCTGAGGCCGGCGCGTCGTGCTCGCCGGCGTACGCGCCGACGTCACGCTCGAGAAACGCGTCCAGCCTCATGCGGCCCGCCTCCTCCCCGCCCCTGGCCGGATCGGCGACCTCCTGGCTCAGGCCGAGCGAGTCGAGCGAGGGGATCCGCCCCACATCGACCCGCGACGGCGGAGCCGGCAGCGCCGACGGGGCTCGCAGCACCGGGCGGCGGCCCTGCGCCTCCCACGTGCGGTGAAACGGCGAGAAGACCGTGTACGGCTTACCCGCCTGGGTCCGAAGCGCCCTGAGATCGTCGACGGCCGCGACGCCCGGGTGCTCGCGAAGCTCGGCGCCCGCCTCCCGCAGCGCCGCCCTGACGCGCTCGTCGCGCCGCCTGGCGAACGGCGAGACGTCGGCCGTGACGTGGACCTCGCCCGCTCCCACCTCACGCGCGAGGGCCGGGATCTCCCGCTCCGGCGAGCCCGAGCGGATCAGGAGCTCACCGCCCCGCGAGCGCATGGCCTCCCGCAGCTCCGTGAGGCTCTCCAGGAGGAACTGGGTGCGCGGCCCTGAGCGGTGGCGGCCCCTCAGCAGGCTCTCGTCGAAGCAGAAGACGGCAAGGGCGTCGTCGCGGACGGCCAGCGCCGCGGCCAGCGCCGGATGCTCCCCGAGCCTCAGGTCACGCCGAAACCAGACGACCGATCCCACGCCCCTCAGCGTAGGCGGGCGTTTGGTCAGGAGGCGGTCTGGGCCTTGGCCGGTCGCGACCAGGCGCGCATCTCGCGCCAGCCGACCAGGCGGCGGGAATCCTCGTCCCAGAGCTTCAGGCGCGTCGCCCGCAGCCCGTCGGCAAAGGTCAGGACCGGCACCGACCGGAACGCCGGGATGCCCTCGTGAGCCGCCTGGAGGTTGTAGTTCGGGATCGCCGGGTTCAGGTGGTGAACGTGGTGCAGGCCGATGTTCCCGGTGAAGAACTGCAGGACGCGCGGGAGGCGAAGGTACGAGCTGCCCCGAAGCGCGGCGTCCGTGTAGGTCCAGGAGTCGCTGGTCTCCCAGTAGACGTCCTCGAACTGGTGCTGCACGTAGAAGAGCCACACGCCGGCCATCCCGGCCAGCAGGGCCGACGGGCCCTCGACCATCCAGAAGCTCCCGAAGCCCAGCCAGAGGCCGAGCAGCGTCGCCGCGGCCACCAGCACCACGTTCGTCATCCATGTACTGCGCCGGAGGTGCGGCCGGGCGTCGCGACCGATCGTGCGCGGCTTGATGATCATCGCGAAGACGGGGCCGATCGTGAACATGATCAGCGGGTTGCGGAACAGGCGGTAGCCGACGCGGGTGAGCAGCGAGGCGGCCCGGTACTCCGCGACCGTCATGGTCGGGCACGTCGCCCTGGCCACGGCGGTCGAGGTCACCCGCCGTAGCGTGGTGCACGGCGTGGTCGCGCTGCCAGGAGCGAAACGGCGAGAACACCATCAGGCCCGTGACACGCCCGGCGAAGTTGTTCCAGCGCCGCGAGGGCAGGAACGAGCCATGGGTGCAGTCGTGGAAGACGATGAAGCTCCGCACGAGGAAGCCGGCGGCGGGAATCGAGAGCGCCAGGACCAGCAGGTAGGAGACGTCGAGCAGCCGGTACATCGCGACCCAGAGGACCAGGTAGGGGACGACCGACGTGGCGAGATCGCGCAGTGCGGGCGCCAGCGCGGGGCTCGCGAAGGGCTTGACAGCGGCCTTCAGGGGCGTGGCCTGGGTCGTTGCAGCAGCATTCATTGGTCGCTCCTTTGGCGGCCTTGCGTCTCAAAGAACGGGGAG
Organism: uncultured Actinomycetes bacterium; assembly: GCA_963843315.1. Lineage (GTDB taxonomy): Bacteria > Actinomycetota > Thermoleophilia > Solirubrobacterales > 70-9 > JAWVFM01. Next base: position 178,037 of record CAWJJU010000007.1, read on the forward strand.
GAACCCGATACGCGGGCCTGACGACCGTAGCACCGCGTGCCTCAGCCGGGGCTAAATCGCCCGAGAATTCTCTCGCGGTAGGGTTCGCCCCGATCCGAGTGGAAGCATCGAACGGAGCGCGCAAGGAGATCTCGGTCGGCATCGTCGGCGCCGGGTTCGGCGGCCTGGGAATGGCCATCCGCCTGGTGCAGGACGGCGATCAGGGATTTCGAGGTCTTCGAGCGGGGCGAGGGCGTGGGCGGCGTCTGGCGCGCCAACAGCTACCCGGGGGCGGCGTGCGACGTCCCCTCCCACCTCTACTCGTTCTCGTTCGCCAAGGGCACCGACTGGTCCCGGCGCTACGCGCCCCGCGACGACATCGTCCGCTACATGGAGGGGTTGGTCGACCGCTTCGGCCTTGGTCCCCACCTGCGCTTCGGCACCGAGGTGGTCGCCGCGGACTTCGACGAGGACGCCGGCCGCTGGACCGTCGAGCTCGATTCGGGCGAGCGGCGCGAGTTCGACGTCCTCGTCACCGCCTGCGGCCAGCTCACCCGCCCTGCCAAGCCCAAGCTCGGAGGGCTCGACGACTTCGCGGGCGAGTGGTTCCACTCGGCCGAATGGAACCACGACGTCGAGCTGGGCGGCAAGCGCGTCGCAGTGGTCGGCACGGGAGCCAGCGCGATCCAGTTCGTGCCGGAGATCGCGCCGAAGGCCGCCGAGCTCGACGATCTTCCAGCGCTCGGCGCCGTGGATCATGCCCAAGCAGGACCGCGCCTATCCCGAGTGGGAGCGCCGGCTGTTCAAGGCGCTGCCGCCCCGCGTCGCGATCTCGCGCGTTGGCTTCTTCGGCTTCCTCGAGATGGCCACCTACGGGTTCACCGGGACGAACTGGGTGCTGGGGCCCTTCAGGGCCACGGCGAACCGCGAGCGGGAGCGGATGCTGAAGGATCCGGAATTGCGCGCGAAGGCAACCCCGGACTACGAGATCGGCTGCAAGCGGGTGCTGTTCACGAGCGACTGGTATCCCACCCTCAACCGGCCCAACGTCGAGCTCGTGGCGGGCGGCGCCGAGCGCGTCACGCCCGGCGGCGTCGTCGGCGCGGACGGGGTCGAGCGCCCCGCCGACGTGATCGTCTTCGGCACCGGCTTCGAGAGCCTCAACTTCGTCGCGCCGATGACGGTGCATGGCCTCGGCGGTCGCGAGCTGAACGAAGTGTGGGCGGGCCGCGCCGAGGCCTACCTCGGCACCACGGTCACCGGCTTCCCGAACCTCTACATCCTCTACGGGCCGAACACCAACCACGGCTCGGGATCGGTGCCGTACACGCTGGAGTGCCAGTTCTCCTACATCGTCGACGCGCTGCGGCACATGCGCCGGCGCGGCTTTCGCTACATCGAGGTGAGGCCCGAGGCCCAGCAGCGGTGGCGCGAGGAGATCGAGGAGCGAAGCCGCGACACCGTCTGGATGTCGGGCGGCTGCCACAACTGGTACCTCAACGAGCGTGGCGAGAACACCAACAACTGGCCGGGGGCATGGCTGGAGTTCCGGCGCCGCACGCGCCGCCTCGACCCGGCCGACTACCGGGCCGCCCTGCCGCGCTAGCCCCTGCCCTCGAACCAGGAGAGCTCATGACCCAGATCCTCGAGTCCGCCCGCGCCCGGGAGGGCGTGCAGCTCCTCACCCTCAACCGCCCCGACGAGCTCAACGCGATGAACGCGGAGCTCTGCGCAGCCCTCCACGCCGAGCTCGACCGCATAGCAGCGGACCGCACCTGCCGGGCGGTGATCCTCACCGGGGCGGGCCGCGGATTCTGCGCCGGCCTCGACCTGCGCGGCTACGGGCAGGCTCCCGGCAACGACGGGACGGACGAGGCGCGCGACCGCCTGGGAAACCAGGAGCACATGTCCCGCCTCATCCTCAAGGTGCGCGAGACGCCGCAACCCGTGATCGCGGCGATCAACGGCCCCGCGGCCGGGTTCGGCCTGGCGCTGGCCCTGGGATGCGACATTCGCTACGCGGCCAAGAGCGCGGTGCTGCGCGCGGCCTTCTTGAACATCGGCGTCTCGAACTGCGACATGGCGACCAGCTGGCTCCTGCCCAGGCTCGTCGGCGCGTCACGCGCGCACGAGCTGATGCTTACCGCCCGGCGGGTCGGCGCCGAGGAGGCCGAGCGCATCGGGCTGGTGGCGGCCGTGACCGAGGACGGCGCGCTGCTCGACCACGCTGGGGAGGCGGCGGAGTCCATCGCGGCCCTGGCGCCCTGGGCGATCCGGCTGACCAAGCAGGGCATGTGGACCGCGCTGGAGATCCCCTCGCAGCGCGCGGCCACCGAGTACGAGGATCGCCAGCAGATCATGGCTACGCACGGCGTCGCGCTGCCCGAGGCGGTGGGAGCGTTCCTGGAGAAGCGCCCCGCCTCGTTCCCCGACTGACCGGGACGCGGGCCAGGCGAACCCGGGCGGTGTCGAGGCCGCAGGCCGGCGGCTGCCCCGGCGCGGTGGCGCTCAGCGCCGAGCCCGACACCGCCAGGCGGCGCAGGCGCTGAACGGCCGGAGTCGCGCGCGGCGCCGCGGCGGGCCGGGTCGCGGAGCTCAGCGCGACGTCGCGCCCGCTCTCGATCCCGAGTGCGCGGATGCGGCTGCCGTCGAGCCGGTACGGCCGCGGGGCCGCGTAGGTGGCGACGGTCCAGCGGCCGGCGACCACCTCCGTCTGGGTGAGCGTGAACCCGAACCGGGGCACGCCGAGCTCGCCGCCGCCGGAGACCGCCACTATGCGTCGCGCGCGCACCCCGCAGGGGTAGTTCGAGGGGCTGAGGCCGTGGAGGTCGCGGCCGAGGTAGTAGCTCAAGGGGTCGGAGACGTCGGGGGGCTGCGCCAGCACCACCCCCCTCCCCTGCGCCATCACGGCCTCGCCGAGCCCGCGGAAGTCCTCGCGCTGAAGGGCCGGAATCGCGGCCGTCAGCCCGATCATCGCGGCCATCGCCGCCGCGATCGCGCCCGGGGCGGCTCGGCGTACGGGCAGGCGTCCGCGCTCTCGCAGGGCCAGCTCGGCGCCGCACGCGACCAGCAGGAGGAGCGGCGGGAGGGCGCCGTCGAGGTTGTACGTCTCGACGTAGTCGAACCCCGCCAGCGCGAACAGGAGCGGCAGGGCGAACCCGCCGGCGCCCACCAGGGCGACGCGGCGGCCGATCCTGGCCGGCTCGCCCCGGGCGCGGGCGAAGAAGACAGCGATCGCGCCGGCGCACAGCACGAGCACCGCGATCCCGCCGGCCTGCCCGGCAAGCGGAATGTCGCGCCAGGCCCCCGAGGGGTGGCTCATCTGGCCGGCGCCGAACTTCACCAGGGCCGACGCCCCTCGCTCGAGCACCGGAACCGACGTGAAGCCGTTGACGCGGCCGCCCTGCTCCTGGTGGATCGCGAGCGGCAGCAGCGCGAGGCCCGCCAGCGCGATCGCCCCCGTCGCCCGCAGCGGCGCGCGAGGCTGTCCGCGCCGGGCCGCGATCAGCACCAGTCCCTCCAGGCCGAAGAAGAAGGCCGAGAAGTAGTGGGTCGCCAGCGCGACGGCGCCGGCAGCCGCCCACCCGGCGTAGACGCTTCCGGTCGGCCGCTTCAGCGCCCGCACGAAGAACGCCAGGCCGATCGCGCAGAAGCAGATGTACAGCGGATAGGAGCGAGCCTCCTGCGAGAACCAGAAGACGTCGGCGTTGCACGCCGTGAGCAACGCGGCGAGCACCCCGGCGCGGCGGCCGAGCAGCTCGCGCCCGGCGGCGTACATGGCGATGATCGTCGGCAGCGTGAAGAGCAGCGAGAGCGAGCGCAGGCCGGCCTCGCCCGTGCCGAACAGGCGGGCCCAGGCCCACGCGAGGCTGTAGTACACGGGTCCGCTGCGCTCCGACGTCGCGAGCTGGTGGAACGTCGCGAGATAGCCGGCGTGGAGCACGCGACCGGCGGTGATGGTCTCGCCGGAATCGAAGCTCTGCTGCCCGAGGGTGGAAAAGCTAGCGGCGGCGAAGGCTCCCAGGATGACCACGAGCCAAACGACGTCACCACGCAGCCGAGCGCGCACGGCGAAATCGTCCGCCCCGAGGCTAATTCCCGCCTAAGTGATGCCGGCCTCGATCACGCGCACAAGCCCGGCGCCGCGCTCGTCGACCTCGAAGCTGGCCGAGTAGTCGAGCGGGTTGTGCAGGTGCGACCAGGTGAAACCTGCCTGGGCGAGGGCCGCCTGCGTCTCCTCCTCGCCGGCGAAATGGGTGTGGACCCTGCCGCGCACGAACGCCGAGAGGGCCGCCCGGAACGCGTCGGCGCGGACCCCGCCCGCGGTGCTCTCCGGGTGGAAGTCCGACAGGTAGACGCCGCTGCGAAAGCACCCCAGGGTCGCGGCGATCCTGCGCCACAGGCCCGCGAGGCCGGGCGGGTCGAGGTAGTGGACCAGGCCCTCGGTGACGATCGCCAGACCGCGCGCGGTGTCCAGCTCGCCGGCGAGCGCGGCAAGGCTTCGCTCGCCCCCCTCGGCCAGGGCGTCCATCTCCACGACACGGTGGGAGGCCGCCAGCGATCCAGCCTCGTCCAGGGCCTCGCGCTTTCGCTCCGCCATCGCCGCAAGATCGGCCTCCACGTAGACGAGCCCGGCGCCGTGGCGCTCGCTGAACCGCCAGCCGCGTGGGGACATGCCGCATGCGATTTCCACCACCTGCGTGACGCGGCCGTCGGCGATCCAGCCCTCGAGCAGGTGGTCGATCAGCCGGTGGCGCGCGAGCAGGAACGCCTCGAGTGAGACGCCCCCGAACGTGCGGGAGGCCACCATCGGCACCCGCATCGACTCGTACAGGACCCTGCCCGTGGTGGTCGTCAGCGCCGGGTGCGAGAGGCCGTTTCGCGACCACACATAACCCGTGTAGTGAGCGGTCGGGCTGATGGCGTCGGAGCCGCGGGGCTCGCTCTCCCCCATTGCTATGCCTCGTGGAGCAGCGCGGCGCGGCCGATGTCGGCGGGAGAGGTCAGCCCCGAGAGCGCCATCGTGAGGTCGAGCTCGGCGAGGAACATCCGGATGACCGTCTCGACCCCCTGCGCGCCCTCGAGCGCCATGCCCCAGATGTAGGGACGGCCCAGCAGCACGGCGTCGGCCCCAAGCGCAAGCGCCTTGAAGGCATCTGCCCCCGAGCGCAGCCCGCTGTCGAGCAGGACGGCCATGTCGTCGCCCACCGCGTTCGCGATCTCCGGCAGCGCCGCCACGGCGGCGAGCTCGCCGTCGATCTGGCGGCCGCCATGGGTCGAGACGACGACGCCGTTCACTCCGCGCTCGCGCGCCTCAAGCGCGTCGTCTGGATGCAGGACCCCCTTCAGGAGGATCGGCAGCTTCGTCGCGTCGCGCAGCCAGTCGAGGTCGTCCCAGGTGAGGGACGGGTTCGGGAACACGGTCAGGAAGCACCCGATCGCCTCGCCCTGGTCCTCCGGATTCGACATCCGGCCCTGAACGCCGGGTCGCCGACGTAGTTGGCGACCCCCTGCCGTGGACGCCCGGGAGGTACGCCTGCTGGAGGTCACGCGGCTTCCAGCCGGGGAAGGCGTTGTCGACGGTGACCACGATCGCGCCGTAGCCGGCCGCCTCGGCGCGGGCGACGAAGCTGGCGGCGATGTCCGGGCTCGTTGGGCCAGTAGAGCTGGAACCAATGGGGCGCATCGCCGTGTGCCTCGGCGATCTCCTCGAGCGTATGGTCGGTGACGCTCGAGGCGACGAGTCCCAGCCCCACCGCCGCCGCGCCCCGCGCGGCGGCCAGCTCGCCCTCGGGATGGAACAGGCACTGCACGCCGATGGGCGCGAGCATGACCGGGGCGACCATCTCGCGCCCCAGCACCTTCGCCGCGAGGTCGCGGACGGCGACGTCGCGAAGCACCCGTGGCAGGATCCGCCAGCGGCGAAACGCCTCCCGGTTCTCCCGCTCGGTGTCCTCCGTTCCGGCGCTCCCGAAGAGGTAGCCCCGTCCGTGTTCGTCGAGCGCCTCGAACGCCGCGCGCTCCAGGTCGGCCCACACGACGGGCAGCGATGGCGTCTGTCCGGCCGCTCCCATCGCGTAGATCTGGCGGTAGTAGTCGCCGAACGGCATCTCGGGCGCGCTCACGACACGCCCCCGTAGCGGGCGGCAAGCCGCCGGTGGCGGTGGCGGAACAGGAACGCGACGACCCGCGACGCGAGCGCGGCTGCGCCCGGAACCCAGCGCAGGGGGCGGCGAAGCTCGAACCCCAGGTGGTCGGTCACCTCGAGCGCGATCGCCGTCGGCTCGACCGTGCGCTCGTGCCGCCAGCGGCGAGCGTGAGCATCGAGGAGCTCTCCAGGAAGCGGAGTCCCGGGCCGCGCTCGGCGAGCGTGAGGTCGTCGTAGTCGACCGGGAGGAGGCCGAACAGCAGGATCCAGGCGCGCCCGAGCGGCTCGCCGACGGGCACGGTGTCGATGGCCTCGCCCCGCAGGCGCCGGGGCATGGTCATCCGCAGGATCGGGCGCAGCTCGTAGTTGATGCCCTCCTCGGTGACGGCGCCGCCCCACACCACGTCGGCCGGCGCGGCGACCACGCTGGTCTGCTCCACGCTCGTCATTCGACCTGACGGTATATAACCCGCGCGTGCCCGGCATCGGAACATTCATCTCCCCCGGCCGGTCCCTCGAGGACTCCGTCGCGCGCGCGAGCCGGATCGACGAGCTGGGCTACGACTCGATCTACACCACCCACATCGCGGGACGCGACCCGTTCACCGTCCTCGCTCAGTTCGCCAACGCGACCGACCGGGTCAGGCTCGGCACCGGCGTCACGCCCATCTTCGCCCGCACGCCGGTGGCGATGGCGCAGGTCGCGGCGACGCTCGACGAGGCCTCGGGCGGCCGCATGGTCCTCGGCCTCGGCGTCTCGCACAAGGTCACTGTCGAGAACTGGTACGGCGGCGAGATCACGAAGCCGACCTCGCAGATGCGCGCCTACGCCACCGTCGTCCGGGCGATCTTCCAGGGCGAGGCGCCGCCCGAGAACGATTACTTCCACACCGCCTTCCAGTTCATGGGCTACAGGGCCAGGCCCGGACCTCCCCATCTACATCGCCGCCCTCTCGCCCAACATGCTGCGCCTCGCCGGGGAGATCGCCGACGGCGTGATGCTCTGGCTCTGCTGCCCCGCATACATCCGCGACGTCGTGATTCCGGAGGTGGCGAAGGGCCGCGAGAAGGCCGGCAAGACGATGGAGGGCTTCGACGTCGTCGCCGCGGTGCCGTCGGCGCGCACCGACGACCGCGACGCCGCGCTCGGGTCGCTGCGACAGGAGCTCGTCACCTACGCCTCCCTTCCCTTCTACCGGGCGATGCTGGAGTCGTCGGGGTTCGCCGACGAGATCGCCGCCTTCGACGCGGGCATGGCCGCCGGCGACTTCGACCGGGCCAAGGCCGGGCTGTCGGATCGCATGCTCGACTCCCTGGCCGGCATCGGCGACGACGATGCCGTGCGGGCCGGGGTGCAGCGCTACCTCGACGCCGGCGCCGTCAGCCCGTGCATCGGCGGCATCCCGGGCGGCGACTTCGGCGGCGCGATCGAAGCAGTGGCGGAGTTGCTCTAGCCGAAGCCCCCGCCCATCGGCGGGATGTTGCGGAACGCGTTGTCGCGGGGATCGTCGGGCTCGGGCTTGGGCCGGGCCTGGGTCGTGCTTCCGGTGGCGTTCGGCGAGGGCGCCGTCGGCACCCTGGCGACGATCCAGCTGCCGTCCTTCTCGAAGACGAAGTAGCTCGAGCCCGGGTCACCCGCGGCGAGCTCGTCGCGGATGGCGTCGGCCTCAGCGCGCGTTCCGTATTGCTTGCCTTGAAGGGCCATGGGCCTAGGCTAGCCGCCCGCGAGCCTCGCCACGAGCTTTCGGTACACCGCGAACGCCGGCTTCTCCGTGTAGTCGTCGCGCAGCAGGCCGTAGTGGTGCTGGAAGTTCGACGACGACGTGTTGTGGTCGCGCAGGTCGAACCAGCGGTAATCGGTGACGCCGTAGTTGCCCCGGAAGCGGCTCACCGCCTTCACCATCTCGCGCAGGGCGGTGACCTGACGCGCCTCCTCGCGGCCCGGGCCGGTGGGCCAGCCGTTCTCCTCGACGTGGATCGGCACGCGGGCGCCCAGGCCCGCAAGCGGCATGTAGCAGTCCCGCAGCACGCTCATTGCGTTGACCATGCCGTCGGCGTAGCCGCTGGGGGTGGGCTCGGTGGGCGGGAAGAACGTGCCGGGGTAGGCGTCGAGGCCGACCCAGTCCACGTCCCTGGCCAGGCGGGCGCCTCCGTGCTCGCCGAGGTAGGTCCAGAAGTCCTGCTCGGCCGTGGGGGTGTTGGGGTAAGCCCAGTTGAAGCCGATCTTCAGACGGCGCAGTCCGAGGCGCCGCGCCGTGCGGTGGGCGGCCTCCACGCCGCGGATCAGGGCGTCCCTGGCCCCGGCGAAGTAGCTGTCGGAGGCGTCGGGCGCGATCGGGAAGAAGTTCACCTCGTTCGTGACCTGCAAGGGCGGTGACGCCATGGATCGAGCCGAGCCTGTGCGTCACACGGCGCACGTAGCGAACCCAGCGGCCGATGTCGCCCTCCTGCGTGGCGGTCGGGTGGTAGCGAACCTGGATCTCCACTCGGTAGCCACGGCCGGGCATAGCGGCGCGCGAGGTCCTGGAACTTCGCGATGCCCGCGCCGTGATCCGACCAGAAGAGGCGGTTGAGGCGAAGGACGAACGGCCTGCCCTTCGGTCGCAGTCGGTGCAGCGCCGCCAGCGTCTTGGCCGGGTCCTCCGGCGTCTCGTCGACCGGCGGGCCGAGGGCGCCGGAGAATCCCGCCGGGTTGATGCCGAAGCGAAGGCGCGGGCGCGTGGCGAACTGCGGTGACGGAGGCGGCGGTGAGGTCGCCGAGGCAGGGGGTGGTCGTCGTACCGGCGGCTGGTGGTCTCCGCAGTGGCGCGCGCCGAGCGCCAACGCAGTCAGGGCAATGAGGGTGGCCGCTGTGGACGATTCGCATGGGCAGATTGTCCCGCTTGACGAGTTGTTCACCGCATGGGTGGATAAGTCGTCAGAACTTTGGGTCAGCCCTGCTCGGCCGAGGAGCTTCGGGACCAGGGCTGCGTAGTCGTAGGGGCGGTCCGTGCGGGCGTAGAGGTAGCGCGGGACCAGCACCAACCGCTCCTCGAAGCTGACCCCCGGGACCTCCACGGGAAGCTCCCAGCCGAAATCGGGATCCGCCTCCCACGAAACGGTGCCGGCGAGCGCCGCGTCGAGCACGCGGCCGACCAGCTCGGCGGGGATCTCCCTCGACCCCTCTCCCTCACTGCCGCCGACGAAACCTGACGGTGATCAGAAAGGTCTGCACGGGGCGGTCCCCCGTACGCGCGACCGGGGGCCAGACCTCCTCGCCGCTGCGAAGCAGGGCCGCGAATGCCGCTCCGTCGGGGGGCGCGTCGCCCGGCGCGGCGAGCACCGCGCCGCCGCGCTCGCGAACGAGGGCGGCGAAGGGATGGTCGCCGGTGGAAGCGCTCAAGCCGTCAGTCGACGTTGTCCTCGGCCGACGCGATCGCCTCGGCCGTGCGAGGCACGAGAACCGCGCGCTTGAATTCGGCCACCAGCTGGCCGGTCTGCTTGTAGACCCGCGTGTGGACCTTGACGACGCCGCGGTCGGGCTTCGACCTCGAGGGACGGACCTCCAGCACCTCGGACTCGCAGTAGAGAGTGTCGCCGTGAAAGACGGGGTTCGGGTGGCTCAGGTCCTCCGTTGCGAGGTTGGCGATTGCCTTGCCCGACACGTCGGAGACGGTCATGCCGACGGCGAGTGAGTACACGAGGGGACCCACCACGACGTTCTGGCCCTGCTGCGAGCCCGACGCGTAGACGTCGTTGATGTGCAGCGGGTGGTGGTTCATCGTGATCAGGCAGAAGAGGTGGTCGTCGGCCTCGGTCACGGTCTTCGCGGGCCAGTGCTTGTAGACGGCACCAACCTCGAACTCCTCGAGGTAGCGCCCGTACTGATGCGCGCCGGAGGCCTCGCGGGCCGCCTGCTCGGTGATCAGCTCGTGCTCGATGGTGGTTTCGCTCATGCTCCTTCGTTCTTTCGTTCGGTCCTCCCAGGGACCAGTATGCCGAGACAGCGCAGATGTCGCCCGAAGCAGCGAGATCCCGAAGCGACCCTTTCCGCGCAGTACCCTGTCGCCATGGGGAGGCGCGCGAGGATCGCATGTGCCGGCACCATGGTCGTCGTCGCTGCGGCGATCGCGGGGCTGGCATGGGGCTCGGCGGGATCGACGACGCTGATCAGCCGCGCCGCGGCAACCTCGGGAGGCGACCCGGCCGCGGGCGCTGACTCCATCCGGCCCGCGATCTCCACAGACGGTCGCTACGTAGCCTTCCAGTCGGGCGCCGACAACCTGAGCAGCGTCGACGACAACAGCCAGAAGAACGTCTTCCTGCGCGACACGAAGACGTTCAAGACGATCCTCATAAGCCGTGCTTCCGGCGCCGGAGGCGTCGCCGCAGACGGCGACTCGATCGCGCCGTCGATCTCGGCCGACGGCCGCTATGTGGCCTTCGCCTCGAAGGCCGACAACCTCTCGAGCGCCGACGACCATGGCGTCCCCACCAGCAACGACGTCTTCGTCCGCGACCTCAAGCGCAACCGGACGATCCTCGTGTCGAGGAAGAACGGCGCCCACGGCGCCGGGGCGAGCGCTCCGGCGGGCGTGCAGTCGTTCGCTCCCGCGATCTCCGCCGACGGCAGGCGCGTCGCCTTCACCTCATCCGCCGACAACCTCGCGGCCGGGGATGACAACGACACCCTCGACGTCTTCGTCCGCGACCTGCGCAAGGACCGGACAACCCTTGTCTCCGCGGCGAGCGACGGCGGGGTGGGCGACGACCTGTCGTCCGACCCCGCCATCTCGGCGGACGGCAAGCACGTCGCCTTCGACTCGAGCGCGCACAACCTGGTTGCGACACCGACGAGCAGCCAGGAGGTCTTCGAGCGCGACCTCGGGGCCGCCAAGACGCGGCTGATCTCGCGCCACAGTGGCCGGCACGGACAACCGGGCAACGACAGCTCCTACGCAGGGGGCGCCTCACGCGACGGCCGCTTCGTCGTCTTCGATTCCGAGGCGACCAACCTCTCCGGCGCCGACGGCAACTCCGACGACAGCTTCATCCGCGACACCAAGCACGACCGGACGATCCTCCTCGACCGCGCCGCCGACGGCACACCCGTGAGCGGCTCTGCCGTCAACCCGACGATCACGCCGGACGGCCGCTACGTGGCCTTCGAAGCCTTCGGGACCGGGCTGCCGGGCCTGAACGGCACTGGGCAGCAGGTCGAGGAGCTCGACCGCAAGCACGGCACGACACGCCTCATCTCCCGCCAGGATGCCGCAGACGGTGGGGCTCCCGGCGACGGCATCTCGGGGAGCGCGGCGATCTCCGACAACGGTCGTCGGTTGGCGTTCACGAGCGATGCCGACAACCTCAGCCGCATCGACGACAACGCCGTGAACAACGTCTTCCTGCGCGATGTCCTCGGCCGCCGCTGAGGCGAACGTTCAGGCCTAGCGCGCCTTGCGCATATGCGCGCGGGCGTCGGCCTTGGCGATGACCTGCCCGATGAGGCTCTGCACACGCGGGTCGCCCTCGACCTTGAGGTGCCCGTGCGCGTAGGCCTCGCGCCAATCGGCGACCTCGCCCTCGGAGGCGAGAATGTTGAACATCGTTCGCGGGATCTGGAGGCGCAGGCGCTCGTCGCCGGACTCGCCCTTGGTGATCTTCGGTCCGGGGAGCTCGACACGAAAGATCTGGACGTCGCCGCGAGCGGGCAGCTGCACGGAGAACACGAGCTTGAGGTTGTCGAGCGCAGGCACCTCCTTGCGGACCTGCGCGACGGCAGTCTGGATCAGTTGCTCTGCCGAAGCCATGAGCTCCTTTCAAACCCGGCGGTGGCGGAAGCGAAGCTGAGCACGTCGCCGGCTCAGATTCGGTTGCGCTCGAGGAGCTTGCGGCCGATGACCATCTTCTGGATCTCCGACGTGCCCTCGCCGATCAGGAGAAGGGGCGCGTCGCGGTAGATGCGCTCGATCTCGTACTCCTTCGAGTAGCCGTAGCCACCATGGATGCGCAGCGCCTCCTCCGCGTTGGCGTGCGCGGCCTCGGCCGCGAAGAGCTTCGCCATCCCGGCCTCCAGGTCCGAGCGCTGGCCGGCGTCCTTCATCCGGGCGGCCTTGATCGTCAGGAGCCTCGCGGCCTCGACGCGGGTGCCCATCTCGGCGAGCTTGAAGGTGATCGCCTGGTGCTGGGCGATCGGCTTGCCGAACGTCTTGCGCTCCTGGCTGTAGCGAAGGGCCAGCTCCAGCGAGCGCTGGGCGACGCCCACGCCGCGGGCGGCGACGTTCACGCGGCCGAGCTCGAGGGCATCCATCATCTGGCTGAAACCCTTGCCGACGCCGTCGGGACCGCCGAGGACGTGGTCGTCCGACACCTTGAACCCGTCGAAGACGAGCTCCGTGGACTCGACGCCCTTGTAGCCCATCTTCTTGATCTGCGGCGGGATGCGCAGGCCCGGCACCTCGCTGGCGCCCGGCTCCTTCTCGCAGATGAAGCACGTCATGCCCTTGTAGGGCGGATCGGCCTTGGGGTCGGTCTTCACGAGCACGAAGACGAGGCCCGAACGCAGACCGTTGGTGACCCACATCTTCTGGCCGTTGATCTCCCAGCCGCCGTCGACCTGCTTGGCGGTGGACTTGATGCCCTGCACATCGGAGCCGACCTCGGGCTCGGACAGCGAGAAGGCGCCGCGGATCTCGCCCGTGGCCATGCTCGGCAGGTACTTCTCCTTCTGCTCGTCCGTGCCGAACTTCATCAGCAGGTAGGAGCCGATGAAGTGCGTGTTGACCACTCCGGAGATGGAGATCCAGCCGCGCGAGAGCTCCTCGACGATCATCGCGTAGGTCGTCAGGTCCAGTCCCATCCCGCCGTATTCCTCGGGGATCGTGACCCCGAACAGCCCGAGCTCCTTCATCTGCTCGACGATCGGCTCCGGGAACTCGTCCTCATGGTCATAGTGCTCTGCGTTGGGCAGGATCTCGTTGTCGGCGAACTGGTGGACCATCTCCGTGATGGCCTGCTGCTCGTCGGTCTTCTCCTGGTACGTGGCGGTGTCTACTGCCATGGCTCCTCTGCTTCGGACGGGGCGGCGAAGGATAGCCGCGGGCCTCGGGCGCGGCGCCTACGAGATACTGCGCGCATCGAGTTCAACGAGGACCAGGTCAGGGTGCTGCTCGAGGCGATGCCGATCGGTCAGCTGGCGCCCGAGCATGAGGCGACCACCGCAGCCCGCCGCGCTGCCCTTGAGAAGATCGCCGGCGGGGACCTGGTGACGACGATGGTCTCGAACGACGCGATGCTGACCGGGGAGTTCCACGGCGTCCAGGGTTTCTTCGATGCCTGGAGCGACTGGCTGGCGCCGTTCGAGACCTACCTGATCGAGTTCCGCGGAGTCGAGGAGGCGCCCGGCGACAGGCTCGTCGTCAGCACCCATCAGAGCGCCACCCCCAGGGGCACCGAAATCGCGATCGAAAGCGAGGCGGCGGCGGTCCTCGAATTCCGCGACGAGAGGCTGGCTCGCATCGAGTTCCACCTGACCCCCGAGCTAGCCCGCCGGGCGGCCGGCCTCCCCACCACCCCATGAACGTCCCACACTGATGGCTATACGGGGTACTCCGGGACGTTCATCGGCTTAGAGGGTCCAGCCGAAGCTGAACGACTTGTACTCGGCGCCCTCGCGCTCGTAGAAGCGGTGGGCGTCGGTCCGCTCGAGGGCGCTGTCGAGCTCGAGGTGGGTCGCCCCGCGCTCGCGCGCCCAGTCCCTTGCCGCCGCGAGCATGGCCTTCCCCACGCCCTGCGAGCGCCGCTCGGGGTCCACCGCGAAGTCCTCGACCCAGGCCCGGTATCCGAACCGCACGGAGTGCATGTCCTGGTAGGCGGTGAGAAAGCCGATCAGGGTCCCTCCGTCATCGGCAAGGAGGACCACGCTGTCATGCGACCCGATCGCCTGGCGCAGCGCCACGGCCGCGCGTTTGGGATCCCAGCTCTCGGGCGTCGACCCCGGCGGCGCGAACAGCCACTCATACAGCGAAATCACCGCCTCTATGTCCTCCGGCGTCGCCGCCCGCACCTCGTAACCCACGCAAACCTCCTGCGGCGGCTTCGCCGCCTTACCTGCTGCTTTCGGCGCCAAAGCGCCTCACCGCCGCGCCAGGCTAGCCTTCGCGCCGATGAGAAACCCACGTGACTTCATGAAGCCCCTTGCCATCGGCGCCCCGGATCCCGTCTCGGAGATCCCTTTCGGCCCCTCGCGGATGATCCATTTCGTCGATTTCTCGAACGAGAAGATGGCGGCCAAGGCCCCGGACATGGCCAGGTCGGCCGACATCCTGCTCGGCAACCTCGAGGACGCCGTGCCGGTCGACCGCAAGGAGGCCGCGCGTGATGGATTCGTCGAGGCGGTCACCGCCAACGACTTCGGCGAGACCGCCATCTGGACCCGCGTGAACTCGCTGGAGAGCCCGTGGGTGCTCGACGACCTGACGAAGATCGTCACCGAGGCGGGGGACCGCGTGGATGTGGTGATGGTCCCGAAGGTCGAGGGCGCCTGGGACATCCACTACGTCGATCGCCTGCTCGCCCAGCTCGAAGCCAAGGCGAAGGTCAGCCGCCCGATCCTCGTGCACGCGATCCTCGAGACCGCCCAGGGCGTGGTCAACCTCGAGGAGATCGCCACCGCCAGCCCCCGGATGCAGGGCATGAGCTTCGGCCCGGCCGACCTCGCGGCCTCGCGCCGGATGAAGACCACCCGCGTGGGCGGCGGCCATCCCGGCTACCGGGTCGTCGAGGACCCGGATCCGGACAACCCCGAGGCGCCTCGCGTCTCGGCGCAGCAGGATCCCTGGCACTACTCGATCGCGCGCATGGTCGACGCCTGCACCTCCGCCGGCCTGCTGCCGTTCTACGGGCCGTACGGCGACATCAAGGACACCGAGGGGTGCGAGACCCAGTTCCGGGCCGCCTTCCTGCTCGGCTGCGTCGGCGCCTGGTCGCTGCACCCGGTTCAGATCGAGATCGCGAAGAAGGTCTTCTCGCCCGATCCCGAGGAGGTCAAGTTCGCCAAGAAGGTGATCGAGGCCATCCCCGACGGCCGCGGCGTCCACATGATCGACGGCAAGATGCAGGACGACGCCACCTGGAAGCAGTGCAAGGTGATGGTCGAGCTGGCCGAGATGCTGGCCCGCAAGGACCCGGAGCTCGCCTCCGCCTACGAGCTCCAGGGATGAAGCGGTCTGCGGGCCCGGGCTGTTAGCTTGCGCGGCGAACGGGGCCTGCGAACGGGCCCCGAAGGCAGGCAACGAAAGGAGACAAGACTTGTCTTTCACCAAGCGCATGACTCTCCTCGGCACGGCCGCGCTCGCAACGAGCGTCACCGCGCTGAGTCTCACCGGGGGCGCCTCTGGCCACCCCGCCCACAAGGCGAAGACCGTCACGGTCAAGGCGACCGGCAGTGGCCGGCACCTGAGCTTCAACTCGGTCGTCGCGCATACCGGCGACAAGCTGAAGATCGCCAACAAGACGGATGAGCCGCACACGCTGAGCCTGTTCGTCGGGCACGCGCTGCCGCACACGCAGTCGGGCTACAAGAAGTGCTTCTCGCCCAGGCACCCGTGCCTGAACATCGCGAAGTGGCACAAGTTCGACGGTCAGAACATCCACAAGAACCCCGTTCAGGCCGGCCACACCGGCTGGGACAAGCAGGGTTCGAGCGCCAAGAACAAGGGCGACTCGGTGTTCTTCGGCAACAAGAGCCCGAAGACGCGGCCGATCACGGCGAAGGCCGGGACCACGCTGCACTTCATCTGCGCGATCCATCCCTGGATGCAGGGCAAGATCAAGGTCAAGTAGACCCCGTCACAGATCGACTGAGAGGGCCGCGGAGCGATCCGCGGCCCTCTTTGTTGCCGGTTCTCGCTGCGGCGCCTAGCCCAGGCGGCCCTTGAGGGCCTCGAGCTCGGCCGACAGCTCGCTGGGCAGGTGGTCGCCGAAGCGCGCCAGGTGCTCCTGGACCTGCGGCAGCTGGTCGGCAACCGCCTTGGAGTCGACCGTGAGCAGCTCGCTCATCGCGTCCTCGGAGATCGAAAGTCCCTCCGTGTTGATCTCGCCCTCGCCCGGGACGAGCCCGATCGGGGTCTCGACCGCCTCCGCTTCGCCGTCGCAGCGGCGGAAGATCCACTCGAGGACGCGGCTGTTCTCGCCGTAGCCGGGCCACAGGAACTTGCCGTGCTCGTCCTTGCGGAACCAGTTGACGACGAAGATGCGCGGCATCTCGTCCGGGTGCTGGGAGGCGACGTCCATCCAGTGCTGGAAGTAGTCGCCCATGTTGTAGCCGCAGAACGGCAGCATCGCCATCGGGTCGAAGCGCAGCTGCCCGACCTTGCCGGAAGCTGCCGCGGTGGTCTCGGACGACATCGTCGCGCCGAGGAACACCCCGTGATCCCAGTCGAAGGACTCGCAGACCAGCGGCTGCACCGTGGCGCGGCGGCCGCCGAACAGGAAGGCGTCGATCGGCACGCCGTTCGGGTCGTCCCACTCCGGCGCCACCGACGGGCACTGCTCGATGGGCGTGGTGAACCGCGCGTTCGGGTGCGCGGCCGGCTCCTCCGAGTCGGGGGTCCACTCGCCGCCCTTCCAGTCGATGGCGTGGGCCGGCGGCTCGCCGGTCATGCCCTCCCACCACACGTCGCCGTCGTCGGTGAGCGCGCAGTTGGTGAAGATCGTGTTGCGCGCGACGGTGTCCATGGCGTTCGGGTTCGTCTTGTGCGAGGTGTTGGGCGCGACGCCGAAGAACCCGGCCTCCGGGTTGACCGCGTAGAGGCGCCCGTCCTCGTGGAACTTCATCCACGCGATGTCGTCGCCGATCGTCTCCACCGTCCAGCCCGGGAGCGTCGGGACCAGCATCGCGAGGTTGGTCTTGCCGCACGCCGACGGGAAGGCGCCGCCGACGTACTTGACCTTGCCCTCGGGCGAGGTCAGCTTGAGGATCAGCATGTGCTCGGCCAGCCAGCCCCGGTCGCGCGCCATCGCCGAGGCGATTCGCAGCGCGAAGCACTTCTTGCCCAGCAGCGCGTTGCCGCCGTAGCCGGAGCCGTAGGACCAGATCTCGCGGGTCTCCGGGAAGTGGACGATGTACTTGTTCTCGGCGTCGCAGGGCCAGGGAACGTCGGCCTCGCCGTCGGCGAGCGGAGCGCCGACCGAGTGGACGCACGGCACGAAGTCGCCGTCGGGGCCGAGCGCGTCGAGGGCGCCCTGCCCCATGCGGGTCATGAGCCGCATCGAAACCGCCACGTATGGGGAGTCGGTGAGCTGCACCCCGATGTGGCTGATGTGCGAGCCGATCGGACCCATCGAGAAGGGCACCACGTAGAGCGTGCGGCCGCGCATGCAGCCCTCGAAAAGGCCGTCCAGGAGCTCGCGCATCTCGCCGGGCTCGCGCCAGTTGTTGGTGGGGCCGGCGCCATCCTCGTCGGAGCTGCAGATGAAGGTCCGGTCCTCGACCCGGGCGACGTCGCCCGGGTCCGAGCGGGCGAGGAAGGAGCCCGGCCGCTTCGCGTCGGAGAGCCTCTCGAAGGTGCCGTTCTCGACGAGCTCCTGGCAGAGCCGGTCGTACTCCACGTCCGAGCCGTCGCACCAGTGGACGGAGTCGGGCTGGGTGAGGGCTTCGATCTCGCCCACCCAGCCGCGCAGCCGCTCGTTCTTGGTGGGGGCCTGGGTGGACGTCGCCGTCGATTCGCTCAAGGGATTCCTGCTCCTTATCGGTGAATTGGCGCCATAAAGGCCGAACGCCCGCAAAGCTCGCCGCGGGCGTGAAGGCATTGTTACGGAATCGACGGCGGTGCGCACATCCGTACTAATTACTCATCGCACTATCCGGGGGTGGCCCCGCCAGGCTCCGGCGGCCGCTAGATTCCCCCGCCGCCGATGCGCTTCTACGAGTACGAATCACGCCGGCTCGTCGAGCGGGCGGGCATACCCGTCACCAAGTACGGCTTCTGCAGGACGCCCGACGAGGCCCGCAAGGCGGCCGAGGACATCGGCGGCCCGACGGTCGTCAAGTCCCAGGTGCTGACCGGCGGGCGCATGAAGGCGGGCGGGGTGAAGTTCGCCGACACGCCCGAGGAGGCGGCCGAGCACGCGGCGGCGATTCTCGAGCTCGAGATCGGCGGCCACATGCCGGTCGGCGTCCTGGTCGATCCCAAGGCCGAGGTGGCGCATGAGTACTACGCCGCGGTCCTGTGGGACGGCCGCGCGAAGCGGCCGATGATGCTGTTCAGCGACATGGGCGGCATCGACATCGAGGAGGTGGCGGAGACGCATCCCGAGCACGTCGGGCGCGGCCACCTCTCGAACCTCCGCCCGATCTACGACTTCGAGGCCAAGCAGACGATCGCCCGTTGCGGCATGACCGGCACTGAGCTCAACCGGGCGACCCCGGTGCTCGCTCGCCTGGCCCGCCTGCAGCGCGACTACGACATGACGCTGGCCGAGATCAACCCCCTCGCCCGCCTCGCCGACGGCACCTTCGTGGCCCTGGACGCCCATATGGAGATGGAGGACGAGGCGGTCGGCCGCCACAAGAAGATGCTGACCGAGATCGGCGTCGACCTGGACGAGCCGCGCGAGCTCTACGAGCCGTCGGAGTTCGAGCGCAACGTCAAGGCGATCGACGCCGCCGACCACCGCGGCGTGATCCAGGGCAAGGACCATGGCTTCCACGGCAACATCGGCCTGGTGATCGGCGCCGGCGGTGGCTCGCTGACGCTCACCGACGCCGTGCGCTCTCAGGGCGGCAAGCCCGCCAACTACGCCGAGATCGGCGGCAACCCGTCGGTCTCGAAGTCCTGCGGCCTGGCCAAGGCGGTGCTGTCCAAGGACGGTGTCGAGAAGATCGCGGTGATGATGTCGATCGTCTCCAACACCCGGGTCGACATCGTCGCCCGGGGGGTGATCAAGGCGTGCCTGGAGCTCGGCAAGGACCCCGCCGAGACCATCGCGATCTTCCGCATCCCGGGCGCCTGGGAAGACGAGGGCTACAAGATCCTCGACAAATACGGGATCGAGTACTGCGACCGCTCGGTCTCGATGTGGGAGGCCGCGGGTCGCGCGGTGGCGAAGGTGCAGGGAGGCGCGACGCCATGAGCGTCCTGCTGAATGAGGACTTCACCTTCATCGTCCAGGGCATCACCGGGCGCGAGGCCGTGAACCTCACCCGCGAGTGCCTGGACTTCGGCTCCAAGATCGTCGGCGGCGTGACCCCGGGCCGCAAGGGCCGCGATGTCCACGGCGTGCCGGTCTTCGACACCGTCGAGCAGGTGGTCGAGCACCACGGCTCCGCGCCCGACGGCGCGGTCGTCACCGTCCCCCCCGCGTTCACCAAGGACGCCGTCGTCGAGGCCATTGAGAACGGCGTCAAGCTCATCGTCGTCGTCACCGAGCGCATCCCCCGCCGCGACGTCGCCGAGATGGTCGAGCTGGCCGGCATGCGCGGCGCGCGCATCATCGGCCCCAACTGCCTTGGGCTGATCACTCCCGGCGTCGCCAAGATGGGCGGCATCGGCGGCCCCGCCAAGGACGCGGCCAAGGCCTACGTGGCCGGCTCGGTCGGCGTGATGAGCCGCTCGGGAGGGATGACCACCGAGATCTCGTCAACCCTCACCGCCGCGGGCCTCGGCGTCTCAACCGCCATCTCCATCGGCGGCGACGCAATCATCGGCTCCACCTACGCCGAGCTGATGCCGCTCTTCGAGGCCGACGAGCAGACCGAGGCGATCGTGATCTACACGGAGCCGGGCGGGCGCATGGAGGCCGAGCTCGTCGATTGGCGCGAGGCCAACGGCTCCCGCCTGCCGATTGTCGCCTTCATGGCCGGGCGCTTCATGGACGACGAGGAGATGCAGGGCATGAGCTTCGGCCACGCCGGCACGATCGTCGAGGGCAAGGAGGACTCCGCCACCGAGAAGATCGCCCGGCTCGAGGCGGCCGGCATCCCCGTGGTCGAGCGGATCGACCACATCCCCGACGCCGTCAAGGAGAAGCTGGGCTCATGAGCGATCTCGACGGGACCTTCATCGCGGTCGACATCGATCCCTCCGTCGCCGGCGACGCCGAGCTGGCGCGCAAGCTCGAGGAGGTCTGCCCCGTGGACATCTTCAAGGCGACCGACTCCGGCGTCGAGATCGTCCGCGAGAACCTGGACGAGTGCGTGCTGTGCGAGCTGTGCCTCGACGCCGCCCCCGACGGAGCGGTCGTCGTCCGCAAGCTCTACGACGGCACCGAGCTGCGCCACTAGCTCCCAACGCGCGAGGATGCTCGCGTGCTGGCCCTCCTCGCGCTCGTCGTGTCCATCGCCCTGGCCGACGCCGTCAACCCCGCGACGGTCGCGCCCGCGCTCTATCTCGCCACCACCGAGCGCCCGGTGCGGCGGCTGTGGGCCTTCGCCGGGGCCTTCTTCGCCGTCAACGTCGTCGGCGGGATCGCGATCGTGCTCGGGCCGGGTCAGCTCGTTCTGTCGCTGGTTCCCGACGTGGAGGAGACCGCGCGCCACGCGATCGAGCTCGGCATCGGGATGGTCTTGATCGCGGGAGCCGTTGCGCTCGCGCTCTCCCGAGGCCCGGCCCAGCCCTCCCCGGCGCCGTCCTCACCCGGCTCGCCGCGCGGCGCGGCGGCCCTCGGCGCCACGATCGCCGCGCTCGAGCTTCCCACGGCCCTCCCCTACTTCGCGGCCATCGCCGCGATCGTCGGCTCGGGCGAGCCGCTGGTCACCCAGCTCCTGCTGATCGTGCTCTTCAACGCGGTCTTCGTCTCTCCAGTGCTGGCGATGATCGCGATGGTGGCCCTCGCCGGCGACCGGGGAGCCGCGCGTCTGCGCTCCGCGGGCGACTGGCTTCGAGCGCACTGGCGGTCGCTGTTCAGCATGCTCGCGGGCGCGGCCGGCCTGCTCCTGGTCGTGCTCGGCGCATCCGGCCTCGCCGGGCTTCGCTAGGACGGGAAGCCGCCCGCTCCGCCGCTTCGGGCAACATTGCCCGCATGAGCTCCAGCGCCGCGGCCGACGCGATCGTCTCCACCCCCGCCGAACGGGCTGCCCTCGACGCTCTGCGCGACGCCGCCGGCGAGTCGAACGGCCCGATGGAGCGCCACGGCGTGAGGATCCACCGGATCGTCTGTGAGATGGCCCGCCGGCGCGGCGAGGCGATCGACCCCGAGGTGGTGGCCGTCACCGCCTTCCTGCACGATGCCGGCCTCTACGACCGCGCCTCGCGCGGCGGCGTGTACGTCAAGGACGGAGCCGAGTTCGCGCGTGAGGTCCTCGAGCCCTTCGGCTGGAGCGAGGACCGGCTGCGCCTGTGCGCCGACGCGATCGAGCGCCACCACGAGCTGCGCCCCCAATGGAGCCGCGGCGCCGAGGTCGAGCTGGTGCGACGCGCCGACCTGGTGGACCTGATGGGCGGGGTCATCGGCTGGGGCGTGCCCCGGTCCTGGCTGCGCTCGCTGAACGCCTCGGTCCCGCGCGACGGCGCCTATCGGGAGGTAGCGCGCCTGCTGGGTCACGCCGCCAAGGAGCGACCGCTCACCCTCCCGCGGATCTTCCTGCGATGAACTTCGCCGAGGACGTCCTCGAGCGCTTTCCCTCCTCGCGCCCGGCGCTCGTCACGATCTCGGCCGACGGCGGGCGGCGGGTGTGGGCGTTCGGCGAGCTGATCGCGCGCAGCGCGGGCCTGGCGGGCGCCTTCGCCGACCGCGGCGTGCGACGCGGCGACGTGGTGATGACGCTCGTGGGCAGCCGGATCGAATGGGTGCTGGCGCTGCTCGCCTGCTGGCGGATGGGCGCCGTCGCGCTGCCCTGCAACACGCAGCTTCGCCGCCACGACCTCGAGCTGCGCGCCGCGGTCGCGAACCCGGCTCTCTGCGTCGGCGAGGAGTCGCTGCTCGGCGAGCTGCCGCCGTCCGTGGAGGCGATGACCCTCGCGGAGGTGGCCGCGACGATGGACGAGGAGAGCCCCCAGGCGCCGCCGCTGGACCCCGCCGACCTCGACCCCGCCGACCCCGCCCTGATCGTCTTCACCTCCGGCACGACGGGCGAGCCGCGAGCCGCAGTGCACCCGCAGAGCTACCTTCCCGGCCAGCACACGCAGGCGACCCGGTGGATGGCCGCCAGGCCCGGCGAGCTGGTGTGGTGCACCACGGCCACGGGCTGGTCGAAGTCGGCGCGCAACGTCTTCGTCGCGCCGTGGATCTGCGGAGCCGCCGCGCTGCTCGCCGACGCGCGCTTCGACCCCGACGGGCGCCTCGACGTGTGCGAGCGCGAGGGCGTCAACGTGCTCTGCCAGGCGCCGACCGAGTACCGGATGATCGCCAAGCGAGCCGAGCTGCGCCCCCTGCCGGACATGCGCCGGATGGTGTCGGCCGGCGAGGCGCTGAACCCCGAGGTGATCGACACGTTCCGCGGCGCCATGGGGATCGAGGTGGCCGACGGATACGGGCAGACGGAGACCGGCCACATCACCGGCAACCTCGACGGCGACGCCGTCCGGGTCGGCTCGATGGGCCGACCTCTGCCGGGGTTCGAGACGCGGATCACAGAGGGCCAGCTCGAGGTCCGCGCCGCGAGCTGCCCCACGTTCTTCTCCCGCTACCTGGACTCCGAGCCGTTCGACGGCGAGTGGTGGCCCACCGGCGACATGGTGCGCGCCGACGACGACGGCTACCTCTTCTACGAGGGGCGCGCCGACGACCTCATCGTCGAGCTCGGGGTACCGGATCGGCCCGTTCGAGGTGGAGTCGGCGCTGCTGACACACCCGGCGGTCGCCGAGGCCGCCGCGGTTGCGGCCCCCGACCCCGAGCGCGGCTCGGTGGTGCGGGCGATCGTGGTGCTGAGATCCGGCGCGGGATCCGACGAGCTGGCGAAGGAGCTTCAGGAGCACGTAAAGACGGTCGCGGCGCCGTACAAGTTCCCGCGCATCGTCGAGTTCACCGACGAGCTGCCCAAGACCGCCAGCGGAAAGATCAAGCGCGCCGAGCTTCGGGGCGCGGCCCGCTAGCCGTGGCCAGGTCCCCGCGCGCCGCCTTCGCGGGCATCTTCGCCGTGACCCTGCTCTCCCTGATGGGCGTGGGCGCCGTCCTGCCCGTCATCCCGCACTACGTTCGCGGCCCGCTCGGGCGTGGCGACTTCTGGGTTGGCGTGGCGATCGGCGCCTTTGCCCTCACCGCCCTGGCCGGGCGGCCTCTTGCGGGACGCGTGGCCGATCGCCGTGGACGTCGTCCCGTCGTCGCGGCGGGAGCGGCCCTCGCCGCGATCGGCGGCCTGATGTACCTGCTGCCGCTTGGCCTGCCCGGCCTGCTGGCCGCGCGCCTCGTCCTCGGCCTGGGCGAGGGAGCCGTGTTCACCGCCGGCGCCACCTGGGTCGTGGACCTCGCGCCGGAGGGCCGGCGCGGGCGGGTGATCGGCCTCTACGGACTTGCGGTTTGGAGCGGGCTCAGCCTCGGGCCGCCGATCGGCGACGCGCTGCTGCGCGCGTCGAGCTTCGACGCCGTGTGGATCTTCGCGGCTTCCGCGCCCGCGATCGGCACAATCATCGCCCTCGCGCTCCCCGACCCCTACACCCCCGAACCCAGCCTCGAGCGCGTCCCGCTGATCGCCCGCGAGTCGATCCGCCCCGGCGCCGCGCTGTCGATGGCGACGATCGGCTACGCGGCCATGGCCTCGTTCCTGGTGCTCGATCTCGACCACCAGGGCATCGGCCACGGGGCCACCGCGTTCACCGCGTTCGCGCTGACGGTGGTCGCGACGCGGGTGGTCGCCGGCAACCTGCCCGACCGGATCGGGCCTCTGCGCTGCGCCGCCGGCGCCGCCATCGTCGAGGCGATCGGCCTGTCCCTCATCGCGCTTGCGCACAGCCTGCCCGTCGCGCTCGCGGGCTCCCTCGCGATGGGCAGCGCCTTCGCGCTGCTCTACCCCTCGCTGTCGCTCGTGGTCGTCAACAGGGTCCCCGAGGAGCGCCGCGGCGCCGCTCTCGGGACCTTCACCGCCTTCTTCGA
The DNA here is from genome assembly GCA_963843315.1 of uncultured Actinomycetes bacterium. GTDB lineage: Bacteria > Actinomycetota > Thermoleophilia > Solirubrobacterales > 70-9 > JAWVFM01. The sequence goes on from CAWJJU010000007.1 coordinate 202,174, forward strand.
CGCCGGCGTCGGGTTGGGCGCCCCCATCACCGGCATCGCAGCAACGCTCGGCGGCTACTCGGCCGCGTTTTGGGTCGCCGCCGCCGGCGCGATGGGCACCGCGATCGCGGTGGGATCGTGGTTGCGAGCCACGCGCACCGCCTGAGCGTCAGAACAGCGAGGCCTGGCGCACGCGCGGTTCCGCGAAACCGCCATCGCTCCCGCGCCGGCGCGACCGGACGGCTCGCGTGCCGCCCGCCCCGCGCACACCGCGCGGGCCGGAGCGCGAACGCGCCAATTCGCTCAGCCGCCTGCGCTCCGCTTCGGGCAGGTAGGCGCCGCGGGCATAGAGCTCCTCGTAGCGCGGCAGCAGGTCCGGCCGGTACTGGCGCAGCCAATCGAAGAAGATTCCCCGGACCTCACCGCGGAGGTGCAGCCCGACGCCGGCGACCGAGCCCGCGCCGGCCTCGCCGATCAGCTCGAGCAACGGCTCGACCTGCTCGGGCGCATCGTTCACTCCAGGGATGAGCGGCGCGACCAGCACGCCGGTGGCGATCCCCGCTCGCGCGAGCTCGGCCAGCGCCTCGATCCGCTTGCGCGGGTGCGGCGTGTGCGGCTCGGTCTCGCGCCAGGCCCGCTCGTCGAGCGTCGGGATGGACAGGTTGGCGACGAAGTCGGTGCGCTCCGATATCTCGCGGAACAGATCGAGGTCGCGTAGCAGCAACGGCGACTTGGTGAGCACCGAGCACGGGTTGGCGTAGTCGCGCATCGCCTCCCAGATCCCGCGCGTCAGCCCGTAGCGGCGCTCGACCCACTGGTACGGATCCGTGTTGGTGCCGAGCGCGACGTGCTCCCCGCGCCACGAGGGCCGGCGCAGCTCGGCGCGCACGAGCTCGGGCGCGTTGACCTTGACGACGATCTCGCGCTCGAAGTCCTCGCGCGCGTTCAGGTCCAGATAGGTGTGCGTGGGGCGGGCGAAGCAGTAGACCTGGTTAAGACGCACGCATGGGTGCAGCCGCGGTAGGGGTTGATCGTCCAGCGGAACGGCATCCTCGAGCGCTCGGGCACGTGGTTGAGCGCTGAGCGCGCCTGCACCTCGTGAAACCGAATGCCGAGAGCCTCCGGAGCTTCAAAGGTCCGGACCACTGAATTACCCACGCCCGCGAGCCGCCCCTGCGTGCGGTCTCCTTCTTCCAGGTTCTTCCAGCGCACGAACACATGTTCGCACGCGGGGCGGACGGCTCAGCTGGCCGGTCGTGCAGATCGGCAGCGGATCAGGTCGCAGATCGACCCGGGGCGTCGCCCGACGCCCTGGCAGGGGCCCTCAGGCGCTGGGCACGGCCCTGGAAACGAGCTCCTGGGCCGGCTCGAGCAGCTGCGGCGGGACGAAGTGGCCGGCATCGGACTCGAGATAGTCGACGTCCAGGCCGCCCTCGCTGAGGAGCCGCGCCGCCTCCCGGCCGAAGTCCACGCCGATGACCGGGTCGTTGCGGCCATGGTGGATCAGCACCGGCAGACCGGCCCGCGAGGGAAGGTCGGGCTCCCAGCCCGAGACCTTCGGCACGAATCCCGACAGCGCGAGGAGCGCCGCCGGCGCCGAACGGCCAGGGCCGAGGCCCACCGAGTACGACATCACTGCCCCCATCGAGAATCCGCCCAGCACGGTTCGCTCCCAGCCGATCCCCCGCTCGGCCAGCAGGCCGTCGAGGAACGAGCCGAGCCCCTGGTAGGCGGCGGCGAAGGTGCTCGCCTCGGGATAGCCGACCCGCTCCACCGCGTACCAGTGCCGCCCACCCGGCCCAACCGGCAGCGCGCTGCGCCCGGCCACGTCGGCGGCGGACAGCGGCGCACCCGGGGTTATGCCGAGCAGCCGGCGCTCGGGGTCGAACGCGTCGAGCAGCGGGTGCAGATCGTGCTCGTCGGCACCGCGGCCGTGGTTGAGGACGAGGGCCCCCTGCGGCTCGCCGGCCGGCTCCCTCAGGAGGTGATCCAGGCTCAAGTGGCCTGCCGCGGAGAGAAGACGGGCTTCACGGTCGCCTCCACCCGCTCGCGCAGTTGCTCGTACGCCGGCGGCAGCGAGAGCTTCTCGCCCAGCGACTCGAGCGGCTCGTCCACGGTGAACCCGGGGCCGAGCGTGGCGATCTCGAAGAGCACGCCCCCGGGCTCGCGGAAGTAGATCGACCTGAAGTAAAAGCGGTCGATCACCGGCGTCGGATGACCCCCGCCCGCCCGCACGCGATCGCGCCACTCCTCGTGCTCCTCCACGCTCGACGCCCAGGCCACGTGATGCACCGTCCCCGCGCCCTGAAGCCCGGCCTGCGGCGGCGGCTCCTCGGCGACGAAGAGCCCGCCGCGACTCGAGCCGCGCGCCTCCCATCCGTCTCCGGCGCGCTCGAAGGAAAGGCTCTCCAGAAGGCGGGCGGACGCCTCCGGAGCGGCGAGGTACGCGCGAACGGCGTGAAAGCCCTGAAGCGCCATCTCCGCCGGCACCTCGGGGTGGTCGGCGATGAGCGGCCGGTCCGGCACGTCGGCCACGACGAGCTCATGGCCAAGCCCCTCGGGGTCGGCGAAGCGCAGGACGTCACCGTCGCGGGTCGCGGGAGTCCCGGCGGCGGCGAGGCGCGACTCCCAGAAGCCCAGGGCGTCCAGGGATCCGACTCGCCAGACGACCGTGTGGATCATCCCGGCGCCATGGCGTCCCCGGGGCGCTCCGGGGAACTCGAAGAACGTCAGGTCAGAGCCGGCGTCGCCCTCCTCGTCGGCGAAGAACAGGTGGTAGACGCTGGGATCGTCCTGGTTGACCGTCTTCTTGACGAGCCGCAGGCCGAGGACGCCCGCGTAGTAGTCGATGTTCTCCTGCGCGTCGGCGGTGATCGCCGTGATGTGGTGAATCCCCTCGAGCTTCATCGAACCCATCCTAGGGAGGCCCGCAAGCCGGCGAACCCGGCCTCGCTAGCCTGAGGGCGATGGCCAACCGCCTCGCGCAGGAGACCAGTCCCTACCTCCTCCAGCACGCGGAGAACCCCGTCGACTGGCGGCCGTGGGGGGACGAGGCGATTGCCGACGCGCGTTCGCGCGACGTTCCGATCCTGCTCTCCATCGGCTATTCGTCGTGTCACTGGTGCCACGTGATGGAGCGCGAGTCGTTCGAGGACGCCGAGACCGCCGCCTACATGAACGAGAACTTCGTCCCGGTCAAGGTCGATCGCGAGGAGCGCCCCGACGTCGACGCCATCTACATGGAGTTCGTCCAGCGCTCGACGGGCAGCGGCGGCTGGCCGCTCACCGCCTTCCTGGACCCGGACGGGGTCCCGTTCTTCGGCGGCACCTACTTCCCGCCGGAGGAGCGCCAGGGGATGGTGAGCTTCCGCACCGTCATGGAGGCGGTCTCGGCGTCGTGGGTGACTCAGCGCGAGGAGATTCGCCAGGCGGCCGAGCACGTGCGAGTCGACCTGGGGGCGATCGCGCGCATCGAGCCCACCGACGGAGCCATCGAGCCGGGCGTCGTGGACAACGCGGTGCGCAGCCTGCGGATGGCCGCCGACATGCGGCTCGGAGGCTTCGGCGGCCCGCCAAAGTTTCCGTCGAGCTCCTCTCTCGAGCTGCTGCTCGCCCGGGGCGTCACCGACGTCGCCGAGGTCACCCTCGACGCAATGGCCCACGGCGGCATCTACGACCAGCTGGGCGGCGGCTTCGCCCGGTACTCCGTCGACGAGCGCTGGCTCGTCCCGCACTTCGAGAAGATGCTCTACGACAACGCCCTGCTCGCCCGCGTCTACCTCCATGGCTGGCTCGCGCTCGGCCACGACCGCTACCGGCGCGTCGCCTGCGAGACCCTCGACTGGGCCCTGCGCGAGATGCGCGGGCCTGAGGGGGGCTTCTACTCGGCGCTCGACGCCGACTCCGAGGGAGAGGAGGGCCGCTTCTACGTGTGGGGCGAGGATGAGATCCGCGAAACGCTCACGGGGGCCGGCTTCGCCGCCGGAGAGGTCGACACGATCCTCGCCCGGTGGGGCGTCAGTCCGGTCGGCAACTTCGAGGGGCGAAGCATCCTGCACCTCCCCCTCGGCGCGCGCGCCACCGATCCCGAGCGCTACGACGAGGCGCGCCGCGTACTGCTGGCGCGCCGCGACGAGCGGGTCCGGCCGGGCCTCGACGACAAGCGCCTCTGCTCCTGGAACGCGCTGATGATCGCGGCCCTCGCCGACGCCGGCGCGACGCTTGACCGCGACGACTACCTCGACGCCGCGCGAGCTGCGGCGACCTTCGTCTGGGAGAGCCTGCGCGACGCCGACGGGAGGCTGCTGCGCACCTGGAAGGACGGGCGCGGCCGACTCGGCGCCTACCTGGAGGACCACGCCTACCTCGCCGACGCCCTCACCGTGCTGTACGAGGCCACGTTCGAGGTCCACTGGCTCGACCGCGCCCGCGAGCTCGCCGACGCCATTCTCGAGTGCTTCGCCGATCCCGAGCTGGGCGGCTTCTTCACGACGGCGAGCGACCATCCCGAGCTCGTCGCGCGCCGCAAGGACGTCGACGACCACCCCATCCCGTCGGGCAATTCCGCGGCCGCGTTCGCCCTGCTGCGCCTCTCAGCTCTCACCGGCAACGCCGAGTACGAGCGCCAGGCCGCCGGGGCGATCCGGATCCTCCACGGCGTGGCCGCACAGCACCCGCAGGCGGTTCCCCATCTGCTGCGGGCGATCGCCCTGCTCACCTCACCCCGACGTGAGGTGGCGCTTCTCGGCGCGGACGGCGCCGACCTCGGCCCGCTCGCGGCCGTGGTTCGCTCCCGGCTGCGACCGAATCTCGTGCTCGCCGGCGGCGCCGAGGGCGCGGGCCGCCCCGAGCTCCTGGAGGGCCGCTCGTCGATCGACGGCGCCCCCGCCGCCTACGTCTGCGAGCGCTTCGCGTGCCGGCGGCCCGTGACCGACCCCGCCGAGCTGGCAGCCCTGCTCGGCGACGGTTAGGGTCCCGGCCATGGCAACGACAAAGTCAGCGAAGAAGATCGCCGAGGAGTACTTCGCCGCCGTCGCCGATCAGGACATCGACCGGATGATGTCGATGTGGGAGCAGGGCAAGGTCGGTCACATCCATGGGGTCGTCGACCTCAAGGTCCCGCATGGCTACTACGACTGGTTCGGAGCGATGTTCCGTGCGATCCCCGACTTCCGCTTCGAGGTCATCGAGAACGTCGCCTACGGCGAGTCCGCGGCGGTCCGCTGGCGCGCACGCGGCACGTTCGACGGCGAGGGCCGCTTCGAGGGCATCGCGCCGACGGGCGCCAAGATCGACGTTCAGGGCACCGACGTCCTCACCATTCGCGAGGGCCTCATCCGCGACCTCCACGCCTACATGAACGGCATGGAGCTCGCTCGGCAGATGGGTGCCCTGCCCCCCGCCGGCTCCCTCCCGGAGAAGGCGATGTTCAGCGCGCTGAACGCCAAGACGGCCGCCGTGGCGGCCGTGCGCAAGCGCCGTCAGTAGACCTCGGGAACGAAGGTCTGGTCGGATATCGGCGGGCGCACGTAGGCCTGCCCGGGGGGCCGGGGCGGCAGCTCGATCGGCTCCGGCGTCAGGTCCTCGTAGGGAACCATCGAAAGCAGGTGCGCGATGCAGTTCAGGCGCGCCTTGCGCTTGTCGTCGGCGTTGACGACGTACCACGGCGCCTGCTTGATGTCTGTGAGGGCGAACATCTCGTCCTTTGCGCGCGAGTACTCCACCCACATCTCGCGCGCCTTCAGGTCCATGCCGCTGAGCTTCCAGCGCTTCATCGGGTCCTTGACGCGTGCCTTGAACCGGCGCTCCTGCTCCTCATCGGAGATCGAGAACCAGTACTTGATCAGCAGGATCCCCGAGCGCACAAGCATCCGCTCGAAGTCCGGGCACGAGCGCATGAACTCGCGGTACTCATCCTCGGTGCAGAAGCCCATGACCCGCTCGACCCCGGCGCGGTTGTACCACGAGCGGTCGAACAGGACGATCTCGCCGCCCGCCGGCAGCTGGCTCACGTAGCGCTGGAAGTACCACTGGCCCTGCTCGCGCTCGGTCGGCATCCCGAGCGCCACCACGCGGATCACGCGTGGATTGGTGCGCTCGGCGATGCGCTTGATCACGCCGCCCTTGCCGGCGGCGTCGCGGCCCTCGAAGATCACGACGACCTTCAGGCCCTTCGCCTTCACGTACTCCTGCATGAGCACGAGCTCGCGCTGGAGCTTCTCCAGCTCCCGGTCGAAGGTCTCGCGGTCCACCAGCCGACCATATCGGCGCCGGGGCGGCCGCGCAGGCTCCGGGGTTGTGCTCGCCGCAGATCGAATCGGCGAGAGGAGCTGGAATGTCCAACGGATTCAAACGCGGCGACCGCGTGGAGTGGAGCTTTCGCGGCCACCGCGTGGAGGGCACGGTGCGCCGCCGGCTGACCGCGCGCACCGAGGTCGAGGGCCGGGTGGTCGCGGCGTCCAAGGACGACCCGCGCTACGTGGTGCGCAGCGCGAAGTCCGGCCGCGAGACCGTGCGGCGGGGCGAGTCCCTGCGGCGGATCGACGGTTGAGACCGACTCAGCGGGTCACGGAGACGAACGCCTCCATGCCCTTGCTGCGGTGGTGCCCCAGCGAGCAGTAAAAGACGTACGTCGTGCCCGGCTTGAACTTGACCGAGAGCGAGTTGGTGGCGCCCGGGCTCGTGTGCTCGGGCGTGCGGTGCTTGCGCCCGCCCGACCCCTTCTGGATCACGAGGTTGTGGGGGTCGGCGCCGCCGTTGTGGAACTGCACGATCGTCGCGCCGGGCGAAAGGGGGGCGTGCGAGAGGGTGATGTGGTACTCGACGCCCGTGACGAGCAGGCGGTTGGGCGCGCGCGCCGCGTCGACCGGCTGTGCTGCGGCCGCCGCCGGGGCGATCAGGCCGGCGAGCGCCGCCGCGACCGTCGCGAGCCGCCTCATCCGATCACCACCGGGCGCCCAAGGCTCGCGGCGTTCGGGATCAGCTGGGCCGCGTCCTGGCCGAACCACTGCTCGAGGATCGAGCAATAGACGGAGCGGAAGTCGGTCGTGTAGCGCAGGTTGTCGTCCTCGTCGAGCTCCGCGAGGCCGGGGAACTCCCCGATCATCTGCCCCTTCACCGGGGTGCCGAGGACGAAGCCGACCCCGGCCGCTCCGTGGTCGGTCCCGTCGGAGTCGTTCTGCTCGGGGCGGCGGCCGAACTCGGACCAGACCAGGGTGATCACCCGGTCGTCGATTCCGCGCGCCTCCAGGTCGGCCTGGAAGGCGGCGAGCGTATCTGCGGTGAGCTTCAGGCCGTCGCTCAGGTCCTGCCGCTCGTTCTCGTGGGTGTCGTAACTGCCGGGCGCGTTCATCGACGCGCAGCTGATCGGCAGGCCCGCGCCCAGGAAGGCGGCGAGCGCCGCGAGGTTTCGCGGGAAGGAGTCGTCGCTCGTGGGGTAGGTCACCGGCGAGTCGATGCCCCCGTCGGTGTCGAACGGCTTGAGCCTGGAACGCACGCTCATGGCCATGTTCGCCACGTTCCCCGCTCCGGCCAGCTGCGGGTCCGTTCCGGTGGTCGCCGCCGCGCCGACGTTGGCGACGGCGTCGTACATCAGGTCCTCGACATCGCCCCACACGCCCGGCGCCCAGATGTCGTAGCGAGCGCCGTCCACCGCGGCCACGGGGACGTTGCGGGGCGCGAGCGCCGGCGAGAGGTGGCCGTCGAGCGAGAGGCCCTGAAGCGGGTTGTTGGGCGTGCCGATGACGTCGAGCAGCCGTCCCAGCCAGCCGGTCTGCCCGTTCGGGTCGAGCGCTCCGACCTCCCAGTAGTGGCGGGAGGTGAAGTGCGACTGGTTGGGATCGTCGTAGGAGACGGCCGGCATCACGCTGACCTTCCCCGCCTGGTGCAGCGAGTGCAGAGCGGTGGCCGACGGATGCCAGTGGAGCGTCGTGTCCTCGCTGAACGCCGGGCCTGCGTTCGGCGCAAGCTTCAGGGTGGGCCGCAGGGTCTGGTACTTCGCGTCGTTGACCGGCGAGAGAACGGACAGGCCGTCGATGCCGCCCTCCATGAAGATGGTCACGAGCACCGGCGAGTTGGAACCCGCGGCCGAAGCGATCCCCTCCTGGAGGTCGCGGAAGCCAAGGCGCGAGGCGCCGTAGACCGACAGCATCGCCGCCCCCGACCGCCACAGGAACGAGCGCCGGCTGAGACCGGTTCCCGCGGGCAGCGGCATTCCGGTCTCGATCGACGGAAGGCCGTGGCCCGCCTGCGCGGCGGCGCGCTCCAGGAGCCTGGCACGCGTGAACTCGTTGCATCCGCAGGCCCGGTTCACGACGTCTCCTGATCGGGCGAGGTGGCGATGAGCATCCGCAGCGCGTTCTGGCGCAGGGCGCGATAGGTCTTCTTCTCCCAGTCGGCCGTGATCTTGCTCTCGACGCCGTTGCCGAAGGCGATGAGCTTGGCCTTGGTCGCGCTCGAAAGCCGCGGCTCCCGCCAGTAGCCGAGCGCGCGATCGAGCGCCGCCTTGGCGTCCTCCTGCGGATCGGGGTACTTGCCGTTGTCGGGCATCTGGTCGGGATCGACGAGGTATGCGGCCGCGGTCCAGCGACCGGCGAAGGTGGAGGTGTCCAGCCACTTGGTCTCGTCCCAGCCCGCGACGTTGGGCGGGTTGAATGGCTGCTGACCGGCGATGTCGGTGACCCAGGCCCAGGCGTCGGTGTCGATGTAGCGCTTACGCGCCTTCAGCATTCCCACGATGAACACGACCGGCGGCTTCACCAGCCGCTGGCCCGTGTAGAGGGCCGGGTGCATCAGGATCGCCTCGACCACCGGGCGGATCTGGCGGCCCGAGCTCTCATAGAGCGAGACCAGCGCGGCCAGCGTCGACGCCGAGGGCGGGGTCGGGATGAAGTGCCGCCAGAGCCGGTTGACGAAGTAGGGCGCGTGGGCCGGGTGCTCGAGGACGAGGCGGCACGAGTCGCTCCAGTCCCAGTTGCCGGTCTGCCCGAAGATCGTCTTGTCCTTCTTGTCGTGCAGGCCGGCGGCGAAGTGGAAGTTCACGTAGCCGACGGTGTCGTCCCAATCGTTGGTCCAGCCGGTCAGCGACCGGGCCTGCTCGCGGACGTCGGTCTCCGTGTAGGGGTGGGAGCCGTCGCTGACGCCCAGGGTGAAGAGCTCCATGAGCTCGCGGCCGTAGTTCTCGTTCGGCGCGTACTTGGTGTTCTCGTTGCCCGATAGCCAGACGAGCATGGCCGGATCGATCGTCACGGCGCGAAGGAGATCGTCGAACCCGCCCAGCGCCTTCTGGCGAAGCATCACCTTCTGCCCGATCCCCAGCTTCGCCGAGCCGATGTCGCCGGTGGCGAACCAGTCGTGCCAGATCAGCGCCATGCGCTCGACGTGGGGCTGGTTCGTGCGGACCATCCGGTCCAGCCACCAGAGGATGTCGTGGCCCCAGGCGTCGAACGGGGCAATCGGCAGGCCGTCGGAGTCGACCGGCTTCGGCCCGTTCAGCTTGGGGCCGCCGCTCGGGCGGGTCAGCGAATGGACGGCCTTGGCCAGCCCGAGCTTCGCGAGCTTCTTCGCCTCACCCGGCTTGGGACCGAACGCGGCGCGCCAAAGCAGGCGCTCGGCTTGAGCTGCGCCGAACTTCCCGCGGTACCGGGGGACGCCCACGCCCAATCATTCGGCAGAAACCCTCGAGGACCTTGAGCGTGGAGCGCGCGCCCTGGACGCTCAGGAAACGCGCTCGACCCGCCCGCCGACTTCGCCGCGGTGCTCGCCCAGCGGCTTGACGAAGAGCTGCGAGGCGGCGCCCTGGCGGATCTCTACCTCGCGCCCGATCGAGCAGCCGAGGGTGAGCGCCGCCGATCCGGTCGCCTCGTCCTCGTCGATCCCTTCCATCGGCACGAAGGAACGGGCGCGGACCAGTCCCGCGGCCTCGTCGAGCCAGGCCCAGCAGTAGGCGGCATCGAGGCCCTCGGGCGAGCCGTCGAGGGCATCGACCTCATCCGGCGAGTCGTAGCGCCGGTACTCGAAGTCGACGGTCCACCGCGGATCGGCCTGGATGAAGACGAGGTCGCCGCGGTAGGAGACCCCGACCTCGCCCGCGGGCGGGCAAAGCGCAGTGATCTCGTGCCCCTCCTCGCGCAGCAGCCACGCCGTCCCGACGAGCGGGTGCCCCGCGAACGGGATGAGCTTGGCCGGCGTGTAGATCTCCACTCGGCCCGCCGCGGCGTCGTCGACGAACACGGTCTCGGAGTAGTTCAGCTCGGTGGCGATTGCCTGGCGCGTGCCTCGCGGCACCGATGCGCCGTCGAGGTAGACGCCGAGGGGATTCCCCCCGGCGCCGTCCTCGCCGATGAAGACCTTGAGGACCTCGTGCGGGGGCGCGCTCACCGCCTAGCGCGTGACCGCCGCGACGCCGCAGGGCACGCTCGCGCCGGTGATGAAGCTCGGCTCGAGGTGGGTGCCGTCGAGATTGGCTCGCCCGATCGAGTTCAGCTCGGCGTCGGCCCAGTAGAGGTGGTTGCCGGCCACGGCGATTCCGCAGGGATACCCGACGCCGTCGACCACCTCGATGTAGTGGTAGGGCGTCTCGGGCTTGTCGGTGAGCGGGTACCGGTTGATAGCGGTGAAGCTGCCGCTCTTCTCGGTCACGTAGGCGTAGCCGCCGGCGACGGCGATCCCGCACGCTTCGAAGCCCTCGCGGCCCCCGACTCGCACGGGCTTCCCAGGGTGCTTGCCCAGCCGCACCCGCCGGACCTTGTAGAACGGGACATGCGTCGTGTTGTCGTCGGCGTTGGCGATCCAGTAGACGTGCTTCGAGTGGGTGGCGACACCGCAGTCGCTGTCGGCGATGAAGGAGTCAGCCGTCGGCTCGTCGGAATGCACGACCTTGAGGTGCCTGCCGTCGAGCGGGGAAGAGAGCAACGCCCTCGGCGCACCCTGGTTGACCGTGTACACCCTGCCCCCGCCGAGGGCCACGCCGCACGGGCTGCTGGCCCCTCCGAAGAACCCGAAGCGCCCCAGGCCCGGAAGCGAAACCTTGTTGACGGACGTTCCCGACGCATCGGCCCAGTAGACGTGCTTGCCATCCACGGCCACGCCACACGGCACGTCGGCGGTGCTGAGATAGGAGTCGTTGGCGTGCGAGCCGTCCAGCTTCGCATGACCGATGGTTCCGTTCAGGGTGCCTCCAGCGGTGTTCGCCCAGTAGAGGTCTCCCTTGACGGCCTGCGCCGGCAGCGGGGCCGCAAACAGGCACGCGCCCACGCACGCCGCAGCCAAGACGAATCGCTTCTTCACCTGCACTCCTCCCTCAAAGACCCGGCCAGCCTACCTCGTCACTGAAGCGATGCCGCAGGGCACGCTGGCGGCCGTGGAGATGAAGCTCGGCTTGACGTGGGTGCCGTCGAGATTCGCGCGACCGATCGTGTTGGCCTCCGCATCGGCCCAGTAGATGTGGTTGCCGGCCACGGCGACGCCGCAGGGCGCGCCGAGGTCGACCACCAACTGGCGCGCCACAGGGTGCTTGGCCCTGATCGACACCCGGTCGATGGCGCCGTTCTCTCCGTTGGCGACGTATGCAAACTTGCCGGCGACGGCGAGACCGCAGGCGGTGTAATGCGGGACGGTGGCGACGGTCTCGCCGATGCCGGGGTGGTCGAGAGGGGCGCGCTCGAGGTTGTATCCGTGACCAGTGTCCTCATAGTTGTTGACCCAGAAGGCGTCGGTCGCGTTGACGGCGACGCCGCAGTCGCTTGTCGAATCGAAGAGCTCCGAGGCAAAGAGCGAGAAGGACCCGCCGCCGATCGGGCCACGCACGACGCCGATCGGGTCGCCCTGGTTGGCCGCGAAGACCTTCTTGGCCGTGACCGCGACTCCGCAGGGGCTGCCGGCGCCCTCGAGGAAGCCGTAGTTGGTGTGTTTGCGGTTCAGGGACACCCTGTTGACGAGCGTTGTCGATGCGTCGGCCCAGTAGAGGTGCTTCCGGTCCACGGCGACTCCGCACGGAACGTCGAAGGTGCTCAACCATGCGATCTTCGCGCGCGAGCCGTCCAGCTTCGCATGGCCGATGGTTCCGTTCAGGGTGCCTCCAGCGGTGTTCGCCCAGTAGAGGTCTCCCTTGACGGCCTGCGCCGGCAGCGGGGCCGCAAACAGGCACGCGCCTGCGCACACCGCGGCCAAGACGAATCGCTTCTTCACCTGCACTCCTCCCTCAAAGACCCGGCCAGCCTATCTCAGGCCGACCTGGGTCTCGGGGCTCAGAGCACGCTGAGGAAGCGGTCGATCTCCCAGGGTGTGACCTGTACGCGGTACTCGTCCCACTCCTGCCGCTTGATCTCGATGAACCGCTTGAAGGTGTGCTCGCCCAGCGTGCGCAGGACCAGCTCGGAGTTCGCGGCGACCTCGATTGCCTCGCCCAGGGTCTCTGGCAGCTGCTCGATGCCGCGCTGAGCCCGCTCCTCGGGGGTCAGGTGGTAGAGGTTCTGCTCCATGGGCTCCGGTAGCTCGTAACCCTGCTCGATGCCCTCCAGGCCGGCCTGGAGCATGCCCGCGAAGCACAGGTACGGGTTGCAGGCGGGGTCCGGGCAGCGCAGCTCGGCGCGCGTCGCCCCCTCCTTGCCGGGGTGGTAGAGGGGCACGCGGATGAGCGCCGAGCGGTTGCGCCGCGACCAGGCCTGGTAGACCGGCGCCTCGAATCCCGGGACGAGCCGCTTGTAGGAGTTCACCCACTGGGCGAACAGCGGCGCGATCTCGCGCGCGTGGCGCAGCTGGCCGGCGATGAACGCCTTCGCCGTGGGCGACAGGAAGAACGGGTCGTCGGCGTCGAAGAAGGCATTGCGGCCCTCCTTCGAGAGCGACTGGTGGACGTGCATCCCCGACCCGTTCTCGGCGAAGAGCGGCTTCGGCATGAAGGTCGCGTGCCAGCCGTAGCGCATGGCGTACTCCTTGACCACGATGCGGTACGTCATGCAGTCGTCCGACATCGCAAGCGCGTCCTTGTAGCGCATGTCCACCTCGTGCTGGGAGGGGCCGACCTCGTGGTGCGCGTACTCGACGTGGATGCCCAGCTGCTCCAGCGCGAGGATGGTCTCGCGGCGAACGTCGGAGCCGGCGTCGAGCGTCGTCAGGTCGAAGTAGCCGCCCTCGTCGAGCGTCTCGGGGATTCCGTTCTCCGGGCTGGCGCTCTTGAAGTAGAAGTACTCGAGCTCGGGGCCGATGTTGTAGGCGTCGAAGCCCATCTCCTCGGCGCGCCGCAGCGCCCGGCGCAGGATCCAGCGCGGATCGCCCTCGTATGGCTCGCCGCCGGGAACCTGCACGTCGCAGAACATGCGCGCCGTGGCCTTCTCCTCGGCGCTCCAGGGAAGGACGTCGAAGGTGGTCGGGTCGGGCATCGCGATCATGTCCGACTCCTCGATGGGGTTGAAGCCCGTGATCGAGGAGCCGTCGAAGCCCATCCCGCCCTCGAACGCGTCCTCCAGCTCGGCGGCGTTGATCGAGAAGCTCTTCAGCTGCCCCAGGACGTCGGTGAACCAGAGGCGGACGAAGCGCACGTCGCGCTCGGCGACTGTCCGCAGGACGTCCTCGGCGCTGGTGGGCGAATTCGGCTCGGCCATGGGCGGGAACCATAACGTCGGCGAGTGGGAGCCCAGGCATCCCCCCGTCCAAACCTTCGCCGCGGGGGTTGGCCGTGACGGCAGCGCCCTCGTTGCGTAACGAAAGGGATCGCGGTATAACTACTTACCCGAGGTAAGTAACTGGCTAAAAGTAAAGTAAAGGCCGAATCAGGCGCGCATAAACGGGTATCGACGAGTGAACCCTTTGGGCGCCGCATACGAATGAGCAGGTAGAGATGACCGTCAAGACCGACTACTCCCGATTCGACATTCACGACGAGCTGACCGCGCCCGAGGGCAGCGTCAAGATCCTCAACGGCATCCAGACCGCGGGCGGAGCCGTGACCAAGTTCATCGGCGTCCTCGCCGGGGCGCCATCGGCACTGCGCGCCTTCGCGCGGATGCGGCACGAGCTTCGGGGCGGCGTCCTGCCCCAGGCGACGCGCGAGCGCATCGGCCTGGCCGTGGCGGAGCGCCGCGGCGACGTCTACTCGATCGCTCAGCACGCCCGCACCGCGAGGAACGCGGGGCTGGGGCTCGACGAGATCTCTCGCGCCCGCAGCTTCCAGTCCTCCGATCCCAAGGAGGGGGCGCTGCTGGCGCTCCTGGAGGCCTCGCTGGAGGCGGACAGCCGGCCCTCGACCCACCTGGTCGAGGAGGCAAGGGAGGCGGGCTGGACCGACGAGGAGATCCTCGAGGCCGTCGCCCACCTCGCGCTCAACGAGTTCCAGAGCCTGATCGCGAACGCCGCGGCCCTCCCCCAGGACCAGATCGACCCGCACGTCCTGCCGGCGGCGGCCTAGGAAAGCTCCAAACCCTCGAACCGCGCGACATCGGCGAGCTCCTCGTCGACTGCCGCGCGGGTCGGGGCGTCCAGCCTCCCGAACGGCTCGACCTCGGCTTTCGCGCGGCCGCCGGAGCGCCGCAGGCTCCACGTCGCCACGGCCACGCCGTCGCGCAGCACGCACGGGCGCAGGAAGCCGCCGCCCAGGCCGATGCGCTCCCAGTCCTGCGGTCTCGAGAAGAAGCCGCGGTCGCGCCAGCCCATCAGGAAGTTGTCCCAGCCCGGCAGCAAGCGCACAACGCCGCTCTTCGGTGCCCGGCGCGAGGGGCCCAGCGCCCACGCTCGGGTCCCGCCGACCTCGGACTCGCGCAGCTCGCCGCCCAGGGCGTCCATGCCCGCCCGAAGGTCGCGCAGCGGCAGTCCGGCCCAGCCGGCGAAGTCCGCCTCGGTCGCAGGTCCGAAGGCGGAGAAGTAGCGCCGGGCGAGCTCTGCAAGCGATCTCGCGGGATCGAACCTCGGGGCCTTCCCCAGCCAGGCCTCTCGAGCCATCAGCGCGGGCTGTCCCCGCTCGGCATCCGGACCGAAGGCGGCGATCCCCGAGGTCACCGCGGTCACGAAGATGTGGGTGCGCGTGTGGGCGTTGAGCTCGATGCCCTGCGTCGTGAGCAGTTCGACCACCTGCGCCCGCGAGACGGGCTCGCCTGCGGCGAGGGCGCGCTCGATCGACCTCATCGCCCTGGCGGATTGCGCCGGAGCCATCCCCAGCTGGCCCAGCCGGCGGCGCGACCACGCCTCGATTCCCGGCTCGAAGAGCGGCAGCATCCAGCTGCGCGTCGTCGGCGTCCAGCAGGTGCAGCGTCATGCGCATCGCCCAGGCGCGCACGATCGAACGGTCCTCGGTGCGCGCCCGGTCGACGTCCGCGGCCGTCAGCCAGCGCGACCGCGCCCGCAGGCCGAGCCTGGCCGCGTTGGCGTCCTGG
This sequence comes from uncultured Actinomycetes bacterium, assembly GCA_963843315.1. Classification (GTDB taxonomy): domain Bacteria; phylum Actinomycetota; class Thermoleophilia; order Solirubrobacterales; family 70-9; genus JAWVFM01. Next base: position 217,518 of record CAWJJU010000007.1, read on the forward strand.
GCCTGGATGCCCGCCGCCTGGCGAGCGACGTCGGCGGGGTGCCGCACATTCGCAGGCCGGTGCAGCAGCTGGCGTGCGGCCCGCCGGGCCGCAAGGTCGGTCAAGCGCAGCGGCGCGGCGTCAGCCGCAGACGGGCCAGGGCTTGCGCCCCTCGCGGTGCTTCAGGAGCACGGCGACCACGGCCTGGGTCTTCCAGGAGTACCTGATCGGGTCGCCGCCGGGCGACTTCGGCGAGGTCTTCCACGTGGGCCGCGTGAACTGGAACGCGCCCCGGTAGCGGCCGCCGCCGCCGATGGCGCGCGGGTTCTGGCCACTCTCGCACTGGCTCGTCTTGTGGGCCCAGTGGTGGTCGCGGCTCTTGAACTTCTCCCAGACCTTTGCGTACCGGGCGTTGATGCCCGAGCCGCCGCCGGTACCGGTCCCGCCGCTGCCGCTCGTGCTGCTGAGGCCGCCCGAGCCGGCGAAGGCGGATGCAGCGCCGACCGCCATGGCGAGCATCGCCACGACCGCCGACCACAGCGCCGTTCGGCCTGCGCGTGTACGGATTCGGTTGTTCTCCGCCCGGTGGCGGGTGATTCCTTCGTCCATAGCTCTCTGTCGCTTTCGGGGTTAGCTGGCGGGCTCGCGTCGAAGAGCTGACGCTAGGTGCCAGGCGGCACCATTCGCCCCGAACTAACGGGTCCCCCGATCCCGGCGTATGTGGCGCCGGGACTCAGCGGAAGGTCGCGGCACGTTAGCACAACGCAAGACGGAAGTTTGCGTTGTGTGAGCGTTTGCAATCACCGCGGGTGATAGGTTCGCGCGCACCAAGGGGTAGGTGGAAGGAGCGATGAGTGGGCGTCCTGGATCCGGTTGAGAAGGTGTTCGGCGCGGTCAATGCGACCGTGTTCAGGCAGGTGAACAGGGCGCGCGACTGGTGGGAGCTTCCGCTCCCCGCCGCCCTCCTGAACCTGCGCGCCTACCGCGACGACCTGCGCGAATCCAACCTCTACGACACCCGCCCGCCGGCGAGCGGGCGGACCATCCCCCTCGACGAGCTCCCGCCCTACCGCACCTACGACGGCTCCTACCAGGATCCGACCGACCCCGAGATGGGCATGGTGGGCTCGCGATTCGGCCGCAACGCCCCGCCTGACGCCACCGCGCCGGAGTCCGAGGCCGAGCGCCTGACCCCGAGCCCGCGCGAGGTCTCGACGCGCCTCCTGACGCGCGACGTCTTCAAGCCCGCCACGACGCTGAACGTGCTGGCCGCGTGCTGGATCCAGATGGAGAACCACGACTGGTTCGGCCACGGCGAGAACTCCCCCGACCGGTTCATCGACGTGCCCCTGCACCCGGGCGACCCCTGGCCGGAGGGCGATCCGATGAAGGTCAAGGCGACGAGCCCGGACCGCACCCGGACGTGGCGCAGCGGCCTGCCTCCCACCTACGTCAACACTGTGACCCACTGGTGGGACGCCTCCCAGATCTACGGCTCGACCGAGGAGCGCTGCCGCAAGCTCCGGGCGGGCGAGGACGGCAAGCTCGCGATGGCCGACGGCCTGCTGCCGGAGGAGGACGACCCCAAGCTCGCCGGCGTCGACCTCACCGGGTTCGCCGACAACTACTGGATCGGCCTGTCGCTACTCCACACGCTCTTCGCGAACGAGCACAACGCAATCTGCGACCGCCTCGCCGAGGCTCATCCCTCGTGGGACGACGAAAAGCTCTTCCTCACGGCCCGGCTCGTCAACTCGGCGCTGATGGCGAAGATCCACACGGTCGAATGGACGCCGGGAATCCTCGCCAACCCGGTGCTCGAGCGCGCCATGAACTCCAACTGGTACGGCGTGCTGCCCCGGTGGGTTCGCGACCGCTTCGGCCACCTCGGCACGGAGATGATCGGCGGCATCGTCGGCTCCAGCCAGGATCACCACGCGGCGCCGTACTCGATCACGGAGGAGTTCGTCTCCGTCTACCGCCTGCACCCGCTCCTGCCCGACGACTACGCGATCCGCGACCACCGGACTGGCGAGCTGATCGAGGAGATCGACTTCGACCCGCTCCAGGGCCACGGGACGCGCCCCTCGGTCCAAAACTACGGGATGACGAACCTCCTCTACTCCTTCGGCGTCGCCAACCCCGGCGCCATCACCCTCCACAACCATCCGCGGGCGCTGAACGGCCACGTGCGCCTGAACGGCGACCGCGTCGACCTGGGGACGATCGACGTCCTGCGCGACCGCGAGCGCGGCGTGCGCCGCTACAACGACTTCAGGGAGGCGCTCCGCAAGCCCCGGATCGAGCGGTTCGAGGACCTCACGGACAACCCGACCTGGAACGAGGAGATCCGCGATCTCTACGAGGGCGAGATCGACCACGTCGACCTCCAGGTCGGCCTGCTCGGCGAGCCCCTGCCGCCGGGCTTCGGCTTCAGCGACACGGCCTTTCGGATCTTCATCCTCATGGCCTCGCGCCGCCTGAAGTCCGACCGGTTCTTCACAAACCACTACAACGCCGACGTCTACAGCGCCGAGGGCATCGAGTGGGTCGAGTCGAACACCATGAAGGACGTGCTCCTGCGCCACCACCCCGAGCTCGCGCCCGCGCTCGACGGTGTCGACAACGCCTTCGCCCCGTGGCAGCGGCTGGACTGACCGCTTGAACCTCGGGTCGATGGCCCGCTCCGGGCTGAACTCCCTGCCCGGCGTCCGCCTCTCGCCCCCCGAGGGCGAGCTGCCCAGCGCCTCCGCGCTGGACAACGCCCGGCTGAACGCCCTGGTCGTGGTCCCGAATGCGCTCCAGGGCATCTTCCGGCGCCGCCGCCGGGCCGTCGCCGCTGCCACGCGCGCCGACGTCGACCGCTGGGGAGCCGGCCTCCTGGCAGGGATGCGCCGCGCCCACGGCGGGAGCCCGGTCTGGATTCGGATCGGGCCTTCGCGAGCGCTGCTGCTGCTCTCGGTGGCCGATGTGCAGGCCGCGCTCGAGGGCTCTCCCGACCCGTTCGCGGCGGACCCCGAGGCGAAGCGCAAGGGAATGGTGTGCTTTCAGCCCGACGCGCTGACCATCTCGCGAAACCCAGAGTGGCGGGAGCGGCGCGAGTTCGCCGAGGCCGTCCTCGACACACGCGCGGCAGCCCATCGCCACGCCGGCCGCTTTGCCGCTCTCATCGCCGAGGAGGCGGATGACCTCGTGCGAGCGGTGGACTCCGCCGGCGGCGTCCTCGGCTGGGAAGAATGGGCCCTGGCCGTGCGCCGGATCACGCGCCGGGTCGTCCTGGGCGACGGCGCGCGCGACGACGAGGCTCTCACCGACCTGCTCGCCGCGATGATGGACGAGGCGAACTCGATGCCGGGCGAGCCGTCGACGCGGCTCGGGGAGTTCCGCAGCCGGCTCGCGGCCCACATCGACCGCGCCGAGGCGGGCAGCCTGGCGAGCATCGTGGGCGATGCGCCGCGGGCCGCGAGCGTCGAGCCCGCCGCCCAGTTCACGCACTTCCTCTTCGCCATGGGCGACACGCTTGCCGCGAACTCGCTGCGAGCCCTGTTCGCGGTGGCCTGTCATCCCGCCGAGCGCACCCGCGCCGCCGCCGACGTCGACGCGCTCGGCGAGCTGGGGGGCGAGGAGATCCTGTCGCTCGCGCATCTGGCGGGCTGCCTGCAGGAGGCGATGCGACTGTGGCCCACCACGCCGATGCTCTCCCGTGAGCTGACCGGCGACGCGAGGCTCGGCGGCCGGGAGGTGCCCGCGGGGACGCAGGTCGTGATCGTCAACACCTTCATGCACCGCGATCGCGACACGCACCCCGGCGCCGACCGCTTCGAGCCGGAGGCGTGGATCGACGGCCCTGCGCCCCAGGACTGGGCGTTCAACCACCTGAGCCACGGCCCGCAGGGATGCCCGGGCGCCGACCTCGCGATCTTCGCCGGCACGGGCCTGATCGCGAACGTCACGCGCCTGCGCGGGGTGACCCCGGAGTCGGGCGCGATCGATCCGGCACGGCCGATGCCGCACATGCTCGACCACTTCTCCCTGCGCCTTCGGCTGAGTTCGCCTGCCTGACCCCCGGCGCGGCGTACGCTTGCCCTCGTGAGCACCCGCCGCGAGATCCTCTCGCCCACGTCGCGGCCTCCCTTCGCCGCCGGGCTGGTGGCATCCCTCGTCGCCGTGGCGGCGATGACGGGGCTGATCTACGCGCTGAAGCCGATCGCCCCGGTCGTCTCACTCGGGATGGTCTACCTGCCGGCGATCCTGATCGTGTCGGTGGTCTGGGGCCTGCGCCTGGGGCTCCTGACGTCGGTGGCCAGCGCGGTGGCGTTCAACTGGTTCCACATCCCGCCGACGGGCCGCCTGACGATCGCCGACGGGGGAAACGTCGTCGCCCTGGTCGCGTTCGTGCTCGTCGCCGCCGCAACCAGTGCGGTGGCCGAGCTCGCCCGCGCCCGCGCGCGAGAGGCCGAGCGCCGGCGCGAAGAGGCGGACCTGGCCGCCCGTCTCGCGAGCGACCTCCTGGTCGGCCTCGGCACGCAGGAGGCCCTGCGCTCGAGCTCGCGACGCGTCGCCGAGGCCCTGGGCCTGACCTCAGCCGGTATCGAGCTCGGCGCGAGCGACTCGACCGACCGGGCCACCGCGGTGCCCCTGAACGGGCCAAGCGGCGAACGGCTGGCGACCCTGCTCATTCCCCGGAACGCCCCGGCCTCGGCAATGGACAGGATCACGGAGAGCGTCGCCCCGGCGCTCGGGGCGCTGGTCGCCATCGCGCTCGAACGCGACCGCGTGCAGTCGGAGGCGGTCGAGACGGCAGCCCTGCGCCGGAGCGACGAGCTGAAGACCGCATTGCTGCGCGCCGTCTCTCACGACCTGCGCACCCCGCTGACCGCGATCGTGGCCGCCGGGCACGCCCTTCGCTCGCGCTCGATCAGCGACGACGAGCGCCTGGAGCTGAGCGAGGCCGTGGTGGAGGAGGGCGGACGGCTTTCGGCGCTCGTCGACAAGCTCCTCGACCTCTCGCTGCTGCGCTCGGGCCGAGCCGAGCCGCGCCGCGAGTGGGTGTCGATGGAGGACCTGTTGCTGGCCGCACGTGACGCCGTCGCTCGCGATGGCGTCGAGATGCGCGTCTCGGTGGCCGCCGACATGCCGCCGCTCCGCGCCGACCCCGCCCAGCTCGAGCGCGTCTTCGTGAACCTCCTGGAGAACGCCCGGCGTTATTCGGGTGGCCACCCCGTGCTTGTCCGCTCGCGGGAGGTCGGCGATCACCTGGTGGTACGGATCGTCGACCAGGGCCCCGGGATCAGCCCGGCCGACCAGGAGCGCATCTTCGAGCCCTTCTACCAGGCGCCCGGCGGCGAGAACGGAGCCTGGACGGGGTCGGGCCTGGGACTCGCGATCGCCAGGGGCTTCGTCGAGGCCAACGGCGGCACCCTCGCCGTGGAGTCGCTGCCCGGGCAGGGGACCAGCTTCGTCGTCTCGTTTCCGCGCGAGTCGGCCGCGGTGGTGGCGAGTTGAGCGACGGCGTCCGCGTGCTCGTGTGCGACGACGAGCTGCAGATCATCCGCGCGCTCAAGGTCATCCTGCGCGACGCAGGCTTCGAGGCAATCGTGGCGGCGAGTGGCGAGGAGGCGCTCGACCTCGCGGCCGTGCGCTCGCCGCAGGCGGCGATCATCGACCTGGTGCTGCCCGGAATCGACGGCGTCGAGGTCTGCCGGCGCCTTCGCGACTGGAGCGAGATGCCGATCATCGTGCTCTCGGCCGTCGGCGAGGAGGACCCGAAGGTACGCGCGCTCGAGGTGGGCGCCGACGACTACGTCACCAAGCCCTTCGGCCCGCGCGAGCTGATCGCCCGCCTGGAGGCGGCGCTCCGGCGCGCCTCGCCGCAGGGGGGCGAGCCGACGATCTCCGCCGACGGCCTGGTCGTTGACCTCGCCTCCCGGGTCGTCACCGTCGACGGCGGGGAGGTCCACCTCACGCCGAAGGAATTCGACCTCCTGCGCACCCTCGCGCTCAACCGCGGGCGCCTGATGACCCACGCCGCGCTGCTGACGTCGGTTTGGGGGCCCGGCTACGGCGACGATGCCCAGGTGCTTCGCGCCCACATCGCGAACCTGCGGCGCAAGATCGAGCCGCCGGGCGGCCCGCGCTACATCAAGACCGACCCGGGAGTGGGATACCGCTTCGCTGCCTGAGCCCGGCGACCCGCGCCGGTCCCTGCTCCCGCGCCGCAGGCGATCCCTGCGGAGCCCGCGCGCGCGTAGGCGCGCGCCTCGCCCCGTTGGCCGAGATCACCCGGCGATCGCCGGGCGCGGGCCGCAGGATCACGACCTCGACCGCAGCCTTGTCGAGCAGCCAGGCCAGGTCCTCGGGCGAGAAGCTCCCCTCGCCGACGGCGCTGGCCGGCACCACCACCCGGTCGAAGCTCTCGGACTCGAGCAGCCGCTGAAGGGCGTGGCGGTAGGTCCTTCCGCACTCGATTCGCGAGTCCACCGCCACGCCCTCGTCGGCGGCTCGCTGCTCGATCGCCTCCATGAGCGGCAGCGCGACACCCGCCTGCCTTGGCAGCGGCGCGTCAAGGGCCAGGCGCATCGGGACGATCGCCAGGTAGGCGGGCATCAGCGAGGCGTTCTCGGCGACCGCCAGGCGCAGCGCGGCGTCGAGCGCGCGCCGCGAGATCGAGCGCCCGGTGAAGGGCAGCATGATCCGGCGCACGGGCGCGCGCATGCGGTGGCGCCGCACGTACGCGATCCCGATGGCAACCCCCACGGCGCCTCCGGCGAGCACCGGCGCGATGTCGACGATGCTGATGCCGAACGGCAGAGTGGTCATTCGTCCTCCTCCGGGGATTTCTCGCTCTTGCGGCCGCGGTGCGCGACGATGCGCACGTCGACGCCGCGAGGCGTCGCCTCCATCAGCCGGATCGGAAGCGGCTCCCGCAGTCGCGCGAGGCCGCGGCGGGGCTTGGACTCCCCGACGAAGATGTAGGTCGAGCCGTGGCGGCGGGCGAAGTCCGCGGCGGTGGCCACGACGTCCTCGCCCTCCTCCACGTAAAGATGGGTGCCGAGGACGCTCGCCAGGCGGTTCATGGCTCGAAGCTGGCGCTCCTTCTTCTCGCCGGGTACCGAGCCCGGGCGCTTGACCCAGAGCAGATCGAGGTCGCTGCCGAGCCGTTGCGAGGACCGCCACGCCCGGCGGACGAGTCGCTGCGAGCTGGCCCGCGGCCGCACCAGCGCCAGCAGCCGCTCGCCGACGGCCTTCGGCACGTCGGCCTCCACGCGCTCGGGGGCGTGCGCCGGTCCGGGCTCGACCACGAGCCGCTTGGCTTCCACCGTCTCGGCCACCTGGCGCAGCGCCATCTCGCGCAGGGCGGCGAGGTTCTCGATCCTGAAGAAGTTGTTGAGGGCCGCCTCGACGTTCTCGCCCGGGTAGATCTTGCCCGCCCGCAGGCGCTCGATCAGGGCCTCGGGGGTGAAGTCGATGAGAACCACCTGGTCGGCCTCGGAGAGAACCTGGTCGGGCAGCGTCTCTCGCACCACGGTTCCCGTGAGCTCCGTCACCTGGTCGTTGAGCGACTCGAGGTGCTGCACGTTCACCGTCGAGAAGACGTCGATCCCGGCGGCGAGGACGTCGTTGACGTCCTCCCAGCGCTTGGCGTGCTCGAGGCCGGGCGCGTTGGTGTGGGCGAGCTCGTCGATCAGGGCGAGCTCGGGCCCGCGGGCGATCACCCCCGGCGTGTTCATGTCCTCGAATGCGGTATCGCGATAGGTCACACGCCGGCGCGCCACCACCTCGAGCCCGGCTGCCTGGAACGCGGTCTCGGGTCGCTTGTGTGGCTCCAGGTAGCCGATGACCGTGTCGCGGCCGGCTGCCTTCTCGGCCTGCCCATCCTGGAGCATCCGGTAGGTCTTTCCAACGCCCGCCGCCATGCCGAGGAAAACCTTGTGCCGCCCCGTTTCGCTAGCGGCGACCGCTGCCATCAGGCCCCCAGGATCCCGTGGATCACCAGGTCGATCAGCTTGATGCCGGCGAACGGCACGATCATGCCCCCGAGCCCGTAGATCAGCATGTTTCGCCGCAGCAGCGCGGTCGCGCCGATCGGCCGGTAGCGGACGCCGCGGAGGGCCAGGGGGATCAGCAGCGGGATGATCAGCGCGTTGAAGATGACCGCCGAGAGGATCGCCGACTCGGGCGTGCCCAGAGACATGATGTTGAGGGCGTCGAGCGGGCCCCGCTGGCCCGATACCCCGTAGGTGAACGCGAACATCGCCGGCAGGATCGCGAAGTACTTCGCGACGTCATTGGCGATAGAGAAAGTCGTGAGGGCACCACGGGTGATCAGCAGTTGCTTGCCCACCTCAACGATCTCGATGAGCTTGGTCGGATTCGAGTCGAGGTCGATCATGTTGCCCGCCTCGCGCGCGGCCTGGGTTCCGGTGTTCATCGTCACGCCCACATCGGCCTGCGCCAGCGCCGGAGCATCGTTGGTGCCGTCGCCCGTCATCGCGACAAGGCGCCCATCGCTCTGCTGGTCCTTCATCAGGGCGAGCTTGCGCTCGGGAGTCGCCTCGGCGAGGAAGTCATCGACGCCAGCCTCTTCGGCGATCTTCGCCGCAGTCAGCCGGTTGTCGCCGGTGACCATGATCGTCCGGATCCCCATCGCGCGAAGCTGGTCGAAGCGGGCACTCATCCCCTCCTTGACCACGTCCTTCAGGTGGATGACGCCCAGGACCTGGCTGTCGCGCGCCACGGCAAGCGGCGTGCCGCCATCACGGGCGATCCGATCCAGCGCGGAACGGAGCTCCGGAGGCGCCTGCCCGCCATCGTCGGAGACCCAGCCGATGATCGCGTCGCCGGCGCCCTTGCGCAACCGGGTGCCGTTGAAGTCGACGCCGCTCATGCGGGTGGTGGCGGTGAAAGGCACGAACGTGGGCTCGTGACCCTCGAAGTCGTGCTCGCGGATTCCGTACGTCTTGGCGAGGACCACGATGGAGCGACCCTCAGGGGTCTCGTCGGCCAGCGAGGACATCTGGGCCGCCTCGGCGAGGTCGGCCTCGGCAACCCCAGGCATCGGGATGAACTCGGTCGCCTCGCGGTTGCCGAGGGTGATGGTGCCGGTCTTGTCGAGGAGGAGCACGTCGACATCGCCGGACGCCTCCACAGCGCGTCCCGAGAGCGCGAGCACGTTGCGGCGGACGAGGCGATCCATCCCGGCGATCCCGATCGCCGACAGCAGGGCGCCAATCGTGGTCGGGATCAGCGCGACCAGCAGCGCGATGAGGGTGGTCACCGAGGCGTCGGTCTTGGCGAACAGCGCGAACGGGCGCAGGGACACGATCACGAACATGAAGACGAGCGTGAGCGCCGCGAGCAGGATCCCGAGCGCGATCTCGTTCGGGGTCTTGCGGCGCTCGGCGCCCTCGACCAGGGAAATCATGCGGTCGAGGAACGACTGGCCGGGCTCAGCGGTGATCTCGACGACGACGTGATCCGAGAGGACGCGGGTCCCACCGGTGACCGCGCTGCGATCGCCGCCGGCCTCGCGGATGACCGGCGCGGACTCGCCGGTGATCGCCGATTCGTCGACCGACGCGATCCCCTCGATCACGGTGCCGTCGCCGGGAATGATCTCCCCGGCCTCCACGATGACCACGTCGCCGCGCGTGAGCTCGGAGGAGGGCTTCTCGCCGCCGTCGCGCAGCCGAGCCATGGTTGCCGTGCGCATCGCCCGCAGCGTCGCCGCCTGCGCCTTGCCCCTGCCCTCGGCCAGGGCCTCTGCCAGGTTCGCGAACACCACGGTCAGCCAGAGCCACGCCGCGACGCTGAAGGTGAACCACGACGGCTCGCTGCCGCCGCCCAGCGGGCTGCCGCCGAAGACCTGGATCAGCCAGGCGACGGTGGTGATGAGACCGCCGATCTCGACGACGAACATCACCGGGTTGCGGACCTGGACGCGCGGATCGAGCTTCTTGAACGACTCCCAAAGGGCCGGGCGGACGATCTCGGGGTCAAAGAGGGAGCGTGCCTGGTTCTCGGTCAATTGACCGGAGCCTCCCTGTCCAGGGCGAGGTTGAGCTCGAGGACGTTGACCCCCGGCTCGCCGAACAGACCCAGGCCCCGTCCATCCGTGTTGGCGTCGATCAGGTCGTTGACCTGCGCGAGCGGCAGGTGGCGTACGGCCGCGATCCGGTTGGCCTGGATCCGGGCGTTCGCCACCGAGATGTGGGGGTCGACGCCGGAAGCGGATTGCGTGATCGCGTCCACCGGGACGTCGGCCACCGTCAGTCCCGGGTTGTACGGGCCCTCGATCTTGAGGTAGGTGGCCAGGTTCTTCTGGACCTCCCGCTTCTCGGCCTTGCTGTTCGGTCCGTTGTTCGAGAAGCCCGTGACCGACGGGTCGTAGCCGGTCTGCGACGGGCGCGATTGGAAGTAGGAGGGATCGTGGCCGAAGTTCTGGGCGATCAGGCTCGAGCCGACGACCTTGCCGTTCGCCGTGACCCGCGACCCGTCCGCCTTGTTCGGAAGCAGGACCTGGGCGACGCCGGTGAAGATCAGTGGGTAAGCGACGCCGAGGATGATCGTCAGGACGATCACGCCAAGCACCGAGTTGAGGAGATCGCGGCGCATCAGAACAACTGCGTGGTCAGGCTCTGGACGATCGGTCCGAGCAGGAGGGCGGGGAAGAAGGTGAGGGCGCCGACGAGGATCACGACGGCGATCAGCAGGACCACGAAGGTCGGGTTGTCGGTGCGCATGGTCCCCAGGCCGGCGGGCGCGACCTTCTTGTTGGCCAGCGAGCCTGCCACGGCGAGGACGAAGAGGATCGGGAGGAAACGTGCGAAGACCATCGTCAGCCCGCCGAGGAGGTCGGCGAAGATGACACCGTGGGCCCCGTGGTTGCCGGGCGCATGCGGCTGGATGAAGCCGGTGTAGCCGGCGAATGCCGAGCCGTTGTTGTTCGCCTGCGACATGTAGGCGTAGAGGGTCTCGGAGAAGCCCTGCGGGCCGTGAGCGGAGATCGACTGCCTGCCCACCGGTGCGGCCATGGAGACGCCCGCCGTCACCAGGACGGCGAGGGGGGTGAACAGAACGCCGAGCGACGCCAGCTTGATCTCTCGCGCCTGGATCTTCTTGCCCAGATACTCAGGCGTGCGCCCGACCATGAGCCCGCCGATGAAGACGGCGAGGATGACGTAGAGCAGCATGGAGTACAGGCCCGTGCCCACGCCGCCGAAGATCACCTCGCTGGTGCCCATGCCGGTCAGGGGGACCGCCGATCCGAGGCCGGTCAGCGACTCCATCGCGCCGTCCACCGAGCCGTTGGAGGTCACCGTCGTGGTGGCCGCCCAGAGCCCGGTGTCGGCGATGCCGAAGCGCTGCTCCTTGCCCTCGAGATTGCCGCCCGTCGAGCCGCTCATCGCGGTGGTGGGTGAGCCGCCTGCCTTCTCGGCGGGGGTCCCGTGCTGCTCGGCCGGCACGATCACCGCGACAAGCGCCACCCAGACGACGAGCATCGAGGCGAAGATCGCCCAGCCCTGGCGCTGGCGCCCCACCATGCGCCCGAAGGTGTACGTGAGCGCGGCGGGGATGAGGATGATCGAGAGGGTCTCGATGAAGTTCGAGAAGCCCGAGCCGTTCTCGAAGGGCATCGCGGAGTTGACGTTGAAGAAGCCGCCGCCGTTGGTGCCGAGCTGCTTGATCGCCACCTCCGAGGCCGCCGGGCCGAGGGCGAGCGTCTGGTGACCGCCCGCCAGCGTGCTGATGGTGGCCGGACCGCTCAGCGTCTGGATCACGCCCTGCGAGACCAGGACGATCGCGACGATCACCGAGAGCGGCAGCAGGATGTAGTACATGCTGCGGATCGTGTCCTGCCAGAAGTTGCCAAGCCCGCCGCTGCGGCCCGCGATGCCGCGGATCATCGCGACGACCACGGCCATTCCAACGGCCGCCGAGACGAAGTTCTGGACCGTGAGCCCGGCCATGCTGGCGAAGTAGCTCAGGGTCGTCTCGCCGCCGTAGTACTGCCAGTTCGTGTTCGAGACGAACGACGAGGCGGTGCTGAACGAGACGCTCCACGGACCTGAGTGGAAGCCCGCGGGGTTGAACGGCTGGATGCCCTGGGTTCTGAGGATCAGGTAGAGGACGACCCAGAAGATCAGCGAGAAGACGACGAGGGTGCGGGCGTACGACTTCCAGTCCTGGTCGACGGTCTCGTCGACGCGCAGCAGGCGGTACGTCCAGCGCTCCAGGCCGCCGACGACGGGAGTGAGGAAGACGCGCTCGTTCTGATAGACGCGCGCCATGTAGGCGCCGAGCGGCGGCGTCAGAACGACCACGACGCCGATGAAGACAGCGATCTGAAGCCAGCCCTGGGCCACCTAGAGGTTCTCCCCGCGAACGAGCGCATACACCAGGTAGGCGCAGATCAGGACCGAGACGATCAGCCCGAAGAGGTCGGCGCCGCTCATATCTTGTCCAGGAGGTCGATCGCCCAATAGATGAGCGCGAACGCCACCACCGCTATCGCGATGGCGGTGGCGTCCGCGAGGGGGCTGCCGCCGCCGCTGAAGACGCTTGCGAGGGTCGCGAGGGAGTCCACGAGATCATCGTGCGACCCCCCGCGTCAAGGGTGTGTGCAGAGAACGGCCCGCGGTCTAAAGAAGCTGTGAAGACCCGCAAATGGAGAGGCCCCGCCGAAGCGGGGCCTCATCCGTAGCTGGCCTGTAAGCCGGATTCTGTCTTGCGCAGCCATCCATCTGTGCGGCCTACCTGGATCTCGCCGGGCCGGGTCGTCGATCCTGCTTGGCCTTGCACCGGGCGGGGTTTGCCTTGACGCCCCTCGTCACCGAGGGACCGGTGCGCTCTTACCGCACCTTTTCACCCTTGCCTGTACGCCGCTCAGCTGCGGCGGCGCCATCGGCGGTTGTTCTCTGTGGCACTTTCCCGCGGGTTTCCCCGGGTCGGCGTTACCGACCGCCCTTGCCCTGTGGTGTCCGGACTTTCCTCGAGGGTGTCTCCACCTCCGCGACTGCATGGCCAGCAAGCCGCATGTTAGGACGGCGTCGAGGAGATGTCGAGCTATCCGAGCTGCGAGCCGCAGCTTGCACAGCCGCCCCGGTGCAGCTCGGCCACTCCGCAAACCGGGCAATCGGCCCGCCCTTCGAGCCGCAGGTCCTCCCAGACCCCGAGGATGAAGTCCTCGAGGGTGACCCGCGATGGCTCGAAGAGCGCGGGCGAGCTTTCGCCGCCCAGGTTCGGCCCCGGAAGACCCAGGGCCGCGCCGTCTCGTGTGGCGAGCGCACTCATGCGACCGCCCTGAAGACCCCGACCACGCGCCCGACGATCTGCGCGTCGGCCGTTCGGATCGGCTTGTAGGCCTTGTTCTCCGGCTGCAGACGGACGCGGCCCTTCTCACGGAAGAAGCGCTTGACCGTCGCCTCGTCGTCGATGAGCGCCACGACGATCTCGCCGTCCTCGGCGTCCTCGCTGGAGCGGACGACCACGTAGTCGTCCTCGAGGATGCCGACGTCCTTCATGGAGTCGCCGCGCACCCGGAGGATGAAGTCGCCGCTCTCGCCGCCAATCATGGCCGGCAGCTCGACGTACTCCTCGATCTGCTCCTCGGCGAGGATCGGCGCGCCGGCGGCGACCTGCCCCACGAGGGGCAGACCGGCGGGGCCCAGGACCTTGCGCGCCTGGTCCTTGAGGAGCTCGATCGCACGCGGCTTGGTGGGATCGCGCCTCAGCAGCCCGATCTTCTCGAGGTTGGCGAGGTGCGCATGCACGGTCGAGGACGAGGTGAGGCCCACCGCCTTGCCGATCTCCCGCACCGTCGGCGGGTACCCGTGCTTCGAGCCGTACCGCCTGATGTAGTCGAAGATCTCTTTCTGCCGCTTCGTCAGATCCACTCTGACCCTTTCTTCGGTTGCCGCCGGGGGAACATGTGTTCGTAACCTTACGACCTCCCCCGGACGGAGTCAAGAATCTCGTTGCGATCGGCAATCGAAGTAGGCGAGGAGCCCCCTCCGAACAAATTGCGGACGGCTTCGCCGTCCTTACATGCTGCTTTCGGAGCTAAAGCTCCTCACTACAATGCCTCGGCCCTCGCGGCTGTGGCGGAACTGGTAGACGCGCAAGGTTGAGGGCCTTGTGGCCCTAACGGGCCGTGGAGGTTCGACTCCTCTCAGCCGCATACCGTCTCCCCCACTTGACCTTTGGGCTACAACTGACGATGGTCATGCCGAGTATGCGCAGGAGATTCGTAATCAGCCTGGCGGGGTTCATGGCGTCGCTGGCCGCCGGCGCGTCGCCGGCGGGAAGTGCCGCGGCGGCGCCCTCCGGCCAGGCCAACCAGCCGATCGGCGTCCTGATCCAAGCCACCGGCCAGGCGCTGAACTCGGCGCTGGGCGCGATGGTCGCGCAGGCGACTCCGCAGAGCGCGCTGCCGCCGAAGAAGATCACGGCGCAGGACCGCGCGGCGGCCACCCCGACGGCGGCAACCCCGGCGAAGTCGACGCCGGTGAGCAGGCCGAGCGCCCACGACATCGCGTCGATGCCGGCGGCGTCCGCGGGGACGAACGGCTCGTTCAAGCCGCCCTCGGCGGACGCGCTGCAGCGCGCGTCCACCAGCGCCGTGGCCCAGGTGACCCACACTCCGCAAAGCCGCACGGCCGTCATGCTGGGCATGAGCGCGGTGGCCCCCTCGAGCGCGCCGCCCGCCGTCAAGAACGCCATCGACGCCGCCAACACCATCGTCGGGCAGCCCTACGTCTGGGGCGGCGGCCACGCCTCGTTCTACTCGCACGGCTACGACTGCTCGGGCTCCGTCAGCTTTGCGCTCGCGGGCGGCGGGTTCCTGCAGGCGCCCCTCACCTCGGGCTCGCTTGCGAACTGGGGCGCCCCCGGGCCGGGCAAGTGGATCACCATCTACGCCAACGGCTCCCACGTCTACGCCGTGATCGCCGGGCTTCGCTGGGACACGGTGGGCGACGCCAGGGGCACCGGCCCGCGCTGGCACGTCGCGCTGCCCTATCCCCAGGGCTTCGTCGCGCGGCATCCCCCCGGTTTCTGAAACATGGCCGCCGGGCGCTGCTACCTTTCTCGCAATGCTCGACCACGCATGGATGCGGATCACAGGGAGGCAGTTGATCACGGCGCTCGGGGCCCTCGCCTGCGCGGCGTGCCTCGTCGCGCCGGCCGGCGCAGCCGCGAGCGGCACGAATGACGCGTGCCCGCCCATCGCCAACAAGCCGCACCAGGTTCCCCACGTCAACTACGAGGGGATGCAGAAGATCACCTACTGCGTCGGCCCGGTCACGGTCGCGCCCGGCCAGAACATCATCCGGCTGAACGCCACCAACCTCTTCCCGACCGTCCCCGGCTACATCACCCGCTTCGACCCCGAGCTCGTCTACCCCAACGGCAAGGTTCCGCGGGTCGACGTGGTCCACCTCCACCACGCCGTCTGGATCGTCAACGGCAACCCGCAGTTCGCGACCGGCGAGGAGAAGACGATTCAGCAGATGCCGCAGGGCTTCGGCTGGCGGACGAACCCGGGCGACTCGTGGATCCTGAACGACATGCTCCACGACCTCGTCGGCAAGCAATCGCAGGTCTACATCGTCTGGCGCATCGACTTCGTGCCCGACACCTCGCCCGCCGCGGCTTCGATCAAGACGGTCCACACCAAGTGGATGGACGTGTCCGGCCCCAGCCCGCGCGACGGCATCTCGAGCCCGCTCTATCCGGTCTTCAACGCGCTCAAGACCTACGGAAAGAACGGCAGATATACGTTCCCCGACGAGGCCAAGGGCGCGCAGCGCGGCTTCATCGGCCCCAGCCAGTCCTGGGTTCCCAACCATCCGGTAACCCTGATCGGGAGCGCCGGGCACCTGCACCCGGGCGGCCTGCACACGGACCTGACGGTCCAGCGCGGCGATCAGCACCGCAACATCTTCAGATCGAGCGCGCACTACTACGAGCCGGCGGGCGCCGTGTCCTGGGACGTGGCGATGAAGGCAACCCCGCCCGACTGGCGGGTGAAACTCCAGCCCGGTGACGACCTGAGCATTCACGCCACCTACGACACCAAGCACGCGAGCTGGTACGAGGTGATGGGCATCATGCCCGTGGCCGTCTACGACGGCAGCGACGCTGGGGGCGTCGACGCATTCGATCCGAGCCTCGACAAGGGCGGCGTGCTGACGCACACCCATCTCAACGAGAACCGCCACCACGGCGGCAACAACCTCGGCCTGCCGAACCCCCTCAAGCTGCCCTCCGCCAAGCTCCTCGGCCCCGTCACCATCGACGACTACAAGTACTCGCAGGGCAACCTCGGCCAGAACCCGCCGAAGGTCACCGCCGGGCACTCCATCACCTTCACCAACAACGACGCCGTGCCCGCGACCGACACGGGCCACACGATCACCGCCTGCCGTGCGCCATGCAACCGCGGCACGGGCATCGCCTATCCGATCGCGAACGGCTCGACGGAATTCGACTCGGGCCAGCTGGGCTACAACTACAACAGCCTCGGCAGCGCGCCAGACGTCGGCACGGACACGTGGCAGACCCCCTCGAACCTGAAAGCGGGCACCTACACCTACTTCTGCCGCGTGCACCCGTTCATGCGCGGCAGCTTCAGGGTCGTCCCCTCCAAGAACTAGCGCGCCGGGTCATCTAGCCCCCGATCGTCGCCAGCCACGCGGCCTGAAACGAGGGCAGCCCCTCGCCGTGGATGCCGTGGACCTCGCGCGAGATCCCGCGGGCGCCCTCCGTCCCGATCAGGGGGTCGTCGCGCAGCCCGGCCAGCTCCGCCGGCGACAGCGACTCGGCAACGTCGACCGTCCCGTCCGCCAGCATGCGGGCCCGCTCGGCCGCGCTGTCCGTGTAGGTCAGGGTCACCGAGTCGATCGCGGGGCCCAGCCGGAGGTCGGTGCCCCACCACGCCGCGTTGCGGGCGATGAGCGACTCGCGAGTTGAGTGCTCGCGCAGCTCGAACGGCCCCGTGCCCGAGTCGGTCACGTGGGCCAGGACCGCGCCCTCGCCCGAGCGAGGGTCGAGCGCACGCTGCGAGACCAGCCCCAGCTGCGGCGAGGCGAGCCGGCGGGCGAACCCCGGGTCCGGGGCGCTGAGGAAGAAGCGCACCAGCCCGGGCCGGGGCGAGTCGGTCGCGATCAGGCCGGGAAGAAGGGCGCGGCCGGCCGTCGTGGTGCGCCAGCGCGCGGCGTTTGCCAGCACCGCCGCCGAGTCGAGCCGGCTGCCGTCCTGAAAGCGGATGCCCGGCCGCAGGGTCACGCGCCACACGCTGTGGCCGCGAGCGGGGCGCGCGGCGAGCGCCAGCCCGGGGACGTTGCGGACGTCGTTGTAGGGCCCGGAGATCCGCCGGGTCAGCGGCTCGTAGATCTGCGCGACCAGCAGCCGCTCGGAGGGCGTCGCGGCCGTCAGCGGGTCTGCCGAGCCGGGCCCGCCGGGAAGGGCGATGCGAAGCGAGCCCGATGGCGAAGGCAGCGATCCCGCGACGCCCACGGCAGACCCCACGGTCGAGCCGCAGCCCGGCAGGGCGGCGAGCACGGCGCACGCGCCGAGCGCGGCGCGCCTAGAGCTTCGCGATGGCGATCGTGTTGACGGCGAAGAGGATCGCGAAGAACACCGTCCAGCGATCGAGGTTGCGCTCGACCAGGGAGCCGCCGCCGAACGAGCTGCCGCTCTGGCCGATGCCAAAGGCGCCGGAGAGCCCCGCGTCCTTGCCCGAGTGGAGCAGGACGAGGAAGATCAGGATCACCGAGATGATGACCTGGACGGTGTCGAGCACGGCCGTCATTGCCGGCGCAGTGTAGCCATAGCGGCATCGAGCTCGCGGAGGATCACGACGGCCTCGTGACGCAACTCGGCGTCAAGGCGCCCGAAGTCCGCGTCGTCGATCTTGCCCGCCGCGTGATCCAGCTGGGCGTCGCGAATCTCGCGGTACTTGGACTCCTTGCGCAGCTCGAGCTCCTCGACGCGCGCCTCCAGGCGCACGCGCTCGTCCCCCTGCTCGCGCGGTCGGCGAAGCGGGGTCGTGACGAACCAGGCGATCGCGAGCACGACCAGGCCAACCAGCACGTATTGCACGCGCGCAAGGCTAGGGACTGAGCGTCTCGGCCTGCTCGAGCATGCGCGTCTCGCGCGGCAGAAGGCCGAGCGCCGTCACCGCCACGGCGATCGCGGCGCCGCCCAGCAGCACGGTCTGCGCGCCGATCGCCGACGCGAGCGGGCCCGCCAGCAGGTACCCCAGCGGCAGCAGCCCGAGCGAGAGCATCCAGTCGAACGAGGTCACGCGCGAGAGGCGGCTTGGGGGGATTCGCTGGGCCAGCGCCGTGAGCCACCACACCTCGAAGAGGGCGACGCCACCGCCGCCGAAGGCAGCGGTGGGCAGAACCACCCACTGGGTGACGCCCAGGGCGTAGAGCAGGAAGGCCGCCGGCCACACGATGCAGAACAGAAAGCCGGTTCGCATCGGGTAGCGCGGGCGCCAGCGGATCGCCAGCAGCGAGCCGACGATCGTCCCCGCGCCGAAGGCGGCCGAGACCACCCCGAACACCGCCAGATGGCCGTACTGCTGGCGGCCCACGACCGGGCCGAGGACCTCCCACGTCGCAAGGCCGGTGAACAGCGCGATGCTGAACGCGGCCAGCGTGGCCCACACCCACGCGCGGCTTCGCACCTCGCCGAAGCCGTCGCGGATCTCGCTCCAGACCGAAGCCTCCTCGGCGGCGCCGAGGACCGGGCCGCGGGCTCGCAGATGGACGCCCAGCAGAAGCAGCGCCGCGAACGCGAAGGTCCCCGCGTCGACCGCGAACGCCGCGCCGGCGCCGACGCCCAGCACGAGAGCCGTCGCCAGCGCCGGGCCCGCGAACTCGGCGACGCAGGTGGAGACCGACATCAGCGCGTTGGCCTCCTGGATCTCGGCCTCCGGCACGGTCTGGGGCAGCAGTGCGGTGCCCGCCGGGCGGGCGAACGCCTCGGCCGAGCCGAACGCGGCCTCGATGGCGACGATCACCCAGACCTCGGGGCTGCCGGAGAAGATGAGGATCGCCAGCAGGCCGTGCAGCGCGGCGCGGACGAGGTTGGTGGCGATCATCAGCCGGTCTCGAGGCAGCCGGTCGGCCCACACGCCGCCGACCGGCGCCAGGACCACGAGCGGCAGCGCCTGGGCGGCCAGCACCAGGCCGACGTCGGTGGCGCTGCCCGTCAGCTGGATCACGAACAGCGCGATGCCGACGGTGATGATCCCGTCGCCCACGTCGCTCAGCGACTGCCCGATCCAGAACAGGCGAAAGTCGCGGTGCCGAAGCACGCTCCACAGAGGTTCCGTTCGGGCCATCCTGGCTAGTGTGAGGCCATGAGCGAACGTAACGCCGAACGGCCCGCCCGCGCCCTTCACATCGACCAGATCGAGGGACTCGACGGCCCCGGGACCCTCACCTGGCACCCCGTCCGCGCCACCCTGGGCATCCGCGCCTTCGGCACCAACGCGTACACGGCGAACGAGCCGGGAGTGGACGTCGTCGAGCCCCACGACGAGGCGCCCGACGAGGGCGAGGACATCGCCGACGCCCACGAGGAGCTCTACTTCGTCGCCCGCGGCCGCGCCACGTTCACCATCGACGGCGAGCAGATCGACGCCCCCGCCGGCACCTACGTGTTCGTGCCCAACCCGCATTCGCATCGCCACGCGGTCGCGGCCGAGGCCGGCACCACGGTGCTCAGCTTCGGCGGCCCGCCGAATTTCGAGCCCTCCGACTGGGAGTGGGCGTTCAGGGCGGCCGCGCTGCGTGGAGACGGCGATGTCGCCGGCGCCCGTGCAGCGCTCGACGACGGGCTGGCCCACCGTCCCCGGAGCCCGGGCATCCTCTACGAGCTCGCGTGCTGGGAGGCGACCCAGGGCGACCCGGACGCCGCCATTGCCCGCCTGCGCGAGGTGCGGGACCTCGACCCGGAGCGGTTCGGCTACGCCGCAGACGACGATGACTTCGCCTCGCTGCGCGAGCGCGAGGACTTTCGCGAGCTGACGGCCGGGAGCTAGGCGCCCTCGAGGTCGCGGGCGATGCGCGCCGCGTAGACGTCGGCCACCCGCCGGCGACGGGCCTCGGGCGCCGGCCAGATGGCGACGAGCGCGCCGATGATGGCCACCCCGCCGCCGATCCAGATCCAGATCACCAGCGGGTTGACGTTGACGCGGAAGTCGGCCGGCGGGGTGTGCCGCATGTAGTAGCCGGTGACCTCGCTGATCCCGATTCCCTGCGCGTTGGCGTAGGCCGCGGCAAGGCGCGGGTCGTTCGGCGACAGGGCGTCCCGGAGCTTCAACAGCTTGCGGTCGTTGGCGGCGATGACGCCGGAAAGCGGGTTCAGGTCGGGCTGCATCGCCGTCCACACGTCGCCGGACGGCTCCGTCTTGCGGCCGATCTCCGAGGTCGCCTCGCCCTCGAAGAACGAGCGAATCGGCCCCGTGCCCGGCGTGACGGTGCTGGCCGCGTAGTAGTTGCGCGAGGGCCGCAGCGTCGCGTAGTGCGACCCGTTCTTGGTCACGTTCAAAACCGCCCCGAGGGTGAGCCGGTCCTCGCTGCCCTCGATCGCCTGCGTGGGCCTGACGTAGGTGACGCGATAGTCCCCGACCTGCGTGGACTGCCCCGGGCGAAGGCGCACGTCGCGGCTGGTCTGAAAGCTCGACGAGGCCGCGACGGCGATGAGCGCGATCGCGAAGCCGGCGTGCACGGTGTAGCCGCCGTACCGGCGGCGGTTGCGGCTGACCACGGCGACCAGCGCTTTGCCGAACGAGCCGCCCGTGAGCGCGCGCTGGGCGCTCGCCCCTCGCCAGAACTCCTGCCCCAGGGCGGTCAGCGCGAACGCGGCCAGGCCGAACATCACGAGCGCGAATGGATGCGATCCCGCGTCCGTGAGGGCGAGGAGCAGCACGGCGACGCCCACCGCGGCCGCGGCCGGGATCGCCATCACCCGGCCGAGCGAGCTCGGCGTGATCTTGCGCCAGGCGAACA
Source organism: uncultured Actinomycetes bacterium (assembly GCA_963843315.1). Taxonomy (GTDB): domain Bacteria; phylum Actinomycetota; class Thermoleophilia; order Solirubrobacterales; family 70-9; genus JAWVFM01. The sequence goes on from CAWJJU010000007.1 coordinate 238,523, forward strand.
GCGGGCCGATCCCGGTGAACAGCACGAGCAGGATCGCGAGCGGCGTCGTGTAGCGGTCGAACCAAGGCGCCGCGAGCGAGGACTTGGTGCCGGTGAACAGCTCGGAGATGAGCGGGAAGAATGTGCCCCAGAAGATCACCACGCACAGCCCGACCAGCAGCAGGTTGTTGACGAGGAAGACGGATTCGCGCGAGAAGAGCGCCTCGATCCGCTTCTCGGAGCGAAGGTCGTCGAGACGGGTGGTGACGAGCACCGCCGAGCCGATGATGACCACCGCGATCAGGCCCAGAAGCGGCGCGCCCACGGTGGAGGCTCCGAACGCGTGGATCGAGTCGAGGATCCCCGAGCGCACCAGGAACGTGCCAAGCAGCGCCAGCGTGTAGGTGCGCGCAGATCAGCGAGACGTTCCAGACCTTCAGCATCCCGCGCTTTTCCTGGACCATGATCGAGTGCAGGAACGCGGTGCCGACGAGCCACGGCATCAGCGAGGCGTTCTCGACCGGGTCCCATCCCCAGTAGCCGCCCCAGCCCAGCTCCGAGTACGACCAGCGCGCGCCGAGCAGGATCCCCACCGTCAGGCAGATCCACGCGACCAGGGCGAAACGGCGAGTCGCGCGGATCCACGTTGCGTCGAGCTTGCGGGCGACGAGCGCTCCCACGGCGAACGCGAAGGGAATCGAGAAGAGCGCGTAGCCCGTGTAGAGCATGGGCGGATGAATGGCCATCGCCGGATGGCGGAGGAGCGGCTCGAGGCCAACCCCGGCGACGGCCGGCGGGCTGAGCCGGTCGAATGGGTTGGCGCCGAAGAGCATGAGGCCGGTGAAGAACGAGGCGAGGCCGCCCAGCACCGCGGTGGCGTAGGGGACGATCTCGCGGTGGCGGCGGTGCGTGATCGCGAGCACCGCCGAGGAGGCGATCGACAGCACGAAGGCCCACAGCAGCAGCGAGCCCTCCTGACTGGACCACATGGCGGTGAGGCGATAGCCGAGCGGCGTCGTGACGGAGGAGTGATCGGCCACCACCGAGAGCGACAGGTCAGTGCGCGCGAAGGCCGCCTCGAGGATCACGACACAGGCCACGAGCAGGCCCGCGAGCGCGTACATCGAGCGCCGCGAGACGTCGACAACGCGGCGGTCGCCCGTGATGCCGCCGTACAGCGCGGCGCCGGTGGCGAACAGCGCGACGCAGAAGGAGAGGATGAGGCAGGCGGCGCCGAAGGTGACCACGGCGGCCTACTGGTCCGTGATCACGACGTGCTTGGGATCCTGGGCAGCCTGGGTGCTGTATTTGGACGGGCACTTGGTGATGAGGCTGTCCTTCTGCCCCTCCAGCGCCCCTGCCGAGGTGAGCTTGCCGGTGACGATGACCTCGCGGCCGGCGCGGAACGGGTCGGGCACCTCGCCGGTATAGCTCACCGGGACCGACTTCCCGCCGGCCGAGCCGTCCGGCTGGCGATCCGCGACCCGGAAGTCGAGCTGGCTGCCGTGGCGCTGGATCGAGCCGGGGACCACGACGCCGGTGACGTCGTAGGAGTGCCCGGGCTGGGAGGTGAGGAGCTCGGAGGGGTCCTTGGCCTGGGTGGCGGCGCTGAACGACGTGTAGACGAGCGCCGCGCCAAGGAGCACGGCGGTCGACAACGCCACGACCAGGCGAATCTTGCGCTTGCGATCGGGATCCATCGCGGCCCGCGATTATCGCAGGGCGCCCGCCCGGCTCAGTCGCTGGTGCGCTCGACGATCACCTCGCAAAGGTCACCCCCTTCGTAAACTCGTCTTCGAATTGAGCGATCCGGTTCTCCTCATCACCGGCGCGTCGACGGGTATCGGCGCCGAGACGGCCCGCCAGGCGGCCGAGGCGGGCCACCGGCTCGTGCTCGCGGCGCGAAGCGAGGACAAGCTGCGCGACCTCGCGACCGAGCTCGGGGGCGACGATCGCGCGCTCGCCGTCGCCACGGACGTCACCGAGTGGGGCGACAACGAGCGGCTCGTGAAAGTCGCACTCGACTCCTTTGGCCAGATCGACGCCGTGTTCGCCAACGCGGGTTTCGGCGCCGCCCGCGGCTTCCTGGAGGAGTCGCCCGAGCAGTGGCGCTCGATGGTGCTGACCAACGTCCTCGGCGTCGCGCTGACGATCCGCGCGACCCTGCCCCACCTGCTCGAGCGCGACGGCGGCCACTACCTGCTGACCAGCAGCGTCGCCGGACGTCGCGCGCTCCCCGGCTCGCTCTACTCGGCGACCAAGTGGGCCGTCACGGCCATGGGCGAGGCGCTGCGCGCCGAGCTGCGGCAGATGCGCGACAACACCTCGATCCGCGTGACGCTGATCGAGCCCGGCATGGTCGACACCCCGTTCTTCGACGATCAGCCCGAGAACGCGCTGATGGCTGAGGACATCGCGGCGGCGGTGATGTACGCGCTCAGCCAGCCGGACCGCGTCGACGTCAACGAGATCCTGATCCGGCCCTCGCACCAGCCGGGCTAATCAGTGCAGCGCGCGCGTCTCGCGCGTGCGCCACGCGGTCATCCGCCAGTTCTCGGTGCGCTCCTCGCGGACCCACACGGGCAGCGGCAGCTCCAGAGCGGTCGACAGCGCGAACGCGTACGGCTCGTACAGGTCGATCAGGTCGTCGAGCTTGGCCCGGGAGTCGGGGTCGGCCACGTCGACGCCTGCGCCCTCGAGCTTGGAGCGCAGGCGCTCGAAGTCGGCGGCGCCGAGGCGCTCGTGGCTGGCCTCGCGCGGAGGGGCCCGGAACGTCTGCGCGAGGTCGGCCAGGGCGTGGCGGCCGATGGCGAAGGTCACCTCCGCAGCCGGGGTGCGCTCCGGGGCGACGGCGATCGCGAACGCCGAGGCGTCGAGCACCGTCACCAGGGCCGAGAGCCAGTTCTGGTTGACGTGCTGGGAGCGGTAGAAGGCGAGGAGCGGGTACGAGAGATGGGTCTCCATCAGCTCGGCGGCCCAGGTCTCCCAGTCGGCCAGATAGGCGTCGAGCTCGGGCCAGCCGCCCCGCTTGGCCGCTCGAAACAGGAGCGTTCCGGGGCTGGGCGGGCTGCCCGCGCGCGGGTCGAGCTGCGATACGGCCACCTCGCGGCGCGAATAGGCCTGGAACAGCGCCGGCAGGTAGCCGATCGCCCCGAAGAGCACCAGATAGCCGCAGATGGCCTCGGCGAGCTCGATCGCGCGGTCGGCCCCCGCGGTGGCGTGCAGATCGGTCGCCGCCGAGAAGAAGCTGCCCGCCGAGTAGTAGAGGTAGTCGCCGAAGCTGGAGCCTCCGGCCAGGAGGTCCGAGTTGAAGGCGTAGTGCAGGCCGGTGAAGCCGAGGATCAGCCCGAAGACCCAGGCGCCCAGCTGGATCAGCAGCCCCAGCGGCCCGAAGAACCCCAGCCACGTCTCGCGCTCGTCGCCACCGAAGCGGCGCGCCGCCGCGCGCCACAGGCGCCAGCTGCGCACGATCAGCCACCGCGCGAAGCGCGCCTCGCGGCGCACCCGCTGCGGCGAGAGGAACGAGAGGAAGAACTCCGCCAGCATCGTCAGGACCAGGGCGAGGGACGGGATTGCGACGAGCCAGCGCACGGGCGGCACGATAGCCCCGCTTCGTATCCTCACGCTCGTGCCCGGCTCGAAGCGCTACGTCGTCCTGCTGCGGGGGATCAACCTCGGCCCCCGCAACCGCCTGCGAATGCCCGAATTTCGCGAGGCGCTCGAGGCTGCCGGCTTCGCCGACGTCGAGACGGTCGCGCAGAGCGGCAACGCCGTCGTCTCGCACCCCGGATCGGCCGACGACACCGAGACGGCCGTCCGCAGGGTGCTGACATCGAAGTTCGGCCTCGACGTCGACGTGATCGTCCGCGGCAAGGCCCAGATGCGCCGCATCGCGGCCGACGACCCCCTCGGCGACGTCGCGACCGACGGCAAGCTGCACTTCGTGGTCTTCTGCTCGAAGCCCGTCGACCGCTCGCGGCTGCCCGAGGCCGAGCCGCCCGAGCAAATGGTCGTGCGCAAGCACGAGGTGCACACCTGGTGCCCGAAGGGCGTGCGCGAGGGCAAGCTGATGAACCGCCTGGGCCGAAAGCCGCCCGCCCCGGTGACGACGTTCCGCAACTGGAACACCGTCGAGGCCCTGGTCGAGCTGCTCTAGGCGAGCCCCGCCTCTAGCGCTTCGGGCAGCGGTACTCGTCGGCGCCGATGTCGGTGCGCTTGTGCGGGTGGCGCGATCCACAGTTGCCCGGCAGCCGGCGAGGTTGCCCGTCGATGTCGCGCTCGCCCTTCAGCCGTGTCCGCCCACCTCGGTCGATCATCGGAGAGCTGCCCTTCAGGTGGATGTGGTCGTGCTTCAGCTTCGGGTTCGCCGTGGTCTGGACGTCCTTGCACCCGGTGGCGCTGTGCTTCTTGGTCGGCCCTCGCGAGCGCTTGATCTTGCAGCTGTCGCCGCCGTAGAAGGCCTTGATCCCCTTGCCGCCGAGCAGGCTCGAGTCGACCTTGATCTGCGCCTTCTGGAGCTCGATGGCCTCGCCCGGGCCCCATACGGTCACGTGGCTGATCGCGGCGTCGCGCTTGGGGTCGGGCGCGTCGTAGTCGGAGACCTGGATCCCGACCGCGTGCGAGTCAGGGTTGATCACCGCGTCGTCGCGGATCGGGTCGTTGTAGGTGGTGTCGTCGACCGCGATCCCGTTCGAATAGCCCTCGACGAGGTTGCCCTCGATGACGGCCTGCGCATCGACGACAATGCCGGCTACAAACCCGACCGGCTTGAGAACGAGCCGGTTGTTGAAGATGTCGACGCCCAGGGCCTGCTCCGCATAGATCGACGTGCCCTGGTTCCCCGTCAGGTCGTGCGTCCCGGTGAACGTGTTGTTCGTCGCGTCCAGCGCGCCGATCGGATTGTCGACCTGGATCCCGACCCAGAAGTCCTTGAAGCGATTGTTCCCGACGACCACGAGGCTCGGGCCGACGTCGTCGATGGCCATCTGCTGCGCGGAGGAATCGGTGAGCGGCGTCGGGTCGACGAATCTGGAGTGGTGGATGAACACCGAGGGGCTGTTGTTGTCGTCGACGTGGATCTCCTCGGGCACCGCGGCCGGGGTGTCGAAAACGTCCTCGCGGATCTGGACGGACGAATCCACCTCCATCGGCAGGTCGTCGGAGCGAATCGTGAACCCCTCGACGCTGGCGGGCCCGCTGACCGTGATGTCCGGTTGGCCGGCACCGGAGTTGTCGAGGATCGCGGGACCGGTGGCGCCGCCGAAGTTCTTGTGGATCAGCGAGGTGTTGGCGCCGATGTCGGTGCTGTGGTTGTACGTGTAGCCACCGGCGACGAAGACGGTGTCGCCGGGCGAGACCTGCCCCAGCCCCCGGGCAAGCGTCCTACACGGGGCGGTCGACAGCGAGCAGTCGTTGCTCGCGTCGGCGCCGGTCCCCTGGTTCACGTAGGCGTCGTGGGCGGCCGCCGTCGCCGGGACCGCGAGCCCGATCCCCGCCGCCGCTACCCCGAGCCAGACCCATCTCATCGCTGCCTCGGGCACTTGAACTCGTCGGCGCCGATGTCGCTGCGTGCGACCCGGTGGCGGGCCCGGCAGTTGCCGCGAAGCTTGCGCTTGTCGCCGTCGATGTCCTGCTCGAACTTGGTGTTCTCGTGCTTCGGGCCCCGGTCGATCATGGGCGACGAGCCCTTCAGGTGGTAGCCGTCTGCCTTGAGCCTGGGATTCGCGGTGGTTTGGACCCGCTTGCAGCCGGTCGGGGTGTGCTTCTTCACCGGCCCTCGTGAGTGCTTGATCTTGCAGGTGTCGCCGCCATAGGCCGCCTTGATCCCCTGCCCGCCGAGGATGGTCGAGTCGAGCTTGACCTGCGCCTTCTGCAGCTCGACCGCCTGGCCCGGCCCCCAGAGGGTGTCGTGGATGAGCTTCGCGTCGACCCTGTCGGGGTCGGGAGTGTCGTAGTCGGAGACGCTGACCCCGACGGCGGTCGCATCCGGATTGACGACGGCGTTGTCCATGACCGTGGTCACACGTTTCGCGTCACCCACCCCGATTCCCGTGGCGTAGCCGGTCACGAGATTCCGGTAGATGAAGGCGTGCTCGTCCACCGCTATGCCCGCGGCCGCGCCGATTCCCGCCGCCTGCGAGGGAGCGCGAAGGCGGTTGCCGGCGATGCGAACGCTTCGCGCCTGGGGAACGAAGATCGAGGCCGGGCTGAAACCGACCAGCCCGTGCGTTCCCCGGAACGCGTTGTTCTGGATCTCGACGATGGCCAGCGGGTTGATCACCTCGATCGGCCCGTAGAGGTCCTTGAACGTGTTGGCCCTCATCTCGACAGTCCTCGCCGAATCGTCGTAGATGCCGAACTGCTGCGCCGAGGAGTCGGTCAGGGGCGTCGGGTCCGTGAAGCTGCTGTGGGTGATGAAGTCTTCGACGGTTGAGCTGGACGGGGCGACGTGGATGGCCTCGGGGACGGCAGCGGAGGTGTCGAACCTGTCCCTCCTGACGACGGCGCCGGACTCGATCAGCATCGGCAAGGTCTGCGAACGGATCGTGAAGCCCGCAATCCGGTTGATATCGCCGGTGACGGTGATGTCGGGATGGGCCGCGCCGCCGTTGTCGAGGATCGCGGGGCCGGTTGCGCTCCCGAAGTTCTTGTGGACCAGGTTGACGTTGTTGCTCAGCGTCACGCTCGCCGTGTACGTGTAGCCGCCGGCGACGAAGACGGTGTCGTTTGGCGCGACCTGGTTCAGCCCTCGCGCCAGCGTCTTGCAGGGCGCAGCCGGCAGCGAGCAGTCGTTGGCCGAGTCTTGCCCCGTGCCCTGGTTCACGTACGTGTCGTGGGCCGCGGCAAGCGCCGGCGACGCGAGGACGGCCGCGCCGGCGAACGCGACCAACGCACCGGTCCGGCTCCGCCACCGGCCTGGATCCACTAGTCGCATCGCGCCGCCTTTCTCCTCCCGTGGAGAACCTAACGCACCCGCAGAGCCCGAGAGCGGCGAACGGGTCTCGAACCCGCGACCTTCGGCTTGGGAAGCCGACGCTCTACCAACTGAGCTATCGCCGCGCTGATGCGGAGTTTACGAGCCGCCGAGCGCTCAGCCCGCGACGGCGAAGAGGCGCCACTCGCCCGGCACACCCTTGAGCTCGTGCTCGCCCCGGTCGGCGAACTCGAAGCCCGATCCGACGACCAGGTCCTTGACCGTTCCCGAGACCAGCACCTCGCCGGGGCCGGCCTTGGCGCCAACGCGAGCGCCGATGTTGACCGCCATGCCGCCGACGTCGTCGCCCATCACCTCGATCTCCCCCGTGTGCAGCCCCGCGCGGATGTCGAGCCCCAGCGAGCGCACCGCGTCGGTGGCGGCGGTCGCGCAACGGATCGCGCGCGCCGGGCCGTCGAAGGTCGCGAGGAAGCCGTCGCCCATCGTCTTGACCTCGCGGCCGCGGTAGCGGTCGATCTGGCTGCGGATCACGCCGTTGTGGGTTTCGAGAAGGTCGCGCCAGCGCCGGTCGCCGATCTGCGCCGCCCGCTCGGTGCCGCCGACGATGTCGGTGAACATCACCGTCGCCAGCGCCCGGTCCGGGTCGGTGCGCGAGGGCCGCTCGCCGGTGATGAACTCCTCCATCTCGTCGAGCAGGGCGTCGGTGTCGCCGGAGAGGATCAGGTTGTCGTGGCCCGGGAGCTGGACGAGCTTGGCGTCGGGGATGTGCTCCACCAGGTACTCGGAATGGCGAACGTCGATGAAGGGGTCGTCGCGGCGGCGCATCACCAGCGTGGGCACGCGAATCGAGGGCAGCACGTCGCGCACGTCGAGGTCCTCCATGGCCCGCAGGAAGGCCCAGGCCATGGTGGGCGAGGCCGAGTTGCGCTCGAACCGGCCCATCCAGCGCACCATGCGCTCGTCGTCGGCCATGGACGGGGCGAACATCGCCAGCCGCGCGCCCGTGCCCCAGTCCTGGAACGACAGCTCGAGGCCGGCGTTTCGCTCCTCCGGAGTCTGCGCCCACTCATAACCGCAACCGCCCCGCACCACCCGCGGGAAGGTCGCATACAGGACCAGGTGGGTCACCCGCTCCGGATGGGTCGCGGCGAACAGCGCGCTCATCGCGCCGCCCTCGAGCTGGCCCATGACCGCCCCGCGCTCGACGCCCGCGGCGTCCATCACGGCAACGACGTCGTCCATCTGCTGCTCGAGCCCGGGCGCCTCCACCACGCGGTCCGACAGCCCGCTGCCGCGGCGGTCGAAGAGGGTCAGCCGGGAGAACGACGCCATCCGCTCGAAGAACCTGCTGACCCCGGGAACTTCCCAGAGCATGTCGATGTTGTTGAACCAGGTCGGAACGAGGACGAGGTCCACCGGCCCGTCGCCCACCACGGAGTAGGCGATCTGCGCGTCGCCGCTCGTCGCGTAGCTCACATCTGGCGCGTCCACCCGCGTGAAGCTACTCCCTAACCTCCGCCGCGTGAACGCGCGCACGTTCTGGGCTTTCATGGGCGTGCTTGCCGTCGTCGGCCTGCTGGCCTACGGGCTCATCTCCAAGGGCGGCAAGCACATCGACCTCGGCGAGCCCTTCCCCACACGCTCCCTCGAGGGCCTCGACGGCGGCGCCCCGCAGAGCATCTCCGACTACCGGGGCAAGTGGGTGCTGGTGAACCTCTGGGCCTCGTGGTGCACGCCCTGCCGCCAGGAGGCCCCGGCCCTCGAGAAGTTCGATCGCGCCGAGTCCAAGCACGGATTCACCGTCCTGGGCGTCGACTCCAAGGACCTCAGCGACGACGCCAAGCACTTCGTCTCGGAGTTCCGGCTCACCTATCCGCAGCTGCACGACGGCTCGGGCGAGCTCACCGACGACCTCGGCACCACCGGCTATCCCGAGTCGTTCCTCGTCAGCCCGACCGGCAAGCTCGCGCTGATCCGCCGCGGCGCCGTCACCGGCGACTACCTCGAGTCCGACGTCAAGCCGCTCATCGAGAAGGGTACGAGCGGATGAGGCGGGCTGCCGCGCTGCTGGCCGCAGCGCTCGTGCTGGCCCTGCCCGCCGCCGGCAGCGCTCACCCGGCGCCGCAGGCGTCCCTGCCCGACATCGAGGACGAGGTGATGTGCCCCACCTGCGGGACGCTCCTCCAGCTCGCCGAGTCGCCCCAGGCAAACGACGAGCGCGACTTCATCCGCCGCGAGATCAACCAGGGCAAGACCAAGCAGCAGATCAAGGACGACCTGGTGGCCCAGTTCGGCGACCGCGTCCTCGCTCTGCCGCCGGCATCGGGCTTCGACCTGACCGCCTACATCGTCCCGGCCGCCGCCCTGCTGGCCGCGGCGATCGGCATCTTCGTCGCGCTGCGGCGCTGGCGGCGAAACGACCGCGAGGCGCCGCCCGACCCGCCGATCGACCAGCCCGAGTCCGACCGCCTCGACGCCGACCTGTCGCGCTACGACCTGTAGTCCCCGCGACCCGGCGACTGGCGCCGCCCCGGGAAATCGCTGCTAGGTTCCTACCGGTGGGTAGGAAGGTTGGCCGATTGGCGGCCCTGACTGTGGCCGCGATGCTCTCGCTGGGAGGCGCGTCCGCGTCCGCCGAGTCGAGCCTCAGCAACCCGCCGCCGGGCGCCAACGACTTCTCGTGCAAGCCGTCGCCGGCCCACCCCCGCCCCATCGTGCTCGTCCACGGCCTCAGCGCGACGATGGGCGAGAACTGGTCGTACCTCTCGCCGAAGCTCGCCGCCCGCGGCTATTGCGTCTTCGCCCTCACCTACGGCGTCGACCCGCGTGCCCCCGAGCTCGGCGGAGTGATCCCCGTCGAGAAGAGCGCGCTGGAGCTGAAGGCCTTCGTCCGCAGGGTCAGGAAGGCGACCGGCGCGCGCAAGGTGGACCTCGTCGGCCACTCGGAGGGGACGTTCATGCCCGAGTACTGGCTGAAGTTCCTCGGCGGCGCGAACAAGGTGCGCCGCTACGTCGCGATGACGCCGCTGTATGAGGGCACCACCCTCGCCGGCCTGCCGATGATCCGCGACACGGCCCCACCGTCGCTGTCGAGTCTCATCGTCAACTCGGTCGCGTCGTTCTGCGGCTCGTGCCCCGAGTTCCTCGCCGGGTCGGACATGGTCAAGAAGCTGAACTCCGACGGCGGCCCGGCGGTGCCCGGCATCCGGTACACGACGATCATGACCACCCACGACGAGCTCGTCGAGCCGTACACCAGCGGCTACCTCGACGCTCCGAACGCCACCAACTTCGTGCTGCAGGACGTCTGCCCCACCGACCTCTCCGAGCACGCCCTGGAGGCGTTCGACCCGGTGGTCGCGCAGATCGTCTTCAACGCCCTCGATCCGAAGAACGCCAAGCCGATCAACTGCGGCGTGCTTCCCCCGCTCGGCTGATGCGCACCAGGCCCGGCGTCCTGCTCCTCGGCCTGTTGGCGGGCGTCGCGCTCGCCGCGGCCGCGCCGGCCTCCGGTGCCTGGAAGCCCGGGCCCGAGCGCTATGGCGTCGGCTCGAAGACCAACGTCGCGGTGCCGATGTCCGACGGCACCGTGCTGCGGGCGAACGTCTTCTATCCCACCGATCCCAAGACGGGCGAGGCCGCGAAGGGCCACTTCCCCGTGATCATGGTCCAGACCCCCTACGGCAAGGACTTCGCCGGCCAGGTCTCCCAGGGAAGCGGCGTGGTGGCCGGCACCGAGATCGGCGCGATGCCCTACTTCATCAAGCGCGGCTACATCGACGTGGTCGTCGACATCCGCGGCACCGGCGACTCGCACGGCACCTTCAACCTGCTCGACCCGCAGATTGGCCGCGACGGCGCCGAGCTCGTGAAGTGGGCCTCGAAGCTGCCCAACTCGAACGGCAAGGTCGGCACCTACGGGCCCTCCTACATGGGTCTCGACCAGCTGATGACCGCCTACAACGAGCCGCGCCACTCGCCGCTGAAGGCGATGTTCCCCATCGTCGCCGGCAACGACGCCTACCGCGACATCGCCTTCCAGGGCGGCATGCTGGGCGAGGAGTTCGACCTGGTGATCTTCGCCCTCTTCCAGGGGCTCGACAACGCCAACCCGCTGGCCGACTACGGCGACCTGGCCGACCTGCTCCAGGTCGAGGCCGAGCACACCGCGCAGCTTCTTTCCTACACCGCCTACCAGGCGCTGAACGTCGAGACCGGCGGCGACCAGGCCTATTACGGCAAGTATTGGCGGGCGCGGACCCAGCGCAAGTTCCTGAAGACCATCGTCCGCAACCACATCCCGGCGTTCATGGTCGGCGGCTGGTTCGACCTCTTCCAGCGCGGCGAGCCGCTGGACTACTCGGGCCTGCAGAACGCCTGGGCGGGCCGCTCGGTCGCGGCGCCGATGAAGCCCGGCCAGAAGACCACCGGCCGCTACCAGCTGCTGGACGGCCCCTGGTACCACCTCGACGCCGGCCGCGGCTTCGACATCTTCCCCATCGAGCTCGCCTGGTTCGACCACTTCCTGAAGGGCAGGCGGACCGGCATCACCCAGACGAAGAACCCCCTCCACATCTACGAGCTGCGCGGCAACCACTGGCACGACGCCAAGCGCTACCCGCTCACCCAGGCGCCGGCCAAGACCTTCTATTTCGGCGGCGGCCCCTCCCAGAGCAACGCGCCCTCGCTGAACGACGGGACGCTGACGGCGAAGAAGCCCACCGCGGCCTCGGGCTCGGACCCGATCGTGTGGACCAACGTCGGCAGCCCGTGCTCGCGCCAGTCCGACCAGTGGGCCGGCGGCCCGCTCGCGCTGGCGCTGGAGACCGGCAACCTGCCCACGAACCCGTGCGAGACCGACGACCGCACGATCCAGGCCGGGCCCGGCGCCCTCACCTACACCTCCGACCCGTTCGCGCACACCCTCTCGGTTGCGGGGCCGGTCGACGCCACCGTCTACGCCACCTCCACCCGCCCCGACGTCGAGCTCGTCGCGACCCTCGAGGACGTCGCGCCCGACGGCACCTCCTTCCCGATCTCCTCAGGCGCGCTGCTGGGCTCGTTCCGAAAGCTCGACCGCCACAAGAGCTGGTTCGCCGCCAACGGGCGCCCGCTCATCCCCTACCACCCCTACACCAAGTCATCGAAGACGCCGGTGCAGACAGGCAAGGTCACGCGCTACGACATCGAGGTCTTCCCCAGCTTCGCCGAGATCGCCAAGGGCGACCGGCTGCGGCTGACGCTGACCACCTCCGACACGCCGCACCTGCAGCCGATCCCGACCGACCTGCCGAACCTCGCCGGCGGCGTCTACGCCGTGCAGCGAACGAAGGCGCACGCCTCGTTCGTCAACGTGCCGCTGGCTCCCGAGGGCTCGCTCGAGAAGTGCCCGATCTGCCCCAAGGGCACGGGCTCGGGCTAGAGCCCGGAGCCCAGTTCCTCGACGCGCTTCGCCAGGAAACTGCGCTCGGCCGCGTCGGCGGTTAGCTCCAGCGCCCGCTCGTAGGCGGCGCGTGCCTCGCCGGCTCGGCCCAGCCGGCGCAGCAGGTCGGCGCGGGTGGAATGCAGGTAGCGGTAGCCGTCGAGGTCCAGGGCGTCGGTCACCGCCAGGCCGGCCTCCGGCCCCTCCACCTCCGCCACCGCGACGGCGCGGTTCAGCTCGACCACCGCCGAGCCCGTCAGCCGCGAGAGCTCGCGGTAGAGCGCCTCGATCTCCTGCCAGTCGGGCTCGTCGTCCGTCTGCAGGGAGGCGATCGCCGCCTGGATCACGTAGGGCCCACGACCGCGCAGGGCGAGGGCGCGATGCAGCCGGCTGCGCCCGACGATGATCTGATCGAAGTTCCACAGCGAGCGGTCCTGATCGGCCAGCAGCACCAGCTCGCCGTCGCGGCGGCGGGCCTCGCGGCGGGCGTCGTGCAGGAGCATCAGCGCCAGCAGGCCCTGCGCCTCGGGCTCGTCGGGCATCAGCTCGGCGAGCACCCCGCCCAGGCGGAGCGCGTCGGTGGCCAGGTCGCGCCGGCCGCCGTAGCCCTCGTTGAAGATCAGGTAGATCACCGCCAGCACCGCGGCGAGGCGGTCGGGCAGCAGGTGGTCGGCGGGGACGCTGAAGGGGATGCCCGCGGCCCTGATCTTGGTCTTCGCGCGCGAGAGCCGGCGCTTCATCGTCTCCGGCTCGACGAGGAACGCCCGGGCGATCTCATCGGTCGACAGACCGCCCAGCGCCCGCAGCGTCAGCGCCACCTGCGCCTCGGTGGACAGCGCCGGGTGGCAGCAGGTGAACAGCAGCTCCAGGCGCTCGTCGGGGATGGCGGCTTCGTCCATGGAGGCAGCGTCGTCCTTGTCCGCGGCGGCCGGCGGCGGGTCGAGCTCACGGGTCTTCGCGGCCAGCGTGCGCTCGCGGCGGATGCGATCGATCGCCCGGTTGCGCGCGGTCGTCACGAGCCAGGCCGCGGGGTTATCGGGCATGCCGTCGCGCGCCCAGCGCTCGGCGGCTATCGCGAACGCCTCCTGGGCGGCTTCCTCGGCGAGCTCGAAGTCGCCGAGGTAGCCGACCAGCGAGGCGAGGACGCGAGCCCACTCGTCGCGGAAGACCTGCTCGATCAATCAGCCGGTCCGCTCGACGATGGGGCGCACCTCGATCGACCCGCCCATCCGCGCCGCGGGAATGCGCGCGGCCACGGCCAGGGCGCCGTCCAGGTCGTCGGCCTCGATCAGGTAGAAGCCGCCCAGGATCTCCTTGGTCTCGGCGAAGGGGCCGTCGGTGGTGAGCGTCTGGCCGTTCTCGACGCGCACCGTGGTCGCGGTCTCGGCCGGCTGCAGCTGCTCGCCGCCGATCGTGCCCGGAGCCTCGGAGATCGCGTAGTACTCGCCCAGCACCGACTGCTGCTCGGCCTCGGAGAGCTCGCCGAAGGTGGCCATGGCGGTGTTCGAATAAATCAGGAGTGCGTACTGCATGCGATTTCCCTCCTCGGGGAGATTGTTGTTTCTCCCTGACGACGAACTAGCCCGGCGTTTGGGGACAGCCTCAATCCTAGGCTTGCCGGCCGGGCGCGTGCCCGTGATCGGTTAGGCTCGGCCAATGGCGCGGTTGTCGGTTCGACGCGTCCTCATGGCGGCTGTGATTGCTGGTCTCGTGGCGCTGCCGGCTCTCGCCGTGGGAGCGCACCATCGCAAGCTCGTCGTCAAGCTCGCCACGGTCAGCTCCAGCGGCCCGGCGGCCGACGGCCCGAGCTCGACCGAGGGGACCGAGCAGCTCTCCGCCGACGGCCATCTCTACGTGTTCCAGTCGGACAGCACCAACCTGCCCGGCGGAGATCCCCCCGGCGCGAGCGCATATCTGCACAACTTCAAGACGGGCAAGACGAAGCTGGTCGGCGTCGACTCACACGGCAACGCGCCGACGGGCACCGCCGAGTACCCCGAGATCTCCGCCAACGGCCGCATCATCAGCTTCAACGCGGTGGGACTGCTCGGCAACGACACCGTCGGCGAGGTCTATGCGCGCAACCTGAAGACCGGCAAGACGCAGCTCGTTTCGGTCACCAACGCCGGCGACCCCGCCACCGGCAACTTCTCCTTCCTGGGGAGCCCCTCGGCCACGGGCCGCTACATCGCCTTCGAGTCGCGCGCCGCCAACATGCCCGGCGGCGACGGCACCAACGGCTTCGCCTACCTCCGCGACCTGAAGAAGCACAGGACCGTCCTGGTTAGCCGCAACAACGCAGGCGACCCCGTGCAGGGCAACCCCTACGGTCAGTCGGTCTCCAGGGACGGGCGCTTCGTCGTCTTCTCCTCCGACGACCCCAACGCCGTGCCGGCCAAGGCGCCCCCGGCTCGCCACGTCTATCTGCGCGACCTGAAGAAGGGGAAGACCACCCTCATCGACAAGGTCGGAGGCGTCCCCGTGGTGGCCCACAGCGAGACGCCCTCGATCACCCCCGACGGCCGCTTCATCGCCTACGACTCCGACGCCACCAACCTGCCCGGCGCGAGCGGCTCGGTGCTGCGCGGCTACCTCTTCGACCGCAAGACCGGCAAGACCAGGATGGTCACCCGCCACAGCGACGGCGCCAAGGCCGGCGGCGGCAGCGTCCGGATCTCCGACGACGGCAAGATCATCACGTTCGAGTCCCCGGATCCGGCTCTCACCCATGACTCCGGGGGATCCCGCTACCAGGTCTTCGCCCGCAATCTGAAGACGGGCAAGACGACGATGCTGAGCCGCACGCGCAAGGGCAAGCCCGGTAACGGCGATTCCTACTACACGTCGATCTCAGCCGACGGGCGCTTCGCGAGCTTCGAGGGCTACGCCACGAACCTGGGCGGCGACGAGCACCGAACCCTGGGGTTCAGGGCCGGGCCGATCCGCTGAGCCTCGCCCGCCGCCGGCCCGACGGCTAGCCGGCTCGCCGGGTGGTCATCCGGCCCGCGGGTGGGTGACGCTCAGCACCCGATCGACGCACATACCCAAGTCGGCGCGCTCGCCCGAGCCGGTGAGGATCGGGCCGGCTCGGGACGGAACGCGGAACGCGGGGTCGAGGCGCAGCCTCGGGCGCGCCTCGATGCGACGGCCGTCGGGCGCGCGGATCTCCAGCTCGCCGCTCGGCCCAAGGCCAAGCGAGTAGCCGCCCTCATGGACCAGCCGGTGGTGGCGACGGCACAGGAGCACGAGGTTTCGCTGCGAGGTTTCGCCGCCCGCCGCCCAATGGTGCACGTGGTGGGCGTCGAGGAAGCGCCGCGATTCGCACCCGGGGAAGCGACAGCCGCCGTCGCGCGCCTCCAGGGCACGGCGAATCGCGGCAGGGACCGTGCGAGTGCGGCGCCCCACGCTCAGCGGCTCGCCGTCGCGCTCGGTGAGCGCCACGACGCTCGAATCGCAGCCCAGGCGCTCGGCCGTGGCCGCGGGCAACGCAGGCCCGTCGGCCAGGTGGAAGCGCCCGTCGGCGCGCGAGTGCAGGATCACCTGAAAGCGCTCGCCGCCGCGTAACTCGGCCGGCCCATTTGCCAGGAAAGTCTCCGCCAGCAGCCCCAGCGCGTCGCTTTGGCGAGGCCGCTCGCGCTCTTGCTCGCGCTCCGAAAACGGTTCCGCGGAACCGTTTTCCTCACCGTTCTCGCCGGCTTCGTCACGAAACTGCTCACGAAGAAGATCGAGACCCGCCTCGAGCGCCCGGAGCAGGAGCGCGCCCTCCTCGGGCGGAAGCGACCCCTCGAACCGCAGCGAGCCGTCCTGGTCCCAGTGGTGATCGAAGAAGCGAAGCCTGCGGGCGCGCTCGGCGTCGTCCGTGGTGGCGCGCCGGTAGCCGGCGAGGATGCGCTCGAGCTGAGCGGCGGTTGCGTGCCGGGCGATCTCAAGGAGCTCCTCCTCGGAGTCGGCCGTCGCCACGCGAGTGAGCGCCCGTGCCTTCGAATAGCTCAGCTCGCCCGCGCAGAACGCCGCGGTGATCACCGGAAGCTCGCGCAGGGCCCGGGCGACGCGCACCTGCTCGCGCGCGGCCCGCGGCGCGACCGCGCAGCGCCACGACACCCAGTCGGCCGCGGACTTGACCCCGTGCCAGGTCCACCAGCCGTCGCGGGCGTCGTACTCGCCAATCAGCAGCAGCCAGCGGGCGCTGGTCGCGGCGATCCCGGCCGCGAGCCGCTCGATCTCGGCCTCGATGTGCTCCGTCGCCATCGCGGCGACGTCGTCGGGACGGGCCGCGGCGCCGGAGGTCTCGCTGCATCCGACACGAACATACGTTCGTAGTCTCGCACCCATCCCGGACGGAACCAGGGCCCGCCCGTTACGCCTCCAGCCGGCCTTCACCGGCTTACTCCCTCTGACGACTTATCCACCCATACGGGGAACAACTCGTCAGGAGCGAGGGAGCCGGCGACCGATCGGCTACTTCGGCTCGTTGATCGCGATCGCGGCGATGGTGGGGGCGTCGATGTTGACGGCTTCCGGCCAGTTCGCGGCAGGCGAAAGCGACGGAATGCTTCCCGGGCTCGAGAACCTCTGAAACGGAGGTACGAGCGAATCCATTTGTGTGCAGGCCCGTCCGTGTTGTCGGTGACCTCGCCTGGGTCGGCTCAGAGGCTCGCGGCAGCTCGTCGAACCGGACCTCGACACGAGGCCGCGTGACGGCGGCCCTAGGATTCCTGCCCGCCCGTTGCGATCGCCAGCACCCGCCCTGACGCCGGGAGCCGGATCGCTGTCTGCGCACAATTGTTGCCAGATGTGGGCGAACTCGGGTCGCAGTTCGCGTGCTTCGCTCCCGGCGACCCGTGCGATCCGAAACGCGTTGAGCCCCGCCTCATCGATCTCCCGACCGCCGAGCGCATTCCTCGGCAGGTCCCGCCCCTTGACCCCGTGCCGGTCCTTCAGGTCAATGCTTCGCACCGAGTTGTCTTTGATGTCCCCAGAGCCGACATTGCTCACGGCGTAGGCGCTGCCCCCGACGGCAACGAAGAAAGCGAGCGTGGACATGACGTTCGCGTATGTCAGCTTCCCCCTCATGGCGTCAAGCTATCGCGCCACGACGACCAGGCTGCGAGATCGCGTGCGAACGGGAGCCCGGTACGGCCAGCCCTGCTCGCGGGCCACCTTGACCCGGAAGTGGAACCTGGCGTTGCTGATGTAGTCGGCGCGGAACCGGTAGCGCAGGTGATAGCGACCGTTCGGCTTGGTGTAGAAGGCCTGTCCGACGGTGTTCCAGTTGCGACCGTCGCGCACCTGGAGCTCGATGAGCTTGCCGCCGTCGGGGATCCGCGCGCCCTTGTGGAAGACCCGGCCACGGAAGACGACCGACTTGCCCTCCTTGACTCGGTGCTTCGAGGCCTGGAAGGCAGCGCGGCTGTTGACGATGAGGCTGCCGACCTTGGACTCGCGGTCGAGGTAGCGGGTCGACCCGCCGTAGCTGACGGTGATGCGCCGGGACGGGCCAGCGGGGATGCGCTCGCCGAAGGAGCCGTCGCCGTGCGTCCGGACACGGCGAACCCGGCGGTTGATCAGGGCGCCGCGGCCGAAATGCTCGACGACCTTCACCTTCTCGTGGCCGATCGGCGCGCCGGAGCGCTTGGTGAGCCGGCCCGAGATCTTCGAGTCCTGGCCGTAGCCGATGCGTTCGCGGCGCTCGCCGCCCGGAACAAGGTGCGCATGTAGACGAACCCCTGACTTCAGTGGGAACGTGAGGACCATGGGCTGACCGTCCTCGCGCAGCGTCGTCGATGCCTCGTTGCCGGCGATATCGGTCGCGGTCGCCATGAACTCGTAGTCGCCGGGTGGGACCGCGGTGGAGTCGACGTAGGCGCGGAGCTCGCCGTCGTCGTAGGCCGTTAGTCAGCGCCGTCCAGTCGGTGTGACCCGACGGGTCGGAAGTAGATCGACCCCGCCGCCACTCCGGAGGCTGGTCGACCGCGACTCGCACTGATCAGCTCGGGATCTCTGCGGATCCTGCTGTGATCGCGAAGGAGACTGGGGGCGGGCGTTGTCGACGTGCATCGTGCGTGCTCGGAGCAGGCTGTTGCCGGCGAAGTCGCTGCCACAAGTCGCGCCGCAACCTCCGTCGGTGAAGGGAGCTCGGCTGTGTCGATCTGCCGTCATAGCCGATCCGCGCAGGACACGAGGCGCGACGCCAGTGTGCCCGGACAACCCGTCGCGCGATATCGGTCCCTGTCGCTCATCGCAGTCGGCTGCCACTCGCTGCATATCGTCCGAGATGCAGGGTGCTGCTGCCTCCCGGATCCCATCGTCACTTGCGCTCGCCGCAACGCTTGCGTCCCCCCTCAACCACCCCCCACCAAACAGCCCGCTGGGATCAACCGTCACCACCGGGTCCGCGTAGTCGGCGACGGTCAGGTGGATGTTGCGGACGAGCAGCTTCGCGGTGTCGGACTGGCCGCAGGTGTCGCGTTCGCAGGTGAGGCTGGCGACGAGCTGATAGCCGCCGGGGTCGTCGGTCGACCAGGCGTAGTGGTGGAAGCCGTCGCCCGGTGAGTCGGTGGTCGCCACGTGGGCGAGCTCGCCGAGGTTGCGGTCGGCGAGCCAGATCCGGGGGTGGCTGCCTTTGTCGCCGCGCAGCTTCGCGTCGAGACGGACGCCGACGATGCCAAGGGCGCCGGATCGGGTTGGTATCCGCACCAGGCCGCGCTTGCCTTGGACCGCGAGGTGACGGCTGCGAATCGAGAACGCGTCGTCGTTGGCGGCGTCCGCGCAGTAGTCCTTGACCGCGTACTCGGGGCTGTCCTTCTGAACGGCATCGGTCGCCTCGCGGTTGAGCGCGCCGCACTCGACAACCCCGTACGTCTCGCCCATGCCGGCCGCCGCCGAGCACCACGCGAGCGACGCGAGCGCACAGACCAGCGCAACGCCCGCTCTCATGGCCCGAACTCCGAGCCCACGGCCGACGTCTCCGAGCTCCCCGAGGACGACGAGCTCGACGAGGTGTTGGAGGTCGACGAGCCGGAGGACGCCGGTTGCGCGGCGGACGCCACGCCGAACTCCGTCTCGGCGGGCGCCGCGGTCGGAGCGACCGGGCTCGCGGGCTGCTCGGGCGCCGGCTCGGCGCCCGGGTCGTCCTTCGGCCGGGCAGGAGCGGGCGGCGGGGAACCGGGCTCAGGCGCCGCCACCGGGGGGCGTTGCAACGTAACGGGCACCGCATGAGCCGAGCTGCGCTCGACGACGACACGAACCGGCCGGGCGCGTGCAGGCCGGTTGCCCGCGCCCGAGTCGCGCTGCGAGAGGGCCAGCTGGGGAGCCACGCCCACCGCGACGCAGGTCGCAGCCGCAGCGCCGCCCGCCAGGCATGCCGCGATCGTCTTGCCGCCCGCGCCGAGGCTCGCGATCTTCGCGAGCACGCCGGCCCCCGCGGTCCCGGAGCCGCGTGCCGCTCCGCTCGAACCGACGGTGGTCACCGCATCGCCGGCCCCGCCGCCGCCGAACATGTCGCGCGCCCGGTCCGCGAAAGCCCCGACTCGGCTGCCGGCCCCGCCGCTCAGCGCAATCGGCACGACCGCGCCGCCGCCCAGATCGTGGAGGTGACCGGCAAGGCGCCCGACGAAGTCGGCGCAGTCCCGGCAATTCGCCAGGTGATGCTGCGCCTGGCGCGCCTGGTCCTCATCGGCCATGCCCGCCGCGTAGGCCTTGAGAACCGGCTCGCGATCGCTGCACCAGTCGCCGGCCTCGACCTTCCGCATCTTCTCGGTGAGCTCGTCGACCCCGCGGGTGATCTCCTTGCGATAGGCACGGGGCGAGAGGCCGTCGACCAGCCCGCAGACCTGGCGCGGCTCCAGGCCCCAGCCGTAGCGGAGCATCATCACCGCGCGCCTGCGCGGCGGTAGCGTGGTCAGCAGCTCGCGCGCCAGCCCGCGCTCCTCGGCGCTGGCCACCCGTTCCTCCGGCGAGGTTGCGTGGTTGTCGGGTACCTCCGGCGCCCCGTCGAGCGGCGAGGTCGGACGGCGCCGGCGGCGCCGCAGCTCCTTGCTGGCCTGATGCGCGACCGCGGTGAGGACGTACTTGCGGATCTCCTCGTCGTCGAGGCCCTGCTGTCGGCGCTCGAGCGCCCGCAGCGTTCCGAGCCATGCGCTCGAGTAGATGTCCTCGATCTCGTCGCCGGCGAAAGCTCTGCCGAAGGCGCGGCGAAGCATTCCCGTCGCAGGCCCTCGCAACTCGACGAAGAGGCGCGACGAGCGCTCGCGCCAAGGCTCCGGCGAACGAGCGCCGTCGGGCTGGGACTCGGGTGCGGCCACAGGATTCACTCGCCTGCCTCGCAAATCCCAAGCCCGTGCCTGGCGTCGACGCCCCCTCTGCGCTCTGCGACTGTCCGTACCCCCACGAACACCCCACGCCGATGCTAGGTGCGGATCGACTCAAGCGCGCCGGTGCACGGTCGCAAATTGGGTCGAAACCGACTGGTCGTCCGCAAATTGCGGACTATTTGTTCGGGCCTGCGCGGGCGCTCGCCCAGGCCATAGAGTCCGCTGCGCAGGGCGCATGGGTGCCGGGCCCGCGCCGGAACGAAAGGGTCTCGTGATGAGCAAGGTGAGGGCGAGCGGGCGGACGGCGATCTTGGCGGTTGTCGCGGTTGCGGTCGCGGGTTCGATCGTCGCGGTCGCGGCGGCGTCCACGATCGTGCATAAGAGCTTCACGATCCCGCTCGACAAGCCGGTGGCCCACACGGTGTCGTGCCCGGATGGAAAGCGCCCGGCGAGCGGCGGCTTCACCCTTTCCCAGCACGTCACCTCCGTCGAGACGCGGGGCAGCGGCCCGGCGAACCGGAAGTGGCGGGTCCAGGTCCTCAACGACGAGCACGACAAGGGGTCTGGAACGGTGATCGCGCTGTGCGCGAAGGACAAGGGGCTCGTGGTGAGGTCGAAGGCGGTCAGGACCGCGCCGACGGACACCGACGTTCAGCTCACGGTGCACTGCCCGAAGGGATCGATGGCGATCGGCGGCGGCGGCAAGGCCGGGAGCGGCGCCGGGGCCAACCAGCTCGGCGAGTTCCCGACGAACGCCGGCAAGGCCTGGGGCACCCGGTGGAGGCTGGCAGGAGCCGAAGCGGTGAGCCTCAAGGCCTATGCGATCTGCGACCGGCGAATCCGCGGCTACAACATCGTCGAAGCCTCCGGCACCTTTCAGCCGAAGCGCATCTTCTTCGGCCCTGCCACGGCCGTGGCGAAATGCGAGGGGACCGACAAGCTGGCGGGAGGCGGCTACTTCCGCCTGGATCCTCTGACCTTCTTCACGAGGGTGGGCCCGAAGGGCCAGGGCTGGGAGGCCAGCGCCAACGTCTCATCCGCCTCGGACCCGCCGATCCTCTCCTTCGCGATCTGCGGGAAGTAGCGCGCCGGGGGCCTATCCCCCCAGATAGTCCACGTGCCACCACTCGCCGGGGCCGTGGATCTTGCCCCAGCCGAACGACGGGCCCAGCGAGTCGACGATCGAGCGCATCTCGGGCGTGGCGACGTCGACCGCGGTGCCCAGCTCGTGCGATGACTCGCCCGGCAGGTTCGCCGGCGCGCCCGTTCCGTCGACGTAGGCCTGGTAGAGCTCAGCCTGCTGGTCGTAGGTTCGGTAGGCCGACAGCGGGCCATTGGGGTAGATGTCGGCGCCGTAGGTACCGAGGGCGTCCTGGCGCATCGCGTCCCACTCGCTCGCGGCGTCGGAGCGCAGGTACACGGTGCCGCACGGGCAGTAGATCGGCGCCAGGCCCGGGACGGGCGCGGCGCTCGTCGCCGCAGTGACCGCGGTGGCCGCCGGGACCGAGAGCGTCTGGCCCTCGATCACGTAGCTGTCGGCGCTGATGCCGTTGGCCGCGGCCAGGGCGTCGACGGTGACGCCGTTGGCGGCCGCGATGCCGGAGAGCGTGTCGCCGGCCACGACGGTGTGCGAGCCGGCGGTCGAGGTTGACGTGCTCGAGGTCGCGGTGCTGCTAGTCGCCGCGGGGATCGTGAGCGTCTGGCCCTCGATCACGTAGCTGTCGGCGCTGATGCCGTTGGCCGCGGCCAGGGCGTCGATGGTGACTCCGTTCGCTGCCGCGATGCCGGAGAGCGTCTCACCCGCGACGACGGTGTGGCCGGCGGCCGTCGACGTCGTCGAGGTGGTCGAGCTCGCCGGCGCCTCACCTGCCGAGGGCACCTGAAGCGTCTGGCCGATCACCACCAGCGTGTCGGGCGAGATGCCGTTGAACGCCGCGAGCGAATCGCTTGAGATCCCGTTCGCGGCGGCGATGCCCGAGAGCGTCTCTCCGCTCACGACGGTGTGCGGCACGGAGGCCGCCGCCCCGGGCGCGGTCAGAGCCAATCCCACCGCCACCCCGAGGAGCGCCGGCGCCGCGGACCTTCGGATGTGGACCACGGGTGCTCCTTTCGGATGTCACCTCCGTGGTTCGCAGTCGCGCGGCGCGCTCCTCGCGCGCCGCGCATGGTTATGACTCCTGAACGGCTGCGTTCAGCGTTCGCACTCGGCGTAGCTGGTGAGCGACTCCGCCACGAGCTTCTTCTTCATGACCGGATAGGTCCAGTGTGCGAGCCAGGCCGCCTTGCCCTGCGGCTGCGAGACGGCCACCTGCGGGAAGATGCCGTGAGCCTGGTCCGGCTTGACCTGGAAGCCGCCACCGACGAGGCGTTCGCCCCGCAGACATTCCGCCGTGGCCGTCTCATCACCGTCGCTCGAGGAATCCTTGTTGGCAACCTGCGCGACCCTCGTGGCTCCGGCCTTCGCGCAGATCGCGAATGCCTGCACATCGCTCCGAACTCCCTCGTTGCCGCCGTGGACCTTCCACGTCCGCGCGTCGGTCCGCTTGCTCGTGTCGATCGCGATCTGACCCTGCAATCCGCCGCGGTACGGGGGCTTGTCCGCGTAACCTCCCGAGAGCACCTTCCATCCCTTCGGGCACTTGGCCTTCACCGCGCCCTCGCCGGGATTGTCCGGGGTGTTGGTCCCCGCCGGAATGGTCCCCCGCTTGGAGACCACCATCAGGTCCCGCGCCTTCGAGCTCTGGCAGAGCGCGATTGCAGTCGTCGTCCCGCTCGCCGGCGGCCCGTTGCCGAGGGTCTCGACCTTCCAGCGGTCGCCCTTTACGGGATAGCTCTGTTGAGCCAGGGCGCCGGAGTCGTCCGTCGAGGAGAAGCCGCCGCCAAGGACCTGGTCGCCCTTATCGCATTTCGCCGCGCGGACGCTCGCGTTTGCCGAGGTCGCCGTCGTGTGCTTGACGACGGTGATCCCGCCTCCGGCGCCGAAAGCGCTACCCGCGGCCAGCGCCGCGACCCCCAGGGTCGCGATGCCCGCCAGATGCTTCCGGGTTCGCATCAGCTCTCGCACTCGGCGAAGCTGGTGAGCGTCGGGGTCGAGAACCCGCGCTTGTCCTTGAACGACGGACCGGCCCAGAGGGCAACCCAGGTCCCCGGATCACCCGGGAACGAGGCGTTGACGAAAGGAATGCCGCCCTGGCGCTCGCTCGGCTGGATGCGGAAGCCGCCGCCGACGAGGTGGCCGGTCGGACACTCCGCGTCGGCCTCGATGGGTCCTCCCGCGGATATCTCGGAATGGGAGACCTGCGTGATCGTGCTGGTGCCGTTCGGCTGGCAGAGGACGAACGCCGCCAGGCCATTCGCGTCTCCGTCGTTGCCGGCGTGCACGTACCACTTGTTCGAGCCCGACCGCTTGTCGGTGTCGATCGAGACCTCGCCCTGGTTGCCCGGACCACCCTTCGGAAGGGCCTTGTACCGGGGCCGCACCGAGTAGCCGCCGGAGATGGCCTCCATGTGCTTGGGGCAGGTGGCGGTGATGCCCTTCTCGCCGTTGTCGCCCATGGTCCCGCCACCGGCCGGGATGATGCCCGGTGTGGCTCACGACCTTGAGCTCGCGGGCGCTCGCGGCCTCGCAGAGCGCGTACGCGGTGGTGCTGTCACTGCCCGAGCCGATGAACTGCAGGAAGGCAACTCGCCAGCCGCGCCTGCCGATGGGCTTGTTGCGCTGGGCGATGCCGCCGTTACTGAAGTTCGAGAAGCCACCGCCGAGGACGTGGTCGCCTTTGGCGCAGTGGGCCATGGGCCTCACGGCCGGCTTGTCGTTGGGCTTGTCCTTGGTGACGATGGTGATGCCGCTGTTGCCCGCCAGGGCGGCGGCCGCCCCGATGAGCGAGGTCGCGGCAACCGCCGCGGTGGTGAGAAGTCCGTGTCTACGCATGAGTCCCTGCCTTCTGGAAGTTGAGTGCCACGAGGCGCGAAAGATAGTGCAGAGCGCGGCGCGCTCGTTCGCGCCTATCCTCCCTCGGGTGGACGCACCTCCGAGCCTGAAGTCACGGCCGCTCGTCCAGACCTTCAACTGGCTGTTTCGGCCGATCAAGTTCATGGACCGGGCACGGCGCGAGCACGGCGACGTCTTCGGCGTGACCTTCGTCGGCTTCCAGACCCCGATGTACATGATCAGCGACCCCGAGGCCGTCCGCGCGCTGTACCGGGGCCGCATCGACTCCCTCCCCCCGGGTCGCACGCTGACCCTCGAGCCGATTCTCGGCCCGCAGTCGCTGCTGCTCCTCGAGGGCCAGGAGCACCTCGCCCGCCGCAAGGTGATGCTGCCGCCCTTCCACGGCGAGCGCATGCGCGCCTATGAGTCGACGATCGAGGAGATCACGACGGCCGAGATCGACTCGTGGCCGATCGGCGAGGCCTTCCCGATCCACCCGCGGATGCAGGCGGTGACGCTCGAGGTGATCATGCGCGCGGTCTTCGGCGTCGGCGACCCCGCAAGGCTCGACCGCCTGCGGGTGCTGCTGCGAGGCCTGCTGGCCGACACGGCCGGCCCGCGGCTTCAGCTACGGGTGCTGCTGGCGCGGCGCCTGGGCCGCGGCGATCCGCTGGCCGAGCTTCAGCGCCGCCAGGAGGAGATCGACAAGCTGCTGAACGAGGAGATCGCCGAGCGCCGCGACGACCCCGGCCTGGCCGAGCGCGAGGACATCCTCTCCCTGCTGGTGGGCGCGCGCTTCGAGGAGGGCGACCGCATGAGCGACGCCGAGATCCGCGACCAGCTCATGACCCTGCTGCTCGCCGGCCACGAGACGACGGCCACCGGCCTGGCCTGGACCTTCGACCTGCTGCTGCGAAACCCGGGCAAGCTCGCCCGCCTGCGCGAGGAGCTCGCCGACGGCGAGGACGACACGTACCTGCGCGCCGTGATCTCCGAGTCGCTTCGGCTGCGCCCGGTCGTCCCGCTCGCGGGTCGCCGCCTGAGCTCGGAGCTTCAGGTCAACGGCTGGACGCTGCCCGAAGGCGCCGACGTCACCCCGTCGATCTGGCTCACGCACACCCGGGAGGACATCTATCCGAACCCGCTGGAGTTCAGGCCCGAGCGCTTTCTCGACAACCCGCCCGACACCTACGGCTGGATCCCGTTCGGCGGCGGCGTTCGACGCTGCCTGGGCGCGGCGTTCGCAGAGTTCGAGATGCGGATCGTCCTGCGCGAGACCGTCAGCCGCTGCGAGCTTCGCGGCGCGCGCCGCCGTACCCAGGGGATCTCGCGCCGCAACGTCACCTTCTCGCCGAAGAACGGCACGCCGGTGATCGTGGACAGCCGGCTGCCCGCGGCGCTGCGGCAGCCGGCCGCCCCCGCCGCCGTCAGCTGAGCCCGGCGATCAGAAGTCGCGGCGGCCCGAGATATGCGCGACGCGGTCGGGCCGCGTCTCCTCGTAGATCGCGACCCGCTGAGGGCCCGGGAGGATGATCTCGACCCCCTCCCCTGCCGGAAAGCCGAACTCCGGGCCGAGCTCGGCGCCACGGCTGCGAAGCTCGGCGCCGGCCGCCTTCAGGTCGCCGACCCGGTACATCAGCACGGGGGTGTCGCCCTCCAGGTGCTCGGCGAGCAGTAGCGCAGGCGGCTCTGAGCCCAGGCGGATCATCGCGACGCGCGTGCCGAAGGCCTCGATGGCGAACACCACCTCGGCACCGAGGTTCTCGCCGTAGTGGGCGATGTCCGCGGCCACGTCGCGGCTGGGCTGATAGACGAAGGCGAGCGTGCCGAACGGGACAGCGTCCTCGCGAGGCTCGTGGACGAAGTCGACGTCTCCTGGCACCGGGAGCTAGGCGCCGGCGACGGCCATCTCGCCGATCAGCACCGGCGGCGTGTTGACGGAGCCGCCAAACGGCACCCAACGCGCGCTGGCGCCGGTGGCCGCGACGGCCTCGAGCATCGAGTCGAGGGTCGAGGCGATCGTGAACTCGTCGGCGGCGCCGGCCAGCTCGCCGCCTGAGATCAGGCGCCCCGTCGCGCCGACGGAGAACGTTCCCGACACGGGGTTCACGCCCGAGTGCAGGCCGGCGACATCGGTGACGTACATCCCCTCCCCCGCCTGCGCGAGTAGCTCCTCGAACGAGGCCGAGCCGGCCGCGACGACGAGATTCGACGTGCCGACGGAGGGCGAGGACCGATAGCTCGGGCGTGAGGCGCTGGCGGTGGAGCGAGTGCCGGAGCCCTGGCGGCGGGCCGTGTAGGAATCGTGCAGGTAGGCGCTCAGACGCCCCGCGTCGATGAGCGCGGTGCGCTCGCGCGGCAGGCCCTCGCCGTCGAAGGGAGCGGTCGCAAGCCCGAGCGGGTCGAGGCCGTCGTCGGTGAGGGTGAGCGTCGCGGCCGCGATCTCATGGCCAAGGCGGCCGGCGAACGGCGAGCGCCCGCGCTGGACCGAGTCGGCGCAGAGCAGCCCGCCGATGAAGCCGAAGAAGCTGGCGGCGACCGTCTCGTCCAGCACCACCGGGCAGGTGCGCGACGGGGGCTTGGAAGCGCCGATCAGCGACGCCGCGCGCTCGGCGGCCTCGCGGCCGATCGCCTCCGCGTCGAGCGCTCCGGGAGCGCGGCCGATGCCGAAGCCCAGGCCGGTCTGCTTGTCGTCGCCCTCGGCGGCGATCGCCTGGAGGAACGCGTAACAGGAGGTGGCGTCGGCCTGCCCGCGAAGCCCGGTGGACGAGGCCAGCGCCACCCGCGAGGACTCGTCGACGTAGACCGTGGTCTCGACGCCCTCGATCCGCGGGTCCGCGGCGCGGGCCGCGGCCTCGATCGCCTTGGCCAGATCGACCTTGCGCTCGGTGGGCCACTCGGCGAGGGCGGGGTCGAAGAGCCCCGGAATCTCCACAGGCTCCGCGCCGTTCGCCTCCGGAGGCGCCGAGAACTCGTCGGGATCGGACACGCTCGCCGCGTCGGCCGAGTCGGCCGCGACAGCGGTCACGCCCTCGTCGGAGAGGTCTGTGCCGTAGGCGAATCCGGTGCGCCCCCCGATCCAGGTGCGCACCCCCACCCCGCGCTCGCCGCCGTCGGTGAGGCTCTCAACCTCGCCCGCGAACACGCGGATCTCGCGGCCCGTGGCGTCCTGCGCGAAGGCCTCCGCGGCGTCCGCGCCGGCGGCCATGGCCGCGTCGAGCGCGCGGGCCGCTACCTGGTCGAGCTCCATGCCTTCAGCCTAGAGGCCGAGGGCGCCGGGTCACTTGGTCCGGCGGACCTTGATGCCGTCGATGACCACGTCGAAAGAGTCCTGGTTGTTGGGCACGGCGAAGCGCAGATAGACCTTCTTGCCGGCGAGGCTCGAGAGGTCGGCCGTCAACTTCTGGACGTCGCTTTCCCTGCGGTCACCCTTCTTCGTGCGAAAGACGTTGAGCAGGACGTCCTTCTTCGCGAGCGACTTCACCTTGGAGCCGGCCCGCATGACGTCGATCCGGTACTGCTCGTTGGCCTTGTGATGCCGGTCATCGAATGCCGCATTGAGCTCATGCGGGGCCGCGATGGGCGCGCCCGCCGAGTAGCCACTGAACATTTTGAGCTTGGCGTGCTTGTGGACGGTGAACGACTGGCGCAGGATCGGCGTGCTCGGGCCGCCCTCGTCGACCGTGGCGGCGTAGGTCCCGCGAGCCGGAGCAGGAAGGTCCGGATTGCTGGTGGCGGAGTACACCTGCCAGTCGAATCGGTCGTTGTGGTTGACCTTCCAGCCGGTGAAGTCACCGGACTCGAAGCCCCCGTTCTGGATGACCGGAGCCGCAGCGATGGCGGTGCCGGCGAAGAAGACGGTGGTCGCAGCCGCGATGCCCACCCCGACGCGTATAGCCCCAAAGAGACTTCCCTGCCTGGTTCTCATGGCCCGAAAACTACCTTGATTCCCAGGCGGTCGCCGTCGACTTCGTCACCGGCTTCCGGTCCGACAACGGCAACGGCGTTCCCGACGCGAGCGACGCCATGGGCTGCAACGGACACCTCCAGACGACACTCGGCTGCAAGGCCAAGTAGAAGTCAGGAATGCCAACCGCTCTCGTAACCGGGTTTCCCGGGTTCATCGGCAAGCGCCTGGTCGCAAAGCTGCGCGGCCGACGACCCGAAGCTGAAGGTGGTCGCGCTCGTCGAGGAGCGGATGAGCGAGCCCGCCGCCGCGGCCGCCTCCGAGATCTCCAAGGGCCAGATCGAGATCGTCACCGCCGACATCTCCAAGCCGCTGCTCGGCCTCTCCAAGAAGGACTACGACCGCCTCGCCGCGCGCGTCGAGGTCGTCTACCACCTCGCGGCGATCTACGACCTGGCCGTGCCGCTGGAGGTCGCCCAGGCGGTGAACGTGGACGGGACCGGCAACATCCTCGACTTCTGCGCCGCGGCCAAGAAGCTCGAGCGGCTGGTCTACGTCTCCACGGCCTACGTGTCCGGCAGGCGCAACGGCGTGGTCTACGAGCACGAGCTGGTCATGGGCCAGGCCTTCAAGAACCACTACGAGTCGACCAAGTTCCAGGCCGAGGCCTGGGTGCGCGACCGCATGGACGAGATCCCCACGGTGATCCTGCGACCGGCGATCGTCGTCGGCGACTCGAAGACGGGCGAAACGCAGAAGTTCGACGGCCCCTACTTCATCCTGCGCACCATCGCCCAGGCCGAGGGCATGGGCCGGCCGGTCATGAACTTCGGCCGCTCCGAGGCCGCCTTCAACGTGGTGCCCGTGGACTTCATCGTCGATTCGATCGCGGTGTGCGCGACCGACCCGGCAGCGATCGGCGAGACGCTGCACCTGGTCGATCCCGATCCGGTCAGCGCCGCCGAGCTGACCGCCACGCTCTCCCGCGAGTACGCGGGCCGCGCGCCCAAGGGCCGCGTCCCTCCCGGGGTCGTCGCGCAGTCGCTGCGCTCCCGTCGCGTTCGCGACCGCTTCGGCGGCGCCCCGCGCGAGTCGATCGTGTACCTGAACCACCCGGTCCGCTACGACACGCGCAACGCGGTGCGCATCCTGGAGCCGCACGGCCTGCGCCCGCCGGCGTTCGGCGAGTACGCGCACGCCATGGTCGAGTTCTTCAAACAGCACGAGAACGACCCCGAGTTTTGCTCGTTGAGGGGCTCTAGCCCCGAAAGCAGCATGTAAGGACGGCGAAGCCGTCCGCAAGTTAGTCCGGTCTCGCGACCGCGGTCTCGGTCAGACCGCCGTTCCCCCGACGGTCATCCGGTCGATGCGGACGTGGCCCTGGCCCGTGCCCACCGGCACGCGCTGGCCGCCCTTGCCGCAGAAGCCCGTCTTCATGTCGAAGTCGTCGGCGACGGCGTCGATGCGGGCCAGCGCGTCGAGGCAGTTGCCCACCAGCGTCGCACCGCGGCAGGGCCTCGTCACCTTGCCGCCCTCGATCAGGTAGCCCTCGGAGGTGCCGAAGACGAAGTCGCCCGTGGTGGGGTCGACCTGGCCGCCGGCGAAGCTCTTGGCGTAGAAGCCCTTCTCGACGCCGGCGATGAGCTCGTCCGGTGTCATCTCGCCCGGGGCGATGAACGTGTTGGTCATCCGCGGGATCGGCAGGTGGCGGAAGCTCTCACGGCGGCCGTTGCCGGTGGACTCGGCGCCCATCTTGCGGGCGCGTCCGAGGTCGTAGAGGTAGGAGGTGAGGCGACCGCCCTCGATCAGGGTGGTCCGGTGCGTGGGCGTGCCCTCGTCGTCGATGGCGTCCGTGCCCCAGGCGCCCGGAAGCGTGCCGTCGTCGTAGGCAGTGAGGTGCTCACCGGCGATCTGCTCGCCCATCTTGCCCGTGTAGACGGACGCGCCCTTGTCGATGTGGTCGGCCTCCAGGCCGTGGCCCGTCATCTCGTGGAAGAGCACCCCGCCGAAGCCGCCGCCGACGACCACGGGCATCGCGCCGGCGGGCGCCGGGTCGGCGTCGAGCAGCACCAGGCCCTTCTGCGCGGCCTCGGCGGCGATCTCCTCCGCGGCGCCCTCGTCGACCAGCTCGAACCCGCGGTGGCCGCCGAGGGTCTCGAAGCCGGTCTCGACGCGATCGCCCCGGCGGGCGACCACCTGGGCGCCGAAGCGCACGCGGGTGCGGTCGTCGGCGGCGAACCGGCCGTCGGAGTTGGCGACCGTCACGCGCCTGCGGTTCTCGGCGTAGGTCGCCTGCACCTGCTCGATCTCGCCGCCCGCCGACCGCGCGCGCTCGTTGCACGCGCGCAGCAGGTCGGCCTTGCGCGCGGCCTCGACCTCGGCCGGGGCGACCTCGACGACCTGGAGCTCCGGCGCGGTCAGCGCGTCCAGCGCGGTGGGCTCGCGCGTGTCGCCGGCCAGCGCGGCGGCGGCCGCCTTCGCGGCGCGCTCCAGGTCGGCTTCGCCGAGGCCGTCGACGTGGGCGAAGTAGGTGGTCTCGCCGGAGATCACGCGCACGCCGGCGCCACGCTCGGTCCCGCGCTGGGGACGCTCGATCCGCGACTCGTCGATCGTGAGCGCGAAGCCGGAACGGTCCTCGCAGAAGACCTCGGCGAAGTCGCCCCCGTGGCTCAGGGCCAGCGCCAGGATCGAGTGGGCCAGGTCGGGCTGGATGAGGGGAGCGGCCTCGCTCACGACTCCTCCCTGGCCGCCTCGATGAGGTGCGACGCGGACAGGAACAGGGCCCGCCCCTCCTCGGTGGAGGCGTCGAAGCCCTGTCCGCGCGGGCCCTTCCACCACACCCGGGCAAACGGCTTTCTGGTCAGCCGGCGACGGCGCATGTAGGCGGCCGCCTCGTCGGCGTAGCCCGTCACTCGGTCCATCAGGACGCGATGCGGCTTGTCCATCAGGCGGCCATGTCGCGCAGCACGGCGCGCATGTCGAAGAGCATCAGCGAGGCGAGCGTGAACCGCGACGTGACCGCGACGACCGCATGGCCTTCGCCGCGGATGCCGAACGCCTCACCGTCCTCGGTGGCGACGTGCACCCGCTCGGCGGCCTCGGCGCCCGCGGCGTCGGCCGCCGCGAACAGCTCGCGCCCGGCGTCGGCCCAGGCCTCGAGATCGCCCGTCGCGGCCAGGGGCGAGCCGTCGTCGCGGAGGATCGCGGCGCCTCGGAGGTCCGCCGACATCTCGCGAAGCCACGCGAGCGCGGACTCGGCGCGGGAGCGCTCGACGTCGTTGCCGGTCGTCACATCGGCCATCTGCGCCAACATACAGAGCGTGTCGCTCCAGCGAGCTTCGTGGATCACGGTCGTCATCGCCTGCGCCGTCGCGGCGCTGGTGCTGGCAATCGACGGCTACGTCGGCTACCCGATCGTGATCGGCGCGGTCGGCGCCTCGGCGGCGGTCAACCTCCTCTAGGCGCTAACCCGAACGCAGCGGGCTGCCGGCGTCCGGGCGGTACGAGCCCTCCGGCTCGACGTGGATCAGCACCTCCGACCCGGGCAGCTCGGCCTCGATCGCGTCGCGCAGGCGGTGCGCGATCTCGTGCGCGGACTCGAGCGTGGTGCCGGAGCGAAACTGAAGGTGGAAGTCCACGAGCGTCCTCATGCCGGAGCGTCGCGCGCGGAGCTTGTGGTAGCCGACGATCCCCGGCGAAGCCCTGCGCTCGCGCGCGATTGTCGCCTCGATCAGGTCGAGCTCGGCCGGAGGAGGCGCCTCGTCGACAAGCGCTCGACCCGAGCGCATGAGGATGCGGATGCCCGCGAAGACGATCACGCCGGCGACGCCCAGGGCGGCGATCGGGTCGAAGACCGCGTTGCCGGTGAAGTGCACGAGGACCAGGCCCACGAGCACGCCGACCGACGTGAGCGAGTCGGTTCCCAGGTGCGCCGCGTCGCCCTCCAGCGCGGCGGAGTTGAGCGCCTTCGCCCGCCGGGAGAGGTATGCGGCGACGGCGGCGTTGACGAGGGCCGAGGCGCCGATGACTGCGACGCCCACGCCGATGTGCTCGACGGAGGCGCCGTTCACAAGCCTGCGCGTGGCCTCGTAGATGATGATCCCGGCGCCGACGACGATCAGCATCCCCTCGATCACCGCAGCGAAGTTCTCGAACCGCGCGTGTCCGTAGGGGTGTTCGGGGTCCGGAGGCTCATCCGCCATTCGCACCGAAACGAGGGCGATGATCGAGGCGACCAGGTCGATCGCCGAGTGCGCCGCCTCCGTGACGATCGCGATCGAGCCCGTGATGGCGCCGGCCGCGAGCTTCGCCGCGACCAGCAGCGCGTTCGAGACGACGGAGATCGATGCGGCCCGCGCTTTCGAGCCGTTTCTCATTGCCGCTCCCCGAGCGCGTCGCGCATCGCCCGGGCCGCGCGGCCGCGGTGGCTGATGGCGTGCTTCTCGTCGGGGCTCAGCTCGGCCATGGTTCGCTCATCGCCGGGGCCCGTGTCGTCGGGGACGAAGGCCGGGTCGTAGCCGAAGCCGCCGCTGCCGCGGGGCTCGCGCGCCAGCTCGCCCTCGCAGCGGCCGTGGACCACGAGCTCGTCGCCCTCGGGCGAGACGTGGGCGATGGCGCACACGTAGGCGACACGGCGGTCGTCCGTCTGCCCCACCTCGCGCAGCAGCAGCCGGAGGTTCTCCTCGTCGGTCGCGCGCTCGCCCGCGTAGCGCGCCGATCGCACCCCCGGGCACCCGCCGAGCCCCGCGGCCTCGATGCCCGAGTCGTCCGCGATCGCCGGCCGACCGGTCGCCTTGTGCGCGGCCCTCGCCTTGCCGAGGGCGTTCTCGGCAAAGGTCTCGCCGACCTCGGGTGGCAGCTCGACATCCTCGGGCAGCGGGATCAGCTCGACCTCGTCGAGGATCTCGGCGAGCTCGCGGAGCTTGTGCTCGTTGCGGGTCGCGAGGACCATCCGCTGCGCGGCCATGACGGCCGAGCTACCCGGCGTTGAGCTGATGCAGGCGCAGGGCGCCGATCGCCGGCTCGGCGAGCGCGAGCAGCTCGTCGAACGATGTGCGGGAGACCGGGGTCTTCTCCGCGGTCGCCTGCACCTCCACGAGGCCGCCCTCGCCCGACATCACGATGTTCGCATCGACCTCGGCGCGGGAATCCTCGGAGTAGTCGAGGTCGCAGAGCGCCTCGCCGTCGACGAGGCCGCAGCTGATGGCCGCGACGGAGCCGGTCAGCGGGTCGCGCTCGAGCTCGCCCGCGTCGAGCAGCCCGTCGATGGCCAGTCTCAGGGCGATCCAGCCGCCGGTGATCGAGGCGCAGCGGGTGCCGCCGTCGGCCTGGAGCACGTCGCAGTCCACGTAGACGGAGCGCTCGCCGAGCGCGGTGAGGTCGACGACGGCGCGCAGGGCGCGGCCGATAAGCCGCTGGATCTCGACGCCGCGCCCGTCCTGGCGGCCCTTGCGGGAGTCGCGTTCCTTGCGCTCGCCCGTCGAGGCCGGGAGCATCGAGTACTCGGCGGTGACCCAGCCGCGGCCCGAGCCCTGCATCCACTTGGGGACGTTCTCGGTGATCGAGGCGGTGCAGATCACGCGCGTCTCTCCCTGCGAGTAGAGGGCCGAGCCGTTCGCCGTGCGGACGAAGCCCCGCTCGACGGTGACGGGGCGGACGTCGACCGGGCTGCGGTCGTAGCTGCGGGCGGGCGGCATTGCGCCAAGTCTTTCACCCGCGGCGACGACCGCGCCCGGCCATGGCGCCTACTTGAAGGTCAGCGCGTTGACCGCGGACTTGATCTTGGTGACGATCAGCTCGGCCAGATCCGCGCCGGCGGTGGTGTGGAAGCCCTTCATCGCGGCGACCAGCGCGACCATGAGCATCGAGACCAGCAGGATCAGGCCGATGTATTCGACGGTGCCCTGGCCCGACTCGCGATCGAGCAGGCGGCGCAGGGCCGAGGCGCGGACTTCCAGATAGGTGATGAGGGCGTTCATGTCTCCCCTTTGGCGGTTTGGCGTATGCGCCGATGCTGCGCTGCGAAGGGCGACGTCTCAAGACGAGGCGGTGGAGAAAGAGCGCCGGGGCTGGGCCGGCTCGCGCGCGGACGGCGGCTAGGCTGGCCGCCGTGCGAGTGCTGGTGGTGACGAACATGACCCCGGACGCGGGCGCGCCCGCGCGGGGCAGCTTCATCCGCGACCAGGTTGCCGCCCTGCGCGATGCCGGGGTGGACGCCGAGATGCTCGAGTTCCCCGTTGGCAAGCCCGAGTACCCGCGGGCCGTGCGGGCGATCCGCAGGCGGCTCTCGGAGGAGACCTTCGATGTCGTCCACGCCCACTACGGACTCGTCGGCTGGTGCGCCGTGCTCGCCGGAGCCTCCCCCCTGCTCGTCACCTTCCACGGCACCGACGTCCGCCACCCGGTCTCCGGCCGGCTCTCGCGGCGGCTCGTCCGCCGCGTCGACCTCGTCGCGCCGGTCTCGCGCGAGCTCCTTCTCGAGCGCGCGGGCGCTCCGGGGCTGCCCGCCCCGGAGGGCCGCACGGCGATCCTGCCCTGTGGCGCCGACACCGAGCGCTTCCGGCCCGGCGACCGGGCGGAGGCGCGCGCGACGCTCGGCCTGGATCCAGACGGCCGCTACCTGCTGTTCCCGGCCTCTCCCGGCCGCGCGCGAAGCGGCACGATCGCGCCGAGCAGGTCGCCCGGCTGGCGAACGCGAAACTCCTGACGGGCGGCGACATCGACTCCGAGCGCATGCCGCTGTGGATGAACGCCGCCGGCGCGATCCTCGTCCCCTCCGACTACGAGGGCTTCGGCCTGGTGGCCGTCGAGGCGCTCGCCTGCGACGTCCCCGTGCTCTCGACGCCGGTCGGGATCGCGCCCGCCTTGCTGGACGAAGTCGATGGGTGTCTGTCGGCGCCCTTCGACGCGTCGGAGTGGGCTGCGCTAGCGCGCTCGCACCTCGACGGCGAGGGCCGTGTGGCGGGTCGCGACTCGGCGATGCGGTTTTCCGCGCGGCGGCTCGCGGAGCGGGTCGCGGCGGCCTACGAGGATCTGGCGGACGGACCCGGCGGGCGAGCGGCCGATCTTTCGTAATCTGCCCGCAATGGCCGAAGACTCCGCAGAGACGAATGGCGCCGGGCGCAAGTCCGTGAGCAAGCGGATGATGAATTGGCTCGGCTACGGGCTGGACGAGGAGACGGGCAAGGCCCGGAGCGAGGAGGCCGCGTCGAAGCCGGAGCCGATCACGGCCGTCCACGACGCCGTGCCGCCTCCCGCCGAGGGCGAAACCGCGGACCAGGAACCCGCCGCCCCGGTGGCGCAGCCGGCGGCGCCACCCCCGCCACCCCCGCCCCCCGCTCCGGATCCGGAGCCCGAGCCGGAGCCGGACCCCGAGCCCGAGCCGGCATCCACTCCCGAGCCGGAGGCCGTGCACGAGGCCGCGCCCGCGTCGGAGGCCGCGCCGGAGCCCGAGGCCGGAACCGAGCCGAAGCGGCGCCGAGGGCTCTTCCGGCGCCGGAAGGATGCGCCGCACTCAGACGACGCGGCCGACGCACGGGACAAGGCGCCCGTGCCGCCGCCCGCCGAGGAGCCGGAGCCCCCGCCCGAGCCGGCTCCCGAGACCGAAGCCGCGCCAGAGCCCCCACCCGAGCCGGCAACCGGCGTCATCAAGTGGCCGCCGCCGAAGGAGCCCGCGGCGGCCGACGACGCGCGCGACCCCTCCGACTGGGCCCCGCCTGGCGCGCCCGTGCCGGCTCCCGACCCGGAGCCGAGGGCGCAAGAGGCCCGCACCAGCTCCACCGACGAGTGGACGGTCGGCGCCGCGGCCGCGCCGGCAGCCGCGCAGCAGGCGGAGACCGAAGCCGACTTCACGCCGGCGCCGGAGGGCGGCGCGCGCCGGAGCCAGCGCCCGCGCCGGAGCCGGCGCCCGAGCCGGCGCCCGAGCTCGAGCCGGAGAGCGAGGAGCGTCGCGCCGACACGGCGGAGCGCATCCGCGTTGCGGCCCAGGACGCGGCGCAGGCGGCCGAGCAGCGAGCGATCGACGAGATCCTCGCGCTCGAGGACGACCTGGAGCGCGCGCGCACCGCGGCCAGAGGCCTGGAGCTGGAGCTGGAGAAGCGCGCGACCGACGCCGAGCACCGAGCCGCCGAGGCCGAGTCGAAGCTTCGCGAGGCGCAGTCCGAGCTGACCCGTGCCCGCGGCGAGATCGAGTCCGCGCGCAGTGAGGCCGCGGAGCGCGAGCGAGCGGCCGCCGCCGCGGCCCGCAACGAGGCGCTGGCATCGGCGCGCGAGAGCGTCGAGAGCGCGTCGGCGCCCGAGGCGCAGCGCGCCGTACAGGAGGCGCTGGCCCAGGTCCGCGAGGCAGAGGCCCGGGCCACCGCCGCGAAGCAGGCCCAGGCCGAGGCGGAGCGCCGGCTGCGCGAGGAGGCGGGGGTGCGCGTGGCGTCGGAGACAGCGGACCTGCGCCGCGAGCTCGAGGCCGCTCGAACCGACGCCGACGAGCGCGAGGCCCAGGCCGCGAAGGCCGCCCGCGCCGAGGCCGAGGCGAAGTTCAAGGAGGAGCTCTCCACCCGCGTCGCCGCCGAGCGCGAGGCGATCCGGCGCGAGCTGGAGGACCAGGTTCTGCGCTCAGCGGAGACCACCCGCACCGAGGTCGAAGCCAAGGCGAAGGCGGCCGCCGAGGCTGCTGCCGCGGCCGACCTGACAAGGCTCCGGTCGGCCTCGGAGGAGCGCACCAAGCAGGAGGTCGACGCCGCCCGCTCCGCCGCCGAGGAGCGCTTCGCGAACGACCTGAGGATCCTGCGTGACGAGCTGGACCAGGAGCGCGAGGACAAGATGCGGATCATCGAGTCCTCGGACCGGCGCCTTGGCGAGATCGAGAGCCGCGCCCTCGCCGCCGCCGAGCGCGTCACCGCCGCGGAGACCGAGCTCGCCGCCCAGGCCGAGCGGGTCCGCGCCGAGGCCGAGCGCAAGATCACCGAGGAGACCGCGCGCGCGAAGAGGGCGGCATCCGAGCAGGCGGCGGAGACGATCAAGCTGCGCGAGGCCGATCTGGCGCGCGCCGTCGCCGACGCCGACTCCGCGCGCACCGACTACGAGCAGCGCGCGCAGGAGGCCGAGGGCCGCGCGAGGGGGGAGGCCGAGCAGGCGCGCCTGGAGGCCGAGCACCGGATCGAGGCCGAGGTCGCCGCCGTGAGGGCCGAGCTCGACACGAGGATTCAGGGCCTCGAGGCCGAGCTGACCAGCGAGCGTGCCGCCCGCGCCAAGGACCTCGCGGACGCCGAGCGGCGCATCCAAGAATCGGAGGAGCGGGCGCGGGCGGGCGAGGAGGCCGCCGCCCGGTCCGAGATCGAGAGCCGCTCCTCGGCATCAGCTTGGCTGCGAGCCCAGACCGACGCGCTGCGCAAGGAGGGCGAGCACGCCGCTGCGGAAGCCGGGCGCGCCGCGCTCGCCGCCGCCGAGCAGGAGGCCGCCGCGAACCTCCGCTCCGAGCTCGACGCCCAGGCCCAGCGCCTGAACGCCGAGTCCGCGGCGCGGCTCGAGAGCGCAGTCGCCTCGGCGAAGCTCGCGGGGGCCCAGGAGGCCCGCGACGCGGTGCGCGAGCACGAGGAGACCCTCGTGCGCGACAAGGCCGCCATCGAGGGCGAGCTCGCCGCGACCCGCCGCCAGCTCGCCGAGGCGCACGAGCGCGCCGCCACAGCCGAGCGCCGGGCGACCGAGATCGAGATCGAGGCCCGCCGCAACCTCGCCGAGGGCCAGGAGCTCCGCTTCCAGGAGGCCGAGACCGCCATCGGCGGAGTGGAGCAGCTCGCCAGCGGCGCCAGCGTGCGCGCACGCGACGTCCACAGCGTCGAGCCCGAACCCGAGCCGGCGCCGGAACCCCAGGCCGAAGAGGCTGCCGAGGAGGAGCCGCGCGGCCTCTTCAGGCGTCGGCGCACGCGCGCCAAAGCCGACCCCGAGCCCGTCGCGGAGCCCGAGCCCGAGCCGGCCCCGGTCGAGCCCGAGCCGGCCCCGGTCGAGCCCGAGCCCGTGCCCATCCCGGTCGCCGCCGAGCCCGCGCCCGTGACCGACGAGGCCGGCGAGCCCGAACCGGAGCCCGAGCCCAAGCGGCGCGCGACCACCCGTGCCAAGAAGCCGGCCACCAAGGCGAAGACCGCCAAGCCGCGAACGGCCAAGAAGCCAGAGCCGGCGCCCGAGCCGGAGGCCGAGGCGCCTCAGGTGCCGGAGGGCGATTCGGTCAGCCTTGGAAGCGCTAGCTTCGAGGAGTTCCGCAGCCTTGGCATGTCGGTGACCCAGGCCAAGCGGGTGATCCGCTACCGCGACGAGCGGGGGCTCAGCTCACCCGACGAGCTCGACGACGTGCCCGGGTTCCCCCAGGAGTTCCTCTCGGGCATCAAGGGCCGCCTGGTCCCGTAGCGCGGCTCAGCCCGCGACCGCGGGCCAGCGCTTGGCCACCCGAGTGAGGTGCGGCTCCGCGGCCTCGCGGGGCCCCCGCGGAGCATCGCCGTCGCCCGCCAGCGCGCGGACCGATGCGACCACGGAGCGGCCGACGGCCGGCGGGTCGTAGCCGCCCTCGAGGCAGACGAGCACGGGCACCTCGAGCTCGGCGGCGAGATCGCGCATGGTCGCCGACATCCCGGCGTAGCCGGCCTCGTCGACGACGCAGTCGGCCAGCGGGTCGGCGCGGTGGGCGTCGAAGCCTGCCGAGACGATCAGCAGGCCGGGCTCGAAGCTGCGGGCCACCGGCGCCACGACGTGGCGGGTCAGCGCATTGAAGACATCGTTGCCGGACCCGGCCGGGACCGGCAGGTTGATCGTGTGGCCCTCCGCCCCGGCCTCGCCCTCGTAAGTGGCGGGCCCGGTGCCCGGGTAGAGCGGCCACTGATGGATGGAGACGTAGACCACGTCGGCCGAGGCAGCGAAGATCGCCTCGGTCCCGTTGCCGTGGTGGACGTCCCAGTCGAGCACCAAAACCCGCTCAACTCCGCATTCGGCGATCGCGTGGGTCGCGGCGACGGCCGCGTTGTTGAACAGGCAGAAGCCCATGGCCCGGTCGCGCTCGGCGTGGTGGCCGGGCGGGCGCAGAGCGGTGAGCGCGAAGCCGTCGCCCTCCTCGAGCAGCCGCTCGGCGGCCCAGGCCGCGCCGCCGGCGGAATGCAGGGCAGCCTCCCAGGAGCCGGGGCTGGTGAATGTGTCGGCGTCGATCGGGCCGCCACCGCGCTCGACGAGCGCCTGGATGGCGTCGACGTGCGCGGCGTCGTGGACGCGAAGAAGCTGCTCACGGCTCGCGGCGGGAGCCTCGGCTCGCTCGAGCGAGGGCCAGCCGGCCTCGTCGAGGGCAGCCTCGATGGCCAGCAGCCGCCCCGCATTCTCGGGATGGGCGCCGGTGTCGTGCGCAAGCGAGGAATCGTGGTGGACGTACAGGCCCATGGGGGAATAGTTCTACTGATTAGGGTTCGGGCGCTTGTCCTCGGCCTCGACACAGGAGCACGGACGCTGCGACGTCGCGGTCATCGGCGGCGGCGCGGCGGGCCTTCACGTGGCGCTTTGCGCTGCCGACCTCGGCGCCGACGTGATCCTGATCTCGCGAAAGCCGCTTGCCGAGAGCTCGAGCTTCTGGGCCAAGGGCGGGCTGGCGGCGGCGCTCGCGCCCGACGACTCGCCCGAGCGCCACGCCGACGACACGCTCAACGCCGGGCGCGGCCTCTGCCGGCCCGACGCGGTCGCGGTGCTGGTGGCCGAGGCGCCCGCCGCCGTCGCCGAGCTGCGCGGGCGCGGGGTGCGGTTCGACCTCGAGCCCGACGGAGAGCTTGCGCTCGGGCTGGAGGGCGGGCACTCGGCGAGGCGAATCGTCCACGCCGGCGGCGCGCAGACCGGGCGCGAGATCACCTCGCGCCTGGCCGAGGCCGCCGCCGTGCATCCCCGCATCGAGGTGCTCGAGGGCGCATCCGCGCTGGCGCTCTCGGCTCCCGGCGGCACCTGCACAGGCGTCGTCACCGACCGCGGCGGCGTGGGGACCCCGGCGACGGTGCTGGCCAGCGGCGGCGGCGCCGCCCTGTGGTCGCGCACCACCAACCCATGGGGCGCGATCGGCGCGGGGTCCGTGCTCGCCGCCTCCGCAGGCGCGGATCTCGCCGACCTGGAGCTCTGCCAGTTCCACCCGACGGCGCTGTGGCTTCCCGGTAGCGATCACGACGGGGCGCTCATCACCGAGGCCGCACGGGGGGAGGGCGCGACGCTCCTGGACGCCGCGGGACGGCGGTTCACCGACGAGCTGGCCCCCCGCGACCAGGTCTCCGCTGCCATCGGCGACCGCATGCAGGCCGATGGAACCGACAGCGTCTGGCTCGACGTCCGGGCGCTCGATCCCGACCGCTTCGCCAACGTCTTCGAGACCTGCCGCGCCGCTGGGCTCGACCCGATGAGCGCGCCGGTGCCGGT
Source organism: uncultured Actinomycetes bacterium (assembly GCA_963843315.1). Classification (GTDB taxonomy): domain Bacteria; phylum Actinomycetota; class Thermoleophilia; order Solirubrobacterales; family 70-9; genus JAWVFM01. Next base: position 279,428 of record CAWJJU010000007.1, read on the forward strand.
CGCCCCGGCCGCGCACTACCTGATCGGCGGCGTCGCGACCGATCTGCGCGGCCTCACGACGCTCCCCGGGCTCTACGCGGTCGGCGAGTGCGCCTGCACGGGCCTGCACGGCTCGAACCGGCTGGCCTCGAACTCGCTGAGCGAGTGCTTCGTGTTCGGCCGCCGCGCGGCGGAGTCCGCGGCGGCGGCGGCCGGCGAGCGCCCCGCGCCGGACGACTCGGGCTGGCGCTTCGACCCGCCCACCGTCGCCACCCGGGAGGCCGTCTGGCGGCTCGCCGGCCCACGGCGCGAGGCCGCGGGGCTCACCGAGCTCGAGAGCGACCCCTATCCCCTGGCGCGGGCGATCGCCCGCTCGGCCCTGGCGCGGCGCGAGTCGCGGGGCGTCCATCGCCGGTCCGATTACCCGGGCCGCGACGGCGCGCTCGACGGCGTGCACATGGTGGTGGGAGCAGGCGAAGCGGTTCGCGAGGCGCGCTGGGCGTGAGCCTGGCCGGCCGGCCGGTCCGCTTAATACCCGCTTAACGCGAAACCCCTTGACGTAAACCTACTGACCGGTAGATACTTCCCCTGCCCCAGCCTGGACGCTTGTGCAAGAAAGCCGGGGCACGGGAAAGGACTAATACCAAGGGGGTACTAGGGATATGTACCGCTTCAGCCGCTCCATATATAGGGAGCTGGCGCCGCTGGTCATTGAGGACGATGCGGACCCCGCGGGGTGCCGCAACAAAATCAGGGTGCTGGACGCCTGCGAGGGAACGATTCGCCGCATGACGTGCGACGGTCGGTATTTCGCCAGGCCCGCAAGGTCGCTGTTCAACGAGGTTCGTTGTGACTTCGCAATGAGGGACCAACTGAAGGTCTGGCGCGTGATCGAAACGAACATCGCGCTGGCCCTTGAGCACCTCTCGAAGCTGCCGGAGGGGGCAATCCTCGACGGCGTGCCTCGGCAATGCCACGCGCACACCCGCAAGGGGACGCCGTGTCAGCGCGAGCCGCTGCCGGGAAGGGATTACTGCCCCTCCCACAAGCATCTCGAGGACACGTTCGATGCGACCGAGGTCGAGATCGAGCCCGTGTTCGCGGAGAAGGAGCTCGTCGCCGCGTAAGCGGACGAATAAGTTGAGCCCATGCTCCTGGGCGTGGACGTCGGCGGAACCTTCACGGACGCGGTCGTCTACGACGGAAACGGGCTTCACACCGCCAAATCGCCAACCACGCCCTCGGACCAGTCCGAGGGCGTGATGGCGGCGGTGGGCGCGGCACTCGCAAAGGCGGGAGCCGCGCCCACCGAAGTGCGGTCGTTCGCCCACGGGATGACCGTGGGGACGAACGCGCTGCTCACGCTCGGGGGCGCGCGCACCGCCCTGGTCGCGACGGCCGGGTTCACCGACCTGCTGGAGATCGGACGTCAGAACCGCCCCAGCCTCTACCACCCGTGCGCGCCGAAGCCCGAGTCGCTCGCGGCGGTCGCGATCGCCGCCGACGAGCGCGTGGGGCCGCACGGAGTGGTCGAGGCGATGGGCGATGCGGAGCCGGGCCGCATCGTCGAGGCCGTGCGCTCCAGCGGTGCCGAATCCGTTGCGATCTGCCTGCTCTTCTCCTACGTGGAGCCGGCCCACGAGCGCGCGATCGCCAAGCGCCTGCGCGAGGAGCTTCCCGGGGTCCATGTGTCCGCCTCGCACGAGGTGCTGCCGCAGTTCCGCGAGTACGAGCGGTGCTCGACGACGGTGGTCGACGCCTACCTGGCGCCCCTGCTCGAGGCGTACCTGGGCCGCCTCGCCGGACGCGCCGACGAGGCCGGCCTGCCCGAGCCGGCGCTGATGCGCTCCTCCGGAGGCCTTGCCGAGCTCGACGAGGCGCGCAGCTCGGGCGCCTGGAGCGTGCTGTCCGGCCCGGCCGGAGGCGCGGTGGGCGCGGCGCTGCTGGCGGGAGGCGAGAGCGCGATCGGCCTGGACATGGGCGGCACGTCGTGCGATGTGTGCGTGGTCGAGGAGGGCAGGGTGCGCCGCGCACCGTCGCGCGAGATCGACGGGCGGCCGATCCAGCTGCCGATGGTCGACGTTCACACGGTGGGCGCCGGTGGGGGATCGATTGGGTGGGTGGACCACGGCGGCGCCCTGCGGGTGGGCCCGCGATCGGCGGGCGCCGAGCCGGGGCCGGCGTGTTACGGGCGCGGCGGCGCCGAGCCGACGGTGACCGACGCCAACCTGGCGCTCGGCTATCTGGCCGCCGACTCCACGCTCGCAGGCGGGGTGAGCCTCGACGGCGACGCCGCCCTCGCGGCGCTTCGCCGGGTCGGCGAGCAGGTGGGGCTGGGAGAGCTGGAGGCGGCGGAGGGAATCGTGCGGGTGGCAAACGGCGAGATGGCCAGGGCGGTTCGCGTGGTCACCGTCGAGCGCGGCATCGATCCGCGCCGCTTCGCGCTCATGGCGTTCGGGGGAGCGGGGCCGATGCACGCTGCGGCTCTGGCCTCGGAGCTCGGGATCGAGCGCATCCTGTGCCCGCGGGCAAGCGGCGTGCTCTCGGCGCTCGGGCTCGTGGCGTCGGAGCGGCGCCGCGACACCGCCCGAACCGTGATGCTCGCCCGCGAGGAGCTCACGACGGAGCGCCTCGCCCGCGAGGTCCGCGACCTCCGCGACTCCATCGGCGCCGGGATGGAGGACGCGGAGGCGGAGGCGGCGTTCGACCTGCGCTACCGCGGCCAGGCATTCGAGCTGACCATCCCGGGCTCCGAGGCGCCGGACCCGGCCGACCTGGTGGAGGCGTTCGAGTCCGAGCACGAGCGCCGTTACGGTCACCGTGGCGAGCCTGGCGACGCGGAGCTCGTGAACGTGCGGCTCGCGCTCAGGGTCCCCGGTCCCGGCGTCGCTCCGGCGGCGGCCGACGGTGGCGACCTTCGCAAGCTGCGGCGCCGCGCCCGGTTCGGCCGCGAGTGGCACGAGGCGGAGGTGGTGCGCGGCGAGCCCCCGGCGGGCCTGCAGGCGGCGGGCCCGTGCGTCTTCGAGCTGCCCGAGGCGACGCTGGTGGTGCCGCCCGGCTGGCAGGCGAGCGTGGACGAAAGCGGCACGGTGATCGCCGAGGTGGGCCGATGAGCTACGACGCGGTTGACCTGTCGGTGCTCGTGGGGGCCATGCGCGCCGCGTGCGACGAGATGGGCGCCGTGCTCGTCCGCTCGGCCCACTCGGCCAACATCAAGGAGCGCCGCGACTGCTCGACGGCGCTCTTCGACGCGCGCGGCGAACTGGTGATGCAGGCCGAGCACATCCCCGTGCACCTGGGGTCGATGCCGGACGCCGTTGCCGCGGTGCTCGACCGTGAGCAGGAGCCCGGCGGCCTGTGGGTCCTCAACGACCCCTACGCGGGCGGCACCCATCTGCCCGACATCACGCTGATCGCGCCGGTGTTCTCGGACGGGGGGCTGCTGGGCTTCGGCGCCAGCCGCGCGCACCACGCCGACGTCGGCGGCCCCACCCCGGGGGGCATGCCCGCACACAGTCGCCGGCTCTCCGACGAGGGCGTCGTGATCCCCCCGACGGCGGCCGACGACGAGGTTCTCGCCGAGATCGCGAGCCGCATGCGCGGGACCGAGGCGAGGCTGGCCGACCTGCGCGCGCAGCGCGCCGCACTGGCGGTGGCGGAGCGCCGCCTTGCCGAGCTCGTCGAGCGCCTCGGCGAGGCCGAGGTTCGCGAGGGCATGGACGAGATCCTCGCCTATTGCGAGCGGCGCACCCGCAGCCGCGTCGCCGGGCTCCCCGACGGCTCGTTCGAGGCCGAGGACGTGCTCGAGGCCCAGGACGGTGACGTTCGCCTGCGGGTGCGCGCGGAGGTGAGCGGCGAAGCCATGCGCCTGGACTTCTCCGGCAGCGACGACGAGGTGGGCGGCAACCTCAACTGCCCGCTGGCGGTCACCAAGTCGGCCGCGTTCTTCGCCGTGCGGACGCTCCTCGACCCGGACGCCCCGCCCTCGGCGGGCGCGCACAGGCCGATCGAGGTCGTCGGCCGGCCCGGCTCGGTGCTGTGCGCGCAGCCGCCGGCGGCCGTTGCGGCCGGCAACGTCGAGACGTCCAGCCGCGTCGCCGACCTGGTGATCGCGGCTCTCGGCCAGGTGATGGACGTGCCGGCGCAGGGCCAGGGCACGATGAACAACCTCACGCTCGCCGGCGAGGGCTTTACGTACTACGAGACCGTGGGCGGCGGCCAGGGAGCCTGTCCGGACGCCGACGGGCCGAGCGCCATCCACGTCGCGATGTCCAACACCCTCAACACGCCGGTCGAGGCGCTCGAGACGGAGCTGCCCGTGCGGGTCCGCGAGCTGGCCATCCGGCGCGGCAGCGGCGGCGAGGGCGCCCACCGCGGCGGCGACGGAATCGTGCGCGACATCGAGGCGCTGGAGCCCATGCGCTACACGCTGATCGCCGAGCGCCGCCGGCATGCTCCGCGCGGGCGCGCCGGCGGCGGGGACGGGGCGCGGGGGCGCGACAGCGTCAACGGCGAACCGGTCGCGGCCAAGTCGGACGGCGCCCTGGGCCCGGGCGACAGGCTTCGCGTCGAGACGCCGGGGGGAGGCGCCCACGGGCACGGCGACGCCTGAGCAAGAGCCACTTGTAACGAGGTCGCACAAACCTTGACTTTCGATTTGGCTTCCCTACAATCGGCCACCCGGTCGAGCCCCAGACGCCCCCGGCGCCACTCCCAGAGGCCGACCGCTACATCCCACCCCCCCAACCGACTTCGAATATGCCTGTCGCTTTCAAGGAATGGGCCGTTACGGTCCGCGCACTCGCCGAGGGCGAGCAGCTCGTGACGATGCGCAAGGGCGGCATCCGCGAGGAGAACAAGAACTTCGAGCTCGAACACGAGCGGTTCTTCCTCTACCCGACCTTCGACCACCAGCGCAACGACCTCGTCCGCGAGTCCCACCACCCCGAGCTGCGCCGCGCACTCGAGGAGGGCGTGTGGCCCGACGAGGAGCCGCCCCCCAGGGCGCTGCTTCGCGACGGTGGCATCCCGCAGCCCGACCGCGTGCGCATCCGCGCCTGGGCCGAGGTGTCCGACCACTGGACCACCGACGACCCGCGCATCGTCGACTCCCTCTCCCCCTTTCACATCTGGACTCAGGACTACGCGATGAAGCGCCTGGCCTGGAAGCGGCGTCATCCCCTGCACGTCCTGCTGCTGAGGGTGCATCGCATCCCCCGCCCCGTCACGGTGCGGGTCCGCGACGAGTACCACGGCTGCCACTCGTGGGTCGACATCGACCGCGACCTCCCGTTCGAGGGCACTCCCGTCATGGCCGACGAGGAGTTCGTCCGCGCCGCCGCGGAGATCCGCGAGGTTTGCGGCGAAGCGGAACCGGTCCTCGCCTAGCGGCGAGAACCTAATAACCGCCGGCTCCTCCGCTCTCGCCTGAACCTATTGCGCGCGGCTACGCCGCGCGCTTCTTTATTGAGCTTCCGCGTCCGGGGCCGGCGGGTTAGGGCTCGGTGCCGGTAGAACACCCTGCTGTGGCTGATCTCTTCTCACTGATTCGGGCTGCCAAGCGCGCGCTTGTGCTCGGGATGGGCGGAGGTGGGGACGTTGTCGGGTCGCTCGCGGTCGCGCGGGCCTGTGAGGCGCTGGGGACCGAGGCGCGGCTCGGCGGCGTTGCCTGGGAGCGCTTTCCGATCGACCCGTATCCGGGGCCGCGCCCGGTTGCGGACATCCGCGGTGGGCGCGTCGTCGGCGAATGCGCGGTGCTGGCCAACGACGCCACCACGACGCCCGAGGGGGCCCGCTTCGCGGAATCCGGCATGGCGGAGCACCTCGGCGAGGAGGTGGCGCTGCTCGACGTCTCCGCCGGCGCGGAGGGGGCGGCCACCGGCCTCGCCGCGCTCGCCGGTGAGCTGGAGTGCGACCTGCTTGTCCTGGCCGACGTGGGCGGCGACGTGCTCGCTCACGGCGACGAGCCGGGGCTGGCCAGCCCGCTGTGCGACGCGACCGTCCTCGCGGGCGCTGCGCGCTGCGGCCTGCCCACCCTGCTGGCGGTGGCGGGCGCCGGCTGCGACGGGGAGCTGAGCCCGGCCGAGGTGCTGCAGCGCGCGGCCGAGCTGGCCCGCGGCGGCGCCTGGATCGGGACCCTCTCCGTGTCCCCGCCGGTCGCCGCCGAGCTGGAGGCAGCCGCGCGGGTCGTGCCCACGGAGGCGAGCGTGCAGATCATCCGCTGTGCCCAGGGCGAAACGGGCGAGGTGCCCATCCGCGGCGGGCGCCGTCACGTCGAGCTCACTCCGTTCGGGGCGATGATCCTGGTCTTCGACCCCCTGCTCGCCGCCGCCGCGGGTCTGCCCCTGACCGCGGCCGTCGCGGGATCGCGCTCGATCGAGGAGGGCCGCGCCGCGCTGGAGGCCCTGGGGGTGCGAACCGAGCTCGACTACGAGCGCGACCGCGCCCGCGAAGCCGCCGTCTGAACCCCCAAAGCCGCCGTGGACGAGAAACGCAACCCATGTCCGCGTTTCTCGTCCATCACCGCGGGAACCGGCGTGAGGCCGGCGCGACGGAGTTAGACTCGCGGCCTCGTGCGAGGCTTCCGCTTCTTCGCCCTCATCGCTCTCTGCGCCCTCGCGTCGGCGGGAGCCCTCGCCGGCGACGCCTGGGCCAAGGCCCCCACCCCACAGCCGTACGGAACCCACGACTCCGGCGGCTTTCGCAACGTGCTGCCGCCAGGCGAGAACGGCCTGGCGAACACCACGGACATCCTCCAGTTCGAGCTGAACCACACCTACCCCCCGCACGCCCAGGACCAGCTGGGCATGTACGCCAACCTCCTCTACGCGGCGCCCGGTCTGAAGGCCTCGCAGGTCGACGACTACTACAAGGACGCCACCTTCGGCGTGAAGCCCGCGAACGTCGAACGCACCTACAGCCCGCGCGACGACGTGACGATCGAGCGCGACCAGTTCGGCGTGCCGCGCATCTACGGCAAGACGCGGGCGGGCGCGATGTTCGGGGCGGGCTACGCGGTCGCCGAGGATCGCCTGTTCTTCATCGACGCGCTGCGAAACGCCGGGCGCGCGCAGCTCTCGTCGTTCGCCGGCGGCAGCAACGCGGCGATGGACGAATCGGTCTGGGCCGACACCCCCTACACCGAGGCCGACCTGCAGCAGCAGTTCGACCAGGCCGACGACATCTACGGGCACAACGGCGTGGTCATCCAGCGCGACGTGCGCAACTACATCGCGGGCATCAACCAGTACATCGACGAGGCCTGCGTGAACCCGCTGAAGATGCCCGGCGAGTACGCGCTGATCAATCAGCCCGCATATCCCTGCACCCATCCGTGGAAGCCCACCGACGTCCTGTCGATCGGGTCGCTCGTGGCCGGGATCTTCGGGAAGGGCGGCGGCGGCGAGCTGAGCTCGGCCCTCACCCTCGAAGCGCTTCAGAAGCGCTTCGGCGCGAAGCGGGGCCAGCGCGTGTGGGAGGACTTCCGCTCGCAGAACGACCCGGAGGCGCCAACCACGGTCCACCACAAGCGGTTCCCCTACGAGAAGACGCCGAAGCACCCGAAGGGCGTCGCCATGCCCGACGCGGGCTCGGTGCAGTTCTCCAACGTGGTGCAGTCGAAGGCCGGAAGCCCGGTCGCGAAGGCAGCGGCCCAGCCTGGGCGCTTCCCCGATACCGACCTGCTGGCGCCGCTTCGCGAGCACACCGACGAGTCCAACGCCCTGCTCGTCTCGGGGCGGGAGTCGCGCAGCGGCCACCCGCTGGCCGTCTTCGGGCCTCAGGTCTCCTACTTCACGCCGCAGATCCTGATGGAGGAGGAGATCCACGCCCCCGCGGGCCACGGCGAGCCCGCCCTCGACGCGCGCGGCGCCGCCTTCCCCGGAACCAACCTCTACGTGCAGCTCGGCCACGGGCGCAACTACGCGTGGAGCGCGACCTCGGCGAGCCAGGACATCACCGACACCTATGCCCTGAAGCTCTGCGAGCCCGGCGGCGGCACACCGTCGCTTTCGTCCAGCGGCTACGTCTACAAGGGCCATTGCGTGCCCTTCGAGACCATGACGCGCAACATCTCCTGGCTGCCCAGCGCGGGCGACCAGACGCCACCCGGCTCGGAGACTCTCGTGAGCTACCGCTCGAAGCTCGGCATCGTCATCGCGCGGGCGACCATCCGCGGCAAGCCCTACGCCTACACGCGCCTTCGCGACACCTACAAGCACGAGGTCGACCCCACCGTGCTCGGCTTCTCGCAATTCAACGAGGCGAAGCACATGTCCACGCCGCAGAGGTTCATGCACTCGGCCTCGAACGTCGCCCTGACGTTCAACTGGCTCTACATCAACCGCAAGCACATCGCCTACTTCAACTCCGGGCAGAACCCGCAGCGCCCGGGTGACGTCGACCCGAACCTGCCGGTGAAGGGCAAGCAGAAGTTCCTTTGGAAGGGCTACAACCCGGACGCCCCGCAGTTCTCGTTGAAGAACCTGCGCCATCAGCTCTTCCACGGCCACCCGAACGTGGTCGACCAGCGCTACATCACGAGCTGGAACAACAAGCAGGCGCCGGGCTACAGCGCGGCCGACGGCCAATACGCCTACGGGCCGCAGTTCCGCAGCCAGGCGCTCGACGACAACATCCGCAAGGGCATCCGGGGTCCCAAGAAGATGACCCTGCCCAGGCTGATCTCCGCGATGGAGGACGCGGGCACCGTCGACGACCGCGGGCCGTACGACCTTCCCTACGTGTTCAGGGTGATCGGCCATCACGGGACCCCGGCCGAGCGCGGCGCGATCAGCACCCTGAAGGCATGGGTGAAGGCGGGCTCGCACCGCATCGACCGCAACAAGGACGGCCACTACGACTCGGAGGCGGCGATCCGGATCGTCGACGCGTGGTGGCCCAAGCTGGTCACGGCGGAGTTCAAGCCGACGCTCGGCAAGAAGGGCTTCGACTCCGTCCACTCCATGCTCGCCTTCGACGACCCCAACCGCAACCAGCACCTCGGCTCGGCGTTCGACGGCGGCTGGTACGGCTACGTCTCGAAGGACCTCCGGACGGTCCTCGGCATGCACGTCCGCGGGCGGTACTCGCGGGTGTACTGCGGCCACGGCAAGCTGGGCGCCTGCCGCAAGGCGCTGCTGTCGTCGCTCGACGACGCGCTGGCCCACGACTCCGACGCGGAGATCTACCCCGAGGGCTCCTGCACGATGTTCGGCAACATCCAGGGCACCCCGCAGACCTGCTCGGACTTCATCCACTTCCGCGCGCTGGGCGCCGTGACCCAGCCAGAGGTCCCCTGGGTGAACCGCCCGACGTTCCAGCAGGCGGTCGAGATCAAGTAGGAGTGCCACCGCCGCCGAGGGTGGCGGTGCTCCTTGAATCTATCCCGCAGGTACTCCTGCGGGGTTAGGGCGCTGTCGGGTGGAATACCCTCGTCGTATGGCATGGGTGGAAACAGAATCGCTCTCGTTCACGGCTCGGCATGAGAGCGAGGACGAGCCTGATGCGCAGCGCATCCTCGATGCGCTCGAGGACCTGCGGCTGCGGCTCGAGGAGCGCTTCGACGAGGCGCCCGACGACATCACCGTGATCGTGCACCCCACCCCGGGCTGGCTCGCCGCCGCCCATCCGTTCCTGCCCGCCGCGCGCCTGGCGGCCGCGCCGGCCGGGCGCCGGTATCTCGCCGGATGGGCGATGGCCTCGGAGCTGCACGTGCTGAACGACGAGCACGCGGCCCGGCGAGCGGCGGGCGAGGACTCACTGGAGGCGCTGCTGCGCACCGCCGAGCGCCTCTACGTGCAGATCGTGCTCGGCGCGAACAACGGCGGACTGCCGCCCCCATGGGGGCCGCGGCGCTTTGCCCGCTACCTGCGCTGGGCCTGGCTGATCGAGGGCGGCGCGCAGTACTTCGCCGGCCAGGTGTCGCTGTTTCGCGCCGCGGTCTCCACGCGGATGCGCCAGGGCGAGAGGCCCACGTTCCCGCCCTCGGCGCGCGACGCGATCATCCTCGGCGGGACGGTCTTCGACCTGCTCGAGCGCGAGCGCGGCCGCGACGCCTGCGCCCTGCTCGTCTCACGCCTTCCACGCGGCGGCGCCGAAAAGGCCCTGGAGATCGCCTTCGACTCCCGCTTCCGCGAGATCGAGGAGCTCTGGCGCCATTACCTTCGCGAGGTGCCCTCGAGGCGCTCCGACTCGTTCGGCGACCTCGACACCCTCGGCGACGACTTCGACTTCCACACGCGCTAGCCGAGCAGCTGCCAGATCCCGTACGCGACCGCCGCGCCGGCCGCCAGCGCTGCCGCGAGCTTCGCGAACAGGCGCGAGGGCGGCTCGGCATAGGCGCTTGGCAGCGAGCCGACCGGCTGCACCGGCTCCTCCACGCCGAGCAGATCGCGCGCGTCGTCGGCCGCCTCATCGGCGACGAGGATGTCGCGGGGGCCGACCGCCAGCAGATCGAGAATGTCGAAGGCTCGGGTCGGGCGATCGATGCTGGGAATTCCGGCGTCGTTCAGCGCCGCCTGCATCATCGCGGCCTCGGTGGGGTTGCGCGCGGTCGCGACCCGGACCAGACGCGCCATGGCCTCAGCCGAAGACCTCGAGCTCGACCTCTTCGACCTGCCCGTCGCGGATCGCGAAGGCCCTGACCACCGGCGAATCAGCATCGGCCAGCGAGCAGATGAACCACAGCGGATCGGGCCAGCCCCTCGCCAGGTTGACGTCGGTCTGCGACGGATAGGCCGCGCTCTTGGTGTGCGAGTGATAGATGCCGGCGAGCTCCTCCCCGGCGCCCTCGATCGCGTTCAGGAGCTTCACGGGGTTCGCGACCTCGAAGCGCAACGGGCTCGCGAACAGGTTCTCGGCCCGGTGGACGCTGGTGATCTCGCCGTCGCGACCGCCCATCAGCCCGCAGCATTCGTTCGGGGCGTCGTCGCGCGAATGGGCGACGATCTCGTCGTGAAGAGCGCGCGGGATTCGCATCGCGCCGAGGCTACAAGGGCGCAGTTGCGGGCAAGGGTTTGCTAGTGAGCTAGTTCTCTGGTACAGTGGCCCCGAGATGCTTGCCGACCGCGCCAGCCTCGTCTCACAGCTCGGCATCGACCGCGACGACGACCTGCCGGTCGGGGTTCAGCTGGCCTGGAAGCTGCGCGGCGCGATCGCATCGGGCCGCCTCGCCCCCGGCGACCGCCTCCCCAGCGTCCGCGAGCTGGCGTCGGCGGCGGGAGTCAACGTCAACACCGCCCGCGCCGTTTACGGCAAGCTCGAGCGCGACGGGCTGATCTCGACCCAGCACGGGCTCGGTACCTTCGTGGCAGCCGCGGCGCGATCCTCTTCGGAGGTCGAGCGGATCGCCGCCGCCGCCGTCACCGAGGCACGGGCGGAGGGCGTCGACCCCCGCGACGTCGCCCGCGCCATCTACGCCTCCGACTGGGCCGCGGAGCGCGCGGGCGCCGGCGAGGAGCTGCCGGACATCGGCCACGAGGCCGACGAGGCCGCCGCCCGTCGCGAGCTGCGCCGCCAGATCGCCCGCCTGGAGGCCGAGCTGGCCGCCTACCCGGCCTCGCGCTCGGATGCTGCCGACGTCCACCCCCTGCTGCGCGCCAAGGGTCACGTCGCGAGCTTCGCCGAGCTCGAGGCCACGCGCAACGAGCTGATGGACCGGCTGAAGACGGCGCGGACCGACGCCGAGAAGCGCGGGCGCCGCGAGGAGCGGGCACGGCTGCGCCGCGAGGGGATGCTCCACGACCCGGAGCGCCATCGCTTCGAGCGCATCTCGATGGAGGAATGCGGCGACCCCGGATGCGGGGAGTTCCGGGTCGTCCCAAGGTTCGGGCCCGTCGGCGCCATCGCAGGGTGGTGGCGGGTCAAGGTCTCGTCCGGCTGTCCGTAACGTGGTCAGAGCCGTAGCCGACAGGACCTTCCTGCCCGTCAAGGGTCTGTTCGAGCAGGTCGGGAACATGGTGATCCTGACCGGCAAGACGATGATCGCCACCGTCAAGCCGCCCTACCCCTACGGGGGCGAGTTCATCGGCCAGTTCCTGTTCGCGCTGCAGCTGTGCTGGTTTCCGATGATGATCTCGACGATCGCCTTCGGCTTCGGCGCCCCGGGCCTTCAGGCCGCCAACTTCCTCACCCTCTTCGGCGCGCTGGACCGCCTCGGCGGCTTCTTCATCCTCGCCTCGGTCCGGGAGTTCGCTCCGTTCGTGACCGCGGTGGTGGTGGCCGGCGTCGCCGGCACCGCGATCACCGCCGACCTCGGCGCGCGGAAGATCCGCGAGGAGCTCGACGCCCTGCAGGTCCTTGGCGTCGACCCGATCAAGAACCTCGTCGTCCCCCGCTTTCTCAGCCTGATGCTGATCACCGGCCTGATGGACATCTACGCCCTGCTGTTCGGGATCAGCGGCGGGATCTTCGCCGAGATCGCCTACGGCCAGCCGTTGGGCGGGTTCTTCGCGACCCTCTTCACCAACGCCTCGATCACCGATCTGTGGGGCTCGCTTTTGAAATGCACCCTGTTCGGGGCGATCATCGCGATCGTCTGCTGCTACAAGGGGATGAATGCGTCCGGAGGCGCCGAGGGCGTCGGCCGGGCAGTCAACGAGGCGGTCGTGATCGCCTTCCTCGGGGTCTTCGCCTTCAACTACGTCTTCACCCAGACGCTGCTGGCGACGCACCCGGAAATCTCGCAGATCAAATGACGGGCTGGCTGGCAGTGCCGAGAGACTGGCTGGGGTCTCTGGGTGAGATCTCGAGGTTCTGCGGCCGGGTGCTGGGCCTCGTCTACTCCGGGCGCGTACTCACCTTCTTCGGCGAGTCCCTGCGTCAGGCGGGAATCCTGATCATGGGATCGGCGATCGTCATCTGGGCGACCGTCTTCATCCTCGGGTTGGAGTGCGGGATCGAGGGCGCCTACTTCTCGCGGAGCGTGGGCGCGCCGTCGAACGCGGCGACCTTCGCCGCCTGGTGCGACCTGCGCGAGGTCATCCCCTACGCCTTCGGCTACATGATGGCCGCCAAGGTGGGCACCGGCATCGTCGCCGAGCTCGGCGCGATGCGCATCTCCGACGAGATCGACGCCCTCGAGGTCATGGGCGTCAACCCGATGATCTTCCTCTGCGCAACGCGGCTGCTCGCGGCGTGGATGGTCCTGCCATTCCTCTATCTGGCGGGGATCGCCGCCGGTTACCTTGCGAGCTGGCTGGCGATCGTCAAACAGGTGGGAGACGTGTCTTCAGGCGGCTACTTCCTCATCTTCTGGGAGTTTCAGAATCCGCCGGACCTCGTCTTCAGCCTGGTCAAGGGGATGGTGATGGCCACGGCGATCGTGTGCGTCGGCTGCTACTACGGCTACAACGCCTCGGGAGGGCCGGTGGGAGTCGGTCGCGCGACCGCCAAGTCGATGGTCCTCAACATCGTCCTCGTCCATGTCATCGGGATGCTCGGTACGCTCGTCTTCTGGGGAGCGAACCCGCGCGCCCCGATTGGAGGCTGAGGTGGACCGGCTCGCCGCGGGCTTTCTGATCGCGCTGATGGTCGTCGGCTCGTTCGCCCTGTGGATCGCCGTGCCGGCGGGGTGTCTCTACCTGGTCTCCAAGGTCGCGGCGAACTCCGCCGAGGCGCTGCTGGCCGGCCTGCCCACCACGATCGCGGCGATGATCCTCACGGCCCTCTTCCTCAGCTGGCTCAACACCCTCTACCTGCGGGTCACCGGCGTGATCGCCTTCTACGAGGCGGAGGAACGCGAATACGGCCCGGGAGCGGCGCCGCGCTTTCTGCGCGGCCCGCTCGAGCCGATCCTGGTGTCCTCACTCCTGATCGCCCTGGTCGCGCTTGGCGTCTGGTTCTTCGCCTTTGCGCACAACCCGGGCCCCGGAAGCATCTGGTGAGCGTCAGGGGTTGGCGGATCTCCGCCTCGTGGATGGCCTCGCCATTTCGCAAGCGACTTGCGTAACTGTTAGGCTCGAGGGGTGGCCAGGCCCCCGCGCACCCGCATGGCCGTTCGCGAGGTGGTCGCGGGCGGCTCCAGGCACGACTGGTCGATCGACGAGCTACGCGACGCCCTGGGCGAGCGGGGGGTCGCGGCCGACTTCTCCACCGTGTTCCGGGCCACCGAGGCGCTGGTGGAGGCGGGCGAGCTGCGGCGCGTGGAGCTCGGCACGCCCGAGGCGCGCTTCGAAGCCGCCGGCGGGCATCACGAGCACGTGCGCTGCGAGCGCTGCGGCGCGGTGGTGGCCATCGAGGCGTGCGTGGTGGCCGACGCCCTGCCCGCGGTGAGCCGCTCGACCGGGTTCGCCCTCACCGGGCACGACCTGGTCTTCCACGGCGTCTGTCCCGCCTGTCAGAAGGTGCGGCCGTGATCGGCGCGCTCATCGCGGCCTCGCTCACCTTCGGGTCGACCCTCCTCGGCGGGCTCACGGCGATGCGCTGGCCCCGCCGCACGGAGATCCTCATGGCGCTCGCCGGCGGGGCGGTGCTGGGCGCCGCCCTGTTCGACCTGCTGCCCGAGGGCGTCGAGCGCGCCCAGGACCTCGGCATCTCGATCCGGGTGCCGATCGGCGCCGTCGCCGTGGGGTTCCTGTTCTTCTACTCGCTCGAGCGGTTCCTGCACCACGAGCAGCACGCCGGGCACGCGCACCAGGCGCCCGACCCGGCGGGCCTCGTGGGCGCCGCGGGCTTCGTGGTGCACAGCTTCTTCGACGGACTCGCCATCGGCCTGGGCTTCCAGATCGACGCGGGGGTCGGAATCGTCGTCACCGCGGCCGTGGTCGGCCACGACTTCTCCGACGGTCTGAACACGGTGTCGCTGCTGACGGCGCACAATCACCCGCCGGCGCGCTCGCGGCGCTTTCTGCTGGCCGACGCCGTCGCCCCGGTGGTGGGCGCGGTGGTCGCCTACGCCTTGCCCATCCCCGACGATGTCTTTCCCGTCGCCCTCAGCTTCTTCTCCGGGCTCTTCGTGTACGCCGCGACCACGAGCCTGCTTCCGGCCTCGGAGAGCCTGCCCCCTCGCCAGGCGATACCGGTCACGCTCGCGGGCGCGACGGTGATGCTGGTTATCTCGCTCTTCGCCTGAGGGCTATGCGGGCCGGCGAATCTTGAAGCTGTCCGGGTTCTCGTAGTCGCCCATGTCGGGCGCCCAGCCCGGGCCGCCGCCCGAGGTGTCCGCGGTGTCGAACCGAAGGCCCGCGATGACCATGAAGGCGTGGCCGCGGTTGGCGTAGACCGTGATCCAGGAATCCTTGCCCCGCTTGCCCCAGCGGCCGAGGCCGGTGGAGTCGAGCGGGTAGTCGAGCAGGCCGGCGCCGTGCAGGGCGTAGCTGACCGCGCCCGAGCAGTCGTAGCAGTTGGACTTCCACTCCGAATGGCCGCCACCAAGGCAGTAGGGATGCCGCTTGGCGATGTGGTTCGCGGCGTCGATCGCGTGCACGACCCGCTTCGGAGCGTGCCGCGGCGCCACCGCCAGCCCGTTGACGATCTTCGCCTTGCCGCCGCGCGGTGTCGGGGGCGGCGGGATGGTCGCGCCGCCGCTGCCGGCCTGGGCGCCGGAGGGAGCCAGGGCCGCCGCGCAGAAGAGCAGGGCCGCGATGTGTCCGCCTCGAATTCGCATTCGCGCTCACCATCGGCCCGTCGGGCGCGAGGCCTTCGGGCTGCACGATCAGTACCAGGCAGAGCTCGAGTCGCGCTGCGGCTCGCGCAGGTCGCCCGCATCGGCGCCGAGGAGGTTGGGGTTCTCGCGCCCGAGCTCCCAGAGCATGTCGTCGAGCACCGGCGGCGAGACGCCCGCCCTCTCGGCAAGCGCCTTCAGCGCCGAGCGGGTGGCGGGCCTCACCTCGGCCAGCTCGCCCTCGGGCACCAGCCCCGAGCGCAGCGCCAGGCGCATCAGGACGTTGTCGGCCGAGACCTCCCACGCGTCGGGATCGGCGACTGTCAGCCAGCCCCGCCGCTCGCAGATCTTCGCGAACAGAAACGACTTCTTCGCCAGCGGGTCGGAGTAGGCCTGGAAGACGCTCAGGCGATCGAGCAGGCCCCCCTCCCCGCCGAGGCGCCCGCCCGAGGCCTCCAGGAGCGTCGCGGCGGAGCCGCGATAGCGGGCCTCCAGCAGCACGCCGAGATCGCGCCACAGCGCCGCGCGGCGCTGCGGGTCGGCCACCGTCTCGCCGTCGGCTTCGAAGAGGTCCGCCACCTCGTCGGCTCCGATCCGCCGCAGGCGCGCCGCCGTGAGGAACCGGGGGCGCAGGCGCGCCCGGCGCAGGCCCAGCTCCCACATCAGCTCGCTTCCCCGAAACGGGCCGCGGCCATCGACCTCGTGGGAGCGCTCGAACCCGGTCGTGTGGTCGACGGCGCAGAGGAAGAGCGCCGCGTCGGCGTCGATGACGTGATCGAAGGTGGGCGGCGTGTAGCCGGCGAGGAGCTCGCGAACGCGAACACTCGCGCGGGCTAGGGCTGTGGTCTCCGCCATTGTCATCTCGCCGCGAAGAACCACTTGCGGACGGCTTCGCCGTGCATCAGATGCGGCGCTTCGCGCCTGACCAGCTCCTTTCGGAGCTAAAGCTCCTCAATCAACATCTGCTGCCTTCGGACCTAAAGGTCCTCACCACCAGACCGTTGAGTCGATCCCCTCGAGCTCCTCGATGGACTTCGTGTAGACGCCCGAGGAGAGGTACTTCCAGCCGTCGTCCGGCGAGATGAACACCACGTTGCCCGAATCGAGCTCGCCCGCGATCCGCGCGGCGATCGCGGCGACGGCCCCGGTCGAGACCCCCGCGAACAGGCCCTGCTCGTGGAGAAGCCTCTGGGTCCAGACGATCGCGTCGCGGTTGGAGACCATGATCTTGCGGTCGAGCACGGAGAGGTCGATGATCGGCGGGATGAAACCGTCGTCGAGCGAGCGCAGGCCCTGGACCAGCTCGCCCTGCATCGGCTCGGCGGCGACGATCTTGGTGGCCGGGTCTGCCTCCTTCAGGCGCCGGCCGACGCCCATGAGCGTTCCGCCCGTGCCCAGCCCGGCGACGAACGCGGCCACCGAGTCGAGCTCGTCGAGGATCTCGAGCGCCGTGCCGTTGTAGTGGGCGCCGGGGTTGGCCTGGTTGCCGTACTGGTACGGCATGAAGTACGAGGAGTCGGCCGACGCCATCTCCAGCGCCATCTCGACGGCGCCGTTGGAGCCCTTGACGCCCTCGGAGTAGACGATCTCGGCGCCGTACATCTTCAGGAGCTGGGTGCGCTCCTCGGTGACGTTGTCGGGCATCACGACCTTCAGCGGGTAGCCGCGGACGGCGCAGATCATCGCCAGCGAGATGCCGGTGTTGCCGGAGGTGGGCTCGAGGATGGTCTTTCCCGGCTCGATGGCGTTCTCGGCCTCGGCGGCCTCGATCATCGCCCTGGCGACCCGGTCCTTCACCGAGCCCGTGGGGTTGCGCCCCTCGAGCTTGACGTAGACGCGGACGCCCTCCTTCGGCGAGAGGCCGGGGAGCTCGACCACCGGTGTGTTGCCCACCGCCTCGATCATGTTGGCGTAGCGGCCGCCGCAGGGGCGATTCAGGGCCGGTTCAATAGCCACTATCGAAAGTGTAGTGACCTCCCGTGTGAGAGGATCGCGCAGTGGCACGCAGACCACGGGCGGCGGATGTGGGCGACGTGCCCTCCAGCAGCAGGGGAGCGATCCTCCAGGCTGCGGCGCGGATCATCGCCCGCAGCGGGGTTCGCGGGCTCAAGGTCGACGAGGTTGCCTCGGCGGCGGGCGTCTCGACCCCCCTCCTCTACTACCACTTCGAAAGCCGCGCCGGCCTGGTGCGGGCAACCCTGGAGGCCGCCGGCGACGCGGCTCCCTCGAGCGCGCTCACCGAGGGCCCGGGACCGGGTGAGACGGGCTTCGAGGCGGTCGAGCGCTCGCTCCTCGCCGAGCTCGACGACTCCGCCGAGGTTCGCGACAACGCCGTCGTCTGGGGCGAGGTCGCCGCCTCGGCCGTCTTCGACGAGAGCCTGCGCACCGACCTGCGGCAGGTGGTGGAGAACTGGCGCCACGAGGTGGCCGAGGGGGTCCGCGCCGGCCTCGCCGACGGCTCGATCCGCGCCGGGATCGACCCCGGCAGGGCGGCCGAGACGCTCACCGCGCTGGTCGATGGGCTCTGCACGCGCTGGCTGTCGGGGACCGTCGAGCGGGCGCGGGCGCGAGAGCTCCTGAGCGCCGAGCTTCGCGAGCGGCTGTCTGCCTGAGCTCTGCGGGGTTATGCTGGCCGGCATGAAAAATTTGAGAGGGACTCGCCTCGTACTCGCATTTGCAATCGCTGCCATCGCCGGGCTCCTGGCCGCAGGATGCGGCTCGTCCGGCAGTAGCAGCTCCACCTCGTCGACTTCGGGCGGCAGCTCGTCGGGCGGCAACGACCTCGGCCTCATCACGCCGGGCACGCTGACCGTCGGCTCCGACATCCCGTATCCGCCGTTCGAACAGGGCAAGCCGCCGGACTACACGGGCTTCGACGTCGACCTCGTCGACGCGATCGCCAAGAAGCTCGGGCTCACGACGAAATGGGTCGACACGTCCTTCGGGACGATCTTCTCCGACCAGCAGGCCGGGAAGTTCGACATCGTCGCCTCGTCGGCGACGATCACGCCGGCCCGCGAGAAGAAGGTGACCTTCTCCGACCCGTACTTCGACGCCGACCAGTCGCTCATGGTGCAGAAGGGAAGCGACATCAAGTCGCTGAGCGACGTCACGAGCAACAACAGCCTCGGCGCCCAGGAGGGCACCACCGGCCAGGACTACGCGGAGAAGCACACCGACGCGAGCGTTCAAACCTACGCGGCGATCGGCACGGCGTTCAACGCGCTGCAGGCCGGGCAGGTCGACGGCGTCGTCAACGACTTCGCCGTCTCGGCCTACGCGCTGAAGAAGTACCCGCAGCTGGCCGTGGTCCAGGAGATCAAGACGGGCGAGCAGTACGGCTTCCCGATGCAGAAGAGCAACACCGCGCTGATCGACGCGGTGAACGGGGCGCTCAAGGGCCTCATTGCCGACGGCACCTACGAGCAGATCTTCAAGAAG
The DNA here is from genome assembly GCA_963843315.1 of uncultured Actinomycetes bacterium. Classification (GTDB taxonomy): domain Bacteria; phylum Actinomycetota; class Thermoleophilia; order Solirubrobacterales; family 70-9; genus JAWVFM01. The sequence goes on from CAWJJU010000007.1 coordinate 298,449, forward strand.
TGGTTCAACAACGAGCCGCCGAAGGAGTTCCTGCCGTCGCAGTGACGAACATCGGATCTGTGTGTGGACGGGCGCCCTGCGGGGCGCCCGTCTTCGTTTAGGCTCGCGCCAAGTTAGGCAGGAAGCCGCGAGGAGGAAGGCGACGCATGAGCCAATTCTTCAGTCAGTTCTTCGACTTCAACTTCATGTCCCACCACTTCAGCCAGGTGTTGGACGGGTTCAGCATCACGCTGCAACTTTGGTTGATCAGCGGGGTGCTGGCACTGCTTTGGGGCCTGGTCCTCTCGGTGCTACGGCAGACGCCGGGACGACTGGGGCTGATCGTCAGGCTGCCGACGATCTTCTACATCGACGCCTTCCGTGGCATCCCCCTCCTGATGGTCGTGGTGCTGATCTATGGCGGCTTCGGCGCGCTGTCCTCCGGCAACGCGACGCCGGGCCCGATCCCCGAGTCGATCGCCGACCCGCACTGGTTCGGCAAGCCGGCCGCCTTCTGGTACGGGACGATGGCGCTGGTCATCACCTACGGCGCCTACATGGCCGAGGTCTACCGGGCCGGCATCGAGGCGGTCCCACGCGGTCAGACGGAGGCCGCGCGCTCGCTGGGCATGAGTCACGGGCAGGCGATGCGCAGCATCATCGTCCCGCAGGCGATCCGCAAGGTCATCCCGCCGCTGCTGAACGACCTGATCGCCCTGATGAAGGACACGTCGCTGGTCAGCTTCATCTCGCTCAACGAGGTGCTGAACGTCGGCTTCGACCTGCAGTCGAAGACGTTCAACAGCTCCGCCCTGACGCTCGGGGCGATCCTGTTCCTGATCGTCACGCTGCCGCTCGCGCGCGTGGTCGACTGGCTGATCGCACGCGACCAGCGCAAGATGCAGCGAGGCCAGGCGAGCGGTGGCGACGACGACGGATTCGTCCTTCCGCAGCCGATCCCTACGGCCGGCGGCGCCGGAGCCGGGATGGGAGGTTGAGCATGGAAGCGAAGGCGACGAACGGCGGGTCGATGCTCCGACTGAAGGGCGTCAGCAAGCGCTTCGGCAAGCTCGAGGTGCTGCGCGGCGTCGACATGGAGGTCAAGCGCGGCGAGGTGATCTGCGTTCTCGGCCCCTCCGGGTCGGGGAAATCGACGCTTCTGCGCTGCATCAACCTGCTCGAGCCTCCGAACGGCGGATCGATCTTCCTGCAGGACAGGGAGATCACGGGCAGGGGCAACGAGGAGGGGATCGACCGCGTGCGCCGTCACGTCGGGATGGTGTTCCAGTCGTTCAACCTGTTCCCACATATGTGCGCCATGGACAACGTCTGCATTGCCCAGGAGAAGGTCCTGGGGCGTTCACGGGCGGAGGCCGAGGAGAAGGCGCGCACGCTGTTCGAGCGGGTCGGCCTCGCCGACAAGGCCGAGGAATATCCCGACCGCCTCTCGGGCGGCCAGCAGCAGCGGGTTGCCATCGCCCGGGCGCTGGCCATGGACCCGGACGTCATGCTCTTCGACGAGGTCACCTCGGCGCTCGACCCGGAGCTCGTCAAGGAGGTCCTCGACGTCATGCGGGAGCTGGCAAACGAGGGGATGACGATGATCGTCGTCACCCACGAGATCGGCTTCGCCCGCGAGGTCGGAACGCGGGTGGCCTTCATGGACGGGGGGGTCGTGGTGGAGGAGGGCCCGCCGGCGGAGGTGCTGGGCAACCCGCAGCAGGAGCGCACGAAGCGCTTCCTCGGCTTGGTGCTGGAACACTGAGGATATGCGCGACCCTGAGCTTGCGGCCCTTCAGGCGCACCATCCCGGGCTGCGAGAGGCGGTCGTCGCCGACGCCCGCATGGCCCGCGCCCTGCGATTTCAGCCGCACGAGCTCAGCACCCGTGGCGAGGCGATTCGCGCAATCCTGCGGCTGATCTGGGAAAGCGATGCCTTCGCGGCGCTGGTGCTCTACCGGGCCAAGGCCCGCTTGCAGCGCGCGCGGGTGCCGATATTGCCGCGACTCGCGCATCATCTGGCGATCGCGTGGGGACAGGTCTCGATCGGGGACCCGGTCCTGATGAGGCCAGGCATTTACCTCCCTCACGGGCAGGTCGTCGTGGACGGCTGGGTCGAGATCGGGTCCGGATCGATCCTGAGCCCGTTTGCGACCGTTGGGCTCACCGGCGGGGAGCCTCGAGGGCCTACCATCGGCTCCAATGTGACTGTCGGAACCGGCGCATCAATTCTCGGGTGGCTGACGATTGGGGACGGGGCCGTGATCGGCGCCAATGCCGTCGTCCTGCACGATGTGCCCGCCGGGGCAACCGTCGTCGGGGTCCCCGCGCGCGAGGTCGCCTCCGGCCAGCCGGCCGAGGACGCCTGATGGGCCTGCTCGAGCGCCTTGGGCGCGGTCGGCCCGCGGGCAACGACGAGGAGGCTGCGGACGAGCGGACGAGGCTCGCACGGCGCGAGCTTCGAGCGCGCTACGAGGCAGGGGTCGCCCTGCTCGACCACGGACCCGGCACCGAGCCGGCATGGCCTGAGAGCTCCGGGGTGCGGGCGCGAGGAACCGGCATTCCCGAATACAGCCCGGAAGAACTGACGCCGGAGCTCCTGCGCGCTGCGATGCTCGAGCGCGGCAGCGCGCTCGTCCGCAACCTGGTCTCGGCCGAGGTGGCCGAGGGCCTGGCGGCCATGATCGACGAGGCGTATGCGGCGCGGGAGAATGATCCCGACGACACCGGCTGCAACCCCGGCCTCTACGACCCCTTTGAGCCCGATCCGAAGTTCGGGATCGCCATGGAGCGCGCGATCGTGCGTGGCGGCTCGGGCCTTCTCGGGGCCGACTCGCCGCTCGTGATGCTCGAGGTCATGGAGGCCTTCGAGAAGGCGGGCCTGCCGCGGCTCGCGCACGGGTACATCGGCGAGGCCCCGGCGATCTCGGTGAACAAGTTCCTGTTGCGCAAGGTCTTGCCGACGGTCTTCGAGGACTCCGGCGAGGCACCGGGCTCCAAGCCGAGCGCCTGGCACCAGGATGGCGCGTTCCTGGGAGAGGTTCGCGCGCTCAACGTGTGGCTCGCGCTGTCGCGCTGTGGGGACGAGGCGCCCGGAATGGATGTCGTCCCGCGGCGCATCGACCACATCGTCGCGACCGGCACCGAGGGCGCCACCTTCGACTGGTCGGTTTCGCACGAGGTGGCTCGCGAGTCCGCCGGGGAGGCGGGGATAGTCCGTCCGATCTTCCACCCTGGCGACGCTTTGCTCTTCGACGAGCTCTGCCTGCACTCGACGGCAGCCGAGCCCGAGATGCGAAATCCCCGCTACGCGGTGGAGTGCTGGTACTTCGGGCCATCGGCCTTTCCCGACAAGTACGCGCCGCTCGCTGCCTGAAGCCGTCGCCATGGGCGTTGACGTAGTCGTCGTCTCCTACCGCTGCGAGGCGCTCCTGCGCGACTGCCTGACGTCGCTGCGCGAGCATCCCGGCGCGGTACCGCTCACGATCCACGTCGTCGACAACGCCTCAGGCGACGGCACGGCGGAGATGGTCGCGCGGGAGTTCGAAGAGGTCGACCTCGAGACCGCCGCGGAGAACCTTGGCTTCAGTGCCGCCAACAACCGGGCGATCAGCCGCGGTGACGCCGACTGGGTGCTGGTGCTGAATCCGGACACGCGCGTCGCGCCTGGGGCGATCGACGCCCTTCGCGAAGCGCTGGAGGCCGACGAGCGCGCCGGCATGGCCGGGCCCAGGCTCGAGCTTCCCGACGGCGGCTTCGACCACGCGGCGCGGCGCTCGTTCCCCACCCCGCTCTCCGCGCTCGGGCACTTCACCGGCGTCGGCCGGCGGCGCGAGCGCGGGGCGCTGGCCGCCTATCGCGCGCCGGAGGTGCGGTCAGGCCCAGTCGACGCGATCAACGGCGCGTGCATGATGATCCGCCGCGCCGCGCTCGAGCGGGTGGGCGCGTTCGACGAGCGCTACTGGATGTACATGGAGGACCTCGACCTCTGTTACCGCTTCGCGCAGGCCGGCTGGGTCACGCTCTACGAGCCGCGGGCCACCGTGATTCACGTCAAGGCGGGGACGAGCGGCCCGATTCGCTCCCCCCGCCTCAACTACGCGTTCCACCACGGCATGTACCGCTTCTACCGCGATCACTACGCCACGCAGCGCAACCCGCTCGTCAACGGCGCGGTCTACGCGGGCATCGCCGGCAAGCTCGCGCTCTCGGTGGCGCGCAACGCCGCCCGTTCGGCCCGCCGGCGGGCGGTTGCGTAGGCTCTTTCGCAAGGAAGGTCCGGATGTCAGGAGAAGATCAAGACACGCTCCTCGAAGCGGCGGTCGAGCGGCAGCCGACCGTGACGCCACAGGGGGAGCCGCTCGCCCCGCTGATCGACGGCGTCCTCGTTCGCCCCGCGAAGACTCAGACCGACGCGAGGGGGACGCTGACCGAGGTCTTCGACCCGCGATGGGGGTTCACGGACACGCCGATGGTCTATGCGTACATGGTCACCATCCGCCCCGGAGTGACCAAGGGCTGGCTCGTCCACCAGGTCCACGACGACCGGCTGTTCTTCGCCTTCGGCACAGTCCGCGCCGTGCTGTACGACGACCGCGAGGGCTCGCCGACCCGGGGGATGGTCAACGAGCTCTACTTCGACGAGCACAACCGCGGCCTGTTGCACATCCCGCACGGCGTCTGGCACGCGATCACCAACGTGGGGACGACCGACTCGATGATGATCAACCACCCGACCGAGCAATACGACCACGGCAACCCGGACAAGTGGGACCTGCCTCCGGACACGCCGGAGATCCCGTTTGAGCTCTGAGCGCCGGCTCCGCCGGCGCCTGGAAAATCGCGTGCGGCTGGCCCGTAACGCCGTGCGCGAGCCCCCCCGAGCGGCGCGCGAGCCGCTGGTGACGGTGGTGATCGCCACCTACAACTGGTCGAACGTCCTTCGCCACGCCGTCCATTCAGTGCTGTGGCAGACGCACCGCAACCTGGAGCTGCTGGTGATCGGCGACGGCTGCACCGACGACTCGGGCGAGGTCGTCGCGTCGTTCGGCGACCCTCGCGCCCGCTGGATCAACCTGCCCGAAAACGTGGGCAGCCAGGCCGGGCCCAACAACCTTGCGCTCGAACTGGCGCGCGGTGAGTACTTCGCCTACCTGGGGCACGACGACGTCTGGCACCCCAAGCATCTGGCCACTGGGGTCGCGGCGATCGAGGCCGGCAGCGCCGACATGGTGTGGTCCGTCGCCGAGGTGCTGGGCCCGAAGGGGACCAGGACCCGCCGCCTCAGCGGGCTGAGCGCGACGGGGGCGCGGGAGATGGGCAACTGGATCCCGCCCTGCACGATCCTTCACCGCACCGAGATGGGCCGGCGCATCGGCGGCTGGGGCGACTGGCGCCGGCTGGCCGCTCCGGTGGACGTCGAGTTCATCGACCGCGCACAGGCCTCGGGGGCGCGGATGCTCGGCGTGCCTTCGCTCACCGCCTTCAAGTTCCCGGCCACCGCTCGCCCGCGCTCGTACGTGGAGCGCCCCAGCCACGAGCAGGCGGAGTACCTGCGCCGAATCGCGACGCGACGATGGTTCGTGGCGGGCGAGCTCGCTCGCGCCCTGGCGCGCCAGGTCTCGCCGCTGCCCGAGCGCCCGCACACCGACCCGGCGGCGCTGCAGCCCGGAGAGCCCGGCGAGCTGACCCGCCGGCTTCGCCGCATCCGGGGCCTGGAGTGACGGACCCGCCCGCCGACGCGCCACGTCATCAGGAGGGCGCCACGCCGGAGGCCGGCCTCAGCGTCGACCTCACGCCGAGCGAGCTCGTGGGCGGCGCCGTGAGGGGCGCGGTGATCCTCGTCGCGCGCAACCTCGGGGTCCAGGCCCTGGCGCTCGCCGTGACCGTGCCGCTGGCCCGGCTGCTCTCGCCCAGCCAGTTCGGCGACTTCGCCGTCGCCTCGGCGGTACAGCAGGTCGGGATCGTCGTCGTCAACTTCGGGCTCCCGGCGGCGCTGATCCGGCGCAAACCGGATCCAACTCGCGAGGAGATGCGATCGGCGAGCGGGCTCATCCTCGCCCTGGGAACGGCGGTCTTCGCGCTGGCCGTCCTGAGCGCGTTCGTCGTGCTGCCCGCTCTCGGCGAGTCCCTCGAGATCGCCCGCCTCGCCGCCGTCGCGTGCGCCGCGCTTCCGATCCTCGGCCTTCAGATCGCTCCGGTGGTGCGGCTCAACCGCAACCTCGACTTCAGGGGCATCGCCTATATCGAGGTCGGCGAGGCGATCGCCTTCTACGGCGTAGCGCTCGCCGGCGCGGCCGCCGGGCTGGGGCCGTACAGCCTCGCCGGCGCCGTCGTGGTGGGCTCCGCGACGGGGGCGGTGATCGCCTACCGCATCTCGCCTCGGCGCGAGGGGTTCTCGCTGGACCCCCGGCCGATGCGCCCCCTGGCCGCGTTCGGGCTGCAGATCGGCGCGCTTCAGACCGCGACGATCGTCAGGGAGCTGGGGCTGATCGGCCTGCTTGCCGCGATCGGAGGTCCGGCGCTCGCCGGCTTCTACGGCATGGCGCGCAGGCTCTTCTCGCTGCCGTTCGCCGCCATGGCGGCTCTTCAGCGAGTCGGCATGACCGCCCTGGCCAGGCTTCCGGAGGGCGGGGAGCGAACGCGCCAGACGGCGAACGCGGTCGCCGTGGGCATGCTCGCCGTGGGCCTGCCGATGGCGCTCATCGCCGGCGCGGCCGAGCCGCTGGTCGCATTCGCGTTCGGGAGCCGCTGGCTTCCCGCCGCCCACATGACCGCGATCGCTTCGCCCGGGGTGCTGCTGTTCGCCGGCGCGGGAACCTTGGTCATGAGCCGGCGCCTCGCCGACGGCGAGGCGCGTCTGCCGCTGCTCGGGATGGCGCTGCAGATCGGCGTCCTGATCGGCATGTGCGCGGCGTTGGTCCCGGACCACGGCGCCGACGCCGCCGGGCTCGCGATCGGCGTCAGCTTCGCGGTCTTCACGCTCACCGTGATCCTCCCGCGGCCCGACGAGGCCCGCGCGATGGCGACGCCCATCCTGCGCGCCCTCCTGCTCTCGACGGCCGCCGCGCTGGCCGGCCGAATGGCCCAGTCCGGGCCCGACGCCGTGGCCGCGGCCCTCGCGCTTCTTACGACGGCGGCGGCGTGGCTGGCCCTGGCCTTCTTCGTCAGCCGCACGGAGCTGCGGCTGCTGGTCTCGCTGCTGCTGCGCTACCTGCGTCCGGCGGCGGCCTGAGGGTTACGCCCGTCTACCCTCCGAGAGTGGCCACGAGGGACAGAGGGCCGGCGCGCGCAGACGCCGTCTCGCAGCTGGGCGCATACGACGGCGACGTTTCCCCCGCGGTTCTCAACGCATCGCACCGATTGCAACTGGCCGCGATCCCGCGTGGCTCGCGCGTGCTCGACGCCGGGTGCGCCTCCGGAGCGACCGCGAGGCTCCTGACGGAGCGCGGGTGCTCGGTGACCGGGTTCGAGATGTCGCCGGAGCGCGGGGCGCTCGCCGAGCGGCACTGCGAACGGGTCGTCGTGGGCGACCTGGAGAGCGGCGAGGACCGGGCGCGCATCGAGGGCCCATTCGACGTCATCGTGCTGGGCGACGTTCTCGAGCACGTCAGGCGACCCACCGAGGTGCTGGCCGGACTGCGCGCGCTGCTGGCGCCGGAGGGCTGTGCGGTGGTCTCCATCCCCAACGTCGGCGTGTGGCGAGGCCGTCTCACGATCCTTCGCGGGCGCTTTCCGCACGACGACAGCGGCCTGTTCGACCGCACCCACCTGCGCTTCTTCACGCGCGCGGGCATCCACGAGCTGGTGCGCGACGCCGGCTACCGAATCGTCTCGGAGGAATTCCGCCCCCACCGCCTGCATCGCGATCTGCGCGCGCTGGGCGGCCGCGCGCGGGCCGGCCGCGGTGACCTGCTGGCCGCTCATGGTCCACGCGCGGTGGAACAGACCCTTCGCCGCGGGCATCGCCATCAGCGTGGCGATCTTGGCGCCGCCGCCGGACTGCCCGAACACGGTGACGTTGCCGGCGTCGCCGCCGAATTCCGCGGCGTGCTCGCGCACCCACTGCAGCGCCTGCACCAGGTCGAGCTGGCCGACGTTGCCGGAAGCGGCGAAACGCGCCGTCGAAATCGCCAGGTACAGGTAGCCGAACGCGTTGAGCCGATGGTTGACCGTGACCACCACCACGTGCCTGCCTGCTCAGGGAGCGGCCGTCGTACAGCGGTCGCTGCCGGAGCCGTTGTTGTAGCCGCCGCCGTGGATGTAGAACAGGATCGGCCGGCGCTCGCCGTCGCGCAGCGCGGGGGTGGTCACATTGAGGTAGAGGCAATCTCGCTGCCGGGCCTTCATTGCCGCCCTGCGGGGCGCTGTTACCGAATTCCATCGCATCCGCACGCCGCGCCATGGGGCTTCGGGCGGCGCCGGCTGGAACCGCCGGGGCTCGTATCGGCCCCATAGGGGACGCCGCGGAACACATGCAGCCCCTGACTGGCTGTCCGCGCACGCGGCCACTGCGTACCCGGGCCAGCGGCGCGCCGTCATCGCGCGGCCCGGGCACGCCGGCGAACGCCGGCATCAGGGGCAGGCTGGTGGCACCCAGCATCAGGGCGTAGCGCGCGCTGTCGCGCAGGAAACGTCGACGCTGCAGGTCAGCGGGGGACTCACTCATGGCGCCGAGGGCTCCGTGTGGCGCGAAGGGATCCAGCGCAGGGCCAGCTCGGGCCACTGCGCAACGGTCAAACTGGGCGGGATGCGCACGCCGAAGCCGTGGCCGCCCTGCGGGAACAGGTGCATTTCGGTGGACACGCCGGCCCGCAGCAACGCCTGGTAATAGACCAGGCTGTTGTGCACCGACACCACGGTGTCGTCCTGCGCATGCACCAGGAAGGTGGGCGGGGTATCGGCGCGGACGTGTTCCTGCATCTGGAAGTACTGCTGCAGCGTGCTGTCCGGATGCGGCCCGAGCAGGCGCGAGCGCGAGCCGGTATGGGCATGTGCTGCCCATGTCGATCACCGGGTAGATCAGCAGCGCGACATCCGGTCGCGCGCTGAGCACATCAATGGCGTCGCGGTGCGGGTAAACCGGCGTATCGAAGCCGTTGCTCAGCCGCGCGGCGACATGCCCACCGGCCGAGAACCCCATCACCCCGATGCGCGGCCGGATCCAGCTGCCAGCGCGCGGCGCCGGCGCGGATCACCCGCATCGCGCGCTGTGCATCGGCCAGCGCCGCCTGGCGGTCGCTGCGGCCGGCGGGCAACCGATAGCGCAGCACGAACAGGGTGACTCCGCCCTCCATCGACAAACGCCGGCACCAGGGCGGTGCCCTCCTTGTCCAGCACGATGCGCTGGTAGCCGCCGCCCGGCACCACCAGCAGGGCGCTGCCATTGGGGCGCGCCGGCCGGTACACCACCAGGTAAGGCGCACTGAGGTTGTCGATGTAACGGTCCGGCAGCGCCGGGTCGGTGGCTGCGTTCGATCACGTTGGGCACGCTGGCCGGGCCGGTCTCACCGGGGACCTGGCCCTGTGGCCACAGTTCGATGCGGTCCGGCGCACCGGCCGCCGGTTCGGTGGCCGGCACAGAACGTTCGGCCGCGCGGGCCAAGGCGAGGGGACTGGCAAGCAACAGCAGCATCAACAACGGCAGCAACAGGGGGCGGCGCATCCGCATCGGTCCTTTCCAGTGGGGCGTACCCCGGGATCGTGCCTGACGATGGCTGCCTCTGATGCGCTGCACATTGCCAATGACACCGGTTTACCATATACAGCTCATCCAGCCACTGTCGATTGGCAGTGCAACATTTCTCCGGGAGACCCGCTTCAGCAACGACAACGGCAAACAGGACCTGCCAGACCACGGTTTGGGTGGGATCGCCCGCCACTTCGTCGGCGCCCGCCAACAAGGCCGATCCCTGCCGGATTTCCCGGGCACGATCCCCGCCGACCTGGTCACCGCCTACCAGGTGCAGGACCAGGCCATCGCGCTTTGGGGCGATCAGGTAGTGGGCTGGAAAGTGGGCTACATCGCCGCCGAGCGCCGCGATGCCTCGGGCGATGACCGCCTGCTGGGCCCGATTTTCTCGCGCAATCTGCAAAATGCTACCGGTGGAACAGTGGACATTCCGGTGTTCGTCGGCGGCTTCGGCGCGGTCGAGGCCGAGTACGTGATCCAGCTGCAGGAAGACGCCCCGGCCGACAAGCTGCACTGGACCCCCGAAGAGGCCGAGGCGCTGGCTGCCCGGCTGTTCATCGGCGTGGAAGTGGCCAGCAGCCCGCTGGCCACCATCAACAAACTCGGCCCGCGCGTGGTGGTGTCCGATTTCGGCAACAACAACGGCCTGGTGCTCGGCACCGAGATCGCCGATTGGACCCGCCTGGACGATGCCGACCTGCGTGCGGAAACCCGCATCGACGGTGAGGTGGTCGGTACCGGCGGTGCCACCCTGTTGCCCGGTGGCCTGCGTCCGCTTATGCCTTCGCCCTGGGCCGGTCGGCGCAGCGTGGGCGGCCGTTGAAGGCCGGCGACCTGATCGCCAGCGGCAACGCCACCGGCATCCACGACATTGCCGTAGGCCAACAGGCACTGATCCGTTTCGCCGGTTCAGGCAACATACTGCAGGGCCATCGCTGCCGGGTAACCGCGCAGCCTTGGACAGTCCGCTTGGG
>CAWJJU010000008.1:0-22939 GCA_963843315.1 uncultured Actinomycetes bacterium
GAGTGTCCTCATGCCGAGCCCGACAGGGGCCCTCGGCCTGCCAGAAGGGACACCACATGGACACCGAGCTCGCCGACTTCCTCGTCTACTGCCGCCTCGAGCGGCGCCTCGCCGAGGCCACCTGCAGCGCCTACGAGCGCGACGTCGGCACCTGCCTCGCCTTCCTGCGAGAGCGCGGAATCGGCGATCTCGGCCTGGTCAAGCCGCCGGACCTGCGCGCCTACCTGGCCGCGCAGGCCACGCATCGGCCGGCCATTTCGAGCCAGGCGCGCGCCGTCGCCGCGCTCAAGTGCTTCTTTCGCTTCTGCGTCGAGAGCGAGTACGTCGACCGCGACCCGGCGCTGGTGCTGCGCACGCCGAAGAAGCGCGAGGCGCTGCCGGACGTCCTCAACCGCCACGAGACCGAGCGCCTGCTCGCGGTCCCCGGACGCGGCGATGTCTGGGCCCGCAACTTCGAAGGCAAGCGCGAGCGCGACCGCCTCCTGCTCGCTCTGTTCGCCTACGCGGGCCTGCGGCGATCGGAGCTGCTCGGCCTCGACTGGGACGACGTCGACCTGCGGCGCCGCCTCGTGCGGGTTCGCCACGCCAAGGGCGGGCGCCAGCGCGTCGTGCCCATCCACCCGGCGCTGATGCCGCTCTTCGGCGACTACCTGGCGGTCCGTTCGCCGGTCACCGAGCCGGCGCTGTTCGTCGGCGTCCAGGGCCGGCGCCTGTCGCCGACGATCTTCGCGGCGACATTTCGCCGCTACGCGGAGGCCGCGGGCGTCACCGATCGCAAGCACGTGACCCCCGCACACTCTGCGCCACGTGTTCGCCTCGGAGCTACTCCGCGCCGGCGCTAACCTGCGCCAGATCCAGGAGCTCCTCGGCCACAAGCACCTGGATTCGACCCAGCGCTACACCCGCGTGACAGCCCACGAGCTGCGCGGTGCGGTGAAACGGCTCCGATTCTCCTGATCCGGAAGCAAGCGACGCCGCCCGCGGGGCGCGGGCGGCGTCGGTGCCACCGGGATGTCCAGAGAGAGGAGCTAGGTCGTCTCGGTGGCCGGGGTGTCCGTCGCACCCGGAAGGCGCTTGGGAAGGTGTGGGTGGGGCACATGCGGATGCGGCACATGCGGATGAGGCATGTGCAGCTCGCCGTGCTCCGGCTCGTGGGCGACCTCGTCGGCCACCCGCTCCGGCGGGGTATCGTCGCGGCGCGTGATCGTGAGGAACACGACCAGAGCCAGGATCGTCCCGAGGAAGATGTAGCTCGTGGTGGTCGTCCCCAGGTCGAGCCCGCCGTGCTTGGACTTCTGCGACATCCAGTCGCCGATCGAGGCGCCGAGCGGACGGGTGAGGATGTACGCCAGCCAGAACGCGAGAACCGCGTTCAGGCGGAAGCGGAAATGCGCGAGCGTGATCAGCCCGATCGCGCCGCCGAAAATGAGGATCGACGGGAAGTAGCCGATGGCGAACTTCTCGGCCACGAGGTCGCCGGCCGACGTGCCCAGGGCGAATGTGAACAGGATCGCCAGCCAGTAGAAGGCCTCGCGCTTTCGCGTGTAGATCGTGTGGATCGACAGCGTGCGCTCGCTCAGGTACCAGGCACCGAAGACCACAGCGAGGATCGCCGCAAAGATCGGCGTCGTCGTCGTCAGCGGGATTCCGTAGCCGTCGACGAGGTTGTCGCTGAAGAGCGTGCCCACGACGCTGATCAGGACGACCGCAAGCCAGTAGAGCCCCGGCACATAGCGCCTGGACTTGAACTGAAAGAACAGGGCCACCGCCAGGACCGTCCCCATGATGTAGGTGAGGTTGGTCAGGCCCAGGTTGAAGGTCTGATCGAGGTTGTCCGCAAAGGTCTCACCGACCGTGGTACAGAGGATCTTGATGACCCAGAAGAAGAGGGTGATCTCCGGGACCTTGTTCAACATTTGTCGGCCCACCTCACGAGCTGTGAGGCGGGCCGGGCGCGTCTGCGCTATTGCATTCATGGATCGCAAGCTGGCAGGGGTCCCCTGAACGCCTCCTGACTTAAGCCCGGCTAAGGGCTGAAGCGGCCCATGTTCAGGAGAAATTCACGCCCGCCACGCAACGATGGGCACATGAATTCATCACGCTCGCGCCGTTGGTATCCGTTGCTGGTTTCCGCGATCGCCTTTAGCGTCGCGGGATGCGGGTCCAGCTCGAGCACGACGTCGACGACCTCGGGGGCACCCGTTGCGAGCACCTCCGAAGCGCAGTCGGCCGCCGCGGGCGACATTCCCGACAATCAGCAATTCCTCGTCTACAACAACAAGGCCGCCGGCTACTCGGTGAAGTACCCGGAGGGCTGGGCGCGCAAGGGCTCGCCGAAGGACCTCACCTTCGCCGACAAGGACAACCAGGTCCAGATCGCGATTACGAACGGCAGCATGCCTAGCGTCGCGGCGGCGCGCTCCGCCCTGGAGCAGTCCGTGCCCTCCTCGGCCAACCTCAAGATCAGCTCGGCCAAGCAGGAGACGATTTCGGGCTCGCCCACGATCCACATCACTTACGACAAGCTCGGGCCGAAGGACCCGGTAACCGGCAAGAGCCTCACATTGATGGTCGACCGCTACGGGCTGGCAAAGGGGGGGAAGGTCGCCACTGTCGATGAGTCGACGCCGGTCGGAGTCGACAACGTCGACGCCTACCGGCTCATCATCGAGAGCTTCAAGTGGGCCTAGCGTCCGCCCAGGGCAAGCGCAACGGGTTTACGCAGAGCCTCTACGTCGAGCCCGAGGCCAAGGCCAAGGCCACGGATATCGAGTGGCCGGCCCTCGAACTCATCGACGTCTTCAAGATCTATCGCTCGGGCCCGGTCGAGACGGTGGCGCTCCGGGGCTTGGACGTGAAGATCAAGCCACGCGAGATGGTTGCCGTGGTTGGGCCCTCGGGCAGCGGTAAGAGCACGTTTCTGGCCCTGGCGGCGGCGCTCGACGTGCCCTCCGCGGGCGAGATTCGGGCGTTCGGCCGTTCGCTGGCGCGGCTCGACGAGTCCGAGCTCGCGGCCTACCGCTCCACCGAGATCGCGATCGTCTTTCAGGCGGACAACCTCCTCTCGATTCTTTCGGCTCGGGAGAACGTCGCCCTGTCGGTGGATCTGGGAGGCGGCGGGGCGCTCGGGCGACCCGGCCGAAGTCTTGGCCACGTTCGGCCTCGCCGCAGCGCGCCGGGCAGCTCCCGCGCGAGCTCTCCGGGGGCGAGCAGCAGCGCGTCGCGATCGCCGCCGCGGCCGCTCGCCGGGCGCCCCTCGTGCTTGCTGACGAGCCCACCGGCGAGCTCGACGCAGAGAACGAGAGGATCGTCCTCGACGCCCTGCGCGAGCTACGCGACGCCAACGACAGCACGGTCGTGGTGGTCACCCATTCCGAGCGGGTCGCGTCCGCATGCGACCGGGTGATCCACATCGCCGATGGGCGGGTGCGCGAATGAGCCCGGCAGCCGTTCACCTTGAGGCAGCCAGGCGTCCGGGGGCGCCGATCGCCGCCTGCGCCGGCCTCACCGTTGCCCACGGCCGGGGGGCGGCGCGGGTGGTTGCACTGGCCGATGTGAGCATCGAGATCCGCCCAGGCGAACTCATGGCGGTGCTGGGTCCCTCCGGCTCGGGCAAGACGACCCTTCTGCACGCGCTCGGTGGGTTGATCGAACCCGAGTCTGGCGAGGTCACCCTGATGGGTGAGCCGCTTTCGTCCCTGGACGCCGCCGCCCGCGGACGCGCGCGAGCGGGCGCGATCGCCTACGTCTTCCAGGGCTCGAACCTTCTGCCCTACCTCTCCGCCCGCGAGAATCTCGATTTCGCGGCGCTCGTCGCCGGGGGGCGCGCGGACGGCCGGCCGGGACCCGACCCCGCGCAGGCACTGGCCCTGGTCGGGCTCGAGCACAAGGCGCAGGCCACGCCCGCCGAGCTCTCCGGAGGCGAGCAGCAGCGCGTCGCAATCGCGCGAGCGATCGTCCAGGCGCCCGACCTGCTGCTCTGTGACGAACCGACGGGTCATCTCGACTCCGACAGCGGCAAGCGGGTGCTCGACATGCTCACCGCCCTGCGCGCCGAGCTCGACCTGGCGCTCGCGATCGCAACGCACGATGCCGCCGTGGCCAAGCGGGCGGATCGCGTTATCGAGCTCGTCGAGGGCAGGGTCAGCAGTCAGGCGCAGCTGTGAGCGCGCTGGCCGTTCACGCGCGGCTCGCCTTTGCCGGGCTTGTGCGCAGCCCGGGGCGGAGCCTGCTGCGCGGCGCCGTGGTCGCCGCATCCGTTGCCCTGCTCGCCGCGATGCTGCTGTTCATCTCCGACTCGCTTCGCAGCGCGTCGGCGAGCGCGGTTCGGGCCGTGCCGCTGGACTGGCAGGGCTCCGTGCAGTCCTACAAGCAGGACCTCTCCGTAGCACACGGCGTTGCGAAGCAGGCGGGGGTTTCCCAGGCTTCGCCGACCGCCACAGCCCCCTTCGCCGGCGCAACCCACATCGGGCCGGCCGGCCACACCGCCACGGGTTCGGGATCGCTGCTCGCCGTGCCGCCCAACTACTCGAACGGGATCGGGACCTTCCGACTGCTCCAGGGCTCCCTGAAGCCCGGGCAGATAGTGGTCGACCAGCAGATGGCGGCCACCCTGCAAGCCCAGATTGGCGACACCTTGCGACTTGCACCCACCAAGGGCGCCAAGTCCCTGGCCTACAAGGTTTCGGGCGTCGCCCTGATCACGGCCCCCGACCAGGTATTCCAGCCGCTGAACCCATCTCTTGGCCCGGCGCCTGCGCAGCCCCCTTCGAACGCGGCGATCATGCCGCTCGGCACGTTCGCCCGCACCTATGCGCCGGCGCTGCCGGCGATCACGGCCGCCAACGCGCTGCAGAGCTCGCAGCCGGGCGCCCAGCAGGGGATCCAGTGGCAGGTTCAGGCGCAGCTCGACCCGGTGCCCCTCGGGGCTTCCGGCAGCCCCTCCGCAGCGCTGAAGCTCGCCGACCAGACCCGCAACCGGGTGGAGCGCTCGCTTCCTGGGCAAGTGCAATTCGTCGACAACCTCTCCGACTCGCTGTCGACGGCCGCGGGGGATGCCCTCTACGGCGAGGCGCTCTACATATTGCTGGCGGTGCCGGGCGCGCTCATCGCCCTCGGCGTCGCCTATTTGGCTGCACTTGGAACCAGCGAGCGCGACCGGCGCGACATGGCGCTGCTGCGGGCCCGCGGCGCAACGCGACGCGACCTGATCACCCTGGCCATCGTCGAGAGCGTGATCCTCGGAACGATTGCCGGCATCGCAGCCGCTGCGATCGGGCTGCTCGCGGTGAAGGCGCTCATGAGTGGATCGGTTCCGATCACCGCCACACGAGCGATCGTCACGACCGCCGTGAGTATCGTCCTCGCGATCGCGGGTTCGGCGGTCGCTCGCGCGGCGGCGGTGTCCACCGTCCTGCGCTCCGAGGTCGCGGAGGGCCGCCAGGCGACGGTGAGCGACCGCGTCCCGGCGTGGCGGCGCTACTACCTGGACTTCGCTGCCCTCGTGGGCGCCGGGCTCGTCTACTGGCTCACCATCCGCACAGGCTTCTCGGCGGTGGTCAACCCCGATTCGAACCCGACGCTCTCGCTCGCCGTCTACATGTTCTTCGGGCCGGCTCTGCTCTGGCTCGGAGCGACCCTGCTGATCGTTCGCCTGCGCGGCCGCGGGCTGTCCTGGTTCGCGAGTCGCGCCGCCCGGCGCCGCCCGGGCTCGCTGGGCTCGCTGGTCCTGGCAAGCGCCGGGCGCCGGGGAACAGCCATCAACCGTGGCCTCCTCGTCGTCGGCCTGCTCCTGGCCTTCGGCGTGAGCCTGGCGATCTTCTCGGCGACCTACGACCAGCAGGGCCGCGTGGACGCGCAGCTGACGCTGGGCGCGGATGTCACGGCGAGCGCCGAGCGGGCGCCCGGCAAGGGCGGGAGCCTGGAATCCCGGGTCGCCGCGGTCCCCGGCGTTACCGCGACCACCGCTCTCGACCACTCCTACGCCTACGTCGGGCCGGATCTCCAGGACACCTACGGCATCAATGCCGCGACGTTCCCGAACGCGACCACGCTGCGCGACTCGTATTTCGTGGGCGCCGGCGCCGGCGATGTGATGCATCGCCTGCAACAGACGCCTAACGGCATCCTTGTCTCGCAGGAGACGATCACCGACTACTCGCTGGCGCCGGGCGACCTCCTGAGGCTTCGCGTCCTCGACCAGCGAACGGATCGTTTCAAGGTCGCGCCGTTCCGAGTGGTCGGCACGGTCCAGGAGTTCCCCTCGGCGCCACGTGACTCGTTCATGGTCACGAACCTGCGCTACCTCGACTCGGTGACCCACTCGCCCGGCCCCAACGTCGTCTTCGCCAAGGCGACCGGGAGTCCCACGGCGGTCGCGCAGCGCGTCGCCGCGGCCACCAAGCCCCTGGGCGCGACCGTCAAGAACATCGACCAGCAATCTGCGCAGACCGCGACTTCCCTGACCACCGTGGACCTGACGGGGATCAGCCACATCGAGGAGGCCTTTGCCGTGATCCTCGCGGCGGCGGCTATGGCGCTCTTTGTCGCGACCACGATCGCCGAGCGCCGCCACGAGCTGGCGACCATGGCGTCGATCGGCGCGAACACTCGCCAGGGAGGAGCCTTCGTCTGGAGCGAGGCGGCGCTGGTTCTCGGCGCGAGCCTGGTGCTTGCGGCAGCGCTCGGCTGGATTGCTGCCCAGATGCTCGTCGGAATGCTGACTCACGTGTTCGATCCGCCACCCGACGCCCTGGCGATTCCGTGGGGCTTCCTGGCGGGCCTCGGCGGTGCGGCGATCCTCAGCACCGTCACCGGCTCGCTGCTCGCCACTCGCAGCCTGCGCCGCCTGCCGCTGGGTGCGCTCCTGCGCGAGCGATAGCGGATGCGGGCGATACTCGAGGAGTGGGCCAGATGCGCGCGCTGATTGTCGAGGATGACGCCGACCTGCGGCGAATTCTCCGTCGCGGGCTCGAGGAGGAGGAGCTCGAGGTAGAGGCCGTGGGGACTGGCCACGATGCGATCGCCGCTGCCGGCGCGAGGAGGCCGGACCTCCTCGTGCTCGACATCGGCCTTCCCGACGCCGACGGGCGCGACGTCTGCCAGGCGCTGCGAGCCCAGGGCCTCGCGGCGCCGGTGATCTTCCTGACGGCGCGCGACGCTGTCAGCGACAGGCTTGCGGGCTTCAGCGCCGGAGGCGACGATTACCTGACCAAGCCGTTCGCCCTGGCCGAGCTGATTGCCCGGGTCCGCGCGTTGCTGAAGCGCGCCGGCGCCGACGCCGTCTCACTTCTTCACGACCTGAAGCTGGACCCTGGTGCCCACGCGGTGTCGCGGGGCTCGCAGACCGTGCCCCTGACGCCCACGGAGTTCCGTCTTCTTGGAGCCCTTGCGGCGCGACCCGGCGAGGCCGTGCGCCGCCGCGAGCTGGTCGCAACGGGGTGGCCCGATGGCGCGATCGTCCATGACAACACGCTCGACGTCTACGTCGCGAGGCTGCGGCGCAAGCTCCGCGAGCTCGGCACCGCGGCCGAGATCGCCACGGTGCGCGGCGTCGGCTACACGTTGCGATGAAGAGCCTGAGCCTGCGCGCACGGTTGATGACCGTCGTGGTCGTGGGAGCGGCCATCGCAATCGCCGCGCTGACCGCCGGTTTCAACCTGGTGCTGCGCTCCAGCCTGGACCACGACGCGAACCAGGTCCTCACCGCTCGCGCGGCGGCGACGCTCGCAACGGTCGAGGTCAAGGAGGGGCACCTGAAGGCCGTTGAGGCCCCGGATCGGAATGCTGTCGACGCGCTCGTCTGGCTCTACTCACACGGGCATGTGGTCGAAGCCCCGCGCGCCGCCCCGGAGTTGCAAGCTCAGGCAGGCGCCCTCGCCGTTGGACCGAAGCGCACTGCCGAGAACCAGACAACCGACGTCCGCCTCTACTCGCAGCCGGTGATCAGAAACGGCAAGCGGGTGGGGGCGGTCGTCGTGGGCCTCTCGCTCGAGCCGTACGAGCGCAGCGCCTCGCGGGCGCTCGTCCTGTCGCTCGGCTTCGCCGTTGCACTCTTCCTCTTCCTTGTCATCGCCACCTGGCTCGTGATTGGCGGCGCACTGCGGCCTGTGGCCCGTATGACTGCCGAGGCCGCCGACTGGTCCGAGCACGACCTCGACCATCGCTTTGCTGCCGGCGAACCCCACGACGAGCTCACTCGCCTAGCCGCGACCTTCGACTCCATGCTCGACCGCCTCGCGGCCAGCCTGCGCCACGAGCGCCGCTTCTCCGCCGAGGTCTCCCACGAGCTGCGGACCCCGCTGGCGGCGATTGTCGCCGAGGCCGACCTCTCGCTGCGGCGCGAGCGCCAGCCCGGCGAATACCGCGACGCGATCGCGGTGATCGCCGACCGGGCGCGCCAGCTCCAGCGCACGCTCGACACCCTTCTCGCGGCGGAGCGCGCCGAGTTGGATCCGCTCGGCGTCGCCGAGGCGGCGGAGGTGGCAGAGCGAGCCCGGGCGGCCTGCGCCCCGCTTGCAGCCGACCGTGGCGTGGAGCTGGGCGTCGAGAACGACGGGTCGCTCCGCGTCGGGGTCGATGCCGAGATCGCCGAGCGGGTGCTCGCCCCCCTCGTCGAGAACGCCTGCCGCTACGCCCGCACCCGAGCGCTGATCGCCGTGCGCGATGGCGGTGAGAGCATCGAGTACGTCGTTTCCGACGACGGTCCCGGGGTGCTCGCGGCCGAGAGCGAGGCGATCTTCGAGCCTGGCATGCGTGGCAGCGCGGCCCAGGACGCAGACGGGCAGGGCGCCGGCCTCGGCCTGGCCCTGGCGCGCCGGCTCGCGCGCGCAATCGACGGCGAGGTGGCCTACTCCGACGCCGACCGCGCCTTCGTCTTCACTGCGCCGCGCGCCTAGCTCGCCGCGGTGATCGTCGCGCGGACGGCGCCTCGAGCTCATCGCGGGGCGCGGCGTCGCGCCCGCGTTGCCAATCTCGCGAGGCTCTCGTGTCGGCGAATTGCACGATGGTTGAGGCGGTGGAAATGGGTGGACGCAACCGTGGACCGGCCGTCCACCCAGATTTGGCTCCAGCACAGGCGTTTGGGGCCCTCAACCTTTCCGACCCCGCCCTCTCACCATTGTTCGATGACGGGGTCGGAAAGGTTGAGGTAAAGGGAGGAAGTGGAGGGTTGAGAGGTGGAGGAGTTGGAGGGAATGAGTGTCTGAGAAGAGATGAAAAATGGGGAGATGAGGAAGAAAACGGGAGAAGGACGGGAAGAAGAGTTGGGATGAGTGCGGCAGGCTGGCGGTGCGGCTTGAGGAGGCAGAGGCGGTGAGCGGGGAGAATCGGCTGGACAGATCGCGGGTTCGGTCGCCTATTGGGTATGGCGCGCGATCGCGGAAAGGCCAGTGACGCGGATCAGCTCGATGACGGCGGAGCGATCGGGGAGCGCCTGGACGACGATCAAGCTCTGAGTCGCGCCGAGGGCTCACCTGCAGGGCGCCTGCGGCACGAGGGATCCGTCGACGGCTACCGAGCCGTCGCCGCCTACAGCCCCCCCTCCTAGGCGCACAAAACTCGACCGCCGTCGGGGCCGCTCGTGACCACGCAGGCTGCAACGACGGCGCGAACGGTCCCCGCCGACCGCGGCGCACTGGCGGCTCTCCACGAAGGACTCGAAAGTGCTCGCGAGCTCGGCGATCGGCGAGCACATTGGCGATCCTCGCCGACTGTCTCGTCGACCTGGGCGTCGAGCCAAGTCGTAGTCGTGGACTTGGCTGCCCGGAACTGCGCGAAGCGCGAGGCGAATGGCTGCGGAGGCTCGCCAGTTCGCGGCGCAGCTCGAGCAGCCTGGTCTCCTACCGCGTCGCGCTCGACGACCTGCCTGCGCTTCCTGGCGGACGAAGGCCAGCCCGCCGGTGCGATCGACGAGGCGACGATCGTCGCCTACCTCGACGACTACCGCCGCCGCGCCGAACGGGCGCCGGCGACGTACTACCGGCGCTTCATCGTCCTGCGGCGCTTCTTTCGCTGGTTCGCAGGCCGAGCCGGAGCACGCGACCCGTTCCTCGACCTCGAGGCGCCGCCGAAGCCGGCCCAGGAAGCCGACTGGCTGACCGCGGACGAGTTCGGTCGTCTGCTCGACGCCGCTGCAACACCGAAACGGCGGATCCCGGGTCTCCCCGAGCGCGATCGCCTGGTGTTGGTGGCGCTCGCCCTGACCGGGCTTCGCCGCTCGGAGCTGATCGCGCTCGACTGGCGCGACCTCGACCTCGACGAGCGCCATCCCTCATTGCTCGTCCGCTCGGGCAAGGGCGGCAAGCCGCGGCGCCAGCCGCTCGCTGCGGTGCTGGCCGACGAGCTGCGTCGCCTTCGCGCCGCAACCGAGCCGGGGGCCGACGAGCCCGTCTTCCGCGGCCTGCGCGGCGGGCGTCTGCAGTCGACGATCCTCGCCAACCTGATCCGCCGCGCGGCGGAGAGCGCGGGACTCGAGAAGCACGTGACCGCCCACACCCTCCGCCACTCGGCCGCCACCTGGCTTCGCCAGGCGACCGGCGACGCCCGCCTCGTCGCCGAGTACCTGGGCCACGCCGACCTCTCGACGGTCCATCGCTACGCCCACGTCGCGGCCACCGAGCTCGATGCCGCAGCTTCCGCGATCGCCGAGCAGGTGGGCCTCAACGGGGCCTTGCGATCGTCTCCGCACGCTGATAGCTTCGCTGGCGCGGTGCGAAGCGCCGCCGGCAGGCCCTCGGGCGATAGCCGGGCGCCCGCGCCGAGCGATTCCATTGAGATCGCCGAAGGTCGCCTGTTCTAAAGCGAAGCGTGACGATTCCCCAGCGAAACGGCCCATAGAAAAGCCCCGCCGAGGCGGGGCTTTTCCGTAGCAGGCCTGTAAGCCGGATCTTGTCGTGCGCGGTCATCCATCTCGCCGCGGCCGAAGCCTTGGCGGGGCGTTGCCGCCCTGCGGCCCACCTGGACCTCGCCGGGCCGGGTCGTAGGTCCTGCTTGGCCTTGCACCGGGCGGGGCTTGCCTCTGCCACGTCGCGTCGCCGCGACGGCGGTGCGCTCTTACCGCACCATTTCAACCTTGCCTGTTCGCGACTCACGTGTGGTCGCGCCATCGGCGGTGTCGTTTCTGTGGCGCTTTCCCGCGGGTTTCCCCGGGTCGGTGTTACCGACCGCCCTTGCCCTCTGGTGTCCGGACTTTCCTCGAGTGGTCTCCTATGAGCCTCCCGCAACCGCGTAGCCTGCGGGAGAGATGATAGGAGGCGGGTCGAGATTTCCGGGGTGCGCACTTGCGCTGGCCTGTGTCACCATGGCCGCCGTCGCGGCTCCGGCCGCATCGACCGCGCCCCGCCCGTAGCTCCTCGAGCTGCGCCGGCCGCCAGGTGACGATCACCGTGAACCGCCACGTCAACCCGATCTCGAACGGCAAGGACGTCGTGGTCGGTACGAACGGCCGTGACGTCGTGAACCTGCTCGGTGGCGACGACAAGTTCGACGGCAGCGGTGGCAACGACATCGCATGCGGCCGCGGCGGCGCGGACCTGCTCCTCGGCGGGGGCGGCAGGGACAACCTCTACGGCGGAACGGGTGACGACTTCAGCCGCGGCCTGGCGCCGAGGGGCCGAGCCAACCCGCCGCGCGTGGTCGGCGGGCCCGGCGACGACCGGCTCCACGGCGGACCCGGCCGGGACGCGCTGAACGGCAGCTCAGGAGACGACCGGTCGTTTGGAAACGGGGGCGACGACCTCTTCGACGCCGGTGACGGCGACGACACGTGCGTCGGCGGCGGCGGTCACGACGCCAGCACGCCGAGCTGCGAGCACCTGCGAAGCGTCCCCTGAGCTAGTCGAGCAGGGATCCGCAGCCGAAACAGCCGGCCGGCGCGATCGAGCCGCCGCAGACCGGGCACTCCGCGGCGCCCTCGAGCGCCAGGTCCTCCCAGACCCGGAGGACGACGTCCTCCAGGGTGACCTGGTTGCGCTCGAAGAGCGTTGGCGCGGAGACGTCCAGCTGCGGCCGCTCGATGGCACCGGCGGAGGGACGGGTGGCGACGGTGCTCATACGACCCTCCGGAAGACGCCGACCACGCGGCCGAGCACCGTGGCCTCGGTTGTGCGAATCGCCTTGTAGGCCTTGTTGGCGGGCTGCAGGCGGACCTTGCCGTTCTCGCGATAGAACCGCTTGACCGTTGCCTCCTCGCCCAGCAGGGCGACGACGATCTCGCCGTTGTCGGCCTCGTCGCTCGAGCGAACCACGACGAAGTCGCCGTCGAGGATGCCGGCGTCCTTCATCGAGTCCCCCTGGACGCGCAGCACGAAGTCGCCGGAGTCGCCGCCGATCGCGTCCGGGATCTCGAGGTACTCCTCGACGTGCTCCTCTGCGAGGATCGGCGTGCCCGCCGCGACCTGGCCGACCAGCGGCAGGCCGGACGGCCCGAGCGCGCGCTTCGCCTTGTCGATGAGCAGCTCCATGGCCCGCGGCTTGGTGGGATCGCGCTTCAGCAGGCCGATCTTCTCGAGGTTGGCCAGGTGAGCGTGGACGGTCGACGACGACGTCAGCCCCACCGCCTTGCCGATCTCCCGCACGGTGGGCGGGTATCCGTGCTTGGACGCGTAGCGACGGATGTAGTCGAAGATCTCCTTCTGGCGCTTCGTCAGGTCGAGTTCCATGGCTCCTCGCTTACAAGCTACTCCGGTGGATTGCCCCTTCATGGGAACACATGTTCGTAACTGTACGCCGTCCCCCGGACGGATGCAAGCGGCCGGCAGCGAGCTCCGCCGGCAACGGCGCCCGGCGGCTCGCCTCTACAATCCGGCGGCCCTCGAGCGGCTGTGGCGGAACTGGTAGACGCGCAAGGTTGAGGGCCTTGTGGCCCTAACGGGCCGTGGAGGTTCGACTCCTCTCAGCCGCATTCCTATCTCCGGTCCCTCCGGGCAGGACTACACGCGGCCGATCTCCGCCTACCGAAGGCAGCTTGTCCGCGACTGCTATGCCGCATTTGCTATCGGCGACCAGAGCGATGTCTCCGGGGGTGGCAGGGGGCGGAACACCGAGGTTCTCACCTTCGCCGACGAAGACAAGATCGCCGGCACCGAGGTCTACTTCGGCTGGAACCTCGAGTAGGCGCTGCTGCGCTTCGGAACGGAACGCCCGTGGTAGGGTGGGCGAAGTCGAGTCCAATGAGGGGAGTCAGTCTTGAGAAGGCTGCTGATCACCGTCGCCGCGACCGCCATCTGCGCGCTCGCTGTCGCCAGTATCGCCAGCGCCGGGCATGGGGCGAAGGTCGCCAGCACGAAGGTGACGATCGCGAAGGGTTCCGGCGCCTTCTACGGCGTTGTCAAGAGCTCCAACGTCAGCAAATGCGAGGACGGTCGCAAGCTGAAGCTCTACAAGCAGAAGGGCAAGCACCCGAAGCCGAGCAAGGACAAGAAGGTCGGCACAGGCAAGGCCGTCATCGGCGAGGGGACAGACGCCAGCTGGTACATCAAGCCCAAGTCGGCCAACGGCAAGCACTACGCCCGGGCCGGAAAGATTTCGGGTTGCAAGGCCGGCACAAGCCCAACCATCTGAGACTCATCAGCATCTGAGACTCATCAGCCAGACAGACTGGCCGACGGTGGGGGTCCCGAGATCAGGCGCCGCGGGGTGGCTCGCGGTCGTCTTGGTCGCGTTCGTGGCCGGATGGCCCGCGAGCGCGTCCGCCGCCGGCCCTCACAAGCTCGGTAACGGTGACCAGGTCCGAGCCGCGGTGAGCCCGGACGGTACGGCCCATGTCGTCTGGACGGCTCACTCGCCGGAACGATACGTCTACTGCCGGATCCCGGCCGGGGCGAACGATTGCGACCGCAAGAGCTCCTGGACCGCCCCGTCGGGCAGCATCGCCGACGGCCCGGCGGGGGTGTTCGCGCTCTCGAGCTCGCGCATCGTAATCGCCCAGTACTGGTGCTGCGGGGATGAGACCTGGACGGTGGAATCCAACAACGGAGGCCAGGGGTTCGGCCCCCTGACGATGCTGGCCGACAGCAGCGCGGCGGTGACCGGCTCGGGCGAGAGCGTCTTCGGGCCCGGGGACGCGGTCACGGCGGTGGAGGGATCCATCTCGACGTTCGGCCCCTACGTGCAACGCTCGAAGCTCGGGGCCGTGAACTCCACATCGACCTCGGCGCTCAGCCCCGGAGGGGTCGGCGACTCGTCACTCGGGTTCGCCGGATCCAAGACCGTGCTCGCGTGGTCCACCCCCGACAACAGCGGCGAGGTCGACTTCCGGGTGGCACACGGCGGGAACCTCAATCAGGACGGCACCTGGGGACCGATTCGCACGGCGGCCGTCGCCGACGGATTCGGCGCGATCCAGATCGCCTCGGGGCCGAGCGGGCTGTTCATGCTGAACGAGTCCGCCGCGACCGGGGCACCGGAGGTGCGGGGTTGGGACGGCTCAGGCTTTGGCCCGCCGACCAAGCTTGCGCCGACCGGGCGGTTCAGCGAGCTCACTCAGGACCCATCCGGCGGGCTGCACGCCGTGTGGCACCCGAACGTCGCCGGCGGCGACCTGCTCTACCGCCATTCCCCGGACGGATCGAGGTGGGAGCCCACGGTGACGCTGGTTCCGGGCGCGGACAGTTCGAACGCCCAGCCGGCGGTCAACCAGAGCGGCGAGGGAATCGTCGCGTACGACTCGCTCGGCGGCGAGTTCTTCACGCGGCTGCCCCCACCCCCCTCCGTCGGCAAGTCCGTCGACGTCGCCCCGGTCAAGGGCAAGGTATTCGTCAACACGCCCGGACCCGGCGGCTTCAAGAAGCTCAAGGCCGGCGAGCAGATCCCGGTCGGCTCGAAGGTGGACACCACCAGCGGCACCGTGCGGCTGACGGCGGCAAAGAACCGCTCGGGCTCGAAGACCGAGCAGGCCGACTTCTCCACGGGGCTCTTCAAGGTCACCCAAGAGAAGGGCGGCAAGCACTACACCGAGGTTGCGCTCCTCGGCAAGCCGAGTTGCGGGCACTCGAAGGGCGGCCACCACGCCCGCCTCTACGGCTCCGGCCACGGCCACTTCCGCACCCACGGCCACCACGGCTCGGGCTCGACGATCGGCAAGACGGCAACCCACGCCCGGGCCGCCGAAGCCGCGACCGCGGCCAAGGGCAAGACCAGGTGGCTCACCGAGGAGCGCTGCTCCGGCACCTACTTCGCCGTCGCCGCCGGCAAGCTCAGGGTCAAGGACTTCAC
Organism: uncultured Actinomycetes bacterium; assembly: GCA_963843315.1. GTDB lineage: Bacteria > Actinomycetota > Thermoleophilia > Solirubrobacterales > 70-9 > JAWVFM01. The sequence goes on from CAWJJU010000008.1 coordinate 15,214, forward strand.
CCGCCACCGGACGATCACCCTCCGAAAGGGCCAGCACTACCTGGCGCCCGCGGGGAAGTGATGCGGGGACGCCGGCTGCGCCGGCGCAGGCTCCTTGCGCTCGGCGGCGTGGGGCTGGCGGCGGCGGCCATCGGAATCGTCGGCTACGCAACCCGGGTGACGAACTCGCTGGAGCTCGCGAGCATCGACACCCGCTTTCAGGTCCGCGGCACTCAGCCCCGGCCGAACGACATCGTCGTCGTGCACGTCGACCAGAGGACGGTCAACCAGCTGCAGATGCGGTGGCCGTTTCCGCGGCGCTTGCACGGCGAGCTCTTCGACCAGCTGCGGCGGGCCGGCGCCCGCACCGTCGCCGTCGACATCGAGTTCTCGACTCCCACCGATCGCCGCGACGACAACGCGCTGATCCGGGCGATCGGCCGCGACCACGGGCACATCGTGCTGGCGGGAACCGCGGTGAACCGCGTCGGCGAGAGCAACGTCCTCGGCGGGGCCCGGGTGGTGCGGAGCGTCGGCGCCCGGGTCGGCAACACGACGCTGCAGCCCGACCCTGGAGGCATCCTGCGGCGCTTCCCCTACTCGTTCCAGAAGCTCGACTCGTTTGCGGTCGCGACCGTCGAGACGAACACCGGGCAGCCGGTGTCGCCGGCGCCCGTCGGGGGCCCGAGGGAATATGGCTGGTTCGATTACCGAGGCCCGCCGGGCACGTTCCGCACGGTCTCCTACTCGCGGGTGCTCCATGGTGCGGTCCCCGCGCGGGTCCTTCGCGGCAAGATCGTCGTCGTCGGGGTCAGCCTGCCGGCGCTGAACGACGTCCACGCCGTCCCGACGGCAGACAACGAGCTGATGTCGGGGCCCGAGATCCAGGCGAACGCGATCTGGACGGTCGAGCACGACTTCCCGCTGCGCGCGAGCTCGGGGGCGATCGCCGTGCTCCTCATCCTCCTCTTCGCCGCGGTACCGCCGCTCCTGAACCTGCGACTCGGCCCCCTGCTGGCAATCCTCCTGGCGGTCGCGCTCGGCCTGCTCTACGTGATCGCCACGCAGCTCGCCTTCGACGGCGGCACGATCCTGCCACTCACCTACCCCCTGACCGCGCTCGCCGTCGCCGCCATCGGCGCCCTGGCGGTGACCACCCTGCTCACCGCCTTCGAGCGCCAGTGGGTCCGCGACACGTTCTCGCGCTTCGTCCCCGAGGCCGTGGTCGAGGACGTGCTGGAGCGGACCGACGGCGAGCTGCGGCTGGGCGGGGTGCGCAGGCAGGGGACCGTGCTGTTCAGCGACCTGCGCGGGTTCACCTCGTTCTCCGAGTCGCTCGAGCCGGATCGCGTCGTCGAGGTCCTGAACCACTACCTGGGCGACATGAGCGACGCGATCATGGACCACGGCGGGACGCTGGTGAGCTACATGGGCGACGGGATCATGGCGATCTTCGGAGCGCCCATCGAGCAGCGTGACCACGCCGACCGGGCTGTCGCCGCCGCCGAGGAGATGCTCTCCGTGCGACTGCCGGAGTTCAACCGCTGGATGCAGGGCGAGGGCCTCGGCGCCGGGTTCCGAATGGGCGTCGGGCTCAACACGGGCGAGGTGATGTCCGGGCAGGTCGGCTCGGAGCGCCGGATGGAGTACACGGCGATCGGCGACACGACCAACACCGCGTCCCGCCTGGAGGGGATGACGAAGGGCACGCCGCACCAGATGTTCATCGCCGAGTCCACACGGGACGCGATGGTCGAGGACGCCGAGCGCCTTGCGTTCGTCGAGGAGCTGCCGGTTCGCGGTCGCGACGAGCCGATCAGGATCTGGACGCTGACCGAGACGGACGACACCTCCGCCGCTCCCAGCAGGCAGCTGGAGCAGCGGGCGTGAGCTGGGCCGCGGCGTTCGCCGCCCTGCTCGTCTCGCACCTCGCCGGCGACTTCCTGCTGCAGACGGACTGGCAGGCACGCAACAAGGTGAGCGGCCTCGGAGACCCGGTCGGGCGGCGCGCACTGGCGTCCCACACGCTCACCTACACCCTGGCCTTCCTGCCCGCACTGGCGTGGATCGCCGCGCAAACCAGCCCTGCGAGGGCGGTTCTGGTCGGGATCCTGGTCGCCGGCCCGCACGTATTGATCGACGACGGAACGATGGTCCGCGCGTGGATGCTCCGCGTCAAGCACGTATCCGCTCCCAACACCGGCCTGGCGGTCGCGGTCGACCAGAGCTTCCACGCGCTCTGCCTTCTCGCCGCCGCACTCGTGGCAGGCGGCTGATGGAAGCGAAACGCCTTCTTCGCAACGTCCCGGTGCTCGCCGGGCTGGACGACGAGCTGCTCGAGCGACTCGCCGGCGAGGTCACCAGGATCCACGTCCCCGCCGGCGAGTGGGTCATCCGCGAGGGCGATCCGGCTGACAGCCTCTTCATCGTCTGCGGCGGGCGGCTCGACGTCGTCGCCGAGGGTCCCCCGGAGTCTCTGATCCGCGTCCTTCGCCGCGGCGACGTGCTTGGCGAGCTCGCGCTCCTGCGCCAGGGAACTCGCTCGGCCTCGGTCCGCGCCCGCCGCGACGCCGAGCTACTGGAGCTTGGCCGCGAGTCGTTCGAATCGCTCATCCAGGAGGCGCCGAGCTTTGCGCTCGGGCTGACCCGCGCGATGGGCTCCCAGCTGGCCGCGAGTCGCACGCCGGTCGCCGCGGCGACACCGCCGCGAACGATCGCCGTCGTCGGATTGGACGCGGCAGCGCCCGCGACAGCCACCGGCGAGGCGCTCGCGACCGCACTCGGAGCGCACGGCTCGGTGGCAAGCCTGCGCGGGGGCGAGCTGCCGGCGATCGACCGGGCGGAGCAGGATTCTGAGCGCGTCGTCCTCGTCGGCGCCGCCGGCGCCGCCGACGGCTGGACCGAGCTCTGCGTTCGCGAGGCGGACCTGGTGGTGGCAGTCACCTCGGGCGCGCTGGACCCCGATTGGCTCACTCGCACCACCGCGCTGCAGGGATGCGAGCTGCTCGTCCTGGGACCACGGGTGGAGGCCGGCGTGCTGGACGCCCTGAGGCCGCGTGAGGTTCAGGTCATCGCCGAGGAGGCGAGGCGGTCCGCCGCGATCGAGGCGACCGCTCGGCGGCTCGCCGGCCGCTCCCTCGGCGTCGTTCTCTCCGGCGGAGGTGCGCGAGCGCTCGCGCATCTCGGGGTTCTCGAGGTGCTGACCGAGGCGGGGCTGCGCTTCGATCGGATCGCCGGGGTGAGCCTGGGCTCGCTGGTCGCGGCGGCCACCGCGATGGATGTCGGGACCGACGCCGTCTACGAGGTCTTCGCCAAGGGCATGGCCTCCAACCCAACCAACGACTTCGCGATTCCCGCCTACTCGCTGATCCGCGGCGCCAAGACCCGGAAGCTGCTCGACGACGCCTTCGAGGAGCGGCGGATCGAGGAGCTGCCGCTCCGGTTCTTCTGCCTGAGCTGCGACTTGATCGCGCGCGAGCCGGTGGTGCACCGGACGGGCCGAGTGGTCGACGCCGTCTACCCGAGCCTCGCGATCCCGGGCGTCTTCCCGCCGGTGGCCACTCCCGAGGGCCGGCTTCTCGTCGACGGCGGCGTCCTCGACAACCTTCCGGTCGCCACCATGGCCCGAAGCGGCGAGGGACCCGTCGTCGCCGTGGACGTGACCGGGCACATGGCGCAGGTCAGGAGCGGCGGGCGTCCTGGCCTGGCGCGGCTGGTGCAGCGAGGGCGGCTCGCGCTGACCGGAAGCGACGCCGAGATTCCGCGCCTGGGCGAGACCATCGTCCGGACCGTGACGGTGGGAAGCAGCGACACGCTCGCCGCCGCGCGGCTTCACGCTGATCTCTTCATCGCGCCGCAGGTCGACGGGATCGGACTGATGGACTGGGGTGCGATCGCGCGCGTTCGCGATCTCGGCAGGCAGGCGGCGCACGCGACCCTCGAGGCGGATCCCGAGTTGCCGAGCCGGCTCAGCAACTCGCATGGGGAAGGAGCCGAATGACCACCGACACGACGCACGAGGAGCGGGCCGCGGAGCCCAGCGGCACCTCCGCACAGGCCACGGGACGCCGGCGCGGGCCGGCGCCGAGCACCGTCCTCGCGATCGCCTCCCTTGGGGCCGCGGTCGCCTTCGTCGACGCGACGATCGTGAACATCGCGTTCCCGAACATCGCGAAGTCGTTTCCGGGAACGTCGATCTCGTCGCTGTCGTGGGTGCTGAACGCCTACAACATCGTGTTTGCCGCGTTCCTCGTGGCGGCGGGGCGGATTGCCGACCTTCTCGGCCGCCGGCGGGTCTTCGTCTACGGCCTCGAGCTGTTCACCTTCGCCTCGCTTCTCTGCGCGATCGCCCCGTCGCCCAACGCGCTGATCGCGTTCCGGGTGGTGCAGGCGCTTGGGGCTGCGTTGCTCGTCCCCTCGTCGCTGGCGCTGGTTCTGAATGCCTTCCCGGTGGAGCGCCGCTCGCATGGTGTCGCTCTCCTCTCCGCCGTAGCGGCGGCGGCCGCAGGCCTCGGACCCTCGCTTGGGGGCCTGCTGGTCGCCATCTCGGACTGGCGGCTCGTCTTCCTCGTCAACCTGCCAATCGGGATCGCGGCGGTCGTTCTCGCGCGCACCCGCCTCGTCGAGAGCCGCGCCCCCGGGCGGCGGCGGATGCCGGACCTCGCCGGCGCCGGCCTCTTCGCGCTGGCGATCGCGTCGCTGGTGCTGGGGGTCGTGAAGGGCGAGGAGTGGGGGTGGACCAGCGCGCGGATCGTCGCCGCGTTCGCCGTCGCGATCGTCCTGGGCGCGGTGTTCGTCTGGCGCTGCACCTGGCACCGCTCCCCCATCGTCGACCTCTCCCTGCTCCGGATCCGCACGTTCAGCGCGGCGAACGGGATGACGATCGTCGCCGCCGCCGGCTTCTACGGCTACACGCTCACGAACGTCCTTTTCCTAACCGGCGTTTGGCAGTACTCGGTGCTGAAGGCCGGTCTCGCCCTGACCCCTGGCCCGTTCGTCGCCGCAGCCGTCGCCGGGCCGACAAGCCGGCTGGTAACCCGGATCGGGCATCGCCCGGTGCTCGTCGCCGGCGGGCTGATCTGGGGCGGCGCGCTGATCTGGTTCGTCGAGCGGGTTGGAACGACTCCGGAGTTCCTCAGCCAGTGGCTCCCGGGAATCATCATGCTCGGCATCGGCGCAGGCACGCTGTTTCCGAATCTGAGCGGCGCGGCGGTAGCGTCAGCGCCCGGCGAGAGCTTCGCGACGGCAACGGGGCTCAACTCGGTTGCCCGCCAGGTCGGCGCTGCGCTCGGCGTGGCGCTGGTCGTGGCGATCATCGGAACGCCGTCGCCGCTGGAGGCCGCGGCTGCTTTCGACCACGCCTGGACCTTCGGAGCGGTCTGCCTCATCTGCTCCGGGCTCGGGTGCCTGCTTGTCGGGCGTCTCGCCGGCGGGGAAGCGCCTTCGCTGGCCAGCGCCGCGCGGGCCGTATTGAGCCCGACGTCCCGAACCGGTGGCGCTCCTCCAGCGCGAGCGCGCCGCGCGATCAAGGTTGGGCCGCCCGCGCCGAGCCGTCTGGCGCGGGCTCAGTCCACGGCTGAGTTCCTGGGCCAGGTCCCGCTCCTCGCGGGCCTCGAGGGGTCGGCCCTCGACACGCTCGCCGAGCATGCCCAGGCGGTCAGGCTCAAGTCCGGCGAGTGGCTATTCCACGAAGGCGATCCAGAAGACGGCGTGTACGTGGTAAGGGCGGGGCGTCTCGAGGTCGTCGACGAATCCGCATCCGTGGTGATTCGCGAACTCGGCCGGGGCGACACCCTGGGCGAGCTCGCGCTGCTCACGGGTCTGCCACGCTCGGCCTCGGTGCGAGCCGCACGAGCCAGCGATCTGATCGCCCTGCGCAGCGACGAGTTCGACAAGCTGCTTCGCGAGTCCCCGGCCATGTCGATTGCCCTGAGCCGCTCGCTCGCCGGGCAGCTTCGCGAGGTTCAGGCTCCGGCCGGCGCCGCCCGACCACGCCCGGCCACCGTGGCTCTCCTGGCACTTGGCGATGGCGTGCCAACGGCCCAGCTCGCTCGCGGCCTCGAGGATGCGCTGAAACCTCACCTCTCCGTGGTCCGGCTGGACGGCGAGGAGGCGTCCCCGACGCGGGGCGAGAATCCGGCGGCGGTCTACGGCCCTCTACTCGATCGCGCAGAGGTAGAGCACGATCTGGTGCTGCTATCCGTCGGCTCCCTCGCCGCGGACGGAGGATGGTCGGAGTTCTGCCTCCAGCAGGCGGATCGCATCCTCCTGGTGACCGGCGGCGGTCCCGCCCCGGAGGTTGCTCTCACCGGCCGCGAACTGCGTGGCTGCGATCTCGTCGCCCTGGACGTCGTGCCGGGATCGGGGGCGCTCGATGGCTGGGCGGCGGCGCTGCAGCCAGTCGAAACGCACAGCCTTCGCACCGCGGCCCTCGAGGAGGACCTCGGCAGAGTCGCGAGACGCCTGGCCGGGCGCTCTACGGGCATCGTTCTCTCGGGCGGCGGGGCGCGCGCCTTCTCGCACATCGGCGTGCTCGAGGAGCTCACCGCCGCCGGCGTGACGATCGACCGGGTGGCCGGCGTCAGCATGGGGGCGTTCATCGGTGCGCTCTTCGCGCAGGGCCTCGATTGCGACGAGATCGACGCCCGTTGCTTCGAGGAGTGGGTGCAGCGCCGCCCGCTGGGCGATTACACCATCCCCCGCCACGCGCTGATTCGGGGAGAACGTGCCGAGAGCATGCTTCGCCGGACGTTCGGCGAGGTCACGATCGAGGAACTGCCGCGCAGCTTCCTCTGTGGCTGTACCGAGCTTCGCAGCGGCACCTTCGTCGTCACCCGCTCCGGTCCGGTCTGGGAGGGCGTCGGCTTCAGCATGTGCATACCGATCCTCGCGCCCCCGCAGGTCAGGGGCCGGGAGCTGCTCATCGACGGCTCGCTGATCGACAACCTGCCCGTCGGCGCCATGGCCGATCTCGGCGAGGGCCCGATCGTGGCTGTCGATGTGAAGGCCAGCGTCGGCGCCACCAACCACCGCAACCGGCTCCCGGTGCAACGGGGCTCCGAGCGGCCGCCGAGCCTCGGAGAAACGCTCACGCGCGTGCTCCTGCTCGGAAGCGCAAATACCTCCGAGGCGGCCCGGCGGCACGCGGACCTCGTCATCGAGCCACGCGCCGAGGGAGTCGGGCTGCTCGAGTTCCACCAGCTCGATGCGGCCCGGGAGGCGGGCCGCCGTGCGGCCTTGGAGGCGCTCGAGCGATCCCCGGACGCCCCGCTGCGATGAGCCGATCGAGCGATCCTTGCAACGATCGCGGCGTGCCAAGCCGCGCTCCCTTTCTGGCGATGAACCGGATCGTCAACCCGGCGCTCGGGACGATTCTGAGGTCGCCCATCCACCGGATTGTGAGCGGCCGCGTCTCGTTGCTCACCTACACGGGCCACCGCAGCGGCCGGGAGTACACGATCCCGTGCTTCTATCGGGACAAGGGCAGCGAGGTGACGATCGCCGTCGGTTGGCCCGACCGCAAGGTCTGGTGGCTCAATCTCACCGGCGCGGGAGCCCCGGTTCGCCTTCTGGTTCGAGGCCACGAGCTTCGAGGGCACGCCATCGCCACGCGAGATGCAGGGCGCGACGCCCTGGTCCGCGTGCGGGTCGAGTCCCGAGGCTGACCACCGTTCCGCGACCTGACCTCCGAGCGTCCGACGCGCCCGCTCCACGGCTTGAAGCTGATCCGCGCCGCCTACGCCTCGCC
>CAWJJU010000009.1:0-9336 GCA_963843315.1 uncultured Actinomycetes bacterium
CGCGGGTGAGGAGCGTTGCCGCGAGGATCTCGGCCAGCGCCACGTAGGCGGCGTCGTAGGCCGTCAGGTTGTGGCGGAGGGCCCAGATCCGCGGACGGAGCAGCTCGTGGCCGTAGCGAACGGCTCGCAGGCCGGCCAGGTCGCGCAGCGCCGCCGTCTCCTTCGCACCGGTCAGTCTGCCTCCCAGGTCCAGTCCTCGCAGGGCGTGCAGCACCTCGATGTCGAACACGGCAGGGACGTGAATCGCGAACTCGTCCTCGATCCGCGCCGCGACGGCTTCGCCGTTCGGCCGGCCCGCAAACAGCTCGACTGCAGCGGAGGCATCCAGAACGATCACGGCAGCGGACCGCGCTGGGCGCGGATGATGCGAACGGCCTCGTTGCCGATGTCGATTGGCTCCTCGCGCCTGATTCGCTCCACCAACTCCGCGAGCGTCGGCTTGCCGGCGAGCCCCTCGAGCTCCAACAAGAGATAGTCCGACAGCGAGAGCCCGTTCTCGGCGGCACGCACCTTCAGCGCGCGGTGGAGCTCGTCGGGAACATTGCGGACCTGGATCATCTTCGACATGTGCAACACATTAGAACATGTGTCGCGCATGTTCACCAGTCGATCGAGTCTGTGCCGGCTTCTTCGTCAGCCTCCGGATTGCGCTTGCGCTCGACGAACTCGCCGAGGTCGTACTTCGCGATCACCTCCCCAACTGCGAGGAGTTCATCGCCGACGATCACCTTCGAATACTCGATCCCCCTGGCGGCGCATTCGATCGCGTGTTCGAGGTCCTCGTAGAAGGACGCGGGCGGACCCACGAAGTACTCCATGTGGTCGATCAGCCGCTTTCGCTCTCGAACTCGCCGTTCGTCGTACATGCGGCGACCCTAGGCCGGCGCGAGTTACGCGTGGCGCGCGGATCGTGCCGATTCGCGAGCGGCGCCCGCCCCGCCTACTCGCCCTCCGCGTAGCCCCCGATCAGCTCCGCCACCAGGGTCGAGCTGACCTCCTCGCCGCCGTCGGTCAGCGAGTCGACGACCGCCTCCTTGGCCTCGAGCAGGGCGGCGATGCGCTCGTCGATGGTCTCCGCGGCCAGCAGGTACCAGGCGGTGACGCTGCGGGTCTGGCCGATGCGGTGCAGGCGATCCTCGGCCTGGTCGTGCTTGGCCGGGGTCCAGCCGAGCTCGAGGAAGGCGACGTTCGCCGCCGCGGTGAGGGTGAAGCCGTGCGCGGCGACCTCCAGCGAGCACACGCAGAGCTGCGGGCCGTCGCCGGCCTGGAAGCGCTGGACGTTGGCGTCGCGCTCGGCCGGCGGGTCGGAGCCGAGGATCCGCGCGCAGTCTCCGAAGCGCTCGATCACCGCCTCCTGGATGTCGCGGTGGTGGGCGAACAGCACGAGCTTCTCCTCGGACTCGCGGAAGGTCTCGATCCACTCCAGCGCCGCGGTCAGCTTGCCCCGCGCGGCCAGGCGGCGCAGGGCGGTCAGCTTCACCAGCGCCAGCCCGCGATCGCTGGCCGGCAGGCCCGCCTCGCCCTCGGCCACCCGCTCGCGAAGCCACTGGATGAAGTCGCGCTCGGCGCGGCGGTACTCGCGGCCGTTGTCGATCGGCACCGCGACGACGGCCCGGCGCTTGGCCGGGAGCTGCTCCAGCACCTCCTCCTTGCGGCGGCGCAAATAGCAGGAGCTGCGCAGCCGCTCGTGCAGGCGGCGGCGCGCGACGCCGGTGCCGTAGCGCACGCGAAACGAGCCGGCCGACCCGTACTCGCTCAGGCGGTCGAGCGCGCGCAGCTGCGAGGCGAGCTCGGCCGGGTGGTTGACCACCGGGGTCCCGGTCAGCGCCAGGCGCAGGGCGTCGGGGCCGAGGCGCTCGGCCAGGTCGATCACCGCGCGCGTGCGGCGCGCCTGGGGGTTCTTGACGTAGTGCGACTCGTCGAGGATGAGCGCGCGCGGCTCGATCGCCGCCAGGTCGCCGAGGTGCGCGTGGACCACCTCGTAGTTGACGACGACGATGTCGGCCTCGTCGAGCTCCCGCGCTCGGCCGCGGCCGCTGACGTTCACCGCGCTGCGCCCCGGCAGCCAGCGGTTCGCCTCGCGCACCCAGTTCAGCTTCAGCGAGGCCGGGCAGACGACCACCGTGGGGAAGGCCAGGTCGGCCTGGATCGTCGCCAGCGCCTGGATCGTCTTGCCGAGCCCCTGCTCGTCGGCGACGAACACCCGCCGGCGCTCCAGCGCGTAGGCGACGCCCGCGCGCTGGAAGGGCATCAGCTCGCCGCGTGAGCCCCTCGATCTGCACCTCGGCGTCGTGGGCCTTGGAGAGGGCGATGAGGCGATCGGAGTCGTCGACCTCCGCCAGCGCCTCGCGGATGGCCAGCTCGGCGGCCGGCGTCGTGCGCGAGGCCGCGGGCGCGGATGAAGCGGGCCAGGCGGTCGGCGGGCCAGGCCTCGATGGGCAGCCGGTCGGCCTTGGCGTGCTCGCCGCGGCGGGCGACGCTCGCCTCGATGGCGATGAACGCGCCCTCGGCGTCGAGGTCCCAGATGCCGTCGACCTCGTAGTGGCGCGAGCGGCCCTCGGCGACAACGTCGAGCTCGGCCGGCGGGACCTTCCGCGCCTTCGGGTTCGAGTCGAGCCAGGCGAGCGCGCGGTCGAACTCGGCGGTCGAGCTCACCTCGGGCTCGTCGTCGCGTATCGACGCCAGCAGGCGCAGGTTGGCGGGGGAGAGGGGAGCGGTGGATTCCTCGGGACCGCGCACCAGGCCGTCGAGCTCGCCGAGCTGCGCCGGCGGCTCGCCCCAGCGGGTTCGCATCACCAGCAGCGGGCCGTCGCGGGTGGGGCGGACGTCGAGGCGGGCGATCCAGCGCGGGGCCTCGTCGAGCCAGCGGGTGACCTCGGGGGCGATGGCGAGGTCGGGGTGGTTCGCGGTGAGCGCGCGGACCAGGCGGGCCGCCTCCGGGCTGGCGGGGGCGACCCAGCGGCCGGTCTCTCCCCAGGCCTTGGCGCCCGGCAGCGCGGCGAAGTCGCGCATGAGGTCGAGGCGCTCGCCGGGGACCAGCACCACCATCGCTCCGCTCGGGTCCATGGAGAGGCCCTCGGGCTGGGCGCCGCTGTCCGCCCGTTGCGTGTGCGCGAGGGCCGCGGCCGCCTCGGCCGGCGCCGACAGCTCGGCAAGGGCCCGCGCCGCCGCCGGGCTCAGCCGCAGCGAGTGGGCCTCGACGCAGTCGCGGATCGCCGCGGCCGTCCAGCGGGTCAGCGGCACCTCGGTGCGGCCCGCGGCCTCCACCGTTCGCGTGCCCGGGATCGAGCGCAAGGTCTCGAGGGCCAGCGACGACCAGTCGTCGAGCAGGCTGAGCCGGCGCTCGCCGGCGTCGATCAGCTCGATCACGGGGTCGTCGAGGTCGCGCCGGGCGGAGAGCTCACGAAGCGACTGCCGACGTCTCCGTCGTCGGCGGCGAGCCCGAACGTCCGCCACGATCCGCTCCAGCGAATACGCGCGATCGGGCCCGATGCGGATCGCCCAATCCCAGCCCTCGGCCGAGAGCAGCGCCCCCGGCACCGCCGCCAGCGCCTCCGCAAGCTCGTCGCCGGCGACCGAATCGACGGCCGCGACCTGCTCTCGAACGATGATCCGCGGGGCATCCATGGGCAAACCGGCCACGATGAACCGGGCCCCGGATGGACCGGTCGGCGCGGCGACGCTAGGCCGCCGGCGCAGCGGCAAGCATTTCGTTGATCCGAGGAATCACCGCCTGCGCTGCGCGGATCCGGCCGTCTCGACCCATCTCGAGGTGGGCGGCTATTGCAGCCTTGCCTTTCGGATCACCCAGGTGACGCGAGAGTTCGCGTGCGACGTACCTCCTGAGTTTGGCGTTGCTCTCGGTGACTTCTCGGCTTAGTTCAGCCCGGCCATCGATGAGCCCGACGATGTCCTCGAAGTCTGAGCTGCCCAGGTAGTCGCCGCCTCCTCGCCCCGCGAAAGCCTCGAGCTTGGTTGCGAGGAGACGTGATGGAGAGAGCGCGCGGATGTCGACTCCCGATGGGAGCGACACAACCTGGGCTTCCGCGATCGAAGCCTGTTGCCAGTAGCTGTCGAAGCCAAGGATCGACGCGTCCGCGGGAATCGCATCGAGCAGATTGTCTTCCTTGCCGAACTTGAAGCGTCCGATGATCGACCCTTCATCCCGAAATCCAGCATCGCGTAGACGATCCTCGAATCGGTTGTAGGCGGCCCGGGTTGTGACCTCGACCACCACGTCGACATCGAGAGTGGGCCGCAACTCCCTCGCGCCGGGGTCGGTGATCCACAGGGGCAAGGTGGCGGCGCCGAGAAAGACAACGTCGTCGGCAATTGACCCGAGGGCTTCCGCAGCTCTTTCGAGTAGATAGACGCTCACTCGGCCGCCGCCCAGATTCGCCGGCTGAGTTCGTTCTCCGCCAGCCTTCGTTCACGTGCGCGGCCGACCCTGACGCCATCGATAAGTCCGAGCCATTCACCCATGGATGGCGATTCCTTCGCGAGTTTCAGCGCCGCGCTGCTCAGGGGCTCGACGGCCGGGCCTCTGGCTTCGCCCCGGGGGTCCGGCCATACCGGGCTTGGTTCTGTACTCGCAATCTGCTCGCTCAATGGAGCCCTGCCCCAGGCGGTCGGAACGCCCCTCTTACGCGCGCCGAGGCGCGCGGGGAAAAGGAATCGCAGCGCGTGGACCAGGAATTCCTCTGCGTTTTGGCGGTTCACCTCACGATCCTCTTCGAGGAGGCCTGCGTCGCTGAGCCGGGCCACTCCACGGTGAACTGCGGCCGGGTCCAGCAGGAGTTCGCTGCCCAGAGATCGGTACGTCCACGGCTTCGGATCCGCAATAAGCCTCAGGAGCAGGAGTACGTCGTTCTCGTTGAGCATGGGAGCAGAGTACACCTTGTTGTCGTGTTGCGCAACACGTCAACACAGCCCGACGGCGTTCATGCAGCGCTCATGTGAACCGGTCACGACCGAGCACCCTGATGGACCGGGCCCGCGCGCCGGGATATCCTCCGCGGCATGACCGGCGGGAGGCGGACACTCAGGGAGAAGGTGCGGGCCGGCGGCCGGCGCCTTCGGCACATGGGAGCGCTTGCGGCGATGGCCGCGTTCCTGCTCGCGGGCGCCCTCGCGCTCGCCCACGGCCACCACGCCTCGACCCTCGGCAAGGCGAAGCACTATCCGGTGGACGGGCCGGACCAGCTCCGCGAGATTGGCATCGCGCAGATGGACGGCGATTCGCGCAGCGACATCGTGGTCACCGACAACTTGAACCTCTCGGCGTGGGTGCTGCACGGTCGCAAGAACGGGTTCTCCGCGGCGACCGAGATCCCCCTCGGCAGCGTTGCGCACGGGCTCGCGCTCGGCAAGCTGAACGCGGGAAACCGGGCCGACGTCGTCAGCGCCGGGGCGCCGCTCTCGGTGACGGTCGACGATCACGGCTACACGACCGGGAGCTACGCCTACAACGCCGACGGCGTCGCCCTCGGCGACCTCAACGGCGACCATCATCTCGACGTCGTCGCCAGCGGCGACAACGTCGACAGCGTCGGAGTGATCCTGAACTCCGGCACGAGCGTCATCGCCCAGCCCGTCCAGCCCTATCCGACCGGCGCCAACCCGATCGCGGTCGCGGTCTCGCGAATCGACGGCGACGAGCATCCCGACGTCGCCGTCCTGATGAACCAGGCCGGGGTGGGGGCGGAGCTCCAGGTAATGCACGGCAGCGCGATCGGAGCGCTCTCGTCGGGGTCGATCAGGATCCTCGAGGACACCAACGCCGACGGGATGACGACGGGCGACTTCAACGGCGACGGGCGGCTCGACTACGCAGTCACCCAGGGCTGCGTCGTCGGAGAGCCCCACCGGGTGCTGATGGTCCTCGGCAAGAAGGGCGGCTTCGGCGTGCCGAAGCCCGCGAAGGCCCCGGCGGGGATCTGCGGCGACGAGCCCGCTGCGGCCGACGTCAACGGCGACGGCAACCTCGACGTCCTCGCCGCGCAGAACAACGGCAGCGACGAGGGCAAGCTCGCCGTCTTCTTCGGCAACGGCAAGGGTGGCCTCAGCAAGGCGAAGCAGTTCCCGGCCGTGAGCTCGGCCCAGAGCGTGGCCGCCGGCCGGCTGAACGGCGACAAGCGGCCCGACGCGGTCGTGCCGGACTCCAACACGACCAAGGTCGCCGTGCTGTACGGCAAGAAGCGCTGAGCCGGCTCTGGCGGTTCCGCGGAACCGCGACCTGGTGAGCTTGGGGCGGCTACGCCGCCGCGGGTGAGATCGCGAGGCCGGCGTCCACCAGGTCGCGCAGGTCGGTGCTGACGAGCTTGGCCCCGTAGCGCTCCGCGCTGACGACGTAGGCGGCGTCGTAGACGGTGATCGAGTGCTTCGCCGCGGCCGCGACCGCCGCGGTCACGATCTCCTCGCCGGCACGAACGAGTCGGCCCTCGCAGGCGCGCAGGACGAGCGCGACCAGGCGCTTCGCCTCCGCGGGCGAGCGCCACCGCTTCGTCGCCACGTTCGCGACCTCGTACAGGGTCAGGTCCAGAGCGCCGAGCGCGCCGCCGGCTGCGATCAGCGCACGACTCTCCTCGTGAAAGCGGTCGTCGGCGTCGCGGGCGGCCAGCCAGACCCCCGCGTCCAGCAGGAGGCCGCTCACCGCGACGAGCGGTCGGCGCGCACCGCCTCGGTGGCGGAGCCTCCGTGTCGCCCAGGCCGGGCGAGCAGGCGCTTCATCTCGGCGGCGTGGCCGGCTGCGTCGGCCTCGAGCTCGCGCTCGATCAGCTCGCAAAGCAGGCCACTGCGGGTGGTGCCCTGAGCGCGCACGCGCTCGTCGAGGCTCGAGAGCACATCGTCGGGAAGGGAGACGAGAACCTTGGCCATACAGCGAGGATATCCCATATATCCCCGATCCTGACGGGCTCGCCGTCGCGCGTTGCGCGCGGCCTGTGCCAAACCGCGCACCGAGCAGAGCCCAGCCCTTAGGCAGCCGCCGCCTCGAAGGCCTCGAACCGCACGGCGAGACGGTCTGGATCAGGCCGATTCTCCGGAGCCTTCGGCTGCAGGATCGCCGCCCCGTGAAAGCCCTGAAGACCGGTCTTGAGCATCGGACCGTCGATCTCGTTCAGGAGCCGATGGCCGATGTGAACCACTCCGTCAGGGTCGATCCCGAGGAGGTTTCGGTCGTACGCGCGGTGGTGAATGGCGCACAGCGCCAGGCCGTTGACGACAGCCGCGATGCCGTCGGGCTCGCGCCAGCCAATGATGTGCGCGGCCTCGACGAGCTCCCGTTCCTTCAGCGAGCAGACGGCGCAGCGATTGCGATAGACGCGCAGGACGTCGCGGCGGAACCTGACCTGGTCGAGCCGGCGGGCGACCATCGCGAACTGCTCGCGCCGAGCCCCGGCCGACGAGACGATCCCGTTGCCCTGGGTGTCCTCGAACGGCAGGCCGGTCTCGAGCTGGACGACGCCGGCGGCAGGATCGTCAGCAACGACGAACACCGGCGCGATCACCGCGTACTGGCGGTCACCGATGCCGCGGAAGTAGATGAGAGGGGCCTGCAGCTCGAACGCCGCGCGAAGCGCGCGGTTGTCGGGTTGGTCGACGTCGCCGGCGCGGTACCGATAGTGGATAAGGCCGCCCTCGGCGTCGTGAAGATCGTCATAGGGACCCTCGTTGGCGGTCAGAAGAGTCAAGGCCGCTGGCCCTGATTGCTCCTTCGCCCGGTGGATGCCCTTCATGAACGAGCCGAAGCTCACCCGCTGTCCCTCGAAGTAGAAGCCCTCCCGGAGCACGTCGAGCGGCACGATGTCGAAGTACTCGCGAGCCAGTTCGCGAACTCGAGCGAGCGCAGCCTGCCGGAGGGCGAGATCGGGATCGAGCGGAGCGATGGCTGATCTTCCCACCCCGAGCGAGCCGGCTCAGGCGAAATCAGCCCCAGAAGATGCCGGTGGGGTCCGCCGCAATCTCGGCAAGAAGGGGATCGACCGTGGGGGTGGCGTCGATGCCCTCGTAATCCCACCAGCGCTCCGAGCTATCCCTGCAGAAGAGGTTCCACTTGCTCGTGGCCTCGTCGAAACGAAGCTGCGCAACCTTCATCTCGCTCCAATCCGGTCCTGCCTCGGGTCGCCAAGGTGGGCGCCGCTCGACAATCGTGATCGACCTGCCCCGGACCGTGCACTCGATGCGGATCTCGTCACGCAGCTCCTCGGGGACGCGGCTATCGCAGAACAGTTCGACGGCCCCGAGGGCCTTCTCCACGCGCGGCTGCATCCTCCGGACACTTTAGGAAGCTTCTCGCGGCCACGCACAGAGCGCGTCATAAGACGCTTCCTGTAATGAGTCCCGCTCCGGGTTGAGAACGCGATCCCCGCCTCGGCTACGGCTCCAGGATTCCACCCTCGACCTCGGGCCAGAGTCCCCGGATCTGGTCGTCGGTGGGGAGGTAGCCGTGTCCCGTCTTGCGCAGCAGGCCGCGTGCCGCGATCGCGTTCAGGTCGCGGGTCAGCGTCTTGCCGGTCTTCGTCGCATACGCGGCGGCGAGCTCCGGGGTCAGATTCGTCAGCTCGCGCCGAGGGACAGGCTGCCCCGTCTGGCGCACGCGCTTTGAGATGGCGAGCACCAAGCGGAGCTGGCGGTGCGCGGAAGGGCCGGCCACGTTGCCGAAGCTCTGGTAGACGAACTGCTCCCAGCGGTCGGCGAACTGTCGGCGCCAGATCGTGTCGAGCTGCTCCCCCAGCTGGTCGACCATGCCCCGGACCGCATAGAGGAGGAACTCGACCACGCCACCCTCACGCCGAGCGGCGTCGAGCCGGCGGTAGTAATCCGCTCGCGTCAGGTTGTAGTGATTGCTGAGGAGCTGGCACGCAGGCGCCGGAAAGCCCGCCCGAAGCAGGACCTGAAGCTCCAGGAGTCGGGCGGTTCGGCCGTTGCCGTCGCCAAACGGATGGATCCAGGCGAGGTAGAGGTGCCCGATCACGGCTTTCAGGATCGCCAGCGGGGCGGCCAGCTCGGGCGCCCCCTCCGGAGCGTCGAAGTCGCCGCTGTTCAGCCAATCGCAGAAACGCTTGAGAAGGTGTTCAACGTCGGCGGCCGGAACAGCCCTGTATCGACCCACGACGACGGAGCCGGTACGAAGCCTTCCGGGGACGACCCCCTCTTCGAGCTCGAGGCCCCGAAGGATCCGCTCGTTGAACCGAGTGAACCACGCCGGCGTGAGTCGAGCTCCCGGATCGGCGAGGATCTCGGCTCGGGCCTCGTTGTAGGCGGCCAGCACGTTCTCCACCTCATGCTGGAGGTACTCCCTTGACGGCGGCAGCTTCAACTCGCCTTCCAGGATCG